>CAWEKK010000013.1:0-138955 GCA_963809645.1 uncultured Gammaproteobacteria bacterium
ACCAACAATGGCCTGGGGCAGAGCACCTGCGTCGGCATAGGTGGAGATCCGGTGCGCGGCATGAACTTTATCGATGTGCTGGAGCTGTTCGAACAGGATGCGCAGACCGAAGGCATCGTGATGGTCGGCGAGATCGGCGGCAGCGATGAAGAAGCGGCAGCCGCCTTCATTCACAAAAACGTCAGCAAGCCCGTGGTTGCCTATATCGCCGGGGTCGCAGCGCCGCCGGGCAAGCGCATGGGTCACGCCGGTGCCATCGTCGCCGGCGGCAAGGGCACGGCAGCGGCGAAATTCGCGGCGCTCGAAGCGGCCGGCATTACCACGGTGCACTCGCCGGCGGAAATGGGTTCGGCGATTGCCCAGCGGATGAAGAATTGAGCACTCCGCGCCAGCTGCGCTGTGTGATGGCCCAGCTCAATCTGGTGGTCGGCGATGTCGATGGCAATACCTCGCGCATCGTGGCCGCTGCCAACGAAGCGCGCGACCGCTATCGCGCCGACTTAGTGATGCTGCCCGAGCTTGCCGTATCCGGGTATCCCCCCGAGGATCTGCTGTTTCACTCCGGCATGCGGTTGCAGGTGGCACGCTCGCTGGAGCGCCTCAAACAAGAAGTGCGCGGCATCACGCTGATAGCGGGGTACCCTGAATACGCGGGCGCCGCCATTTTCAATTCAGCCATCGTGATCCGCGATGGCGCCGTGCTCGCCAATCACCGCAAGGCCTGCCTGCCCAATTATCGAGTGTTCGACGAGAAGCGCTATTTTACGCCGGGCTCGGATCCGACCACCATCGAAATTCAAGGTGTGCGAGCCGGCGTATTGGTGTGCGAGGATGCGTGGGATTCCGCACCGGCTCGCCAAGCGCGCGAGGCCGGCGCACAAGTATTGCTGGTGATCAATGCCTCGCCCTATGAGGTTGACAAGCAGAGCATGCGTGAGCAGCAGGTGGTGCGGGAGCGGATCCGCGAGACGCACATACCGGTGGTGTTCTGCAATTTGATCGGCGGCCAGGATGAGTTGGTGTTCGACGGCAATTCCTTTGTCATGGACGATAGGGGTGCAGTCACGCAGCGTGCACCAGCCTTCACCGAGGGCTTGTTCGTGGTCGATTTGGCATTGGATGCATCCGGTACCGTCCACCCCATTCCCGACGACATTGCGCCCCTGCAGGGTCAGGAAGAGAGCGTCTACGGCGCCTTGGTGCAAGGCACCCGCGACTACGTGACCAAGCACCGCTTCCCCGGCGTGGTCATGGGATTATCGGGCGGCATCGACTCGGCCCTGACGCTGGTGATTGCCGTGGACGCCCTGGGAGCGGATCGGGTGCATTCGGTCGCGATGCCCTCGCGCTATACCTCGCAAATGAGCCGGGATGACGCTGCCCTGCAGGCCGGAAATCTGCATGTCAAACACAGCGAAATATCGATCGAAGGCATGTTCGAGGCCACCTTGGCCGCCCTGAAACAGGAGTTTGCGGGCCGCGCGCCGGACACGGCGGAAGAGAACATTCAATCGCGTTGCCGGGGGGTGCTGCTCATGGGCATTTCCAACAAAACCGGCAAGATGCTGCTCACCACCGGCAACAAAAGCGAAATGGCGGTGGGCTACGCCACGCTGTACGGCGACATGGCCGGCGGATTCGCCCCCATCAAGGATTGCAGCAAGCTGCTGGTGTATCGATTGTGCCGTTGGCGAAACGCGCAGTCGCCGGTCATTCCCGCCAGAGTCATCGATCGGCCGCCGTCGGCCGAGCTGCGCTTCGACCAAAAAGACACCGACAGCCTGCCGCCCTATGAAATTCTGGATCCCATCCTCGAGGCTTTCATCGAAGAGGATCTATCGGTCGATCAAATCGCCGCGCGCGGCTTCGATCGAGCCACGGTCGGTCGCATCCTGGATCTGGTCAAGCGCAATGAATATAAGCGCCGGCAGGCGCCGCCGGGGGTGCGGGTGAGCGGCCGGGCATTCGGGCGGGACTGGCGCTACCCGATCACCAGCGGCTACAAATCGCACTAAGAGCGGCGGCTAGAGGATGTTCTGGTACCAATGCTTCTTCTTCTCGAGGTCCTTGCTGGATCCCGGATAGTTATCCGCGTACACGCTCTCCGCATTCTTCGCCAAATCCACCATATTCAGATCGTAGTAGGCGTTGACGATGACCTTCATCGAGCCTTTCACCGCCGGTGCGCCGTCATAATTTTCCACACAGTATTTGGCGCGGTTGAGTGCGCCGACATAGGCGCCGCGGCGCATATAGTAAAGCGCGACATGCAGTTCGAAGTCGGCCAGGCGGTTGCGCAGGTAAATCATGCGCTGCTGCGCGTCGCCGACGTACTCGCTGTGCGGATATTTTTCGATGAGCTGTTGAAATGAATCGAACGATTTCTTGGCATTGATCGGCGGGCGCTGCGACAGATCGACACGGAAGAGCCGCTCCAGCCAATTCGACTGACGCTCGAAGTACACCAAGCCCTTCATGTAGTAGGCGTAATCGACCCTCGGGTTGGTGGGGTTCTCGCGGATGAAGGTGTCGGCCGCATCGACTGCCGGATCGACTTCGTGATTCTTGTAGTACGCGTAGATCAAATCGAGCTGTGCCTGGCGCGCCGGTTCGCTGAAGGGGAAGCGAGATTGCAGCGCTTCGAGTTGTTTGACGGCTTCTGCGTAGCTGGAATTGCGAATCGCCTTTTGCGCCTTGGCGTAAATCTGCTCCGGCCCTGATTTGGCATCATCGGCGCGGTGGCTGCGGCAGCCGGTGGCGAGCATTACGATGCCGATGGCCATGACTAGAACACGGCCCGGTTGGACAAGATCACGCAGTCTCACAAGCGATTCCTTACAATGGGGGTCCCGTTGGGCGGGCCCGAAAGCGCGGCAGTATACCCAAATGCCCCGACGGTAGCTTCGAGTGCCTCTATGACCCCAGAGTTCCAAGTGATCGAGCTTAAGATTCCGCCTGAATTGGCCGGCGAACGGCTGGACAGCGCCCTGGCCCGGCTCATGCCCCAGCATTCACGCACCCGGATCAAGGGCTGGATCGAGGACGGGTCAGTCATGGTGGGTCGGCGGCATCTCAAGCCCCGCGACCGGCTCGAGGCGGGGGCACAGGTGCGCGTGCAGTTGACGGTTGCTGAGCCGCCATCCCAAGTGCTGCCGGAGGCGATTTCGCTGCGGTTGGCCTACGAAGATGCGGATGTGCTGGTGATCGATAAACCGGCCGGAATGGTGGTGCATCCCGGCGCGGGGAATCCACGGCATACCTTGCAAAATGCGCTGCTGGGACTGGATCCCTCGTTGGCGACGCTGCCGCGGGCCGGCCTCATCCATCGCCTCGACAAGGACACGAGCGGCCTGCTGGTCGTCGCCCGGACCGCCGAGGCGCAGACTTCGCTTGCCCGGCAGCTCATGGCGCGCACCATGTCGCGCAATTATCTGGCGGTGTGCGTCGGCGTCATGACGGGCGGCGGCATGATCGACGCTCCCATCGGGCGCAATCGCAGCGATCGCCTAAGAATGGCGGTGCGCGAAAGCGGGCGGCCGGCGGTGACGCATTACCGCATTATCGAGCGCTTCCGCGCACATTCGTACCTGTCGGTGCAACTCGAGACCGGCCGCACCCATCAAATACGCCTGCATCTATCGCACCTGAAATACCCAATAGTCGGCGATCCGGTCTACGGGGGTCGATTTGCACAACCCAAGGGCGCGGGCGAAGCACTCGTGAGCACCTTGCGGGCCTTTAAGCGCCAGGCGTTGCACGCGGCGGCACTCGGCTTTGATCATCCTCGTACCGGCAAGCGAGTGGGATTGGCCAGTAAGGTGCCGGAAGACTTTCATCAGCTGCTGCAGGCGCTGCGCAATGATGCGCGCGTGGCTTCGGCAGAAGCGGAACGCGGGCGGTGACCGCGCCCTGGGTCGAGGCGGACTGGCCGGCGCCGCGGGGCGTGCGGGCATTATCGACCCTGCGGGGCGATCCTCACAGCGGCGCCAGTGCGGTGCCCTACGCCAGCTTCAATCTGGGCGGCCATGTCGGGGATGACCCGATCGCCGTGGCCGAAAATCGGCGCCGCTTAAGGTTGGGGGCCGGCCTGCCGGCCGAACCCTCATGGCTGTCCCAGGTCCACGGGGTTGCGGTTGCGGATCTCGACCGAGCGGGACCCTTGGCTCCCGCGGACGCTGCCGTCGCGCGGGGACCTAATAAGGTCGCGTGCGATTCTTACGGCCGATTGTTTGCCCATCGTTCTTGCGGCGGACTCGGGCGACATTGTGGCGGCTGCGCACGCCGGCTGGCGCGGGTTGGCAGCGGGCGTCATCGAAGCGACTGTGCGCGCCATGAACGTGCCCCCGGCGGCTCTGATGGCATGGCTGGGACCGGCGATCGGTCCTAAGCATTTTGAAGTGGGCCCCGAGGTACGCGAGGCATTTTTAAGTGGGGATTCGCAGGCCGTGGAGGCCTTTGAACTCAATGCCCGCGGGCGCTATCAGGCAGACCTCGGAATGCTCGCGCGCCGCCGCTTGAGTTCTCTTGGCGTGATCCGCATCTATGGGGGCGGGCATTGCACCTTTGCCCAACAAGATCGCTACTACTCGCACCGGCGCGACGGAATCACCGGCCGCCAAGCCACGCTGATCTGGCGGGAAGGCTGAAAACACCGTTGAATTGGACCCTATCCATCCCCATTTCGTGACCATTCCGAGCGTTTTCTCAAGGGATCACTTATGCGAATGGACAAGCTGACCACCAAGTTCCAGCAAGCGCTGGCCGATGCCCAGTCTCTGGCGGTGGGTCGCGACAATCAGTACATCGAGCCGGTGCACCTGATGGCGGCGCTGCTCGATCAGCAGGGCGGTACCGCCCGGCCGCTCTTGGAGAAGGCCGGCGCACAGGTGCCCAAGCTGCGTTCCGATCTCGCGGGGGCGCTCGACCGGATTGCCAAGGTTGAGGGAGCGGGCGGCGAAGTGCTGCTCGGCAATGATCTTAACAAGCTCTTGAATGTCACCGACAAGCTGGCGCAGCAGCGCGGCGATCAATTTATTTCCAGCGAACTGTTCGTGCTCGCGGCTTGCGACGATCGCGGCGAACTGGGCCGGCTGCTCAAGGCGAGCGGCGCGTCGCGGGCCAGTTTGGAAAAGGCCATCGACGAGGTGCGCGGCGGCGCCAAGGTGGAGGATGCGGGCGCCGAGGAGAATCGTCAGGCGCTGGAAAAGTACAGCATCGATCTGACCGAGCGCGCGACCCAGGGCAAGCTCGATCCGGTGATCGGACGCGACGACGAAATCCGCCGCACCATCCAGGTTCTGCAGCGGCGGACCAAGAACAACCCGGTCCTGATCGGCGAGCCGGGCGTGGGCAAAACGGCGATTGTCGAAGGTCTGGCGCAGCGAATCATCAACGATGAGGTGCCGGAAGGCTTGCGCAACAAGCGCATTCTGGCACTCGACATGGGTGCGCTGATCGCCGGCGCCAAGTTTCGCGGCGAATTCGAGGAGCGGCTGAAGGCGGTCCTCAATGACTTGGCGAAACAGGAAGGCCAGGTGATTCTGTTCATCGACGAATTGCACACCATGGTGGGCGCCGGCAAGGCTGAGGGCGCCATGGATGCCGGAAACATGCTGAAGCCCGCGCTGGCGCGCGGCGAGCTGCACTGCGTCGGCGCCACCACGCTGGATGAATACCGCAAGTACATCGAGAAGGATGCGGCGCTGGAACGGCGCTTCCAAAAAGTCCTGGTCGATGAGCCCTCGGTCGAGGACACCATCGCGATTTTGCGCGGGCTCAAGGAACGCTACGAAGTGCACCATGGCGTGGAAATCACCGACCCGGCCATTGTGGCCGCGGCCACCCTGTCGCATCGCTATATCGCGGATCGGCAGCTGCCCGACAAAGCCATCGACCTGATCGATGAGGCCGGATCGCTCATCCGGATGGAAATCGATTCCAAGCCCGAGGCGCTGGACAAATTGGATCGACGCATCATCCAGCTCAAGATCGAGCGCGAGGCGCTGAAAAAGGAGACCGACGAGGCTTCCCGCAAGCGTCTCAGTACGCTGAATGACACTCTGAAAGGCCTGGAGAAGGAGTACTCCGATCTCGAGGAGATTTGGAAGGCCGAGAAGGCCACCGTGCAAGGCGCGGCGCACATCAAAGAAGAACTCGAGCGCGCCCGGCAGGACGTGGATACGGCACGCCGCGCACAGGATCTGGCGCGCATGTCGGAGCTGCAATACGGCCGCATTCCCGCGCTGGAGCAGAAATTGGCCAAAGCGCTGGAGATCGAACAGAAACCCAACCAGTTGGTGCGCAATTCGGTGACCGAAACGGAAGTCGCTGAAATCGTCTCGAAGTGGACGGGAATCCCGGTGTCGCGAATGCTGGAAGGCGAGCGCGACAAGCTGCTGCGCATGGAAGAAGTATTGGGGAAACGAGTCGTGGGTCAGGAAGAAGCCGTCAAGGCGGTGGCGGATGCCATTCGGCGCACACGCGCCGGACTATCGGATCCGAATCGTCCCAGCGGTTCGTTCATGTTCTTAGGTCCCACCGGCGTCGGCAAGACCGAGCTGTGCAAGGCGTTGGCGGAATTCATGTTCGATACCGAAGATGCCTTGATCCGCATCGACATGTCGGAGTTCATGGAGAAGCATTCGGTTGCCCGTCTGATCGGCGCGCCGCCGGGCTACGTGGGCTACGAAGAGGGCGGTTACCTCACCGAGGCGGTACGCCGCCGGCCGTACTGCGTCATTTTGCTGGACGAGATCGAGAAGGCGCATCCCGACGTTTTCAACGTCTTGTTGCAGGTACTGGATGACGGCCGTCTCACCGATGGCCAGGGCCGCACCGTGGATTTTCGCAACTGTGTCGTGATCATGACGTCGAACCTCGGATCCCAGGTCATCCAGGAACTGTCGGGCGAGGCGAACTACGCCAAGATGAAGGAGGCCGTGATGCAGGTGGTCACCCAGCATTTCCGGCCCGAATTCATCAATCGTGTCGATGAGATCGTCGTGTTCCATTCGCTCGGCCGGGAGCAGATCAGGTCCATTGTCGATATTCAATTGGGACGCCTACGGCAGCGGCTGGCGGAGCGCGACATCACCCTGAGGCTTGACGATGACGCGCGCGACAAGATCGGCGAAGCGGGCTTCGACACCGTGTATGGGGCGAGGCCGTTGAAGCGCGCCATCCAGTCGCAAATCGAAAATCCGCTGGCGCAGCGGATATTGAAGGGCGATTTTATCGCGGGGGATCGGGTGATCGCCAAGCTCAAGCGCGACGCGCTGGTGTTCGAGAAGGAACGCCTGCACTAAAGTTCAGCGCCGCGAAGCTCACGCATTTTAAGTTCGCTATACTTCGCGGCGCTTCCCCCCTTACGAGGAATTCCATGCCCTTCTACGAGTATCAGTGCAAAAGCTGCAGCCACGAGCTGGAGGCCATGCAGAAGGTCAGCGATGCGCCGCTCAAGAAATGCCCGCATTGCGGCAAGTCGCAGCTCACGCGGCTGATGTCCGCGCCGGTGTTCAGGCTCAAGGGCGGCGGCTGGTACGAGACGGACTTCAAAGACAAGGACAATCAGCGCAATGTGGCCGATCGGGCGGAGGATGCGCCCAGGATGCGCAAGGATGCCGAAGGATGCCAAGGATGCCAAGGATACCGAGACGAAGCCCAAAGACGAGAAGGGCAAGGACGAGAAGGGCAAGGACGGCAAGGATGCCAAGGACGCGAAGCCTGTTGAGAGCAAGACCGATGCTCCAGCCGCCAAGGAATCGACGGCCGGCAAGGAGAAGGCAGCCGACAAACCCGCGGAGAAATCCTCCGGGGGCAGTCCTCAGAAACCATCCTCGGCCAAGCGCGGCACATCGCGCGGCCTGCGCTCGAAGCGCAAATCGGTCATGGCCAAGCGGCGGCGCTAAAGCCCACTTGAGCTTTTGACAGATAGGGCTCCTGAGGGCTTGCCCGGGCGGCCCTTAAAGCCTTAGCATCCCGCGCTTCCCCCTTTTGGTTGTTTTTGCTTATGCGCACTCATTATTGCGGCCGGGTCGATGAGTCATCGATCGGAAAGGCCGTCACCGTGGCCGGCTGGGCCCATCGTCGCCGCGACCACGGCGGCGTGATCTTTGTGGATTTACGCGATCGCGAAGGATTGCTGCAGATCGTCTTCGATCCTGACAAGGCGGCGGTCTTTGCCCTGGCCGAACGCGTGCGCAGCGAATTTGTGCTCAAGGTGACCGGGCTGGTGCGGGCGCGGCCGCCGGGCACGGCGAATGCCAATCTCAAATCCGGGCAGGTCGAAGTACTGTGCCAGGAGTTGGAGATTCTCAATCGCTCCGAACCGCTGCCGTTCCAGCTCGACGAAACGGTGAGCGAAGAAGTGCGCCTGCGCTTCCGCTACCTCGATCTGCGGCGCGAGGAGATGCGCGAACGCTTGCTGCTGCGCCATCGGATCACGCGGGCGATGCGCGGCTATCTGGACGAAGCTGGATTCGTGGACATCGAGACGCCCATGCTGTCGAAGGCGACGCCCGAAGGGGCCCGGGATTACCTGGTGCCGAGCCGGACCCATGCCGGCAAGTTCTTCGCGTTGCCGCAGTCGCCGCAAATCTACAAGCAATTGCTGATGATTTCGGGATTCGACCGGTACTATCAGATCGTGCGCTGCTTTCGCGACGAAGATTTGCGCGCCGACCGGCAGCCGGAATTCACCCAGCTGGATATCGAGACCTCCTTCCTGGATCAGTCGCAAATTCAGGAGATCATGGAAGGCTTGATGCAGGCGCTGTTCAAGCAGGTCTTGAACGTCGAGCTGCCGAGTCCCATGCCGCGCATGAGCTATGCGGAGGCCATGCGCCGCTACGGCTCCGATAAACCGGATTTGCGTGTGCCGCTGGAATTGGTGGACGTCGCGGATTTGGTGAAAGGTTGCGATTTCAAGGTGTTTGCGGCGCCTGCTGCCGATCCGCGCGGCAGGGTTGCTGCCTTGTGCGTGCCTCAGGGCGGCAAGCTCAGCCGCAAGGAGATCGACGACTACACCGCCTATGTGGCGCGCTACGGCGCGAAAGGCTTGGCCTACGTCAAAGTCAACGAACGGGCGAAGGGGCGCGAGGGCTTGCAGTCGCCGATTTTGAAATTCTTGAGCGACGCCGCCATCGAGGGGATCATGCAGCGCGTTGCGGCCAAGGACGGTGATTTGATTTTCTTCGGGGCCGATACCGGCAAGGTCGTCAGCGACGCGCTCGGGGCGCTGCGCCTCAAGGTAGGCATCGATCTCAAAATGGTGGCGGCCGGTTGGCGGCCGCTGTGGGTGGTGGATTTCCCCATGTTCGAATGGGACCCCGATGCCAAGCGCTGGCAAGCCATGCACCATCCCTTTACCAGTCCTGCCGACTTGGACGCGGCGGCGCTGACGGCGAATCCGGGGGAGGCCATCGCCAAGGCCTACGACATGGTGTTGAACGGCTCGGAGATCGGCGGCGGTTCGGTGAGAATTCACAATCAAGAACTGCAGTCGGCCGTGTTTCATCTGCTGGGAATCTCGCCGGAAGAGGCGCGCGTGAAATTCGGATTTCTGCTCGATGCGCTCAAATTCGGCGCTCCGCCGCACGGCGGCATCGCCTTTGGAGTTGACCGGCTGAGCATGTTGATGGCCGGGGCCGACAGCATCCGCGATGTGATTGCGTTCCCGAAGACTCAGACGGCCGCGGATCTGCTCATGGACGCACCTACGGAAGTGAGCGAAGCCCAGCTTCGCGAGCTGCATATTCGCGTGCGCACTCCCCCTAAGATCGAGTGACGTTTGCAGCAGTTTCGCCGGCCCGAATCCGTTTTGATCGTGATTCACACCGCGGGCGGAGAGTTTCTGCTGCTCGAGCGGCGCCGGCCGCCCGGCTTCTGGCAATCAGTGACCGGCAGCTTGGAGTGGGGCGAGCCTGCAGATGTCGCGGCCCGGCGAGAAGTGATGGAGGAAACGGGAATCGAGCAGGGCGTGTTGGTCAATCTGCAATGGACCCAGGTGTACGAAATCCTGCCCGCCTTCGGCAAGGTATACGCGCCCGGTGTTACCCTCAATCTCGAACATGCATTCTCGCTGCGATTGCCGCACCGCATGCCGGTACGGTTGAGCGATGGCGAGCATGTGCAGTATCGCTGGGCGCCTGCTGCGGATGCCCTGGAAACGGCGTCTTCCAGCACCAATCGCGCGGTCATTGCTGAACTGAGCTTGTAGGGCCTAATGCGGTGAGCACGCTGATCGTGTACGTGCATGGACTCTGGCTGAGCGGCAACGAGGCCGGCATTCTGCTCAGACGGCTGTCGAGGGAGTTGAATGCCAAGACACGCGCATTCTCGTACCCATCGGTGACCTCGAGCATCAGCGAGAGTGCCCAGGCTCTTGGCAAGTTTCTGGCACAGCAGCGTGCAGAAACGCTGCACTTGGTCGGCCACAGCTTGGGCGGCTTGGTGATATTGAAGATGTTCGAGATCGGCAAAGCCGCGCAGCTGCCGCCGGGACGAATCGTGCTCTTGGGTTCGCCGCTGAACGGCAGCCGCGCGGCGCAGAATGTAGCGCGTCTGCCATTCGGCAAGAGAGTCATGGGAAGAGGTGTGCACGAGGAATTACTCACGCAGCGTCAACGCCGTTGGACGGGGCAGCGCGAACTTGGCGTGATCGCAGGCAGTGTTGGAATCGGCTTGGGCAGGCTGGTGGGTGTGCACGGCGCACCCAGCGATGGCACGATCTTCGTGGAAGAGACGCGGCTGCCCGGCATCATGGAGCACCTGGTTTTGCGGATCAGTCACACGGCTTTGCCGTTTTCGTCCATGGTTGCGCGGCAAACCGCTGCCTTTTTGAATGACGGAAATTTTATTCGTTAGGTCTGGCCGCGATCCAGGCTTTTTAACCGGAATAGCAGATCCAGTGCATCGCGCGGGCTCAAGGTATTGGGGTCCGCCGCGCGCAGCGCTTCCAAGGCGGCTGATCCTGCAAGCGGCGCGCGGCAGCGGTGGCGGAGCGAACAGCGGCAACTCGCCTTGCGGCGAGCTGTGGCTGCGCAGCGCGTCGCGCTCGCGCTCCAACTCGGTCAAATAGCGGCGCGCCTGCGTCGTTACTGATTTGGGAATGCCGGCCAATGCGGCCACTTGCAGGCCGTAACTCTGATTGGCCGGACCTTCTTTGACGCTGTGCAGGAATATCAGGCGGTCGCCATGTTCCACTGCTTCAACATGGACATTGACGACGCCGGGCGCCTCGCCCGCCAGGCTGGTCAGTTCGAAATAATGCGTCGCAAACAGCGTAAAGGCGCGGATTTTTGTGGCAATGAACGCGGCGCAGGCCCAGGCGAGGGACAAGCCATCGAAAGTACTGGTGCCGCGGCCCACCTCGTCCATGAGCACGAGGCTTTGATCGGTGGCGTTGTGCAAAATGTTCGCCGTCTCGGTCATTTCGAGCATGAACGTCGAACGCCCGCCCGCCAGATCGTCGGAGGCGCCGATGCGCGTAAAAATGCGGTCCAAGGGTCCCAATATGGCGCGCCGCGCGGGCACGAAGCAGCCGATATGCGCGAGAATTACAATGAGCGCCGTCTGTCGCATATAGGTGCTCTTGCCGCCCATATTGGGGCCGGTGATGATGAGCATGCGGCGGGTATCGTCGAAACGCAGATCATTGGGAATAAAGGGCTCGCGCCCGGCGCGCTCCACCACGGGATGGCGTCCGCCATCGATGAGCAGCATCGGTTCATCAACCAACTCCGGCCGCGCGCACTGCAATGTCGTGGCGCGCTCGGCGAAACAGCTGAGGACATCGATTTGCGCGATTGCCGTTGCGCTGGCCTGCAGCTCGGGGAGGGTTGCGGATAGCTGATCCAGCAGCGCTTCGTAGAGCATGCGTTCTCGTGCCTGCGCACGATCGCGCGCGCCGAGCACCTTATCCTCGAAGGACTTCAGTTCCGGCGTAATAAAGCGTTCGGCCGATTTGACCGTCTGCCGGCGCAAGTACTCCGCCGGCACCTTGTCCGCCTGACTGCGGTTCACCTCGATGAAGAATCCCTGCACCCGGTTGAAGCCCAATTTCAAGCTGGATAGGCCGCTGCGTTCGCGTTCGCGGCGTTCCAGATCGACCAGAAATTGTTCGGTGTTGCTGCCGAGCGTGCGCAGCTCATCCAATTCCGCGTCAAATCCCGCGGCAATCACGCCGCCGTCGCGAAGGTAGTGCGGCGGAGCTTCATCAATCGCCCGGTGCAGCAAGGCGTGTTCTTCGTGATGATCGCTGATGCCGGTTGCGAGTTGCTGCAGCAACGGAGACTGTGCGCCCAGGACGCTGTGCCGTAGCGCGGGCAGCGCGCCGAGCGCGGCGCGCAGTTGCACCAGGTCTCGGGGCCGCGCCGAACGGAGCGCGACTCGTGCCAGAATCCGTTCCAGATCGCCGATTGACGCGAGCGCGTCGCTGATCTGCGCTGACCGGCCAAGGTCGATGAGGGTGGCGACCGCCTGGTAACGGGCGCTCAGAGCCACGCGATCGCGCAGCGGGCGATGCAGCCAACGGCGCAGCAGGCGGCCTCCCATCGCGGTGCTCGTCCGATCGAAAACCCCCGCCAGGGTCAGCTCGGGCGATCCGGAGATGCTCTCATCGAGCTCGAGATTGCGACGCGTCGCGGGGTCCATGATGAGCGCGGCATCTCTTTCCTCGGTGGTGATCGACAGCAAGTGCGGCAGCGCCGTTTTTTGCGTTTCGCGCACGTAGGCCAACAACGCGCCGGCCGCCGCGATGGCCAGCGGTTTGTCCGCGCAACCGAAACCGGCGAGATCGCGCGTGCGAAATTGCTCCGTGAGCGCGCGCGTGGCTGATTCGATTTCGAAATGCCAAGGCGGCCGGGTCCGCCAAGGCCGCTCCGCGGCATCCCAGGAGCGATCGAGAGCCGGTTGCACGCCGTCGGGCACCAGTATTTCCGCGGGACGCAGCCGCTCGACTTCGGCTTCGAGCGCCGCGAGGTTGGCGAGTTCCATCACGCTGAAGCGGCCCGCTGATAGATCGAGCCACGCCAGCCCATAGCGCCCGTCGCCGCCGCACACGCTTGCCAAAAGCGTGTCGCGGCGCTCCTCGAGCAGCGTCTCGTCGGTGATGGTCCCCGGAGTGACGATGCGCACGACCTCGCGATCCATCGGCCCCTTGGTTTTGCCGGGGTCGCCGCGCTGTTCGCAGATCGCCACGGACTGGCCCTTGCGCACCAGTTTCGCAAGATAGCGTGTCGAGCGTGACGGCAGGCACGCCGGCCATGGGAATGGGCGCCCCTGCGGACGCGCCGCGTTGGGTCAGGGCAATGTCGAGCAGTTCCGCGGCGCGGCGCGCGTCGTCGTAGAACATCTCGTAGAAGTCACCCATGCGATAGAACAGCAGGACGTCCGGGTGCTGCGCCTTGATGCGCAGGTACTGCTGCATCATCGGCGTGTGGTTGGACGTGACCTGAGGATCGTTGCTGGGGTTTTGAATCATTTCCTAATTTCGCGGCGCTGCCGGGCGAGAAGCATAGGCGATCTTAAACCAGTAAACTCCTCGCCATGACAGACAGCGACGCCGAACTCACACGTCTCGCCGCGCGAGTCGGGCGGCACCTGCTAAAGAAACGCCGCTCCGCGGCCACGGCTGAGTCCTGCACCGGCGGTTGGATCGCCAAGGCGTTGACCGATATTGCCGGCAGCTCTGCGTGGTTTGTCGAGGGATTTGTCACGTACAGCAACGAGTCCAAGGTGCAGGGGCTCGGCGTGCCGCGCGCGGTTCTGCGAAGGCACGGCGCCGTCAGCCGAGCCGTTGTTCGCGCGATGGCGGCAGGGGCGCTGCGCCGCAGCCGGGCGCAGGTGGCGGTGGCGGTGACCGGGATTGCGGGTCCCGGCGGCGCTGTTGCCGGTAAGCCGGTGGGAACCGTTTGGCTTGCCTGGGCCACACGGCGCGGAACTGCGATCCGCATTGCGACGGACTTGCGGCATTTTCGCGGCGATCGCGAGTCGGTGCGCCGCAAGACGGTCCGAGCGGCGCTGCGGGGTCTTCTGTCGCGTTGACCTGCGCCGGAGGAGGTATGCGTTGCGATTATTTTTCGCACTCTGGCCCGATGCCGACATGTGCGGAGCAATTTCGCCAGGCTGCCGGTCGGCTGAGCCTTGCAGCGCCCAGTCGCCGGGTTAACCCCGAGAATTTTCATTTGACGCTCGCGTTCGTCGGCGAAGTGGCGGACTCCGGTCTTGCGGCATTACAACAGATCGGCCGTTCGTTGCGTGCGCCATGCTTCAGCATCGCGTGCGATTCAATGGAGTACTGGCGCGAGCCGCGAGTGATCGTCGCCGCTGCGCAGAACTCCCCGCCGGAATTCCTTGACCTCGGGCGCAGATTGGGCGCGGCGCTAGGGTTGCCGCCGGCGCCGCTGCGCGCGCATGTAACGCTCGCGAGGAAGGTCGCGCAAGCCCCTGTGCTGCAAGCAATGTCGCCCATCATTTGGCGCGCAACTCATTTCAGTCTGATTCGATCCGAGACCGGCGGCGCTGAGTCGGCGTATACAGTACTGGGTACCTGGCCACTACTGTATGAGATGCAAAATCATTGAGAAATCTCTGCGAATTCATTGCATATGAGACGAGCAGGGCACGCTGAATATGAAATAATAGCGGCACACTTTGTTGAGGACTATCCATGGAAGAGAATCGCAAAAAAGCTCTCGCTGCCGCGTTGAGTCAGATCGAGAAGCAATTCGGCAAGGGCTCAGTCATGCGCCTGGGCGATGCCGGCGCCACCTATGAGGTGGAGTCGATCCCCACCGGTTCATTGGGCCTCGATATCGCACTCGGCGTGGGCGGTATCCCGCGCGGGCGAGTCATCGAAATTTTTGGACCCGAATCCTCGGGCAAGACCACGCTGACGCTGGCCATCATCGCCTCGGCGCAGGCCAACGGCGGTACCGCGGCCTTCGTGGATGCGGAACATGCGCTCGATCCGGTGTATGCGGAAAAGCTCGGCGTCAAGGTCAACGATCTGCTGGTGTCGCAGCCCGACACCGGCGAGCAGGCCTTGGAGATCACCGATATGCTGGTGCGCTCCGGCGCGGTCGACGTGGTCGTGGTCGATTCGGTCGCGGCACTCACGCCAAAGGCCGAGATCGAAGGTGAAATGGGCGATCAGCACATGGGGTTGCAGGCGCGCCTCATGTCGCAGGCATTGCGCAAGCTGACCGGCAACATCAAGCGGTCCAACACCATCGTCATTTTCATCAATCAGATCCGTATGAAGATCGGCGTCATGTTCGGCAATCCCGAGACCACGACCGGCGGCAATGCGTTGAAGTTCTATTCGTCGGTGCGTATGGACATCCGGCGCATCGGCGCCATCAAGAACGGCGAGGAAGTGGTGGGTTCCATGACCCGCGTCAAGGTCGTCAAGAACAAGGTCGCGCCGCCGTTCCGCGAGACCGAATTTGAGATCATGTACGGCACCGGGATCTCCAAGGAGGGCGAACTCATTGAATTGGGCGTCCTGCACAATATGGTGGAGAAGTCCGGCTCTTGGTACAGCTACAAGGGCGAGCGGATCGGGCAGGGCAAGGACAACGCCCGCGTATTCTTGCAGCAGCATCCGGAGATCGCGAAGGACATCGAGGCGCAGGTTCGCGCCAAGCTGATTCCGGAAAAGGCGACCATGAATCGGGGTGGCGACGTCAAAGAGGCGTAATGCCCTGGTCCGCGGCCTGTCGAGCCCCTAGACGCGCGCGCCGCCCGGGTGGCGGCGCTCGACGCGTTGGCGCGGCGCGATTACGCATCCGAGGATTTACGCCTAAAATTGCTCAAGAAGGGTTACGATGCCGATGTCGTGCTGCCTTTGCTGGATGCGCTGCGCGACGAAAAATTACTCGATGATCGGCGATACCTGGAAAACTTCGTGGCCTACCACGCCGCGAGGGGCCAGGGACCGATTCGCATCCGTCTGGAGTTGCGCCGGCACGGCTTGCAGGGAACGCTGGTCGAGGAATACCTCGACGCCTATCCTGATTGGATTGCGCACCTACAACAGGGCGCGCCACAAGAAATTTGGCGCGCAGCGAGCCGCGGAATTACGCTGACAGGCAGCGCCAGGCGCGATTCCTGGGTTACCGAGGTTTCACGAGCGCCCAGATTCGAATGGCTTTAGGCTTTGATGTTGAACTTGATTGAAGACTTTAAAGAGCATGAAACGCGACGTTAGATTGAAATCGATGACGACCACGGAAATCCGCGCCAGTTTTCTGGAGTTTTTCCGGAAAAACGGCCATGCGGTGTTGCCGTCCAGTTCGCTTGTGCCCGGCAATGATCCGACCCTGCTGTTTACCAACGCGGGAATGGTCCAATTCAAGGATTTATTCCTGGGCAAGGAAGTGCGCGACTATTCTCGCGCGGCCACCGCGCAGCGCTGCGTGCGCGCCGGCGGCAAACACAATGATTTGGAGAACGTCGGCTATACCGCGCGCCACCACACATTTTTCGAGATGTTGGGGAATTTCAGTTTCGGCGACTACTTCAAGCGCGAGGCGATTCATTTCGCCTGGAACTTCGTCACCGGGACACTGGAGATTCCCAAAGACCGGCTTGTGGGTGACGGTCTACACGGAAGACGATGAAGCGGAACGCATCTGGGTTGAGGAAATCGGCGTCGATCCGACGCGTTGTACCCGTTTGGGCGAAAAGTCGAACTTCTGGGCCATGGGCGATACCGGACCGTGCGGCCCCTGTTCGGAAATATTCTACGATCATGGCGCTGACATCCCCGGCGGTCCTCCGGGCACACCCGACGAGGACGGCGATCGCTACGTTGAGATTTGGAATCTCGTATTCATGCAGTACGACCGTTCGTCGGATGGCGTATTGGTGCCATTACCCAAGCCCTCGGTGGACACCGGACTGGGCCTCGAACGGGTCGCAGCCGTCATGCAGGGCGTCCACAGCAACTACGACATCGACTTGTTCAAGTCGTTGATTCGCGCAGCGGCCGAGGTCACGGGCACCACCGACCTTGAATCATCGAGTTTGCGCGTCATTGCGGATCACATTCGCGCGTGCACTTTCTTGATCATCGACGGCGTCGTGCCCTCCAACGAAGGCCGTGGCTATGTCTTGCGGCGCATCATCCGGCGCGCCATCCGTCATGGCTACAAGCTTGGCCAGACCCAGCCCTTTTTTCACAAACTGGTCTCCAGCTTGGTGCGGGAAATGGGCTCCTACTACGCGGAGCTGGTGAGCGGCGAAGCGCGTGCATCGCAGGTGCTTGCGCAGGAGGAAGTGCGATTTGCCGAGACCTTGGCGACCGGCATGGCGCTGCTGGATACGGAAACGGCGAAGCTCAAATCTGCGGTCATCCCCGGGGAAATCGTCTTCAAGCTCTACGATACGTTTGGTTTCCCCGCGGATCTTACCGCCGATGTGGCGCGTGAGCGCGGACTTACCATCGATCAGGCGGGCTTTGATGTTGCCATGGAGGCGCAGCGTGGTACGTGCGCGCGCTGCCAGCAAGTTCGGAGCGGAACAGCGCGAATCGATCAAGCTGTCCGGCAAGACTGATTTTTCCGGCTACGACCGATTGACGGACGATGCTCGGGTGACCTCGCTCATATTCGATGGCGCCGTCGTCGATGTCTTGCGCCCGGGCCAGGAAGGCCAGGTGGTTCTCGACCATACGCCGTTCTATGCGGAAAGCGGCGGCCAGATCGGCGATAGCGGCACCCTAAAGAACGCAAAAACCCGTTTTGCGGTGCGAGATACGCAGAAAATTGGCGCATCGTTTTCCCATATTGGGATTCTCGAAAGCGGCGAGCTGCGTATCGGCGACACTCTGGAAGCGCTTGTCGATCAAGAGCGCCGCAAGGCAATTGCGCTCAATCACACCGCCACGCATTTGCTGCACGCGGCGCTGCGCAGAGTTCTGGGCAAGCATGTAGAACAGAAAGGTTCACTGGTTGCGGCCGACCGGCTGCGCTTCGATTTTTCGCACACGCAGGCTGTCTCGCCGGGCGAATTGCGGCAAGTCGAGGAATTGGTCAATGCCGAGATTCGCGAGAATGCGCCGGTGGAGACGCGGGTGATGGCGTTGGACGAGGCGAAATCCGCGGGAGCCATGTCACTGTTTGGCGAAAAATATGAAAGCGACGTGCGCGTGCTCTCGATCGGCGATTTTTCGATGGAACTCTGCGGCGGAACACACGTCGAACGTGCTGGCGACATCGGACTCTTTAAGATCACCGGCGAATCGGGCGTGGCCGCCGGGGTACGCCGCGTGGAGGCCCTGACCGGGCGCGGGGCTTATGAGTGGGTCGTGCACACCGATCTGGTATTGCGCGATATTGCTGCGATGCTTCGGGGCAGCCGAGAGGATGTGGACGAGAAAGTCCGCGAACTGGTTGAGCGCTCGCGCAGGCTGGAAAAGGAAATTCAGCAGCTCAAATCCAAGCTCGCGAGCGGGCAAGGCGGCGATTTGTCGGCCACCGCCAAAGATGTCGGCGGCATTAAGGTTTTGGCGGCGCAAATCGATGGCGCGGATGTAAGGTCGCTGCGCGATGCGCTGGATCGGCTCAAGAGCAACCTCGGCTCCTCGGTGATTGTCCTCGGCAGCGTCTCAGAGGGCAAAGTCGTGTTGGTCGCGGGAGTATCAGATGATCTGGTCGCGCGGATTAAGGCGGGCGAGATCGCGGGCCTGGTGGCTGCGAAGGTGGGGGGCCGCGGCGGCGGCCGCGCCGATTTCGCTCAAGCCGGCGGTACGCAGCCGGAAAACTTGGGCACCGCGCTCGCCGGGGTCGAATCCATGGTGCGCAGCCGCCTCTCTAATTGAACGATTGTCTTATTCTGACAAGAAGTTGCAACAAATGCGGTTGGTATTCTTGTATTCTTTATAGATCGGCTGAAATTTTCTTGTGGGCAATGTAACCACAGTTCGCAAGGCGAACCAACGCTTGACGCCAAGCGGTGTGCAACGCGATAAATCCGTGCCGCTGCAAGCGCCAAGATAGCAAGGAGCTGGATTATGTTGATATTGACCAGGCGTGTCGGCGAGACCGTGATGATTGGCAACGAAGTCACGGTTACCGTACTCGGCGTAAAGGGTAATCAGGTCCGGGTTGGTGTGAATGCGCCGAAGGATGTGGCCGTTCATCGCGAAGAGATCTACGAGCGCATCAAGCGCGAGCAAGATCAAGACTCGAACGTGGGCGCTTCAACCGCCAAAATTGTCGATGACGCCTGAATTAGGCGTCTAAATTCCTTAAACTTTACCTGGACTGCTCAGGGCGGGTATCATCCCGCGCTCCGCGAAGGCCGTATGCGCCTAAATTGACCGGAGAGGTGGCCGAGTGGTCGAAGGCGCGCCCCTGCTAAGGGCGTAAGGGTCAAAAGCCCTTCGAGGGTTCGAATCCCTCCCTCTCCGCCACGGAGCCCATCGGACGATGGACTGGCCTGCAGCCAGCCATCGCCTTATGTGATTGTCGAGACGGATTTCTGTTTGTCGTTTTGCGCCCGTAGCTCAGTTGGATAGAGCGCCTGGCTACGAACCAGGAGGCCGGGAGTTCGAATCTCTCCGGGCGCACCAATTCAATCAAGAACTTACGCGCGCTCAATGTACCGACCGTAGCGAAAACGTAGCGTTTTTTGCTACGTTTTTGCACGAGCGGCGCCTCCTCGATGGGCCTCGATGCCTGCCGCTCAATGCGTCCGGCCACGAAGGAGAGTTTCTCCGGGGCCAGGTGCGCATAGCGCAGCACCATCTCGTACGATTTCCATCCGCCCAGTTCCATCAGCTCCGGCAACGAAGTGCCGCTCTGCACGTGCCACGAGGCCCAGGTGTGCCTCAGGTCGTGGAAGCGGAAGTCCTCGATGCCGGCGCGCTGCTTCGCCTTGTCCCACGCGGTGGAGCTTTGCTGGATGCGCTTACCTGAGAAGGTGAAGCACCAGCGCGGGTGCTGTCCCCGCGTCGCTTCGAGCGCCGCCACGGCATCCGCATTCAAGCGGAATGCCGCGACCGTCGCCCGACTTCGTCGTGCCGTGATCGAGCCAGGCCACTTTTCGGGTTAGATCCACGCGGCTCCATTCGAGCCCCAGGATCTCACCCGCACGACAGCCGGTCGAGAGCGCAAACTCCACGATCGGCTTCATATGCTCAGGCAAGGCCTCGATCAATCGGTCCGCCTCCTCGCGTCTTAAGAACCGCACGCGCCGCCGGGGTTCCTTCAGCATCCGAATCTTCGGCACCCCTTTGAGCCATCGCCAGTCCTGATGCGCGACATTCAATATCCGCCGAACCACCTCGAGTGCGCGATTGATCGGTCGCGTTCGAGACACCATCCTTCACCTTGCGATCGCGAATGAACGGCTGCAACACCGTCATGTCGATCGCATCCAGCTTCAGGGACCGAAGATAAGGATCGAGCTTCTTCAGATGATCCTTATCATCCGAGAGGCTCCTCTTATCCGCGAACTCCTCGAGATATCGCACGACCGCTTGCTGCCATACGAAAATGCCGAGGAGCCCCTGCTGCTTCGCTTCAATTGCTTCGTTCTTCAGGCGGACGACGTAGCTTTCGGCATCGGTGCGATTGATACACCCAGTGCTTTGGCATACGCGGCGTCCATCCGGGAGAACGAGGCCAATCCACCAGAACCGCGAGTCCTTGCGGCGGTAGAGTCCACGTTCACGGGCCATAGAGTCTCCTTCCAGGCCCGCCCTCGGCACTTATCCTGCTGCATCCGCGCATCGAGATCAATGCGGTCGTAGACCTTGCAGCGGCCCTTGCGGATGAAGGGCAGTCCCATGCCATCGAGGAATCGCAGACTGCAGCGGACATAGGCGGCGGCTTCGTGGCGGGTGAGATAGCGAGACGGCGCGACGGCGTGCGGAACTTCTCGGACGGCGTTGGAAGACTTTGGACGAGACGACGGTGACGGCGGCGCCGGCGTCGAGAAGTCGAGCGGCAGCTGTCCCGAGAGCGCAGAGGAATCTTGTCGCGACGTGCGAAATGTTCGTGCGAGTTGGCATGACATTTGGGTGCTTCAAAGCAAATCGTGATGTGTGGTTCCGAGCGATTTCATCGACGCTTTTCCAGCATCGACTATGACGCAAGATGAGATTTTCGTGGGTGTGAGTTCCGCGGAAATTTCAGCGAAACTCTTACCGTGACTACGTCATGATCGGCACGCTCTCGCACAGTCGCGCCAGATTAAATGTTTGGCTTGGTTTGAGTTACGCTGAAAAAAGGCGCGATGCAGGATAGGCAACAGGTTGCTCTTGTTGAACAATGTGGCCCACGTGAAAGCAGATCAATTCATCGTGGGTCGAGTTTCATCGGAAACGAAAGCACGACTGCGTGCGCTTGCTGAGAAGGAACTGCTCAGCGAGTCGGCCTTGCTCAGGCGTCTGGTTGAATTGGTGCTACTGAAGGCAGGCTTAGCACCGATAATCACGGAGACACCAACCGGTGCTCGGGCGCGGAGGGGCGCTCGATTGATGATCCGTCTGCGCCCAGATGATCAGATTCTTTTGCGGGAGCGTGCGGCCGCACGAGGGATGCCACCGGCAACGTATGTATCGGTGCTGACGCGAGCTCACCTGCGGTCGCTTGCGCCACTCCCGCAAGAGGAGCTGCTGGCCCTCAAGCGCACCTTGGCGGAACTCGGAAGCATCGGCCGCAACTTGAACCAGATTGCCCGTGCCGCCAACCAAGGTCAGCTTGTGACCAGTCCTGGGCGCGACGACCTTACGGCAATGCTGCGCGTCTGTGGGACGCTTCGCGATAGTCTGAAGCGGGTGCTTCTGGCGAACCTCAAGTCCTGGGAGGGAGGCTCCGCTAGCCATTCCCTGGGCGGCGGCCAAAAGCGGGCTCTCGGTCTCAGTGGATGGGCATCCCGAAGCGGACGTTCATCGATTACGGTAGCATCAAGATCGTGGACCTCATCCGCAAAAACTTCCGATATGTACATCGGTGGCTGCGAGGGAATGTTGTCGCCTCGGTGGCGAACTCGTTGCCGAAGCCGCTCTGGTACTCGGAATGGGCGCGTGTCATCGCGCGTCCTCGCGCGCCGCCGTGAGCGCCTGACGCGGCACGTGCTGAGTGCCGATGTGGTTGGCGAGCAGCAGAGCCAGCCGCCGATCCAACGCGTGGCTGGGTTCGTTCGGCAGGTCGCGATGCGCATCGATCAGCGTTTCGCAGCAGTCGTCGGCTGCATCGAGAGGGGGCGATGTGATAGTGTCCATGGCGATTCCCCAAGAGATGGCTAACGTGCGGCGGATCGCGCGACTGACATCGTCGGCATCAATCGACAAGACACCGAGCCATGACATCCGTTCATGTTCAATCAGGAAGCCCAAGGCTCCAAGAAGCCCCAGAAGCTGAGCTGCAGACCGAGCGCGCAAAAGATGACGGTGGCTATTGTGAACCTAACCTTGCGCCAGGAATTCCAACCCTCATCGTCTTTCCAGATGAAAGGCAGCGCGACCAGAATGCCGAAGCTAAGAGCCGAAGAAAGAAGTGCAGCGGTCGATGCAGTCAGCAACGTCATGCCGGGCCAATTGAAGACAAGGTGCCCCTGGTCTTCGGCACTGCCGATGAAAATAGCACAAAAGCCCAGCGCGATCAGCCATGTGCCAGCCGCCAGAATCTGGACTCTGTTCATTCGTCGTTGCATGCGCGTAGAAGGGGCTGCCCTGCGCAATCCGATCGCAGCCCCATTCAAGACGGCAGCAGCTGCAATGGTCGCCGCCAAAACGACGATCAGGAGCACGTTACGTTGATAGACCGGCCCGACGCGATCGAATGACACGGTGCCGTCTGGCTCGTACCACGTCACCGCTTTGCCGTCGCGGAACGCGAAATCAGAGGTCTGTGATCCATCAATGGCCAGGAAGTGACCGAGTGACCCGCTGGGAGTCCATGCCTGAGTATTGCCTCCGTTCTGGGTGACCAGGTAGCCGTCCTGCGTAACGTCAACTGATGCCTGGCGAGTCATCAGACCTACAAACTTCTCAAGTCCTGAAAACGCACGGCGATTTGACACGTAGGTGCCTTCATAGACGGCACTTTGATTCGCGAGGACTGGGGAAACGCGTTTGAGAAAACTCGAAGGCACGGCATAGAAGTGATCAACGATCTGCTGGGGCAACTCCCGCACGAGGCGCTCTCCGGTGTCGGTATTCGTCGATAAAAATATTCCAAGCCTTAGAGCTGGCACTGTGACGAGGTTGGAATGAAACCAGAGCGTATCTCCATCATGACCATAGCCCAGGAAGCCGCCTGGAAGCTGTGTTTGCAGGAAGCCGTTACTGACCTCACCGCCATTTGGCGTGGGTACTGGGATCGGAGTGCGAAAGCTCAGCGCTGTCGCAGTGCTGTAGATTCGGGTGCCCTGCAGTTCGCCATCGCCTAAGATCGTGAGCATGTATCGCGCCATATCGCTAGCCGTCGATGACGCGGCTCCTGCGGGTCCCGCTTGGCTTATCCACTCATAGGGCTCAGAAATGAGTTCTGTTCCAGTCCAATGGTAGGCCGTTGAAGCGTCGGCCGCGAGTGCGGGAGACATTGGCGCAGTGAGATCTGCGCGCGGGGGATAAGGTTCACGAAACGTCGTGCGATCCAGTCCGAGAGGGCGGGTGATCTTCTGCTCGATGACGTCCTGAAAGGCGGCGCCGTTCAAATGCGAAACGGCGGCGCCCGTCAGCATGAGTCCGAGGTTGGAATAGGCGAGCGTTTTACCTGGTTCGAATACCCGCTTTTCAGCGATCGCCTTGAGCTTTGCATTCAGAGGCAGCATTTGCGCGGGTGTTTCGACGAAAAGGTGGTCGAGGATGCGCTCCTCAAAGCCAGGGGTGTGGCTCATGAAGTCACGAAGGTTCACCTGCCGCCACCCCGTTACCGCGGGCACCGCGAGATCCTTGGGAAGATAGTCGTTGATCGGGGCGTCCAGCCGCATGCGACCAGACTCCACTTCCTGCATTGCGGCGATCCATGTGAAGGTCTTCGAAATCGAGCCGATGCGAAACAGCGTGAGGTCGGGGTCGACTGTCCGGCCCGGTGCAGAAAATCCATATCCCTTCTTGAACACGACCTGACCATCCTGGACGACCGAGACTGTGACGCCGCCGAGGTGGTCGCGTGTCATCGCGGCTCCAATAACCCCATCGACCAATGCCTCCAGTTCCACCGACGGGATTGGTTCTTCGCGGGTCAGTCTCGGCGCACTCGCGGCGGAATGCGATGGTCGAGGCGTAGCCTGGCTTGCGGGCGATTGGGCCAGCGAAGTACCGAAACTCAGTCCGGCGAGGGTTGCCGCCAAGATACCAATGCGCATTTCGATCCTCAAATAGTGTTTCATATCACGCTGACGCTGACGCTGACGCTGACGCTGACGCAGCGCGGCGGGCTGGCAGGATCATTCAAGAAGAGAGCCTCTTCCGCGAGCGGGTATTCGTCCAGCCATGGCGGGTCCGAAGCGATCGCTGCGTCACGCGATAACGCCGTTGCCGCCATCGAGCGAAAGCCCTCTTCGAGAGTCGCGTTCATGTGGCGCGCCGCAAAGTTTCGCCAAATGCAATCCACTTGTGATCAGCGTGAGCGCGAGCGATGTTGCGTTCCGCGCCTAGCGATGTCGCCAATTTGATGCTGCGAGACTTGTTTGACTGCCCTCCACGCTGCGCTGCCATTCGAGCATGCAGGCGTCGCGTTCGGAGACCAGCACGTCGGCCCCGTTGCGATGGAGGCCGTGCGCGATGATCTCCGCGCAGAGCCAATCGGTGCCGAGTACGCCGGTGGGGCCATGTTGTTCGGTCGAACCGAGGGGGACGACGATCGTGCGCGAGCGTGCGAGGTAGTCCTCGATCTCGGGCCAGGTCGAGAGGTGCAGCGGTATGGGTTCTTCAGGTGGATTCGTTTTCCAACTTTAACAAAAGCGATTGATAATTGTCTATAACGGATAATTATCTATACATGGACAAATTCGATAGCAGTCGTTCCTGACGGTCGTCTTCGGCTCGCGACGGGCCGGCTAGGCCTGCGTTACTATCGGCGATATGAATGGAAAACGCATCGCAGAGCGGCCGCTTCGCGGCTGCGATTTCGTGGCCGTCAGTGACGGGTCGTGGTCGATCAGCGACCGTGAATCACCGTTTTGCCCCTAGGCTCTCATACGTTACGACGGCCCAGGTCCAGCCGCGATAGCTGCGCTTGCTGCGCAACTGTTCGATGGTGGACGGCTTTGGAAAGGATAGGCCGTCATCGAGTAGACGTTCCAGATGAAGCTGGATGGCCTCCCGCGCGTTGGTCAACGCCTCATCCAAGTCATCGCCAGCCGAAAAACAGCCTGGCAAATCAGGCACTACAACGCCGTACGCGTGTTTCTCATCGCCAGTCTCAATTGCAATGGGATATCGCATGGATCGGAATCCTCACCTCAGACCGGCCCGCTTTCGAATCGCCGCACTCACCTGCGCAAAGCTTCCCTAGTCAGTCCGATTAGCGCCGCTAGAGGATCAAGCCGCCTTTTGAACGCTTAACTTCACGCGCAGTCCAGCCGCCGCCGCCATGTTCACAAGCGCATCCAAACCAAACACGTCGATCTTCCCGCGCATCAGATCTGAGACACGCGGTTGGGTAACGCCGAAAAGCTTGGCGATCTGCGCCTGACTGAGACCAGAGCCGGCCACGTGCTTCTTCAGGGCGATCATGAGCGACGACCTCAGCTTCATGTTCTCCGCTTCCTCTGGCCTGTCCTCAATCGCATCCCACACGCTGGTGAATCGCTTTTTGCTCACTTACCTAGCTCCTTCGTGAGTTCACGGTAACGTTTGGCGGCCAGATCAACATCGCGACGTAAATGATACGAAACGCCCCGGCGACGCCCCGAATCCTAATCTCCTACATCATGTCGTTGTCGTTGTCGTTGTCGTTGTCGTTGTCGCCGGCGCCGACGGCATGAGCGGTCTGACTATGCGACGGCGGCCAGTGCTTTTAGTACGTGTTCGGGATCTTTGTCGATTGCCCGAATGAGCGCTTTCGCAGGCCCGGTAGGCTCTCGTCTGCCTTGTTCCCAGTTTCGTAGTGTCGCAAGTTCGACTTGCATCAGCGCCGCGAATTTTTGCTGAGTAAGGCCCGTCTTTACGCGAAGCGCCTTGATGGAGTCCGCGTCAATGTAGAACTCGCGAGAGGGCGCGCGTTCGCCGCGCACAATCTCGTTCATTTGAGTCATGCTTTCTACAAGGTCACGAAACAGCTTTTTTTTCATCGTATCTCTCCTACCAATTCGCATTAATCGTTCGAAGCGCTTTCTTGTCAGCCGCAGTCAAATCGTCTTTAACCCCTTTCTTATAGATCAGTAGCAAGCGTATTTGTGCTTGTGCTGATACATGGAAATAGATGACACGCACGCCGCCACTTTTACCGCCGCCCTTTGTCTTCCATCGAACTTTTCGCAATCCGTTAGTGTCTGTAATCAAATCCCCGGCAAGAGGATTTTCCGCTAGGTGTCGCTGAAATTCGCCGTATTCATCATCACTCAGTAGGTCCTTAACCTGCCTAGTGAAAACCGGCGTCTCAATCAGGACCATGGGCGCATTGTACGTCAGTGGCGTAGTAAGTCAATGGCGTACCCCACGGACTCGGGCGCCTGATACGCGGGGGCCGCTAGTGCTGTGGACAGGGCTTTTTGCGCTTCCAAGTATTTGAATCTAAAGGGCCGCCGCCTACTCAATATATCGCGCGAAATCCGCGGGTGCCCCGAATGATGGGCTTGCCGCACAGATGACTGGATCGATGACAATTCGGTTCTGAATGATCCGGTCAGCTACCTCACCAGCGCAAGCCGTAGTGCTGGCGTAGTTTCTCAGCTTCAATCAACCGCCCGGCCTTTGCGTCCGCGAGCCCTGCCTCGATGTCGGCGCGGAGTTCTAACGCATACAAGAGATCTTGCCAGGTCGCACTGTCCGGCAACGCATCGATCAATTCATGTGCACGCTGTTTGATGCCGATCGTCATGGACTTTCATCCCTCTTCGCATCGAGACATGTTCAGGATATTAATCGATCGCGGACTCAGGGCACCGTAGCGAAAACGTAGCGTTTGATGCCTTTTCGTGCGCTACGGTGCCTATTTCGAGTGAGGGCGGGCCTGCTAGGTGGTTGAAAAATAAGAACCTATCAAATCATCTCTGCGACTACGAACCAGGAGGCCGGGAGTTCGAATCTCTCCGGGCGCACCATCGAATTGCGATTTGAGAACCGTCGAACGGCCAGGCGCCGTTCGACGGAATCAATTCGAACTCCCGGCGGACAAAACTTCGCGACTTGATTTCTCGGCGCTCTGCTTAGTCCGCTCCAGCATTCAATCGCAACGGTCGAGTTCGGCTAATCGGGCTGCAACCAGGGATCTAAGCCAATACTGAAATCCCGTACTGGTTCTGCGCCCCGGAGGTACTGGATAAAGTAGTCCCAAGTGCGTTTCATCACATAGGGATGTGTATAAATTGTGGTGATTGCCGTTTGGGTAATAGAGGAGGTCATACGGCTTATTCGCCCGTGTCAACGCTGCGATCAGCAACTGGGCCTGATTCGGCAATGACTCCTCGTCGCTGTCTCCATACGTGATCAGCAAGTGACCCTGCAACCGGTCCGCCAGACGCGTGACGTCGACTTTTTCCCAGTTCCCGGGCACCTCGTCAGGATGTCCTCGATATTGAGAGCCATCCGCGTAGATTGGCAGGCCGATATAGGGTTCATAGCCCGCATACAATGCCGAATAGTCATATGCGCCGGCGCTCGAGATGGCGACCTTATAGAAATCGGGACGGCTCAAGATGGCCTGTGCCGAAAACGTACCGCCCCACGACTGTCCGGACACGCCCACCTTGGACATGTCCAGCTCCGCATGTCGCAGTGCCAGCTGCTTAAGCGCGGCGACGTGATCCTCTATGCCGACCTGAGTAAACTCCGGATATCCGGCATCGCGAAACGCGCTGGAGCGCATCGCGGTACCGCGACCGTCGACGAACACCATCGCGAAGCCGAGACGAGTGAGCGCACTGCCCCCACAACGGCCTCCGAGGAGGTACGCCATGGGGAAATTGCGCGCGGTTTCTGCACTCGACGCTCCATTGTAGGCGCAGTCAACGATCGGATATTTGGAGCCGGCCTGGCGGTCGTGCGGCTCAAAGTAGACTGCGTACAGATCTGTCTTGCCATCGGCCGCCTTAACGCGTTCGCGGACTGGAGGGACCCAACCCGCCGCGTAGAGACGCGACGCGTCCGCGCGCTCGAGTTGCGCGATGAGGTGTCCATCGCCTGTCGAACGCAGTTCCGTCACGGGTGGTCGATCGACCGTCGACCATGTGTCCACGAACACGCCGCTGTTTAGCTGAATGTAGGCAGAGGGACTAGCCGGAAGAAACCGGTAGTGCGAAAGATCATCGTGCGCGACATCGAAGGGATGATCGGCATCCGCGTCGGTTAAGCGAACAATCGCGCGGCCGCCGTTGAGATACGCTCGATACAAATGGCGATAATAAGGGTCGCGACCAGTCTCACGGCCCGCGGCCGTGAAGTAGATTTCACGACGCGTTTCGTCGATTGCCTGTACGTCGATAACCGCCCCATCGCCTCGAGTGATCGCATTCTTAAGATGGCCGGTTTGCGCGTCATACAGGTAAAGCTGGGACCATCCCGTGCGATCCGAGAACCACACTATTTCAGCACCATCACCCACCAGGCGTACATTGGAGGGGTCCCAAAAGGTATTGAATTCAAATCTCGTCTGCGCGGATTCCTCAATCACCTTCGTCACGGTCGCGGTTGCCAGATCAACGCGAAACACTGCCGCCTTTTTCCAGCCCGGCGAACGCGACAAGATAAAGGCCTGATGGTGACGTTGGCTCCAGCCCAAGACAGGGGCCCAGCCCGATGGCCAGCTCAGCTCCGGGTAACCCTCGGGCAGCTGAATGACCGTTCGCCGCCCGCTCTTAAGATCGAACAGAAAGTATTCGATCCTCACGGTGGCACGATCGCCAGGGAGCGGAACGCGGACGTTGTGAACCGCGGGACGCCGTGAGCCCTCGGGCGGCACCCACTCCACATAGGGCCACGATTCGATGCCACGCTCATCGACGCGTGGCGCAATAACGTACCGGCCATCCGGCGACCAATACGTCTGGAAAGGTGGCGAGACTACGCCTGCCTTCAGCATGCGGATGGTGACAAAGGAGGAGAAGTAGGGCGCCTTTGCCCACGACAATAGCTCGATGCCGTCGGTCGTCAGCGCTCGCTCCTGTCCCGTGCCCATGTTTCGCACAAACAGATTGTTATCGCGCACCAGCAGGGCCTGGCTGCGGTCAGGTGATGTCAGCAGCTCAGATGTTGTCGGGGGAGCACTGACCAATCGGCATGACGGGGCCTTTAGCTCACACTCGACCCGCTTCGCGCCGAGCTTACCTGTGAGCTTGTTGAGGTCTGCGCTTAAGGTCACGTCGCTCAAGGAAGCTGGCAAACCCTTGCCGGCGTCCTGCTGCCCCATGGCTCGGTACATAGCTCGCGCAAGCGCTTCATGGTCGAAGGCAGGAGCCTTCACACCCTTGCCGGTAACTACGACGAACTCCCGACCGTCGTTCCCATCACGTTGATACCAGAATGTCCCTTGATCACCAATCCAATGAGGGGACACCGACTCGTTGCGCACAGCGTCTTGCAGATTGGGGTAAAGCAACCTCGCAGCCGCCGCGTAATCCGCGGAAGACGGATCGGTCGCGGCATCCGCGATCGGACTACAGCCAATTGAAGTAACGATGGCAAGTAAGGTATTGAGTTTCATTGTCCTCTCATGTGCATCTTGCAACTGTATTTCCGGTTTCGGACCCAATTGAGTCGGCCGCGACAGTCAGATTTCGGGAGGCCAGAGGCGTCCCGGTCAAACTCATAGTACCGCGTAGCTACTCGATCTCGGTCAGGGCATTTCGTGCCGTTGAGAGGACGTGTACAGGTAAGCTAGGATGTCGCCGCAACAGCCCACGGATCCGTGCTCGCTGTTTACAACGGAGCAAGTCAGCTCAGCGCTCGAGATGCAGGCCACGCCTGCCAAACATGTCGTGCCTACACTGTGTGAGTGGGATGCAGGCGGTAAAAGACTTACCGTCGGTTTTCTGAGCGCGAGCGCCTGGGAGCAGACTAAGGCATTGCGGGAAAGTATGAAGAGCATCGCCCGCACTCCGATCTCCGGGCTCGGAGAAGAGGCGGTATTCGCCGCGACGCCCGTGGCCAACACCTTGCAAGTTAAGAAGGGCGGCGCCGTACTCGACATACACCTCTACGGCTTTGCGCCGGATCAAGCCAAAGCGAAGGAGATTGCGCTTGCTCAATCGGCACTGGGTAAGTTCTAGGTGCCATGGCACGCAGTCACCGACGACGGCACGCGGCCTAAGCCGTCCTTGGTGAGCGTCTGCTTCACGGCGCCTTGGGCAATTCCGCGATTAGCAAGAATGTTTCTCCCTCCGGCGCTGTTACGACTCCAGTGTTCCGGACTGGATCGTGAAAATCAATCGAACAGTCTTCATCAATCTTCTCCACGCCTCTGGATATCGCAACCCACCGCTTCGACCAGTCAGATAATTCGACCAGTTGCTTTAATAGTTCGGAAGCCGACATCCGGACGTTCGGCGATGTAGTAAAGATCGGCTCGCCCATCGCAATGATGACTTCTTCGTCGCGGACTTCGGCTTCTGTAATGGCCCGGAAATCACTTCGGGTGATTGATTTGTCATTCGCCGGCAGCAGGATGCATGCCGCACCGCCAGTGGGATGCTGTGAGACGTACGATTGTAGGGCAGCAATGACGGCGGCGAGGTTCACTGGCAATGCGCTCCTAACTACTAATTTGGCTACAGAAGCGCAGTGATGAAATGCGAAACATAGGCTGGAGCTTACTGCAGGCCACGAATGTCCGCTTCGCGACAGTGATTTCGTGACCAAGAGCGCCTGGGATTGGCCACTGTTGTCGGTTGGGACTCAACTCCCGGTCTCAACCCTCTTCTGACGATGACGACCGGCGGCTATGAGGCAGTCCAAATACCCGCTAGATCCCGATATGGCGGAGGATCTCCCTGACCACCAAGGAAAACGCCGCAATTGAAAAACCAAGAACTACGTAAAACCTCGCGCCAGCGAGCCGCGGAAAAACAATTTTAATCAAGAAGAAAACGACGACAGCGATCGCTCCCGCCGAAATTGCTCCAACCCAGTCTACGTGATAGCTATTCATATTTTTTGTCCTAACATTGCCCCATTAATGACAGTGATCGACCCCGAGCAGCCGGTCACTCCGCTCGGAAGCCGACAGCGAGACTGCGCAGAGCGGACGCACGCCGAGGCATGCCGTCACGTTGACGTGCGCGCTGAAGCCTCCCCTAGATACGAGCCATCCTCTTGAGCGCGAAGGAAAGCCCCCATAGGAGCAGCATACTCATCTTTGAGATGCTCAAGCTCGTACGCGAGGTTCTCTTCCACATCGAAGTCTCGGGCGTAGTACCAATTGCCGTCCGAGTCACTCCTGCGCCATTCAAGGTGGAATGCATGTCCTGGAAAAGGGATGGACGAGAAGATCAGAACGAAGCCGGCGGCAGCGTCTGGAATGTGAGCCACAGCACGGTCGATGATAATGTCCGCGCCGCTAATAAAGGCTTCTTGAACGAGACCGAGGCGCGGGTCGTCGAACACCCACATCCTCCCCGCGAACTTATACGGCGCAATGACGTTGATCGAATTCATAGCGCGTAACTAATTAGGCGACAGAGCCGCCCAGATGCGACGCAAATCATAGTCGCTAGCTTAGCGCACGCTGCGAGCGGCCGTTTTGGGCCAGGGGGCATTTTCTGCCTTATTCGAGTAAGGGCGCGTCTGCTAAGTATTTGAAAAATAAGAACCTATAAAACCATCTCTGCGACCACGAACAATGAGGCCGTGGAGTTCGACAACTTCGCCGTAGCGGTAACGGTTGGTTAACCCGCTGTAACCCGCAATGGTCAACCAGCCCTGATGTGAGGCGTTATTGCTGCATGGCCGGTAAACATCATCGCCATTGGGGCTGCTTATGATGCTATCCCAGCAATTGCATCGACGTGCGGCTGATCTTTCCACGATGTGCACTTCCGGCGGCGTGCCGTGAGCAGGGAGGCGCCGCCGACGTCGATCAAGGCGCCCGCCGTGTTGTTGACGAAAGCGCTGGCCACGCTGTCTGCAGGTCTGCTGCTCGCCTGCGCGGGCTCAGGCCGTACGGATTCCGACAAGCCGGTCGATTCGAAGCGTCAGACGGCCGCCACGGCAGCGCTGCCGGTACCGCATCGTGAGGACATGCTGTGGCTGGAGAGAGTCACCTTCGGTCTCGACAGCGCGAGTGTCGCGGAATATCGCCGGCTCGGACGTGAGCGGTTCCTCGATCACCAACTGAACGCCCGGGATATGGCATTGCCGGCGCCGATCACCGCGCAGATTATCGCGCTGGAGGTGTCTCGCGCCGATCCGCAAGCGTGGCTCGCCGATCTCAACGCGCAGTACAAAACCATCAATGCCATGGCCGATGGACCCGACAAGGACCAGGCGCGAAAGACGCTGAACGAGCATGGCAACAAGCTCGGCTACGAGGCGATCCGCCGCGAACTGCTGCGGGCGGTTTATTCGCCGTCGCAGCTGCAGGAACAAATGGTTTGGTTCTGGCTGAACCATTTCAGCGTGCATCAGAACAAAGCCAACCTACGCTGGTTGATCGGCGATTATGCGGAGCATGCGATCCGTCCGAATACGCTCGGCCATTTCAAGGATTTGGTTTTGGCGACACTCGAACATCCGGCAATGTTGCAGTATCTGGATAACAACCAAAACGCGGCCGGACACCTCAACGAGAACTATGCCCGCGAACTCATGGAACTGCACACTCTCGGGGTCGGCGGCGGCTACAGTCAGAACGACGTACAGCAGCTCGCGCGGATACTGACCGGCGTCGGCATCAACGCGGGCGACCCGCCGAAGCTCAAACCGGAGTGGCAGCGATTGTATCTGCGCAGCGGGGCCTTCGAATTCAATCCGGCCCGCCACGACTTCGGTGCGAAGACACTGTTTGGCCATCACATCGACGGCGCCGGTTTTGATGAGGTCAAAGAAGCCGTGACGCTCATCGTCCGGCAGCCAGCCTGCGCTCGATTCATATCGCGGGAGCTGGCAACCTACTTTGTCGCCGACAACCCTCCTCCGCAGTTGATCGAGCGCATGGCACAAACATTCGTGCGCACGGACGGCGACATCGCCTCGGTGCTGCGCACGATGTTTCTTGCGCGGGAATTCAACGCATCGCTCGGCGGAAAATTCAAGGATCCGATGCGGTACGTCGTATCCGCCGTACGCTTCGGCTATGACGGGCGGTCCATCAGCAATACTCGGCCCATGCTCAACTGGCTCAATGGTCTCGGTGAGCCGCCATTCGGGCGGCAGACGCCGGACGGTTATCCGCTGACGGAACTGAGTTGGGCCAGTTCCGGCCAGATGAGCCGCCGTTTCGAGATCGCGCGCGCCATCGGTGCGGGTAACGCCGGCCTGTTCGATCCCGAAGACGCAAGCGCTTCGGCGCTGAGCGGCTTCCCGCAACTATCGAACAGGCTGTATTTCGAGGCGGTCGAGCCTTTCCTCGCCAGTCACACCCGGGAAGCGCTCACGCGTGCGAACTCTCAGCAGGAATGGAACACGTTTCTGCTGTCCTCGCCGGATTTCAATTACGAGTAAACTGCTGGAGCCGCCATGAACCGTCGTTACCTGCTTCGATTGGGCAGTGCCATGCTCCTGAATGCGGGCGTCTCAGGCCGCCTGTTCGCTGCGCCGGCCACGGGGCCGCGTTTCCTGATGGTTTTTCTGCGTGGTGGCTACGATTCAACCAATTTACTGATTCCCTATTCGAGCAGCTATTACTACGAAGCTCGGCCCAGCATCGCCATCGCGAAGCCTGATCCGGATTCGAAGACCGCGGCGCTTGCTCTCGACGGCGACTGGGCGCTCGCTCCGGCCGTGCGCGACACGCTGGGCGGCATGTATCTGCGGCGGCAGGTGGCCTTCATCCCCTTCGCCGGCACGGACGACTTGTCGCGCAGCCATTTTGAGACCCAGGACAGCATCGAGCTGGGTCAACCGACGAGCGGTCCACGCAACTATCGCTCGGGTTTTCTGGGGCGTCTAGCCGATACCTTGAGCGGTTCTTCCGGCACTATCGCGTCCATCTCGTTCACCGACGCGTTGCCGGTGGCTTACCAGGGCGACCGGGACGGTACCCAACCTATCCCTCAAGAGCGTGGGCAAGCCGCCGTTCGATGAGCGGCAGGCCCGCATCTTGAGCGACATGTACGCCGGTCATCATCTGCAAGGCGCTGTCAGCAACGGTCTGGAATTGCGGCAGGAGGTTGCCAAGGAAATGGCCGACGAAATGACGGCCGCCAATCGCGGCGCGATCAACACCAAGGGCTTCGAACTGGAGGCTGAACGCATGGCCAGGCTCATGCGCGATAAGTATCGCTTGGGCTTCATCGACGTGGGCGGATGGGACACGCATGTTGGGGAAGGAGCGGCGCAGGGCGCGCTGGCCACCAATCTGGCCAGTCTCGGGCGCGGCCTGCAGGTTTTCTCGCAGTCGCTCGGGAATGAGTGGAGCAATACCGTGGTCGTCGTGGTCTCGGAATTCGGCCGTACTTTTCGCGAGAACGGCAATCGCGGCACCGATCACGGGCACGGTACGGTCTACTGGGTGCTCGGGGGCGCCATCAACGGCGGCAGGATCGGCGGCGAACAGCAGCGCGTGGATCGCAGCACGCTGTTTCAAGATCGAGATTTCCCCGTTCTCAACGATTACCGGGCAGTGCTCGGCGGCCTGTTCCGTTCTCTCTGGGGGCTGTCGGCGAATCAAAGCGCGAAAGTCTTTCAACAGGTCGCGCCGGTCGATTTGAAACTGGTTTGACGCGACCAGGGTGCCAAGGCGCTTCAGCTCGAATAGTGTCGCGGGAATAGAATCCGAAAGGTGGTCCCTTGGTCCTTAACCGATTCCATCTCTATGGTTGCATCGAGCATTTCGCACAGCCGCTTGACGATCGATAAACCGATGCCCTCGCCGGCCCCTGCATTGAGCGAAAGCCGAGTGATGTTGCGATTGAGTCCTGGCTCTGCGCGCTGGCAGCCTGCGCCGCAGCCGCTTTCGCGGGAGAGGACGGTTCATGCGCGGGGTCGAGCACGGCGGCAATGGGCTGACCTGAGGCGGTATGAAAACCCGGCCCGGTGTCTGCAATGGTCAAGCACCAGCGTTTAAAATCACGGGACCTCACCGTCGCCCCAGCTGACGGTAATCCCGCCCTTGCGGGTGTATTTGACGGCATTCAAAATCAAATTTTGGGCGATGCGCCGAATCTTGACCGCATCGCCGTCTACTGCAAATCCCTGCGGGCCAGCGCACTTAAGATAAAGATTCCGTTGCTCTGCCAAGGGACGAATGTCTTCGCATAACGACGTTAATACTGCCGTTGCATCGATGGCTTCCAACTGGCGGGATTCTCGGCCCGCCTGCAGGCGCGCCAGGCTCGTGACATCATTCAGCAGGTGATGCAGCGAGGTCACATTGCGAGTCAAAATACGGACAAAGTCCTCGCGCGAGTCATCACGTTGTCCGTGGCGGGTAAGGCCCACTGCCACATGGGCAACCACCCCTAAATTTCCGCGTAGGTCGTGCGCGGCTTCTCGCCAGAGATCGCCGCGCTTCTGTTCAAGCTCTCGGATCTGCGCGAGCGCTCGTTCGAGATCCTCGACGTGGCCGACGGCCTCCTGGCGCTGCAATTCAAAGTATTGGATGACGCTTTCTTCGATCGCAGCGCTGGAGAGCGTCATCCAGATCTCCCGCGCCTGCGGCATCGATTGCGGGAATAAGCCCTTCTGCGCGCCGGCAAAGCGGTCCAATTCTAGAATCACGCACCGGTTTAGCTGTCCCAGCTCGCGGATCACTTCGCGCAAATCGTAGCCCTGCTGCCAGCGCTGCAAACCGTGCGCTGACGCGGGCTCCAAGCCGGCCGTTTCTACCGGGTCGGCGGCATGACGAAGCCGCACTTCGAAGGCCTTCAGCAACGCCGGAATGTGATCGTACAGTTCGACCCGCGGCAGTGACTCTCCCTGAGTCAGATCAGGGTCGCCTTTGACCGCGTGATGCCATTCGAGCATGAGCGCATCGCGGCGATCCCTTAAATGGTCCGCCAAGGCGAGAAAATCCCCAGGAGTGTCCATACTCGCCCCCCTTATTGCGGTATATCGTCAGTATGGACCTTTGCAATCGATGGATTGCCACCGCCTGCGCGCCGCTCAGGCAAATTCATCACCAGCAGCTCGATCATGGAGATTTCCACCGGTTCTGTCAGGTGCTCATCAAAGCCTGCTTGGGTGGTTCGCAGCCGATCCTCCGGAGCATTCGATCCGGTGACGGCCACCAAGAGCGGATTGCCCAGTTCCGGCTGACGGCGGATCGTTCGCGCCAACTCGTAGCCGTCCATGCCGGGCAATCCCAAATTGAGCAATACAATCTCGGGCTTGAATTCGGCTACCGCTCTGAGAGCCTCGATGCCATCGTAAGCGAGGACCGTGGTATGGCCGCCCAATTGCAACAAAAGACTCAAGGCCACCGCCGCATCGCTATTGTCATCGACGATCAAGGCTCGAACCGGCCTTTGGCTCCCGAGAGCGTGGTCAATCACAGGGATTGAGGCCGCGCCTGCCATCTCGACCAGAATCCGGCTCACTTCTGAAAAAGAGTATGGCTTGGCGATGTATGCGCGCAGTTCACCCTCGACAAAACCAGGCGCTCTGCTGGTCAATCCGGATGTGAGGAGTACCGGGACCGTAGGCCGAGCGCGTGCCAACCATTGGGCGAACATGTAGCCGGTGGGACCGCCCGGCAATCTGAAGTCGACAAAGCCAATATCGATCGTCGCGCCGCGATCGATCACGTGCATCGCCTCCGCTGCATCGCAGGCCTCGATGACCGCCCATCCGGCTTGACGCAGATATTCGGCGAGAGGCCAGCGAATCGAGTCTTCATCCTCGACCAGAAGCACGACGCGCGACAATTGCCCAGCGGACGGTGTTGATTTCGCGTTTAACAGAATTATCTCCCTGACGCGATGGCAGCCGGCAGGTGAACGCTAACAATCAGCACAGAGAGATGCGAGGACTTTCCAATGCAAAGGGAGTCGGAATAATCCTACAGGAAAGTTTAACGGGCGCCGGTCACCCTGAAGTATTGCTTTCATCCGCTCCCGAGCGGCTAGCCGCTCGGGCACCGGGGCGCATGTGTGCAGTTGCCGTCGCGTGCCCATCGCTCGTATCGGACTAAAGTCTCATTGTTCTGTGAGTCACCACCGTAGCCTTATAGCAGGGCGTGGTAGTCACGCGGAACACTTACAAGAGCGCCGAAAGGCGCGGAGCATCGTATGTCCGGAACATCAGTTCAGAAAGATTGGACCAAGCCTGCGGCGAAAAGGTCATTCCCGTCACGGTGATCGCCTCGTGCCGCGTCAGCAGCGCTTCACTCACTATGGCCGCTCGTTGTTGAAGGCGCTCGGGGTTCCGGTGCACAACACCTGGGGACTCTGTCCGGCCCGGGTCACCGGGACGACGCAGACCGCACCGATCACCGCCATCCGCGACCTCGACAAGCCGGGGCTCCTCAAGGACGTCACGGCGCTCAGTTTCCATCGGCACCTGCCGCACTACGAGATCACCGACAAGAACAGCAGGGCGATTCACGTGCTGGCGCGCCAGCCGATCGAGCCGGAGCGTCCGCACCCGTTTACCGCGGCAGGGAACACGGAGATTCAACTGCCTCCTGTGGATGCCGCCGGAGAAGCAACGCGCCGGAGACATCGTACTGGTGGACTCGACCCACTTCACGACGCTGTTTGGCGTGACGGAGAGTCTGAAGAACTTCTGGCGGAACGTCGCCACCATGAAATGAACGCGGCCCGCAGATGACGGACACGTACGATCTTGTTGCCATCGGATCCGGCCCGGCGGGCGAAAGCGCCACCGAGCTCGCGGCGTTTTTTGGCTGCCGCTCGGCGGTGATCGAGAAGGCCCAGCCGGGCGGCACGGTGACGACGACCGGCGGCGCGCCGACGAAGACGCTGCGCGAGGCGGCGCTGTATCTCTCAGGATTCTGCGAGGGCGACGTTTATGGACTCCGGATGGCAGCGCCCCCCGAGATCGCGATCGACATCGTCCGCAAGCGCACTCAGGCTGTTTGCGAGGCGCTGCAAAAGGTCACGGCAGATAACATCGCGAGTCGCGGTGTCGATTATATTCATGGTACCGCCAAGATCGATCCGGATGGCAGCGTGGTCGTGTCCAATGGGGGTGAAGCGGTACGTACAATCCGCGCGCAGACGATTCTGATCGCGTCCGGCTCGCGGCCCTCCCGGCCGAAAAACATCTCATTCGAGATCCCAGGAGTGTGCGATACAGACACCATCTTGCATCGTGGCCGCGTTCCAAAAGCCATTGTCATCGCCGGCGGCGGCCCGGTGGGCGTCGAGTTTGCGACCATCTGCCAAGCCCTGGGCGCCAGCGTGACGCTCCTCGATCGCGGCACGCGCCTCATGTCGGCCATGGATGGCGAAGTGTCGGAGTGCATGGAAGGACTCTTCGGGAAATGGCGCATCAACGTCCTGTTCGGCGCGAACGTGGAACGCGTCGCGGCGAAGGACGCCGGTCTGGAAGTGGAGCTGTCGACGGGCCGGATGCTCATGGCGGACACGCTCCTGTTTGCCGCCGGGCGCGTCGCGAATACTCAAGATCTCGGCCTCGAGGCCGCAGGGGTGGAGTGCGACTCCCGGGGGCGGATCGTGGTGGACGCGCACTTCCGCACGTCCGTGCCGGGCATTTACGCCGCGGGTGACGTAGTTCGGCCGACGCTGGCCTCGATCGCCATGGAGCAGGGCCGAGTTGCGATCTGTCACGCCTTTGACATCCCGTTCGAGGGAACCGCCGACCCTTGTCCCGTCTCGGCGATCTATGGGATGCCGGAGGTTTCCGGTGCGGGCCTCACCGAGGAGCAGTGCCGTGAGCAAGGGGTCGATTACGAGGTGGGCCGCGCCGACCTTGCGCTCACGCCGCGCGGCGCCATTGCCGGCCGGGGCGGGCTCTTGAAGCTCATCTTTCTGAAAGCCGATCGCAAGCTGGTCGGCGTCCACTGCATTGGCGACATCGCCTCGGAGATCGTCGGCATCGGCCAGATGGTGATTCGTTGCGGCGGAACGCTGAACACCATCGCCAACATGTCGCTCAACACGCCGACCTATAGCTACGCCTACAAGTACGCCGCGTTCGACGGTTTGCGCCGTTTGGCGACCGCTCGAAGGACGGAGACAATCTCCCAACGCATGCGGGAAGCGCCGGGCAGCCAGTGAGGCGGCACGCGGCAGCCGGGCGCTGGATCGTGGCTGCCGCTTTAGCGTGGTTGGCCGCGACCTCAGCCCAGGCGCAGAACCGCGGCGTCTATCCTCTCGGCCTCAGCGCCATCAATTCCGGTGTCAGCGCCGCCCCCGGATTCACGTACAGCAACGCCTTTCTGTTCTACTCGCGCAGCGAGCAGGTGGGAGGCAGCGGCGAGGTGCTTGCCACCGGACAGCAATCCGTACTGCTGGACATGAACACGATTCTTTGGGCGAGCGCCGAGGAGATCCCGATGCTGGGCGGTGCCCGGTTCTCATCCGCCGTGACGATACCGATCGCCAACAATTCGCTGAGTTCCAGTGCGCAGGGAGCCATCAGCGGCGGCGGCGGCGCGGGGGATCTTTACTTTCAACCCGTCATTCTCGGCTGGCGCACCGAACATGCCGACCTTCGCGGCATCGCCGGCTTCCTTGCACCCACCGGTAAATTCAACGCAGGCGCGACGGATAATGTAGGTAACGGGTACTGGACGCCGGTGATCGCAGCAGGCGAAACGTTCTACTTATCCGAGGATCGGGCGACCACATTCTCTGCCTTCGAGATGTACGAATTTCATGGCAGTCAGTCGGGCACGCATATTCATCCGGGCGAGACGATCGACCTTGACTATTCCCTCATGAGGGCATTCACGTTTCCGGACTCACGGCTGCAAGTCGGGCTGATCGGCTACGGTGCCTGGCAGACCACGGCAAAGACCGGGCCGCAGATCACAGCCGCACAGGAGGGACAGCGCTACCGGGTCAACGCCCTCGGCGCGGGGCTAAATTACGCGTTACCGACTCGGAAGGTGACTCTGAGCTTCAAGTACTTCGACGAGTTCTCGAACCAGTGGACCTACCAAGGCCACTCGGTCCAGATCTCTGTAGGCGTTGGTTTCTAGGATCGCATGAAGCGGCGCGCCAGTCTCGCCAGAGCCGGCACGAAGACTGGGCGCCGCAAATGGGCATCATAAGCACGCATACGACGCTCATTTTCGGCCAGGCAGATGTCGATCAACCCGGCAAGGCTCAAATCGTTGCCTATCGCCGCTGCCCCGGTTACGGTGAAATTGTTATCCTGCACCCCGTTTCCCAGATCGCGCGCGATGCCGATTCGTTCCCATATGAGAAATAGCCAGACGGCCAGCACCTTCATCTCAAAGAAAGGCCGGCGCCAAAAGGGCATCGTTCGACGGTGCCAGGCAGCCCAGTTGACGAAGAACAGTATGTGACGGGCCTCTTCGTGGATTACCGGCTCGAAGGTGCCTACCAACTCTTCGGGAAAGAACCCGGAATGCCGCGCCGATTCGAATAACCCGAAGGCGAAAAAGCTGTCGATGCATTCACTGTAACCGGTGACCATGAAAGCCCACTCGGCGTCCCGGGGCGCCTGATAGACAGGTTCGGGCGCCAGGGTGATGCCATAGGCGGCCACCAGATTGCTCAGCACCATTTTGTGGCGACCCTCCTCGAAGGCATTGAGCTCGATCGCCTCACGCAACAAAGGATCGTCAACGCAGGCGGCATAGGAAGCCACGTTGAGCCGGGCCCGGCCCTCGGTCTGCACGGCAATATCCCAAATCGGCAGCTTCACCAAACGATCACGAGCCTGCGTGTCGAGGTTGGGCCAATCGAGCACTGCGGGTTTGTAAGGGTCGAAGGTATCAAGAAGCGTCCGGCAAAAAAGCTCCTTGTGGTCATCGCTGCCCACTGGAATGCGTTGTGCCTGGGTGGTACCCCTCACGGCGCCAAGGCTCTTTGTTTGACCACTTGGGCGATGGCACTCGCTCCTCAAGATTCAAAGTCGGCGGGTTCAAAGGTAATACCCTCAGGATCACAAAGTAAAGGGGTACAAAACGCTTACTTGTGCGCCAACCGGTGTAACCCTATTTGGCGGTGAAAATTCCATTGATTTTCAAGGTCACGGGATCCACAACCGCCAGCATCGGGTAGCTCCTGCCCGTGAGAGGGTATGGCGTCCGCTTGGTCATCTGCCAGTCCGGCAGCTTGCATCTTTTCCTTGAGCTTCTTCTTATCGCTGATCGCAAAGTAGGCAACATTGTCTACCTTCTTGAGTTGGCCGCGAAGCGCCGGCAGACCTTCTTCCCAGCGCTTGAAGTATCGGGGCATGGAAATGACATCGTCACCGCCGCTGATTGCCGACTGGAATATCTTGGCGCGTGTTTCGGGGTCCTCTGGCAGCGGTGCCGATATCCACCGCGGCAGGCTATACCAATGGGGCGCGAGCTCGGGATTTTGTTCGCGGCCGAGCTTTGCTTCCTCGGGGCTGATGTCATAGGCCTGCACCAGCTGCAGGACGCTCTCGGAGAAAGCGTAGTAGAGCGGTCGGCCATTCCAGAGCGACACCGACCCATAAATCAATGCGCAGAGCTGCACCACCACGATAACGCCGATGTCCCGAGCGAGTTCGCGCCGCGGCTTGTTGTTGTTGGCAATGATCACAGTCAGGGTCGGGCCCAGGACGACGTCCACACCTATCATCACCAGAACAACCCGCTTGACCTCGGTCAAATACCAGCCGGGCCAGCGATACCAGCCGAAGTAGAGCAAGCCCAGTATCAGCGACAGCACCACCGCGCTCGACAGCAAATGTATGGACCAGGCCTTCAGTCGAAACTTCATATTTCCGTCCCAATCAACGCCGCGCAATTTTAGCGTGCGCAATCGATTTTGGAAGTCTACGGATCGATCAAGCGGCTGCAGTGACGAAGTCCACAATTGCCTGCGCTTGTACGTCCAGCGAATCGACGAAGGGGACGGTAATTCCGGCGGAAACCACCGACAGTTCGCTGCACCCGATCAATAGGACGTCGGATTGGTTTGCCAGATCGAGTGCGATCCGCGCCAGCCCGACCTGAGTCTGCAATCCTGTTTCGCCGCGCTTGACCGCTTTGATCAGCGCCATGACATCGTCTTGATTGGTCGGATGAACGACGGCGATGCCGAAACTGGAAAACGCCCGGACATACAGCTCGGTGGCGAGGACCGCGCTCGAGGCCAGCAATCCGACGCGTGCGGTGCGGCGCGACTTTGCGATTTGTTCGACGGTCAAGTTGACCATGTCGAGCAGCGGGATGCTGACCGCGCGACGAATGGAGTGTGCATAGGCATGAGCGGTGTTGCAGGGTATCGCCAGCGCGTCCGCGCCGGCGCGTTGTAGATTGACCGCGATACGGATCAATTCCGGCGTAGGATCGGCGCCCTTGCCGTCAATGAGATGCGCAATGCGCGAGGGGATTTTGGGATTGCTCTCCACAATCAGATGTACATGATCTTGATCGTCTCGCGCCGGCGTTTTCGCCAGCACGCGCCGCATGAGATCCACGGTGGCCTCCGGCCCCATGCCCCCGATAATTCCGACGACGCGATGCGTCGATCTAGCGGCCAAAGTTAAAGTCATCGACGTAGCCGAACAATCCCGCGCTGCCACCCGTGTGTATGAACACGATGTTTTGACCCTTCTTGAACATTCCCTTGCGAATCAGATCCAGCAATCCGGCCATGCCTTTGCCTGTGTAGACAGGATCAAGCAGAATTCCTTCCAGGCGGGCGAGGGTCTGGATGGCGTCGAGCGAACCCGGCGTCGAGAAACCGTATCCGGTGCCGATGTAGTCGCAGTTGGCGACGATATCCTCGCGTCGTACCGCGCCCGGCATGCCGCAGACATCGGCGGTCGCGCCCGCCAACTTGAAGACGTTTTCCTCCTGGCGTTCCCGGGGTGCGCGAACGCCTATACCCAACAGCGGCACTCCCGAGCGGGTACCTGCGAGCCCCACGATCAATCCCGCCTGGGTTCCCGCGCTGCCCGTGGCATGCACCACGTGATCGACGCGCAAGCCGATGTCGTTGGCCTGGCCGATCAGCTCCATCGCGGCGTTGACATACCCCAACGCCCCGACGGCGTTGGATCCGCCGCCGGGAATGAGATAGGGCTTGCGTCCATCGCTTTTGAACCTTGCCGCGACTTTGGCGAGTTCGCCGTTCATGTCCGGATTGGCCGCGCAACGCTCGATGCTGGCGCCGTGCAAATGATCCAGCAGCACATTGCCGCTCTCGGTGTAGTCGTGATCGGTCTTGCCGGTCCGATCCTCGAGCAGCAGATGGCAATCGATTCGCATCTTCGCGGCGCACGCCGCAGTTTGCCGCGCATGGTTCGACTGTGTGGCGCCTTGCGTAAGCACGATATCGGCGCCTTGATCGCGCGCCTCGGCCAGCAGGAACTCGAGCTTGCGCGTCTTGTTGCCGCCGGTTGACATGCCGGTACAGTCGTCGCGCTTGATCCAGATTTCGGGGCCGTTGAGCGCTTTGCTCAAATTGGGCAGGTGTTCGAGCGGTGTCGGCAGATGCGCGAAGCGGATTCGGGGAAAGCGTGCCAGGTTCATTGTTTACTCACGTTTAGAAACGGAATGGGTGCACCGGCATAGACATTCTGCGGCAACTGTCCGTTCCATCGATTTGCCTTCGTCTGTTCCACCTCGATGCGGCGCAGTTCCAACACTTCCTTGCTTTGCGCCAGCGCGCTGTTCTGCACGCGCAGCGCTTCGGCCTGTGCTGTCGCGATCTTCAGATTGGCATAGGCATTGCCGTCGGCGGTGGCCTTGACGGCATCGGCCTCGGCCTGGGCAATGGCGACTTTCTGCTTCTGCTCCGCCTCGACGGTGCGCAGCTTGTTCTCGGCCGCGAGCCGCAGTTGCTCCTGCTCTACTTTGCTGTTGATCGCCCGCATGTACGATTCCTGGAAGGAAAAGTTGCGCATGTCGATGTTGATGACCTGGGCCCCGTAAACCGCCAGCTTGCTTCCCAGCGCAGAATAGATGTCGGTGGACACCTTGGCGCGCTCAGCGATCAAATCCGGCGCGGAATATTTGGCGGTAACGGCTTTGAAAATTTCGTGTGTGGCCGTTTGCACATAGCTCGATAGGTCGCCGTTGTGGCTGTATTTTTCGTAAACCTCCGACACCTTGTCGGGGCTGATGCTGTACCTGACGGTCAGACTCACGCTCACCGGTTGCGTGTCGGAGGTCGAGCCGGAGGCATTGTCGATGTTGGCCTCCTCGGCACGAATAGAAAATAGCGTGAGGTTTTGCCAGGGAGGCAATACCGCGAGGCCTTCTTGCTCAATTCCCACAATTTTACCAAATTGGGTCACCACTCCCCGGCTGCCCGTGGGCACGGAATAGAACGGCCACATTTTCATCAGAAAAATCAGCGCCGCCAGCAAAAGGATGCCGTCGCGCAGTATCGCGCCCCAACGTGGATTGTCTTCGCTGGTGTATCTGTCTTTGATGCTCATCTTCTCTTGACTCCCTGTTGTAATTCTGACCTTCGACTATTCTCGCCGCATTGACGACAAGGTGCGGGATTTGTTACATGCACTCATGTTCAAAGCCATTTTAATCGAACGCGATCCCCCGCCGTACCGTGCGAAATTGACGGATCTCGATGAGGCGCGATTGCCGCCCGGGGATGTCACGGTGCGCATCGACTATTCGACGCTGAACTACAAGGACGCGCTCGCGATCACCGGCAAGGGACCTGTCGTGCGGCAGTTTCCCCTCGTCCCCGGAGTGGACTTTGCAGGCACTGTCGAGCGCTCCAGCCATGCGGACCATAAGAGCGGCGATCGGGTGGTGCTCAATGGCTGGGGAGTCGGTGAGACCCATTGGGGCGGTCTTGCGCAGATGGCGCGCGTCAAGGGGGAGTGGCTGGTTCCATTGCCAGCCGCTCTGACGACGCGGCAAGCGATGGCGATCGGCACCGCCGGCTACACCGCCATGCTCTGTGTGATGGCCCTGGAGCGCCACGGCATCACGCCCCAGAGCGGAGACGTCCTGGTGACCGGAGCCGCGGGCGGCGTGGGCAGCATTGCCGTCGCAATCCTGGCAAAACTGGGATTTCGAGTTGCGGCGATGACCGGCAGGCCAAGCGAAGCGGACTTTCTCACGCAGTTGGGCGCCGCAGAGATTTTGGATCGCGCGCAATACGCCGCCGCGGGCAAACCGCTGATGAAGGAGCGCTGGGCCGGCGCCATCGACGTGGTCGGCAGCCACACGCTCGCCAATGTCTGTGCGTCGCTGCGCTACGGAGGCGTGGTCGCCGCTTGCGGCCTCGCCGCTGGAATAGACTTCCCGGCCACCGTCGCGCCGTTCATTTTGCGCGGCGTCACGTTGGCGGGTGTCGACAGCGTCATGCGTCCGCGGCCCGACCGCCTGGAAGCATGGCGCCGCTTGAGCAGCGACCTTGGCATCAGGCGGCTCGACCTGCTTACCGAGGAAATCCCGCTCGATCAGGCCATCGAACATGCCGCTCTGTTCCTTCAAGGCCGGGTGCGGGGACGGATTGTCGTGGACGTCAATCGCTAGGAGCCTGTCTGAGTATTCAAGGCCGCGACCGTGGCTAGTGTCCGCGCGGCGTCCGCGGACACTGTCCGCGGACACCGTACGGGATCGGTCAAAAAATATCCTTAGTGTAAACAATAGCTTATGCAGACGACTGGGCTGGCACGGCCCTTGCTTTGTCGGAGCTATGTTGCGAAAGGCACTGACGTTCGGCGTATTGATTTTGGCGGGCGGCGGGCGCTTGCGCCAATGATTTGAAGCAGTACTACGAGATCGCACTGACAAAAGACGCGACGCTGCAAGCTGCTCATTTCCAGCGCGATGCCTTGATCGAAGCGCGGCCCCAGGCGATCGCGCAGTGGCTGCCGCAAGTAGCCGCCAACGCCTCGGCGGTGCGCGAGCGCGTCGACTTCAGCAGCGGACCGTCGCTCGGAAGCCAGGCTGCCGACTGCGCCATCAGCTCGACGGCGATTTCGCAGCGCTGTTACGGCACCGCACACACCTTGGGACTCAACATGTCGCAGACATTGTGGAGTTTCCAGTCCTTCAGTCAGCTGAAGGAAGCGAATTTCCAGGTGGCGGCGGCTGAAGCCAGTTTCCAAGGCGCGCAGCAGAATCTACTGCTCCGAGTGGCACAAGCCTATTTCGCGATCCTGTCCGCCGCGGATCAACTGGCCACCAACATCGCCGAGCGCGAGGCATTCAGCACGCTTTTGAATCAGGCCAAGGGGCGTCAGCAGACCGGCGTCGGGCCGCGCAGCGATGTGGATCAAGCCCAGGCCTTCTATGATGCGACGGAACAAGGCGTCATCGATGCGCGCAATGCCCTGGACGATGCGAACCTGGCGATGACCCAGATTGTCGGTGAGCGCGTCGACAAGGTGGCGCCGCTTGCGCGAGGACATTCCGCTGCTCTCGCCGGAACCGGCATCCGCCGACGATTGGGTCATTTCCGCGCGCCAGGACAACTTCGATGTGCGCACCGCCCAGCTGACCATGGAAGCGGCATCGCGGGACATCTCGGTGCAGCGCGGGCGGGGATTGCCGACGATCTTGCTGACCGGCTCCGGATCGAAAATCACCCAGGATGCGGTGCTCGGCGGCAATCAGACGCTCGACACGGTGGGGGTTTCCTTCAGCTGGCCCTTGTTTCAGGGCGGCGCCATCGCCTCTGCCGTGCGCCAATCGCGCGCGCTGTTTCGCCAGTCGCAGGCCAACTATGAATCGATCAAGCGCGACACCGAGCGCCAGACTCGCGCCGCTTTTCGCGGCATCGTTTCCGGCATCCAGCGCATCGGTGCGGCGCGCCGTTCGGTCGACTCCGGCGCACGCGCCGTTGAAGCCATGCGCCGCAACGTGGAATTCGGCACCGGCACGGAGTTCGAACTGCTGGACGCGCAAAACAACTACTACGTGGCCCGGCGCGCCTACAGTCAGGCGCGTTATGACTATCTGACCAACGTGTTGACGCTCAAACAACAGGCCGGCCGCCTGACCGAGCAGGATCTGGTCGCCATCGACAACCTGCTCATCGAGAACGCCGCATGAGCATGCGTCTACTACCCAAGGAACCCATCATGCTTCGCGACACATCCGCGCAGGATCGCGTGATCGAGCCGAAAAATGCTCTCAAGCGCCATCGCAAACTCATCATCGTCGGATTGATCGCGGCTGCGGCTCTGATTACGCTGATCGTGGTCTTGATGCGCTATTCCGGCGCCGGGGTTTCAGTCGACCGTTCGCGCGTATCGATCGCCACTGTCGAGCGGGGCAATTTCGTGCGCGACATCGCCGCCGATGGGCAGGTCGTTGCGGCCGTCAGTCCCACGCTGTATGCCAATGCCTTGGGCACGGTCACGCTGAAAGTCCACGCCGGCGATACGGTGACCAAGGGCCAGGTTTTGGCGGTCGTCGACAGCCCGGACCTGACGGCGAAGATGTCGCAGGAAGAGGAGACGCTCGTGAGTCTGCGCGTCGATTGGCAACGCGCGACGCTCGATGCCGAACACAAGCTGGCGCAACTGCGCGACGCCTTCAATCAGGCCGAGGTCGATCAAAAGACCGCGCAACGCGAGCGCGATCGCAGCCGCAAGGCCTACGAACTCGGCTCCTATTCGGAATTGCAGGCCTTGAGGGCGGAAGATGCCTTGGAGAAGGCACAGTTCGCCTTCCAGCAAGCCAAGAGCGTCTACGATTCGCAGCCGAAACAAAATCGGTTCGACATCGACAGCAAAAAGGCCCTGCTCGACCGCCAGCAGTACCTGGTGGACGATATGAAACGCCAGGTCGACGGCTTGAATGTGAAGTCGCCGGTCGACGGTCAGGTGGGCCAGGTGCAGGTCGCCGATCGCGCCAGCGTCGCCAAGGATGCGCCGCTGCTGACGGTGGTGGACCTGTCGGCGCTCGAAGTCGAGATCAAGGTTACCGAAAGTCTGGCGCGCGATTTGCGCCCCGGCATGAACGCCGATTTAGAGGGCGGCGGTCATCACTGGCAGGGCGTGGTCAGCGGCGTCTCGCCCGAGGTTGTCGCCGGCCAGGTCACCGCTCGCCTGCGCTTCGGTGCGGAAAAGCCGGCCGGCTTGCGGCAAAGCCAACGCCTGTCGGTGCGCATCTTCATCGACCGGCGCGACAACGTGCTGATGGTCGATCGCGGTTCGTTCGTGGATCAGGAAGGCGGCGGCTTCGCCTACGTGGTCCACGGCAATATCGCGGAGCGGACGCCGGTGCGCCTGGGCGCCGCCAGCATCGCCAAAGTCGAAATCCTGGAAGGGTTGGCGGTCGGCGATCAGATCGTCATCTCCGGCACCGACGCTTTCAACGGCGCGCAGCGCGTCATTCTCAGTCACTGATTGAACCACTTAGCCCCTGAGGCCACACCATGCTTAAAATGACTCACCTTTCCAAAGCGTATCGCACCGAAGTCGTCGAGACTTATGCGTTGCGGGATTTCTCGATCCACGTGCGCGAAGGCGAGTTCGTCGCGGTGACCGGACCGTCGGGTTCGGGCAAGACGACCTTCCTGACGATCGCCGGGCTGCTGGAGGAATTCAGCGGCGGCGAGTACCAGCTGGACGGCGCCAATGTGCGCGGCTTGAACGACAATCAGCGCTCGCGCCTGCGCAATGAAAAGATCGGCTTCATCTTTCAGGCCTTCAATCTGATCGCCGACTTGAACGTGCAGGACAACATCGACGTGCCGCTGCGCTATCGCGGCTTCAATGCCGCCGAAAGGCGGCGCCGCATCCAGGAAGCGCTGGGCCGGGTCGGTCTGTCGGCGCGCTCGCGGCACTATCCGGCGGAACTCTCCGGCGGCCAGCAGCAGCGCGTGGCCATCGCACGCGCGCTCGCCGGATCGCCGCGGCTGCTGCTGGCGGACGAACCGACCGGCAACCTCGACACGCAGATGGCGCGCGGCGTGTTGGATCTGCTCGAGGAGCTGCATCGCGACGGTGCGACCATCGTCATGGTGACGCATGATCCCGAACTCGCGGTGCGTGCGCAGCGCGAAGTGCACATCGTCGACGGTCAAGTGGTGGATTTGGCGGCGCAACCGCGCCTGGTGGCCACGGCGAACGCCAACACCTAGGAGACTATCGTGTTCAACTATTACTTCGGTCTCGCATTGCGCAGCCTCAAGCGCAATATCGTGCTCACCGTGCTGATGATCGCCGCGGTCGGTGTCGGCATCGGGGCATCGATGACGACCTTAACGGTATTTCGCGCGATGGACAACGATCCCATACCGCAGAAATCGCGCCAGCTATTCGCCGTGCAGATCGACAATTGGGGACCCGATAGCAAGAGCGTCGTCGCCGGCGATGCGGAACACTTTCAAGAACAGATCAGCTACATCGACGCGGTCGGCTTGATGAACGCCAAGGCCGCGCACCGGCAGACGGCGATGTACAAAACCGGTGCCGCGCTGACGCCGGCGAATGCCCAATTGCTGCCCTTTCAAGTGCAGATCCGCGCGACGTACACGGATTTTTTCCCGATGTTCCAGACACCTTTTTTGGCGGGCGGCCCCTGGAGCGCGGATGACGACAAGAATCACGCGGACGTCGCGGTCATTACGCAAAAGCTCAACGACAAGGTATTTGGCGGCGGCAACTCCGTCGGCAAGACCGTCAATCTCGACAATCACGAATTCCGTGTTGTCGGTGTCTTGAGATTCTGGGAGCCGATGCCGCAGTTTTACGATCTCAACAACGATCAATTTGGCGAGGGCGCCGAGATTTACCTGCCCTTCACGCGCGCCATCGACGGCCAAATGGGCAGTTGGGGCAACAATAATTGCAATGGCGACCTCGGCCAGCCCGGCTGGGAGGGACGCCTGCATTCCGAATGCGTCTGGATCCAGTTCTGGGCCGAACTGCCCACCGCGGCAGACGTCGCGGCCTATGGCGCCTTCTTGAACAACTACGCCTCGGATCAGCAGCGCTCCGGGCGTTTTCACTGGCCGGCGCACACGAAGATTCGTGACGTGCGCGAATGGCTGGTCTACCGGCACGTGGTGTCGGATGAAGTGCGGATTCTCGTGCTGGTCAGCTTCAGCTTTCTCTTGGTGTGTTTGCTCAATGCCATGGGTCTCATGCTGGCGAAAATCATGGGCCGCGCGGGCGACATCGGCGTGCGCCGCGCGCTGGGTGCGAGCCGCAGCGCTATCTTCGGCCAGTGCCTGATCGAGGCCGGTGTCGTCGGGCTTGCAGGCGGCCTGTTGGGACTGGCCTTGACGGCGCTGGGTCTCATGGGTCTGCGTTCGCTCTTGTCGGAAGAAGCCACTCGTCTCACTCACTTCAGCTCCGCGGACATCACCATCGCCATCATTCTCGCCGTGTTGGCAACCACTCTGGCGGGTCTCTATCCCACGTGGCGCGCCGCGCATGTTCAACCGGCGTGGCAACTCAAGGCCCAGTAGGAGGCACTATGCAATTCCGTCCGATCATTTCAGCCATGCGCCGCAACAAGGTCGGCGCCATCCTGATTGCCGTGCAAATGGCGATCACACTCGCAATTCTCTGCAATGCCCTCTTCATCGTGGAACAGCGGCTCGCCATGAGCAAACGGCCGACGGGCGTCGACGAGGCCAATGTCGTGGTGCTCGACAATCAATGGGTGGGCAATCCGCCGGATCTGGTTGCGCGTCAACAGGCAGACCTGGCGGCGCTGCGATCCTTGCCGGGTGTACAGGATGCGTTTGCCACCAATAGCGTTCCCTTGAGCGACGGCGGCTCGAGCGAGGGCATCAACTTGCATCCGGATCAGAAAACCGCCACCGCATCGGCTGCCCTGTACTTCGGCGACGAACATGCCATTGCCGCACTGGGACTGAAGTTGATCGCCGGCCGCAATTTCAATTCCGATGAAGTCCTGGACAAGATCGGTTACACCGACATCAGGTCGCCGGCTGCGATCATCGTCACCAAAGCGCTGGCGGATAAGCTGTTTCCCAACGCGAATCCGCTGGGACAGGGCATCTACGACAGCTCCCTGAAGGGCCAGGTGCCCATCGTCGGTGTCGTCGATCGATTGCAGGTGCCGTGGGTGTCGGCGGGCGGATTCGCCAACACATTCATCGACAATTCTTTCATAGTGCCGTTCCGCTTCGTCAGCCCGTATCCGATTCTGTACGTCGTGCACGCGCAGCCCGGCCAGGCGGCGGCGGTGATTCAGGCGGCGCCGAAGAAGCTCTTCGACATCAGCCGAGCGCGGGTGATTGGCAAGGTCCGGGCCATGACGACGTTGCGCACGGAGATTTACAGGGACGATAAGGGCCTGGCGGTGATTCTCGCGGTGGTTTGCACCGCGTTGTTGGCCGTCACCGCATTCGGCATCGTGGGACTCACCAGCTATTGGGTGGCGCAGCGCCGCCGCCAGATCGGCATCCGCCGTGCACTGGGCGCGACGCGCAACGCCATCATTCAATACTTCCAGACCGAGAATCTGTTGATTGCGGGCGCGGGCGCCGCCATCGGCATCGCGTTGGCGGTGTCGCTCGAATCTTTGGATGGTCAATGCCTTTGCGATGCAGCGTCTGAACACGGGCTACACCCTGGTTGGTGCGGTCGTGGTGCTGCTGCTGGGGCAGGCCGCGGTATTGTGGCCGGCGCTGAAGGCGGCGTCGATTCCGCCGGCATTGGCGACCCGCGCGGCATAGTCCTTAGGGGCGCGCCCAAGATGTTTCGCTACTATTTCAGGCTGGGCATTCGCAGCCTGCGGCGCAATGTGGTGCTGACCGGACTGATGATCGCGGCCATCGCGGTGGGAATCGGCGCGTGCATGACGGCACTGACGGTGTTTCGCGCCATGTCGGGCGACCCCATTCCGCAAAAATCCAGCCAGACTGTTCGTGCCGCAGATCGATAATTGGGGGCCGGACAAGCACAACGGCGGGTCTCCGGACGGCTTGGAGCCCCAGCTCAGTTACATCGACGTGATGGGATTGATGAAGGCACGTCCCGCGAAGCGCCAAACCGGCATGCATGCCGCGCTGCTGTCATTGCGGCCGGCGGATCCGCAGCAAAAGCCGACCAAGGTTGTTGTACGTGCGGCCTATACGGATTTTTTCCCGATGTTCGACGTGCCATTCAAGTATGGCGGCCCCTGGAGTGCGTCGGACGACGAGTCGCACGCCGCGGTGGTGGTGCTGACGAAGGACATGAATGACCGATTGTTTGGCGGCGCCAACAGCGTCGGCAAAACCATTCGTCTCGGGAACGAACCCTACACGGTCAGTGGGGTGTTGGCTGATTGGCGGCTGCTGCCTCGCTTTTACGATCTGGCCATCCGCCCGTTCGGTGACGGCGACTCGATATTCATGCCATTCACGCGTGCGATCGAGAAACAGACGGGCAGCATCGGCAGCACTTCTTGCAGCGGCGATGCCGAGCCCGGCTGGGAGGGGCGTCTGAGATCCGACTGCCTATGGCTGCAATTCTGGGTGGAACTGCCCACCGAAGCAGACGTGCGGAGCTATCGTGATTTTCTCAACAACTATGCGGCCGAACAGCAACGTTTGGGCCGATTCCATTGGCCGCCGCATACGCAATTGCGTGATGTGAAGCAATGGCTGCAATACAGACACATTGTTCCGAGTGAAGTGCGCATTCTGATCTTGGTGTCGTTTGGATTCTTGCTGGTGTGTCTGATGAACGCCATGGGCCTGATGCTGGCGAAAATCATGGGACGTGCGGGCGATATCGGCGTGCGGCGCGCTCTCGGCGCGAGCCGTGCGGCGATTTTCGCGCAGTGCCTGATCGAAACAGGCGTGGTTGGACTGGCCGGCGGAATTTTCGGACTGCTTCTGACGGCACTCGGTTTGTGGGCGGCGCGTTCGTTGTTGACCAAGGAATTTGTCGCCTTGGCACATCTTGATTGGGCAGACACCGGCATTGCGGTGCTGCTGGCCGTGTCGGCCACGGTGCTGGCGGGGATTTATCCCACGTGGCGGGCAGCGCATGTGCAGCCCGCGTGGCAGCTCAAAGCGCAGTAGTACATCATGGAAGTTCGTCCTATATTATCCGCCATGCGCCGCAATAAATTCGGCGCATTGCTCATCGCTACCCAGATGGCAGTTACCTTGGCTTTCCTGACCAATGCGCTGACGCTTGTCGAGCAGCGGATCGCGTGGAGCGGCAGGCCTACTGGCATCGATGAAGCCGATATCTTTGTCATGCAAAGCGATACGGCGGATCACCCCGACGATCTGAGTCGCGCGCCTGGCCAGAGATCTCGATGTATTGCGGGCGCTGCCCGGGGTGGCGGACGCCTACGCCACCAACATGTACCCCTTGGAAGGCGGAGGATGGACCGAGACCGTCGATTTAACCCCAGACCAAAAAACTCCCACGGCGTTCGCCGCGCACTACATGGGGGACGAGCACGCTTTGCATACCATGGGGCTCAGGCTGGTCGCCGGCCGCAATTTTTCCACGTCCGAAGTCGCGAATCGCACGGAGACTGAAGTGCCGCCGACTCCCGGCTACATCGTGACGCAAGCACTGGCGGCGAAGCTCTTTCCTCGCGGCGACGCGCTCGGCAAGTCGATATTTGTCGAGACCGGCAAACCTGTGCCAATTGTGGGTATCGTTGATCGCTTGCAGGGACCGTTCACTGTTGCCACGGGACTGTTCAGCACGTTTGCCGAGAATTCAGTCCTATCGCCATATCGGTTGATCGCGGACACCAATACTTACATGGTGCGCACGCAACCCGGGAGAACGCGATGTCGTCATGAAAGCCGCGGAGGCCAAGCTCTCTGCGCTGGACGAAAATCGAATCCTCAAGTCCCGGTCAATGCAGCAAGTGCGCGCCGATGCCTATCGCGGCGATCACGGCCTGATCGTTTTGCTGATCGCGATCTGCGCCGCGTTGCTGATCGTGACGGCATTCGGAATCATCGGATTGACCAGCTACTGGGTGGCGCAGCGGCGCCAGCAGATCGGCATTCGACGCGCGCTCGGCGCCACGCGGCAGGCCATCGTGCGCTATTTTCAAACCGAGAATTTCATGATCGCGGCCGCGGGCGCTGCGATCGGAATCGCCTTCGCCATCGCCTTGAATCTGTGGATGGTGCGCAGTTTCGAGATGGTGCGCATGGACAACAGCCGCGCCATCGTCGGCGCCTTCGTCATCCTGCTGCTCGGTCAATTTGCCGTACTGTGGCCGGCTTTGCGCGCCGCCTCCATTCCTCCGGCCCTGGCGACCCGGGGCGGATAACGGTCGGCGGGGTGTGATTCCGCGCCGCACCCGCTAACATGGCTGCATGCGTACGGTACTCGTCATCGATGACAACCCAGCAGTCGCCCAGGCGCTCTCGCTGCTGTTCGGGTTGCATGATATCCGCACCCTGACGGCCGTCACGCCGCAGAAGGGGCTGGCCATGCTCGGACAAGAGCGGGTGGACCTGGTGATTGCCGACATGAATTTCAGCGCGGACACGACTTCGGGCGAAGAGGGCGCTGCGCTGTTTCGCGCCTTGCGTACTCAGCAACCTGATCTACCCGTCGTTCTGCTGACGGCGTGGACGCACTTGGAATCGGCGGTGCAGCTGGTCAAGGCCGGCGCCGCCGACTATATCGGCAAGCCTTGGAACAATGACAAGCTGCTGGCAACGGTCGAGAATCTGCTCGAGCTGGCGGAAACCATGCGCGAGCGTCAGCGGCTGCACGAAGAACAGCGCCGGCGGCGCGAACGCTTGGCCGAGCAATACGATCTTTGCGATATTGTGTTTGCGTCGGATGCGATGGAACGGGTCGTGGAACTTGCCTGCCGTGTGGCTCGAGCCGATGTTCGGGTGCTGATCAGCGGACCCAATGGGGCCGGCAAGGAGCGCATTGCGCAGATCGTGCACGCCAATTCCGCCATTCGCGGCGGCCCGTTCGTCGCGGTCAATTGCGGTGCGATTCCCGCCGAATTGATCGAGGCGGAACTGTTCGGCGCGGAGGCCGGCGCGTTCACCGGCGCCAACCGCGCGCGCACCGGCCGTTTCGAGGCCGCCAACGGCGGCACTTTATTCCTGGACGAAATCGGCGACTTGCCGCTGGCGGGACAGGTCAAGCTGCTGCGGGTGCTCGAGACCGGGCAGTTCGAAATGCTGGGCTCGAGCAAAACCCGCACCGCGCAGGTGCGCATCTTGAGCGCCACCAATGCCGATTTGCCGGCGCTGATCCGCGAGGGACGGTTCCGCGAAGATCTCTATTACCGTCTGAACGTGATCGACATTGCTGTGCCGCCGTTGGCTGACCGCCCCGCCGATATTTTGCCGCTCGCCCGTCATTTTCTCGGCGAAGGGCTGCAGTTGAGCGACGACGCGGCGGCGGCGCTGCAGGCACACGACTGGCCCGGCAATGTGCGCGAGCTGCGCAATTCGATCGAGCGCGCCAATCTGCTGGCGCGCGAACGCATCGTCGCAGCCGCGGATTTGAACCTGCCCGCGGCATCGCGGGCCGCGCCGCGCGAAAGCGAACACTTCAGCAAGGAAGTGCTCGAGGCCAGCCTGCGAGAGGCCGGCGGCAATATCAGCCGCGCGGCGCAGAGTCTGGGTCTGTCGCGTCAGGCGCTTTACCGTCGGCTGGAACGCTTTAACCTGCGTCCCGCAAGCGGCACCTGAGCGCGACTTGCAGTGAGCCTGAAGGCCAAGCTCGCGCTGTTGCTGATCGTCATCGTCGCGATCAGCGTGGCCATGGGCTGCCTGGGCGCAGCGCTGGTTCGGCAATGCGCTGCTTGTCTGGCTGGTGTTGGTGGCGGTGTCGCTGCTGCCGCTCCTGTGGCTGTCGTCGCGCATCATGCGGCCGATCGGACAGATGTTGCGGGCGCTGTCGGGCACCGTGGCCAGTTACCGGGAAGGGGATTTCAGTTTGTCGCTGGTGGCCGATCGCGATGATGAGCTCGGCGAATTGATGACCGCCCACAACGAACTCGCCGCGGCGCTGCGCGAGCAGCGCGCGCACCTGGTGCAACGGGAGTTGTTGCTGGATACGGTGATGCAAAACTCGCCCGTGGCGTTGGTACTGGTCGATGCCAACGACCGAATCGCCTACGCCAACATCGCGGCGCGCCACTTGCTGAGCGAAGGCCGCAGCCTGCAGGGCTTGCGATTTCGCGAAGCGTTGACCCGGGCGCCCGCGGCGCTGCAGGGCGCTGCGGCGGAACAAGGCGATAGTTTGTTCTCCACGGAAATCGACGGCATCGAAGAGACATTTCATTTGTCGCAGCGTGCCTTCATCCTGCAGGGACGGACTTTCAAGCTGTATCTGCTCAAACGTCTGACGCGGGAATTGTCCCGCCAAGAAGTGTCGACCTGGAAAAAACTGATCCGGGTCTTGAGCCACGAACTCAACAATTCCCTGGGTCCCCTGTCCTCGCTCGCACACTCAGGGGCGGAAATCGCGCGGCGCGCAGACTATGCGGCGCTGCCGACGGTTTTTTCCGCGATTGCAGAACGCGCCGAGCACCTGCATCAATTCGTCAGCGGCTACGCGGCCTTTGCCAAATTGCCGGCGCCCCGGCCGGAGCAGCGTGCCCTGGCAACAGTTCGTGGCCGACTTGGAAGGGCAGCAGAGCTTCATCCATACCAATCCGCTGCCCGAGTTGCCGGGATGGTTTGACCGCGTGCAGGTCGAACAGGCGTTGATCAACTTGCTCAAGAATGCGCACGAGGCAGGCGGCGCTTCAGGGGAAGTGGAACTCTCGATCGTTTGTGCCGGCGGCGATCAACGTATCGAGGTGCGCGATCGCGGATCGGGAATGAGCCAGACCGTGCTGGCGCAGGCGCTGCTGCCCTTCTATTCGACCAAGCGCAGCGGCACCGGCTTGGGGCTGGCCCTCGCGCGGGAAATCGCCGAGGCGCACGGCGGCCGCATTCAACTGGCCAATCGCGAAGGCGGCGGTCTGACCGTCGCTCTGGACTTGCCGTGGAGCCCGCAGCGCGCGGATGCTACAGTGGCTTGATGCCGGTCGCCTCGCCCAGCTCCTAAGTTCAATCACGTGGGAACCATCTACCTCGTACGCCACGGGCAGGCGGCCTTCGGCACCGATCATTACGACCGCCTCACCGACTTAGGGCTCAGCTCAGGCACGCCTTCTGGGCGGCTATTTCGGCCGGCGCAATATTCGATTTGACGCCGTATTCACCGGCACGTTGCGGCGTCAGACCGAGACGGCGCAGGGCATCTTCGCCGGCCATCCTGAGCTTGGCACGCCGCCCTTGCAGGAAACCGTCGCAGGCCTGGACGAATACAAGCCCGAAGCCATCATGATGGCCTTGACCGGAACCTTCCCGGCACCCGCGCTGGCTGCGGCAAGGCGCGATCCGGTCGTCGTGCGCGAGCACTTTCGTGTTCTGCGGGAGGCACTGCTGGCATGGGCCGAGGACCGCACGCAGCCCGAGGGCATGCCTGTCTGGCAAGCATTCCAGGATGGTGCTGTCGCGGCGCTGGTCGAAGCCCGCCGGCGCTTTCCGGACGGCAATGTGCTGATCGTCAGCTCCGGCGGTCCCATCGCGGCCATCGTGGCAGCGGCTCTCAACGCACCTCCTGCGACCGCCGTCGAATTGAACCTGCGAATCCGCAACAGCTCGCTCACCGAGTTCGCGGCGACGCCCCGGCGCCACAACCTGATCAGCTTTAACGGGCTGCCGCATCTCGATACCAATCCCGATCCCGCGTTGATGACTTATGCCTAGGCCGGCGCAGCGGCCCCGAGCATGGGTTGGCACAATTGCGGAGTTGGCGCGCAGACTGCGCTCATCGGACAAAGAGGTGTAGGATGAAGCCAATCGTGCTGTTTGTCGCGAGCTGCGTCGTGTGTTCCCTTCCGGTTTGGTCGCAGGAGACCCATTCACACCCGCCGCCGGAGATATTGGGCACGGTCTCGTTCCCGACATCCTGCTCACCGAACGTCGCGCGCGATTTCGAGCGATCCGTCGCGCTGCTGCATTCCTTCGCCTATACGGCCGCCGAGCAGTCATTCCGAAAGGTCGCAGCGGCGGATCCCAGCCTGCGCAATGGCGCATTGGGGCATCGCCATGTCCTACTATCACCAGCTTGTGGAGTCCGCCGACGCCGGCGGAATTTCGCGACGGACAACTTGAGATCGAACAGGCGCTGTCTTTGAACAGCGGATCACCGCGCGAGCGGCAGTTCATAGCGGCGGCGGCCGCCTACTATGGAGATACTGACACGACGCCGCAGTTGCGCGCCAAAGCCTATGCGGGAGCGATGGCCGGGGCCGCGCGGAACAGTCCGAAGGACACCGAGACGCAGGTGTTCTATGCTTTGTCGCTGATCGCGATCGCACCGCCCGAGGATGCCACCCACGCGAATCAGAAGCGCGCGGCGGCGCTGCTGGAACAGATTTACCGCGCTCAACCCGATCACCCGGGCGCGGCCCATTATTTGATTCACGCTTACGACAGCGCGGAGCTGGCGCCGCGCGGTCTCAGCGCAGCTCGCGCCTATTCGAAGATCGCGCCCTCCGCGCCGCATGCCCTGCACATGCCGTCGCACATCTTTACGCGGCTGGGTCTGTGGAACGATTCCATCGCGTCGAATAAGGCCGCGCGAGCTGCAGCCCACACGCAGGGCGATGCAGGCGAGGAGCTGCATGCGATGGATTATCTGACGTATGCCTACCTGCAGCGCGGGCAAAAAGCAGAGGCCGAGCAGGTCGTGGCGGAACTTCGCGCCATGGGGGCGGCGACGGGATCTGCAGGTGATTTCAAAGTCGGTTATGCCGCAACGGCCATGCCGGTACGGCTCGCGATCGAGAGTCATGCGTGGCGCGACGCGGCCGATCTGCAGGCGCTTCCGGGATCGGCTCCCCACGTGGCCGCCGTCATTTTCTGGGCGCGTGCGATCGCGAATGCGCGCAGCGGACGGCCGCAAGCCGCGGACGCCGACATCGCGCAGCTTGAGGCCGGCCGAGGCCAGCTTCAGGCTGCCGGGAACGCATACTGGGCAACTCAAGTGGACGTGCTCGACAAGGAAGCGAAAGCGTGGCGCCTGGCGGCCACGGGGGGTGCGACGGAAGCGGTGCAATTGCTTCGCCAGGCCGCGGATGAAGAAGACGCGGTTGAAAAATTACCCGTTACGCCGGGCCCGGTCGTTCCGGCACGCGAACAGCTCGGTGAACTGCTCTTGCAGCAAAGGCAGGCGAAAGAGGCATTGCGAGAATTTCGCGCCGCGCTGGCGCTGGCACCGGGCCGGCGCGGCGCGTTGCTCGGGGGCGCAGAGGCCGCTGAGGCGATCGGCGACACCCAAGCCGCGGCGCAGATGCGCGCCATGCTTTAGGCTCCAGCGCAACGCAGGCGCAACCTGCCCCCTCAGTCGAACTCTGTGGCCAGCTCCAGCTGTTCGCGGTGGTGAAACATGCTCTCGATCTGCGCCGCGGTGGTGCGACCCAACGAGAGCGGCGGCAGCTCTTGGCGGGAGAAGAATCCGACTTCGCTGGTCTCGTCGCTGGCGCGAGCCTCGCCGCCGACAATGTCGCAGATGAAAAACATTTTGTAGATCGAGTCGATATGGGGCGGCGGGTTTCTTTTCTGATAGTCATAGACGGCGGCGAGCTTGACGGCCCGCGCCGTAAATCCTGACTCTTCGGCGATTTCCCGCACCACGCATTCGCCCGCCGATTGATTGACATCGGCCCAGCCTCCCGGCAGCGTCCACTTGCCGTCGCTGATTTCGCGCACCATCAATACGCGGCCGTCGACGAAGGCGGCGCCGCGCACGTCCACTTTTGGCGTGCCGTATCCCTTGTCCTGGCGCAGCATTTCCAGGATGTCGGCACTTTCAGCGGATGAGCCCTGCGCCAGCAATAGCGCGGCCAATTCCTGCAGCCGCCGATAGCGTTGTTGATCGAAGCCATCGGCGGTGAACGCCAGTCCGGTTTGAGCCATGGCGCGCATTTCGCGTGCGATGCTCAACCACTGCGGCTCCTCCGACATGCCGCTACAGAGTCAGCGCGGCGCGAAGAATTCGGTGTAGGTCGCGATGCTGTCTCCGCTGAGCTGCACGACGTCGACCAGCTCGGTGGGGACCGTGACGCCGGTGACTTTGGAGAAAATGTCGGCGCGCCAGTGGGCCACCGCGCGCGGCATTTCCACGGTGAGTGACAGCAGCTGATAATCGCTGAGGCGGAAGACCTTGACCATCATGGAGAGCCAGGGCCGAAACTCCGCCAGATTCTTGACGCGAATCGCAATCGACTTGTCGGCGCTGGCGCCCAAAATCTCGTAGCGGCCGTCATCGGCAAAGACGCGGCACATGCCGGCCAGATCGCCGCCCACGCGCGCTGCATGCAGCTGTTGAATCAGTTGTTCCGCGAGTTGGCGCTCGGACACGTGCTGCTCCTAGGGATTAGGCCAGAGCGGCGCGAATTTCCCGGCCGATTTGCTCGAATGCCGTGCGCGCATAGGGAATGACCGCTCCCAATCCATAGAAAAGATGAATCATACCTGGATGGCAAGTGTAGGACACCTCATTACCGGCTCGGGTGAGGCGCTCGAAATAATTTCGCCCTTCGTCGCGCAGGGGGTCGAATTCCGCGGTATGAATCGAGGTTCGCGGCATGCCGGCCAGGTCCGCGGCCAGCAGCGGCGAAACCTTGGGATTGCCGGGCCCTATGTCCGCGGGCAAGTAGTGCATCAGGTCATGATCGAGCGTGGCTTGATCGACCAGGTAGCCGCTTGCCAGCTCGCGTTTGGAGGCGGTTATGCGGCTGTAATCGAGGATCGGACACAGCAGCAGTTGCAGCGCCAGCGGCGGGCCGCCGGCTCGGGCTGCCGCGTGACACGTGGCGGCGGCCAACGTGGCGCCTGCGGAATCGCCGCAAACACCGAGGCGCGCCGGGTCCAAACCGTATTGTGCGGCATGATCGCTGATATGGCGTACCGCAGCCTCCGCATCGTCCAGGGCAGCGGGGAAGCGGTGCTCCGGAGCCAGCCGATAATCGACCGAAATGACGCGCACCTGGCCCGCATGAGCCAGCGCGCGCGCGATGCAGTCATGTGTTTCCAGGCTGCCGGCGACCAGTCCGCCGCCGTGAAAATAAATCAGCCCGGGGAGAACAGCGCCGCTCGAGGGCGAATAGAGCCGGACTCGCAACGGGCCGGCCGCACCCGGCAGCGCTTGCTCTTCGACCCGATCGAGTGCGGCGGGGGGTGCTGCAAATCTCATGAGCGCGGCAAGGCCGGCGCGGCGTTCCTCGACCGTGGCAGTGCGCGCGTCGGGGGGATTGCCGGCGGCCAGGATATCCAGGAAGCGCTTGACGCGTGGGTCGAGAGGCATCAGCGCCCGCGCGGATTTAGAGAGCCAAGGCTTGCCGAGTCGCCGCAGGCCACTTCTTGAGGTCTACGCCGTGATTTGCGAACAACGCCACTGCCAGCCGGTCGATGCCGAACGCGACGCAGCTGGTGTGCGCCAGCCCGCCCTTGTCGTCGTGGATGCCCCATACCTGACCGAAGTGTTCGCGATGATAATTAAAGCTCATGCAAGCCGTCGGCGAGGCGCCCGGATAGTAGGGTATCAACAACTCGAATTTCAGGGCTTGTTGCCGTTGGCTCACCGCCATGACCTGTCCCACCCGGCCGAAGAAAGGATCATTGGCGACATCGATGGTATGCGGCAGCCCGAGTTCGGCCGCCAGCAGCGGCGCCTTCGCCATCCATTTTTCGCGAAACTCCACAATCTCATCGGGCGCGCCGATTCGCACGAATTCCCGCATGCGGAAGGATTGCAGGCGATCGAGGCTCAACGAAGGCTCGTGCCGGAACACATCCGCTTCGATGTCGAATTGCAGGCCGCCGCGCGGCAGCTTGCCGCGTGCCGCTGCGATCGGATAGACCGGGTAGCAGGCAGCGGGCGACAGCACCAGATCGGATGAGGTCAACGAGGTGGTCCAATCGCCGCCGTTGTCGTAGCGCTCCACCGCGGAACGGATGGAGGCCTCCGAGCCATGCAGGGCGCAAACGCAGCCGAGCAAGTTCGGGAAGCTTTTCAGGTAGCCGGATTTCTCGAGCTGCGTGCGGCTCATGACCGGCGGAAAACGCATGATCTCCGCCTGCGGATCGCGCTGGCGCGTGATGTATTGCTCGAGCTTCTCGACCAAGTCGACATAGAGCGCAGTACGCGCGTACACGCCATCGACGCCCATCGGCCTGAAAAGCTTGTCCGCAAGATGCGCGAGGGGGTATGCGGGGGTGCTGTCGGGCGACATACGTGGCTCACCCGCTGATCGAGGACGGCAGCGGCGTCATCAGCGACGTCGTGGCGAGATTGGTCAAAATGCGGTCGTTGCTGATCATGATCGGCGCCGACAGCACATCGCGCAGCAAACGGCCGATGGTAAATTCTGTGTCGTTGCGGTATCCCGAAAGTCCGCAGGCGCGCAACGATGTCAGTACCGTGGTCACCGCGAGCTCCGATACCTGTACCTTCGTCAAGGTGATCATTGTCTGAAATTCCAGCGACGAGATCGCTTTTTCGTCGGACATGACCGCCTCATAGCTGCGCAAGCTGGCGGCGAGCACGCCGCGCAGTGTGCGCAAGGTCGACATGCGCCTGCGTGAAATGCGCGGCGCCGGGCGGCGTTTGACCGTTCGATTGGCGCGCCACGTGGCGCACGAAGGCCTGTGCTTTGGACGCAGCGGCAGCGGCGATTCCCGCCCAGACTGAACCCCACAATAGGTGTGCGAAGGGCACCATGGTCTGGGCGTGAATTCTCTCGTAGGGCTCGGGCAGGATCTGTCCGGCCGCGGCGCGCGCGCGCAGCGTGAAGCCTTCGCTATGGGTGCCGCGCATGCCCAAGGTGTCCCACACCTGCAATCTTTCCAGGGTGTAGTCGGATTTCAACAAAACCAACAGAACTTGATCGTTGCCCGGTGCATCGGCGGCGCGGCGCGCGGTCGTGACGATGCCGTCCGCCTCCACCGCGTAAGAAATGACGGTTGCCTTGCGTTCCAGTGTGACCTGCGCACCATCGTGCTCGACCGCGGCTTCGCTGGAGCGGACGTTGCCGCCGGCCTGACCTTCGGTGGTCGAGGAGGCCATGAGCAATTGTTCGGCGGCGATGCGGCGCAAAATGCGCTCGAGCGCGGCATTGTTTTTGTAGTGGCGCACGATGCAGGCCATCTTGATCTGGTGCATGGCGTAGATCAGCGCGGTCGACGAGCAGGACTGGCCGAGGATGTAGCAAACATCGGCAATTTCCGCGATCGTGGCGCCTTCGCCGCCCAAAGACTGGGGAACTTGAATGCCGAGGAGCCGCTGTTTGCGTATTTCCGCAAATGCCTCGCCCGGAAAACGCGCTTCGGCGTCCACTGCCGAGGCGTTGACGCGGGCTATGTCGGCGGCAGCGCGGGCGCGGGCCGTCAGGTCGCTTTGACGGGCGCCCGGGATGCGGGTACCCGGGAGTCGATGTGTCTCTATTGCCATTTCGATTGAGCCTTATGGGCCTGTAATCGGCGGATTATGCGGGGCTGGCCGCACCCGGACAATGACTCGGGCGGAAATTTATGGTGACTTGGTGACGCTCGACTCATTTCAAAAACATATGTAAAACCCTGGGCGTATTCCGTATCCTGCTCTACAAGGTATTATCCCGCTTGGTTTTTTTGGGAGACATCCAAAGTGGATCCGCAGGTCAAGGAGGGGGTAAGCGAGCGGCTGATTTCGCTGGTAAAGGCGGTTTTGGGGGCAGGCGTCGTCGTCCCGCGCCCGTTTCCGCTGGACGCTCAGTTGAGCGACCTCGGGGTTAGCTCCCTGAAAATGGTGAATCTCATGCTCGCGGTCGAGGTGGAGTTCGATATCGCCATCGCTCAGGCGGACATCACGCCGGAGAATTTCCACTCGCTGCAGTCAATCGAATCGCTGGTGGACCGAACTCTGGCGCAACGCGCTTAAGGGGTTCCGTTAAGCGCTGCGACCAGCGCGTCCACATCGCCGATCGCCGTTTCGCCGTTGGTCGCGCATATCCGCACGACATCCTGACCCTCGAATGTGGTCGGGGCGACCCAAGCCCGGCCTGAGGACACCACGCGGCGCACCAAGGCCCGCACCTCACCCAGCGCCGCAGGCGGAATGGCATCGAGTACCGCCAGCGGCGAGTCATTGGCGATGCGCCAGCCCGAGGCGAGCAAGCGCTCTTTGACGCGCTCGATGACTTCGACGCCCCGCTCGACATGGGCGCCCAAGCCTTCCCAGCCGGCGGCCGCGAGCGCAAGAAACAGGCGCAACCCCAGGAAGCGCCGCGACCATTGCACACTGTTCAAATAAGGGTCCACCGCGGCGAGACTGGACGGCATGAAGCTGGTCGAGGCATGAAATGCCTCCGACAAGAGATCGGCGCGATGCGAGATAAACAGAGCGCAGCCCATCGTGGTCGCCAGCCATTTGTGCGCATCGATGGTGATCGAATCCGCGCGTTCGATGCCGTCAAGCACGCGGCGCAGCCGGTTCGAGGCCAGCGCCGCGCCGCCCCAGGCCGCATCGACGTGCAGCCAGAGCGATTGTTGCTTGGCAATGTCGGCGCAGGCATGCAGCGGGTCGATCATGCCGGCGCCGGTGGTTCCCGCGGTGGCGACGATCATGACCGGAACCGCTCCGGCCGCGCGGTCCTCGGCAATGGCCTCGAGCAGCGCCTGCGGGTCCATGCGGCCGCGGCCATCGGTATCGATCAGCCGCAACGCCGTGCGGCCCACGCCGGCTTGGTGCGCTATTTTCAGCCACGCGATGTGACAGTCCCGGGACGTATAAAATCTCACCGGTCCGGCGAATGCGCGCACGCCGTCGGCGGAGAAATTGCGATGCGCGGCGGTCAATGCGCAAATCAGCGCGGTGTAATTCGCCTCGGAGCCGCCGGTGGCAAAGTGTCCGGTTGCGTCGCCGCCGAATCCGGCGCGGCTGCGCGACGGCGCGAATGACATGGCTCTCCAAGGCCACCGGCACGGGAGATGAAGCGGAGCTCGCGAGCTGCGGATTGAACGATGCTGCCAGGCGATCCGCGCATTGCGCCGGGAAATTTGCGCCCGGATTGAACAACCCGAAATAGCGCGGGTTCGACATTTGCACAATGCCGTGTTCCATGCGCTCGATGGTCCAGCGCAGCGCATCTTGCAGCGGGCGCGGCTCGTTGAAATCGAAAGCCGCCAGTTCGTGGCGAAACTGCTGCATGTCCAGGGTCGGCGCGACCGGACCCGCTTGCACGCGCCGCACTGCCGCCTCCAGCTCGAGCGTCAACCAATCGCCGATGCGCTGCCGCTCCGTTGCCGCCGGGAATAACGCCGGAATCGCTTCCGGCAAAGAGTGCCGGTTCACGCCGCGGCGCCGAGCGCTTGATCCAAGTCGGCGAGGATGTCGTCGATGTGCTCGATCCCCACGCTCAAGCGAATGCTGCCCGGTCCCACGCCCGCTGCAAGCTGTTCTTCGCGCGGACATTTGCCGATGCGTCGTCGATGCGGGGTGACATGCCAGGGACTTCGCGTCGCCCAGATTCACCAGACGCTTGAATAGCTTGAGCGCGTTGTAGAAACGCATGCCCGCCGCCAGGCCGCCGCGTATTTCGAACGTCATGAGCGAACAGGCCCTGCCGCCGAGGTACTTCTGCACCAGGGGATAGTAGGGATTGTCGGGAAATCCTGCGAAATTCACCGACTCGACGCGCGCGTCGGCGCGCAGGAAGTCCGCCACCTTGCCGGCATTTTCGACATGACGGTCGATCCGCAGCGCCACCGTTTCTATGCCCTGCAGCAGCAGGAAGGCATTCATCGGCGACAGCACCGCGCCCATGGTGCGCTGAAATACGCTGCGGCAGCGGCCGATGAACGCAGCCGCGCCATAGTGATCGGTGTAGACCAGGCCGTGATACGACTCGTCCGGCTGCGTGAACATGGGGTAGCGGGCCGCATTGGCGGTCCAGGAAAATCGCCCGCAATCGACGATGATGCCGCCCAGCGTGGTGCCATGGCCGCCCATGAATTTGGTCAGCGAATGAATCACGATATCGGCGCCGTAATCGACCGGCCGCACCAACATCGGCGTCGCCACGGTATTGTCGACAATCAAGGGTATGCGATGACGATGCGCAACGCCCGCCAACGCCTCGAGATCGCAGACGTTGCCGGCGGGGTTGCCGACCGTCTCGCAGAATATCGCACGGGTGTTCTCGTCGATGAGCGCTTCAATATCCGCAGCGCGATCGGACTTCGCGAAGCGCACCTGCATCCCCATTTTCGGAAGGACATGTGCGAACAGCGTGTAGGTGGTGCCGTACAGCTGCGGCACCGACACCAGGTTGCGGCCCGCTTCCAATGCATTCATCGAGGCGTAAAGAAGCGCAGTCTGTCCGGACGCCACGCTGAGCGCGCCCACGCCGCCCTCGAGTTCGGTGACCCGCTGTTCCAGCACATCGGTGGTCGGATTGGCAATGCGCGTATAGCGATAGCCGGGCACTTCCAGATTGAACAATGCCGCGCCGTGCTCGGCGCTGTCGAAGGAATACGCCGCCGTTTGGTAGATCGGCACAGCGACGGATTTGGTCGTGGGGTCGGAGTCGAAGCCTCCGTGAATTGCAATTGTTTCCCGCTTCATGCCCGCAATTTTTTGTGAAATGAGGTGCGCCAGTGTAGCTCGAACGCCGCAGGTAGTCGTGGTATGGTTTGCAATTCCCTGGATGATTGTTAAATGCCCAGTCCCAAGACGCAGCCCGGCGAGGCCGATCCGAAATTCGCCCGCGACGCCTGGTTGCGGGCGCTCGCAAAGACCGCAAACATCGGCGAGCAGGGCATTACGTTACCCACGCTGATGGAGCGCTTGGCCGGCGAATTCAAGGACGCGCCCGCGCTCATATCTCCGGAAGCGACGCTGAGCTACGGCCAGTTGGGATTGCGCAGCAATCAATATTCCCGTTGGGGCATCGCGCAGGGTCTCAAGAACGGCGATGCCGTTTCGCTGCTGATGACCAATTGCGCCGAGTATCCGGCGATATGGCTGGGCTTGACGCGCATCGGCGCCGCGGTCGCCCTGGTGAACTCGCAACTCGCCGGCGACGTTTTGGCGCACTCCATCAACATTGCCAACCCGAAACGTCTGATCGTCGGCGCGGATCTGGCGCAGCGCGTGGCCGCGATCCGAGCGCGCCTGCCGCCGGGACTGGCATGCAAGGTTTCAGGCGGCACGCGGCGCGCAGGACTTCACGCCGCTCGATGCGGAGCTTGCCTCGGTATCGGGCGAGCCGCTGCGTGCTGCGGAGTACGAACCGGCAACGATCGATGCCACGGCGCTCTATATCTATACGTCGGGCACGACCGGCCTGCCCAAGGCGGCCAAGGTCAGCCATTACCGGCTGATGCAGTGGAGTCATTGGTTTGCCGGAATGATGGATACCAAACCCAGCGATCGCATGTTCAACTGTCTGCCGCTTTATCACAGCGTCGGCGGTGTGGTTGCGACCTTTGCAACGCTGGTCAACGGCGGCGCGGTGGTGATCCGTCCGCGATTTTCTGCGTCGGATTTTTGGCGCGACGTGCGCGACGAGCGCTGCACGCTGTTTCAATACATCGGCGAACTCTGCCGCTACTTGGTCAATACGCCGCACCAAGCCCACGAGACCGAGCACTCGCTGAGGATCGCTTGCGGCAACGGCCTGCGGCCGGAAGTCTGGATACCGTTCCAGAACCGCTTCAGGATTCCGCGAATCCTGGAGTATTACGCCTCCACGGAAGGGAATTTTTCGCTCTACAACTGCGAGGGCCAGCCCGGCGCGATCGGCCGCATCCCGGCATTTTTGGCCGGCCGATTGCCGGTTGCGCTGCTGCGAGTTCGACGTCGAGAAGTCGGAACCGTGGCGCAACTCCGAGGGATTTTGCGAGCGCTGCGAGATCAACGAGATCGGCGAAGCGGTGGGCTTGATGCCGGCCGCCGGCGGCGAACGCGCCGGCCGGTTCGAAGGCTACGCGGATGCCGAGGCGACCAGCCGCAAGGTATTGCGCAACGTATTCAAGCAGGGCGATTCCTGGTATCGCACCGGCGATCTGATGCGCCGGGACGAGCGGGGATTCTATTACTTCGTCGATCGCGTCGGCGATACATATCGCTGGAAGGGCGAGAATGTGTCGACCGCCGAAGTACTGACGGCGCTCACCGCCAGCCGCGGCGTCGTCGATGGCGTGGTCTACGGTGTTGCCGTGCCGGGCGCCGATGGCCGTGCAGGCACGGCGGCGTTGCTGGTGAATGCGGATTTCGATCTTGAGATTTTTCGCGCGGAAGTGGCGCAGCGCCTGCCGCCTTATGCGCGGCCGGTTTTTTTGAGGATACTGTCGACGCTCGAGGCCACCGGCACCTTCAAGCCGCGCAAGCAGGATCTCGTGCAGGCGGGGTTCGATCCCGGCCGCATCCCGGATCCTCTGTATTTCGATGATGCACGTATCGCAGCGCTACGTGCCTCTGGATGCGGAACGGTTCGCGGCCATCTTAAGCGGCAGTCTCAGAGTCTAGGGCCCAAGGCCGGGCGACGGATTTCAGGTGGGCGCGGGCTCGTTGATCTGCGCAACGGCATTCGCGACGGGCACTTGCACGATAAGCATGGTGCCGCCCGAGGACGGGCTTCTGACATCCAAGCGGCCGCCCAGCGCACGCACCCGGTGACGCATCGAAGCCAGTCCATGCGAGGCAATCGCCGTAAACTGCGCCGCGGGAATGCCGATACCGTCATCGGTAATTCGCATCAGCAGTGTTTCATCATCCATATCGAGGCTGATGTCCACGGATTTGGCGCCCGAATGTTTGAGAATGTTGCCGAAAGCCTCCTGGGCGATTCGAAACAACGCGATCGATGCCTCTGATTTGAAACGCGGCTCATCGTCCGGATACGACTCGGTGCACTTGAGGCCGGCGCTGCCGCAGGTCTCCTTCATTTGCCAGCGCAGCGCCGCGAACAAGCCGACGTTGTCGAGCAGCGTCGGGCGCAGCTCTTCGATGATGCGGCGCTTCAAGTCGACGCCGCGGCCAGGTTCTGCTGCACCCGGTTGAGCCGCAGCTTCAGGTCCGCGTCGTTCTTGGTCAAGATGCTGTTCAGCCCACGAAATGTCCATGCGTGCGCCCACCAGCAATCCGCCGAGTTCGTCGTGCAGCTCGCGCGCCAGACTGGCCTTCTCGCGTTCCGCCACATTTTGCAAATGCGTCGAGAGCTCCACCAATTCGCGCGTGCGCTCTTCGACCACCCGCTCCAGCTGCAACTTCTGATCGCGCAGCTCCTCGCGTGAGCGCCGCGCGCCGGCGCATGTCCAGGTACACCAGGCGCGTGGCGATTCCCACCAACAGCATGTTGAAAATCGTGCCGCACAAGGTGATCCAGCGGCTCAACGCCAGAGAATTTGCCCAATGGGCCGCGGCTTCATGGTGTTCGACGCCTTCACTATCGCGCAGGCGATCCAGAATATCGGAGATGGTCGAATCGGTGTCCGATCCCGCACTGGTCTTCACCAATGCGACCGCCGCGGCGTTGCCTTGGCTCTGCTGAATGGCGAGGATCATCGACAGGTCCGCCAGCCGCTTCCCCGTCAGCACCTGCAGGTCGCGCATGGCACTGAGGCCGGAATCCGAGCCGGCGTAGGCGAGGCGCAGAGTATCGAGCCGCGGCTCAATTTCCCCCACGTCACGATTGTAGGCTGGGATATAGCGTTGATCGCCGGTCAGCAGAAAGGCGCGCTCCGCATCGACGCATCTGGTCAGTGCAGTTTGCAATTCATCGATGCTGTGTTCGCGCGCCGCCGATTTCTGCAGCCGTTCACCGGCCTCCTGCAGACGCGCCTGACCTTCGCCGGTCACAAAGAAGAGTGCGGCCAGGAAACTGATGATGAGAAACGGCGGTACCGCAACATACCAGCGTCCCAAACCGTCCAATGCATCACTTAAGAAGTTCACGTGATTCATTGTGTTAACAAAAAGCGTCCGCTGTCCATTGCCCCAAGGGTTTACTGCTGCAATGCGCGTGCCAGACGGGGCGTTGGCGGCGGACAGACGGGCAGTGGCCGGCCAGCGGAGGAAAAATATCAATGCGGCCCGGGAGTTATCGCGCGACCAGCGCGCCACGAAAACGCGCCGCATCGTCCAAGGTGCGGTCGCAAATGTAAGGATTACCGGTTTAGAAGGTTCCCAAGCTCACGGTATCGGTCACATCGTCCACCGTGAAGGCCACCGGCAGCGCGATGACGGGCACGCGGTTCTTGCCCTCGAGCCAGGTCTGCGAATGCTTCGAGCGTCATCGGCTTCGCGTAGTAGGTACCCTTGCGCATTGTCGCAACGGAACTCGCGCAGCCGATTGGCCGACGCCTCGGTCTCGATGCCTTCGGCCACCACCTTCAGCCCCAAGCCATGTCCCATATCGATCGCCGAGCGCACCACGGTCGCGAATTCGGGGTCGGACTCCAGGCCCTGTATGAAGCTGCGGTCGATTTTCACCTCGTGCGACCGGCATGCGCGCCAGATGGCTCAGCGAGGAATAACCGGTGCCGAAGTCATCGATCGACAAACACACGCCCAACGCGGCGATGGCGTCGAGCATGAGCAGCGCGCGCGTCGGATCTTCGATGAAGCCGCTCTCGGTCAGCTCCAGGGTGAGCAGCGACGGCGGCAGCTGATGGCGGCTCAACAGCGAAGCGACGCGCGAATCAAAACGCGAATCGGCGATGTCCTCGGCACTGATGTTCACCGCCAGATTCAGCGCACTGCCGGCGCGATGCCACTCCGCAGCCTGCGCGAGCGCATGATCGAGCGTCCAGCGCGTCAACCGGCGGATGAATCCGGTCTGTTCGGCGAACGGAATGAAGTCCGCCGGAGTCAGCAGGCCTCGTGTCGGATGCTGCCAGCGCAACAGCACTTCGGCACCGGCGACGCGATCCGGTGTGCCAGTTCGATCTTCGGCTGATAGTACAGGCGCAATTCATCGTGCTCGACGGCGTGGCGCAGCTCGCCCAGCAAGGAGAGTTGGTCGCGAGCCGCAGGCTTGAGCGCCTCTTCGTAAATCGCGAGCGCGCGCTTTTCGCGGCGGGCCCGGTCCAACGCCAAATCGGCGCAGCGCATCAACTCGTCCGGCGACGCGGCCTCTTCGCTGGACAAAACCAGACCCAGGGTCGCGCTGATGTCGATGGGCTGCGCTTCCACGATGACCGGTTCGGCCAGCGCCAGCAGCAGCGAGGTTCCCCATGCGTGCAGGCCGTCACGCGTCAGGCAGCCTGGTGAACGCTGCAAATTGATCGGCCGCGAGCCGGGCGACCGCCGAGTTCTGCGACGGCACGGCGGCGATGCGCGCGCCGATTTCGGTGAGCACCGCGTCGCCGACCGAGTATCCGAGATGTTCGTTGATGCGGCGAAAGCGATGCAGATTGATGACCGCGACGGCGATGGGCGCACCCGCGGCCTCGCGCAGTGCCTCGTCCAACGCTCCGCCGAAGGCGGTCCGATTCATCAAGCCGGTCAGGGCGTCTTCATAGGCGAGACGGCGGATGGATTGGTCCCGGGTTTGAACCGCCGTCTGCATCAGGTGCAGTCCTTCGGCGAGCACGCCGAGTTCATCGCGGCGCTGCACATTTTGTTGTGCGTCGTAGGTGCCGGCGCGCATCTGGTCAACGATCTTGGTCAGATCCTGCAGGGGACGGGTGATGTTGCGCGCCAGCCAGAAGGCGGCCAGGGCGAAGGCGACCAGGCTGACGACGGCGATCACGAACAGCATCTTGGTCAGACGCTCGAAGGGCGCCCGTGCATCCGCCAATGAGCGCGACAGCACCGCGACGATCTCGACCGTCGCCGGCCTTCGATGAGTTCGATGCGGCGCGTGACGACGTCGGCGGTCCGCAGGACGCCGTCCGGCACGGTGCTGACGACATTGCTCCAGCGGCCGTCGTTGCTCACGGACAAGGTCACGGCGAGGCCGGTGATATCGGCCAGTTCGCGCGCGGCCTTGCCGTCGAATTCAAATCCCATGGCGATCCAGGCGACCGGCAGCGGGCTGCGCACCGGCACGGTGACCATTTGGTACACACGCCCGTGCTCGACCATCATGCCGGTTTGCTGGCAGGGCTCGCTATTGGAAAGGGTGCGCCGGCCGAAAGATGCGTGCCCGAGGCGGCGAGCACTTCGCCGCTCAGCGTCGTGAGCACGACCATGGCAGCACCGATGCGCTCGCCGCTGTTTTCCAGCGCCGAGGCCACGGTGGCCGTGTCGCGTGCCGCGACCGCTTCGCGGAATCCATAGTCGGCGGAGACCGCCTGTGCGGCCTGCGTGAGCTGCCGCCGATTGCTCTCCAGCAAGCGCGAGAACACCAGCGCGCCGACGTCGAGTTGCCGCTGGACCTCCCGCCCTGCGCTGTCGCGGTTGGTGGCCAGCACGGCGCCGAGGGCAGCCGCCAGCACTGCCGCCAGCAAGCAGCAGAAATGTCACGGCAATTCGGGTTCGCAGCGCCAACGCCCTTTGCTCCCACCGCTGATTCGAAGGCTACACCGGTTAGGTTAAGCGGCCGCCGGCATCGGGGCTGTGCGTTCGCACACAATATCCTGTAGGCGGCGGCCGATCGGGTACGTGACCTGAGTCTCACATCGCTTACACTAGGTGCTGTATGCCCATCGTTCGCCTCGATAAAGTCTCGCTCAGCTTCGGCCTCAAACCCCTGCTCGACAACGTCAGCCTGCAATTGCGCAGGGGCGAACGCGTGTGCCTGCTGGGCCGAAACGGCGAAGGCAAATCATCTCTGCTGCAGCTGATCGCCAAGAACCGCATGCCCGATAGCGGCGAGGTGTGGGTCCGTCCCGGCGCACGGGTGGCGAGCCTGGCCCAGGAAGTTTCATCCAGCAGCGGGGATAGGGTCCGCGAGGTGGTGCTGGGCGGCGTGGAGCGCCAGAACGGCGGACGAAGAGTGGCAGTCGCACCTGCAGGTCGATCAGGTGATCTCACGGCTGGGATTGGCGGGCGATGCGCTGATGAGCGCGTTGTCCGGCGGCTGGAGGCGGCGCGTCATGTTGGGCCGTGCGTTGGTCGCCACGCCCGATGTATTGCTGCTGGATGAACCGACCAATCATTTGGATATCGATGCCATCAGCTGGCTCGAGAACATGATGCTGGAGTACCCCGGAGCGTTGCTATTTGTCAGCCATGACCGCGCGTTCGTGCGCCGTTTGGCGACCAAGATCGTCGAGCTGGATCGCGGGCAGCTGCGGGCATGGCCGGGCGGCTACGACAACTATGTGGTGCAAAAGCGCGCGGCGCTGGAAGTCGAGGCCAAGCATGCGGCCTTGTTCGATAAGAAATTGGCGCAAGAAGAGGTATGGATACGGCAGGGCGTGGAGGCGCGGCGCACGCGCAACGAGGGCCGGGTCCGGGCGCTCGAACAATTGAGAATCCAACGGCGCGAGCGGCGCGAGCGGATCGGCAACGTCGAGTTGCGCGCGCAGGATGCCGCTCCTTCCGGAAAATTAGTGTTCGAAGCGCAGGCATGTAACCCATTGCTTCGGCTCGACCGTCATCATTCGCGATTTCTCGGCCCGCATCCAGCGCCAGGATCGCATCGGCATCATTGGCCCCAATGGCTGCGGCAAGACCACGCTGATCAAGCTGCTGGTGGGCGAATTGGAACCGAGCGCCGGCATCATCAAACGCGGCACCAATCTGTTGCCGGCGTACTTCGACCAGCAGCGCGAGCAGTTGGATCCGACGGCATCCATCGCCGACAACGTAACGGGCGGCAGCGGCGACACGGTGACCATCGACGGTCAAGCGCGCCACGTTTCCGGCTACCTGCGGGATTTTTTGTTCCGGCCCGAGCGACTGAATGCGCCCGTGAGCATGTTGTCGGGCGGGGAACGCAATCGCTTGCTGTTGGCGCGCTTGTTCGCACGCCCGAGCAATCTTTTGATCATGGATGAGCCGACCAACGATCTTGATGCGGAAACGCTGGAACTGCTCGAGGAGATGGTGGCGGACTATGCCGGCACGCTGTTGTTGGTGAGTCACGACCGGGCATTTCTCGACAATGTCGTCACCAGCACGCTGGTATTCGAGGGCGACGGGCGAATCAATGAATATGTGGGCGGATATTCCGATTGGCTGCGTCAGCGAAAGGCCGCGTTTCGCCGCAGGCCGCCGCGTCGAAGCCTGCCGTTGCCGCGTCGAAGCCCGCTTGCGGCCAGGCGGGGCCGGCGCTCAAGCCGAAGCGTCTGTCCTTCAGCGAGCAGCGCGAACTGGAGGGGCTGCCGCAGAAAATTCAACGCCTGGAGGCGGAACAGGTGCAGCTGAATGCGCTCATCAGCGACCCTGCAGCTTTTCAACGCAATAACGAGCAAGGCAGCCAGGCGCTCAAGCGCATGCAGGTCTGGTCGCGGAACTCGAGGCGGCCTACGCGCGCTGGGAAGCGCTCGATAGTTTGGCGGGCAACTCAAGCCGCAGCTAGGAGCCTGTCTGAGTATTCAGACCGGCTCTAACGGCGCGGGCGTCCGCGGCCCAGCAGATCGCTGGGATTCGGCAGGCCCGCGCCGCCGGCGTCGGGGATGACCAAGGATGAGGCCTGCTCACGGCGCATCTCCTGCAGCTCCCGCATGGTCTGCTGTACCGCCTGCTCTGCTGCTGCGCCAAATTTTTCAACCGCCGCGTCCAACGTGGCGGCTTCAAGCTCGAAACTGATCGGCACCGCGCCCATCGGCGTCATCACCTGTGCCTGTCCTACAAAAATGACGGGCCGCGAGGCATCGGCGCTGCCATCCGCGCTTACCGGCGTCAATCTGCGGATGGTGCCGACCTTGCGATCGGTAAAAGTTTCCTCGCGATAGACCTGTGTTGCATCCATGGTTGCCTGTCGGCCTTCATTAGCAGGACTCATCAGTACGTACCCCTTCTCAGATCGATTCGAAAGGTACAACCCTAGCAGTTTTCGGCGTTGCCATGGAGGCCTGATACGATACCGAGCTTGGCACATCCGACCGCAGCACCGAAGCTTTCCATTTGGAGCACTCTGTTAGGGGTTGCTCTATTGGGGGTGGCGCTGTTCGTGCTGCACCACTTGCTCGGCAAGTACCATTGGCGCGACATCCTCGACCGCGTGCAGGCTATTTCGAACACCAAGCTATTGCGCGCGGCATTCTTCACCTGCGCCGGCTACGGCTGTTTGACTTTGTACGATGCACTTGCGGTGCGTTTCGCCGGAGCACGGGTGCCCTATCCACGCGTGGCCCTGATCTCCTTCATGGGATATGCCATCGGTCACAACGTCGGTTTGAATTCAATCAGCGGCGGGGCGGTGCGCTATCGCGCTTACACCGCGCTCGGTTTGAGCGCCAAGCAAATCGCGACCATCATCGCATTCGGCACCCTGACCTTTTTCCTGGGCGCGAGCGTGCTGCTGGGCGTCTCGCTGCTGTTGAATGCGGAAATGTCCGGTTCGATGCTGCAGGTGCCCGATTGGCTTGCCCTTGTTGCCGGCGTGGCGTTGTTGGCGGGCGTCGGGGCGTACTTTTGGCTGGTGTGCACGCGCCACGCGCCCCTGCGTTTTCGCCACTTGGAAATTCCGGTGCCCAAACCGCGCGTCGCTTTTGCGCAGATCGGGATCAGCTGCGTCGACATGTTGTGCGCCAGCAGCGTGCTCTATGTGCTGTTGCCGCGCGAAGCGGCGATCAGTTTCGCCGCGTTCGCCGCGGTCTACCTGCTGGCGCTCGCCGCGGGCGCCATCAGCAATGTCCCGGGCGGCATCGGCGTATTCGAATTCGTACTACTGCTGCTGATGCCGGCCGTGCCGAAGGATCGGTTGCTGGGCGCATTGATCGCCTATCGCGCCATTTACTATTTTGCGCCATTCGCGATCGCTCTGGTGTTGCTGGGGGCGCACGAAATCTGGATCCATCGCGCGCCGGTGGTACGTTTCGCGCGGCTGGCAAGAACATTCTCTGAACGCGGTGACGCCGCAGGCGATCGCCATCGCGGTATTTCTGGCCGGCGCCGTGCTGCTGTTTTCCGGAGCCACGCCCGGCCTTGGCAATCGCATCGCGCTGCTGCGCAATGTCGTGCCCTTGCCGGTGTTGGAACTGTCGCATCTGCTCGGCAGCGTGGTGGGCGTCGGCCTGCTCATCATCGCCCACGGCCTGTACCGGCGCCTGGACACGGCGTGGTGGACTGACAATTTGGCTGTTGTGCGCCGGCATCTTGTTGTCGCTGCTCAAGGGCTTCGATTACGAGGAAGCCGTCGATCCTGGCCGTGGTGGTGGTCATGCTGATATCGGCGCGTGCGCGTTTTCGGCGCCGCGCGTCGCTGATCGAGCAGCATTATTCGAGCGCGTGGGTCGCTGCGTTTTTTCTGGTGCTGCTGACCGCCGCCTGGTTGGTGCGTGTTCGCCTACCGCAATGTGCCCTACGACAATGAATTGTGGTGGCAATTCGCCTTTCACGCCTCGGCGCCGCGCAGCCTGCGCGCCTCGCTGCTCGCAGTCATGATCGGCGCCGCTTACGGCCTGTGGCGGGTGCTGCGGCCTGCGCCGCCGCGTTTCTCCGCGCCGCAGGACAGGGATTTGGAATGCGTGGCGGAGCTGATCGCCAAGGGTGAGGACACGACCTCCAATCTTGCGCTGCTGGGCGATAAGAATTTGCTGTTCAACAAGGATCGCACCGCCTGCATCATGTTCCAGACCTCCGGCAACAGTTGGGTCGCGATGGGCGATCCCATCGGTCCGCCGGAACTGGGTGAATCGCTGGCCTGGGATTTTCTCGAGGACTGCGATGGCATGGCGGTTTCGCCGGTGTTCTATCAGGTGACGCCGGAGCGCTTGCCGCTTGTACGTGGATCTGGGCTTGAACTTGAGCAAACTGGGCGAGGAGGCGCGGGTGCCGCTGCAGACCTTCTCGTTGGAGGGTGCGGCACGCGCGGATCTGCGCCAGGCGCACCGGCGCGCGAACCGCGACGGCGCAGCATTCGAATTGGTCGCGCGCAGCAACGTGGCCGGCAATCCTGCCGCAATTGCGCGCGGTTTCCGACGCGTGGCTCAAGGAAAAAAACACTGCGGAGAAGCGCTTCTCTCTGGGGTTCTTCGACGAGCGCTACCTCGCTCACTTCGACGTGGGCGTGGTCCGCTACAAGGAAGCGGTGGTGGCCTTCGCAAATCTGTGGCGCGGCGGCTCGGTCGAGCTTTCGGTGGATCTCATGCGCTACAACGACGCAGCACCGAAGGGCGTGGTCGATTACATGCTGATCGAGTGCATGCTGTGGGGCCGGGCGCAGGGCTTCAGCTGGTTCAATTTGGGGATGGCGCCGCTGTCGGGGCTGGAAGAGCACGCGTTGGCGCCGGCGTGGCACAAGCTCGGCCGCATGGTGCAGCGCTACGGCGAAACGTTTTACAACTTCGAAGGCTTGCGCAAATTCAAGGAGAAGTTCGATCCGGTGTGGCGGCCGCGATATCTGGCAGCGCCGGACGGCCTCGCCATGGCGGGGGCGCTCTTGGATGTGACCGCGCTGATTTCCGGTGGCGTGCGCAACGTGCTTCGAAAGTGAGCAACAGCATTCATGTTGGCGGCGGGGCTGCTGTTGTGCTCTGCAGCTGCAACTGCAACCGCAACTGCAGCACTGCAACTGCAACCGCTGGCCCAGCCCCTAATCCGAGTGCATCGGTCGCTGCCATTTCCGATTTGCCGCTGACCATTGTCCCCGCGGCCGCCGGCAGTTCGAGTCCCTGGTTCGCGATACTTCTATCCGGCGACGGCGGTTGGGTTGCGCTCGATCGCGGTGTCTCCAAGGAACTTGCCAGACACGGCATACCGATTGTCGGTTGGGACTCGCTCAAATATTTTTGGGTTGCGCGCACGCCGGAGGGCATCGCGCACGATCTGGATCGCGTCATGCGCCATTTCGCAGCCAAGTGGCACAAGACTCATGTGCTGCTGATCGGCTACTCGCAAGGCGCGGACACCATGCCCTTTATGGAGAATAGACTGCCGGCGCAGACTCGCGAAATGGTGGGACTGACCGCGTTGCTGGGCTTGAGCGACAACGCCTTGTTTCAAGTTCACCTCGCCAATTGGCTGGGCAATGCTCGCGGCGTGCCCACGGCACCTGAGCTCAAGGACTGGAGCGGGCCGCCATATCTATGCATTTACGGCGAAGAGGACCGCGACGCAGCGTGCGATCAGTTGGCCGGCCCGGGAGGGGTGGTCATCAAAATGCCCGGCGGCCACCATTTCGGCGGCAAATACGCGCAGATAGCTCAAGAAATATTGAGCCGGTTAGGAGCCTGCCGAACTCAGGCAGGCTCTAGGCGAACTGCGCCTCGATCTTCTGCGCGACCTCACGCATCTTGGGCAGGAATTGTTCCACCGCGGTCCGCAGAGGCACCGCGGTGGCGGCGTAGCGCACCGTCACGGTGGCCAGAATGCGATCCTTGGCGCGAACCGGAATGGCCAGACTGGTTTCTTCGGAGACGCGGCGCGCACGATGCGCCATGCCGAAGCCTTGAGTGCGGGTCTCGCTCAGCAAGCGTTCGACTTCGATGCGATTGCGTGCCAGGCGGTCCTCCGGCAAGGAGGACCGCGCCAGCAACTCCAGCATGGCATCGCGCTGCGGCGCCGAGCAAAACGCCAGATACGCGCGGCCTGCGGCGGAGGCCAGCATGGGCACTCGGACGCCGGCACTGTACTGTTCCAAAGCCAGGGGACTCTGCCGGTCGGTGGTTTCGCGGATCATCATGGTCGAGCCGGATGGCGTGGCAACTGCGACCGGCCAGACAATCTGCGCACCCAAGGTGGCGAGCAGCGGCTTGGCGATGTGAGCCACGAGAGCCTCATCGTCAAAGCCCTCGGACAGCGCGCGCACCATGATCGTGGGCCGGTAGCAGTCGTCGTGTGCGTCGCGTTCGACATAGCCCGCGAGGCGCAGAGTTTCCAAAATGCGATAGGTCGTGGTGCGCGGCAGACCCACAGCCGCCGCGAGGGTATTGATCGCCGCCCGCTCAAGGCGATTTAGTTCGGTTAGAACTTCGAGCCCGCGATTCAGGGCGCGAATGGGACGGGTCGAATCCCGGGCGAGTTCTTCGGTGTGCGCCGGCGCGAGAATCAGTTCGCGGAGAAACTTGTGCGTGCATCATCCCTTCTATCCTTAGGCAAAGACCGTTTCCACTTAAAAAACAAGAACATGCGCCACGCCACCACCGCTTGAGTACCGCAGGCGCCGCAAGTGCACCAAAAGACGAACTTGTCTCAAACATGAGTACCTTTTGGATGGAATCTGGTTGCTTGGGGCTTAAGGGGTTGGCACCCTGTCATGCGTTATGGCGCATTCAGTTACAATCCGCGCCGATTTGCTTAAGCTAGGAATCGGGTTTTACATGTCAGAACAATACGTTGAAACAGTCATCATCGGCGCAGGTCCAGTAGGACTGTTTCAGATCTTCGAATTGGGTCTCTTGGGGATAAGCACCCACATCATTGATTCACTTGGCCAGCCGGGCGGTCAGTGCACCGAGCTCTATCCCGATAAGCCGATTTACGACATTCCGGCGCTTCCGGTTTGCGGCGCCCAGGAGTTGATCGACCGGCTGCTGGCACAGGCCAAACCGTTCAAAGCGACATTTCATCTCGGTCAGGAGGTGACTGAGTTGCGCGTGCTGGAGAACGGCAAATTTCACGTTGCCACCTCCACAGGTACGCGCCTCACAGCGGGGGCGGTAATCATCGCGGGCGGCGTCGGCTCGTTTCAGGCGCGGCGGCTCGGCATTCCCGGCATCGAACAATTCGAAGGCAGATATGTGCACTACCGGGTGAAATCGGCCGGCGATTTCTTCAACCAGGATCTGGTGATTTGCGGCGGCGGAGATTCGGCATTGGATTGGACCGTCGCGTTTTGCGACAAGGCACGCTCCTTGACATTGGTGCACCGGCGCGGCGAATTTCGGGCGGCACCGGCCACGGTGGCCCGCATGCGCGAGCTGGTGGATGCGGGCAAGATGCGCTTCGTGCAGGGCAATGCCGTCGGTTTGCGCCAGGACGGCGGGAAACTCACGGGTCTCGAAATACAGTCGGCCGACGGGCAAACGAGCGTGATCCCGGTGGATCACGTGTTTGCGTTCTTTGGGCTGCACCCGAAATTGGGACCGATCGCTGAGTGGGGTCTGGAGATGGAGAGGAAAGCGCTCAAGGTGGATACCGAGAAGTTCCAAACCAGCGTGCCGGGGATTTTCGCCATCGGCGATATCAATTCCTACCCGGGCAAGAAAAAGCTGATCTTGAGCGGGTTCCATGAAGCGGCGCTGACCGCCTTCGCGATTCAGCATCATCTCTTTCCCGAGAAGCGGCAATTTTTACAATACACCACCACCAGCCCCATCATGCAAAAGCGCCTGGGCGTGGCCGGCGCGGAATGAGGGGTTGGAGACCTGATGAATCAATTGCTCGACGATTTGATCAAGGTCATGACGCTCGAGCGCCTCGAGATCAATCTGTTTCGCGGGCAAAGCCGCGATATCGGCAGTCCGCAGGTCTTCGGCGGTCAGGTACTGGGCCAGGCGTTGGTGGCGGCGACGGCGACGGTGGAAAATCGCGCGGTGCATTCGCTGCACGCCTATTTCCTGCGGCGCGGCGACTTTAATCTGCCGATCGTCTACGAGGTAGATCGCGCCTGGGACGGCAAGCACTTTGCAACCCGGCGCGTCGTCGCCATCCAGAACGGGCAGCAGATCTTCAACATGTCGGCGTCCTTTCAAATGCCCGAGGCGGGCTTGGATCATCAGTTTCCAATGCCGGATGTCCCCATGCCGGAAACGCTGCCGGATTTGGCGCAATTTCGCGCCTCCCTGGAAGGCCTGCCGCCCGCCATGCTCAAGATCTTGGACCAGAAGCGGCCCTTCGAATTCAAGCCCACCGAAATTCCGAATTTCACGAGTCCGGAAAAAAGACCTCCCTTCAAATATGTGTGGATCCGCGCAGCCGACAAGCTGCCGGATGATGAGGCGCTGCATCGCTGTCTGTTGGCTTATGCCTCGGACTTTCAATTGCTGGATACCGCGCTCAAGCCCCATGCCCTTTCCATGGCCCGCGACAAATTGGTGATCGCCAGCCTCGATCATGCAATGTGGTTTCATCGCAGCGTGCGCGTCGACGACTGGCTGCTGTACGCTATGGACAGCCCAAGCGCCTCGGGGGCCCGCGGTTTCACCCGCGGCAGCGTATTTTCCCGCGACGGCCGCTTGGTGGCCAGCGTCGCGCAGGAAGGGCTGATTCGAGTCATGCCGAAGGAGTCCTCTTAAATGCTCAAGGCCATCATCATCGTCGTTGTCGTGATTGCAGTATTGTTCGGCGGAATGCTTACGCTGCGCAGCAGCCGGCAAACCGGCATGCCGAGCGAGGACGTGCTGAAGCGCGCGTCGGAACGAGCGCGCCGGCAGGCGGCCAAGGACGAAGCGGAGCGCTAGCGTCCTGGCTTAAAGAGCGGCGCGCGAGGCTTCCCACACCTCGCGCGGCAGCGTGAACAGGTGACAATCCCACCAGCGATTTTTGGCGCGGCGATGCCGGCGATACACCGCCTCCCAGCGCATGCCGATTTTTTCCAGCACGCGAATCGAAGCGGCGTTGTTCACGTCGACCGTGGAAATCACCCGCTGCGCGCGCAGATCGAAAAACGCGGCGTCGACCAAGGCCAGGGCTATTTCCGTGGCGTAGCCCTTTCCCCACTGTTGTGCGCCGAGCATGTAGCCCAGGTCCACGACATGGCTCTCGACCAGGGACAGATCGCAGGCTCCGATCACCTGGCCGCTGGCGATTTCTTCGACCGCCAGCTCAAAGCGCGTGCGCGGCTGCTCGCGCTGCGACGCCAGCAGCTCCTGCAAATAGTCGGCCGTGCTTTCCTCGTCGCGGGGCCCGAAGAATAAAAAGCGGGTGACGCGCGGGTCCGATGAGTATGCGTGGACCGCGGCAAAGTCATCTTGGACGAACTCGCGCAGGTGCAGGCGCGCAGTGCGCATCGGCATCGTCAATCTGCGCACAGCACCTTGCCCGGGTTCAAAATGCCTTTCGGGTCGAGGGCGCGCTTGAGCGCGTGCATGACGCTCAATTCGACCGGGTCCGCGCGGCGCGCAAACTCCGCGGCCTTGAGCCGGCCGATACCATGTTCGGCGCTGATGCTGCCGCCGAGACTCTCGACCAGATCGAACATGGCGTGTTCCAGCGGCTGCGCGCGGCTGTTGAACTGCGCGAGGTCCGCGCCGGGTTTCTGACTCAAGTTGAAATGCAAATTGCCGTCTCCTGCATGACCGTAGGAGACCACGTCTCCTTCGGGAGCCAGTTGCCGCGCCAACGCGGTGCCTTTCTCGATGAGGGTGGGGATGGCGGAGACCGGCACCGACACATCGTGCTTGATGCTGGCGCCGTGGCGGCGCTGCGCCTCCGGAACCGATTCGCGCAATTTCCACATGGCCTGCGCCTGGGCCAACGATGCCGCCAGCATGGCGTCGGTAACGGCGCCGGCAGCGGCCGCGTCCGCGAGTTCCGCAGTCAACAGGGCGGTGAGATTTTGCTTCGGATTGGGCGAGCTCAGTTCGATCAGCAAGTACCAGGGACAGGCCAATTCCAGGGGATTCGCGACTCCCGGCACGCGCTGCACGGTCATTTCCACGGCGATGCGCGGCATCAATTCGAACGACGTAACCTGGTCGCCCGCAGCGGTACGCAGCCGCGCGAGCAGATCGAGCGCATGCTGCGGCGAGTCGATGCCGACCAGCGCCGTGGCGGTATCGGCAGGCACTGGAAAGAGCTTGAGCGAGGCCGCGGTAATGATGCCAAGCGTTCCTTCGGCGCCGATAAACAGCGACTTAACATCGTAGCCGGTATTGTCTTTGCGCAGGCTCTTCAGCGCCGAGAGCACCCGGCCGTCGGCCAGCACGACCTCCAATCCCAGCACCAGGTCGCGCATCATTCCGTAGCGCAAAACCGCGGTGCCGCCGGCATTGGTGGACAGGTTGCCGCCGATTTGCGCCGTGCCTTCCGAGCCCAGGCTCAAGGGAAACAGCCGATCCGCTGTCGCGCGCCGCGTTTTGCGCGCCGGCCAGGGTGCAGCCCGACCTCGACGATCATGGAATAATTCGCCGCGTCGACCTGCCGCACGCGGTTCAAGCGCTGCAGCGACACGACGATTTGCGAGCCGCTCTCATCCGGGGTCGCGCCGCCGCAGTAGCTGGTGTTGCCGCCGTGCGGCACCACGGCGATCGCCTCGCGATCGCAGATGCTTAAGATCCTGGCGAGTTCCTCGACACTGCCGGGGCGCAGCACCACGGGAGCGGCGCCTTGATATAGGCGTCTAAAATCGGTGAGGTAGGGCGCCTTATCGTCGGGCGAGTCCAAAAAATTACCGGACCCGACCGCCGACTTTAGTTCCGCGAGCGCCGCTGAACTAGGCGGCCGCGGCATGGCGCTTGCCGGCGCCGTCGCGGATCGCCGCGGGCACGGGCTTTAAGTCCCAGATCACGCCGCAAAACGACATTAACTTCAGCAGATAAAACGTCACGTCGAACTCCCACCAGTAAAAGCCCTGGCGAACCGAGGCGGGATAGTGATGGTGGTTGTTGTGCCAGCCCTCGCCCAAGGTAATGATCGCGAGCCAGGGATTGTTGCGGCTGGCGTCGCCCGTTTTATAGCGCTGGCGGCCGAACACGTGCGAGAGCGAGTTGATGGTGTAGGTGCCGTGATAAACCAGCACGGTCGAGATGAAGAATCCCCAGACCAGCATCTGCCAGCCGGTGGTGTGCAGCCCGGGGGCCACGTGCTTCAGCAGCACGCCGAGCAAGAAGACCCCAACGCCCAGAGCCGTCGGCACCACGATATCGAAACGATCCAGGAATCGCAGTTCGGGATACTTGAGCAGATCCTTGACCCGCGACATATCCGCGGCGAAGTGCTTGTGGGACATGAACCAGCCCATGTGGCTCCAAAAGAAGCCGTGCTGCACCGGGGAATGGACATCGTCCGGCTTGTCGGAGTGGACGTGGTGGTGCCGATGATGAGCCGCCCACCAGATCGGACCGCGTTGCACTGCCGAAGCCCCCAACATGCCGAAGATGAATTGTCCCACGCGCGAGGTCTTGAAGGTGCGGTGGGAAAAATAGCGATGATAGAAGCCGGTGATGGCGAACATGCGCACCAGATACAGCGCAGATGGTGACGGTCAGTGCGATCCAGCTGAAGCCCACCCAGATGACCGCCAGACACGCGGCATGCATCAAGAGAAACGGCAGCACGCGGGCCCAATCGGTGTGCCGGCCTGAATCCTTGACTGCCGTCGCGCTGACGGCCGCTTCGCGCGCCCGCGCCGTCAAATCGCTGCTGCCGAACCATCGCGAGAGCTCATGGCCGACGCGCACGGCGGGGGGCTCGATCACCATCTCATTTTCTGGAGTCATACGTTCCTACGCTTTCAGTGCCGCAATCCGCTCGTCCAACGGCGGATGGCTCATAAATAACCGCATGATTCCATCCGAGCGGCCGGTGTTGATTCCGAACGCCTGCAGCTGCTGCGGCATGGGTTCGCCCTGACTGCGCTTCAGCATCTGCAGCGCGTCGATCATATTGCCCGTGCCGGCAAGATCGGCTCCGCCCCGATCCGCGCGGAACTCACGGCGCCGCGAATACCAACAGACGATCACGCTCGCGACGATGCCCAGTACGAACTGCGCTACCATGGTGGTCAGGAAAAAACCGATGCCTGTACCTTGCCGGTCGTTGCGCAGAATGGCTCGATCGACGATCCCACCGATGATGCGCGCGAGAAAGATCACGAATGTATTTAGCACACCTTGCAAAAGCGCAAGGGTAACCATATCACCGTTTGCGACGTGCGTGATTTCGTGACCCAGTACCGCCTCGACCTGCGTGCGCGACATGCTGCGCAGCAGACCGCTGCTCACTGCAACGAGGGCGGCATTGCGGCGTGCACCGGTGGCGAACGCGTTCATTTCCTCCGAGTCGAATATGCCGACCTCGGGCATCCCGATGCGGGCCTGCTCGGCCAGGCGCTTGATCGTGCCCACCAGCCAGCGTTCCAACTCGGACTGAGGGCTCTCGATGACGCGCACGCCCATCAGGCGTTTTGCCGTCCACTTGGACAGCGCCAACGATATCAGGGAGCCGCCGAAGCCGAAAATCGCGGCAAACACCAGCAGACCGCCGGTACCGCCCTGCATCAAATGTACGCCGAAGACATTCTCGACCACGAACAGCACGACGCTGAGCAGCGCGAGGACGGCAAGATTGGTGAGGACGAACAGGAATATGCGTTTCATGGGGCTTTTGTTCGGAAAAAGGGCCGCAATATGGTAACCGAAGCCCACCAATGGTCGGGACGCCGGAGCGCAATTTCAAGTTGGGCAGTTTGCCGGTCTTGCGGGCGCGGATTCGTTTCTAACCGCAATGTGGACAGCCGTCCGCTATGTGCCTGTAAAATCGAACATTAATTTTTCAGAGTCAGGGCATGCAATATAGGGACTACTACGAAATTCTTGGGCTGACCCGCGCCGCCGACGCCGACGAAATCAAGCGCGCGTACCGCAAGCTGGCGCGGAAATTCCATCCGGACGTCAGCAAGGAAAAGAACGCCGAGGAGAAATTCAAGGAGGTCCAAGAGGCCTACGAGGTGTTGCGCGATTCGGACAAGCGCGCGGCGTACGATCAACTGGGCCGGGATTTTCGCAATGGCCAGCAGTTCCGGCCGCCGCCGGATTGGGCGCAGCGCTTCGGGCACTCCGGCGGCCAGCGATTCTCGGACGTCAACGGATTCAGCGACTTCTTTTCCAGCCTGTTTGGCGGATCGGGTTTCGGCGGCGCCGGCTCGCCGCAAGAGCGATGCCGATGCCGGACACCTGGACGTCACGGTGGAAGAGGCGTTCGCCGGAACCAAGCGGCGGGTCATGCTCAATGAGCATGGCCGCCAGCGGCAGGTCGATGTGCAAATTCCAGCCGGCGTCGCCGAGGGTCAATCGCTGCGCATTCCCGGCATCGGCGGCCGCAGCTCGCTGATTTTTCGCATCAGATTGCGCCCGCATCATCTCTACGAAGTGGCGGGCAAGGATGTGCAGATCGAACTGCCCCTGGCCCCATGGGAAGCAGCCTTGGGCGCAAAGGTGGCGGTTCCCACGCTCGGCGGGACCGTCGAGTTGACCGTGCCTGCCGGTGCCCAATCGGGGCAAAAACTGCGCCTGCGAGGCCGCGGCCTGCCGGGCAGTCCCGCGGGAGACCAGTTCGTCACCATCAAATTGGTAACGCCGGCGGCGCAAACAGCGCTGGAAAAAGAGGCCTACGAGCGCATGAAGCGCGACTTGCGATTCGATCCGCGCGCCGACTGGCCTTAAGCGCTAACCGCCCGTCAGCACGTCTTCGGTCAGCACAAAATCGGGCGACATGATCGTTTCGGCCCTGGCTGTCCCGCGCCACTTTCGCGCTCTGCGGTTTTACGAAAACTGCGGACACTTCCGGATGCGTGCTGCGGATCTGCTTCTCCAGATCGATGACCGCGCCTTCGATATCCGGTGCCCGCATATAGTCGAAGAAATCGAGACTCAAATACACAACAACGCTGGTCGGCGCGAGCTGCACGGTGGCGATACTGTTGGCGTTGCATACCCCGGCCATGCGCGCCGCAATGCGAATGATGGCATCGCTCAAAGTCGGGTCGGCGCGCTCGCCGATGAGCAGCGCTTTCGATTCCTGCGCCAGCAATGCGGCAACGCCCGGCCAAAATAACGGCGATCAACAGGGACGCGACGCCATCCCAGCGGCTGTCTGCGGTGAGGAGCGCTGCGGTCGTGCCGGCGGCAGCGACGAAAATTCCCGCCACCGCGGCGGAGTCTTCGAAGACCACGATGAATGCCGGCGGGTCCTTCGATTGGCGAAACGCCTGCCACCAACCCAGATTACGTTTGGCCTTGCTGAATGCCCGCGCGCCCACGACCCAGGAGGCGCCCTCGAATACCAGGGACGCGGCGAGCACCAGGTAGATCAGCAGCGGTCTTTCGATGGGTTGCGGCTGCAGGAGGCGCTGGATACCCTGGTAGGCCGAAACACCGGCACCCACCGAGAAGATCAGCAATGCCACCACGAAGCTCCAAAAGTACAGTTCCCGGGCGTAGCCGAAGGGGTGCTCCCGGTCGGCCGGACGGCTGGAGCGGGCGATGCCGTAGAGCAGCAGGAGCTCGTTGATGGTATCGACCAGCGAATGCACCGCCTCGCTCAGCATGGCCGCCGAGCCTGTCAGCGCGGCGGCAACGAACTTGGCGGCCGCCACCAGCAGATTGCCGGCCAGTGCCGCCCAAACCGCCTTGAGGGTGCCGCTTTTTGCCATGCCGGATTCTAGCTTGAAGAATCGGCCGGCGGCCCCAACTCACCCGGACTCACTTCTAAAAAGCTAGGGCCATGACGACAGAAACCGAGCCGGCGGCTGCCTCCAAGCCGCAAATCAAGGAATTCCAGGCGGAAACGAAGCAAGTGCTGCGCCTGGTCATTCATTCGCTGTACTCGCATAAGGAAATTTTCCTGCGGGAACTGATCTCGAACGCCTCGGATGCCTGCGAAAAATTGCGCTTCGAAGCGATCGCCAAACCTGACCTGCTGGGCAGCGACTCGTTGTCGATCACGCTGACGCCCGACAGCAGTGCCGGGACCTTGAGCATCAATGACAATGGCATCGGCATGAACGAGGCCGAGATCATCGACAATCTCGGCACCATCGCCCGCTCCGGCACCAAGAAGTTCCTGGAAACCTTGAGCGGCGATTCCGCCAAGGACGCCCAGCTGATCGGCCAGTTCGGGGTCGGCTTTTATTCCGCGTTTATTGTGGCGGACAAGGTCACCGTGCTTACCAGGCGCAGCGATGCACCCGGGGTGCGCTGGGAGTCCGACGGCGAGGGCGAATACCAGATTCAGGCCGCCGACAAACCCAACCGCGGCACCGAAGTCATCCTGCACCTGCGGGATGAGGACAAGGAGTTTCTGGAGCCGGCGCGCCTGCGTCAATTGGTGCGCAAGTATTCGGATCATTTGAGCATCCCGATTCTCTTGAAGACCGGAGACGGCGAAGAAACCCTGAATCAGGCGAAGGCGTTTTGGACGCGCCCGAAATCGGAACTCAAGGACGAGGACTACCAGGCGTTCTACAAGCACATTGCCCACGACTCCGAGGATGCGCGTGTTTGGTCGCACAACAAGGTCGAGGGCAACATCGAATACACCTCGCTCCTGTACCTGCCGAAACGCGCACCCTTCGACTTGTTCGAGCGCGAGCAGAAAGGCGGCATCCAGCTGTACGTCAAGCGCGTATTCATCATGGACAAGGCGGCGGAGTTGCTGCCCCCGTACCTGCGCTTCATGCGCGGACTGGTGGATTCCTCCGACCTGCCCCTGAACGTGTCGCGCGAGCTGCTGCAAAATAACCGCACTGTCGAGAAGATCAAATCGGCGCTGGTCAAGCGCTCGCTCGACCTGCTCGAGGATTTGGCGGCCAACAAACCTGCCGAATACGCTGAATTTTGGCGTACCTTCGGCACGGTTTTGAAAGAGGGCGTCATTGATGATGCGGCCAACAAAATCAGGATCGCGAAACTGCTGCGCTTCAACTCCACCGCCGAGAACGGCGATGCGCCCTCAGTGACGCTCGAGACTTACGTGTCGCGGATGAAAGCCGATCAGAAGGCCATTTATTATCTGACCGCCGATACGCTGGCGGCGGCCCGCAACAGTCCGCACCTGGAAGGCTTTCGCGCCGATGGGTTGGAGGTGTTGCTGCTGACCGATCGTATCGATGAGTGGGTGGCGGCCCATTTGCACGAATTCGAGGGCAAAACCCTCGCCAACGTGGCCACCGCCGCCGCCGATGTGGCCTCGGCAATTGAGACGCCGGAGAAGGCGGCGGCCGAAACGGCCTTCAAAGACACGTTGGACCGGCTCGGCAAATCCTTGAACGGCAAGATTGCCGGTGCGCAGGTGTCGTCGCGTCTTACCGACTCGCCCGCCGTGCTGGTCGCGGGCGAGTTCGGCATGAGCTTGCGCATGGGTCGGATCCTGAAACAAGCAGGACAGAACAATCCTTTTGCGACCTTGCCCATCCTCGAGTTGAACCCGAAGCACCCCTTGGTGGAGCGCTTGAAGGACACAGCCGATGACGCTTCTTTCGCGGATCTCGCCCACGTACTCTATGACCAGGCAATGCTCGCGGAGGGCGGCGAGTTGGATGATCCTGCGACCTTCGTGCGGCGCGTGAACCGGCTTATCGTCGAAGGGATTTCCGCGCAGTCGAAAATTATTTTGAGCTGAGCTATGCGAATGCCGCAGTGGGCTGCAAATGACGATGCGACGGCACTGGGCGGCGATGCTGAGGCGCCGCTGGACGATGCGCCTTTGCTCGATGCCTATTCCGGCGCGGTGATCGGCGCTCTCGAACGGGTTGCCCCCGCCGTGACATTCATCGAGGTGGCCGGCCGGAGCCGCGGGGCGGGCGCGCGCGCGCGAAGAGCGCAGCAAGCCAGCGGTTCCGGGTTCCTCTTTACGCCCGACGGTTACTTGCTCACCAACAGCCATGTCGTCGATGGATCGGACGAGATTACCGTGCGGCTCAACGACGACACGCGATTTCACGCCGACCTCGTCGGCAACGATCCGGATTCGGACTTGGCGGTGCTGCGCATCGGTTCGTCCGGCGCCCTTCCGTACGCGGAGTTCGGCGATTCTTCGCGCTTGAAAGTGGGACAGGTTGCCATTGCCATCGGCAATCCTCTGGGTTATTCGAAGACCGTGACCACCGGCGTGGTTTCGGCGCTGGGCCGGACCCTGCGCGCGAAGTCGGGCAGGCTCATGCACGATGTCATTCAGACCGACGCGGCGCTGAATCCCGGAAACTCCGGCGGTCCGCTGGTCGATTCCAAGGGACGGGTCGTTGGCGTCAACACGGCGATGATCCCGCAAGCCCAGGCGATTTGTTTTGCCACGGGTATCAATACGGCAAAATGGGTCATCGGCCAGATGTTTGCGCATGGTAGGGTACGCCGGGCATACATCGGAGTTTCCGGCGCCACCGTGCCGATCGCCACGCGAGTGGTGCGTCATTTCAGCCTGGCGGGCAATACGGCGGTGCACGTCGCGGAGATCGTGCCGGGCAGCCCCGCTGCCCTGGCCGGCGTGCAGACCGGGGACAGGATGGTGGCGCTCGACGGCGTGCGCATCAACGGCATCGACGGCCTGCAGCGCACGCTCGATGCGAGCTTGATCGGCCGGGAGTGCGAATTGCAGTTGTTGCGCAGATCGAGCGTGATCAAGACGACAATCCGACCGATCGAGATGCCGGCGCATCGCCCGGACGGCAAGTGAAACGATAACAGAGGAATCGCTGCAATGAGCTCCGCGCATCCGGTCACGCTGGCGGTTCCGCCCGAACCCACCGATCATTCCCAGGGTTCCGAGCACGCCCGCGTTGTCGTGATCGAGTATGGGGATTTCGAGTGTCCGAGCTGCAAGGTCGCAGCCGCAACGCCGTCGCTGTTAATGGAGCGCTACCCGAACCAGGTGCGCTTCATATTTCGAAATTTCCCCCTGGAGGAAGCGCATCCGCACGCATTGCTGGCGGCGGAAGCGGCCGAAGCGGCGGCAGCGCAGGGAAAATTCTGGGCGATGTACGATGTGTTGTTCCGCAACCAGGAGCACTTGAAAGCGGCGGATCTGCAGCGCTATGCGACGCGGGCTGAACATGGACATGGCGCGCTATGCGGCGGAGATGGATGATCACATCTACCTGCAGAAAGTTCGCGAACACATCGCCAGCGGGCGCTTGAGCCACATTCGCGCCACCCCCACGTTTTTCATCAACGGCGTGGTGAAGGATATTTCTTTCGGAATGAAGTCGCTGCACGACGCAGTGGCTGCGGCCCTGGTCAAACAGCGCTGAGCGACTCAGATGGACCAAAAAGGGCGCCCTTGAGGGGCGCCCGAACGGGGAAATCGTCTTGAGCGGAGCAGGTCAGCTCCAGTCGTCTCCGCCACCGCCGCCTAGGCCTCCGCCGCCGTCGTCCCAGGAACCGGGATCGTTCGCGCCGAAGTCGTTGCCGCCCATGTCGCTGTTGCTGTAGCCCGGTTCGGCCGCGTCGGCGGAGGGAATCACGCCGCCTTCGCGGTGACCGCCATCCAGGAAGTGATGCGCCAGCTCCTCGCCGGCCACCACGCCAGCGCCCACCGCGAGGCCTGAGGCAAGGCCGCCGGCGATACCGGAGCCGATTCCGCCGCCGCCCATGGGCCGGCCGTATCCGAGCCATAACCCGGACCGTAGCCTGGAGGCGATCCGCCCACGCCGGGCCCGGCGACCGGATATTGATTGCGTGGGCGCTCGGCGCCGGAACAGCATGATCAGACCCCCGACCACGAGCAGACCGATCAGCAGGCGCGCCCCAGGGGAAATGAGGCGCGGAGCGCTCCGGGACGGAGACAATTTGCGGCGTCATTGCACGGGTTGCGCTGCTCAAGCCTAATTTGCGACTTCAATTCCTGAACGGAGCGCGGGCTGAAAGCAGTCAGACCTGGATTGAGGCGTTCGGCGACAGCCAGCTCGCTGCGCGCCAGGGAGGTCTTGCCCTCTTTCGCGTACAGCTCCGCTTGCACGTAATGCGCCTTGGCGCTGTTGGGATGATCGGCCAGCACTTGAGTGATCATCTGTTGCGCTTGATCGAGATGGCCTGCCGCAGCCGCCTCGTAAATCTGATTCATCGTCGGATCAGCGGCTTGCGCGAAGGTCGGCGACGACCAAAGCGAAGCTCGCGCCCAGACTCAACGCAGCAGCGGCAAAAACTAATTTGCGCATGTCAAGCCCCCCAGCAGGTCGAATTGACCCTTGCTGCGTTAGATATGGGCGTTCAGGTGAAGTTCAACGGCTGCAACCGGCGACAGCCAGGGGGTTAAATGACGCCGCGGCGCTTTTGATCCAACTCGATCGATTCGAACAACGCCTGGAAATTGCCTTCTCCAAAACCCTCATTGCCCTTGCGTTGAATGATTTCGAAGAAAATTGGGCCGATGGCGTTCTTGGTGAAAATCTGCAGGAGAATGCCGCTCTGCGCGCTGCCGTCGATGAGAATGCCGCGCCGCCGAAGTTCGGCGACCGCTTCGGTATGGCCGCTGACTCTGGCGTCAACCCCTTCGTAGTAGGTGGCGGGGGTTTCCTGGAACTGAACGCCGCGGCTGCGCAACGCATCCACCGTGGCGTAGATGTCGTCGGTTCCCAGGGCGATGTGCTGTATGCCTTCGCCCTTATACTCGTTCAAATATTCTTCGATCTGGCTCTTGTCGTCCTGGCTCTCGTTGATGGGGATGCGAATCTTGCCGCAGGGCGAGGTGAGCGCGCGCGAGAACAGGCCGGTCTCCTTCCCTTCGATGCTGAAGTAGCGAATTTCCTTGAAGTTGAAGAGTTTTTCGTAAAAGCCGGCCCACACGTTCATGTTGCCGCGGCGCACATTGTGGGTAAGATGATCTATGCGCAGCAGGCCTGCGGAAACGTGCGGCTCCGTGTCGATGACGGGGATGAAGTCCACATCGTAAATCGTGCGCTCGCCGTAACGATCGACCAGGTAGATCAGACTGCCGCCGATCCCTTCGATCGAGGGAATGTTGAGCTCCATGGGACCGGCAGTGACCGGGCCGGGTTTCGCGCCCAAATCCAACGCGCGTGCATACGCCAGGCGCGCATCGGCGACGCGAAATGCCATGGCACAGGCGCACGGTCCATGCAGGCGCGCGAAGCGCTGCGCGAAGCTGTCGTGCTCGGCGTTGATGATGAAATTGATGTCGCCCTGATTGTGCAGGGTCACGTTCTTGGAGCGATGGCGCGCCACCGCCGGCAGGCCCATGCACTCGAACAGCCGGCGCAGCAATTCGGGATCGGGCGCAGCGTACTCGACGAATTCGAATCCGTCGGTACGCATGGGATTGGTGAGGCTGAGTTCGTGCGTTCACGACGAGACGGCGACTTTGCGCTGTGCGGAGATGGCCGTGCCGAACACATAATCCCACAAAGGAGTGGTCACGCCGAAATTGCCGCGCTTGGGCGAATGATGATGGCGCATGTGCCAGGCCCGCAATTCGCTGAAATAGGCCGATGAGGGCTTGCGCGTGTGATGATGAATCACATGATGCACATAGCCGTACCACCAATAGCCCAGCATCACGCCCACAGTGAGACCGTTGGCGACGTTAAAACCGGCCCACCACCAAAGCGGCAGCAAAATGACTCCAAGCCACACGGTCACGCTGATCCAGGAGGGCGTGCCGATGAATGCCAGCGGCGCGCCGTGGTGCAGGCTGTGCATGGGCGAGAATACCGGCATGCGATGCAGCGCAATCCGGTGCAGCGCATATTCCAGCAAGGTCCAAAGAACCAGTCCCGCCACGCAGGCGCCGAGCCATTCGCCGCCGCCGTGCCGGGTGAAATGGCTGAAATTCACGGCCGTTAGCGCGATCACGGTGATCGGATAGACCACAAAATCGGAGTAATAGCTGAATTTGCTGAGTTGCATCGTTGCCCCTCGCTTGTATTTGAAAGGCTATTTGACCACGAATCTGTGCGAATGTTAGCGGAAGAATAGACTCCCCGCACGGCCTTCTCGCTGCCGGTGCTAAGGTAGAATTTCCAAAGGATGCGCAAAACCTTCCTCATCGTGGGTGCCGGATTCTCCGGCACGGTACTTGCCGCCAACCTGCTGCGCCAATTGCCGCCGGCGGGCGCCGATATCGTGCTGATCGAGCGCAGCGATGCCGTGGGCCGCGGCGTGGCATACGCCGCACACGAATTTCCCTATCTTTTGAACGTGCCGGCAGCCAGATCATCGGCCGATTCCCGTGATCCGTTGCAATTCCTGCACTTCGCGCAGGCGCGCCAGTCGAACGTCGATGGCGAGGATTTCCTGCCGCGCGCCCTGTACGGCGACTACCTGCAAGACCTGCTGCTCAAGGCCGAAGGCGCGGCGCCCACACAGGTTCGCCTGATGCGGGTGTTCGGCGAGGTCACGGGAATTTCGCAGGCGCACGCCGGGGCGCAATTCAAGGCGCTGGTTGCCGGCCGCGAGCCCGTGGTTGGCGATATCGTTATCTTGGCGCTGGGAAATCCCTCCACGCCGTTGCCGGGCTGGGCCGCCGAGCTGCGCGGGCATGCTGCGTTCAGGCAGGATCCGCGCGATTTGCCGCAGACCTTGAGCGCGCAGGACTCGGTTCTAATCGTCGGCAATGGATTGACCATGGCGGACGCGGCCTCGGCACTGAGCCGCCATCCCGAGCGGGTCCCCACGCTGCACACGATTTCGCGCCGCGGCTTGATACCCAAAACGCAGACCTCGTTTCACACGGATGCAATGCGCGGCAGCGGCGAGACGCTGCTGGCCGCGACGCAATCGCTAAAGCAGCTGCTGCGCGCATGCCGCAATCTAGCCCGCGAGGTCGAGAAACTCGGCGGCGATTGGCGCGAAGCCGTCGCCTTCATCCGCAATCTTGCCCCGGCACTCTGGCGGTGCATGCCCGACGCGGAGCGGCGCCGTTTCATCAGGCACATGCAGGTGCACTGGGATGTTTATCGGCACCGGCTGCCGCCTCAGTTGAGCGAACGCATCGAATACCTGCGCCGCAGCGGCAAATTGAAAATAGCAGCGGGGCGCATTCAGCAGGTGGTCGCCGACAAGCGGCGGCTGCGCGTCTCGTGGCGGCCCCGCGGCAGCCGCGCGTCCGCGGAAATGACGGTGGACTTGCTGGTGAATGCGACCGGGCCGTATTACAACATCGAGCGTTCGGCAGATCCGCTGCTGGTATCGCTGCGAGCGGAGGGCTTGATCTCGTCCGATGCCCTGAATTTTGGGATACGCACCGCGCGCTATGGTGCCTGCGTCGATGCGCACGGGCGGGCGAGCGAACAGCTGTACTACCTGGGGCCCATGTTGCGGGCTGCTCATCTCGACGCGACCGCGGCCGCGGAACTGCGCGAACACGCGGAACAACTGGCAGCGCATCTGGCCCGGAGCGTTTAGACCAGTTTCGCGAGACCTGAGAGCAGCCGCTCGAGATCCGCGCGCGAGCTGTACATCGACACGCCGGTGCGCAGCAAGCCGCCGCGATCGCTCAAGCCCAGCACTTGTACGGCCCGGGCGGCATAGAAGTGCCCGTCCCAAACGCAGATACCCTGCTTGCCCAAGGCCGCGGCGGCCTCCGCGGCGGGGGTGTTTGCCAGGGTGATCGAGACCGTGGGCGCACGCGCGCGCGTGCTGAAATCAGGCCCCCATACCTGCACGCCGCGCAGTTCGCGCACCGCGTCGTGATAGAACTTGGCGAGGCCATGTTCATACGCCGAAATGCCGGTCATCGCCGCGACGATGCGTTCCCGCAAGCTCGATCCGGTCCCCCAGGAGGCGAGGTATTCCACCGCGGCGCGCAGCGCGTCGATGGCCGCATGATTCAAGGTGCCGGTCTCGATGCGGTAAGGCGCCGCCGGATCTTGAACGCTGAGCCGATCGGTCGGCAGCCGATCGAGCGCACCCGGGCGCGAGTACAGAACGCCGATGTGCGGTCCGTAGAATTTGTAGCCCGAGCACAGCAGAAAATCCATGCCGAGACTCTTGACGTCCAGCGGAAAATGCGGCGCGTAGTGCACGGCATCCACCACCAGCAACGCGCCGACATCGTTGGTCAGGCGGCGCGCTGTGCTCAAATCGTTGACGGTGCCGATGGCATTCGAGGAGGCGCCCAACGCGAACACCTTGGTTTTGGGCGTGATCTTTGCCTGCATATCCGCAAGATCGAGTTGCCCGGACGGCAGCAGCCGCACTTCCTGCACGCTGACGCCGAGTCCTTGCAGGCGCAGCCAGGGACCGCGATTGGCCTCGTGATCGAGCTGAGTGATCAGAACCTCATCGCCTTTTTGCAGGGTGTGGCCGATCGCAGCGCTCAGGGCGTAGTTGAGCGTGGTCATGTTCTGCCCGAAGGAAATGCAAGCGGCATGTTCGGCGCCGAGAAACGCCGCGAGCACTTCGCGCGCCCGCGTCCATGCGACGATCGACCTCCTGCGAGGGCCAAAAATTGCCATGCGTGTTGACATTGCAGGTGGCGTAGAAATCGCCCAGCGTGTCGATGACGATTTTCGGCACCTGGCTGCCGCCGGGGCCGTCCAGATAAGCCAGATTCAATCCTTGAGGCGAGCGCGATAGCGCCGGAAAGTCTTGGCGGCAGCGAAGAGAGTGTTCAGCTGTGAATGGCATAGTAAAGTATGTCATGAAATTTTCTCCGCTGGTGGATCGAATCAAGGGCGAGAGTGTGGCGGCATGGACCATCCACACTCAGGCGCGCGAAGCGCAATTGCGCGGCGAGGACGTGATCGTGCTCAGCATCGGCGATCCGGATCTGGAGACCCCCGCGCCGGTGCTCGCCCGGGCGATCGAAACGCTGCGCGCCGGCGATGTGCGCTATACGCCGGCGGCAGGACGGGTCGCCTTGCGCGAAGCGATTGCCAAGACGCATCAACGGCGCACCGGCCAGGCGGTCAACGCGGAGAATGTGATTTTTCTTTCGGGCGCACAGAATGCGCTGTTCGCCGCCTCGCTGTGCGTCGCGGGCCCCGGCGATGAGGTGCTGGCGCTCGAGCCGCTGTATCCGAGCTATCCCGCGACCATCCGTGCTTCCGGCGCGCAGTTGGTGCGGGTGCCGGCGCCGGCGGAACGGGGATTTCGGCCGGACCTGAGACGCGCTCGAAGCGGCCATCACCGCGCGCACCCGCGCGATTTTCTTTGCCACGCCCAACAATCCGAGCGGCGTGATCTTGAACGATGAGGATCTTCGCGTCATCGGCGCTCTTGCGCGCCGGCATTCCCTGTGGATCGTCGCCGACGAAGTGTATGCGGGATTGGCCCCCGGGGGGCGCGTTCCGAGTCTTGCGGCGCATTTGCCGGAGCAGGTTGTCACGATCAGCAGCCTGTCCAAATCGCATTCCATGCCGGGCTTGCGGGCCGGTTGGCTGGTGGGGCCGAAGGAACTGGTGAAACACGCGGAGTCGCTGTCGATGTGCATGCTGTTCGGCCTGCCGGGTTTTATTCAGGAGGCGGCCCTGACCGCATTGCAGGGCTCGGACGCCCCGGAACTGCGGATCCGGGAGCTGTGCACGGCGCGGCGCGATCATGCTGCTGCAGGGCTTGGCCGGCGCGCACGGCCTGCGCTGCTGTGTTCCGGACGCCGGCATGTTCACGCTGATCGACGTGCGCGGCACGGGTCTTTCGGGCTACGATTTCATGAGCGGGCTATTCAAGTCGGAACGCGTGTCGGTGCTCGACGGCGGCGCCTTCGGCGAAGCGACCCGCGGGTTCGTGCGGCTGTGCTTTGCCGCCGATGCAGCGATCTTGAGCGAAGCCATGCTGCGTATCCGCCGCTATGCCGGCACTTTAGCGAGGTAGCTGTGATGAGTTCTGCGGACTTCGGAATCATTGTGCGCACCGCGGGCGGTCCCGAGACGCTGGAATGGAGCGAGCTGGCAACCGGTGCGCCGGCGCGCGGCGAAGTGCGCATTGCGCAACGCGCGGTGGGCGTCAATTTCATCGACACGTATTACCGCAAGGGACACTATCCGTGGCCGATGACGCCGCTCATACCGGGCGGCGAGGCGGCAGGAGTGGTCGAGGAGGTCGGCGAGGGCGTCGCGGACTTCAAGCGCCGGCGATCGCGTCGCCTACACGCTGCCAATCGGCGCCTATCGCACGCGGCGGGTGCTGCCGGCCGAGCGGCTGGTGAAGTTGCCCGATGCCATCGACTTCGACGTCGCCGCATCCATGATGTTGAAAGGGCTGACCACGCAATTTTTATTGAACACCTGTTACGCGGTCAAAGCCGGCGACATCGTGCTGGTGCATGCCGCCGCCGGCGGTGTCGGGTTTGCTGATGGGCCAATGGCTCAAGTCCATCGGCGCGACATCCATCGGCACGGTGGGCTCGCCGGAGAAGGCCGCCACTGCCAAGGCCCACGGCTACTCGCATGTGATCGACTATCGGGCCGAGGATTTTCCGGCGCGCGTCAAGGAGATCACCGGCGGCAAGGGTTGCGATGTGGTTTACGATTCGGTGGCGCAGGACACCTGGCGCGGATCGCTGAAGTGCCTGCACGCGCGCGGCTTGTTCGTGTGCTTCGGACAATCCTCGGGACCGATCACCGACTTCAAGTTCTCCGATCTCGCGGCGGGCGGCTCGCTGTATGCGACGCGGCCGACGCTGTTCGACTACATCAAATCGCGCGCGGATCTGACCACGCGCGCGGCCGATCTGTTCGCCAAGGTTGCCTCGGGAGCGGTCAAGCCGCTGATCGGACAGCGGCTGCCGCTGCGCGACGCGGCCCGCGCCCATCGCGATCTGGAAGCCAGAAAAACCATCGGATCGACAATCCTGCTGCCGTGAGGCGCCTCTAGATTCCCAGAGGCAGCGCGGTCGATTCTTTGATGACAGTGACCGCAACCGAGGAGTTGACCGAACGCACGCTCGGAATGCGCGACAAGTAGTCGAGATAAAACGCCTCGTAGGCCTTGATGTTCTTGGTGACGATTTTGAGCAGAAAGTCCCATTCGCCGGTGAGGGTGTAGCACTCCAGCACCTCGGCACGGTCGCGAATCGCGGCTTCGAATTCGGCCAGCGCACCGCGTCCGGTGGTGGCGAGTTTCACCTGCGCGAAGATGGTGACGTCCAGTCCCAAGGCATTGCGGTCGAGCAACGCGACACGCGCCTTGATGACGCCGTTTTGTTCGAGCTGTTGAATGCGGCGCCAGCAGGTGGTGGTCGATAATTTGGTCTGCGCCGCCACTTCGGCGACCGAGAGGGCACCCTGCCTCTGTAGAATATCGAGCAGCCGCAGATCGAGGCGATCGACTGCCGGTCGGTTGTTTTGTTCCATAAATTTGTCGATATTCGGAATGAATATACCGGATTATTGGATCGATCCCTCATGATTGCAACATCCAGACGGCCCGGAGACGTAAATTATGCGGATGACCAAAAAATCGCGCCTGCATCTGCCCCGCGTTCCCGCGCGTCCCGGGGAGACGCCCGACTTCAGCTACGTGGATCTTTCGCCTGCCGGCACGGTGCCGCGGCCCGCAGGTCAACGCGCGTGCGCGGGACATGGCTTCCCTGGCGGTGGACTTGGTGCGCGTGCTCGACGACAGCGGCGAAGCTGTGGGACCGTGGCATCCGCATCTCGATACCGGCGACTTGCAAGTGGGCTTGCGGCACATGCTGCTCACGCGCCTGTACGACGATCGCATGCAGCGCATGCAGCGCGGCGGGCAAGATTTCCTTCTATATTCGTTCGCTTGGGCGAGGAAGCGATCGCCGTGGCGCAAGGCATGGCGCTGCGGCCCTCGGACATGCTGTTCCCCGCGTACCGCCAGCAGGGATTGCAGATCGTCCGCGGCATCTCGTTGGTCGACCTGATGTGTCAGTTGTTGTCCAACACCCGCGACATGTGCAAGGGGCGGCAGCTGCCGGTGATGTATCACTCGCGCGCCAACAATCTATTCTCCATCTCCGGAAATCTGGCGACGCAATTTCCGCAGGCCGTCGGCTGGGCGATGGCGGCCGCCATCAAGGGCGAAGACAATCTGGCCGCAACCTGGCTGGGCGAGGGCAGCACCGCGGAGGCGGATTTTCATCATGCCCTGCTGTTCGCATCGGTGTACCAAGCGCCGGTGATTTTGAACGTGGTGAACAATCAATGGGCGATTTCCACCTTTCAGGGCTATGCCGGCGGCGAACAGCGCTCATTCGCCGCGCGCGGACCGGGATACGGAATGGCCGGCATTCGCGTCGACGGCAACGACTTTCTCGCCGTCTACGCCGTGACGCAGTGGGCAGCCGAACGAGCGCGCACCGGCGGCGGTCCGACGTTGATCGAGCTGGTGACCTATCGCGGCGCCGCGCACTCCACCAGCGACGATCCGGCCCGCTATCGCGCCAAGGACGATGCCGAACATTGGCCGTTGGGCGACCCCATCCTGCGTTTGAAGCAGCACTTGATCAAGAGCGGCGAATGGTCCGAGGCGCAACACCAAGCGCTGACCGCCGAGCTCGAGGCGTTGGTGGCGTCGAGTTGGAAGGAAGCGATCAGCTTCGGCACCATGACCGAGGGGCCGCGACTGAACTCGGACCTCATGTTCGAGGATGTGTTCAAGGACATGCCGGCGAATCTGCAGCGGCAACAGGCCTTGATGCGCAAGGAACGGGAATGATCGCATGGCCAACATGAACATGATCCAAGCGCTGAACTCCGCCATGGACATCATGCTGGGCAGAGATCCCGCGGTCGTGCTGATGGGCGAGGACATCGGTTATTTCGGCGGCGTGTTCCGCGCGACCGAAGGCCTGCAGCGCAAGTACGGCGAGCACCGCGTGATCGACTCGCCGATCGCCGAAGGCGGCATCGTCGCGACGGCCATCGGCATGAGCGTGAACGGTTTGCGCCCGGTGGCGGAGATTCAATTCGCCGATTACATCTACCCGGGTTTCGACCAGATCGTCAGCGAATTGGCGCGCATCCGCTACCGCAGCGCCGGCGATTTCTTCGCGCCGGTGACCATCCGCACGCCCTGCGGCGGCGGCATTCGCGGCGGCCAGACGCATTCGCAAAGCCCCGAGGCCATCTTCACGCATGTCAGCGGCATCAAGGTCGTGATGCCCTCGAATCCGTACGATGCCAAGGGCTTGTTGATCACCAGCATCGAGGATGATGATCCGGTGGTGTTCTTCGAGCCGAAGCGCTTGTACAACGGTCCCTTCGACGGCGATCCTAACAAGCCGGCCGTGCCGTGGAGCACGCATCCCAAGGGTCAGGTGGATGAAGGCTACTTCAAGGTTCCCTTGGGCAAAGCGGATATCGTGCGTGCCGGGAGCGACGGTCACCATCATCACCTACGGCACCATGGTGCATGTTGCGGTGGCCGCGGCAGCCGCGCTGAACATCGATGCCGAGATCATCGACCTGCGCTCGTTGGTGCCGTTGGATGTCGATACGATGTGCACGTCGGTGAAGAAGACCGGGCGATGCGTCGTCGCCCATGAGGCCACGCGATTTTCGGGCTTCGGCGCGGAATTCCTTTCGATCATTCAAGAGGAGTGCTTCTGGTCTCTCGAGGCGCCTGTACAACGCGTTACCGGGTGGGATACCCCCTATCCGCATGCCTTCGAGTGGGAGTATTTTCCGGGGCAGGCGCGGGTCAAGGCCGCGCTCAAGACTGTCATGGAACCTGCATGAGCCAATACACTTTCAAAATGCCGGACTTGGGAGAAGGCACGGTCGATGCAGAGATCGTCGCCTGGCACACCAAGCCCGGCGATATGGTGAGCGAAGATCAACTCATCGTCGAGGTGATGACCGACAAGGCCGCCGTGGAAGTACCGGCTCCGGTGAGCGGCAAGGTGCTGTCGGTGACCGGCGCGCCGGGCGATAAGGTGGCGGTCGGATCTCCGCTGATCGTGTTCGAATTGAGCGACGGCGCCCGGGGAGCGGCGCCGGCGCCCTCAGCGCCGGCACCTGCCGCGCCGCCAACGGCACCTGCACGCCGTACCGCCGCCTGCCGCGGCGCCGCCAGCATCCGCTGCGCGCCGGAGCGGGCTGCGGCTCGTCCCAGCCGCGTGATGACATCGCCGGCAAATCGACGCCGCGCCAGCGAGGCGGGCATCGATCTCACCACTGTCGCGGGCTCCGGTCCCGGCGGTCGCATCCTCAAGGCTGACTTGCAGACCACGGCGCCGCGCGAGACGGCGCCGGCCGCGCGCGCGAGACGACGGAAATCAAAGTCATCGGGCTGCGCCGCTTGATCGCGGAACGCATGAGCGAGGCCAAGCGCAACATTCCGCATTTCGCCTACGTTGAGGAGGTCGACGTCACCGAACTTGAGTCGTTGCGCGCCCATTTGAATCACTCACGCCCGCAAGACGCAGGATCGCTCAGCTATCTGCCGCTGGTGGTGATGGCGCTCACGCGGGTGCTGGAGTCCTTTCCGCAATGCAACGTTTTGTACGATGCGGCGCGCGGCGTGTTGGTGCGCCACCGCGCCGTACATGTCGGCATCGCCACCCAGACCCCCGATGGTCTGAAAGTGCCGGTGGTGCGCAACGCGCAGGCGCTGGGGCTTTGGGAAGTCGCCGCGGAAATCCGCCGGCTGGCAGAGCGCGCGCGCTCCAACAAGGCAACGCGCGAGGAATTGAGCGGCTCGACGATCACCGTCACCAGCTTGGGCAAGCTCGGAGGCATCGCCTCCACACCCATCATCAACGCGCCGGAAGTGGCCATCATCGGACTCAACAAGGCCGTCGAGCGCCCGGTGGTCTATCAGGGCGCCGTCGCGGTGCGGCGAATCATGAATTTATCCTCCTCGTTCGATCATCGCTTCGTGGACGGCTATGATGCCGCGGCCATGATTCAGGCCTTGAAAGAACGTCTTGAACATCCCGCCACCATATTCATTCCCACGGTGAAAGCCCCATGACCTCTCAACCCCAGCGACCCGCCTTCGGTACCTTACTCACCTCGCACATGGGGGTCGCTCACTACCGCGACGGCAAATGGAGCCCGAGCGAGATCAAGCCGGTCGGCTCAATCGAAATCAGCCCGGCGGCGCATATGCTGCATTACGCCAGCACCTGCTTCGAAGGGTTCAAGGCGTTTCGCCGCGCCGATGGGTCGGTGCATATTTTCCGGATGGAGCGGCACATGCAGCGACTGCTGCAGAGTGCGCGCCTGCTGGTCTTGCCGGAGCCCGATTTGACACAGGTCGCCGACATGGTGCGCGCCGTGATCAACCGTTGCCGCGATGCGGTGCCGGAAGCGCCCGGCGCGCTGTATTTGAGGCCCATCCTATTCGGCACGACCGCCAACATCGGCGCGGCCACCACGCCGACAACCGAGGCGATGCTGTTGGTGCTCGCAAGCCCGGTGTGGGACTACTTCTCAGGCGGCGCCAAGGCGCTGCGCATCCTGGTCGACGATCAGAACACGCGATCCGCGCAACATATGGGCATGGTGAAAACCGGCGGCAACTATGCCGCGGCGCTGTCACCCATCATCAACGCGCGGGTGAAATATCAGGCCGATCAGGTGCTTTTCTGTCCGGACGGCCAGGTCCAGGAGACCGGCGCTGCCAATTTCATGCTGATTCGCGAAGGCGAACTGATGACGCGCAGTTTGGATTCCACTTTCCTGCACGGCGTCACCCGCGACTCCCTGCTCACCATGGGCCGCGACATGGGCTACACCGTTACGGAGAAGAAATTCGACGTGCTGGAGATGCTCGATTGGGTCCGTACCGGCGAGGCCGCGCTGTCAGGCACCGCGGCGGTGCTCGCAGGCGTGGGCACGCTGATCTACGCGGGCACGGAACACCGGGTGGGAAATGGCCACGTGGGCGAGGTCACCAAGGCCCTGCGCGCCAAGCTGGTCGCGGTCCAACAGGGCGAAGCGCCGGATCGGCACGGCTGGCTGGAGCGCGTTTAACACCCGCTGCGCACGCCGCGCGCGTTGCGTCTAGTACTCTTCGCGGTCTTCTTCGTCCTCATCGTCCAGGTCGTCGTCGTCCTCGTCGTCTTCATCTTCGTCCCAGTCTTCGTCTTCTTCTTCGTCTTCGGCGTCCTTTTCTGCCTTGGAGCCCGACCAACCCTCAGGCTCCTCGGTCATTTCCAGATCCAGTTCCGCCCAGTCGTCGACATCGAGTTCTTCGGTATCGCCGTCGAGGTGTTGGATTTGAATGGTTTCCTTGTCCTCGTCGACTTTGAGAACCTGGAAGGTTTCATCGTTTTCCAGGTCCTCGTACCACTGCCCGACGGTCGGTTCGTACTCTCTGCCCACGGTTCATCCTTATTTGAAACTGGCGATCGTTTAAGAGCTACGGATATTAGGTGAGGCCGCTCCGCTAAGTAAATGGCAATATCGTGACCCTATGACCGTTGCAGACCGCAAAGTCGCCGCCCGCCGCCTGATCGACGCTAAGCGGGTCGTCGTCAAGATCGGCTCGACCTTGTTGGTGGATGGCGACAAAGGTCGCCTAAATCGCTCCTGGCTGGAAAGCCTGGCTGCCGACGTGGCTGTTTGCCGCAAGCGAGGCCAGGAAATCATCCTGGTATCGTCGGGCGCCATTGCACTGGGCAGGCGGCATCTAAATCTGGGCGCCGGGAAGCTCAAGCTCGAAGAAAGCCAGGCCGCCGCGGCTGTCGGACAAATTCGACTTGCACACGCCTACAAAGAACTGTTGGACGTGCACGAAATCACGGTTGCGCAAATATTGCTGACTCTGGGCGACACTGAACAGCGCCGCCGCTATTTGAATGCCCGCGGCACGATCAACACGCTGCTCGGCCTCGGCGCCGTGCCGGTCATCAATGAAAACGATACGGTGGCAACCGCAGAGATCCGCTATGGCGACAATGACCGGCTGGCGGCTCGCGTGGCGCAAATGATCGGCGCAGATTGCCTGGTGTTGCTGTCGGATGTCGACGGTTTGTATACCGCGGACCCCAACGAAGATCCGGATGCGCAGTTTATCGCCCGGGTGCTGGAGATTACCCCGGCGATCGAGGCGATGGCCGGAGGCGCCGTCAGCGACGTGGGCACGGGCGGTATGCACACCAAGATAGCCGCCGCGAAGATTGCCGTCGGCGCCGGATGTCATTTGTGCATTTCCTTGGGTGCCGCCGAACATCCTCTGCAGCGCATCGAGGAGGGGGCTCGATGCACATGGTTCGTACCCACCTCGACGCCGCTCGCGACCCGCAAGCAATGGATTGCGGGCACTTTGAAGCCCGCGGGAGCCATTGCAATCGATGATGGCGCGGTGCGCGCCTTGATGGGCGGCAAAAGTCTTCTGCCGGCGGGCGTCACTCGTGCGCTCGGGCGATTCGACCGCGGCGATACCGTCAGCATCATCGGACCTGACGGCAGCGAAATCGGGCGCGGAATCTGCGCCTATTCAGACGTCGATGCGGCACGAATCATCGGCCGCAAATCCGCCGATATCGAGCAAGTGCTCGGGTTTCGCGGGCGCGATGAGATCGTGCACCGCGATGACCTGGTGCTGCTTAGAATCCTGTGAACGGTGTCGCCGCAATGATGCAGGACATCGGCAGGGCTGCGCGCACGGCCGCGCAACAGCTGGCTTTTGCCTCGAGCAGAGCAGAAGAATCAGGCCCTGCTCGCCGCGGCCGCGGCGCTCGAGGCCGCACGCGGCAAGATTTTAGCCGCCAACGAGACCGATATCCGCGAATCGGGTGCGGGACTTTCTGCGGCGCTGCTCGATAGACTGGGGCTTGATGCGGCGCGCGTGCAAGCCATGGCACAGGGCCTACGCGAGGTGGCCGCCGCCCGCGACCCCATCGGGCGTGCGCTTGGCTGAATGGCCTCGGCCCAATGGCATGTTGATACAACGCGTCTGCGTGCCGCTGGGTGTCATCGGCATCATTTATGAAAGCCGGCCCAATGTCACCGCCGATGCCGGCGCATTGTGCCTGAAGAGCGGCAACGCGGTGATTTTACGGGGCGGCTCGGAAAGTGCACGTTCCAGCGCGGCCATCCATGCCTGCCTGCAAGAGGGACTGGCAGCGGCAGGGTTGCCGCTCAGCGCCATTCAATCGGTACCGACCACCGATCGCGCAGCCGTGGGCTACATGCTGGCCGACATGGCCGACAGCATCGATCTGATCGTACCGCGCGGCGGCAAGAGTTTGATCGCACGGGTGCGGCAGGAGGCGCGGGTGCCGGTGATCGGGCATCTGGAGGGCGTTTGCCATGTGTACGTGCATCGCAACGCCGATCTTGAGATGGCGAAGCGCATCGTCCTCAATGCGAAAATGCGGCGCACCGGGGTATGCGGTTCCGCTGAGACGCTGTTGGTGGACCGCGGCTGCGCCGCGACGCATCTTGCGCCGCTGCTACGGGCGCTGCTCGCGGCCGGCTGCGAGGTCCGCGGCGACGAAACGTCGGCCGCGGTCGATACACGGGTAAAGGCGGCCTGCGAGCAGGATTGGTACACCGAATACCTGGACGCAATCATCGCCGTGCGGGTGGTGGAAGACTTGGACGCCGCCATCGCGCATATCGGGCACTACGGTTCGCAGCACACCGACTGCATCGTCACCGACGAGGTTGCCGCGGCCGAGCGATTTCTCAATCAAGTCGACAGCGCCATTGTGCTGCACAATGCCTCCACGCAGTTTGCCGATGGTGCGCAGTTCGGCATGGGAGCGGAGATCGGCATCAGCACGGACAAGTTTCATGCGCGCGGCCCGGTCGGCGTCGAACAGCTGACCAGCTATAAGTACGTTGTCCGCGGCAGCGGCCAGATCCGGGATTAGCAGGTCAGGCGTTCAAGGCTTCCTGCGGACCCTTTCGCAGATTGAGGCGTTGCCGGCCGCCCCAAACGCCTCGTTATGTAAATTTGCCGGGCACCGCACAGATTTCGCACTTTACCGCTGATGCAATGGTCCCCAAAGCGCATCTTTAGGACCCAGGAATGCTCGTGTTGCTGCCTTATTTGCTGGCTGCCGCGGCCGGTGCCGCCCTTGGCTATGGCGCCAGGTTCCTGCGTCGGGGCGGCACGCAGGCTGCGCGGGCGAGTTTTGCCGGGGAGTTGATTGACGGCTTGCGGCTGCCCAAGCAAACCCTTGGTGAATTGCAGCGCTTTCGCGCGCTCGTCGACACCTGCGCCGATTCGATCTACATGGTCGACCGCGATACCTTGAAATTCGTGGATGCCACGGCAACCGCATCGAGCCGTACCGGCTACACGCACGAAGAATTGATGACCATGGGCCCGCTGGATTTGTTGAAGGAAAGCCGCGAAAACCTGCTCCGCAGCTACGATGAGGCAATTGCCGCGGGGCCGCGGGGCACGCGCAGCGAATCCACCGGCCGCTTCAAGGACGGCCAGGAAAGCTTGGTCGAATTGAATCGTCACGCGGTGCGCATCGATGATCGATGGATCATCGTGACGATTTCGCGGGACGTGACGGCGCGCAAGCTCGCGGAACGCGCCGCGCAGCGCGTCGCGCGCATGTTCGCCGCGCTGAGCGACACCAATGAGGCCATCATGCGGGTGTCTTCGCAGAAGGAACTGTACCAGCGTGTCTGCGAGGCCGCGGTGCATGGCGGCCGGCTGCTCGCGGCCAGCATCTGCGTGCCAAGCGAGCATTCGGCGGATGCGCAAATCGTCGCGGTTGCCGGCACCGGCGCGGATCAATTACGGGATGTGCGTCTGTCCGTCGACGGCGCCACCCCGGAGGGGCGAGGGCTGGTGGGTACGGCTTTTCGCACCCAGGCGCCCTGCATCAGCAACGATTTTCTCGGCGATGCGCGCACCGCCCACTGGCATGAAACCGCAGCGGCAGGCCGGCATCGCCGCCGGCGCTGCGCTGCCGCTCATCCAGCACGGCCGTACCATCGGCGTGCTGTTGTTGTATTCGGCGGATCGGAACGCATTTGACGAAGAGGTCGTGCAGCTGCTGATGCATATGGGCCGCAACGTCGTATTCGCACTCGATAATCTCAATCGCGAAGCCGAGCGCAGGGCCGCCGAACAACAATTCCGCGCCGCCGAGGCCAGGCTCAAGCGCGCGACGCGCGGAGCCAACGACGGCCTTTGGGAACTGGACGTGGCGAGCCGCGAGATGTGGGTCTCCGAGCACTTCGCCGACATGTTCGGCTATGAACAGCAGCAGTTCCTGGGAACCCGGCAAAAATTCTTCGAGATCCTGAATACCGAGGACGCCGCGCGCTTGCGCGAGGCCATCGAACGCAGCATTCGCGACAATGTTCACGTCGATGTCGAAGTGCGCGCCAAGACCCGTGCGGGCGAAGAGCGTTGGTATCGCGTGCGCGGCGCCCTGGAACGCGACGCGGCCGGTGTTCCGCTCACCGTGTCAGGTTCGCAGCGCGACATCACGCAGCGCCAGCAGTACGCGATTGCGCTGCTGGAGGCGACCGAGACGGCAGCCGCGGCGAATAAAGCCAAGAGCCAGTTCCTCGCCAATATGAGCCATGAGATCCGCACACCGATGAATGGCGTGATCGGCATGATCGAGCTGTTGTTGGAGACGCCGCTCAATCCCATGCAGCTGGACTACGCCGAGACGGTGCGCGACAGCGCCTCCGCGCTCTTGACGGTCATCAACGACATCCTGGACTTCTCCAAGGTCGAGGCGGGCAAGCTCGAACTGGAATTGCTCGATATGGATCTGCGCGACACGGTCGAAGACGTCGCCCGATTGCTCGCGATCCAGGCGCATGCCAAAGGGCTCGAGGTCATTGCACTGATCGATCCCGAGTCTGCCGGACCTGGTGCGCGGCGATGCCGGCCGCCTGCGTCAGGTGCTGCTGAACCTGGGCGGCAACGCGGTGAAGTTCACGCAAAAAGGCGAAGTATCGATCGAATGCAGGGTCGCGCGAAAGGATGACCGCGGCGTCGTCGTGCGCTGCGAAATTCGCGACACCGGCATGGGAATTCCGGCGAGCCGCGTGGACGCATTGTTTACGGCTTTCACCCAGGGGGACGCATCGACCACACGCCGGTTCGGCGGCACGGGGCTCGGCTTGTCCATCGTCAAGCGTCTGGTGGAACTGATGGGCGGCGAAGTCGGAGTTACCAGCGAAGAGGGCGCAGGTTCGACTTTTTGGTTCACCGCGCACTTAGGGTGGGCACAGAACGCTGCCAAGGCGCGGCCGGCGCCGCCCATTCAGCTGCGCGGACAGCGAATCATGATCGTCGATGACAACATGACCAACCGCAAAGTGTTGATGGGCCAGCTTTCGCTGTGCGGCATGGATGCCGTATGCGCGAGTTCCGCGGATGAGGCGCTGAGTCTGATGCGGCACGCGGCGTCGGCCGGGCGTCCCTTCGAGGTCGCGCTGCTCGATCATCAAATGCCCGGCTGCGACGGCGCCACGTTGGGCAAGACCATTCTGGCCGAGCAGGCCTTGCGCGGCGCGCGCCTGATTCTGCTGACCTCCTCGGGCCAGCGCGGCGATGGGCGCTTGTTCTCGGATTTAGGATTTGCAGGGTATCTGTTGAAGCCGGTGACTCATCGCGATCTCACCGATTGCCTCTTGATGGTGCTCGGAATGCAGGCCGAGGGCTGGCGCCTGGCGACCCAGCCCATCGTGACCCGTCATGCGCTGCGCTCGCAGCGCCTGCGGGAACGCACCACATTCTGCTGGCGGAAGACAATGTGGTGAATCAGAAAGTCGCGTGCCGGATCCTCGAGAAGCTCGGCTATCGAGTCGATGTGGCCGCAGACGGGCAGGCTGCATTCGACGCGTGGCAGAGCGGCCGCTACCAGCTCATTCTCATGGATTGCCAGATGCCCATCATGGATGGCTACGAAACCACGCGAAAAATCCGCGAACACGAATCCGGCGGCAAGCGCATTCCCATCATTGCGCTCACCGCTCATGCCATGAAGGGCGCCGACAACGAATGCCGTGCCGCCGGCATGGATGACTATTTGTCAAAGCCCATCGACCGGGAACAATTGCAGCTGTCGCTTAATCGCTGGCTCAATGACGCCGTGGGCGGCAGGCTCGAGGAGAGTGCCGCGAGGGAGAGAGCCGCGGGCCAGCCTCATCCGCCGGCATCCAGAGTACGCTCCCCGTCGTCGATTATCAGCGGCTGGGAATACCCCGGTGGACCATGTTCGATCAGCACGATGCCGCAGTTGGGCGGAACATAGGTATTGTCCCAGCGGCCCGTGACATAGGCCCACAGGCACGTCATGACGCCGCCGTGACTCACCACGACGATATCGCCGCCCGGATGCTCGGCAGCCAGTCGGTCGAGAATCGGGCCGACGCGCGCTTGCACTTCTTCGTAGCTCTCGCCGCCTTCCGGTTTCCACGCCCACGGCCGCTGCGGGTCATAGTCCGGCTCCGTCAGAAACGAATCGTATGATCGTCCACGATGCGCGCCGATCTCGCGTTCGTGCAAATCGGGACTTCGACCTTGAGCGGCAGTCCGAACGCGCCGGCAATGATGCGCGCGGTTTCGCTGGCGCGATGTAGGCGCTCGTGACGACGCGTTCGGGATGGAACAGCTGCGGCGATGCGGTGCGCGGCGGCCTGCGCCTGCGGATAGCCCAATTCAGTCAGGGGCAGATCGTGCGGAGAGGTGGCATAGATACGCTCTTTGTTTCCCGAACTCTCGCCATGCCTCACTAAGATCAATTTGCTCATGCGCGATGCGAGTCGTGTAGCGCGGCAATTTGCTTGAGCCAGGTCGCGCACCGCAGCTACGTCTGGCAGATAAAATTGACCGTGCACGCGGTCTCCGACCGCCACGGAAAATCCGCCCTGCGCTTCCACCATCGCAAATCCGTCCTGATCGGTCAGATCATCCCCGACGAACACCGGCCGTCTGCCGCTGAACGGCGATTCCTTCATGAAGGCCTGGATCGCGGTGGCCTTGCTGAAGCCGCGCGGTTTGATTTCAACCACCATCTTGCCGCCCTGAATGTGATAGTTGCTGCCGAGCAGTTTCGCGAGCATCAGCCATCGCCTCATGCACTGCCGATTCGGCTTGCGGCGCCATGCGAAAATGTACCGCAATGGTCCGATCCTTGTCCTCGAACAGGGTTCCCGGATGCGCCTCGACCAGGCTCGCGGAGCGCTGCGCGGGCGCGATCGAGCTGCGAATCGACAAAGCTCGCGCCTTGAATCGCGCCGTCGACCTTGCGCCGCTCCACTCCGTGCAGTCCGGCGGCCGGCATTTGCAACGGTGCGAATAGCTCATCGAGGGTGTCGATTCTGCGGCCGCTGACCAGCGCAACGGCGCCGCCGAGTCGCTCCGCAGTTTCCCGCAGCAGCGATTTGACTTCGCAGTCGGCGATGGTTTGCGAAGGCGTGTCGGTGAGCTCGATCAATGTTCCATCGACATCCAGAAACAAACACCAGTCGAGTGCGGGCGGCGGCGGCGATTGCTTCATGTGCGAAAAACATAGCCTACGCAATCCTCGCTGCCAATGGCTGCCGCGCATTTATTTGCTGTGTAAGTTTTACACGAAAATCGTTGCGTAAAAGCCAAGACTGTGCAGTCAAAGTTCTGTATTTTGTGGTCAACGCTGCGCGCTTGGATTGAAGGGACGGAGACGCGATGTTTCGCTCGATCATGTTGCGATTCGTGCTGCCGGTCGCACTCGCTTCATGCGTCGTGGCGTACTTTGGCCTGCCTTACATCCAGCGGCTGCTGGCGGAGTGGTTTCGCTCCGACGTCGAGTTGCGCGCGCAATTGGTGATGCATTCGGTGGAAGATCCGCTCACCGATCTGGTCGAGTTCGGCAGCGAAGCGCGCCTGCGCGCTTATCTTAACAAGGTCGCAGCGGACGAGCGCTTGCTGGCAATTTTGATTTGCCGCCCAAGCGGAGCCACCATTTTCAGGCCGGAGCGCACGCCCGCGGCGGTTTCGTGCGAGACGGAGAATGGCGCGAGTCCCGCGCGTTCGCGCATCATGCAGCTGCCGTCCGGTTCCGTGCAGATATCGCGCTTCGACTTCGACGGCGCGGCGCCCAAGCCGTTTCGCGTGCTCATGCTTCACGACCTGAGTTTTGTGGACCGGCGCCAGCGTACCGCGAGGGATTTCGTGCTGGCGTTTGTCGGCATATCGATATTGCTGCTCGCGCTGCTGATCGTGTTGGTGGCATGGCTGCAATTGCGCCGCTGGGTGCAGGTTTTGCTGGGCGATATCCGCGGCAAGCGGTTTCTGGACAACGCGCAGTCGCCGCGCTATTCGCTGCCGATTCTGTCGCAGGTGCGCCAGGTTCTGGCCGAGGCCGAGGAGCAGCAGCGGCTGGAGATCGACTACCGCGAGAACTGGACGCCCCAGGCGCTGCAGCAGGTGGTGCGCGAGCAGCTCAACTCCGCGCAGGTCATCATCGTCTCGAATCGCGAGCCTTACATCCATAATTTCGACGCCAATCACCAGCCCGTGTGGCAGGTGCCGGCCAGCGGCATGGTCACCGCGCTCGAACCCATCATGCGCGCGTGCTCCGGCGTCTGGGTGGCGCACGGCGGCGGCAGCGCGGACCGCGAGACGGTCGATCGCAACGATCAGATCCGCGTGCCGCCGGACGATCCCAGCTACACGTTGCGGCGCGTGTGGCTGACGGCCGAGCAGGAGCAAGGGTATTACTACGGCTTCTCCAATGAAGGACTGTGGCCGCTGTGCCATCTGGCATACGTGCGCCCGGCGTTTCGAGCCAGCGACTGGCGCGCCTACGAGGAGGTCAACGCCAAGTTTGCCGAGGTGGTTGCGACTGAAGCCAATACGGGCAGCCCGGTGATCCTCATTCAGGATTTTCACTTTGCATTGCTGCCGATGCTGCGTCCGCAAAAGAATTCCCCGCGCCACCGTGGCCTTGTTCTGGCATATCCCCTGGCCCAACGCCGAGACCTTCGGCGTGTGCCCCTGGAAACGCGAAATGCTGACGCACATGTTGTCGGCGGACATACTGGGTTTTCACACGCGCTATCACTGCCAGAATTTCCTCGATACGGTCGACCGTTTCGTCGAATGCCAGATCGACCAAGAGCACATGACCGTGACGCTGCAGGGCCACGTCTGCCACGTCGCGTCCTATCCGATCTCGATCGAGTGGCCGCCGCGCTGGCTGGCGCAGCTGCCCGACGTGGCAGCCTGCCGCGCGGCGCGTGCGCGAGCGCTATCGGATCGCCGCCGATGTGGTGATCGGGTTGGGCGTGGAGCGCTGGGACTTCACCAAGGGCATCATCGAGCGATTTCACGCGCTCGAGGTGCTGCTCGAAAACAATCCGCGGCATCGCGGGCGCATCAGCCTGCTGCAGATCGCCGCGCCGTCGCGCAGCCAATTGCCGGCCTATCAGGCCCTGCAGCAGCATACCTCGGCGAGGTCGAGCGCATCAACTCCAAGTTCGCCCAGGGCGACTGGCGGCCCATCGTGCTGATCGACGAGCATCAGGCGCCGCTGCGCGTGTTCGAGTTGTACCGCGCCGCGGATTTCTGCCTGGTCAACAGCCTGCATGACGGCATGAATCTGGTGGCCAAGGAATTCGTGGCGGCGCGCGACGATGAGGACGGCGTGCTGATCTTGAGCACCTTTGCCGGCGCGTCGCGCGAATTGGCGGAAGCGCGTACTGATCAATCCCTTCGACGTCACGGAGACCGCCAATGCCATGGAAGTCGCCATGCACATGGGCCGCGACGAACGGCGCAATCGCATGATCCTCATGCGGCGCACGGTCAAGGAGAACAATGTGTATCGCTGGGCGGGACGCATGCTGATGGACGCGGCGCGGATCCGCCAGCGTCAGAGCCTGCCCTCGATGGCGCGCCGCTTCGCTTCGTTCGGCCGCTAAACGGGCGCTGCGACTGCCTAGGCTGCGCCGCGCGCAAAGCCGCACAGGCGTTGCGCCGCGGTTCGCAGCGTTTCCTCGCGCTTGGCGATGCACAGCCGCACCAGCGTCATGCGCGGGGGCTGCGCATAGAAAGGCGACAAGGGAATGACGGCGACCTTCGCCTCGCGAATCAGCCGGTCGGCGAATTTCATGTCGTCGTCCTTGCTGATCGACCCGTAGTCCACCAGTTGAAAATACGTGCCGGCAGCCGGCAGGGGCTCCAGTCCGGAGCCTCGCAACAGGCCGGCCAACAAATCGCGCTTGGCCTGAAAGAATGCCGCCAGTCCCTGCCACGCGTCGGGATAGGCGGACAGGTAGCGCGCGATGGCATATTGCAGCGGCGAGACGATGCTGAAGGTGTTGAATTGGTGCACTTTGCGCAGCTCCCGGGTCAATTCGGGCGGTGCTACGCAATAGCCGACGCGCCAGCCCGTGGCATGCAGTGTCTTGCCGAAGGAGAACACCGCGTAGCTGCGCTCCTGCAGCTCCGGATGGGTCAGTACCGATTGATGCTCGCGGCCGTCGAACAGCACATGTTCGTAGACCTCGTCGGCGATGATGGTGATGGGCCGATCGCGGATACACGCCGCCAAGGCATCGAGGTCGTCGCGCGTCGCCACCGTGCAGCTGGGGTTTTGCGGGCTGTTGATGATGATCAGCCGCGTGCGATCGGTTAATGCACGCCGAACCTCGTCCCAGTCGAAGCGAAACGCCGGCGGCGCCAGTGCAATGCGCACGCAATGAGCGCCGGCGAGGCGCACCGCGGGTTCATAGGAATCGTAGGCAGGATCGAAAATAATGACCTCATCGCCCGGTCCGACGACGGCTTGAACAGCGTCATACAGCGATTCCGTGCCGCCGCAGGTCACGGTAATCTCGGTGTGCGGATCGAAACGGCGCTGATAGCAGATCTGCAGCTTCCGGGATATTTGCTCGCGCAGCTCGATCGTGCCTTCCATGGGCGCGTATTGATTGCGGCCTTCGGCGATGACTTCGATCAGCGAATCGGACAAGCGCGGATCGATCGGATAGTCCGGAAAGCCCTGACCGATGTTCAGTGCGCCTTCCTCGGCCGCGCGCCGCGACATGACCGTAAATATCGTCGTGCCGATGTCGGGCAATTTGCTGTTTAATTGCAATTCAATGCTCCAAATTCTGCAGGCCGCCGGCAAGAGAACGGACGGCAAGCCCGCGTTTGCGCAGCGCCTGGGCCGCGGCCAGGCTGCGCCTGCCGGTGGCGCATACCAGCAAAGCCTCGCGCCCCGCGGTCAACAGCGCGGGATTGGCCAAGAGTTCCTGCATCGGGATATGCCGTGCCGGCGCGGGACGCGCGGCGACTTCTTCACGGGTACGGATGTCGATGACCTCGAGGCCGCGCTCGGCGGCGGCGGATAGCGAGGTCAGCACAATCTCGATTGCCGGATCGTCGCGCGTCAGGTCCTGTATATGCGCGCACGCCGGGGCATGGCACTCAGCCCGGCGGCCGGCGTGGATCTTCATGCTGGAAAAACTCATAAAGTCCAGCAGCAAGAGTTCGCCTTCGAGCTGCCCGCTCAAGTTGAGCAGGATTTTCAAGGTCAGCAACGCCTGCAAGGTGCCGAAAGTGCCCGGCACCGGTCCCAGCACACCTGCCTGCGCACAGTTGCCCACCACGCCGTCGGCAACGGCGTCCGGCCAGAGGCAGCGCAGGCAAGCGTGCCGAGCGTCGGGCTTGTAGACCTGAAGTTGCCCTTCGAATTGATACACGCTGGCGAACACTGCGGGTTTGTGCGCGAGGACGGCGGCATCGTTGATCAGATACTTGGTGCGAAAATTGTCGCTGCAGTCCACGACGATGTCGTAAGCGCGCAGCAAGTCGCAAGCGCGTTGTCGGCGCTGAAGCGCTCCGGGTGCATTTCCACGCACACCGTGGGATTGATGGCGAGGACTGCGGTTCGGGCCAGATCCGCCTTCTGTTTCCCCACATCGCCGAGCGCATAGATCGGTTGGCGATGCAGGTTGCTGGCATCCAGGACGTCGGCATCGGCCAAGCCCAACGTACCCACCCCGGCGCCGGCCAGATATTGCATGACCGGACTGCCGAGTCCGCCCAGGCCGACGATGAGCACGCGCGCCCGCGCCAAGACGGCCTGTCCCTGCGGGCCAATTTCCTTGAGCAGGGTCTGACGGGAGTAGTCGGGCTGCATCGCCTACTTGAGGGTCGCTGCGCTGTGGTGCGGGTGCGGCAGGTGGGCATGATGCGGTTCCGCCGCACAGCGTTCGCAATTGACCCAGCCGGAATCGCCGCTCCGGTAATGTTCTTTCTTCCAAATCGGCACGCGCTGCTTGACCTCATCGATGATGAATCGGCAGGCGTCGAAGGCTTCGCCGCGATGCGCGGAACTCACCCCCACCCACACCGCCATGTCGCCCAAGGCCAACGAGCCCACGCGATGAATGCACATGGCATGCTTCACCGGGAAGCGCAGCAGCGCCTCGGCGAGAATACGGCCGCCTTCCTTGACCGCCAATTCTTGAAAGGCCTCGTATTCGAGGCGCGCGACCTCCTGGCCCTCGTTGTGATCGCGCACCCAGCCTTCGAAACTCACATAGCCTCCGGCACCGAGATCCTGCAGCTCACGGCGCGCCGCTGCGGTGTCGATCGCCTGAAGCGTGAAGCGAAAGCTCATCAGCCGCCCGCGACGGGCGGGATGAAGACCACCGCGTCATTGCCCGCGAGCCTGCGGGACCAATCGCTGAATTCGCTGTTGACCGCCACTTTCAATTGTTCGCGCGTCAGCGTGAAGCCGTACCGCGCCGCGAGTTCGCTGTACAGGTCCGCGGGCGTGGCGGCCGAAGTTTCCAGCATCTCTTCGGACCGGCCGGCCTGCTCGCGCATCAAGGCGTAGTAGTGAACTCTCAGTTGCATAGGCTGCGGTCGTCGAGAGCGGCAATGGCCTCGGCATACTCTTCCGGAGTGTTGACATTGTCCAGCGCGCGCGGATCCGGGAGATCGATGAGATGCGCGCGCGTGACGGATGAGAAACTTTCGCGGACATCGGCCTCCGCCGGCTTGATAGTCGGCAAGCGCGGCGGCGGCCGCCGGTTCCCAAATCGCGCACAGCGGTTCGGGCATTCGGTCATGCGCGCTTCGGTAAGCGGTGGCCAAAGCATCGCGGTCACGCTCGCTCAACAGAGTCTCGATGGCAGCATCGGAAAGAAACGGTAGATCGCATGCCAGCACCAGCCAGGCGACCTGCATGCCGGCGGCGAGCGCGGAACGGATGCCGACGATGGGACCCTCGCCGGCGACCGAGTCCACAATCAGCGGGCGCACGGCGCGAGTCGGATCGAGAGTCTGGCTGGCGCGCACCGAAACAAACACGCGCTGCACGTGCCGGCTCAATAGCTCAAAGGCGCGATCCAATTGCGTCATGCCCTGGTATTTCAGCGCGGCTTTGTCCCGCTGCATGCGGCTGCTGGAGCCGCCGGCGAGGATGAGCCCCTGGACGGGCTCGAGGCTCACGACGCCCCCGTGTAGGCGCTCTTGCCGCCGTCTTTTGACAACAACCGTACGCCGCCGATGACGATATCGTGCGACAGGGCTTTGCACATATCGTAGACGGTGAGCGCCGCGATGCTCGCGCCGGTCAGGGCCTCCATCTCGACTCCGGTCTTGTGGTGCACGCTCACGGTGCAGCGGATGACCGCCGTGTCGCCTTCCAAGTCGATGACGATGCGGCAGCTCTCGATTCCCAACGGGTGACAGAAGGGAATGAGTTCATGCGTGCGTTTCGCGCCCAATACTCCGGCGACGATGGCCGTGTCGAACACCGGGCCCTTGGGCGAGCGCAGGCCGCTGTCGCGCAGTGCGGCCGCGACAGCGGCGGGAAATTGCACGCGCGCTTCGGCCGTGGCGTTGCGCAGCGTTGCAGTCTTGCCGCTGACATCGACCATCGTCGGACGCTGATCGGCATCCAAGTGTGTGAAGCTCATGATTCAACCGCCGATGTAGTACATCTCGATTTTCTTGGCTTCAGGTTCGCGGCTGCGCAGCTGTTCGCGCAGCTCGCTATAGCGGTCGCTTCGCCCCAGCCACGCGCCCTTGAGGATGCGCAGCAATTCGGAGTCGTCGGCGCCCGCGCGCAACGGCGCGCGCAGATCGATTCCCTGGGTTGCGAACAGGCAGGTGTAGAACCTGCCTTCGGAAGAAAGCCGAGCCCGGCTGCAGGCGCCGCAAAAAGGCTGCGAGACCGAAGAGATGAAGCCGACTTCTCCGCCGCCGTCGTCGAAACGCCAGCGCTGCGCGACTTCGCCGCGATAATTCTCCGACACGGGGTGCATGGGCCAACGATCGTTAACGCGCGCCGCCAGCTCCCGGGACGGCACCACCATCTCGGGGCGCCAATGATTGCGATTGCCGACGTCCATGAATTCGATGAAACGCACGATCACCGGCGTGCCGCGAAACCGTTCGACCAGATCGAGCGCGGTGTGATCGTTCACGCCGCGCTCGATGACCGTGTTGATTTTGACCGGCGACAAGCCCGCGGCAATCGCTGCATCGATGCCGGCAAGCACCTGGTCCAGGGCGCCGAAGCCGCCGCTTAAGCGCGCGAATATCTCCTTGTCCAGCGTATCCAAACTCACCGTAATGCGCCGCAAGCCATTCGCGTGCAGATCCACTGCATGATTGGCCAACAACACGCCATTGGTGGTCAGCGCGACGTCATCGATACCGGGGACCGTGCTCAGATCGCCGATCAAATCGGGCAGATTGGCGCGCAGCAGCGGCTCTCCACCCGTGAGCCGCACTTTGTGAACGCCCAGACCGGCAAACAACCTGGTCAGGCGCACAATTTCGTCGAACGACAGGCGTTCGCGCGACTTCAAGAATTGGTAGTGCTCGTGGAACTGCTCCTTGGGCATGCAGTATGGGCAGCGAAAATTGCAGCGGTCCATGACCGAGATGCGCAAATCGCGCAGCGGCCGCGCCAACCGATCGAGCGGGTTGTGCGCGCCGCGAATGTTTTGAACAACGCCGGTCATACTGACTTCGAGCTCACCAGCGGTACACGTTGGCGACGAACCCTTTGCCATAGGTGTTGGGTCCGGGGGGCAGTTCCACGAAGCCATCGGTGCCGGCAAGGCTCAAGAAATCCCCTGAGCCGTTGGGGGGGCGTGGACTTGCCCAAGGACGGCCCCAATCGTCATGTTCTATGGTGACCGGCAAAAAATACGCCAGCGAGTGCTTGAAGGTCACCGGACTCGCCAGCGCGAGGCGCTCGGGCAGCGCGCGCTTGGTGCCCATCGCTTCGGCGATGGCGGGAATCACATAGCGGATGAGACACACCAGAGTCGAGACCGGATTGCCCGGCAAGCCAAATACTGCTTGGCCGTGCGGGCCGATGCCAAACCACATGGGTCTACCCGGTCTTTGTGCAACATTGTGAAAAACCTCCTGCACACCCAGTTGCATCAGCGCCTTGGGCACCAGGTCGAACTTGCCCATGGACACCCCGCCGCTCAGCACGACCACCTCATGTGTGGTGAGGTGCAACGACAGCCGTTCGCGAAGTTGCAGTTCATCGTCAAGAACGTGATCGTTGCCGACGCGGCTGAATCCGCGCCGGCGAAATGTGGCAGCCACGGCGTAGGCATTGGAACGGCGTACCTGAAATTCTTCGATCGGGTCGCCGGGCTCGATCAGCTCATCGCCGGTGGAAACCACCATGATGGCAGGTTGACTGCTCACCCTGACGCGCGCCATGCCGGCGGAGGCCGCTACCGCAACTTCCGGCGCGCGCAGCAATGTTCCGGATTCCAGGAGCAGCTGGCCTTGGCGGCTATCGGCGCCGCGTCGGTGAACGTTATGGTAGGGCGAGTTCACCACCGCGCTGTTGAGAGATGCACACCCATCGTTGACATCGACCTGTTCGATCGGGATGACGCTGTCGCAGCCTATCGGCAGAATGGCTCCCGTCATGACTTCGATCGCATTATCCGCGCTCTTGAGCTTGGCGGCAGGCACGCCGGCGGCTTGCACTTCCTGGATCTGAAAGCGGCGTTGGCCGCGCCGCAGCGCCTCGCTGTCAACCGCCAGTCCGTCCATGGACACGCGATCAAACGGCGGCGCGTCGCGCTCCGCATAAACATTCTCGCGCAGCGTGGCCCCGACACACTGCGTTAGCGGCAGTGATTCGATGGGTAAACACGTCAGCCGAGAGTAGATGGCCTCTTCGGCCAGACGCGGGGTGATGAGCGTACTAGCCTGCTGCATGATTCAAATTCTGCGGCGGAATGATCCGCCGCACTCACTTAGGTTGTTTCGCCTTGAATAATTTCAACTGTTCGTTGAACTTTCCGACCACAGCCTGCAGTTCATCAACCGCAGCATTATGTTTCTGCACGAGAATCTTCTGCTCTTGGTCGATCTTTTTCTTTTCATCCGGCGTCATCTTGCTGACATCTTTCGGTGAAGCGTCCATTTCCAGATTCAGGCAATCGAGGTAGACATTCATTTCGCCGTTATAGCGGTCGAAATCATGCTTTGCGGCAATCATTTCGTCCCGGGTGGCCGTGTTCCCATCGGGGGGCGGGGAGGGCGATTGGGGGTACGTACAGGTCGCCTGTGCGTGGGCAGCCAAACCGAAAGCAAAAACAAGCGTAAGGGGTATCCAAGCCTTCATCGGGAATCCTCTAGTTATCGAGACAAGTGAGGTGAAACGGAGCCACCATGATCTTACGGCCAAGGGCCCGGGGCCGCCAGCGTGGAGACGAGATGCTGTAAGCGTATGATTTGACAGACTTCTTTGACGTTAAACGCGGCACATAGTTCCCCCGGCCGGCCGATATCTCTGGAAAATCCCCGCTCCGGATGTCGAATTTGCGGCGAGAGATTCGACTAAGGTACGGCGAAACACGCCGCAACCTTAAGGATTCAACGTATGAACTACTTATTGCTCATCTATAACAACGAAGCGGAAACGGAGGCGCTGGGTGAGGCGGCGCTCAATAAGATGATCGGAGAGTACACGGACTTCACCAAGTCCATTGTGCAGGCCGGGAATTTCAAGGCGGGCGATAGGCTCAGACCCGTCTCGTCGGCTTCAACGGTCCGGGTGCGCAACGGCAAGGCGACCACCACGGACGGCCCGTTTGCGGAAACCCGCGAACAGCTGGGCGGCTACTACCTCATCGAGGCCAAAAACCTGGACGAGGCGACCGCGATTGCCGCGCGGATTCCCGGTGCCAAGTATGGCAGCATCGAAGTTCGCCCCGTGTGGCCGCCGAAAAGCTAGCCGATGAACCCTGCCGATGCGTGAAGTCGCTGTGCGTGGCGTAATCGAAGAAATCTTTCGCCGGGAGGCGGGCAGGGTTCTCGCGACCCTGATTCGCCTGCTCGGCGATTTCGATTTAGCCGAGGAGGCGCAGCAGGACGCCTTCGCAGCAGCTCTTGAACAATGGCCTGCGCACGGCACCCCAGCGAATCCGCGCGCCTGGTTGATCAGCGCCGGCCGCAACAAGGCTATCGACCGCATCCGCCGCGACATCGTGTTCAGAACGAAGGTCAGCGATAGACTTGCCGTGACCGAAGCCGATGTGGTTGCGGCAATCGACGAGGCCGACGAGGGAGTTTTCGGCGACGATCGATTGCGGCTGATCTTCACGTGTTGCCACCCGGCGCTCAACGAGGATGCGCAAGTCGCGCTGACCTTGCGCGAGGTCTGCGGGCTCTCCACCCAGGCCGTGGCCCGGGCTTTCTTGATCAGCGAAGAGACCATGGCGCAGCGGCTGGTGCGGGCCAAGAAGAAAATCCGCGACGCGCGCATACCCTACGAAACGCCGGATCCGTCGGTGCTCGAGCAGCGAATCGAGGGAGTCCTCGCAGTGGTGTACGGAGTGTTTACAGAAGGCTATGCCGCGACGGCAGGCGCACGGCTGATCGACGTCGAATTGTGCGCAGAAGCCATTCGCCTGGGGAAGTTGCTCGACAGCCTGCTGCCGGACCACGCTGGAGTAATGGGTCTGCTCGCGTTGATGCTGCTGCATGACGCACGGCGCACCTCGCGCGTCTCGGATGCCGGCGATGTGGTGTTGCTCGATGACCAAGACCGATCGCAATGGGACCGCGGCGAAATCTCCGAGGGCCTTGCGCTCGTCGACAAGTCGCTCTCGATTCGCGGGCAGCTCAGTGCCTACGCCGTGCAAGCGGCGATCGCGGCCTTGCATGCAAAAGCGGAAAGCAGCCGCGCTACCGACTGGCCGCAAATTGTCGGCCTATACGAAGTGCTCTTAAGGATGCGGCCAACCCCGGTGATCGAATTGAATCATGCGGTGGCGGTTTCGATGGTGGATGGCCCGGCGCGAGCGCTCGACTTGGTTGATTCGCTCGCTGCGCGCGGACAGGTCACCCAGTACCATTTGCTGCATGCGGCGCGCGGCCGCTTTCTGCAGCAGCTCGGCCGTCTCGATCAAGCTCTCGAGGCCTATGGGGCTGCCTTGAGCGCGGCGGCGCTCGAGCCTGAGCGGCGTTTTCTCGCCGCTCGAATCGCGGGAATTCAGCGTGTCTGCGGCGCGCCCGTCTCTGGTTGATTGGTCGCGGGCAACGCGGAACTGCGCACCTCGGTCCGCGCCGCTTCGTCAGGGGAGGGCGGGATCTCCTGTGCCGTCAGGCTGGTGGCATTCACGACCGACGGATCGTCGCGCAGTTTCACAAACAAGGTACCGCTCTTCGGATGCGGCACCGGCAGCGCCGATCCCAGAAAGCCGTCAGGCACTTTCACGGCGTGCGTGAATTGCGGTTCATCGGCTATCGAATCGATCAAAAAGAGATTCGATCCCGAAAGCTTGCAAGCAAGTTCCGGCGTCGCGGGGCACTTTAATTCTTTCAGCACCGGAAGGCGCACGAGATTCGCCAGGGGTTGCCAATCCCCGACCACGCCCTTGGAATTGATGCGAAATTGCAGCGGACCGAATGCCGCGCCGCCGAATACCTTGGCCGGATTGAGCGTTGCAACCGCAACTTGTGAATTCTCGAGCATCACGCCGCCATTCGCGAAACTCAACATCGCGCTCGAGGATTCATCGCTGGTGGTCACTTCGATATTCGCATCATGCGTAAAGGCGGCCGGCGATTGCGTGCGTAAGGAAAATGTCAGTATTGCGTCCTGCGGCAACTCGCTCGGGTGCGCCAATTGAATGTTGCTGTCGTGACTCGAGGCCGACGGCTGTACATTCATGCCCAGCAGCGTAACCGCGGGGCGCGGCGCATCCACCGTGCCGGTGGAGGGGAATACGCGGCCATCTTTCAGCGTCACCTTCGCGGCGGCGCCGCGTTCGGGTTTTAGTGCGCCCACCGCAGCCGGATCCTGGGCAACCATGGGCAACTCGTCGACGCCGTGATTGGAGGTGAGTTCGCCCGGGACGAATATCATGTTTTTAAAAACGAGGCTGGCGACCTCGTCGAGGCGATTGCCCTTGAGAGTGCCGACGATATCGCCGGCGTGAATGGAGAATCCGTCGATTCGCCCGGCGTCGGCGAAGGTGTGAATGGGAATCGGGTCCGCCTGCTCGTCTCCGTATTGCTTGACGAGTAAGGTCATGGCTCCCGGGTGCCGCTTCCTGCAGCGGCAGTTTCACTTCCAATTCATCGGGGCGGGTGGTCTTCCAATCCACCTTCAGTTCCTTGCCGCCCGGATCCTTCAGCATGATTGCATCGACGCAACTGACGCTGTCGGCTTGCAGATGCACCGTATCCTGGCGCCCCACGATCAACGCAGCTTCATCGCCGGCAGCGAGTTCCCAGGATTTTGCGTGGACGTTGATCAGACGAAATGTCGGACCCTCGTAGGGCTCGAAGCCCCAATAGCCCTTGAGCGATGCATGAACGCTGTCGCCGAGCGCCGACTTGCCCAAGGCGCCGGTGTCGACCACATAACCGCCCTGGATCGGGTCGGCCTTCGCCGGGAGAGCGATTGTTTTGCCGTCCCGCCCAGTCACGTTGAGCGTGAGATCGTGCGCATAGCCGGTCGAAAATACCAGGGGCGCGCCATCGACGGGCAATACCAGGGTCGAGCGGCGCACACAGAAAATCTCCTTGGGATCCACCGCATGCAGCGGCGGCAGCTGCGCTGACTCGACGGCCGGCAGCGCGATCACCAACACGGACATCGGGCTGTGAAAGGAAGGCGGCGTGTTCAGGGTCAAGGCGAGCTTGTCGCCGCGCTGCGAAGCCAATGCAGGAATGTATTGATATTGCGCGGTCCGAAACGACTCCATGATGCGCGCAATGTCCAGCACCGAGGCAATGTACGGGACTGTAGTAGCCGTAGCTGAGCTGCGGCGTGTAGCTGGCCTCCATGGCCAGATCGCTCCCCGGTCCGGAAGTCAATGCTTCCACAATGGACGTGCTGTGGCCGTCGTTCAAGATGAGCGATTCCTGTCCCTGCATGAGACAGGGCGCCTGCAGTTCGGGAATGCGGTCCAAACATTTATCCTCGACCTTGATGGCGAGGCTGCGCGCCAGCAGCGGGGCCGCTTCTTGCAACTTGGACGGATCGCCCTCATTGAGGAGATGGACGGCCGAGAGAAAGCGCTCCAATCGTGACCGGTCGAGTGCCGCCTGGTTTAGATCCTGCGTGGTGCGCACGAAAGCCCCCGGCCGCCCGCGCACGGCGCCGACCAAAGTGCGCAGATCGCCGCCGGTATGCGGCGCCAGGAATACCAGCACCTGCTGCGCGCCTTGCGGGACGGTCACCGTCATGCCGTCGCTGCCGCACTTGTCAGTCCAGATCTTGCACGCATAAAACCATTTCTCAGGCGGTGGATTGGTCGAACCGCTCAAGAAGGCGGTCACCATGAGGTATCGGGCGGATTGGGTCTCGGGCAGATCCACCTTTATCCACACGCGATCGCCGGGCGCCAGATTGGGGACCTGGGATGCAGGCAAGGTGGTATTCCCACGGGTTACCGTAACCTCCAAGGTCGGGCCGGCCAGATCGAAAGGCGCGGGCGCCGCTGCCGCGATGGAGATTGGAAAAGCTGCCAGCAGCACTAAAAAGCATCGAAACATCATTGTCGCCCCTACCCATGTGGTCGTTTTGGCGCTCGTTAGAGTCTATCGGGACGCGAGAGTTCGGGGGGGCCTGCAAATCGGTTCCGAGGTATTAAGTTTCCTACATGCCGATTGCGCTTATGCATATGCCTGCTTGGAATTTGAATCGCAGCCCGCGGCCCATACATCGCATCAAGCGAGGTTTAACCTGAAGGAGATTCGCGTGAGCAGTAATCACATCGTCCACACCAGCGATGCGGCATTCGAGACTGACGTATTGAATTCCGATTTGCCCGTGCTGGTGGATTTTTGGGCTGAATGGTGCGGTCCGTGCAAAATGATTGCACCCGTGCTCGAAGACATCGCCGGACATTACGAGGGCAAGGTGCGAATAGCCAAGCTCAATGTCGACGAAAACGCGACCGTCGGCAGAGAAGTTCAATATCCGAAGCATTCCGACCCTGCTGTTGTTCAACAAGGGCCGGGTAATCGCCCAAAAGGTCGGAGCGGTCTCACAGGCGCATCTGCGCGCATTTCTGGACGGCCGCTTGCGTGAAGCGGCCGCCAACTAGATTTATGGGCGCGGACGCGCGACGGTTTTTTAGGCTGCGCAGCAGCGGCCGCCCCCTCCGTTCTTGTCTGAAATCAACGAAGTGATCCCATGACAATCAAACCACTGCGTGTGCACGCGATTTTTCAGCCCATTTGGCAGGAAATAAGTTCTCTTTGGGCGGGAGCCGAATTCGCGTATTTCGATCAACCGTTGGATTCTCCAGGGCAAGAGACTGCCCCAGCAGAGTTGCAACGCATTGCGGCGAGCAACGCTCTCTCCGCAGGAATGAGCGGTCACTGCAAGCATTGCAATTAGCGGAAAAAAGAGCTGCATAAGGTTTCCGAATCGCCCGGGCAACGTTAAACTGCCCGCGGGCGCCCGTAGCTCAGCTGGATAGAGCACCTGGCTTCGAACCAGGTGGTCGGCGGTTCGAATCCGTCCGGGCGCGCGCTAAAAACAAAACTAGATCAATGAGTTAGCGCCTCTGCCGCTAACCCGTTTTGCGCCGAAGCCAGGTGGTGGGGACTTGCGGGACTCTGTCTCGCACACTTTCTCTGAGGCCTCGATCAGACTCGCAAGCTCCGCTTGGGAGTAGTGCGTCGTGATGCGACCACTGCGATGCCCGAGCAAGTCCTGACGATCCTCGAACGGCACACCCGCTGCGCGTTCCCGCGCCGCCTTCCAAGCCGTGTTATTCATCTTGGTCACCGGCCGTGGTTCGCCGACTTTCTTGTGCGCGCGCACGAATACATGCATCGGATGCAGCCCGCGCTCGCTCTCGACGACCGACTTCGCGATCCTGTTGAGCACGACTAGACGTTCCTCGCCATTTTTGATGTGCTCGCCAGGATGATAAAGACGGACGTATCGAGGCTTGTTGCGGCCAATATGATGTCGGGCCGCCATTGCGCGAGCGAGCGCAGTGGCTTCTGGTTTCCGCGAGCAACAGCCCAAACGCCTCTTGGCCGGACATCTTTCTCTTCGGGCCTGTATGCTCGATTGGCGAGATAGCCGAGCCACGGAGTCGAACTCTCAAGAGGCGCCACCCGCTTGCTGGGGCGCACTAACAATGTATTTGCGAGAACTGATTTTCTCCTGCGAGCTACCATGCGATGCACAACGGTGCGCCCAGTGGTGTCGCCGTCACGCTAGCATGGGATTACACTGAGCTGCTACTTACTCATCGGAGGATGGGGTCATGGCCACTACGCTCGTCACCGGTCGGGATCGAACTCTCAATGTTGAGATCGTGCAGGTACGGACCTACGCGCCTTTCACGTGGTTGCGGCACGGTTGGTTCGACTTCCGTCGAAACTGGGGAGCTAGCCTGGGATACGGCGCTCTGATTTTAGGGCTCGGCTGGACTCTACTTATAGTTTGCGGCACGCATCCCTATTTCATCGCGGCAGCGATATCCGGCTTTCTGCTGGTGGGACCTATGATGTCGGCAGGATTGTGCGAGATGTCCAGGCGATATTCGTTGGGCCAGGCGGCGAGCTTCGATGACTCGTTGGAGGGGTTCGCCCGACACGTACCCGCGCTGATGAAGATAGGTGTCATTCTGTCGATTTGTGCCGCGGGTTGGTTCCTCTTCTCAGCGTTCCTGTTGGGCGGCGTGTTCCACATCGGCGCGCCCAGCATTCGCGAAACCATGTACCACGGGTTCCTTGATTCGACAAATCGGCGACAAGTGCTGGCCTATATTGGCGTGGGCGGTGTGTTGGCCACCGCGGTGTTCACGAGTACCGTTGTTGCCATCCCATTGATTATCGATCGAAACGCTTCGGCTGCTCAAGCCATGCGCGCCAGCGTCACTGCGACACTTCGAAATAAATCCGCGATGATTTTATGGAGCGCGCTGATCTTGTCGCTCACCATAATCGGTTACGCATTGCTGCTCGCTGGTATGCTTATCATTGCGCCACTGTTGGGGCACGCGACCTGGCATGCCTACCTCGGCATGACCGGCCAGCAACACTCCGCTATCCGGCCCGAGAAAGCGGGGGCGAAGTCCACCACTCAGGTGTCGACGTCCGGGGTAGATACTCTCGTCAATCCCAATGAAGCGCGCGAGGCACACTTGCGAAAGGTTAGAACTAAAACGGTAGGGTACAGTTAGAGGGCGGAAATCACGCTTCCGGCGGCGCCCATTGGGGCTGCGGCCGTTCAAAGTCCCGACCACCTGGCTTTTGTCCACTCGGAGGGAGGCGAGATTCAAAACTCTGCGCACGACCGCGCGCGCCATGTTCAGAGTCTTCGTCTTGACGCCATCCTGCCGCCGCTTCGCGATGAAATCCTGCAAGCTTCTCCTGTGCGCTGTTTGGGTCATCCCGCGTCACCTACTTTTGCCGCATTCGCGAGTCCATGTTTCGGCGCCGAATCTCGTTGGTTATGCGTCTCGTGCCAGAACGAGCAAATTTCGATCGCCTGTCCGAGAGAATTCACAGTCGGATTGAGATTGCCGGAGTCGTTGCCCGGTTCGGATGTGCTCGCGATCCCTGGACAAAAGACTCTGATCAGGTTCGCTTGCGGCAGCAACTTCCGAAGCTCCTGACTGACCACGTCGGCATTCCCGCGTCCGGGGCTGGGGAAAGCGCTGACCAGAAAAGCAATTGAGACGCCGTCGGCATTTGCGCCCGGCGGCAGCCCTGCAACCATTTCTGCGGGCGAGAAATGCCGAGCATCGATCCTCTTGCCGCGCAACAATCGCACGAGCACCTCGGTTGCAAGATCATCGGCAGGCGAGGAGCCCAAGGCCATGCAGATGACGACTGACCCCGGGGGCACCCCGAGCGGCCCCTGCCATTTGCCGGTAAGTTGCTCGCGCTGTTGACGCAGCCAACGTCCGGCAGTGATCTCATCGAGCACCGCGCCTCGACTCTGTCGTTTCAGGATTTTGGCGCCATTGCCGCTGAGTGCGGCGGCGACTTCGACGATGACGCGGCGAATCTTAAGTTGCTGATCCCCGGAAGTAGCGCCTGCGTCTGCGTCGAGCCGTACCAAGTGCAACGCCGGAATCACCACGCGATCGAAGTACGCCGCCAGCGAAACATGTTTCAGAAGCTTTCTCGCGTCGGTGATGATCTCGCGGAAATCTCCGGACAACGCCCGTTGATAAAGCCGCTGCGGTAATGTCAACGGCTGCGCATTGCCCAACAACACCTCCAGGACACCGAGCCCCTTCATGTGCCGTCCCGCGACCAGCAGACACAACGTCAGCGGCGTAGACAAAATCAACCCGGCCGGGCCCCACAACCAGCTCCAGAATATTGCTCCCACGACTACCGAGAGCGGCGATAACCCCGTGGCGTGACCGTAGAGGTGTGGTTCCACCAATTGTCCCACGACGATATCGAGCAGTATGAACAATCCCAGAGTGCTTACGGCGAGCGACCATCCTGGATCGACGGCCAGGGCAAGGACGGCGGCAAAGAGCGCGGCCATGGCCACGCCCACGTAGGGTACGAAGCGCATTGCACCTGCCAGAATTCCGCAGAGCAGGGCCTGCGGGAGGCGCAGCGCACTCAAGCTCATCCAGATGGCCAGCCCGAAAGCGAGGTTGACCACGAACTGCGAAACAAAATACCGGGAGAGTCGGTCGCCGGCATCGTTAAGCGCAAGAGTGGCCGAGCGTATGTCGGTCGCGCCGGCGATGCGGATAAAGCGGTCGCGCAGTGACTCATGCTCAAGTAGCACGAAGAAAAGGACAAGAAGCACGATGCCTGCGAATTGGACCGGGTGCCAAACGGTTGTGAGGAGCTTCCATACAAGCCGCAGCGGGTGGGACCCGAATCCAGGTTGCTCGTGCACCGACCCATCCGCCGCCGCCGCTGCTGGCAGTGAGCGCTCAGCGTCGCGGACGGGATGCGCCTCCGCGGATTGGTGAATCCCGGTAAGGCGATTCGTTTCGTTAGTGAGCTTCACTAGAGGGCCGACGGTGACTTCCTCGAGCGTCTTAAGCTTTCGTTGTAGATTGGATTCATATTGAGGAAGGCTCTCGGCGATGTGCACGATTTGCGCGCCCAGCGCGACGGCAACACTAACACCTAACACGGTCAGCCCCGCAACCGCAACGAGCACTGAAGAGGCTTTGCCAATTCGCAGTCGTCGCAGCGCTCGAATCAGCGGCGCCACCAAGAAGCTCAGCATGATGGCGAGCGCGAGCGGTATCAGCACGGACCGCCCAAGGTATAAGAGCGCAAGAATGATTCCGGCGGTCACGACGCGGCTACTGTGACCGCGCAGCCATCCGCTCGCTTGTGTGGCAGTCATGCCGTCGCCTGCCCCGCGCCGCTCGAGACTTTCATTCATTGGCTATCCCCAGCGGCGAGCTGAATGTCCCTCAACGGGCAGTCAACTTTCTGAACCAACCGGGTTCGCTTCGAGACCGGCGGAGCTTTGACGACTGTCTCCATCGTTTCGTCCATGGTGGTCCACAAACGTCCACTTTGTGCGCATCGCGCTCCGTATTCGAACAGGGGACGCATCGTCGATGCTCGAAAGTCAGCTGAGCTGTATTGCGGAAAGTCGAATGGCAGATAGGTCGATCGAACCGACATACGGTACTTCTCGGCGAATTGATCGACGGCGACGACCTCGGCTCTCGACATGTGTTTTAGAGCCACCGAGAATGTGCGCGCCACAATCGGTCGCAGCCTAAAGGGAGTGGTCTCGGGCGCATCGATAATCTGTCCATTGATCAACACGTACACCTGTGCGCCGTCGAGGCTTCGCTCGATCCAGCAATGCAAAATAAGCTGCTGCAGGCGCGATGAAGAGCGAGGCTGATGCGTTTCCATCGACATGCATTTCGTCGTACAACCTTCCTCCTTGTTCAACGTGGATCAGCACGGGCTCGAACACGCCAGGAATGCTCGCGGAGGCGATGATGACATCCCGAAATAGTCTGCGCGCCGGCTCGCCGCCCCGCATGGCAATGGCGCCCAAGTCCCAGATGACTGTTTCTTCCTTGTCGAGATCAGTCGTGGCCACCCACAGAAGCCGACCGGTGCCTGCTTCTTTCGCGACAGCGCGAATGAGGTCCGGTGTGACGTAATGATCCACAAGCGCTGTCAGGACGGCGCTGCGGCGCGATGCACCGAACGGCAGCGCGAGGAGTCCCCGCACACTCATCTGAGCACCTCGTCCGCTCGTGAAGGCTTCGCTGAGCTGTGAGTCCCAGTCGGAACCGAGAAACGCAAATGGAGCGATGAGCGCACCGGTACTAACGCCTGTTACCACATCATATTGCGGGCGTTCGTGGCGGCGGCTGAGCCCTACCAACGCTCCGGCGCCGAACGCGCCGCCAGCGCCGCCGCCGGAGAGGACCAGCGCCTGTAGCCTTCCGTCTTTCGATGAGCTCTCTCAATCGCTCAAGAGCGGCTGTCGATTTTGCCTCGACGCTCGCTCGATCGGTGCTTAAGAATCGAACGCCGGCGGCAAAATCCACGGGGCTTGCCGCACTAAATATGGTGGGCGGCGCATCCCGACGCGGGAGGCACAACCGACCAGCGACAAGACAGTCAGGACGCACGTCCAGCGTTGCACCTTTTCCTGCCAGGGTGGTAAGATTGCTTCCGGTTGTGACCATTACCTTGACTCCTCGTAGCGACCCACAAAATTAATGCCCGACCGAGGCCGGATCGACCGTGCGAGCCGCCTTCGGTGCAAGACGATTGCTATCGAGGCGGCGACGAAGACAACTGCGATCACCATCATCAGTCCGTTGGTCGCGAGCATCAGGCTCTGGCTCGTCACGAGGTTGTTGAACATCTCACGGACCATCTGCCCGGTCGTGCCCGGGGGGAGCGAGCCGGCTAGCTGGCCTGTGGGATCGACGATGTTTGCGAGCTTGGCGTGCGCAACGATCGTGCGGTTCTGCCAGGAGGTCGTGACCAGCGATGTGGCGATGGCGCCGGAGATCGTGCGCACAAAGTTCATGAGGCCTGCCGCGGAGGCGGTCTCTTCCTCCTTGACCGAGCCCATGGCGAGCCCGGTTAAGAGGCACGTAGTACATCGGCATGCCCACCCCCATGAAGAAGAGAGGAATGACGATCACCCAGTAGCTCATGTCGGAGGTGGCGTAGGCCCGCCACAGCGTATCGAGGCCAAGCCAAGCGCAGCCGATGAAGATGAGAATGCGCGGGTCGATCCGGTTCGCGAGCTTGGCAGCTACGGGTGAAAAAACGACTGAGAGCACGCCGCCCCACGCCACCACGAGTCCGGCCCAGGTCGTGGTGTAGCCCATGTTGTACTGCAGCCATTGCGGGGTCAGGACATTGATGCCGAAGAAGGCGCCGAAGGCGAGGCCGAGCACCAGCATGCAAGAGGAGAAGCCGCGATGCCGGAAGACGCGCAGGTCGACAATTGGGAACTCCTGCGTCAGCTCCCAGATCAGGAAGGAGAGGAATCCGATCACGGCAACGACGGCGAGTACGCAGATTTGGGTCGATGAGAACCAGTCAAGATCCTTGCCCTCATCGAGCATGATCTGCAGCGCTGCCACCCAGACGATCAAGAGCAGCATGCCGACCTTGTCGACAGGCTTGATGACTGCCGGCTCGTGAAAACGCTTGAGCATGAACCACGCGAGGACGCCGAAGAGCAGTGCCATGGGCACGTTGATCAGGAACACCCATGGCCACGAGTACTGATCGCACAGCCAGCCGCCGAGCACCGGACCGACGACGGGTGCGAGCAGCGTCGTCATGGCCCACAGGCCCATCGCCTGCATCGATTGGCGCTTGGGAAAGATCTTAAGCAACAGAGTCTGCGACAGCGCCATGAGGGGACCGCCCGCCATTCCCTGCAGCACCCGCATACCGAGCAGCATGGGGAGCGATGTCGACAAGCCGCAGAGGAACGAGCAGAGCCCGAACAGCACTACGGCGATACAGAAGAGCCGCACCGCGCCGAAGCGGCCGGACAGCCACCCCGTAAGCGGCACCGTGATCGCCTCGGCGACGGCATAAGAGGTGATGACCCACGTGCCCTGGCTGGATCCCGCGCCAAGAGCGCCGGCAATGTTGGGCACGGTGACGTTGGCGATCGTCATATTGAGCACCGCGACGAAGTTCGACAGCGCGAGTACGATGCCGGCCGTCCAAAGCATCCCGCCCTCAAGAGAGGGTGGGTCCTTGGAGTCGATGGCAGGGTGTGTCATGGCAGGTTCCTCGTTGATTGCTGCGTGATCAGGTATTGCTGTTAAGGTCGACCTTGGCATCCATCGACAGCCCGACGCGCAGCGGATGGGCGGCGAGCTCCTCGGGATTCAAGCGGATGCGCACCGGTAGGCGCTGGACGACCTTGATCCAGTTGCCGGTCGCGTTCTGCGCCGGGATCAGCGCAAAAGCCGCACCAGTGCCGCCATCGAACCCTTCGATGACACCGTGATACACAACCATGCCGTGATACAGGTCGGACTTGAGCTCGACGCTCTGCCCGGCGTGAACCTTGGTGAGCTGCACCTCCTTGAAGTTCGCGTTGACATACAACCTATCGACCGGCACCACGGACAGGAGCGGCATGGAGGGTTGGACGCGCTGACCGAGCTGCACTTGCCGACGCGCGATGACGCCATCGATGGGCGAGCGGATCACCGTGCGACCGAGATCGACGTCTGACTTGTCGAGGCGAGCGCGGGCGAGAGCGACTTGGGCCCGAGCGGCATCGAGTGCCGCCCGCGCGCCGCTTGCACGGTTCTTGGCGTTGGTCAATTCGTCACCTGACACCGAGCCCGAGGCCACAAGCGCTTCACGACGTTGCAGGTCGATGACGGTGCGCTCGACGTCAGAGATAGCTGCGATCACTTGTGCCTGGGCGCGGGCAAGATCCGCTTGGGCCTGGCGCAGAGCCAGCTTCGCGTCTGTGTCGTCGATCATGACGAGAACGTCGCCGCGCCTAACATTTTGGCTGTCGACGACGTTCACCTGCATAACCGATCCCTCCGTTTCGGAGGCGACTTGCGCCACCTCGGCGGCGGTGTACGCATTGTCGGTGCTCACGTAGCGGGAACCGATGAGCTTCCAGTACTCGACGCCGCCGCCGGTGGCAGCTGCCACAGCGAGGCCGAGAAGCGAAAACAGCACGGCGCGCTGTTTCTTGCGGGGTTTGACCATCGGCGTGTCGGCCATCGACTCGGGGGTGACTGAAGCTTGCATATCCATGAGAGTTCTCCTTAATGTTTACGATTGGGGGTTATGGGGTGCGGTGCTCGAGGGGTCCGGCATGAAGCCGCCGCCGAGTGCGCGTACCAGCGATACATCGAGAATCAGCGCTCGGGTCTCGAGCTCTGCCTCGGAGCGGCGCGCCGATATCAGCGAGTCTTCCGCCGACAGGACGTCGAGATACGTGGCGAGCGCTCCCTCATATCGGGAGCGGACGATTTGGTGTGCTTCCGCGGCGGCGGCGACGGCGGCCCGGGCGGCGGCGAGTTCCTCATCGAGGGATTTGCGGCTCGTGGTAGCATCGGCCACTTCGCGCAGCGCCGCGGAGAGCGTCCCGTTATACGTGGCGACGGCCGCGTCATACTCCGCGCGTGCGCCCTTGAACTGGCCCTGCAGGCGCTCAGTGTTGAAGATCGGCAGTGAGATCGCGGGACCTGCGGCACCGGACTGCGAGGCCGACTTGAAGAGGTTGTCGATGCCGACCGATTGAAAGCCCGCGAACGCGAACAGGTTGACGCTCGGGTAGAACCCGGCCTTGCGCTGATCGATGCGATGCGCGGCGGCTTCAGTGCGAAGGCGGGCGGCGACGATGTCGGGACGTCGGCCGAGAAGCTCGAGGGGCAGGTTCGTGGGCAACCCTTGAGCGCCCGCCCAGGCGACTTTCGGACGAGTGATTTGAAGTCCCCGATCCGGGCCAGCGCCGAGGAGCGCCGCGATGGCATTGCATTGCAGACCGATGCGCTCCTCGATCGCCAGGAGATCGCCCTTGGCGGCCGCCTGCCGCGCCTCGACCTGTCGCACGCTCGCGAGCGTTTCAAGGCCGAACTGACGGCGCTGGCGAAACAACGCGACCGTCTGCGTACGCAGCGCCAGCGTGTCGGCCGCGTTGTCGTGCAGCGTATGGAGATGCAGGAGACCGGCATAGGCAGAGGCGACCGAGGTCGAGAGGATGAGGCGCGTCTGCGCGAGCTCGACCTCCGCTGCGTGCTGCTCCGAGACGGCGGCCGCTAGTGCGGCGCGGTTCTTGCCCCAGAAGTCGAGCTCATAGGACATGTTGAGGGTGGCGGCGCCATAACCGTTCCAGCCATTTGGCAGGGCTTGCCGCGGTACCAAGAAGTCGTAGCTTTGCTTGGCCTCGGCCATGACGGCGGACCCCGTCACCTCGGGCAGGCGCGTCGCGCCGGCGCACTCTGAACCTGCGCCGCGGCGGCCTTGAGGCGTGCCTGGGCTAGGTCGAGGTCGGGTGCGCTGTTGAGCGCCTGCTCGATGAGCGCATCGAGCTGCGGGTCGCCATAAGCGTGCCACCACTGATCGCCCGGCCAGGCCCCGACGGAAGCCGCGAATCGTTGCGGACTGCCGAGCTCATCGACTTTCTTCATGGCAGGGGGCGGGCCGAGCCGGGGGATCTGCGCGCAGCCACTGGCGAGCGCAAGACTAAGGGTGAACAGCAGGGTGAGGCGGCGAGGCCGCGCTGCGAGAGGTTGACACTTGATTGATTGCATCGCGGTAAAGCTCCTTAACTAAACTGTACCGTACGGTACCTTGACTTCCGACCCGATGTCAACAAAAATGTACCGAGCGGTTCATTTATGGAAGGAAGCGACTTGAGTGATGGGCAAAAACGACAGCAAACGACAGGCAATTCTCGAAAACGCCTATCGGTTATTCCGCGCGCAGGGTTTCGACGGGACTTCGATGGCGGAGATCACTTCTCAGGTCGGCGGCTCGAAGGCGACCCTCTACAGTCACTTCCACTCGAAGGAAGAGCTGTTCGTTGAATGCATGATGGCGGCCCTGCAGAACTACATGTCGGACACGCTGAAGCACCTCGACGCCTCTCGGAGCGATCCGCAGGCCGCCCTTCGCAATTTTGGCGCCGCCTATCATTCATTGCTCACCCGAACAGGTGGAGGTGCGTCGGCTTGATGATCGCGGAGGCGTCTCGCTCCGGCACGGGAAAACTCTTCTTTGACAAGATCACGGCGTTGCGCGCACAGATCTCTTCATACCTGGCCGCATGTATGACGTCGGGGCTGCTCCGTCGAGACGACCCCGACCTTGCCGCCGATCATCTCGGTGCGCTGCTCGAGGCCGAAGTCCTTGAACCGTTGCTCCTACACGTGCGAGATGCAGCGCCGGATGAAGAAGAGACCGTGGCCGCGGCCCGACGCGCGGTAGCTGCCTTTCTCAGGGCCTACGCGCCAATCTCTCCACCAATACAGATAGCTGCAGGGTCCGACGGCCACTTGAAAAGGCTCCCCCCGCATGAGCTGTGACCCAGGCCGGCGCGATCAAGTCTCGAACGAACGCTGCTGCAAGTCAGCAGTCGCGCTAAACTGGACCTATCGGTTCTGTTAATAGACCCATCATGAAAAACCATGAAGACCAAAACTGAATCCAAACGCCAGGCCATCATCCAAGCCGCTGGCGAAGTTTTTCGAGAAGTCGGCTTCGAGCGCGCTTCCATGTCGGACATCCGTGAGCGGATCGGCGGCTCCAAAGCAACTCTCTACAACTATTTCCCCTCGAAGGAGAAGCTGTTTTTCGAGGTCATGCACCAGGCTAAGGAGCTTGAGCTGGAAGCGATCACAGGGGAACTTGACGCAGATGCAGATGACTTAAGGCGCGAGCTGGCGCGTTTCGGGCAGAAATTCATGACCGTGCTCTATTCAGCTGATGCGATCGCGGTGAGACACCTGGCGATTGCGGAATCGCGGCAATCCGATATTGGGAGGCTTTCATTCGAGCAGGGGATGGTGCCCATCGAGAAGCGGGTCGCTGAATTCTTGAAAAGGGTCATGAAGCGCGGGGTGCTCCGGACTGCCGACCCGAAGATTGCCGCCATTCATCTCCTGAGCTTGCTCGAATCAGAACTTTTGCAGCGTGTCCTCCTTGGTGTGATTGACAATGTGAAGCCCGAAAGCCTCAGCGGCCCAGTGCGGCGCGCGGTAGAGGTATTCCTATCCGGGTACGAGCGACGCTAGTCGGACCGGGCTAGGCAGTCCGAGTGCGCAGCCGCCCCTCGTAATCGCGCTTTCCGAGCGGCACACCACGCGTGCGCAGAATGTCGTATGCGGTGACGGCGTGGAAATAGAAGTTGGGCAGCGAAAACGAAAGGATGAGGGTCTCCGACGTGAAGGCTAGCCTCCGCGGGCCGATCTGAAGGTCGAGGTCCTTGCCCGCCCAGCTGTTGACCTCGTCGGGGTGAACGCCTTCAACGCCGTTTCCGCCTTGCCGATCATGGCCTGCAGGTCGGCGAAAGGAACCGGTCCGACCGAGCGGGCGGGGCGAATACGCCGGTCTTCACGGCCTCCAGCCCCCACACTGAATGATGCCAGGCCGCTTCGATCTGGAAATGGAAGGGTGCCATATCTTCAAAGAGCCGGGCGTGCACGAAGTCGTCTGGATCTGCCTGGGTCTCGGAGCAGTGCCCGACCGCGCGGTCGAGGAAACCCGCGACGGCCGTCACGGTCTGCAGGAAGGTCGGCACGCTCAGGTCGTAGAGTGATATCGCCATCGGCTTCCCCTTTGCTTAAACCGGCTTCCCAAGAGAGTGCCGGTGAACCTACGCGGTCGCGGAGGACAAACACTCGTTGGAGGCCGGCTATTCGACGCGGCATCATTACGGCTGCAGTATAGGAGACACACGTACATCGTCAAAGACGTACCGGTTCTGGGCACTTGAATTTCCGCAAGGCTTTGTGAATCGCTCTTGGCCGGATTTCTTTCGCTTTCGGTTCCTGTGCCGAGATCAACACCAATATAACCATCCGCCTCCGTACGCGGGGCCCGGACCCGTGAGACACTCTCCAGAGAGGCCTTCGCTTTCGTCAAACCGTTGGATGACCGGCGCAAGGAGACTCCTCAAGAAGATCCCGCACAGCGTGCACAAAAACAAAGGGACTACGCATGGCCACTCAGAAACTCATTCGCTGGGGCGCAATCGCTTGGCTGCTCTCGGCCTTGACGGGGCTAACTTCGATTGCATTGACGCCCAGCGACTTCGCGGCGAACGCCGTGCTCAGCAGCCATTGGATGCCCGCCCATGCGCTGCTCTCAATCTCGTACGTGCTCTTTCTGTTTGGCTTAATCGGATTTTATTTAACGCAAGCGGATAAAAGTGGGCGGCTCGGATCAATCGGATTCGTTCTCACTTTCTTCGGCATCCTGGTGCTAACGGCGCAAGTCATCGTCTCCGCCTGGATTCTCCCGGTGATAGCTCTACAGCCGGGTGCACCAAATACCGCCTATGCAATGCTCGATCCGGCGGGACCACTTCCTGCTTTCAGTTGGGTCGTGTTCGCGGCCTATATTCCCGCTGGAATCGGACTCATAATGCTGGGCGTTGCAACCATGCGTGCGCATGTGCTTCCGCAATGGGCCGGATTGCTCTTGATAATTGCGACAGTGCTCGATTTTGCGGTTTTACTTGGTGCACAGGGGGAAATGATCGTAAAACTCGGCGATGTCGCGTTCGATGTTGCGAAACTCTGGTTCGTTTACGCGCTGCTGTTAAGACAAGGCCGTGGCGCAGACGTTGTCGCCGAGACGGTCCCATAGAGTTCGACAGAAATCCAACGCAATCGACGAGGGAGATGGCATGGTTGCAATAGCGACTGAGATCGAGCCTGTACGTGAGAAGGTTCGCCTTTTCTATGTTTGGATGGCGGCGGCATGCGCGGTCGTTGCCTTCGGCGGATTTGCGCCGACTTACTGGCTGCAACTATCCGCCGGCACATTCGTGGGTTCACCGCTTGTGCACATACATGGCGTGCTCTTCTCAAGCTGGACGCTGCTGTTACTCTCGCAGACGCTGCTGATCGCGAACGGTCGTGTCCTTAATCATCGGGCATGGGGTCTCGCGGGAATCTCTCTGGCTACCGCCATGGTCTTCATGGGCCTGGCAGCTGCGATTCAGACGCTGACCGTCGGGTTGCGGGCCGGCTACGGCGACCATTCACGAGCTTTTCTGGATCTTGCCGGTGAGCGGGATCGTCCTGTTCGCCGGGTTCTTCATTGCGGCGATCGTAACCGTCCGCCGGAAGCGCACAAGCGGCTGATGCTGTTGGCCACCATTACGCTGCTTCAGGCCGCCATGGCCCGTATCTTTTTTGTACTCATAACCGGGGGCGGACCCGGGCTTAGGCCGGGTCTCGGGCCGCCACCCCCATTGGCCATCGGCCTTGTGCCGAGTCTGATCACCGGCCTCTTGATCGTCGCAGGTCTGGTTTACGATTGGCGCACACGAGGCCGGCCGCACCCTGTCTGGCTCATCGGAGCGGCAGTAACAACGGCGGTAATTCTGCTCCGCGGGCCGCTCGGTAGCACGCATGGCTGGCTAGAGTTCGCCGACGGCCTGGCACGCATTACCGGCTAAGAAGACTAAACGGCTGCTTTCAGCAAGCCAGTGCGC
>CAWEKK010000014.1:0-799655 GCA_963809645.1 uncultured Gammaproteobacteria bacterium
ATCCATGCGCCTCGATTTTGGCGCGGCGCTGCGGGAGCTCGCCAAGAAACACGGCGTGCGCATCGAGGAAGTCAAGGTCGCCGGCGTGAGCGATATGCTCGAGGCGCTGAAGACCATGCCGGCGCACACCGAGCGCACTTGCGTCGAGGCTTCGTTGACCACGGTCGAAACTGGGTTACCGCGGCTGGTGGAGCGAGCGCAAGCCTGGGCCAACGGCAATGTCGAGCGCATCGAGAACACGCCCGATCTGAAAGACGTCGATGCGTGCAGGAATGCGTTGGACGCCGGCAAGGGCGCCTCCGATGTCATCGGCCGCATCCGCCAAACCTGGCTCGAGACAATCGAAAAATATCTGCGCTCCGCCGGCACCACGATCGCCGTCGTCAATCTGGATATACTGCTGGAGCGCGGCGGACTTCTCGATCAGCTGCGCGCCAAAGGGTTTGAGATCGACTCGCCGTGAGCGGAATTCTGGGTTCGAATGCTGCGGCATAGGGGCTGCTGAAGGTTTGGCACCCCTGCTGGAGGCGCAGGCAGGCACGCATGCAGCCGGCAATGTGTCTGCTGCACTGCCGCAATTACCTTGACACTCGCGCGGCTGGTTCCTACAATCGCCGGCCTTTGTCCTCGGGCACCTCACGTCCCGGACATAAGCCCGTGAAATTTTAGATTTTGCATCGTTGGACCCCTCTTCAATGCGGGCGGTCCTCTAAAGGTATTTATGGCGACGACGACCCAATTAATCCGCACCGGCCGAAATGAGCCCGCTTGGAAGTCCAAGGTTCCGGCCCTGGCCGCTTCACCGCAAAAGCGCGGCGTGTGCACGCGCGTGTACACCACCACGCCGAAGAAGCCGAATTCGGCGCTGCGCAAGGTTTGCCGCGTGCGGCTGACCAATGGCTACGAAGTTTCGAGCTATATCGGCGGTGAAGGCCACAATCTGCAGGAGCATTCGGTGGTATTGATTCGCGGCGGCCGCGTCAAGGATCTGCCCGGCGTGCGTTATCACACGGTGCGCGGCGCGCTCGATTGCGCCGGCGTCAGCGATCGTCGCCAAGGCCGCTCCAAGTACGGCGCCAAACGTCCCAAGAAATAGCCGTAAAGGCTTTAAGAAGGTTTGTACATGTCCCGCAGAGCAGCAGCCCCCCATCGCACCATTCTTCCCGACCCTAAGTTCGGGAACGACATGTTGGCCAAGTTCATCAATATGGTGATGGAGCGCGGCAAGAAGTCGGCCGCCGAGAAGATCGTTTACGGTGCTATTGATCGCATCGGCGAAAGAAGGGCGGCCGCTGCCGGCGCCGAGGCAATTGCTGTGTTGCAGCAGGCCTTGGACAACGTCAAGCCCGTGGTCGAGGTGAAATCCCGTCGCGTGGGCGGCGCCACCTATCAGGTGCCCGTCGAAGTGCGCGCCAATCGCCGCCAGACCCTGGCGATGCGTTGGGTCATCGAAGCGGCCACCGCGCGCAGCGAAAAGTCCATGGCGCATCGACTTGCAGCCGAATTGCTGGAGGCTGCCGAAAACCGCGGCGCCGCCGTGCGCAAGCGCGAAGACACGCATCGCATGGCCGATGCCAACAAGGCGTTCGCGCACTATCGCTGGTAGCGCTTAGGGGCTGGCCGCTGGCTGGTAATGCTCCGGCTCGGCCTCATATAGATCTTTCTGGCGGGGTCGCATCGACCCCGTTGAACGTTGCGCGAAGCGCGTACAAGGCGCGTAAGCGCTTGGGAATAATTATCTTGGCACGCACTACGCCCATAGAGCGCTACCGCAACATCGGTATTTCCGCTCACATCGACGCGGGGAAAACCACCGCGACCGAGCGTATTTTGTTCTACACCGGCGTGTCGCACAAAATCGGCGAGGTGCATGACGGCGCGGCCGTCATGGACTACATGGAACAGGAGCAGGAGCGCGGCATCACCATCACCGCCGCGGCGACCACCTGCTTCTGGAAGGGAATGGACAAGAGCTTCCCCGAACACCGCATCAACATCATCGATACGCCCGGGCATGTGGACTTCACCATCGAAGTGGAGCGCTCGTTGCGCGTGCTCGATTCCGCCGTCGCCGTCTATTGCGCGGTTTCCGGCGTGCAGCCGCAGTCCGAGACGGTGTGGCGTCAGATGAACAAGTACGGCGTGCCGCGCATCGCCTTCGTCAACAAAATGGATCGTGCCGGCGCGAACTTTCTGCGCTGCGTGGAGCAGATCAGAACCCGTTTGCGCGGCAATCCGGTGCCCATTCAATTGCCCATCGGCGCCGAAGACGGGTTTGTCGGCGTGGTCGATCTCGTGAAAATGAAGTCCATTCAGTGGGACGAAGAGACCCAGGGCATGAAATTCGAGTACCGCGAGATTCCCGCCGACATGCGCAAGGAGTGCGAGGAATGGCGCGGCAAGATGATCGAGGCCGCCGCCGAGGGCGATGAGGTCCTGCTGAACAAATATCTGGAGAGCGGCACGCTGACCGATGAGGAAATCAAGAAGGGCTTGCGCGAGCGCGCCATCAAGAACGAGATCTGCCTGGTGACCTGCGGCTCGGCGTTCAAGAACAAGGGTGTGCAGGCCGTGCTCGACGCGATCGTCGAATACATGCCCTCACCTGCGGAGGTGCCGCCGGTGAAAGGTCAGAGCGAGAGCGGCGAACCCATGACGCGCAAGGCGGATGATGCCGAGCCGTTCGCGGCGCTGGCGTTCAAGATCCTGAACGACCCGTTCGTCGGCAATCTGACCTTCTTCCGCGTGTATTCAGGCACGCTGAATTCCGGCGATCAGGTGTTCGTGCCCAATCGCAGCCGCACCGAGCGCATCGGCCGTCTGCTGCAAATGCATGCCAGCGATCGATCGGAAATCAAGGAAGTCCGCGCAGGCGATATCGCTGCAGCGGTGGGTTTGAAGGATGTCACCACCGGCGACACGCTGTCGGACCTGAACAAGGTCATCATCCTGGAAAAAATGGATTTCCCGGAGCCGGTGATTTCGGTGGCCGTGGAACCGAAGACCAAGGTCGATCAGGAAAAGATGGGTTTGGCGCTGCAGCGCCTGGCGAAGGAGGATCCTTCGTTCCGCGTGCACACCGATGCCGAATCCGGCCAGACCATTATTGAAGGCATGGGTGAGCTGCACCTGGAAATCATCGTCGATCGCATGAAGCGCGAGTTCAAGGTCGAAGCCAACGTCGGCAAGCCGCAGGTCGCCTATCGCGAGACGCTGCGCAGCACGGTCGAATCCGAGGGAAAATTCATTCGTCAGACCGGCGGCCGCGGGCAGTACGGTCATGTCTGGCTGAAGCTCGAGCCGCTGCCGCAGGGCAAGGGCTACGAGTTCGTCAATGGCATCGTCGGCGGCACCGTGCCGCGCGAGTACATTCCCGCCGTGGACAAGGGCATTCAAGAAGCGGTGCAGACCGGCGTGATCGCCGGTTATCCGATCGTGGACGTGAAGGTCACGATATTCGATGGCTCGTACCATGACGTCGACTCGAACGAAATGGCCTTCAAAATTGCCGGTTCGATCGGTTTCAAGGAAGGATTTCGCAAGGCCAAGCCGGTGCTGCTCGAGCCCATCATGAAGGTGGAAGTCGTGGTGCCGGAGGATTACTACGGCGACATCGTCGGCGACTTGAGCCGCCGCCGCGGACAGATCGTCGGCACGGAAGATCAGTCCGTCCGGCAAGGTGGTGACGGCCGAAGTGCCGCTCGCCGAAATGTTTCAGTACTCGACGTCGATGCGCTCGATGAGCCAGGGCCGCGCGAACTACACCATGGAGTTCGCCAAGTACCAGGAAGTGCCGAGCAATGTCGCCGACGTCGTGATGAAGAAAGCTTCTTAAGATTATCCCAAACGCAATTTCATATTTGAGAGGTAATGCCGTGTCGAAGGGGAAGTTTGAGCGAACGAAGCCGCACGTGAACGTGGGGACGATTGGGCATGTGGATCATGGCAAGACGACCTTGACGGCAGCCCTGACGAAGGTGATGGCGGAGAAGCACGGCGGGGAGTTCAAGGCCTACGACCAGATTGACAAGGCACCGGAGGAGCGTGCGCGCGGGATCACGATTGCGACGGCGCACGTGGAGTATCAGAGCGATGCGCGCCACTACGCGCACGTGGACTGTCCTGGGCATGCCGACTATGTGAAGAACATGATCACGGGAGCGGCGCAGATGGACGGGGCGATTTTGGTGGTTTCGGCGGCCGATGGTCCGATGCCCCAGACGCGCGAGCACATATTGCTGGCCCGCCAGGTCGGGGTGCCCTACATCGTGGTGTACATGAACAAGGCGGACATGGTTGATGATGCGGAGCTACTAGAGCTGGTGGAGCTTGAGGTGCGCGATCTGTTGACGCTGTACAAGTTTCCCGGGGATAAGACCCCGATCATCACGGGCTCTGCGTTAAAGGCGCTGGAAGGGGATGACTTCCGAGATTGGCGTGCCCTCGGTGATGAAGCTGGTCAAGGCGTTGGATGATTACATTCCGGTGCCCGAAGCGCGCCATTGAAGGGGCCTTTTTGATGCCGGTGGAGGATGTGTTCTCGATAGCGGGTCGCGGCACGGTGGTGACGGGGCGCATTGAGCGCGGGATCGTGAAGGTCAACGATGAGGTGGAGATTGTCGGGATTCGCCCGACGCAGAAGACCACCTGCACGGGGGTGGAGATGTTCCGCAAGCTCCTCGATGAGGGGCAGGCGGGAGATAACGTGGGGGTGCTGCTGCGCGGCACGAAGCGAGAGGAAGTGGAGCGCGGGCAGGTTCTTGTGCAAGCCAGGCAGCATCAACGCCGCACACCAAGTTTGAGGCCGAAGTGTATGTGCTTGACCAAGGAGGAGGGCGGGCGGCATACGCCGTTCTTCAAGGGCTATCGGCCGCAGTTCTACTTTCGCACCACCGATGTGACCGGAGCGGTGGAGTTGCCGGAGGGCACCGAGATGGTGATGCCGGGGGACAACATCAAGATCGTGGTGGAACTGATCGCCCCGATCGCGATGGAGCAGGGCCTGCGCTTCGCCATCCGCGAGGGCGGTAAAACCGTCGGCGCAGGTGTGGTTGCCAAGGTCATTGCGTAGGCGAATTTTTGGCGCGAAAGCGCCTAACTAGGGTAGAATCCGCCCCCCGTTTTAGGGCGCTAACGCGCCCAACTATTCCGGGGGTCGAGGCGACCCCCTAGATGAATGTTAAGAGAAGATTTTTATGGCCAATCAGAATATTCGCATCCGCCTGAAGGCTTTCGATCATCGTCTTGATCGACAAGTCGGCCCGCGAGATCGTCGATACCGCAAAACGCACCGGCGCGACCGTCAAGGGTCCCGTGCCGCTGCCCATCAAAATGGAGCGTTTTACGGTTTTGACCGCCCCGCACGGCGATAAGGACGCCCGCGACCAGTTCGAAATCCGCACGCACAAGCGCCTGATGGACATTTTGAACCCCACGGATAAGACCGTGGACGCCCTGATGAAGCTGGAACTCCCGGCAGGCGTGGACGTCCAGATCAAGTTGAATTAAGGGATTTGACGGGCCGCATAAGCTCCCTTGCGTGAGGAGCTTAGGATCCCTATACTCCCGCGTCCATTTTGGAGGTCGGAGCGCGTGGGCGCCGACGCTAAATTCTCAAGGGAATTTGGGGTCCGAGTGTCCAAACCGCTGATCTGTCGCAACGATGCGAGGCTCTTTGAAGCTCTCGCTGTATGAGGATTGACAATGTCCATTGGTCTGGTTGGCCGCAAATGCGGCATGACCCGAGTGTTCACCGACGCCGGTGTGACCGTCCCCGTGACGGTTGTCGAGGCGTTACCGAATCGCATCTCGCAGGTCAAAAACGATAAAACCGACGGTTACCGTGCGGTTCAGGTCACCATTGGCAGCCGCCGCCCGTCGCGGGTGCACCAAGGCCCAGGCCGGTCATTTCGCGAAGGCGAACGTCGCCGCCGGCTAGCTACCTCCCAGGAATTCCGCCTCGGCAAGGGCGAGGGCGACGCCCTCGCGGTCGGCGGCGAAATCAAAGTCGATATGTTCAAGGCGGGCCAGATCGTCGATGTGACCGGCACCACGGTGGGCAAGGGCTTTCAGGGCACCATGAAGCGCCACAACTTCGCCGGCGGCATGAAGACCCATGGAAACTCGCTATCGCATCGCGCACCGGGATCGATCGGTCAGCGCCAGACGCCGGGACGCGTGTTCAAGGGCAAGCGCATGTCGGGCCATATGGGCGTGCGCAATCGCACCATCGAAAACCTGCGCGTCGTGGAAGTCGACGTCGCGCGGAATCTGCTGCTGATCAGCGGCGCGGTGCCGGGTGCCGAGGGCGGCCGCGTGATCGTGCAGGCCTTCGGTCAAGGCCATAGGCAAGGCGCGCCGCCAGATGTTGATGCCGAACAAGGCGCCGACTGCCGCCAAGCGGCGCTCCTGCTGCGAAGGGTGCGGCACCCAAGGCCGGCGCGGCCAAAGCCGAGAAGAAGTAGAACCTATGAAAGTCCAGCTGAAAAATGCGAAGCCCGCCAGCGAGATTCAATTGTCGGACGCAGCCTTCGGGCGCGACTATAACGAAGCTCTGGTGCACCAGGTCGTGACCGCGTACATGGCGGCCGGCCGTGCCGGAACCAAGGCGCAGAAGACGCGTGCCGAAGTGCGCGGCGGCGGCAAGAAGCCCTGGAGCCAGAAAGGCACCGGTCAGGCGCGCGCCGGTTCGATCCGCAGCCCCATCTGGGTGGGCGGCGGACGGGCTTTCGCGGCCAAGCCGCGCGACTTCTCGCAAAAGGTCAATCGCAAGATGTATCGCGCCGCCATGCAAACCATGGTGTCGCAGCTGGTGCGCGAGGATCGCTTGGTCGCGGTGGAATCGATCGAGCTCACCGCGCCGCGAACCAAGCTGCTCATCAGCAAATTGGCCGAATTCGGCTTGAAGCGCGCGCTGATTTTGGTCGAAGCGTACGAAGAGAAGCTGTTCCTGGCGGCACGCAACATCCCGCTACGTCGAAGTCATGGCGGTTTCGGCCCTCTCGATCCGGTGAGCCTGGTCAAGCACGACAAGGTCGTCGCCACCGTGGGCGCCCTGAAGTTGCTCGACCAGCGTCTCGGAGGCGCGGCATGAATAAAGAACGCTTGATGACTGTGCTGATTCAGCCGCACGTCTCGGAGAAGGCGGCGACCGTGGCCGAGAAGGCGAATCAGTACGTGTTCCGCGTGCGCGACGATGCCTCGAAGGCGGAAGTCAAACAGGCGGTCGAAATGATGTTCGAGGTCAAGGTCGAGGGCGTGAATTTGCTGAATCGTCCCGGCAAGACACGCCGCTTCAAGAACGTACCGGGCAAGCGCAACGGCTTCAAGAAAGCCTACGTGCGCCTGCAGGCGCGGTCAGTCCATCGACTTCACCGGCGCTTCGGCGAAATAAGGACTAAGGCCATGGCACTCATCAAGATGAAGCCGACCTCACCGGGTACGCGCTTCGTAGTCAAGATAGACCGCTCGCACCTGCACAAGGGCGGACCGCTCGCAGTCGCTGACCATCAAGAAGAATCGCACCGGTGCGCGCAACCATTCGGGCCGACAGACCACGCGGCATATCGGAGGCGGCCACAAGCAGCGCTATCGCCTGGTGGATTTCAAGCGCGACAAGGACGGCATTCCCGGCGTTGTCGAGCGTCTCGAATACGATCCGAACCGCACCTCGCATCTGGCGCTGGTTCTCTACAAGGACGGCGAGCGCCGCTACATCCTCGCGCCCAAGGGCGTGAAGGCCGGCGATGAAATTCGCTCCGGGCTCCGATGCGCCGATCAAGCCCGGCAATGCCATGCCGTTGCGGCATATTCCCGTCGGCAGCACGGTGCACAACATCGAATTGAAAGTCGGCAAGGGCGGCCAGATGGCGCGCAGCGCCGGCGCTTCGGCGCAGTTCGCGGCCCGCGAGGGCGTGTATGCCAGCTTGCGCTTGAAATCAGGCGAAATGCGCAAGGTGCACGTCGATTGCCGCGCCACCATCGGCGAAGTCGGCAACGATGAGCACAACTTGCGCGTGTTCGGCAAGGCCGGCGCGGTGCGCTGGTTGGGCGTCCGTCCGACGGTGCGCGGCGTCGTGATGAATCCGGTCGATCACCCCCACGGCGGCGGCGAAGGCAAGTCCGGACAAGGCAATCCGCATCCGGTGAGCCCATGGGGACTGCAGACCAAGGGCAAGAAGACGCGTCGCAACAAGCGCACTGACGGCATGATCGTTCAGCGCCGCAAGAACAAACGCATCTAAGACTGGAGATATTCAGTGCCTCGTTCGCTCAAGAAAGGCCCGTTTGTGGATTTGCACCTCGCCAAGAAGGTGCAGACCGCCAGCCAGAAGAATGATCGCCGTCCGATCAAGACCTGGTCGCGGCGCTCCATGGTCATTCCCGACATGGTCGGCTTGACCATCGCCGTGCACAACGGCCGGCTGCACGTGCCGGTGCTGGTGTCGGAGAACATGGTCGGCCACAAGCTCGGCGAATTCGCCCCGACGCGCACTTTCAAGGCGCACTCCGGCGACAAGAAAGTCACGGTGGCGGAATAGTCATGCAGACCAAGGCAGTTTTACGCTACGCGCGCATTTCGCCCGCAGAAGTGCCGCCTGGTCGTCGATACGATTCGCGGCAAGTCGGCGACGCTGGCCGTGAACACGCTGAAGTTCATGCCGAAGAAGGGCGCCAAGATCGTTCTCAAGGTTTTGGATTCCGCGATCGCCAATGCCTACAACAATTTCAATGCGGATGTCGACGATCTGAAAGTGACGCGCGTCGAGGTTGATCCGGCGCCGATGCTCAAGCGCTTTCACGCGCGCGCCAAGGGGCGCGGCGTGCGCATTGCCAAGCGCAACAGTCACATCCTGGTTCAAGTGTCCGACGGCAAGCGAGAGGCCTAATGGGTCAGAAAGTAAATCCAATTGGTATTCGTCTGGGCATCACGCGCGACTGGTCGTCGAAGTGGTATGCGCATTCGAAGAACTTTGCCTCGAACATTCACACCGATTTCCTGGTGCGCAAGTTTCTGAACAAGAAATTCGCCGATGCGTCGGTGAGCAACATTCACATCGAGCGCGCCGCGCGCCGCGCCAACATCACCATTCACACGGCTCGGCCGGGAATCGTGATCGGCAAGAAGGGCGAGGACATCGAGAAGCTCCGCACCGCGGTGGCGAAGATTCTGGGCATGGGCATGAACGATGTGCGCCTGAACATCGCCGAGATCAGAAAGCCCGAGCTCGACGCCAAATTGGTCGCCGAGGGCATCTCGCAGCAATTGGAAAAGCGCGTGATGTTCCGCCGCGCCATGAAGCGCGCCGTGACCAACACGATGCGTTCCGGCGCGCTCGGCATCAAGGTGCGCATTTCCGGCCGCTTGAACGGCTCTGAAATCGCGCGCACCGAGACCAATCGCGAAGGACGCGTGCCGCTGCACACGTTTCGCGCCGACATCGACTACGGTCTGGCCGAAGCGCAGACCACCTACGGCGTGATCGGCATCAAGGTTTGGATCTTCAAGGGCGAAGTGTTCGACAAGCCGACGGAAGAGGCTGTGGAAGCCGAGGCCGAGGCCGTAGCGGCAGCGGCAGTCGCCAAATCCACTGAACCTGCGGCACCTACCGCGACTTGATCAGGTAATAAGCATGATGCAGCCGAAGCGGACCAAGTTCCGCAAACAATTCAAGGGCAAGATCTCGGGCAGTGCGCAGCGCGGCAACACCGTGGCGTTCGGCGAGTTCGGCCTGAAGGCCACCGACCGCTGCCGCATGACGGCACGCGAGATCGAAGCGGCGCGCCGCGCCATTTCACGCTACGTGAAGCGTGGCGGACGCATTTGGATCCGCGTGTTTCCGGATGTGCCGATCACGCAGAAGCCGCTCGAGGTGCGCATGGGCTCGGGCAAGGGCAACGTCGAGTACTGGGTGGCGAGGGTGCTGCCCGGCAAGGTGCTGTTCGAGATCGAAGGTATGAGCGAGACCATCGCGCGCGAGGCATTCCGCCTGGCGTCGGCGAAGCTCTCGGTGTCGACCACCTTCGTCAAGCGTCAGGTGCGTACATGAAGGCGAAAGATTTGCGCGCGAAGGCACCCAAGGATCTCGGCGAGGAGCTGCTCAAGCTGCGCCGCGAACAATTCAATTTGCGCATGGCCCGTGCCACGGGACAGGCCGCGAAGCCGGATCAATTTGCGAAGGTGCGTAAGAACATTGCGCGCGTCAAGACTGTGCTTGCCCAAAGCAAGGCAGCCGGAGGTAAGGCGTGATGTCGACCGAAACACACGCGGCCGTAGCGGCCGCTGCAACCGAAGCCGCTGCAGCGCCGGGCGCGGCGCCGGTCCCCGGCCAGCGCCTGCTCACCGGCAAGGTGGTCAGCAACAAGATGGACAAGACCATTGCGGTCTCGGTCGAGCGCCTGGTGAAGCATCCGACCTACGGCAAGTACATTCGCCGCACCACCAAGTTGCTGGCGCATGACGAGAGCAATGAGTGCAAGGAAGGCGACACGGTCTCCATCAAGCCGTGCCGCCCGATGTCGCGTCGCAAATCTTGGGTGCTGGTGCGCGTTGTCGAACGCGCCCGCGCCGAATAAGGGGCCGACATGATTCAGATGCGAACGATTTTGAATGTGGCCGACAACAGCGGCGCCAAGCGGTTGATGTGCATCAAGGTGCTCGGCGGCTCGAAGCGCCGCTATGCGGCGGTCGGCGATGTCATCAAGGTCAGCGTCAAGGATGCGATCCCGCGCGGCAAGGTCAAGAAGGGCGAGGTGTACGACGCCGTGGTGGTGCGCACCAAGAGCGGCGTGCGCCGTGCCGACGGATCGCTGATCCGCTTCGACACCAATGCGGCGGTGCTCCTGACCAACAAGCTCGAGCCCATCGGCACGCGCATCTTCGGACCGGTGACGCGCGAGCTGCGCAACGTGCAGTTCATGAAGATTATCTCGCTCGCACCAGAGGTGCTGTGAGACGGTTCTTGAATCCGGCGCGAAGCGCCGGCTTATCGGAGCGGGTTTGCGGCTTTGCGCGAACCCGCGGAATGGTTTGGGCGAAGGCCATGGGACAGCTATGAAAAAGATTCGCAAAGGCGACATGGTGATTTTGATCGCCGGTCGGGACAAAGGACGCAAAGGCGCCGTGATCGAAGTGCTGGCGGATGATCGCCTGCGCGTCGAAGGACTCAACATGTCCAAGCGGCACCAGAAGCCCAATCCGCAGTCCGGCGTGCAGGGCGGCATCATCGAGACCGAGGCGCCGCTGCATGTGTCGAACGTGATGATTTTCAATCCGGCGACCCAGAAGGGCGACCGCGTCGGATTCAAGTCGCTCGAGAACGGCCGCAAGGTGCGCCTGTTCAAGTCGAACAAAGAAATGGTCGACGCGAAGTAACGAGTAAATTATGGCAGCAAGACTGAAAAAGATATTCAACGAGAAGATCGTGCCGGAGCTCAAGAAGAAACTCGAGCTCAAGAACACCATGGAGGTGCCGCGGATCCTCAAGATCACGGTGAACATGGGTGTGGGCGAGGCCGTGGCCGACAAGAAGGTCATGGACGCGGCGACCGCCGATATGGCGAAGATCACCGGCCAGAAGCCGGCGGTCACCAAGGCCAAGAAGTCGGTCGCGACGTTCAAGGTGCGCGACGGCCAGGCGATCGGCTGCAAGGTGACGCTGCGCGGCGATCGGATGTACGAGTTTCTGGATCGTCTGGTGAGCATCGCCATTCCGCGCATCCGGGACTTTCGCGGCATCAGCACGCGCTCCTTCGACGGCCGCGGCAACTACAGCCTCGGCGTCAAGGAGCAGATCATTTTCCCCGAGATTCAGTACGACCAGATCGATCAAATCCGTGGCATGGACATCACCATCTCCACGTCGGCGCGCGATGACAAGCACGGGCGCGCGTTGTTAGAAGCATTCAACTTTCCGTTCCGTAAGTAGGTAGCCCATGGCCAAGACGAACATGCTCATGCGCGAGAAGAAACGCCTCAAGATAGCGAAGAAATACGCTAAGCGACGCGCTGAGCTCAAAGAGCTGATCCGCGACCCGAAGACCGGGCACGAGGCACGCGAAGCCGCACAAGTCGCGCTGCAGAAGCAGCCGCGCGATGCGGGCGCCACGCGTCAACGCAATCGCTGTTCCATTACCGGCCGGTCACGCGGCGTGTACCGCAAATTCGGCCTGGCGCGCACCAAGCTGCGCGAGGCCGCCAATCGCGGCGAGATTCCAGGCCTGTCGAAGGCGAGTTGGTGAGGCGCGCACAATGAGCATGACTGATCCAATTGCCGATCTCTTGACGCGAATCCGAAATGCACAATCCGCGGGCAAGCCGACCGTGGGCATGGGCGCCTCGAAACTGAAGGTGGCCATTCTCAAGGTGCTGAAGGCCGAGGGCTACATCGCGGACTTCGGTGTCGATAGCAGCGGCGCGAAGAGCACGCTGTCCATCGAGTTGAAGTATCACGACGGCCGTCCGGTGATCGATCGCATCGAGCGCATCAGCCGTCCGGGCCTGCGCATTTATCGCGGCAAGGACGAGTTGCCCAAGGTGCTTGGCGGCTTCGGCGTGGCGGTGGTCTCGACGCCGCAGGGCATCATGTCCGACAAGCAAGCGCGCGCGGCCGGCACCGGCGGCGAAGTGCTGTTCGTCGTCCAATAAGGTTTCGCTAGGTAGGTTTTCACTATGTCTCGAGTCGCAAAAATGCCGGTCGATCTGCCGCAAGGCGTCACCGCCACGATCGGCGCGCAAGCCGTGACGCTCAAGGGAGCGAAGGGCTCGCTGACGCTGCCGCTCAAGGACGGCGTCAAGGTCGTGCAGCAGGATAAGCACCTCGAAGTGCAGGCCGACACCGCGGCTGAAGGCATGAATGCCATCGCCGGTTCGACCCGTGCGCACCTCGCGAACATGGTGCTCGGCGTCACCAAGGGCTACGAAAAGAAGCTGGAATTGGTCGGCGTCGGTTATCGCGCCGCGGTTCAGGCGAAGAACCTGACCCTGACCCTGGGCTTTTCGCATCTGATCAACTATGCGATTCCGGAAGGCATCACCATCGAGACGCCGAGCCAGACCGAGATCATCGTCAAGGGCATCGACCGGCAGCGCGTAGGACAGACCGCCGCGGAGATCCGCGGCTTCAGACCGCCGGAACCCTACAAGGGCAAGGGCGTGAAGTATTCCGACGAGAAGATTTCGCTGAAAGAAGCGAAGAAGAAGTAATCATGAAACTAACCAAACAAGATACGCGCTTGCGCCGCGCACTGCGCGGCCGGGTGAAGATCAAAGAATTGGCCGCGTTGCGTTTGTCGGTGCATCGCACGCCGCAGCACATGTACGCGCAGATCATTGCGCCCGAGGGCGACAAGGTTCTGGTTGCCGCCTCGACCCTGCAGAAGGACGTGCGCGGCGAATTGAAGACCACCGGCAATATCGAGGCCGCCAAGGCCGTGGGCCGCGCCATCGCGGAACGCGCCAAGGCCAAGGGCATCGAGAAGGTCGCTTTCGACCGTTCCGGTTTCATGTACCACGGGCGCGTCAAGGCGCTGGCAGAGGCCGCTCGCGAAGCGGGTCTCGAGTTCTAACTGAAAGGTCTTAAGGGCAACTTATGGCGAGAGTAGAAAAACCGATGTCCGGCGATGACCTGCTCGAAAAGCTGGTCGCGGTCAACCGTGTCGCTAAGGTGGTCAAGGGGGGCAAGCAATTCGGCTTTACCGCGCTCACCGTGGTGGGCGACGGCGCCGGCCGCGTCGGATTCGGTTACGGCAAGGCGCGCGAAGTGCCGGTCGCGATTTCCAAGGCCATGATGCAGGCGCGCAAGAGCCTGGTCACGGTGTCTTTGAAGAACGAAACCCTGTTTTACGCTGTCAAAGGCAAGCATGGGACCACGCGGGTCTACATGCAGCCTGCTGCCGATGGTACCGGCGTGATTGCCGGCGGCGGCATGCGCGCGGTATTCGAGTGCGCCGGGGTTCGCAACGTGCTGGCGAAGAGCTACGGCTCGCGCAATCCCATCAATGTGGTGCGCGCCACCATGGATGCGTTGGCCAAGCTGCGCACGCCGGACGACATCGCCGCGAAGCGCGGCAAGTCGGTCGAAGAGCTCGTGGGCTGATCATGGCGACACACAAGGACAAGGCGGCCGCGAAAAGGCGCTTAAGGTTACGTTGCTCAAGAGCATTTACGGGCAGCTGGCCAGTATTCGCAAATCGGTCAAGGGCTTAGGGTTGCGCCGAATCGGTCACAGCGTGCTGGTGGCGGATACGCCCTCCAATCGCGGCATGATGAATGTGGCGAGTCACATGCTCAAAGTTGAGCCGGCTTAAGGTCTGGGAAAGTCAATGAGACTGAATACCATCAAGCCGGGCGCCGGCTCGAAACGAACGCGCTTGCGGGTGGGCCGCGGCGCCTCCGCCGGCCAGGGCAAGACCTGCGGCCGCGGCGTCAAGGGACAGCGCGCCCGCAAGGGCGGCTACCACAAGGTCGGCTTCGAAGGCGGCCAGATGCCGCTGCAGCGGCGTTTGCCGAAGATCGGCTTTCGCTCCGCCATGAAGGCCTCGCGTGCCGAACTGACCCTGTCGGATCTGATGCGGGTGACCGGCACCGAGGTCACTCTGGCGGGACTGATCGAGGCGAATCTGGTGCCCGAATACACCAAGATCGTGAAGATCATTCTTTCCGGCAAGGTGACCAAGCCGTTCACCATCAAGGACAAGGTCATTACCGCGACCAAGGGCGCCAAGAGCGCGGTTGAGTCGGCCGGCGGAAAATTCGAGGTTTAAGGGACAACTCGTGGCCACATCCACCACCAACGCCGCCGCCGCTCTCGGGGATATCACCCGCTTTGCAGAAATGCGCAAGCGGCTGCTGTTTCTGGTGGGCGCACTGGTGGTGTACCGGATCGGCACCTTCATTCCGGTACCGGGCATCGACGCCGCGAAATTTGCCGCATTCTTCTCGACGCAGAGCGGCACGCTGCTCGGCATGTTCAACATGTTTTCGGGCGGCGCGCTGCAGCGCTTCAGCATTTTCGCGCTGAACGTGATGCCCTACATCACCTCGTCCATCATCGTGCAGATGGCCTCGATGGTGTATCCGCCGTGGAACCAGATCCGCAAGGACGGCGAATCCGGCCGGCGCAAACTGATGCAGTACACCCGCTACGGCACGGTGGGACTGGCGGCATTCCAGGGCTTCGGCGCGGCGCTGGCCATTCAGAATTCGGGCGGCAATCTGGTGCCGAGTCCGGGGCCGCAGTTCCTGTTCGTGGCCACCATCTCGATCACCACGGGCACCTTGTTCGTCATGTGGCTGGGCGAGCAGATCACCGAGCGCGGCATCGGCAACGGCATCACCATGATCATCGTGGCCGGCATCATCGCGGGCCTGCCGCGCGCCATCGGCAATACCTGGAAATGGTGCGAACTCGGGCGAAATGAACGCCCTGGTCGTGGCGCTGATCGTCGTGGTCGTCGGCTTGGTGACCCTGTTTTGCGTGTTCGTGGAGCGCGCGCAGCGCAAGATCCAGGTGAATTACGCCAAGCGCCAGGTCGGCCGCCGCATGATGCAGGGCCAAAGCACCCACTTGCCGTTCAAGTTGAACATGGCCGGCGTCATTCCGCCGATTTTCGCCTCCAGCTTGCTGGTGTTTCCGGCCACGGTTGCCCAGTTTTTCGGCAACAGCCCGAATCCAAATGTCATCCAGCGGACCTTGCAAAAGATCGCCGCCATCCTCAATTATGGTCAACCGCTGCACGTCGTGCTGTTCGGATTGCTGGTGATCGGATTCGCGTTCTTCTATGTCGCCTTGGTGTATGACGCCCGCGATACGGCGGAGAACCTCAAGAAGGCCGGTGCCTTCATTCCCGGCATCCGTCCCGGACTGCAGACCGGCGAGTATCTGGACAAGGTGCTGACGCGCCTGACCCTGTGGGGCGGCTTGTACATCATGGCGGTGTGCTTGTTGCCGGAAATCATCCGCATGATGAATCCGGCCATTCCGTTTCAGTTCGGCGGCACATCGCTGTTGATCATCGTCGTCGGTGTCATGGATTTCGTCGCGCAAGCTGCAGTCGCACATGATGTCGCAGCAATACGAGGGCCTGATGAAAAAGGCCAGCCTTCGAGGCATTGGAGCTAAGAAATGAAAGTTCGTCCTTCGGTCAAAAAGATCTGCAAGAACTGCAAAGTCGTGCGGCGACGCGGCATCGTTTACATCATTTGTTCCTCGGATGCTCGTCACAAGCAGAGACAGGGCTAAGTGGCTGATTTCTGTTGGCGCGAAGCGCCTAGGCAGTTGATCTTTAGAGAGTTTTCTAATATACTAGCGCGCTTTTTTTCGAGGGCGCGGGTGGAGAAATAGATGGCGCGTATCGCCGGCATCAACATACCGATGAACAAGCATGTCGTCATCGGCCTGACTCACATCTTCGGCATCGGCAACAGCCGCGCGGCGCGCATTTGCGATGCCGCGGGCGTGAAGTATCACGTCAAGGTGAAGGATCTGACCGACGCCGAGGTGGCCTCGCTGCGCTCGCAGGTCGCGAAGTTCGCGGTCGAAGGCGATCTGCGCCGCGAAGTGTCGATGAACATCAAGCGTTTGATGGACTTGGGCTGCTACCGCGGCATCCGTCATCGCAAGGGCCTGCCGATGCGAGGCCAGCGCACGCGCACCAATGCGCGCACCCGCAAAGGTCCGCGCAAGCAGGCGGTCAAGATGAATGCGCCGCCGGGCAAGGTTTAATCAAGGTAAATATCAATGGCTGATCAAAAGCAAAACGCACAGCAAGCCGCCGCCGCCAATGCGCCGGGCGCGAAGCCCGCACGCAAGAAGGTGCGCAAGAACGTGCTCGATGCGATTGCGCACGTGCATGCATCGTTCAACAACACCATCATCACGATCACGGATCGGCAGGGAAACACGCTGTCATGGGCGACCTCCGGCGGCTGCGGCTATCGCGGTTCGCGCAAGTCGACCCCGTTCGCTGCGCAGGTTGCCGCCGAGCGCGCCGGCACCGCCGCTCAGGAACATGGTGTGAAGAATGTCGAGGTGCGCGTCATGGGGCCGGGCCCGGGCCGCGAATCCGCGGTGCGCGCCTTGAACGGCTGCGGCCTGAAGATCACCAACATCGAAGACGTCACGCCGATTCCGCATAACGGCTGCCGTCCGCCCAAAAAGCGTCGCGTTTAAGCAGCGCTTTTACCCAAAGGTTCGCAATGGCAAAATATACCGGTCCGAAGTGCAAGCTGTCCCGTCGCGAGGGAACCGATCTGTTCCTGAAGAGCGGCGTGAAGCCTCTCGAGTCGAAGTGCAAGCTCGAGGTGCCGCCGGGCGGCGTGAAGAGCGAGCGCAAGCAGCGTTTGTCGGAATACGGCCTGCAGCTGCGCGAGAAGCAGAAGCTGCGCCGCATGTACGGCGTGCTGGAGCGTCAGTTCCGCAACTATTATCAGAAGGCCGCGGGTCGTCCCGGCGCCACCGGCGAGACGCTGCTGCAGTTCTTGGAATGCCGCCTGGACAATGTGGTCTACCGCATGGGATTTGCCGCCACGCGCGCCGAGGCTCGCCAGCTGGTGAGCCACAAGGGCGTCTCGGTCAACGACAAGCTGGTGAACATCGCTTCCTACCAGTGCAAGGCGGGCGATGTGATCAACTTGCGCGAACGCGCCAAGAAGCAGACTCGCGTGACCGCCGCTCTCACGATCGCGACCCAGGTCGGGTTTCCGGACTGGGTCGAGGTGGACGACAAGAAATTCTCGGGAATTCTGAAGTCGGTTCCCGATCGGCAGGAGATTCTCCCGGACATCAACGAGAGCCTGGTCGTCGAGTTGTATTCCAAGTAGGAATTGGCTTTGTTTTTCGCAACGCAGCGCTTCGCTGCCTTGTTCCCGGTTAGTTAACGTAGGTGAAATCCATGCAGGGATCGATCAATGAATTTTTGAAGCCGCGGGTCGTCAAAGTACAGCCCGTGTCGCCGCGCCATGCCCGCATCGTGATCGAACCGTTTGAACGCGGCTTCGGTCACACGCTGGGCAATGCGTTGCGCCGGGTGTTGCTGTCCTCCCTGCCGGGGGCGGCGATCACCGAGATCGAGATCGAGGGCGTGCTGCACGAGTACACCGCGATCGAAGGCGTCCAAGAGGATGTCGTCGACATTTTGCTGAATTTGAAGGCCGTGGCGATCCGCATGCATACGCGCGACGTCGCCGAAGTGCGCCTGCACAAGAAGGGTCCGGGTCCGGTGACGGCCGGCGACATCGCCGGCGATCACGACATCGAGATCTTGAATCCGGATCTGGTCATCGCGAACCTGACGAAGGCCGGCGAATTGTCGATGTCGCTGAAAGTCGAGCGCGGCCGCGGCTATCGTCCGGCGGCGCAGCGCATGGCTTTCGAGGAGCAGACCCGCGCCATCGGCCGGCTGCAGTTGGATGCGTCGTTCAGCCCGGTGCGCAAGGTGACGTACAACGTCGAGAGCGCGCGCGTCGAACAGCGCACCGATCTGGACAAGCTCATTCTGGATATCGAAACCAACGGCACGATCGATCCGGAAGAGGCGATTCGCCGCGCCGGCGGCATCCTCAAGGATCAGTTGTCGGTATTCGTCGATCTGCAGGGTCAGGACGAATCGACCACCAAGGCCACCGAGACGCAGTTCGATCCGATTCTGCTGCGCCCGGTCGATGAGCTGGAGCTGACGGTACGTTCCGCCAACTGCCTGAAGGCCGAGAACATCCACTACATCGGCGATCTCGTGCAGCGCACGGAAGTCGAACTGCTGCGCACGCCGAACCTGGGCAAGAAGTCTCTGACCGAAATCAAAGAGGTCCTGGAGAGCCACGGCTTGACGCTCGGCATGCGGATCGACAATTGGCCGCCGCCGGGATTGAAGCGCGACGACGAGCGCGACGGCATTTGAATTAGCGATCAAGAGTTAAGAGAAGAACATGCGTCATAGAAACAGCGGGCGTCAGCTATCGCGAAATGCCTCTCATCGTCATGCGATGTTGCGCAACATGGCGACCTCGTTGCTGCAGCACGAAACCATCCGCACCACCGTGCCGAAGGCGAAGGAGCTGCGCCGCGTGGTCGAGCCCTTGATCACGATGGCCAAGGTCGACTCGATCGGCCTGCGCCGCCTGGCGTATTCGCGCTTGCGCGATGACACCGTGGTGGAGAAGTTGTTCGACGACCTGGGACCGCGCTTCAAGGCGCGCGCCGGCGGCTATACGCGAATTCTCAAAATGGAACCGCGGCCCGGCGATTACGCCGATATGGCGCTGATGCAGCTGGTGGACTCCGCAGCAGTTGTGGCCGAGAAGAAAGACGAGGCCAAGGCCGCCAAAAAGCCCAAGCCGGCCACCGAAGAAAACGAAGAAGGCCGCGCCCGCCGCGGATGAGAGCGAGCCGGCAGCAAAGCCGAAGCGCAAGAAGAAAGCGGCCGCCTGATTCAGGAGCCGGACGGGCTCCTACGCGGCCGCGCCCTTCGCGGCAATGATTCGCGCGAACGCATCCCGGGTCATGTTCTCCGGTTTCGCCGCCGTCGCGGCGACATTGTCCTCGATGCGGACACCGCCGTAGGGCCTGAGTTCCTCGACAACTGACCAGTCGATGTGGGCCCGCCGCTAGTCTGCGTGAGCGTCCGCCAGCAGCGAGTCGATCAGGTAGATGCCGGGCTCCACCGTTACCACCACGCCGGGCTCGAGCATGCGGGTGAGGCGCAAGTAGGGATGACCCTTCGGCCGTTCGCGCTCGTGTCCTCTCGCATCGCCCATGACACCGCCGACGTCGTGCACTTGAAGCCCCAGCAGATGGCCGATCCCGTGCGGAAAGAACACGCTGGTGACGCCCGCTTCCAAAGCCGCTTGACCGGAAGCTTGGTGAGACCGATCTTTTGCATCACATCGCCCAGGACCCGGTGGGCCGAGAGGTGCACGTCGCGATAGTCGCGGCCGGCAACAATCTCGTCGCACAGCGTTAATTGCGCCTTGTCCATGGCTTTGAGCAGGTCGGCAAATCGCCCGGACCCTCGCGCGTAGCTGCGGGTGATATCCGCCGCATAGCCGCGGTATTGCGCTCCGGCATCGATCAAGAACGAGCGCAACGGTGCCGGCGCGGACCGTCCTAGATGCTGATAGTGCAGAACCGCCGCATGCTCGTTGTAGGCGACGATGTTGTTGTAAGGCATCTCCTCTTCGCGCTGTTGGCAGGCCGCCAGGTAGCTCATATGCGCGTCGTATTCGGAGCCGCCGCGCTGGAAGGCCGCAAAGGCGGCCGCATGCCCGCGAGCGCCCAGTTCGCTGGCTTTGCGCAGGCACGCCAGCTCGTAAGGGGTTTTTACGGCGCGCTCATAGTCGAGGAGCGCCATCAAGTCCTTGGGGTTAAGGCTCGACGGATCCACGCCTGCCAGGCCCTCGGGACTTAAAAAGGCCACACGGCCTAAGCCGGCCCAATGGGCAGCAGCCTTCGACTCATCCGGCATCGTGGTCAAATTGACCGAGGCGGTCCAGGGCGCCGTGGGCAGATCGGCGGCCTTGTGCCAGTAATCATTGGGCTGATAGAAAAGGACCAAGGGCCGCACACCCGGCCTATACACCAGGATGCAGCGCGGGTTGTCCACAATCGGCACCCACGCCTTGAATTGCGGATTCACCTTGAAAGGGTAGTCCTGGTCGTCGAGAAACTGCAGCGGCGGGCGGCCTGCACAGACGACCAAAGCATCGAAGCCGCACGCAGCGAGCGCGCGGTCGGTGCGCCGCATGAGAATTGCCAAGTGCGCGGCATACAGTTGATCGAGACTGGAATCGCTCACAGGTCCTCCCCCTTGAAATGGCGGCTCAAATTATGCGCCCGCGCAACTTTTTAGCCATAGACCTTTAACCCCTGCTGCGATTTCGCGCGTTAAAGGCGCATGGTCATTCGCGAAAGTGATATGAAAATGCTCGAAAACACTCTAAAATCGGCCGGGACGTTTGGGTAATGGCCCAAAAACAACACGCTCGGCCTAAATTTTTTACCTTCAAAAATTCTGGGGTATCGATAGATGAAGACTAAACTTGCTCTTACCGCCTTTGTCGCTGCATTCATGTTGAGTGCCTGCGGCAGCAAGACCGAGGCTCCTGCCCCGGCCGCTGCTCCTCCTCCGGCCGCCGCCCCCGCTGCGGATGCTGCTGCCTCCGCCGCTGCTGATTCGGCCGCTGCTGCGAGCGCCGCCGCCGATGCGGCTGCCAGCGCAGCCTCAGCTGCGAAGCCGTAATACGCTTCGGAGATAGCTGATCCACAAGCCCGGGCGGGCTGCCATCAGGCATGTTCGTCCGGGCTGTGTTTTTTTAAATTGAGGGTGAAGTTTCGTTGCTTGTCAGTATTCGCGACGTCAGACATTCGAAGCAGGATCGCCAGTGGATCCAGAGTGTCTACGGTGAGTACATCGAATCCCTGGCGGACCTGAATACCGGTTTATTCTCGGTGATCGGCGCCGACAATCCGCACGAAGCCGAGATTTTTGCCAACTGGTTTTCCAACGATCAATCGCACCCGCTTCTGATACTCAAGGGAACCGATTCCGTGGGATTTGCCTTGGTCACCCGGCCGCGTATTGCGAAGGCGGGCGAAAAGGCCGCGGATTATCGGATGTCGGAGTTTTTCGTGCGCATGCAGTACCGGCGCGCAGGAATCGGCCGCGATGCAGCCACGCTGATTTTCGACCGTTTCGCGGGGGATTGGGAAATCGTCGAGTACATGCGCCACCCGGGTTCGGTGGCATTCTGGCGCAACGTGGTGGCGCGCTACAGCGCCGGACGATTCACGGAAAGCGCGCGCAATGGCGAGGTGCAACAGCGGTTTGCGAGCCGGCCTTCGACATCCAAGAAATAAGCCCAATTAGTCTTCAGGGCCGCGTTCGGCCGCGATCGCTTCGGCCACGTACGCCACATTGTCCGGCATGATGCCAGCGAGATTCATGCGGCTGTCCGAGGTCATGTAGATGTGATGTTTTTCGCGCAGGCGCTCCACGGCCTCGCGCGACACGCCGAGCAGCGAAAACATGCCGTGCTGGGTGCGGATGAAATCGAACGAATTCCCGCCTGTCGCTTGCGCGAGCCGTGCGGCCAACAATGCACGCATCTCCTGAATTCGTGTGCGCATCGCGGCGAGTTCCCGTAGCCACTCCTGCCGCAATTGCGATTCGGCGAAGATTCGCGCGGCGATGGCTGCGCCATGATCCGGCGGCATTGAATATATGCTGCGCGCAGTGTGCAGCATGTGGCTGTACACGGCATCGGCGCGCTCGGCATTTTCGCCCACTGCGATCAGTGCGCCGACGCGCTCGCGATACAAGCCGAGATTTTTTGAAAAGGACACGGCGATTAGCGCTTCAGGCACGCGCTCCACGACGGCGCGTACCGGCGCAACATCGCTTTCCAGCGAAGTGCCGAATCCCTGATAGGCCAAATCCAGAAAGGGTATGAGCTTGCGCTGCTGCAAGAGCTCGGTCACGGCCTGCCACTGTTCGGTGGAAAGGTCAGCGCCGGTGGGGTTGTGGCAGCAGGCGTGAATGAGCACGACATCCCCTTCGGCGGCGGCCTGGAGCCGTTGCAGCATCGCTGCAAAACGCAGTTCGTGGGCAGCAGCGTCATAGTAGGGGTAGCGCTGAAGCTTCAGCCCGCAGCCTCCGAGCAAGGGCGCATGATTTCCCCAAGTCGGGTCGCTTAGATGCACCACAGCACTGGGAGATGCGGCTTTGATGAGTTCAGCACCCACTCTGAGTGCGCCGCAGCCCCCTGGGGCCTGCAGCGTCCGCGCACGCTTGTCGCGCCGCACCGGATGGTCCGCGCCCAGCACTAATTCCTCGACCGCTGCATTGAATTCTTCGCGGCCGGCTGCGCTGACGTAGGATTTGGTGGTCTGGGCTGCCAAAACCTCTTTTTCGGCCCTGCGGACGCAATCCAAAATGGGCGTATTGCCGGACAGGTCCCGGTAAACGCCCACCCCGAGGTCGACTTTCTGTTGGGTAGGGATCAGCTCGATATTTCGCCATTAATCCGAGGATGGAATCGGAGATCAGCCGCTCGAGTTGTTGAAACAAAAGTTAACGCCCCTGTTCGCAAATAGCGCGCATTATAGCGATCGCCCAACTTCGGAGGTCGAAGACTCACCGTCTCCAATATCAGACAGTAGGCCGATGACATTTGCCGGCGTTAGCGTGTACGCTTTAGCCACTCATCAGCGGGAGAGTTACCTTATGGCGCTTTGGAAAGAAAACCCCACGCCCGTCCCTTCGGGATCATCTGCTCCTTCCCCGGCAATGGTGCCGGACAGAAGCCCCCCGGAGCGTACCGGAAGCGACCCTGGACTGGCCGTTTCACCACGCCGTCCCACCCCGAAGACCGCCGTGGAGGGCGGAGAATCGGTCATCGCCGCGAATCTATCGATCGAAGGCAAGATCGAGGGGTCGGGGAATGTGCGCATGGCCGGGCGCTTCAAAGGCGATGTTCGCATCGACGGCAATTTCACCATGGATAGCGGCGCGCATCTAACCGGTCAGGTGCTTGCCGGCATTGTGGTCGTGGGTGGCGAACTGCAAGGCAACATCGAGTCTGCCAAGCGCGTCGATGTACTGGAAGGCGGCGTCATCGTCGGCGATGTGAAGGCTGGATCCATCACCGTCGCGGCCGGTTCGCGCATGCGCGGACATGTCGAGTTCGGCTGGGAAGACGAGAAAGGAAAAATTAAGGGCTTGGTCAGCAGCGGCAGCTAGGACAGGCTCCCTATGAGCGTCGCTCGCCAGAGCACCCCCCTCGGCGCGACCCGGGTGTGTCCGCACTGCAAGGCTACGGTCCTGCAAAGTGCGAACATTTGCCCGGGCTGCCAACATCATCTGCGCTTCAACACGGGCAACGCGGAACCCGCTGCGCAAGCGGTGTCCGCCATGCGCATCGAGGGTTCGATTCATCATCCCGCGCGCGGCGAGCAGTGCGAGTACTGCGTGGTGATCGCGATCAGCAACGAGAAGGGTGAAAAAATCACCCGCCAGGTTGTCGGCGTGGGCGCCCTGCAACCCGGAGAACGTCACAACTACAGCTTCTCGGTAGAACTCGTGCCCGTGCGGCCACTGCCGAAAATCCCCCCGCCGAGAAACTAGCGCTGGTTGCTGCCCTCGATGGCGATGAAGCGCAGAAACTCCGCACGCGTGCTCGCGTCGGCGCGAAAGGTGCCGAGCATTTTACTGGTGACCATGGATACCCCGCGCTTGTGGACCCCGCGGGTGGTCATGCATTGATGAACGGCGTCGATGACCACGCCGACGCCGCGCGGTTTGAGCACCTCGTTGATGCATCCCGCGATTTGCGCGGTGAGCTTTTCCTGAACTTGAAAGCGGCGCGCGAAGCCCTCGACAACTCGCGCGAGCTTGGAAATGCCGACCACGCGGTCGCTTGGCAGGTAGCCGACGTGCGCGCGGCCGATGATCGGCGCCATGTGATGTTCGCAGAACGATTCGAACGAAATGTCGCGCAGCACGACCATTTCATCGTAGCCTTCGACCTCTTCAAAGGTACGGCGCAGATATGCGCCGGGATCGCTGGCGTAGCCTGAAAACCAGTCGCGGTAGGCGTCCACGACCCGCTTGGGCGTATCGCGCAAACCTTCGCGTCCGGGATCCTCGCCGGCCCAGCGCAACAGCGTTTGCACGGCCGATTCCGCCGCCGTCCGGCTCACCCTGCGAGTCGTCTTCCTGGCCATTCGCGGTCTCCATCGCCACCCGTGCAGACTGCACATACGATAGCATGCGTACCCTGAGGTCCAATTTCTTAAGGTCCATCGGGGAGATCAAGTTTTGAAATACCGCATTGCCGTCGGCGGCCTGGCCGCCATTATTTTTGGTTTGTGCGCGCAAGCCGCGGCGCCGGCCTCGGCAGACGATGCCGTAACGCGCAAGAACGCGCATGACATTTTCAAGCAACTGATCGAGATCAATACCACGGACTCGGTCGGAAGCACGACGGTGGCCGCGCAAGCGATGGCGCAACGACTGTTGGAGGCGGGATTCCCGAAGGCGGACGTGGTGGTCTTGGGTCCCAATGACCGCAAGGGAAACATGGTCGCGCGTTATCGCGGCAAGCCGGGCTCGAAGCTAAAGCCGGTGCTGATCATCGGACATTTGGATGTCGTCGAAGCGAAGCGCGAAGACTGGAGCACCGACCCGTTCCAGTTCGTCGAGAAGGACGGCTACTTCTATGGCCGCGGTACGCAGGATATGAAGGACAGCGATGCCATTGCGGTAACCGACTTCATCCGCTTGAAGCATGAAGGATTCGTCCCCGACCGCGACATCATTCTGGCGCTGACGGCGGACGAAGAAAACGGCAAGTCCAACGGCGTCGATTGGCTGCTCAAAAATCACCGCGAACTCATCGATGCCGAATTCGCCTTGAATCCGGACGCCGGCGGCGTGCGGCCTGACAAGCCGCAAATTGTGGGATTCGAGGCAACCGAGAAACTGTACGGCGACTTTCAGGTGCTCGCCACCAACCCGGGCGGCCACAGTTCGCTGCCGACACCCGACAACGCGATCTACCACGTGGCCAACGCGCTCGCGGCCCTGCAGAAGTGGACATTCCCGTTCGAGCTGAATGCCGTGACACGCGAGTATTTCTCGCAAATGGCCAAGATCGAAGCCGGGCAGACTGCCGCGGATCTGCACGCCATCTTGGGCGAGCCCCCGGATGCGAAGGCGGTTGAGCGCCTGTCGCGGGATACGCATATGAACGCCGTCATGCGCACCACGTGCGTCGCGACCATGTTGAGCGGGGGACATGCGCCAAACGCGCTGCCGGGACGGGCCGAGGCCAACGTGAACTGCCGCATTTTCCCGGGTCATTCCCAGGAGGAGATCCGGTTGCAGCTGATCAAGCTGTTCAACGATCCGAAACTAACGGTGCGCTACCGAAGCGACACCGGTGAATTGGCAGACCATGGATCGGATCGCAAAGCGATGGCGCCGCCGCCGCTGCGCGACGATGTCATGAATTCGCTGCGCAGCACCGCAGGCAAATTGTGGCCCGGTTTCGTGGTGCTGCCGATCATGGAGGCCGGCGCTTCCGACAGCATCTACACCATGAATGCCGGGATACCGAGCTATGGTATTTCCGGAGTGGCCGTCGAACGCGCTGACGACAGAGCGCATGGCCGCGACGAGCGCGTGAAAACGGACGCGTACTATGCCGGCGTGGAATTTTACTATCAGTTCTTGAAGGCGCTTACGACACCGGCGGGCTAAGCCGGCAGCGTTCCAGCGCATCAGCGGGAAATCGCGTGTCCCGTCGCGCCATTGCGCGAGAACTCGAACTGCAGCAGCCACTCGCGCGTGGTGCCGGCATCGGCGGGCGAGAACTTCCATTTCTTCGCGGCATCCGTTGCGGCGCGCGCAAAATACTTGCTGGAACCCGGTACTTCCAAGTTCGCCGCGGCGACGTTCCCGGAGCGATCCACAGTCACCCGCACGGCAACTTTGATCTGGCCGCGAATCGATTCGCGCGCGCTGCGCGAAATGACGGGCATTTCTTCATGCAGCACGCCGGGGGTGGCGGGGGCGGAAGCCGCCGGCGCCGGCGACACCGCCGATTCTGTGTGTTGCGGAGCCGACGATGAGGCTCTCGCAGGCGGCGGCGCTGAGCCGGGGTGGTTGCGCAACGCCCGCACGCCAGCCCAGATCGCAATTAAAAGTATGAGCGCCACCGCCGCTGCCGGGATGAGCCGGTGTGGGGCGACTGGAACGACCGCGGGTTTCTGACTCGGTTGAGATCGGGGGACCGCAGCGGAACGAGCGATCGCAACCGGTGCAGGCGGTGCAGTTGCCTGAGGCGACGCGATCGGCTCAGCTGGCATGGGCCCTGCTGTTATCGGCTCAGCGGGCATCGGCGCTGGTGCGCGGCGCAGGGGCGGCCGGCTGAGGTGGCGCGACGGGTTGGTTAAGCACCTGCGTCGCGGGATTGACCAGCGCTGCGAGGTCGGAAAGGCTGGGACGCCGTGACTGGTCGCGGCTCAGGCAACGCCAGACGATGTCTGCAAACAGGGCAGGAACCGATCCCGGCAACGAGGCAGTGGCGTCGGACTCGGGAGGATTCTGAGTCAGTGCCTCCACGATCACCCCGCCGAGACCGCGGATATCGCCATCAGCGTCAGTCACCAGGTCCGCAGGCCGGATCGTATCGCTCGCCAGCTTTAGCTGGTCGTTGACGACCAAAAAATTGGGCGGCTTGAGCCGGCTGTGCACCAGATTCTGGCGGTGCAGGAAGGCTAGGACGTCGAGAGTGGGAATCAGCATTTCCCGGACTTCATCCCAGGTCAGGGCTCGATGAGGGAGGATCTGCGCGAGGTTTTGTTCGGCGTATTCGGTGACGACGAAGAGAAAAGGGTGCCCGCCGAGCTTGCAGCGGCCGGCATCCAGCAGCCGGATCATATGCGGATGGGTGAGCGCCGCGGTGGTACGCCAGCGCGACAGCTGCATCTCCGCCCGTGCCGGATCCGCCGGAATGATCTTGATGGCGGCGTTGGCCAGCTTTTGCGCCTTGCAGTCGGTCAGAAAGACGACGCTATGGTTGGACCTGCCTAAAAAGCGCCGCAGAGGAAAGATGCCGTTGACAACCTGGCTCTCCCATTTTGTCCAGATTTCGGTCTCCGTCATTGCCAGCCTCCTGACCCAAGAACCCGCTCCCAATAGCCATACGAACATACCATCAACAGTCACTCAAGAACCGGCGGCCGATGTCAGCCTTTACAGACATGCCGAACTTCAGGGGCCGAATGTTCTCGAATGCCATAATGGCCCAGATCAATTCCTGCGAGCGGCTATGACAATTTTACAATTGGTGAGTGCACGGCCACGCGATCTTGGCGGCTTCGGCGTGCGCCGAGCGCTGCCTGCCGAAGGGCGGCAGATGGTGGGTCCGTTCATCTTTTTCGATCATTTAGGACCGGCACAATTCGATCCGGGTCATGGAATCGATGTTCGGCCGCATCCCCATATCGCGCTGGCTACGGTCACGTACCTCTTCTCAGGCTCGCTCGAACATCGCGATAGCCTGGGCAATGTGCGCGAAATCCGTCCCGGCGATGTCAACTGGATGACGGCGGGGAGGGGTATCGCGCACTCGGAAAGAACACCCCGTGCCGCGAGGGCCGCCGGCGAGAAAATTCACGGCATCCAAAGCTGGGTTGCGTTGCCCGATGGCCGCGAGGATGTTGATCCGGATTTCACCCACTACCCGGCGAGCGTGATTCCGCGGCGGACGCTCGACGGCGTGGAACTCTCGGTGGTTGCCGGCGAAGCCATGGGATTGCGCTCACCCGTTGTCACGCTGTGGCCGACGCTTTACGTGCACGCCCAATTCCCGCCGGGCGCCGTTCTTGAAGTCCCTGCCGAACATGAAGAACGCGCTGTTTATGTGGCGAATGGCCAACTGGATATCGATGGCCGCAAGATCGGCGAAGGCCAGCTCGCGGTGCTCGAACCCTCGAGGACGGTGCGCCTGCGCGCCGAGCAAGAGGCCCGGGCCATGCTCTTGGGAGGCAATCGTTTTCCGACGCCTCGCTATATTTGGTGGAACTTCGTCGCTTCTTCACAGGAACGCATCTCGCAGGCGAAAGAGCGCTGGGCGAATCGCCAATTCGCGCCGGTGCCGGGCGAGACGGAATTCATCCCGCCGCCTCCGCGATGACCGACCAGGCGCTAATCTTTACGCGATCGATCCACCTTGAATTTCGCAACTCAACCATGAGGAGTTTACGATGAGCGACAAGACCGCGACGGTGCATTGGGAAGGACGGGGCAAGCTGGGCGTCGGCAGGATCAGCACCCAGACTGAGGCACTGAAGGCCTATCCGTACGGATATGCCAGCCGCTTTGAGGATGACAAGCGAGGCACCAATCCTGAGGAGCTGCTGGCGGCAGCGCATGCTGCCTGTTTCACCATGGCCTTTTCCTTTGGTTGCGATGCAGCGGGATTTTCCACGACTTCCGTCGACACCCAGGCCGCGGTGCGGTTGATGCTGAAAGGGCGGAGGTTTTTCCATCGAACACATCGCTCTTAAGCTCGAGGCCGCTGTCCCGGGAATGGATGAGGCGACCTTTCAGAAAATCGCCGCCAAGGCAAAGCAGGACTGTCCCTTGTCGAAAGCGCTGACCGGCGTTCCTGAGATTACCCTGACCGCAATTCTGCGCTAAGGGTGGGCGGCCTTCAGGGGATGACCCGCGGCCGCCGAAAGTAACGCAGCATCCAGACGATCCAGCCGCCGGTGATGACAAAGATAACGAACAAGCCGCCGCCGACCAGTTGATTGGAAAGATGCGGCGGCACCGTCAAATGCGCGCGCAGCTCCAGCCAATGGACGTAGCACACCATGGCGGTCAGGAGGCAGCCGAACCAAACACCGTGCGCAACCAGCAGCGAGCGCGTCTGCGCGATGCGTTCCGGCGCGAGCCAATAATCGCGATTGGGCATTTTCATGTCGCTGGCACGAGAATAAATCACGGTCAGCAGCGCGACCATGGCAATCGGAAACCCGACGCCCATGGTGAAGACGAATTTGGCGTAGAACTCGCGCGTCATGCTGGCCGTGGGAAAGCCGCTGCTGTCAAAATGCGCTGCCACCGAACGGCGGGAGGCTCGAGACCGTGTTGGCGAAAAAGAAAATCGCGAACAGCAGCGCCAACGCAAATACGATCCAGGGAATTCTATTCATGATTGCGAACACCATGGCACTGGGAAAAGGGGCCGACGGCGTCCTCGTCGATCATGACTGCACACCGCGCAATATTTCCTCGAGCAGCACCGCGCCCCGGTAGGCGAAGCCCGTATACACCTGCAACAGGTTGGCGCCGGCCTTCAGCGTGGCGCGCGCGTGGTCTGCGCTGACGATGCCGCCGACCCCGATGATGGGAAAATCCGCGCCCAGCTCGGAGCGCAGTTGCGCGATGACGCTGACGGACAGCGGATGCAGCGGCGCACCGCTCAAGCCTCCGCGCTGTTCGGCCGCGGGCGGCGCTCTTAAGGAGATGCAAATCAATCGAGGTATTCGTGGCGATCACGCCGTCGATCCCCGCGGCACGCACTTCCTGCGCGAGCATGACGATCTGTTCGCCGCTCAGGTCCGGCGCTACCTTGACCAACAGCGGCACACGCTTGCCAAAGCGCTGCTGCAGAAGCACGCGCTCCTCGAGCAGCGTGCCGAGAATGCGCCGCAGCCCGTCGCGCGCCTGCAGTTCGCGCAGACGCTCGGTGTTGGGCGAGGAGACATTCACCGCAATGTAGCCGGCAAGGGAGTAGATCTTGCGCAGGCAGGCAACATAGTCATCCTGGGCTTTTCGATGGGCGTGTCGAAGTTCTTGCCGATGCTGATGCCGCGTATTCCCGGGTAACGGCTGCGCACGAGCTGGGAGACCAGATGGTCGACCCCCTTGTTGTTGAAGCCCATGCGGTTGATCAGCGCTCTCTCGCCCGCAATTCTGAACATGCGCGGTTTGGGATTACCGGGTTGTGGACGCGGCGTCACCGTGCCCAACTCGATGTGACTGAATCCCAGAGCGCCCAAAGCATCCAGGTAATCGCCGTTCTTGTCGAAGCCGGCCGCCAACCCCAGGGGATGGGAAAATCGCAGCCCAAAGCAGGATACCGCCGGCGACGCGGGATACTGCAATGGCGGCCACAGCGGCCGCAGCCATTTCAATCCCGCCAAACCAAGATCGTGCGCGAGCTCAGGATCGATGCGCGTCAGTAGCGGCAATGCGCGCCTCGCGCAAGGGCCGGCACGGCGCGGCTCATACGTACTCCCAGGTGGCGAGCGCTCCCAGATAAAAGCAGGCTTCAGTGCCCAGCTGCGTCAAATCCTGCACCTCGCCCGTGGCGGCGGCTCCTTTGTGCCTAAGAAACGCGATGAGCATCATGCCGGCGATGATGGCCGCGGCCAAGCCGATGAGGCCGGGAATCCCGAGCACAGCCGCGGGCGCGAAACCGATCAGCAACGCCATGCTCAACGCTCCGTGGCCGATTTTTCGCGCCGACTTTTCCGGCCGCATCGCCACGACCGACACCGATCATGGCGAAACTCGCGCCGTAGCCGCAAACCATGATCAGCGCCAGCGGGATGTTCGCAGGCGCCGCGAAGGGCAGCTTGGCGGCCGACAAGGCCATCAGTGCGTTGTACTTGATGAGCAGGCACAGCACGCGGCCGAGCACATCGATGCGCGCTAGCCGGCCACCGCGCGCAATTCGGCGGTCAGCAGAGCGGTCGCAGTCATGGACAAAATCACCGCGACGCTCGATGGCCAGATTTGCAGCGCCAGCCAGTAGATGGCGCCGCCCAATCCTCCGATCAGCATGCCGACCAGGGGCGCGGCTTGACCGGTCACGCGCACGTGTCGTTCACGCCCGTTTACGCTCGAAACTGCTCGGCGCGGCCAGCGTCGCGCGCAGATAATGTCCGGTGTAGGAGGCCTTGTTGGCAGCGACTTGTTCGGGCGTGCCCACCGCGATGATGCGGCCGCCGTTATCGCCGCCCTCGGGACCCAAATCCACGACCCAGTCCGCGGTCTTGATGACATCGAGATTGTGCTCGATCACGATGACCGTATTACCCTCATCGCGCAGGCGCTGCAGCACCACCAGCAGCTGCGCGATATCCGCGAAATGCAGGCCGGTGGTCGGTTCATCGAGAATGTACAGCGTTCGGCCGGTGGCGCGCTTCGAGAGTTCCTTGGCGAGCTTCACGCGCTGCGCCTCGCCGCCCGACAAAGTGGTCGCACTCTGGCCCAGGCGCACGTACGACAGGCCGACGTCGAGCAGGGTCTTGAGTTTGGGCTGAACGGTCGGCACCGCTGAAAAAAAAGGCAGCGCATCCTCGACCGTCATATCGAGGACTTCGTGGATGTTCCTGCCTTTGAAGCGGATTTCCAGGGTCTCGCGGTTGTAGCGCTTGCCCTTGCAGACGTCGCAGGGCACGTACACGTCGGCCAGAAAATGCATTTCGACCTTGATCACGCCGTCACCCTGGCAGGCCTCGCAGCGCCCGCCCTTGACGTTGAAGCTGAAACGGCCGGCTTCGTAGCCGCGTGCACGCGCCTCCGGCACGGCAGCGAAAATTTCGCGAATCGGCGCGAACAGCCCGGTGTAGGTCGCCGGATTGGAGCGCGGCGTGCGCCCAATCGGGCTTTGGTCGATTTCGATCACCCGATCGATGTGTTCGAGGCCCTCGATTCGATCGAAGTGCGCGGTTCCCGCCGCGGCATGATTCAGCTGCGTAGCGACGGCGCGAAACAGGGTGTCGTTGACCAGCGTCGATTTTCCGGATCCGGAAACGCCGGTGACGCAGGTCAGCAGGCCGAGCGGAAATTCCGCCGTGACCTTCTGCAGATTGTTGGCGGTCGCACCGATGACGCGCAGCATGCGTTTCGGATCCGGACTGTGCCGAAGCATCGGGATCTCAATGGCGCGGCGTCCGCTCAAGTACTGCCCGGTGATCGAGTCGGGATGCGCGGCCACTTCGGCTGCCGTTCCCTGCGCCACGATCTTGCCGCCGTGCACTCCGGCGCCCGGGCCCCAAGTCAACGACATGGTCGGCCTGGCGGATGGCTTCCTCGTCGTGTTCGACGACGATCACGGTGTTGCCGAGATTGCGCAGATTGACCAGCGTGTCGAGCAGGCGCTGGTTGTCGCGCTGATGCAGGCCGATGGAGGGTTCGTCCAGAATGTACATGACGCCGACCAATCCGGAACCGATTTGGCTCGCCAGGCGGATGCGCTGCGCTTCGCCTCCGGACAGTGTGTCGGCGCTGCGGTTCAAGGTCAGGTATCCGAGCCCGACATTGCCGAGGAACCCCAGCCGGTCGTTGATTTCCTTGACGATCTTGACGGCGATTTCGCCACGCCATCCGGGGAGCGTGAGTTCGCCGAAGAACTGCAGCGCCCGGTCACGGACAGCGACGAGATTTCGGGCACGCTTTTGCCGTCGATGAAAACGTTTCGAGCGGCACGGTTCAAGCGGGTGCCGTGGCAATCGGGGCAGGCGCGCGACGAACGGTATTTGGCGAGCTCTTCGCGCACCGCCACCGATTCCGTTTCGTTGTAGCGGCGTTCGAGGTTTCTCACGATGCCCTCGAAGGTGTGCCGGCGCGATACCGTGCCGCCTTTGCCGTCCAGGTATTTGAATTCGATCTGTTCGTCGCCGCTGCCGAACAGCACCAAATCCTTGATCTTCTGCGGCAGCGACTCGAACGGGGCCTCGATATCGAACTTCGCGTAGCGCGCCAGCGACTGGATCAATTGAAAATAATAGGCATTGCGCCGATCCCAGCCGCGCACCGCACCGCCCGCCAAAGACAAATGCGGATTCGCCACAATTTTGGCCGGATCGAAGAAATCCTGGGTGCCGAGCCCGTCGCAGGTCGGGCAGGCGCCGAGGGGGCTGTTGAACGAGAACAAGCGCGGTTCGAGTTCGCTCAAGGAATAGTTGCAGATGGGACAGGCGAATTTATCGGAGAACACCAGTTCCGGGCGCGCCGGATCGTCCATGTAGCTGATGCGCGCGACGCCCTCGCCCAGACGCAGCGCCGTCTCGAACGACTCCGCCAGCCGTTGGCCCAGGTCCGGCCGCACTTTAAAGCGATCGACGATGGCCTCGACGGTGTGCTTGCGGCGCACGTCGAGTTTTGCCGCCTGGTCGAGTTCGACCACCTTGCCGTCGATGCGAGCGCGCACGAAACCGCCGGCCTGCAGTTCCTCGAGAAGTTCGGCGTGCTCGCCTTTGCGTTCGGCGATTGCGGGCGCCAGCAGCATCAATGCGGTTCCTTCGGGATGCTCGAGCACCGCATCCACCATCTGGCTGACCGTTTGCGCCGCCAGGTCGATTTTGTGATCGGGGCAGCGTGGCGTGCCGGCACGGGCGAACAGCAGTCGCAAATAGTCGTGAATCTCGGTAACCGTGCCCACGGTGGAACGCGGATTGTGCGAGGTCGATTTCTGCTCGATGGAGATGGCCGGGGAGAGACCTTCGATGGTGTCGATGTCCGGCTTTTCCATCATCGAGAGAAATTGCCGGGCGTAGGTGGACAGGGATTCCACGTAGCGCCGCTGACCCTCGGCATAAATGGTGTCGAAGGCCAGGGAGGACTTGCCGGATCCCGACAGGCCGGTGAATACGATCAATCGATCCCGCGGCAGGTCCAGGTCGATATTCTTCAGGTTGTGGGTCCGGGCACCCCGGATTCGGATATTTTGCATCTAACCGATTACTATACGCGCCGCGTCAAGCGCGGGTAAAACGACCCTGCGGGCTTGTGGGGGCGCTTGAATCTGCATTATTGCGCGCCTGAACGAGGATATTGGGGCTTGGCTCGCCGTGTACAATGTACGGCATTGAATTGAGGCGGGGGATCAGGACATGGCGCGCGGCGTAAACAAAGTAATTCTGGTCGGAAACCTTGGGGCGGATCCTGAAACGCGATCCATGCCCAGCGGAATGACGGTGACCAATATTCGGATCGCGACCAGCGAATCGTGGAAGGACAAGGCGTCCGGAGCTCAGCAAGAGCGCACCGAATGGCACAGCATCGCCTTATTCGGCCGTTTGGGCGAGATCGCCGCCGAATACCTGCGCAAGGGCTCTCAGGTATTCGTCGAGGGTAAGCTGCGGACCCGCAAATGGCAGGACAAGCAGGGCAACGATCGATTTACCACGGAAATCATCGCCGATAATATGCAAATGCTGGGCGGCCGTGCGGGCGGTGGCAGTGCGCGTGCGGCACGGGCGGCGGCGAACGCGGCTCAGGTGCGAGCGCGCCGCCGCGGGACGACTTCGATCAATCACCGGCGCCCGCCGGCGGAAAAGAGGAATTCGACGACGATATTCCGTTCTAGGCTCGGGGAGGGGACTTGGGCGCAAAGGCAGTGCGGACACCGGCTGATTCGACTGGCGGCAAGACCACGCTCTGCTCCTGGATCAAAGCGATTTGCCGTGCCCTGGATGCCGCCGGCTGCGATAGCGCCACGTTGCTCTCCGAAGCGGGCTTGGACCCGAAGTCGCTCGACTGCCCCACCGCGCGCTGCCCCGTAACCTACAGCCTGCGCCTGTGGAAAATTGCGCTGGCGGCCACAGGCGATCCCGCCTTCGGGCTCAAGGTGGCGAGCTATATCCGGCCCACCAGTTTCCACGCCATGAGCTACGGCATGTCCGCGAGTTCGACCTTGAAAGAGGCGTTCGAGCGGGCGCAGCGCTACTGCCACATCGTCAGCGATGCGGTGGATTATCAGTTCTACCTGTGCGGCTCGGAATATCATTTCATCATTTCGCCGACAACCGAGCTGGGCGATGCGCCCATCGATGCGGTGGTCGGACTGTACCTGCGCATGTGCCGCTCGCTGATAGGCCGGGAATATTCTCCCGTACGCATTGAGTTTCGGCGCCCGCCGCCGGCGCGGCTCGATGATTTCGTGAATTTGCTGCGCGCACCGTTGACATTCAATGCGCTGCAGACCCGCCTGGTGTTCGACCGCGAAAGCGTCGAACGCCGCTTGGATGGCGGCAATCCGGAACTGGCGCGGCACAACGACGCGATTGCGCTTCAATATCTGTCGCAACTCGAGCGCGACAACATCGAAGTGCGCGTGCGCGAAGTCTTGACGCAACGTCTGGCGCACGGCGAGCCTTCGCAAGAGGATGTCGCGGAGATTCTCAACATGAGCGCCCGCACCCTGCAGCGCAAACTGGGCGAAAGCGGCGCGACTTACAAGGACATTCTCGATGAGACGCGCCGTGCGTTGGCGTTGGCCTATTTGAGCGCGCCGCGGCACAGCCTCAGCGATATCACCTATTTGCTGGGATTCTCCGCGGGCAGCTGCTTCACGCGCGCCTTTCGCCGCTGGACCGGACAGTCGCCCTCCGACTGGCGTGCCGCTGCCGGAGTGTTTCCGTCCAACGAGACGGCCGCGTAAGGTCCCCGGCGCCCGTGCACGCGCGGGTGGAAAGTCTCGGCAGCTAGCTCAAGGTGCCGAGCGAGGTCTCCAATTCGTTCGCCAGTGCGATGAGTTTGGGGCGGACCTTTTCCAAGAGAAAATCCTTCGCGACCATGTAGGCGGGCGCGCCGCAATTGATCGACATGGGCGGCAGGCCGCCCCCGGGGCGCACCGGCACGGCGATGCCGTTGACGTCTTTTTGCCATTCCCCGAATGAACAGCAGACGCCGAGTTCGCGAATGTCGCGCAGGGCCCGTTCGATGCCCGCTTTGATCTCCAGCCAGCGATCATCGGCAACCAGCTCGCGCACCCGCTCCATGATTTCGTTTCTCTCGCTTTCCGGTACGGCGGTGATGTAGGCGCGGCCCATCGCCGAGGTGGCGATTTGAATTCGCGCACCCATGTCGAGACTCAAAGTGACCGCGCCGGAGCCGCGTACCACGTCGATGTACAGCATGGACAACCGATCGCGCGTGCCAAGGCTCACCATGCACTGGCCAAACTCGGCGAGTTCCTGCATCCGTGGATGGGCCAGCTTGCGGATGTCCAGGCGCGCCAACATGGCACTCCCGAGGCTCAAGGTCGCGATGCCGAGGCTGTACTTGGCACTCTCCTCGACATACACCAGGTAGCCCAGCTTGGTGAGGGTGTTGGTCAAGCGGGAGACGGTGGATTTCGGCAGGCCGCAGGCGCGGGCGAGATCTTGATTGCCGAGCATGCGATCGCCATGACGGAAACAGGCCAGCACCTCCAACCCCCTGCCCAGGGCGTTGACGAAGTGACGGTCGGCTTTGGCTGCCGCGGTAACCGCGGAAATGTTCGACTTCTTGGTCAGTATCATTGACAACCCCCAACCCGCCTCCCCATAATTTTGCACTATTTCAGAATTAAATTCTGTACTGCAGAACAGAACTTAAACGGAAATCCCGATGCGTCTAGAATTTACCGAACAGGAACAGGCCTTCCGCGAGGAGGTTCGCGCCTTTCTTCGGGACAAATTGCCGCCCCCAATCCGCGACAAGGTGCTCAACGGCTTTGAGCTCAGCCGGGACGATCATGTGCTGTGGCAACGCACCCTTCATGAGCGCGGTTGGGGCGGAGTGAGCTGGCCGAAAGAGTTCGGCGGTCCGGGCTGGAATTCGGTACAGCAATATATCTTCGAGGAAGAGACCGCACTGGCCGGCGCGCCGCGCCTGATCCCCTTCGGCACCAAGATGGTTGCGCCCGTCATCATGGCGTTTGGCAATGCCGCCCAGCAGCAGCGGTTTCTGCCGCCCATCAGTTCCGGCGCCGAATGGTGGTGCCAGGGCTATTCCGAACCGGGCGCGGGCTCTGATTTGGCCTCGCTCAAGACCCGGGCGGTTTTAGGCGCGGATCACTACATCGTCAATGGCCAGAAGACCTGGAACACGCTGGGCCAGTACGCCGATTGGATCTTCTGTTTGGTGCGCACCGACGCGGCCGCCAAGCAGCAATCCGGCATTACTTTTCTCTTGATCGACATGAAGAGTCCCGGGATTACGGTGCGGCCCGATCACGCTGTTGGACGGCGGTCATGAGGTCAATGAGATTTGGTTCGAGGATGTGCGGGTACCGGTTCAGAATCGGGTCGGCGATGAGAACAAGGGCTGGACGTATGCCAAGTTCTTGCTCGGGCACGAACGCACCAATATCGCCGGCATCGGCGGCGCCAAGCGCGAACTGGCCCGCCTCAAGCGGATCGCGTCGATCGAGCGCAAAAATGGCCGGCCGCTCATCGAGGATCCGCTTTTCGCCGCCAACATCGCGCAGGTCGAGATCGATCTGTGGGCGCTGGAGATCACCAATTTGCGCGTGTTGTCGGGCGAGCGGGGCGCCAAAGCGCCGGGCCCGGAAGCCTCCATTTTGAAGATCCGGGGCACCGAAATCGCACAACGCATCTCCGAACTGCTGATGCGGGCGGTCGGCGCCTATGCATTGCCGTTGCGGCGCGAAGCCATGGAAGCGGGATGGCAATCGGACCCGACGCTCGAGGCAGCCGGACCGCGCTATGCCGTCGACTCTGGCTGCGGCGTACATGAATCAGCGCAAGCTGTCGATCTTCGGCGGCACCAACGAAATTCAGAAGAACATCATTTCCAAGATGATCGTTGGTCTTTAGAGAACCGCAGAGAACCCCATGAACTTCGAATTCAGCGACGAGCAGCGGCAGCTGCAGGAAACGGTCGATCGTTATCTGACCGAGCAATACCCGTTCGAGAAATTCCGGGCCATCAACGCCTCGGCCGCGGGCTGGGACAAAGCGGCCTGGAAGGGGCTCGGCGGAACTCGGCGTGCTCGCGCTCAACGTGCCGGCGGCGCAGGGCGGGCTGGGGTTTGGCCCGCTGGAGACGCTCGAGCGTCATGGGTGCCTGCGGGCGCAGCTTGCTGCTCGAGCCGTTCTTGAGCAGCGCGGTGATCGCCACCGCGTTGCTGCGCAGCTTCGGCGCCGATGCCGCCGCCGCGCGAGTTGTTGACCCGGATGGCGGACGGCGAAGCGATCGCCGTGCTCGCGCATTACGAACCCGATTCGCGCTTCGAATCCCAGTGGGTGACGACCCGCGCGCGCAAGTCGGGCGAGATTTACACGCTTCGACGGCCACAAGGCCGTGGTGATGCATGCCGGTGCCGCCGACACGCTGCTGGTGTCGGCGCGTACTTCCGGCGAGCCCCAGGATGACGCGCAGGGCGTTTCGCTGTTTCGGATTCCGCGAGAAGCCAAGGGATTGAGCTTGGATCCGTATCCCACCATCGACGGCCAGCGCGCCGCCGATGTGTATTTGCAAGGGGTCGAGGTGCCGGCAAGCAGCCGCCTTGGCGCGGAAGGTGCGGCATTGCCGGCGATCGAAGCCGCGTTGGACATCGGTCTCGCGGCACTCTGCGCCGAGGCGGTGGGAGTCATGCAGGCGCTGGTCGACGCCACGGTTGCCTACGTGCAGTCGCGCCAGCAATTCGGCGTGGCCATCGGCCGCTTCCAAGCCTTGCAGCATCGCATCGCCGACATGCTGATTCATCTGGAGCAGGCGCGATCCATGAGCTACCTGGCCGCGCTGCGCTGTAGCGATGAGAATGTCGCCGAGCGGCGCCGCGCCTTGTCGGCGGCCAAGGCCGTCGTCGGCCAGTCGGCACGCTACGTCGGACAACAGGCCGTGCAGTTGCACGGCGGAATGGGCATGACCGACGAACTCATTGTCAGCCATTGGTTCAAGCGCCTGACCGCGGCCGAGCTCATGTTCGGCGACAGCGATACGCATTTGCAGCGCTACGCTGCGCTCACCCGCGAATAGGAAAACTCTCAATGAGCTCAATTGGCGAAAGCAGTTCTGGCGCGCGAAGTCGGCAAGCCGGTGTTGGTTGAACAAATCGAAGTTGCAGCGCCCCGGCACGGCGAGGTGACCGTGCGAATCGCGGCCTGCGGCGTGTGCCACAGCGATCTGTCCGCGACCAACGGCACGATCCCGTATCCGCTGCCCCTGGTATTGGGGCATGAAGGCGCGGGCGTCATCGTTGCGGTCGGCGACGGCGTCGAGAACTATGCCGTCGGCGATCATGTGGTCAGTTCATTCGTGAGCATGTGCGGCCATTGCCACTATTGTCAGACCGGGCGGCCGCAGCTCTGCGTGCAGTCGCTGAAGTCTTTGTTCACCCTGCCCGACGGCACCGTGCGCACCCGCGATTCTGCCGGACAGGATCTGAACGTGTTCTGCGGCTGCGGCGTCATGGCCGAATATGCGACCGTGCACATGGGCAATGTGGTCAAGATCGACCAAAAAATGCCCTTGGACCGTGCGGCGCTGATTGCCTGCGGCGTCATGACGGGAGTCGGCGCGGCTGTGAATACCGCCAAGGTCGAAGCGGGTTCGATCGCTGTCGATTTTCGGATGCGGCGGCGTCGGCTTGAACGCCATTCAAGGCTGCGCCATTGCCGGTGCCGGAATGATCGTGGCCGTCGACACCAGCGATGAGAAGCTGGAGATGGCGAAGCAATTCGGCGCGACGCACGGCTACAACATCACCGGTCAACCGAGCGCGGGCAAGGATTTGTACAAACTCTGCGGCGGCGGCGCGGATTATGCGTTTGACTGCGTGGGCGCGGGCAAGATCTCGGAAATGGCGTGGGGGGTATTGCGCCGCGGCGGTACTGCGGTGATCGTCGGGATTGCCGGACCCACCGAGCAAATCACCCTCGGCGCGCAACAGGTCGCCACCACCGAGAAGACCTTGACGGGCAGCATGTACGGCGGAGCGCGCCCGCAGTTGGATTTCCCGCGGCTCATCGGCCTGTACCGCAGCGGCCGTCTCAAGCTCGATGAACTGATCACGCGGACTTATTCCATCGACGAGGCGCCGCGCGCCTTTGCGGACTTGAATGCCGGAAAGCAGGGACGCGGGGTCATCATTTTCGACCTGCCTTGAGGGCAACCTGCGCTCCGGCCTAAGCGCGGCAATCACTCGTCGAGCAGCGTTTCCCCGGGGAACAACGCGTCGTTGAAGCCGAATTGGGTTAAATCACGGATACGGCGTGGATAAAGAATGCCGTCCAGATGATCGACTTCGTGCTGCACCACGCGCGCATGGAAATCCTGCACCGTGCGGTCGATCGGCATTCCCGCCGCATCAAAGCCCGTGTAGCGCAGCTCGCGGTAGCGCGGCACCAGGCCGCGCATGCCGGGAACCGACAGGCATCCCTCCCAGTCCTCCTCGAGCTCATCGCCGATCGGCGTGAGTTCGGGATTGATGAGCACCGTGTAGGGCACCGCATCCGCTTCCGGATAGCGCGGATTCTCTTCAAAGCCGAAGATGACGACCCGCAGGCCCACCCCGATCTGCGGCGCGGCGAGCCCGGCGCCATTGAGATTTCGCATGGTGTCCTGCATATCGGTCAGCAGGTTTTCAAGGTCCGGCGTGCCGAATTCGGCCACCGGCTGCGCGACTGCCAGCAGCCGGGGGTCGCCCATTTTGAGAACTTCGCGTATTGCCATGGTTCCTAGTATCTTAACGGCCTTTTCCCTGGGAGCCCATGCTGTAAATGCCCGGCCTTTTATACATAAAGACGTTCGGCTGTCAGATGAACGAATACGATTCCGGCAAGATGCGGGATGTGCTCGAAGCGGCGCACGGCATGAAGAGCACCGACAATCCCGCCGAGGCGGACGTCCTGCTGGTCAACACCTGCTCGGTGCGCGAAAAGGCGCAGGAAAAGGTATTTTCGCTGCTGGGTGAATGGCGGCTTTTCAAGCAGCAGCGCCCGCATGTGGTTATCGGCGTCGGCGGCTGCGTGGCCAGCCAGGAAGGCGAGGGCATCACCGCGCGCGCGCCTTTCGTCGATCTGGTGTTCGGGCCCCAGACCTTGCACCGCCTCCCGGCCATGATTCAGGGCCTCAAGCAGTCCGGCCGATCGCAGATCGACATCAGTTTTCCGGAAATCGAAAAATTCGATCGCCTGCCCGAGACGCGCACCAGTGCGGCCACGGCCTTCGTTTCCATCATGGAAGGCTGCAGCAAGTACTGCACTTTCTGCGTGGTCCCCTACACGCGCGGCGAGGAAATCAGCCGCCCGTTCGATCAGGTGCTGGCGGAGGTTGCACGCCTGGCGGAGCAGGGCGTGCGCGAGATCACGCTGCTCGGCCAGAACGTGAATGCCTATGCCGGACCGATGGCGGACGGAACGCTCGCGGATCTGTCGACGCTGATCCATTTCGTCGCCGGCGTCGACGGCGTCGAGCGCATTCGCTTTACCACATCGCATCCGCTGGATTTCAACGACAGCTTGATCGAAGCGTACGCCAACGTTGCGCAACTCAACAACTACCTGCATTTGCCGGTGCAAAGCGGTTCGGACCGCATTCTGGCCGCCATGAAACGCGGACACACGGTGCTGGAATACAAGCAGAAGCTGCGCAAGCTGCGGGCGGTGCGGCCGGACATCTGCATCTCCACCGACCTGATCGTCGGCTTTCCGGGGGAGACGGATGAGGACTTTCTGGCGACCATGAACCTGGTGGCCGAAGTCGGATTCGATCAGTCGTTCAGCTTTCTCTACAGCCGCAGACCCGGTACTCCCGCCGCTGCGTTGCCGGACGAAGTTCCGCACGAGCTCAAACAACTCAGGCTCGAGCTGCTGCAGCAGCGCTTGAACGGCCAGGCGCGTGCGATTTCGCAGCGCATGGTCGGCAGCCGGCAGCGGGTGCTGGTGGAGCGCCCGGCCAAACGCAATCCGGCGCAACTGGCCGGACGCACCGACAATAATCGTTGGGTCAATTTCGACGGACCGGGCGATAATCCGCAATCGCTCATGAACAAATTCGCGGACGTCATCATCACCGAGGCCATGCCCAATTCGCTGCGCGGCCGTCTCGCCGCCGCCGGTGCGGCGTGAGTACCGTGCCCGTCACCCGGGATGTGCTGCTCGCTCCCGCCGACAATGTCCGCCTGGTCGAGCTGTGCGGCCCGTTGGATGAGCACCTGCGCCTGATCGAGTCGCGACTGGGCGTGGAAGTGAGACGGCGCGGCAATCGCTTTCAGCTGGTCGGCCTGACGGCGGCGATCGAGCGCGCGGAATCGGTGCTCCAGGATCTGTATGCGCGCGCGCAGCGCGAACCGGTGGATTCGGAGCGGGTGCACATCGCTTTGCAGGAACTGGACATGGACGGCAACGATGCGGGCCCGAAGACTGAATCGGATGAGTTGAAAGTCCGCACGGCGCGCGGCGCGATCCGTGCGCGCGGCGCCAATCAAACCGAATATCTCAACAATGTCCGCACGCATGACCTGACCTTCGGCATCGGTCCCGGCCGGCACCGGCAAGACCTATCTCGCGGTGGCGTGTGCGGTCGAGGCGCTGCAGTCGGAAAAGGTGCGGCGCATCGTGCTGGTCCGCCCGGCGGTCGAGGCGGGCGAACGATTGGGATTTCTGCCCGGCGATCTTTCGCAAAAAGTCGACCCTTATCTGCGCCCGATGTACGACGCCCTGTACGAAATGTTGGGTTTCGAGCGGGTCGCCAAGCTGATCGAGCGCAATGTGATTGAAGTCGCGCCGCTGGCGTTCATGCGCGGACGCTCGCTGAATGATTCCTTCGTCATCCTGGATGAAGCGCAGAACACCACCAACGAACAGATGAAAATGTTCCTGACCCGCATCGGTTTCGGCTCCAAGGCGGTGGTGACCGGCGACATCACCCAGGTCGACTTGCCGAACTCCAAGCAGTCCGGCCTGCGCACGGTGATCGATATCCTGCGCGGCGTGCGCGGCATCGCCTTTACGATGTTCACTTCGCGCGATGTGGTGCGCCACCCGTTGGTGCAGCGAATCGTACAAGCCTACGAGGCAAGCGCTTCCAACGACGGCGACTAAGAGTGGCGGCGCGGCTCGAACTGAGGTGAGCTACGCATCGCGAAGCCCTTGGGTGCCGAGTGCCCGGCTGCTGAGGCAGTGGTCCAAAGCCGCGCTCGGCCCCCTGGCTAAGCCGGCCGTGCTTTCGGTGCGCATCGTCGGCAGGACCGCGCAGCCGCAGTTTGAACTCGCGTTATCGGCATAAACGCAAACCCACCAATGTGCTGTCCTTTGCCGGCGCCGGAATGGCCCCGGATGGACGCCTGTACCTCGGCGAGTTGGTGATTTGCGCCCCGGTCGTCGCGCTCGAGGCGCGGGCCCAGGATAAGACGCTGCAGGCGCACTGGGCGCATCTGACCGTCCACGGAGTTCTGCATCTACTGGGATTCGACCACGAGCGCGCGTCCGAAGCGAAGAAAATGGCAGCCCGGGAGATTCAAATCCTTGATCGGCTTGGGTTTTCAGACCCCTACCGCTGATCCGGTATGCTCTGCATCCATGTCCGAACAGCCTCATGGCGGCACCACCGGCCGCTGGTTAAAACGCATTACACAGTCCATGTCCGGCGAACCGCGGGATCTCGCGGAGCTGGTCGAGAATCTGCGCGAGGCGAGTGAGCGCGGCTTATTCGACGGCGATGCCTTGGTGATGCTCGAAGGCGTGCTGGCCGTTGCCGATATGCAGGTGCGGGACATCATGGTGCCGCGATCGCAAATGGTGTTTGTCGAGCGCGACGAGTCGCCCGAGAGATTGGTCGAGTTGGTGGTCGAGTCGGGTCATTCGCGCTTTCCGGTGATCGGCGAGGATCGCGATCAGATTTTGGGAATCCTGCTGGCCAAGGATTTGCTGCGGCTGCAGGCCGCGGCCGACGAGGACTTCGAGATTCGCGAATACATGCGCCCGGTGGTTTTCGTGCCGGAGAGCAAGCGCCTGAACGTGCTGCTCAAGGAATTTCGCCGCAACCACAATCACATTGCCATGGTGGTCGACGAATACGGCGGCGTGTGCGGCCTGGTGACCATCGAAGATGTCATCGAGCAGATCGTCGGCGAAATAGACGATGAACATGACGTCGAGGATGACCAGACCATCCGCAAGGAGCGTCCGCGCGAATTCACGGTGCGTGCCTTGACGCCGATCGGCGATTTCAACCAGTATTTTTCCACGGCATTCTCCGACGACGAATACGACACCATCGGCGGCCTGCTGATGCAGGAGTTCGGCCGGCTGCCGCGGCGCGGTGAAACCATCAAGGTCGGCGATCTTGAGTTTCGCATCTTGCGCGCCGATCGGCGCCGCATCGATCTTCTGCACGTGACCGTTCCTTTTGACATCGAGCCGCCGGCCGTCAACGAGTCCAGCGCTTGAGCGTCGCTGTGCGCGGCCCGCAGACCGCGCAGTGGAAACAGATCCTGGCGCGGTTGACGGCCGCTTTTGCCGTCGGCGCGAGCTTTAACCTCGGCTTCGCGCCCTTCGGCTGGTGGCCGATCGCCCTGGCGGCGCCGGCGGCGTTGTTCGCGCTGATCCGCGGATTGCCGCCGCGCCGCGCTTGCGCGGCGGGTGCGGCATTCGGCGTCGGCTTGTTCGCCTTCGGCACGTATTGGCTGTACACCTGCCTGCACGTGTTCGGCCTGGTGCCGGTCTGGCTGACGCTGGTGCTGCAATCCGTCCTGGTCGCCGCGATGTCCCTGTACCCCGCGGCGCTGTGCTACCTGGCAAATCGCTTTTGGCTAAAACCCGGCGCGACCCGCGACTGGTTGGTCTTGCCGGCGTTGTGGGTGCTGCTCGAATGGCTGCGCGGCTGGCTGTTGAGCGGATTTCCCTGGCTGTCCGTCGGCTACGCCATGATCGATTCACCGTTGGCGGGATGGGCTCCGCTGTTCGGCGTCTACGGCGTGACCTGGGCGGCGGCGATAGTTGCCGTGGCGATCAATGTCGCACTGATGCCGGCCGTGACGCTGGCGCGGCGCGCCGATGGCACTTGCCGCCGCGGGGCTGCTGTTTTGCAGTGCCCACGGTGCTGGCGCACGCGCAGTGGACGCATCCTGCAGGGCCGCCGATCGCAATTGCCGCCGTGCAAGGCGCGGTGCCTCAGGATCAAAAGTGGCAGTCTAAAAATCGCGAACTTACCATGCAGCGCTATCTGCGCCTCACCGGCGAGGCGTGGGGAGCCGAGCTCATCGTCTGGCCGGAAGCGTCGCTGCCGGTATTGTCGATCGATATTCCCGATTACCTGCAGCCGCCTCAAGGAGCAGGGGCGGGCGCACGACGCCGATTTCGCGATCGGCCTGGTCGATTATCGGCCGGCGACCAAACAATACTTCAACGGCATATTGGTCTTGAGCGCCGCCGGGGATGGTTGGTACTACAAGCGGCACTTGGTGCCGTTCGGCGAATACTTTCCGGTGCCGCGCTTTCGTGCGATCCTGGCTGCGCCTCATGAGCCTGCCCTATGATGACTTCACCGCCGGTACTTCGCGCCAGTCCGTCTTGAGCGCCGCCGGGCAGAAGTTGGGCCTGAGCATCTGCTACGAAGATGCATTCGGCAGTCAACAGCTTGAAGTACTGCGGCAAGCAACCCTGCTGATCAACGTGACCAACAATGCCTGGTACGGCGACTCGACCGCGCCGCATCAGCATTTGCAGATTGCGCGCATGCGTGCGCTCGAGGGCGGCCGATTCCTCGTGCGCGCCGCAAACGACGGCATTACGGCGGTGATCGATCCGCAGGGCAGGATCGTGGCGCGGCTGGCGCAATTCCAGGAGGGCGTATTGCGCACGACGCTGCAGCCGATGACCGGACTTACGCCGTACGCGCGCGCCGGCAATTATCCCGTCGTGCTCGGCGCGCTGCTATTACTGGTGGTTGCCGCATGGCGCCGCCGCCGCGGCGAGTAGCCTATTCGAACAGCGGTTTGATTCCCGGGTCGCGCGCAATTCCGCCGTACAAATCGAAGCCTCGAGTGAGCCAGTCGCGCAGCGAGTCGTCGCGTTCCAGCAGCGGCAAGGTTCCCGCGCTGGCCGCCCAATAAAATCCGCCGAGCGCAATATAATCGGCGAAGTTCGGGGCGCTGCCGCCGAGGAAGGCCGATCTTCTGCAGGTGCGTGCGCAGCGGCGCCAGCGAGGTACGAATCGCCGGCAAATAGCTGGCGCGATCCTCCGTGAAGCTCTCCAACGTCTTGCCCTTCATGTTTTTCTCGCGGCTCTCGCGAAAATAGGGCTGGTCCTGCGGGCGAGCCGCGTCGTGCACATCCTTGACATAGACCCGGAACATTTTTCGCAGCACCTCACTCATGAACCAGGCGTCTATGAACCGCACCAGCGCAAGCTCGGCCGGCGTAGTGAACAGCAGCGGCTGCTGTGGGAATGCGCGATCCAAGTATTCGCGCGATGTCCCAACTTTCCGCGAGCGCGGTATCTCCATATTCAAGGATCGGAACGGTCTTGAATTTGCCGCCGAACGCCCGGGGAATATCGGTGAAACCCAGGTACACGGTCTCGAACGGGATTCCCTTGTGCGCCAGTGCATAACGGATGCGCCATACGAAGGGACTGGCCGAGCGGCCGTCTGCCAGCGCGAGTTCGTAAAGGCGTACCTTGGCGACAGCGGATGCGGTCATGAGATTTCCTCGTTTGCTGCATGAACAATAGAATTCCGCGGCGCGCAAGCGTAAACCCGTTCGCGCACCGCCTACAAGCACCGCTGCCCTTCTAGGAGAACGCCGGCAACTCGGTGCCGGACGAACCGATCTTGGCTTCTGCAAATCGCCGCGGCAGAGCGGCCAACACTTTGGACCGCAGCGTGTCGCGTCCTGCGGCATCCGCGGCCTTGAACTTGAGTTCCAGCGTTATGGCGGCGGCGTCGATCTTGGTAAGGAAACAGCCGACCACCGCGGCTTCACCGGCAATGTCGGCTGCCGTACTGCGCACCAGTTGCCGGGCTGCGTCGATATCGGCATCGCGGTTCAAGCGAATGGTGATCGTCATAGGCCATGGTGCGTAGGTCGTGTTCAGGTTGATCGTCACTTGACTGGCGGCAATGGCGTTCGGCAGCACGATGAAATGGCCGTCCGGCGCGCGCAACGTCGTGTATCCCAAGGAGATCAGTTCGACGACGCCGATGTCCGTGCCGGTGGGAGCCGTCACTTGCAGCGTATCGCCCAGGCGAAACGGCCGGTAGATGGCGATGGAAATGCCCGCCACCAGGTTGCCCAGCGTACTTTGCGCCGCGAGGCCGATGACGACGGAGACGACGCCCGCGCCGGCGAGCAGCGCGTTACCCATGGATCTGAGCATGGGAATGAGGTGTGCATACAGGATCAGCGCCACGACCCAGATCAGCACGGAGCCGAACTGCTGCAGGAAGCTGATAGTGGTGCGGTCGAGGTGGCCCCGGCGGGTCATCGACGCATGCACGGCGGCGCGAAATACGCGTGAGACGAGCGATGCTGCCAGGACGAAAATTACGAGGTAGATGAGCGCGCCCCACAGCGAATCGGGCTTGAGAAAGGACAGCAGGTCGTGCTCGCCGAGTTTGACGTCCTCGATCACGGCGGCACCGCTCATCAAGAAATCAGATTGGTAGGCGGCATCGATTTTTCGCAATCTTCAATGCGCAGGCAGCGGCAGTGGAAACTGTCGTTAAGTATCGCCTTCATTTGCCCCAGCCGGGTCATTTGGGCGTCCAATTCCGCGAGCTTCTTCGCAGCCAGCGCCCGCCAGCGCTCGGCCGGCGTGGTGGTGATCGGATAGCCGCTGAGAAAGGTCCTGGTTTCCTTCACGGTAAATCCTGCGTCCAAAGCCAGCAAAATTACCCTAATTCGACCCAGCACCTTGGCATCGTAGATCCGCCGTTTCGAAACCCGCGCCGGCGGGGGCAACAATCCGGCTTTTTCGTAATAGCGCAAGGCCGAGGTGGATAGTCCGGCACGCCGCGCAACTTCGCCAATCAATAATCCCACGAGTTTTCTCCAAAGGTGGTCCAAAGGTGGCGAGCAGTGCTTGACTTGAACCGCACTTCAACTCGTACGCTTTCTCGAGTCCGTCATTAGGGGACCCGCCGTCATGAAATCAGTTCCTTAATCTTGCCGCGTACGCATTTTCGCTGTCGTGCATTTTGCTGTCGGCGCATGCTGACATCGAGGCACCGGCCATGGAGCGTGCGCTCTCCGATCCTCGGCGGCCCGCGGAGCAAGTCAGGCTCGATGCCACGCGCAAGCCCGGGCCGTTACTGGTCTTCGCGGGTCTCAAGCCGGGCGATCGCGTCGTGGACTTCATGCCGGGAAACGCCTATTTCACGCGGATCATGAGCGCTATCGTTGGGCCCAAGGGGCCTCGCCGCCTGCGCACGGAGATCGAAGCTGCGGGCTTCCTGCTGGATGCGCAAAGCGGCGTGCTGCGCAACCCAAAGGACGATCACAAATTGCCGGTGTTCGACCCCAGCGTGCGCGGCCGCACCGATCAGGTCGTGTACCGATTTCGCAAGCCCGGATGAGGGGCTACGGTTTGCCCGCAGCGGCGGCAGGTTCCAAGATCAACGTTATGGCTTGAGCCCTAAAACGCGCAACGCAGCTTCGAGCTGCTCCGCGGTAAAGGGCTTGCTCAAGTATTCGATCGATCGATGCGCGGCGAATTGGTGCTGCAGCGTCTCCTTGTCGTAGCCGCTCGCGATCACGACCGGCAGAGCGGGATACAGCGTGCGCAGCTCTCTTACCAGGGAATCGCCTTTCGAATCGGGAAGGCCCAAATCTACGATGGCCGCATCCACCTGGCCTTGCAGCAATGCCAGCTTGCTTTTCGCCGAGGCGGCTGAGGCGGTGACTTCCACTTCGAACCCGAGGTCCTCGAGGTGGCTGCGCAACAGCATTTGAATCAGTTCTTCGTCTTCGACCACGAGCACGCGCTGGGCCCGGCTGCGCGTATTCAATAGATCGCGAAGCTTCCCGGACAACGCGGCATAGGTAAATGGTTTTGTAATCAGCTGCACGCCGGGATCCAGGCGGCCGTCATGCACGATGGCATTGCGCGCATAGCCGGTGGTGAACAGCACCTTGAGCCTGGAGTTCAATTTTTGTGCGGCACCGGCGAGCTGCCGGCCGTTCATGCCGCCGGGCAACCCGACGTCGGTGAACAGCAGGTCGACTTCGGGGTGGGCTCGCAGCGTGTCGAGTGCCGCGGTGCCGTTGCCCGCCTCCAGCACCCGGTATCCCAGCTCGCGCAGAATGCCGCAGGTATGCGCGCGGACATCGATGTCATCCTCGACCGCGAGAATTGTTTCGCCCTCCTGGGCTTTCGCGATGCTCGCCGCCGGCTCAGTGGATGCGACCGGATCGTTGGAATAAAGTCGCGGCAAATAAAGTTTGACCGACGTGCCTGACCCGAGCTCGCTGTAGATTTTCACGTGCCCGCCCGACTGCTTCACGAACCCGTAGACCTGCGACAACCCCAATCCCGTTCCGTGGCCGACATCCTTGGTGGTAAAGAAAGGCTCGAACGCTTTGAGCACGGTTTCGGGTGCCATGCCGATGCCATTATCGGTCACGGCCAACATGACGTACTGACCCGGAACGACCTCCGCCTGATTGGCGGTATAACGTTCATCGAGCGACACATTCGAGGTTTCAATGGTGAGTTTGCCGCCGTCGGGCATGGCGTCGCGCGCATTCACCGCGAGATTGATGACGGCCATCTCCAGCTGGTTCGCATCGATGTTGGTGCGCCACAGACCGCCCGCCAGCACGGTTTCAATCGAGATCTGTTCGCCGATGGTCCGGTGCAATAGATCCGACATTCCGGTCACCAGCCGGCTGACATCGACCGGTTTGGGGTCAAGCGGCTGCTGGCGCGAAAATGCCAGCAGTCGCTGGGTCAGCGAAGCCGCGCGCTGCGCGCCGCGCATCGCACTCTCGACCAACCGCTCGATGTTGCCGGCGTCGAATCCAGGCTGTTTAATCTGCCGCCGCAATGTCTCGAGGCTGCCGACGATGATGGTCAGGAGATTGTTGAAATCGTGCGCCACGCCGCCGGTCAATTGACCGATGCCCTCCATTTTTTGCGCCTGCCGCAACGCCTCTTCCGCTGAGCGCCGTTCGGTGGTCTCCACTCCTTCGGGAACTATGGCAATTACTTTATTTTGACTATCCCGTACCGGCCGCATTTGGAAGTCGAACCAGCGCCAGCCGCCTTGCGGCAGGTTGATGTAGATTTCCTGCCGCACGATCTCGCCCGCGGCGACGCGCGGAACGGCGCTGCGCACCACATCCGTCATTCCCGGCGTGCCGCTGATCCACGGGGTCTCCCACAACGGCTTGCCGACGACGTCCTGCAATTGCGCTTGGATGCCGGCGAGGGAGGTGGCGTTGGCATCCAGCACGGTGCCGTCGGTGGACAGATAGCCTTGATACGTGTAGCTGGTGCCGAAAATGGTGCGTAGCTGAGCTTCCTTGCCGCGCAGTTCGGCGGTGCGATCGGCGACCTGCTTTTCGAGCGACTCGTTCACACGGCGTAAGGCCTCTGCGGATTCCTGGCGCACCGTTGCCAAATCCAAATTGGCACGGACCCGCGCTATCAACTCCCGCGCGCTGAAGGGCTTGACCAAGTAGTCGTTGGCACCGGCTGCGAACCCTTCGACCTTCGCTTCCTCGCCGGCGCGCGCCGACAACAGCAGCACCGGGACGTCGCGCAAATCCGGATCCTGGCGCATCGCCGCGAGCAATCCGAAGCCATCCAACTCTCGGCATCATGACATCCGAGAGGACGAGGTCGGGCTTGCGTTGCCGTGCCGCCGCCAATGCCTGTTCTCCATCGGCGACTGCGGCCACTTGAAAGCCCGCGCTTTGCAGCAGCTTCTGCAAGTAGGTGCGCATATCGATGTTGTCGTCGGCAATGAGCACGCTCTGCCCGGCGGCGCTCAGAATGGACTGGCGGCGCGCTGAATTCCACCGCGGCAGCGCTCGCCGCCTGTATTTCGCGAGAGGTATCGGCCAACCAACTGAGGGCCTCGTCGACATAAGCCTGCGCGCGACTCTCCCCGGCGTGCTGCGCCCGCGCCATGCCGATCCTGTCGGCCGGCAAATGCCCGCTGCCGAACGGCAGCGATACGGTCAACGCAGTGCCGCGGTCGACCTCGCTCTCGACACCGATGCTGCCGCCATGGACCCTGACCAGTTCTTGAACCAGGGCCAACCCGATACCGCTGCCCTCGATCGAACGGCCGCGCGCGCCTTCCACCCGGCGGAATCGGTCGAATAAGTGCGGAAGCTCCGACACCGGTATGCCGGTGCCGGTGTCGCGTATGGTAACTTCGGCGCGCTGACCGTCGAGGGAGCTGCGAATCTCGACTGCGATTGAGCCGTCGAAGGTGAACTTGAATGCATTCGAGAGCAGGTTGAGGACGATTTTTTCCCACATGTCCCGGTCCAGATAGACCGGCTGCGGCAGCGGCGCGCAACTCGCCACGAGCCGAAGTCCCGCCTTCTCGATCGCTGAGCGGAAATTCGAGGCAAGTTCCGTGGTGTAAGCGGCCAGATCGACCGGCTCGAAGAAGGCCTGCACGCGGCCGGCTTCGATGCGCGAAAAATCCAATAGCGTATTCACCAGCTTCAGCAGGCGGACGCCGTTGCGGTGGGCGATGCGCACCAGCTGGCGATGATCCTGCAGCGGCAGGTCGTCGGCTCGATTCAGTACATCCTCGAGCGGACCCAGCATCAGCGTCAACGGGGTTCGAAATTCATGGCTGACATTCGAGAAAAAGGCGGTCTTGGCGCGATCCAGCTCCGTCAAGGCATCCGCGCGCCGCCAGGCCTCTTGGTAGGCTCGAGCATTGGCGAGTCCCGAGGTGATCTGCCCGGCAACCAGATTGATGAATCCCAAATACGCATCGTCCATGCGCCGATAGGGGTTGATGCCGGCGACGAGAAAACCGGCGAGTTCATCCTGACCCTGCTGCGCGATGGGCGCGATGATGGCCTCGCGAGGCGGCTTGTCCCATGCTCCCGTCGGAATTGCCGCAAAGCGCTCTTTCAGGTCGCTGAGGTTCAATACGGTCCTGCGCGACAGGATTTCATCCGCCGGCCACACCGGATCGGAGCCGCCGGACTCAATGCACGGCGGAGCCATGGGGTGACCTGGGTCGATGCCGCTGGCGCAAGACAATCGGGCGTTTCCCTGTTCGTCGAACAGATAAGTCATGGTGAACGGCAGATCTCTCTGGTTGCAGCTCAATTGACGCTGCAATGCCTGGAGCACCGATGCCATGGTGTTGTTGCTTGCGACCTCTGCGGCAATTTCCCGCAAGCTCAAGAGGCGCCGCTCGCCGATGATGCGTTCGGTTTCTTCGGTCACCACGCACAGCATGCCGACGATCCTGCCGTCGTCGTCGGCCAGGGGTGAATATGAAAATGTGTGGTAGGTTTCTTCCGGATAGCCGCTGCGTTCCAGAAAAAGCAGCAGACCCTCGTCCCAGGTCGCGTCGCCGTTCTTGAGGACATGCTCGATGCGCGGGCCGATATCCGGCCAGATTTCCTTCCACACCTCGCGCGCGGACGCCCCGAGCGCCCATTGCTGCTTCACGCCGAGGGTCGGACCATAGGCGTCGTTGTAGAACATGGTGAGTTGCGGTCCCCAGCACATCCACATTTGATAGCGCGAGGTGAGCAGGATGCGCACGACAGTTTTGAGGCTCTGGGGCCACAACTCCGGGGCCCCCAGCGGGGTCTCTTCCCAGCGCTTCGCGCGCATGAGTTTTCCGGCCACGCCGCCGCCAGCCAGGAAATCCGCTCCAGGGGCAGGGGCTGCCGGCTTTCTTTGTGAGGACATAGCTTTCCGAACTGCACCAAATGCGCCGCTACCGCAGCGCGATAATTTTATTTCATTTCTTTAGAAGCGTGCAGACCGGCAGGCTTCGCGTTCACAATATCACTATTGCAACGCAGCATGACTGTTCAGCTGTTGGTGGGGCGGCGTGCAATCCAAAACGCGCCGCCCAGAAGTCCCAACGAAGCAGCCAGGCACAGATAGGCAAACAGGTTGCCCACTGCAACAAATACCGTGTGCCCCCCGGACATTTTCGGGGCCGCCACCAGCACGCCATCCGCGCCGCGCGGGTTGCGGTACGGATCGTTTGCGTAGGTTTTCCGAACCACCCGGCCGTTGGGGTCAATGAGCGCGGAAACGCCGGAATTGACCGCGCGCACCATGCTGACGCGCAGCTCCACGCTGGCGAATACCGCCAGCGCCATGTGTTCCCACGGCTCGGTGTCCGCGCCAAACCACGAATCGCTGGTCAAATTGACCAGCAGGTTTGGATGCAGCTGTCCGACCCCGCGCAGGAACCCTTCCAAGATGTCCTCGTAGCAAATTACCGGCCCCAATCGCCAGGTGTCGCCCCGCGGCCCCTGCATAGTGATCACGCCCGGACCCGTGCCTGCGGTAAAGCGTCCGGCGCCGGCCGGCAGAAATTTTCGCAGCCAGGGAAAGGTTTCGATGCCGGGTACGTACTCGCCGAACGCCAGCAGCCGTACTTTGTCGTAACGGCCCGCCACCCTGCCGTCGCGGTCAAGGAGTATTGCGGAGTTGAAGGCATCCTCGTGGATCGCGTCGTACATCTCGGCCCCGATCAGGGTGGGTACGCTGAACCCGCGGCGGATCATCGCCAATGAATCGGCGGAGAAATCGGCGCTGAAATCGCGCGGCACCGCGACCGGAAAACTCCCCTCGCTCCACACCAGCAGCTGTGCGCCATCCTTTTCAAGGCGGCGCGATTGTTCTTGCAGGGCGGTCAACTGGCGCAGCGCCTCATCGCGCGAGAACTCGCCATTGATGGTGTAGGCAAAATTCGGTTGGATCAGGCCGATTTCGAGGCGCGGCGCGCGCGCGATCAGCGCGTCGGTTTGACGCATGCGCACCGCGCCGAAAATGAGCGCGGCCGCCAGCAGCACTGCCGAGGCAATGCCCGGATAGCGCGCGGCGCGCCGGTTCAGCATGAGATCGTAAAGCGAGCCGTTGATCATCATGAGCAATGCGGTGACGCCCAATGGTCCGGTCAACTCGCTGACTTGAATGACGAGAGGGTTCCACGCCTGGCTGATCCATTGGCCGCAAGGAAACAGCTGCGGCACGAGCAGCTCGCAGCTGACCATGGCGATGGGTCCGAGCAGCGTCATCGGCACCCGTAGCCGCTTGCGAATGGGGACCACGGCCGCCGTGAACAACAAAAAGATGATGGCACGCGTCGCGCAAAAGAGCAGGAACACCAGAGCCGCTCCGATCCAGGGAAAATCGGCGAAGCGACGCATGACATCGATCAGCCAGTAAAATCCCCCGGCCGTCTCGATCAGTCCGGCCCACCAACCAAAGAATAGCGCGCGGCGAAAACTTCCCGCCCGTTCAACGGCCATGAACATCGGCACCGCCGCAATCCAGGCAAGCAGGGAAAAATCAAAGGGTGTGACACTCAAGAACCACAAGCAACCGCTCAAGGTACTCAAGCCCAACGCGCCATAAAAATTTAAGTTTCGCATGCGACCTTTGGTTGACTGCAGTTCGCGGCCGCCCGGCATCTCGGGTATTCTGAGGCCCAATCATGCAAGAAAGATACGAACCCGCCGCTGTTGAAGCGGAGGCACAGCGCTATTGGGACCGACAGCATAGTTTCGAGGCCAAGGAAGACGACAGCCGCGAAAAATATTATTGCCTGTGCATGTTTCCCTATCCCAGCGGCCGCCTGCACATGGGGCATGTGCGCAATTACACCATAGGCGACGCGCTGACGCGATTCATGCGCATGAACGGGCGCAATGTGCTGCAGCCCATGGGTTGGGATGCGTTCGGATTGCCCGCCGAAAACGCTGCCATCGCCAACGGCGTGCCGCCCGCGAAATGGACCTTCGACAACATTGCCCACATGAAGGCGCAGCTCAAATCCCTGGGCTATGGACTGGATTGGAACCGCGAACTGACCACCTGCCGCCCGGAATACTACCGCTGGAATCAGTGGCTGTTCCTGCGCATGCTGGAAAAAGGCATCGCCTACCAGAAGACCGGCGTCGTCAATTGGGATCCGGTCGACAAAACCGTGCTGGCGAACGAACAGGTAATCGACGGCCGAGGTTGGCGCACCGGCGCGATCGTCGAAAAGCGCGAGATCCCGATGTACTACCTGAAGATCACGGCCTACGCCGAGGATCTGCTCGATGCCCTGAAGAGCATGCAGGATTGGCCGGAGCGGGTGCGCATCATGCAGGCCAATTGGATCGGGCGCAGCGAGGGAGTCCGTCTGGGTTTTCCGCACGATATCGGCGACGGCGGCGTGCTCCATGCGTTCACCACGCGGGCCGATACCCTGATGGGCGCGACGTTTTGTGCGGTCGCCGCCGAACATTCGCTGGCCGCCTTCGCCGCGCAGGGTAATGCCAAGCTGGCGGCCTTCATCGAGGAGTGCAAACGCGGCCCCGCGGTCGAGGCTGAGCTCGCCACCCAGGAAAAAAAGGGCATGGCCACCGGTCTATACGTCCGGCATCCCATCAGCGGCGAGCCCGTGCCCGTCTGGGTCGGCAACTACGTGCTGATGAGCTACGGCGATGGCGCGGTCATGGGCGTGCCGGCGCACGATGAGCGCGATTTCGAATTCGCCAAGAAATATCAGCTGCCGATCAAGCAGGTGATCGATGTGCAGGGGCGCCCGTATTCGACCGCAGCCTGGGAACCGTGGTACTCCGAGCACGGCCGTTGCGTGAATTCCGGACCGTACGACGGCTTGGACTATCAGGCCGCGGTCGATGCCGTCGCCCGGGACTTGAGCGCCGCAGGTTTGGGCGAGAAACGGACTACCTGGCGACTGCGCGACTGGGGGATTTCGCGGCAACGATATTGGGGCTGCCCGATTCCCATCATCCATTGCAAGGCTTGCGGTGCGGTGCCGGTGCCGGATGAGCAGCTGCCGGTGGTGTTGCCGGTCGACCTGGTACCCGACGGCAGCGGCAACCCGTTGCTGAAGGACGAGCGCTTCCTTGCCGTCAAGTGTCCGAAGTGCGGCGCCGACGCGCGCCGCGAGACGGATACGATGGACACGTTCGTCGATTCATCGTGGTATTTCTTGCGGTTCGCCTGTGCAGACAATGATCAGGCCATGGTGGATTACCGCGTTCAATATTGGCTGCCGGTCGATCAGTACATCGGCGGCATTGAACATGCCATTTTGCATCTCTTGTATGCGCGCTTCTGGACGCGCTTCATGAGAGATATGGGCGCGCTTTCGTTTAAAGAACCGTTTGCGCGCCTGTTCACCCAGGGCATGGTGCTGAACGAGGTCTTCTTCCGCAAGCCTGAATCGGGCCGCGTGCAGTACTTCAATCCCGCCGACGTGACCGTCACGACCGACAAGAACACCCAGCGCCGTGTTGCCGTGCTGCGCAGCGATGGCCAGGAGGTCGAATCGGGCGGCGTGGTTACGATGTCCAAGTCAAAGAACAATGGCGTCGATCCGCAGGTGCTGGTGGACGAATTCGGCGCCGACACTGCGCGGCTGTTCATGATGTTTGCGGCGCCCCCGGAACAGACGCTGGAATGGTCCGATGAGGGCGTGCAGGGTGCGTTTCGTTTCATCAAGCGCCTCTGGAAAGCCGTTCACGATCATGTTTCGCGGGGTGCGGCACCGCCTCTCGACAAGTCCTCACTGACCGAGGCGCAGCGAACTCTTCGCCGCCAGTCGCACCAGACGCTCGCGAAAGTCACCGACGACGTGGGCCGCCGCCGTACCTTCAACACCGCCATTGCGGCGGTCATGGAGCTTTTGAATGCGGTCGCAAAATTCCCGCAGACCGCACCGCAGGACCGCAGCGTCGCGCAGGAGGCTCTGGAGATTGCGGTGATGACGCTATCTCCCATCATCCCGCATGTCACGCACGCGCTATGGAAGGAGTTGGGTCATCGCACCGGGCTTATCGATGAGCTTTGGCGGGAAGCCGATGCCGGGGCGCTGCAATCGGCCACCGTGCAGATGGTTGTACAGGTGAACGGCAAGTTGCGCGCGCATATCACCGTTGCGGTGGGCGCCGACGAAGCCGCGGTGCGCGGCGCGGCGCTGGCCGACGCCAATGTCCGGAAGTTCATCGGCACTTCGGCGGTGCGCAAAGTGATCATCGTGCCCGGCAAGCTCGTGAACATCGTGGTGTAATGAGCTGTGGTCACCGCAAGAGAGTGTATTTTACTGTGCGTGTGCGCGCTGACCGGCTGCGGCTTTCGCTTGGCGGGCAGCGATCCGCTGCCGGCGGTCATGGCGCGCCCTTATTTATCTCTGAAGGATCCCTATACGGATTTCTCGCGCGAATTTGAGCATCAGCTCAAAACTTCCGGCGCGGCTCCGCAGTTGACGCGCGAAGGGGCAACGGCGACCGTCGATGTCACCAAGGATCTGGTGCAGCAACGCACGCTCGCCGTTTCGGCCAAGAACATTCCCACGGAATATGAACTTACCTACACCGTGACGTTCAGCGTGCACGGCTCGGGCAAGGAGCTGCTGGCGCCGCAGACGATCAGCTTGTCGAAGGATTTCAGCTACGACGAGACGCTGCAGCTCGCCAAGGAGCACGAAGCCGATATCCTGCGCCAGCAAATGGCGCGCGACCTGGTATCCATTGCCATGCGCAGACTGACGAGCTTGAAGTAGCGCTGGAGGACGATTCCACGGTGCTCTTGGTCAACGCCATTGATCGACTCTCCCTGCAGGTACTCTTGGATCGCTATGGCTTGAGGTTGCAATTGGTGGCGCCGCGATGAGGTGATTCCCGGCTCGTATTGGGGAGAGCGCGAGGCAGGTCTGATGGGCTCGAAGATTTTTTCGCGGCTCGACACGCCCCTGCATTCAGTGCTGCATGAAGGCGCTCACTTCATCTGCATGACGCCCGAACGGCGCGCGGGTCTGGACACCGATGCCGGCGGAGATCATGCCGAGGAAAATGCCGTGTGCTATCTGCAGATCATCCTGGCCGGACAACTTCCGAATGTCGGAGCGCAGCGGATGTGCGCCGATATGGATGCGTGGGGCTATACATTCAGGCTGGGCAGCGCCGCCCGGTGGTTTGAGCGCGATGCCGAAGATGCGCGCGACTGGCTGATCCGCCACGGCGTGCTGGATTCCGAGGGCGAGCCCACTTATGCCTGCCGCTAGCGCGGAACGCGCGGCGCGCCGTTCCGCGTTCGCCGCAGTGACCGCGCTTTTCCTGGAGGGCTGTTCGCGGCTGGGATTTTTTGCCGCAAATGCTCCGGCGGCGTTTGGTTCGTTCAAGCGCCACGCAAACATTGCCTACGGCGCCGATCCCCAACAGCGCTTGGATGTTTACGTCCCGCACCAGGCCGCAGCCGCACCCCGGCCGGTGGTCGTGTTTTGGCATGGCGGCCATTGGCGCTACGGAGATAAAGCGGATTATCGCTTCGTCGGCGCTGCGCTCGCCGAGTCGGGCTACGTGGCGCTGGTGGCCAATTATCGCCACTATCCACAGGTTAAAATGCCCGGATTCATGCACGACGCTGCGCTTGCTGCGTGCTGGGCGGCCGCGCACTCCGGCGAGTTCGGCGGCGCCGGCGCGCAACTGTACTTGATGGGGCATTCGGCCGGCGCGCACCTGGCCGCATTGCTGAGCCTCGATCGCCGCTATTTTGCGGCGGCCGAAGACCCCGCGCCGTCGATCGCCGGCGTGATCGGTTTGTCCGGGGCGTATGACTTCTTGCCGTTGATCGAGCCGGACGTGCAGGACATGTTCGGTCCGCCGCAGCTCTACCCGCAATCGCAGCCCATCAATTTCGTGCGCGCCGATGCACCGCCGATGCTGCTGGTGCACGGCTTGGAAGATCAGACGGTATTGCCGAAGAACTCGCGCAATCTGGCGGCGGCGTTGCAGGCGATGGGCGTACCGGTGACCCTGAAGCTCTATCCCAAGATATCGCATGCCGATACGGCGGCCGCCCTGACGACGCTATTGCGCGGCAGGGCGCCGACGCTGGCCGACATTCAAACCTTCATCGGCCGGCCGGGGGACCCTTAAGCCGCATGCGCGGCGGCGGGTGCAGCCATGGCGTACACCTTGCCGAAGCGATTTGCCAGGAAGGCCTTCAGGCCGATTTCTTCCTGGCGGATGAGGCCCGATTGAGGAATCTCGCCGGCGCTCAACATGTCGAGCACTGCGCAAATGCCGCCCGCCGTGGTGATTTGGATGGCGCTGCGCACCCTGCCACCCAGGGGCGCGGCATAAATTTTGTTGGCGTAGGTCTCTTGCATGAGCTGACCCGCGCGCATGCCGCTGACGGTGACGAAGACGATGACCACGTCTTGCAGCGTGATCGGAACCGCGTTCTCGAGGATGTCCTTGAGCAATTCACGCCGGTCTCGCAGCCGCAGATCGTTCAGCAGCGCCTTCATGATGGCGGCATGGCCGGGGTAGCGGATGGTGCGGTAATTGAGATTGCGGACCTTGCCGGCCAGCGTTTCGCACAGGGTGCCGAGTCCGCCTGAGGTGTTGAAGGCTTCGTATAAAATGCCGTCCAGCGAGAATTCTTCCAATTCCTCCAGCGGCTGGGTTTCGCGCAGTTGGCCGTTGACGATGGCTTCGCACGGCTCGCAGTATTCGTTGATGACGCCGTCGGTGCTCCAAGTCAGGTTGTAGTTGAGCGCATTGGACGGAAATTCGGGCAATGCGCCGACTCGCATGCGCACATCATTGAGCTGCTCGAATCTCGACGCCAGGTCGGCGGCGACGATGGTAATGAACCCAGGCGCCAACCCGCATTGCGGAATGAAGGCAGTGCGGGCGCCCGCGCTAAGCTGCTTGACCGCCCGGGTGCTGGCGACATCCTCGGTCAGGTCCAAATAGTGGGCGCCCCCTGCTTTGGCGGCCTCGGCGATCAGTCGCGTGGCGTGATAGGGCGCCGCGGACAGTACCGCAAATTTGCCCGACAACAACTTGCGCAGGGCGTCGCCCTGCGTGATGTCAATCGCGGCCTTGCTGATCGGCGCGGAGGTTTCGAGCCGATCTAATTGTGGCTGCGAGCGATCGACCACGGTCACGGCATAATCGCCGCAACCACCCAGAAACTCAGCGATCATCGAGCCGATCTTGCCGGCACCCACTACTACAATCTCTTTCATAAGGCCTCCCTGAAGCCCCCATTTTTGTCGCAAGCCCTGGCAGATGGTAGGGTCATTCTGTGCAAATGTAAGGTATAATTACGACATTACGCAGGCTAGTAACGACGAATTGCCGTGGATTCCATTGACGAGAAGCTTTTGTCGGCATTGCGCGAAAACGGCCGCGCTTCGACCGCCATGCTGGCGCGCTTGGTGGGGCGTTCGCGCACCAGCGTCCAAAGCCGCATCGAGCGCTTGGAGAAGCAGGGGATAATCGTAGGCTACGGGGTTCGCTTGGCGCCGGAGCACGGCGCCGGTGCGGTGCGTGCTCATGTCATGATCAAGGTGGGGCCGAAAGAGGCGCGCGTGGTGAGCGCGGCGCTGCGCGAGATTCCGCAGGTGAGAATGCTGCACTCAGTGAGCGGCGATGTGGACTTGATTGCCGTTGCGGTTACCGCTTCGGTCGCGGAGATGGATCTGGTGATCGATCGGATCGGGGCGCTGGACGGAGTAGAGCGCACCAACTCCTCGATCATTCTGTCGACGAAGTTCGAACGGTGAATCAGGGCGCCGGCGCCGGCGGACGGTCGCTGAACTTCTTGTTGCCGACCATGGGCAGCGCCGGCGACGTCCATCCCTTCATCGCCCTCGGCGCGGCGCTCAAGGCGCGCGGCCACCGCGCGACAATTCTGACCAATCCTATTTTTCAAGCGCTGATCGAATCGCAGGGCTTAGGGTTTCTGCCGGTGGGGACGTCGCAGGAGGCGCACAACGCGATTGCAAATCCGGATCTCTGGCATTTGCGCAAAGGCTTTAAAATCATCGCGCAAGTGATCGTGCCCGCCGTCGCCGATGTCTATCGCCTGATTCAGAAGCATGCGGACGCTGATACCGTGGTGGCGTTTTCCAGCCTGGCCTTCGGCGCACGTTTGGCGCAAGAAAAATTAGGCGTTCCGAGCGCGTCTGTGCATCTGCAGCCGAGCGTGATCCGTACCTACGCCGATCAGGGTATGTTCGGCAACATCCGACTTTCTGCTTCGCACCCGCTGTGGTTCAAACAGAGCCTGTTTCGCCTGGTCGATACGCTGGTGTTGGACCGCAGCCTGAAAAAGCCCCTCAATGCCCTGCGCGCAACACTGGGGCTGCCGCCCATAGACCGGGTCATGCATCGGTGGATGCATTCGCCGCAACTGGTGATCGCGTTCTTTCCCGAATGGTTCGCCGCGCCCCAGTCCGACTGGCCGATGAATGCCCATGCCGTCGGTTTCCCTCTCTGGGATGGCGGCGGCGAAGCGGCGCTCCTGGCGGATGCGGCGGAGTTTCTCGACGCAGGGGCGGCGCCGATCGTTTTCACGCCAGGTTCGGCCGGCTCAACGATGCAGAGATTTTTCCGGGAGTCGGTGCGGGCCGCGCGGCAACTCGACATGCGCGCAATGCTGGTGACCAACTATCCGGAACAGGTTCCGCGCAGCCTGCCGGCCAATATCAAGGTCTTCGGCTACCTGCCGTTCAGTCTGGTGCTGCCGCGTGCCGCATTGCTGGTCTATCACGGCGGCGTGGGCACCCTGGCACAAGGCATCAAAGCGGCCGTACCGCATTTGGTGGTGCCGCATGGCTATGATCAGTTCGACAGCGGATGGCGCATCGAGGAACTCGGATTGGGCGGCACCATCCCCGAAACCCGCTATCGCGCAAAGCGTGTGGCTCGAACCGTCGAACTTATTCTGGGTGACGAAACGGCGGGGGCGCGACGCCGGCAATTCGCCGCGCGCATCGACTCCCAGGGTGCGCTCGAGCGTGCCTGCACATTGATAGAAGGATTGGCGCACAAAGAGAAAAAAACGGCGTGGATTTTGCGGCCCACGCCGCCGGAATATCGCACCAGCGGGGGAGTTGGCTGGCTTGCCGGCGCGAGGTTCTCCTAAAACTTAAGGATCCATCCTGCCAAAACCCCATGAAAGAAAAAGGTACACTTTATATTCGATAGTTAAGTTTTAATCACTTGTCAGAATTCTATGTATATGATAAATGCGATTAACTTATTGAAATTAATACAATAATTTCGGCCGTTGCCACCGAAGTTCCGGCAACGCTACTCGCGCAATCGCTGCGAATCAGCAGCTTAGGCGCAGAAGTTCTATCGGACCTCTCGGGCTGATCGGCCGGGAAATCAGACAGCCGGCGATGCAGCGGTTCGCGGCTGACGCACCCGACGCACAATCAGGTAGGCGGCCACTGCGACGATCAACGTGATGCAGCTGAATTTAAAGTCCTGCTGCTGGCCGGGCGTGAAGGCCATGGCGATCAATACGGCGGCCATGCAGGCGATGGCCAGATAGCTCAAGTAAGGAAACAACCACATGGCGACCGGCGGTGCTGGTTCGCCATTGCGCTCGCGCCGTCGGCGCAGCGCGATCTGCGCGGCTGCCGTCACCATGTAGATGAACACGATGAGCGCACCGGATGAGCTCACCAAAAAATCGAACACCTTCTGAGGCGCTTCGGTTGCAGCGATGATCCCCAGGAAACCCGCCGCTGCGCCGATCAGTACCGACACCACCGGCACGCGGCGACGGTTTAACTTGATGAAGGATTGCGGCGCGTCGCCGCGCTCGGCAAGAATGAACAGCACCCGCGAACTGACATAAAACGCCGAGTTCAAGCACGACAGCACCGCGGTCAGGATGATGAAGCTCATGATGGTTCCGGCCCATGGCACATGCATGGTATTGAGCGCCAGGGTGAACGGCGATTCGCCGGAACGCACCGTGTTCCAGGGGATCACCGAAACGATCAGGAACACCGACACCACGTAGAAAATCAAAATGCGCCATATGACGGTGGTGGTCATTTTGGCGATGGCCCGCCCCGGCTGCGCAGATTCCGCCGCGGCCACGGTGGTGATCTCGGCGCCGGTCATGGCAAAAAACACCGTCGGCGCCGCGGCGAGCACCGCAATCCACCCGCGCGGCGTGAAACCGCCATTGTTCAACAGATTTCCGAAACTGCTGCCCACGGGGGACGTCCAGCCGAAGGCATAAGACGCCGCAATAACAATGAATGCCAGGATTGCGGCGACTTTGATGGACGCGAACCAGAACTCGAATTCTGCATAGGAGCGCGCCGACATGAGATTCACGGCGGTCATGATGCTCATGAGGCCAAGACCGATCTGCAGCTGCGTGTAGGAGGGCATCCAGTGCTGCAGTATTTTCGCGCCGGCTATGGCTTCGACCGGCACCACGATGACCCAGAAATACCAATACAGCCAGCCGACCACAAAGCCCGCGCCATCGCCGAGTCCCGAGCGGGCAAATTCCGTGAAGGAGCGTACCTGCGGGCAGCGCGGTCGCCATCTCGCCCAGCATGCGCATCACCAGCAAAATCAGCAGGCCGGTAACGGCGTAGCTGATGAACACCGCCGGACCTGCCGCGATGATCGAGGTGCTGCTGCCGACAAACAGACCCGCGCCGATGATTCCACCGATCGAGATCATTGCGAGATGCCGCCCTTTCAGCGAGCGGCTGAGCTGATGCGCGGATTCGGGCTGTTGCGGAATACTCGACTGGATCATTGGCGGTCCTCGGGTGGTAACCGTATGCGGCCTAGAGGCCGCGCAGAAAATCGATCATCGCCCGGTTGACCTCGCCGGCGCGTTCTTGCTGCGTCCAGTGGCCGCAGCCCGGCAGCATGACGGTGCCGCGCAGTTGGGGTATGTAGCGTGCGAGGTCGGCGATGACTTCCTTCATGCGCGGAAAAGACACCACGAGATCGAGATCGCCCGCCATGTACAGCGCCGGCACGGTCACCGCGGCGCCGGCATACGGCGCCAACAATTCCCAGTTGCGGTCGATGTTGCGGTACCAGTTGAGGCCGCCGCGAAATCCCGACTGCTGAAATTGCTGCACATAGAGATCCGAGGTCCGCTTCGCTAAGCCAGGCAGGCAGCGTATCCGGATTCGGCATGCGGGTGAGAAATCCGCCGGCGCGCGGCACCATGCCGACGCCGGCGCTCGGCGCGCCGGGATTGCGTCTCGGCACATCCCCGGATCCTGAATACAAAATCTTGCGAAGCGAGATGCGGGCGTCCGCCTCGAGCTCGGTCTCCGCCGCGCCCGGCGCTTGGAAATACAGCTGATAGAAATGAGCATCGGCGTTTTGCGGCATCACGCTCGTCGGCGCGATGCTGCCGCGCGGCCGATACGGCACACTGAGTCCCACGACCGCGCGGAATCGATCCGGCCGCATGAGCGCTGCATGCCAGGCAACCGGCGCTCCCCAGTCATGTCCGGCGATTACCGCGGTCTTTTCGCCGAGCGCATCGAGCAAACCGACCATGTCACCGACGAGGTGAAACAAGGTGTAGCGCTCGATTTCCGCCGGCCGATCGCTCATGCCATAACCGCGCATGTCCGGCGCCACCGCGTGAAAGCCGGCGGCCGACAACGCTTTTAGTTGATGCCGCCATGAATACCAGGATTCCGGAAATCCATGGCAAAGCAGCACCAGGGGCCCGCTGCCCTGCTCGGCAAGATGAATGCGGATGCCATTGGCTTCGACGGTGCGGTGGCCGATCTCGTTCATGGCGCTAGCGTAGCAGGCTTACTGCGCATGATCCTTCATGGCGGCGAGTTTGGCCTCCAATTCAGCGCCAAAATAGGCCTGCGGCTTGGAAGGATCGACATGCTCGCGCCGTTCACGCGCCGCGATGGCGGACTTGGCCTGGTCGAAGGCATCCCGCAACGAGCGGGCCTCAGGCAGGGCGTCGCGATAAAAGGCCTCGCCGAAGTAGGTCAGATCGCTGTCGTTCGCGCAGCCGAACGAGGTGCGATCGGCGGCGGCCGCCGTAATGACAATGGTGCGGGGATCCTTCAAAGACTCGATGAAGCCGCCCGCGTAGCAGGCCGAAATAATGATCACGCGCCACTTGATGCCGGCGTCGTCCAAGGCAGCGGCCAGGTCTTCATCGCTCAAGTCATTGAACGGCAGATCCGAGTTCGAGACCGCGATCGCCGGATCCCGGGCGCCATGCGAGGAAATCGCCAGGAACAGCACATCGCGATCCAGGTTCATTCTTGCGGCAAGTCCGCGCAGCGAATATCTCAACGCTGCCGCGCTGGCCAACGGCGCGCTCTCCAGATCGCGCTCATCGTTGATCAGCGATAAGCTTCTGCCGTCCATGCCATAGCGCTCGGACAATACGCGCGATGCCAGGCCGATTTCCTGAGCGAACACCTTCTGTTCACCGACGCCCGCAAACCCAAGAAAAAAGCCCTTCGCACTTGGCGAGGCATCCGGATGAATGGCGGCGAGGGCTTGATCGATGCGCGCCGACTGCCCGAAGAGCAATTCTTCCGCATCGGCATGAGAATCGCTGCCGGCTTCGGGCTCGGCGGCTTCCTGCGCGGTCCACACGTCCGGAATTGCGTCCAGCGCGTCGCTAGCCCAGATAAAACCCACCAGCAGGGCGACGCCGGCGAACGCTGCCGCCCGTTGCGATTCGCCGGTGAAGGCGCGCAGGCCGCGCGCGAGATAACAGAAGGAGTAAACCAGCACGGCGATTGCCGCGGCAACGAGCCAAACGGGATTCAAATAGGGCGCCAGAATTGCCTCGAGCAGCAACGGCATGGGCACCAGTCCCAGGGAGAGCAAAAGCGCCGCGGCATAATTCGCGCGGGGTGTTGATAGCCGTTGCAGCAGCGCTGCCATTGCCAAGATTGCCAGCGCGTACCACGCGAGCAAGGGGGTGCCGGAACCGAGAAATTGCGGTTCCGGCTGCGCCTGCCACCAATCGATCGCCACCCACAGGACAAGCCACAAAATGCCGAGGCAAATCAACAAGGAAGTAGCCGGAGATTGAGCCGCGAATTTTTTCAATGCCCACAGCCGCAGCAACAACGCCGCCGAGCGTAGGCGTTCCGGGGGCGGCCTCGGGGGCGGGTCCAGGGGCGATGCGGGAGCTTCGGGAGCGGCCGGCATTGAGTCGTGGTCTGCCATTATTGAGATCATAGCTTGCCGCACGCGGTGTTGCGCATGGCCTGCGCTCGGCCTGATGATGCGCGCATGAGCTTGTACGCATTGGGAAACGATTCGCCGTTGGTGGCCGCGAGCGCCTATGTGGCCCCGACTGCGGCGGTAATCGGCAAGGTCGTGCTGGCGGAGAACAGCACGGTCTGGTTCGGCGCCACGCTGCGCGGAGACAACGAAACCATCAGCGTCGGCGCCGGCAGCAACGTGCAGGATTCGACGGTCATGCACACGGATCCGGGATTTCCCCTCAACATCGGCGCGCAGGTGTCCGTCGGGCACCAGGCGATGATGCATGGCTGCACGGTGGGCGAGGGTAGTTTGATCGGCATCCAAGCGATCGTTCTGAACGGCGCCGTCATCGGCAAGGGGTGTCTCGTCGGAGCGGGCGCACTCATCACCGAGCGCAAGGTGTTCGCCGACGGCACGCTCATTATCGGCGCGCCCGCCAGGGCGGTTCGTGAACTCACCGCGGAGGAACGGGAGAATCTGCTCAAGGTCGCCGCTAATTATGCCGAGCGCGGCGCCTACTACCGGACTCACCGAAGCTCATTTGAGCCGGAGCGGTGCTACTATTCCGGCCCGAATCTTTTAAGAATCGCTCGAACGGGAGAGAAGCGAATGGCCAATGAACCGGGTAGTGGATTGAACAGACGTGATTTCGTGCAAGGCGCAGTGTCCGGCGCGATGCTGGCGGCGGTCCCGACTGCAGCTTTCGCCGCCGCTACGGCGAATGATTCCGATAAGGCTGCCGTCCTGGCGCAGATACCGAAAATGCATGCCGCAAACATCAAGCGTTTGCAAGACTGGATTGCGCTGCCTTCAATCGCTGCCGAGAACCGAAATTTTCCGCAAGGCCCTGAGCATATGGCGAAGCTCGCGCAGGACGCGGGATTTACCGGCGTAAAGTTGGTGCCGACGTCAGGCAAGTCCGGCGTGTTCGGCAAGATCGATGCCGGCGCGAAAACCACCATGGCCATTTACTTCATGTACGACGTGAAGCAGTTCGTGCCGGAGGAATGGAGTTCGCCGCCGCTGGAGGCGCGGCTCGTCCAGAAGGAAGGACTCGGGACGGTCTGCATGGGCCGCGGCGCGGTCAATCAAAAAGGGCCCGAGAATTCCTTCCTGAGCGCCTTGATGGCATTCAAGGCGGCCGGCAAGAAGCTGCCTGTGAATCTGGTGCTCGTGTGCGAGGGTGAAGAAGAAATCGCATCGCCGCATTTTCACGAAGTGATTGCCAATCCCGAGGTTCTGGCGGAACTGAAGAAATGCGCCGGGGTTTTTATGCCCGAGGCGGGTCAGGATCGAGAAGGCAATGTCGAGGTATCGTTGGGTGCCAAGGGTGTGGTTGAACTGGAACTGATATCAAGCGGCGAGAAGTGGGGCCGCGGACCCGCCCACGATGTGCATTCCAGCCTCGAGGCGCAAGTAGATTCACCCACGTGGCACCTGATCCAGGCGTTGAACACCCTGGTTGAGAAGGACGGCCATACGCCGGCGGTGGAGGGTTTCTTTGACCTGGCGAAACCGCTCACTCCTGCGCAGGAGCAGATGATCAAGGAACACGCGGCGAAGAGCTCGGAGAGTGTCGTGAAGCAGGCGCTGGGCGTGCAGCACTGGGTGCACGACAAGAATTGGGTGGAATCGCTGATGCTGCTCGAGTCGCGTCCGACCATCAATATCGAAGGCCTGGTGGCGGGATACACCGGTCCGGGCGGCAAGACCGTATTGCCGCACCAGGCGGTGGCGAAGATCGACATGCGGCTGGTACCGGACATGACGGCGCCGACACGCTCGCCAAGTTGAAGGCGCACCTGGCAAAGCATGGTTTCGCCGACGTCGAGGTCAATATGAGCGGCGGCTACAACCCGACGCAAACCGACCCAAACAGCAAGTTGATTCAAGACGCAGCTTGCGACCTATAGGAAACTGGGCTCGAATCCGAACTGTGGCCGCGCTCGGCGGGCTCGTGGCCCGGCTATGTGTTCACCGATGCACCGTTGAGCCTGCCCGCGGGCCATTTTGGGTTGGGTCACGGAACCGGTGCGCATGCGCCGAACGAATACTACTTGATCGAATCGACCAATCCGAAGATTCAGGGCCTGGACGGTGCCGTGGCCTCCTTCGTCGAGTATTTGTACGCGCTGGGCTAGGGAGTCTTGAGGAGGCGGGCAGGCCATGCCCAGGCGGCTCAGTCAGTCGAAAACATGGCCGTATTTTTCCCGCAGATGAGTGCCTTCTGCACCTTGCCGGTGCCGCCTACCGGAAGCGAATCCAGAAAAACGACCTGCTCGGGCACCCACCACTTCGCCATACGCTCGGCGAGAAACGCCAAATCTCCCTGGCTTCCAGATTGTGTCCTGGCTTGCGCACCACGAACAGCAGCGGCCGCTCCTGCCACTTGGGATGCCTGACCCCGATGACCGCGCAGGATGCCACCGCACGGATGCGCGATCGCGGTGTTCTCCAAATCGATCGAGCTGATCCATTCGCCGCCGGTCTTGATCAGATCTTTGGACGCGGTCGCGAATCTGCAGCACGCCCTGAGGGTCGATGGTGGCGATATCGCCGGTGGGAAACCACCCGTCCCGCAAAGGTGAAATGTCGCTTTTGAAATAGCCGCTGACGATCCATTGTCCCCGCACCATCAGTTCGCCCTGAGACTTGCCGTCGCGGGGCAGATCAGAACCGTCTTCGGCCACCACCTTGATGTCGATGCCGAACACCGACTTGCCGCAGTTGGCGGCGGCGGCATGCCGCTGGGCCGGCGGCAACTGCAGCTGCTCCTTGCTCAGGCAGCCCAGTCGTTGCCACTGCCGTGGTCTCGGTCATTCCCCAGCCCTGTCGCACCTCAATGCCGAAGTTCTGGTCGAATTTGGCGATCAAGGCGAGCGGCACGGCTGAGCCGCCGGACAGAACCCGCTGCAGGCTGGAGAATTTCAAGCCGTGTTGTTCCGCGTACTGCAGCAGCGCCAGCCAGACCGTCGGCACGCCGGCACTCACCGTCACCTGCTCGTTTTCCATCAATTCGTATAAACCCGGACCATCCAATCGAGGACCGGGCAACACCAGCTTCGCGCCGCCGATGAGGCAGCCATAGGGGGCGCACCACGCATTGATATGGAACATCGGCACGACCGGCAGCATCGCGTCGCGGTTGGAGAAGACCGAGCATCGCCGGCATGCAAATCGTCATGGCGTCGAGCACGATCGCAGCGATGCGAATAAAGCACTCCCTTGGGATTGCCGGTGGTGCCCGAGGTGTAGCAAATGGCGGCACTGGCGCGCTCGTCGAACTGCGGCCATTCGAATTACTCATCCTGGGATTCAATCAGCGTCTCGTAGCAATAGACGTTGGCAACTCCGTTGAGGGCGCGGCATGTTTTCCGCATCGGTCATGCAGATCCAGGCACTGATGTTCGGACAGCGCCCGGCAATGCTTTCGATCAACGGAGCGAAAGTGCAATCGAAGAAAAGCACGCGATCCTCGGCATGGTTGATGATGTAAATCAATTGCTCGAGGTGCAGGCGCGGATTGCAGGTATGGATGATCAGTCCGCTGCCGGATACCGCATAGTAGATTTCAACGTGACGGTGATTGTTCCAGGCGAGCGAGCCGACGCGCCGAGCCCGCGGGCAATCCGAGGTCGGCGAGTGCGTTGGCCGAGCTTTTCGACCCGCCGTGCGCATTCGGCAAAGGTGTAGCGGAACACCGGCCCGTGCGTTTCCCGGGAGACGATCTGCTGCTCGCCGTGCTGAGCCGCGGCATGCTCGATGATCGCGGAAATCAGCAGGGGCCGATCCATCATGAGTCCAGGCTGGAGCATTTGCCCTCTTACTTTGGCGCCGCCGCGCCTTGCTGCTCGCGGTAGGCGATCCAACTTTGTTCGATCAGGTACGCGTGAACGTTGTCGGCGTCCTGGTCGCTCAAGATGTCGTTGAAGCGTTCCATGCCGGCGGGCGCCAGGGCGCCGCGCAGCAAAATGTCCTTGAATGCAACGTGCAGCCCGTCGTTGAGTTTGCGAAGATCGGGCGTGGTGCTCGGCCCCAGCTGGTGGCAGCGCGTGCATTGCGCGATGAAGATCACTTCGCCGGCGTCGATTTGCGCCTGGGTCGCCTGCTGCGCCGGGGGTTTCGGGAACAGCGGCTCGGTTCGCGGCAGGCGGCGTCGGCACCGCACCGCCGCCGAGCTTGAACGCAATTATTCGATTGGTGTTTTGATACTTCAGGGCGGCGCTGCTCGGGGGGATTTGCGCCACGGTGATCGCCGTACCGCCGTATCCCACTTGAACCGCGACATACTGTTCACCGTTGATTGCATAGGTCATCGGTGCCGCCATGATGTGGCTGCCGGTTTTCAGCGTCTTGAGTACTTTGCCGGTATCCGCGGCATAAACCCACAACTCGCCGCTGCCGCGGCCTTGAAATACCAGATTTCCCGCGGTCGACATCACGCCGCCGTCGTAGCCGCGGATTCCGGAAGAGGTTTCGTGTTCCCATACGACCTTTTCAGCGACCGGATCCCAGGCACGAAGCAGTTCGCGCACGGGTTTGACATGGCGCGCAGCCTTTACCGCCTGCTCGTCCGGGACCGGGCCGAACAAACGAGCCGCGTCTTTGGGATCGTAGGTGTCATCGGGAATGATGCCCTGAACGGTGAAGAATCCTTCGACGTATTCCACCTTGCTGCCGTTATGCAGGAGATCGACCCATATGGTCGGGACGTCGATGACGGGAATGTAAGCCAGCCGTGTTTGCGGGCTATAGGACATCGGATTCCAGGTGTGGGCGCCAAACCACGAAGGGTAGGTGAGCTTGGCCGTGTTGTACCAATTGGATTGCTTGGTCGTCACCGGTCTGCCGGTCTTCATGTCAACATGAGTCGCCCAATTCATGAACGCGTAATTCTTGGCCGACAGCAATTTGCCGGTCTTACGATCCAACACATAAAAGAAGGCATTCTTGGAGGCCTGCATGATGACCGGGCGGGGCGCGCCATCGACAATGATGTCCGCCAGCACCATTTTTTGTACCGCATCGTAATCCCAGCTGTCATGCGGCGTTTCCTGGTAATACCATGCCATGCGCCCGGTCGCCGCATCGACCGCAATGATGCAGGTGGCGTACAGGCCATCGAGCTGTTTCGTTCCCAGCTGGCGCAGATCATAAGGCGCCGCGTTGGCGGTGCCGAAGTACAGCAGGTTGAGCTTCGCATCGTAGGCGAATCCGTCCCACGCGGTCGCGCCGCCTTTGTACGCGGGCTTGCGACGCGGATCCCAGGTCTTGTCGGCCGCCGCCAATTCGGGATTCTCGTAAGGCTGGCCAACCGCGGGCGGTACCGTGAAGAAGCGCCACTTGAGCGCACCGGTTTGCAAGTCGTAGGCCGATATATAGCCGCGCACCGCGCCGTGCCCCATGTCCGCACCGCTGTTGCCGATTACCACCACGCTGCCGGCGATTTGCGGGGCGCCGGTGCTGGAGTAAGGCAGCTTGCGGTCCACGATGGTGTCGGCCTCCCAAAGTTTTTTGCCCGTTGCCGCATCGAGCGCATGCAGGCGTCCATCCACCGACGCCACAAACACCTTGCCTTGCCAAACTGCCACACCGCGATTGACCAGATCGCAGCACGGATTGCGGGCCATGAAGGAGTCGGCCTTGGGATCGTAGCGCCATAGTTCTTTTCCGGTGGCCGCATCCACCGCATAGACATAACCCCAGGTTCCCGAGGTGTACATCACGCCATCGATCACCAGCGGCGTGGCTTCCTGGCCGCGTTGCGGCTCTCCCAAATCGTAGCTCCATGCAAAACCCAACTGGTTGACGTTGGCCGCGGTAATCGAGGTCAATGGGGAGAAGTACGTGCCGTCCTTATCGCGGCCGCCGGTAAACCAGTTCTGCGGCTCAGAGTCCGCCGCCTCCAGGCGTGCCGCATCCACGTTTCCTGCACCCTTGGCCGCCGCGTGGCCGAGCGCCGGGCCCAGCAGCCAGGCAAGTGCGGCGCTACCCCAAAATATTTTTGTCAGCAAGAAGGATCTCCCGAATGATGGCGGAAGCTTAGCTAACATCGGGTGGGATGGGTACTTTCTCTCCGCACAGGTAAGCTCTCGCCGACATGACTTGTGCGCCGCTGTGAATTGCCGCTTCTTTTACGCCGACTTAACATTCGAGCATCAACCCCTCAATGAGGATAGCGACATGCAGCAGCATCTTTGGAAACCGGCATTGCTCACCCTGACGGCGCTCGCGATGACCGCACTGGCCCCGGCGCTGGTCGGCGCCCAGGAACGCCCGGATGAGCATCGGCCGGATGAGCATCAAGTGATGCGTTCGGACGATCATCGGAATGATCACCGCGACGATCACAACCGCGATAGGAGCAGTGACCCGGCGGAACGCTACCGGCACGATCATCCGAATTCCTCGGCGCGCTGCCACGACGGCTTTTTCACAAGCACGAAAGATCGAAATCGCGCCTGCACCAAGCATGGCGGCATCGATGTCTGGCTTTCCCTCTAGTTGAAGCGCCGGCTTCGGCGCAACCTTGGGTGGATTGCGCGGCCCGGGAAACCGGGCCGCGCCGTATTTGCTGTCGGGCCCGGAGCGCCCGTACACTTGCTTCATGTCAATGATCTTGAATATCGCCGATCTGCGGCAGCTCGCCAAGCGCCGTATCCCGCGTGCGATTTTTGATTATGCCGACGGCGGATCCTATGATGAGCGCACCATCGTGCGCAACGCCGCGGATCTGGATGCGATGACCTTTCGCCAGCGGGTCATGGTCGATGTATCGAAGATATCCCTGGGCACCACCTTCCTCGGCTCACCGGTCAGCATGCCGCTGGCCATCGGGCCAACCGGCCTTGCGGGATTGTTTCACGCAGATGGCGAAATACTCGGTGCCAGAGCCGCCGCTGCCTGCGGTATTCCCTTCTGCTTGAGCACCATGTCGATCTGTTCGATCGAAGATGTGCGAGCCGCCACGCAGCAGCCCTTTTGGTTTCAGCAGTACCTCATGAGGGATCGCGGCTTCAATCAAGAACTGATCGATCGTGCGGCGGCGGCGCAATGCTCCGCGCTCATGCTGACGCTCGATTTGCAGGTCATCGGCGAACGGCGCCGCGATCCGCGCAACGGACTCACCATTCCTCCCCGCTTGACCCTGCGAAATGCCTGGGATGTTGCAACCAAACCTTCCTGGGCCCTCAAGGTGCTGTTCGGCAAACGGCGTACGTTTGGAAATTTAGTCGGGCGCATCGGCGGCTCGAGCGGCATCAATACCCTGGCCGAGTGGACCGCGACGCAATTCGATGCTTCAGCCAATTGGCGTGATGTCGAGTGGGTACGCAGCCGTTGGCCGGGGAAACTCATCCTAAAGGGTGTGCTGGACACCGAAGATGCGCGCTTGGGCGTAGCCGCCGGCGCCGACGCCATTGTCGTTTCCAATCATGGCGGCCGCCAGTTGGACGGCGGGCCGTCATCGATCTCGGTGTTGGCCGAAATTGTCGAGGCGGTCGGGGGACGATGCGAAGTTATGTTCGATGGCGGGATCCGCTCCGGCCAGGATATCGCAAAGGCGCTGGCGCTCGGCGCACGCGGTGCCTTGATCGGCAAGGCCTTCCTCTATGCCTTGTCGGCGGCGGGCGAAGCAGGCGTGACCCGGGCCGTCGAAATCATGCGCAATGAATTGCGTGTCACACTGGCCCTCACGGGGACTTCGACCATCGATGCGGTGGGACCGCATATCTTACGCATCTGAACGCCTCTGGATCTAGATCATCGGCAGTTCGCGCGGCGCTTTTCCCAGAGGAAATGCTGCATCGATTGCGGCAATGTCGGAAGCGCTCAATGTCAAAGATATAGCGCCCGCATTCTCGGTCACGTGCGCGATGTCGGACGCCTTGGGGATGACGAATACTTCCCGGTGCCGCAATAGAAAGCTCAGCGCCACCTGCCGGGGTGTGGCGCCATGCGCCGCCGCGATTTCGCGCAGCACCCGCGCGGATTTGGAGCCGCCGTCAAAGATTTTCGATGATTGGCCATACGGTGTGTAGGCGACTACGGCACTGCCGTGTGTCCGGCACCAGGGAAGGACGGCGTGCTCAATCGCGCGTTCCTCGAGGTGGTATAGAACCTGGTTGCAGGCCGGATGGCCGGGCCCGGCAATCGCGGCAAGCTGCTCAAGATCCTCGGCATCGAAATTGCTCACGCCCCAGGAGAGTATTTTCCCCTGACGCACCAACAATTCGAATGCGGCAATGGTCTCTTCCAGCGGCACGCTGCCCCGCCAGTGAAGCAGGTAGCAATCGAGGCGGTCGGTGCGCAGGCGTGCCAAGGATTTCTCGCAAGCGGCCACTGCGCCATTTTTCGAGGCGTTGCCGGGGAGGACCTTGGAGACCAGGAACACCTCATCGCGCCGCCCTTCAATGGCGTTGCCGATGATTTTTTCCGAGGCTCCGGAACCGTACATTTCCGCGGTGTCGATATGCGTGAGCCCAAGATCGAGTCCCCGGCGCAGCGCCGCGGCTGCGGCGCCGCTGTTGGCCGCTTCGATTTTCCAGGTCCCTTGTCCGACGCAGGCGACGTTACGCCGAGTCGTGCCGAAGGTACGCGCAGTGCTTTTGGCGGCCATTTATGTTTTAGTGTATTGCAAGAGACAGGCGCACAACTACCTTAATACTGGGAGGTCTTGATGGTGCCGACGTCGACCGCGCCAGATGCAGACCGCCCGCCTGGCCTTCAATGGGATTTCACGGGCGGCGGCATCGCCACGGCCGCCGCATCGCTCTTCGTGTTTGCCGGCCTCTATCTGCTGCTCGTGTTGTTGGGCCTGAAGCTGCACGAGAACACGGAGGAACTGACCATCATCTGGCCGGCGGCGGGCCTGTTGTTCATGGCCCTGTGGCTCGCGCCGCGCCGCAATTGGATCTGGATTCTGGGCATTCAGCTGATCATCGAATTGTCAGCCGGCGCGCTCATGACCGAACATTACCATTTCGGCGCCTACCTGCCTTACGCGCTCGCCAATTCGATCGACGGCGTGGTGGGCGCCACGGTGGCCTCGCGCCTGATCGCGATGCCGCGCGTTCCGCGCATGCGCAACGTGCTGCTGTTCATCGCTTCCGTGGCTGTCGGCGCCGCCGCCAGCGCCGTGGTGGGCGCATACGGCAGTACTCGCATGCTGGGCGGCGCGGAGTATGCGCGGGAATGGCAGATTTGGTGGGCCGGGAACTGGCTGGGTTCGCTGTGCGTCGCGCCGATTGTGATGGGCTGGGCCGTGCGTTTGCGCGCGCGCCAGCATTCTGCGCCCGCGGGTCCCGCGGTGGAAATGATGCTGATTGGATTTGCGATGCTGGCCATGACCGGTTGGGTGTTCTCCGCGCCGCCCGGGGGCGAGACCACCATACTCGACATGCCCTTCGTACTGCTGGCCTTGGCGGTGGTCGCCGCATTCCGCATGCCGCCGCGCTGGTCGACCGCGCTCGCCGCGGCGGCAGCAATCCTGGTGGCGTACTTTGCCAGCCGCGGCCTCGGTCCCTTCGCAGGCGATCAAAGTCCTTTCGTACGCGTCGGCGCGGTGCAGCTATATCTTGCGACCTTGGTGGTGATCAATTTCCTTTTGACCGTCGTACTGCTCGAGAAGCGCAACGCGTACCAGCTATTGCGCACCAGCGACGAACGCTACCGCAACTTCATCGAGCACAGCTCGGAAGCCGTGTGGCGGGTCGAATTGTCCGCGCCCATGGCTCCTAATCTGCCGGTGGACGAGCAAATCGCGTGGCTGCAGACGCACGCGTATGTGGCGGAAAGCAATCGGACTTATTTGCGCATGAACCGCGAGATGGGCCGCTCGGAAGCCGAGGCGCAGGAGTGGCGCAGCGACATGCCCTGGTTCGCCATGTTCGTCAAACACCTGGGGAAGGCTTCGCACCAGGCCTACACGATGGACGGATTGCAATTTGCCGTCGCGGTCAATTCGCAGGCGCGGACCTATATAACCGGATTTCGCGGCGTCATAGAGCAGGGATACCTGGTGAGAGTGTGGGGAGTCGCCCGCGACGTCACCGAATTGGTGGATCTCAACGAGCGGCTGCGCCAGAACCAGGATCGGCTCAAGCTCTATGCGCGCGAATTGGTCGGAGCCGAAGAGCGCGCGCGGCGCGCCACAGCGGTGGACTTGCACGACGGGATCGGCCAGCAACTGGTGGGCTTGTCGATGACGCTGGAAGCACTGGTGACGCGCTCGCCTCCCGAGATTCGCCTGCTGCTCAGCGAGGCGACGGCAACCGTGCGCGAGGTGCAAGCCATCGCACAGCGCGTGATCGCCGATTTAAGTCCGCCCGGACTTTATGAACTTGGATTGGAGCCGGCGCTCAAATGGCTCTGCGTCTATATGCGCGGCAAGGACAATCTGCAGGTCGATCTCAAAGTGGCCGTGGATGAGGCGAGCATCGGCATCGATTTGCGCGTGCTGGTATTCAAGGTGATCAGGGAATTGCTGCGCAATGTGGTGAAGCACGCCGGCGTGCAATCGGCCAGCGTCAACGTGACGCGCGAATCGCAGGAATTGCGCGTGGTCGTCGAAGATCGCGGACTTGGCTTTGAATGGCAATTGAGCCTGTTCGAACCGCGAGCGCACGGTTTCGGTCTGTGGAGCGTTGCGGACCGCGTGCGCGACGCGGCGGGCGAAATGACAGTCGATACCGGTCCCGGCCGCGGCTGCCGGGTAACCGTGATTTTCCCGCTGGGCGCGCCCGCAGCCGTGCAAACCACCAATGCATTTGCCGGCCGCAAGGATGAAAGCGTCCGCTCCGCTTCCCGATCTTAGATTTTAGCCAGACGCCGCGACATGCGCAGCGCCGCTTCCCGGCCCTGGTAATAGCCTTGCACGACCCCCAGCTGGTCAAAACCCAAGCGTGCGTAAAACATTCGCGCATGGTCGTTGTGCGTGCGCAATTCAAGATTGATGCGGAAAACGCCGGCCTCAATTGCGGTCCGGGTGAGCCAGTCCATCAGTTGCGTTCCCAAGCCCTGACGACGGTGTTCCGGCGCGACGGCCAGCAGGTTCAAATGCGCGACGTCGTCGCCGAAATGCATGATGGCAAATGCCGCCACCCGCTGTTCGCGGCGCGCCACGACGACCGAGGATTCCGGTCCGGAAATAAAATGTTGAACCCGCGCCGGCGTCCACGACCAGGTTAAGCCCTGTTCTATGAGATCGCGGGACATCTCGGCAATTTCGCGCGCATCCGTCGCCCGCGCCAAACCGATATAAGCCAGTTCAGACACTGATATCCCCTTTAGCGGCTGCGGTAACGATCGGTTGCCTGCACCAGCTCATGAGTATTGCCCGGTTCGAAGGCAGAGTGACCGGCATCGGGCACCAGGCGCAAGTCGGCCTCCGGCCAGGCACGATGCAAGTCCCAAGCGCTGGTCGCGGGGCACACGACATCGTAACGGCCCTGCACGATGGTCGTGGGAATATTGCGAATGCGCGGAACATCGTCGATCAATTGGCTCTCGCTGCGCAGGAAACCGCGGTTCACAAAGTAATGGCACTCGATCCTGGCGACCGACAGGGCAAATTGATCTTCGCCCCATTTCTTGATGTTATCGACGTTGCTGTGTAGAAAGCTGCAGGCTGCCTCCCACACGGACCAGGCGCGCGCCGCGGCCAGTGCGACGCGCTGATCCGTGCCGGTCAGCCGCTTGTGATAAGCGCTTAAATAGTCGTCGCGTTCGTCGAGAGGAATGGCATCGCGATAGGCCTCCCAGGCATCGGGGAAAATCTCCGAGGCGCCATGCTGATAGAACCAGCGTATTTCGGCGTAGCGCAGCAGAAAAATTCCGCGCAGAACAATTTCGCTGACGCGTTCCGGATGCGCTTCAGCATAGGCCAGGGCGAGGGTGCTGCCCCAGGAGCCGCCGAAAACCAGCCAGCGTTCGATGTTCAAGTGCCTGCGCAAACGCTCGATGTCGGCGACCAAATGCCAGGTGGTATTTTCGATCAGGCTGGCGGTCGGCCGGCTGCGTCCGCAGCCGCGCTGATCGAATACCACAATACGGTAGTGGCGCGGGTCGAAAAATTGACGGGCGCGTTTGTCGGATCCGGCGCCCGGACCACCGTGCAAAAAAACAGCCGGTTTGCCGGCGGGATTGCCGCTTTCTTCGTAGTAGATCTCGTGAATGTCCGAGACGCGCAGGTAGCCGTGCCGGTAGGGCTCGAGCGCGGGATACAACTCGCGGCGCGGCGCGCTGCGCGGAGTCGGGCGGGAAATTTCTCGCGCTTTGACGCCGCGGGTGGATTTCGCCGCGCTGATGGAGGGCTTTTTCACAGCCCTGGGCAAGGCGCGTGAGCCTGCCTGCGCGGCCTTTTTTTTCTTCATCTCTTGTCCTCTTTATTGTCGCGCGCCACCATCGGCCCGAGAGGCCGCCCTCCCAGGAGATGCACGTGCAAGTGATACACCTCCTGGCCGCCATGTGCATTGCAATTGATGATCAGCCGATAGCCGCTCTCGGCGATGCCTTGCTGCCGCGCGAGATCGCGCGCCACAATAAACATGTGGCCGATCAGTGATTCGTCCTCATCGGCAATATCATTGGCAGTCGCAATGGGCTTGTTGGGAACAATGAGTATATGCACCGGCGCCGCGGGACGAATGTCCAAAAACGCAATCACTCGCGGGTCGCGGTAGAGCACGGTAGCCGGTAGGTCGCCGGCAATGATCTTCTCAAAAAGCGTAGGCATTTCATACGCCTCCGATGATTCTTAGGATCTTCAAGACTATCAGGAACTGCTGCGGCTATCGGATAGGATTGTGAGGTGCGTAATAGTAATGGGAACGATTCTCATATAGAATTGCGTTCATGCTGACGCCTCGTCCCGACCCTCTTGTGCCTGCGGCAACCGCCGACATTCCGCTCATGGATTTGAGCATGGGGGCCGCTGCCCGCGTGGTCTCCGTTTCAGGGGCCGATTCGAAGACACCCGCCGATGTGGGCCGCCGCCTGGCCGAGTTGGGCTTTTTGCCCGGCGAGGCGGTGCGTATCGTGGCGCGGGGGCTGCTGGCACGGGCGCCGATCGCGGTGCGCATCGGCACAGGAACCTTTGCGCTGCGCCTATTCGAGGCCGCCTGTATCCGCGTATGTCCGGAGCAGCCGCAGCTTCCGTAGATCCCATGGACGCCGCGCCAAGCGCTCTTTACCCTCTGATTGCTTTGGTTGGCAATCCCAACTGCGGCAAGACGGCACTTTTCAATATTCTAACCGGCAGCCGCCAGAAGGTTGCCAACTACGCCGGCGTTACGGTTGAGCGCAAAGAAGGGTCGCTGCTCACGCCTTCGGGTCTGCGCATTCGAATTCTCGACTTGCCCGGCGCCTATAGCTTGGATCCGCTGACTCCCGACGAACAAGTAACCGCCGATGTGCTTCTCGGCCGCCGCACCGGCGAGACCGCCCCTGATTTTGTCGTTTGCGTCACGGATGCGACCAATCTGCGGCAGAACCTGCGCTTGGTGTTGAGCCTGAAGCGTTTGGGACTGCCCATGGTCGTGGCACTCAATATGACCGATATTGCGCGCCGCAAAGGAATAGTCATCGATGCGGATCGCCTGGCTCTTGAACTCGGCGTCCCCGTGGTGGAGACGGTTGGCGTCAAAACGGCGGGCGTCAAATCCTTGATCAAAGTGCTCGATTCCACCGCCATCCCAGGGCGCAGCATCCAAACGACGGCCTGGCAGCCCTTGAGCCGGGCGGATATCGAGCACGACCAGGAAGAGGTGCGCAGAATCTTAGGGGCCGTCGGCGGCGATCGCCTTGACGGCGTGACCTTGAGCGATCGGCTCGATGCGGTGGTGCTGCATCCTCTGCTGGGGCCGATAATTCTGGCCGTAATTCTATTTTTGGTGTTTCAGGCGGTGTTCGCCTGGGCGCAGACGCCCATGGACGAGATCAAGCTGGGCGTCGCCGCCCTGGGTAATTGGCTGGGCGCGGCACTGCCGGCCAGCCTCATGAAGGACCTGTTGATCAACGGGGTGCTGGCAGGGGTCGGCAGCGTGCTGGTGTTTCTGCCTCAGATCATCATCCTGTTCTTTTTCATCTTGGTGCTCGAGGACTCCGGCTACCTGCCGCGCGCCGCGTTCCTGCTGGATCGCGTCATGGGCAGCGTCGGTTTATCGGGACGCGCCTTCATCCCGTTGCTGTCGAGCTTCGCGTGCGCCATTCCCGGAATCATGGCAACCCGCACCATTCAGAATCCTCGCGATCGCCTGGCCACCATCATGATTGCGCCGCTGATGACTTGTTCGGCGCGCCTGCCGGTGTACGCGCTTATCATCGGCGCGTTCATTCCCCGCCGCACGGTCTGGGGCGGCCTGGAACTGCAGGGCGTGGTGTTGTTTGCGCTTTACGTTGCCGGCGTCGCCGGCGCAATGGCCGTGGCATTCGTGCTCAAGCGCCTGGGCACCCGCGGCGGATTTCAGGCACTCATGCTCGAGCTGCCGGCCTATCACTGGCCGAATCTGCGGAATTTAGGGATTGGCCTGTGGCAGCGCGTGGAAATCTTCATGAGCCGCGTCGGCACCATCATTCTCTCCTTGATGGTCATTCTCTGGGCATTGAGTTCCTTTCCGGCGCCTCCGCCCGGCGCCACGGGGCCGGCGATCCAGTACAGCATTGCCGGACATCTCGGCGCGTGGCTGGCCGTGCTGTTCAAACCCATCGGCTTTAACTGGCAAATATCCATCGCCTTGGTTCCGGGCTTGGCGGCACGCGAGGTTGCGGTCGGAGCCCTGGGAACCGTCTATGCGTTATCGGCGACCGGTAACGATGTCAGCAACGCCTTGACGCCATTGATCACCCAATCGTGGAGCCTGCCGACCGCGCTGTCCCTGCTCGCGTGGTACGTATTCGCGCCGCAGTGCCTATCGACGCTTGCCACGGTCAAGCGCGAAACCAATTCCTGGCGCTACCCTCTAATCATGGCGGCATATTTGTTTGCGCTGGCCTATGTAGGATCATGGATTACGTTTCGCATCGCAACCGCGTTAACTTGAGGGCGAGCTTTTAAGATGAACGCTCTGCTGGATGACTTTCTCGTCGGCGCGGTGCTGATCGCGAGCTTGGGCTACGCCGCGTTCAAGCTCGGCCCGGCATCCTTGAGAAAACGCATTATCGCGGCATTGAGCCGGATCGCCGGGGCCGCGCCGGCATTTTTGAATCTGCGGCAAGTCTCGCAACGGCTCGAAACCGCTTCCGGCAAAACTCAAGGAGCATGCGGGGCTTGCGATAATTGCGGCACTGAGTCTACTTCAGTGCCGCAATCGCCTGCCGACATCCGCGTGCCCGTCGGCAAGATCGGCCGACGCGCCTAGCAGGCTACGGCTATTTAGCCCCCGCAGGCGCCAATGCGCCTTTGAGGCTGACGGCGCCGCTCACCGTCTTCGGATCGACCGTGATGTCCTTGAGCCTGGCAGCGACATCCGCCGGTACGTCTTTCTGGCTCCGGCCGCCCAGGTACTGCGCGAAAAAATCCTCCATCGCGGTTATGTACGCCAAGGTATTGATGGGCCGCGCGAAGCCATGACCCTCGTCCGGGGCAACGATGTACCTGACCGGCTTGCCGTTGTCGCGCACGGCCGCGACGATCTGATCACTCTCTCTGACATTGACACGCGGATCGTTCTTGCCCTGTACCACCAGCAGCGGCGTCACGATCGCCTTGGCCTGGGTCAAAGGCGACTCCGCAACCAGCAACGCTTTGCCCTGCGGCGTGGTGGGATCGCCCATGCGGGTGTACATCTGTTTGCGCCCTGCCTCCCAATAGGGAGGTATCGCGTCGAGCAGGGTGATCAGGTTCGACGGTGCCACGTAGGCGACTGCGGCTGCATAAACCGTCGGCGTGAACGCAACGCCGGCGAGCGTCGCGTAACCGCCGTAGGAGCCGCCGGAAATGCCGACGCGCTTCGCATCTACCACACCTCCGGCTACCAGTGATTTCACGCCCCAGGTAATGTCGTCCTGCATTTTGCGGCCCCACTCCCCGTTGCCGGCGTTGAGGAATTTCTTGCCGTAGCCGGTGGAGGCGCGGAAATTGGGCTGCAGCACGGCATAGCCGCGATTGGCGAGGAATTGCGCGTTGGTGTCGTAGCCAAAGGAGTCGCGGCCCCACGGTCCGCCGTGCGGGTACACCACCAGCGGCAGATTCTTCGCCGCCAGGCCTTTCGGCAGGGTCAAATAAGCCGGAATGTCGAGGCCGTCGGAAGATTTATAGTGATAGGGCTTGCGATGCGCCAGGGAGCCGCGCGGAATTTCTTCGCGCACTCGGTATTGCAGCACCAGGGTTTTTGCCGCGCGGTTCCACACATAGACAACGCCCGGTTCGGTGTCGCTGTGAGCGCTGACGATCCAGATGTTTTCGTCATTTGAACGCGCGCCGAAGCTGAGTTCGAGCGCAGGCAGCTTGGACTGCAGCCAGCGGAAGTCCGTCTCGAAGGACTTGTCCTTGAAGTAGCGCCGCAGCATGTCGTCTTCATATTCGGTGAACAGGAGGCGGTGATCGACCTTTGAAATCTCCACGTTGTGAAGGTCGACGCGCTTGTTCGGATCGTCCTCCACCTTGGTGGTTGCGCCGGTGGCGACGTCCATCATCTGCAGTTCGGTAAGATCCAGCGCGCCCTTGTTGGTGGCGAGGAAGACCTTGCTGCCGCCGGCGTCGAAATCGAACGCACCGCAATTCTCCAGTACGCTGCAGCTGTAGATGGTCTTGAATCCATCGGCATCGACCCGCAAGATCTCGGTATCTCCGGATTTGGTGGTGCGCACGGCGAGCCGCAGCGTCCCGATGTCGTCGAACTGCCAGGCCGCAATCTGGTCGGTGTTCTTGCGCAGCAGTTTCTTCTCACCGCTCGAGATGCTGAGTTCGTATAAATCGTGCCACTTCGGATCACGGTCATTCAGGCCGATGTACAGGATGTCCGGCTTGGCTTTGGGAGTCGCAAAGATTTCGGTGCGCACGCCCTTCAAGCTGGTCAGCGCGCGCGTCGGCGGCACGCCGCTGGCCGGATCCGCGGGCAATTTAGGATCGATGGCATAGACGTTGAAATTCTCGTCGCCGCCGGAATCCTGCACATAGAGGATGTACTTGGAGTCGTGGCTCCAGAAATAACTGCGGATGGGCCGAGACGCTTCGGCGCTCACCGGACGCGCCGCGCTGAACGGTTCATCGGCTCCCTTCACCCAGATATTGCGGGTTCCTTTGTAGGGCTTGAGGAACGAGAGATAGTGCCCGTCGGGCGAGATCTGGGCGCCGGCGATCGCTACTTCGCCGTAAAACAGATTGCGATCGATCAGGGGCGGCTGATCGGCCGGCGCCGCCGCCGGTGCAGCGAGGGCCGCCGGAGCGGCGAGGGCAGTCAGCAGCAAGACCAAAGCTAGATGTTTCAATTTTTTATCCTATAACGCAGTGAGGTGTTTGCTGGAGTGCGCCATAATGCCAGACTGCCGATCCAGATTCCTTAGTTGCCAAAGACCGCTCAATGCCAATACCTGAGATTTTGCGCGATCGTTTGCGCTTACCCGTCATCGGCGCACCGATGTTCATCGTATCCACTCCCCGATTGGTCCTGGCGCAATGCAAGGCCGGCATCGTGGGATCATTTCCGGCGTTGAATGCGCGGCCGGTCTCGCAGCTCGACGAATGGCTGGCGCAGATCAGCGAAGAGTTGGCGGATTATCGCCGGGCGAGCCCGGGGCGCAAGGTGGCGCCCTTCGCGGTCAATCAAATCGTGCATAGCAGCAACAATCGTCTCGAAGAGGATGTGGCACTGTGCGTCAAACACAAAGTGCCCATCGTCATTACCAGTCTGCGGCCGCCGGCCGAAGTGGTGGCGGCCGTGCACGGCTACGGCGGCATCGTCTTTCACGATGTCATCAATCTGCGTCATGCGGAAAAAGCGGCGGCGCAGGGCGTGGACGGCATCATCGCGGTATGCGCGGGCGCCGGCGGGCATGCGGGCTTGCTAAGCCCGTTTGCGCTGGTGAAGCAGATCCGCGAAGTGTATCCGGGAGCGATAATTCTGTCCGGTGCCATGAGTACCGGGGCCGACGTATTGGCGGCGCGGGCGCTGGGCGCGGATCTGGCGTACCTGGGAACGCGCTTCATCGCGACGGAGGAAGGCAATGCTCCGCCGGAGTACAAGCAAATGCTGGTCGACAGCGCCGCAGAGGACATCGTCTACACATCCCTGTTCAGCGGCGTGAACGGCAACTACCTGCGCGGCAGCATCGCGCGTGCCGGCCTCGATCCCGAGCATTTGCCGGAAGCCGACAAGACCAAGATGAATTTTGGAACCGGCGGCAACACCGCGGCGAAAGCGTGGCGCGACATTTGGAGCGGGGGTCAAAGCGTCAGCGGCATTCACCAAGTCGAGGGGGTGGATGCGTTGGTTGCGCGGATGGAGGGCGAGTATGCAGCGGCGCGCGCCGGTTTCAGTTTCTGAGCAGCGGCGCTTGAGCGCTTCCATGCTGGTGCCGGTTTAATTGCGTCTCCGCGCCGAACAATTGCCGGCGGCGTTGGCCCGAGGATTGGCCGGGATCTATCTGGTCTCCGGCGATGAGCCCTTGCTGGTCGGCGAGGCCGCCGACGCCATCCGTGCCGCGGCGCGCGCCGCCGGCTACGCGGATCGCCAGGTATTTTTCATCGACCGCAGCTTTAACTGGGACGAGTTGCGCCTCGCCAGCCAATCTCTGTCGCTGTTCGCCGAGAGACGTCTGTTCGAATTGAGGATGCCGAGCGGCAAGCCCGACAAGGGCGCCGCGTTGCTGGCCGAACTGGCCGCCCAATCGGCGCCGGATCTGACCTACCTGATCATCACCGACAAACTCGATAGAAAGGCCGCCGACACGCCGTGGGTCCAAGCAATCGAAAAGCACGGCGTATGGCTGGCGATTTTCCCGGTCGAAACCGCGGCGCTGCCCGCGTGGCTGCGCACCCGGGCAAAAATGCTGAATGTCGATGTCGAGCCGGAGGCATCGCAGCTCATCGTAGACCGCGTTGAAGGCAATCTGTTGGCGGCACAGCAAGAGCTTACCAAGCTCGCTTTGTTGGCGAACGGCGAGCCGATCAGCGTCGACCTGGTGCTGCGTTCGGTGGGCGACAGCGCGCGCTACGATGTGTTCCAGCTGGCTGAGGCCGCCGCCGGCGGCGATGCAGCGCGTGCGCTGCGGGTGCTGCTCGGGCTTAAAAGCGAGGGCGTGGAGCCGACGCTGATTTTGTGGGCCCTGCTGCGGGAGCTGCGCGGAATGTGGCAGGCCCGCGAGCGGGAGCGGTTGCGGTCCTCTGCGCGCGGCAGCCCGTGGAACCTGGCAGCGACGCCATCGGCGCGCGCACTCGGGCGGCTCAAGCGCCTGCCGTTGGCGCCTTTGCTGCTGCAGGCCAGCCATGCCGACCGCGTCATCAAAGGTCTGGCGCCGGGAGATGCGTGGAGCGCGCTGACCGGTCTCACCGGCGCATTTGCCGGTGCTTTGCAAGCGAGTACGGAATCAGGCAGGGTGGGCCGATGAATCCCATGGGCATTTTTGGCGGTACGTTCGACCCGATTCACTATGCGCATCTGCGCACGGCGTTCGAGCTGCAGCAGGCGCTGCGCCTGAAGGAAATCCGGTTTCTTCCCGCCGGCAATCCGCCGCATCGCGACCAACCCATTGCCGATGCCAGGCTGCGTCTCGAGATGGTGCAGTTGGCCACCGCGGGACAGGCGGGATTTGTGGTCGACGATCGCGAGGTACGCAAGGCCGGCCCCTCGTATTCGGTGGAAACCCTGGCCGAGCTGCGGCATGAGTATCCGGACCGCAGTCTGTGTCTGATCGTGGGCATGGACGCCTTTTTGAGCCTGCCCAAATGGCATCAATGGCAGGAACTGCTGCAATTGGCGCACTTGGTGGTGGCCCACCGTCCCGGCTGGCGCGCGCCGGGCATGGGACCGCTCGGAGAGCTGTTGGTGGACCGTGGCACGGGACGCATCAATGATTTGCATGAATCGCGGGCCGGCTGCATCTTTATTCACGCCGTGACCCAGTTGGAGATCTCCTCCACCGAGGTCAGGCAACTCATTGGGATGGGCCGCGATCCGCGCTTCCTCATGCCCGATCCAGTGCGTAAACTGATCTTAGATACCCAGTGTTATTCCAGGAACCGGACAACGTAGTGCCAGTAAAGCGAAAGACAAAATCCACCGCCCAGCCGCCCAAGGCGGCGCGCAAGCCAAAAGCGGCGTCTGCCAGGCCCAAAGCGGCCTCCGCCAAACCCAAAGCAGCTTCTCTCAAGACCACGGTACTCGACGCCCTCGACGGCATGAAGGCTCTCGATGTGAAGTTTTTGGATGTCCGAGGCCTGACCGACATCGCTGATTTCATGGTGATCGCCAGTGGAACCTCCGACCGGCACGTGCGCTCGGTCGCGCAGCGGGTGGTCGAGAAGGCCAAGGAAGCGGGCTTTCGGCCGCACGGAGTCGAAGGTCAGCAGGACGGTGATTGGGTTCTCATTGACCTTGACGAAATGATCATCCACGTCATGTTGCCGCGTGTTCGCGAGTTCTACGGGCTGGAGAAATTGTGGGACATGACTGTCACGAAGCGCGCCGCGCGCGCCTGATCCTGGCATGAAATGCCGGTTGATCGCTGCCGGTACCCGTCTCCCTGACTGGGTCAACAGCGGATTCCTTGAATACCAAAAGCGGTTGCGCACCCCGTTGGTTCTGGAGCTTCATGAGATCTCCCTGGCGACCCGCAGCGCGGGCGAGAATCCGCAGCGCGCCGTGCAGCGGGAGGGCGCCGATATGCTGGCGGCCATCGGCCGCGATGACTATGTGGTAGCGCTGGAAATTGCCGGCAAGTCCATGAACACTGAAGGGTTGAGCGCGTGGCTGGCGCAGCGCCTGCGCGATGCGCGGCCGCTGGCGCTGCTGATCGGCGGTCCGGACGGACTGGCTCCCGCGGTCTTGGAAAGGGCCGATCAGCGTTGGTCGCTCTCGCCTTTGACACTGCCGCACGCCTTGGTGAGGGTGGTGGTGGCGGAACAGATCTACAGGGCCATGAGTTTGTTGGCCGGGCATCCTTATCATCGCGCGTGAAACCCAGAAATTTCATCTACTTGGCCTCAGGCTCGCCGCGGCGGCGCGAATTGCTGCAGCAGATCGGCGTGTCTTTTCGGGTCATCGGTGCCGAATTGGATGAATCTGTGCTCGCCGGCGAGGCTCCCGAGGCTTATGTCTCCAGATTGGCCGAGGCCAAGGCGGCCGCCGGATGGCACCACAGCCGCGCCTCCGTCAGTGCGCCGGTACTGGCGGCCGATACGGCGGTGGTCTTGAGCGGCAAAATTCTCGGCAAGCCCAAGGACCTGAACGACGCTGCAACCATGCTGCTGCAGCTATCCGGCCGCACCCACCAAGTGCTGACCGCCGTCGCCTTGCGCACCGCCGCCGGCAAAGCGCTCGCACTCAGCCGCAGTCTGGTCACGTTTCGGGCGATCGATGCCGCCGAAGCCCGGGCCTATTGGCATACCGGGGAGCCATGCGACAAGGCCGGCGCCTACGCCATTCAAGGCTATGCCGCGGTATTCGTGGCGGATCTTAAGGGCAGCTACTCGGGCGTGATGGGGCTGCCGCTGTTCGAAACCGCCGAGCTGCTGCACGCAGCCGGCATTTCCCGCTGGCAGCGCGATGAGCACTGAAATCCTGGTCAATGCCAGCACGCACGAAGCGCGCGCGGCGGTCGTGGAAAATGGCGTGCTGCAGGAAGTGTTTCTGGAGCGCGCCAGCCGGCGCGGCCTGATCAGCAATATCTACAAGGGCCGCGTATCGCGCGTGCTGCCCGGCATGCAAGCGGCCTTCATCGACATCGGCATGGAACGCACTGCCTTTCTGCATGCGTCCGATATACTCGATCCGCGCCATGCCGACACCGGCATCGAGCCGCCGCACGGCGAAAACATTCGCTCGCTGGTCGCCGAGGGCAACGAGATACTGGTGCAGGTCGTCAAGGACCCGTTGGGCACCAAGGGGGCCCGGCTCACCACCTACGTGACATTGCCTTCCCGCTACCTGGTTTACATGCCGAAGGGCCGTGGCGTGGGCGTATCGGCGCGAATCGAACAAGAGACTGAACGCGAGCGGCTGCGCTGCGCGGTGGAAGCGGGCGTCCTGCCGCAGGAGAATGCCGGATTCATTGTGCGCACCGCAGCGGAGGACTCCGCGGCCGAAGCCTTGCGCGCCGACATGATCTACCTGCGCAAACTGTGGGAATTCGTGCGCCAGAAGGGCTTGCGAACACAGCCCGGCAACCTGGTGCACGCGGATTTGCCGCTGCACTTGCGCGTACTGCGCGACCTGATGCGCCCGGAGGTCGACAAGGTGCTGATCGATCAACCGAGCGCGCACCGGGAAATGCTGGAGTTTGCCGCGTCCTTCATGCCGGAAGCGCTGCCGCGCATCGACCTGTATCGCGAACCCCGGCCGCTGTTCGAGCTGCATCACGTCGAGGAGGAGATCCAAAAGGCGCTGGAACGAAAAGTGTCCTTGAAGTCCGGGGGCCATCTGATCATCGATCAGACCGAGGCCATGACCACCATCGACGTCAATACCGGCGCCTTCGTCGGACATCGAAACCTCGAGGAGACCATATTCCGCACCAACCTCGAGGCGGCCGTCACCATCGCACGGCAACTGCGCCTGCGCAATCTGGGCGGCATCATCATCATCGATTTTATCGACATGGAGGAGCCGGAACACCGCCGCCAGGTCATCCAAGCGCTGGAACGCGCGTTGCACGAGGATCACGTCAAGACCAACATTTCCTCGGTATCGCCGTTGGGGCTGGTCGAAATGACGCGCAAGCGCACGCGCGAGAGCCTGGAACATCTGCTGTGCCATTCTTGTCCAACCTGCGAAGGCCGAGGCTTTGTCAAAACGGTGGAAACGGTTTGCCACGAAATTTTTCGCGAAATTGTGCGGCAAGCCCGCCAGTTCGAGTGCCAGCAATTGATGGTGCTGGCGCATCAGGACGTCATCGAACGGCTGCTCGATGAGGAATCTTCGGCGTTGGGCGAATTGGAACTGGTCACAGGCAAGCCGATACGCCTGCAGACCGAGGCCCTGTACACCGTCGATCAATACGACGTCGTTCTGATGTAAATGAGCTGGCGCAAGATCGGCAAAATCTTGAGTCTTACCTGCGGCGGCCTGCTGCTGCTGGTGCTGCTCGCCATGCTGGCCTTGAAGATCGCACTCGACCGGGCCCCGCAGTACCAGGCGGAAATCAAGGAATGGGTGCACGCGCAGACCGGGTATCACATCGGCTTTGCCCGCGTCTGGCCGGCATTCCGGTGGTATGGCCCGGAATTGTACTTCGACCGGTTGGAGCTGCGCTCCAAGGATGACCAGCGCGTGCTGGCGCGCGCCGCCGGCGGGCGCGTCGCCGCCGATATCTGGCAATTGATGCGCACCGGAAAGTTGTTGGCGGGCCGGATCGAGGTGGAATCGCCCAACATCGCGGTCGTACGCTTGGGATCCGCGCGTTTCGCAGTGGCATCCGAAATCGAATTGGGCGGCGAGGACTCCTCGATGGGGTCGCTGCGATTCAGCGACCTGCCGGCGGGCAGGCTGGTTATTCGGCATGCGGTGCTTTCCATGCAGAACTGGAACCCGGAACTGCAGCAATTGACGCTGCAGGACGTCGACATCGATGTGCGGCGCGATGCGCACGACCTGGCATTCATGGTCAGCGCACGGCTGCCGCCCGAGCTTGGCGGAACGGTGAGTTTCGAAGGACATGCGCGCGGCAGCGGCGATGTGCAGACCCTCTCCTGGGATGCCCTGGCGCGGGCCCGGGCCATATCGTTTCCCGGATGGCACAAGCTGCTGCCGGAATACCTGAGCAACTTGGATTCGGGCACCGGAGCGTTCGATATCGCGGCGCTCGGCCAGGGCCCGATGTTGTCGCGCGCCGATGTGGATTTCGGCGCAGAAGATGTGGTGATGCAGCTGCCCGAAGGACCCGTCGCCAAGTTCGACCAGATGAGCGGCGCTTTGAACCTGGTGCACAACGGCGACGACTGGAGCCTTGCCGGCCAGCGAGTACGTGTCGGGCGCAGCGATCCGGAATCCGCATTCGACGTCACCTGGCAGGAAACGCAGGGCGCCCTTTCGCGCCTGAGCGTCCGCGCCAGCTACCTGCGCGCGGAGACGCTGCTGCCGCTCACCGGATTCTTGCCGCAGAAGGACCTGCGCGACCGGCTGCGCGAGATTGCGCCGAGCGGCGAGTGGACGGACACATCGATCGCATTCGAGCGCAACACGCCCGAGGATCCGTGGCGCATGCAGGTGCAGGCGAAATTTAAGCACGCCGGCTATGCGTCGCTGGACGGCGTCCCCGGGCTGCGCGGCATCGCCGGTTCGATCGCCGGCAACGAGCGCGGGGGAGAGCTCGCGATCGACACGCCGGCCGGTGTATTTCACTGGCCGGCGCAATTCCCGCGCGCGGTCGAGCTCGAGCGCCTCAAGGCAACCCTTTACTGGAAGCGAACCCCTCAGGAGCTGCTGATCGCGTCGCCCGATTGGGAGATCAAAACTCACGATGGCGAGATTCGCGGACAAGCGGCCTGGCACCAACCCAGCGATGCGTCCTCGCCGCTGTTGACGTTGGTCGGCGACATTCAAAACGGCAATGCGGGCAATGCGCGCAACTATCTGCCGAACGGCCTGATCGGACCTGGCGCGCTCGCATGGCTCAACGAGGCGTTCGTGGCCGGACACCTGCGGGCCAGCATTTTGTTTCAAGGACCGGTGCGAAATTTCCCATTTCGCGACGGCGGCGGCATTTTTCTGGCGCGCTGTGCCATCGAGGCAATGACCTTGAACTACAGCGCAGGCTGGGCGCCGGTGGAAAATCTCGTCTGCATCCGCCGAGTTTCGCAATGAGGGAATGAGTGCGCGCCTGGCGGGCGGCCATATCGGCGATCTCAAGCTGGAGTCCGGCGATGCGCGTTTTCCCGACTTCAGCAACGGTGAGCTCAAGATTCACGCCGACGCGCGCGGCGACGCCGCGAGCGCGCTGGCTTTTTGCGCGCGACGCCTCTCGATGAGCTCGCCGAACATGCGTTTTCCAACGTCGAGGCGCGCGGCCCGCTGCAGGCGACCATCGATTTATTTCTGCCTTTCAAGGATTTCGCACATCGCCAGGTGCTGGTTCACGGCCGTCTGGACGGCGCCACCATCAACAAGCCGGGCTCGAGCACACAGGCCACCGAAGTGGCCGGTGACTTCGACATCGACGGGGGCCAGGTCGCCCGTGCCGATATTCACGGCCAGCTGCTGGGCGGCGCCTTTCAAATGCAGGCGCGCACGCCGCGCAACAAACCGGTCACCCGCACGCAGCTGGAGTTTCGCGGCACCGTGAGCGCAGACGCGGTACGCGCGGCTTTCTCGCTGCCCGCTTCCATGTCCATCAGCGGGCAAACCGACTGGCGCGCCGTCCTGAAAATCACGCCGGAGCCCGCGCGCGAACGCTCCTTGCGCATCAGCAGCACGCTGGTCGGATTCGAGATGAAACTGCCGGCGCCGTTGGACAAGAGTGCGGCCGCTCCGCTGCCCTCATGGCTTGAAGTCCAATGGCCGCAGAGCGGCGGACCCACGGGCAGCCTGGCGCTCGGCTCCTTGGTGAGCAGCTCCTATGCGCTGGAATCCGATGCGGCCGGCATGCGGCTTGCGCACGCGTCCATCAATTTTGGCGGAAGCGACGCCGGCGGCGGCGATGCGCAGATTTTCAATGTCGGCGGTATCCGTGCCGCGTCTGGATTTGGGCGGCTGGCTGCGTGTGAGCACGCCTGACAAGAATGCCAAGCCGCTGGCCTACTACATGCGCAACGCCAAGACTCAGCGTGGCGGAATTGGACTATCTCGGCCTGGCGTTTCGCGATGTGACCTTGGATCTGGCGGTCCTCGATCGCAGCTGGCGCATCAACGTCGGCGGACCCAATGTCGTCGGCACGATTTCGGTTCCCAGCGGCGAGGGTTCCACCGAGCCCTGGAACCTGCAGTTCGACCGCCTGCATTTCGATGTCGCGGAAATCGACGAGTCCGCACCCGGCGGCGCGGCCGAGAACGTGCCTGCCGATGCCGATCCGCGCGCCATCCCCGCGATCAATTTTCATGCCAGGCAATTGATCTGGGGCGAACGTCAATTCGGCGACGTCACCGCGACGCTCGTGAAACAGGACGAGGGCCTCGGCCTCAAATTCTTGAGCGTCGCCGCCCCGACTTTCACCGTCAGCGCGCAGGGCGAGTGGCGCAGCAAAGAAGCGGGCGTCAGCCGCATCAAGGGGACGCTGGTCAGCAGCGACGTGCAGCTCACGCTCAAGGATTTAGGATACGCTGATGTGATCCAGGCCAAAAGCGGCAGGTTGGAATTTGACCTGACCTGGGCGGGCGCACCGACAACCGCGGCGTTCGCCCAGGTGATCGGCCACGTCCAGCTGTCGTTGGAAAAAGGTCAGGTTACGGGGCTCAACCCGGGCGCCGGGCGCGTGCTGGGGTTGGCCAGCATTGCGGCGCTGCCTCGAAGACTGTCGCTCGATTTCAGCGACCTGACCGACAAGGGCCTGGCATTCGACAGTGTGCACGGCGATTTCGACCTGCGCGACGGCAATGCCTACACGGAGAACGTGCTGCTGAAGGGGCCGGCGGCGGAAATCGGCCTGATCGGCCGGGTCGGCTTGAAAAACAAGGATTATGACCAAACAGCAGTGGTAACGGGCAGTGTCGGCAATTCGCTCTCGATCCCGGTCGCGAGCACGCTGGTGTGCGGGCCGGTATGCGGCGCGGCGGCGTTGCTGTTCACCCAGGTGTTCAAACAGCCGCTGAAGGGTCTGGCACGAGGGTATTATCGTATTACCGGCAGTTGGGACAATCCGACCGTCGAACGCATCAAGAGCGCAGAAGCGGCCGCCGCGACTGCCGAGGCACCGAAGATAGATGGGTAAAGTTGCCGCAATTCAAATGACCTCGAGCCACGTTGTCGCCGAAAACCTGGCGGCGGCCGGAGAGCTGTTGCGCGAGGCCAAGGATTCAGGAGCGCAGATCGCCTGCCTGCCGGAGAATTTTTCGTTCATCGGTCTCAAGGATGCCGACAAGCTGCAGGTCGCCGAGGCGGACGGCGACGGCCGTCGTTCAGAGCTTCCTCAGCGATACCGCGCGGCAGCTCGAATATGTGGATCCTGGGCGGCACCATCGTGATGCGCACCCAGGACAGCGGCCGCGTCGCGAACTCGTCGCTGCTGATCGATGCGCGCGGCAAGCGCGTTGCGCGTTATGACAAGATTCATCTGTTCGACGTCACCATTCCCGGCCGCAATGAGCAGTATCGCGAGTCCACGCACGTCCTGCCCGGCCGCGAGCCGGTCATTGCCGATACGCCGGTCGGCAAGCTCGGGCTCTCGGTGTGCTATGACATGCGCTTTCCGGAACTCTACCGTGAACTGGTATCGCAGGGCGCCGAATGGCTGGCAATGCCCGCGGCTTTCACCGTGCCGACGGGCAGGGCTCACTGGGAGACCTTGCTGCGCGCCCGTGCCATCGAGAATTTGTGCTATGTGGTTGCGCCGGCGCAGTCCGGCCTGCATAGCAGCGGGCGCGAGACATACGGCGACTCGCTGATCGTGGACTATTGGGGTCAGGTGTTGTCGCGCTTGGCAAAGGGTACCGGAGTGATCACAGCAGACATCGATCTTGCGAGCCAGGCGGAGTCGCGCGCGCGCTTCCCTGCGTTGGACAACCGGCAATTGGGCGTGGTCAACAGCGCGGTCCCGACATGAACGCGCGCAGCGGCCGAAATGCTGCAGCCAACCTTCGCGGTGGCGGAGAAGATGATCCTGGCTCCTTCGGGCCTCGATGAGCGGCGCCTGAGCCAGGTGCTCGACACGCTCATGAGCCGCGGCGTGGAGTACGCGGATCTGTACTTCGAATTGTCGCGCGAGGAGTCCTGGTCGCTCGAGGACGGCATCGTCAAGGAAGGCGCGCACAGCATCGAACAAGGCGTCGGCGTGCGCGCCATCAGCGGCGAGAAGACCGGGTTTGCTTACACCGACGAAGTGCTGTTGCCGGCACTGCTCGAGGCCTCGGATGCGGCGCGCGCCATTGCCCGCAGCGGCGGCAAGCAGGCGGTAAAGACCTGGCAGCGGCCGGTGAGCCACCGGTTGTACCTGCCGATCGATCCGCTCGACGCCATCAAAGATGAGGACAAGGTGGCCTGGTTGATGCGTATCGACGCGGACACGCGGCGTCTCGATCCGCGGGTCAAGCAAGTGATGGCTTCTTTGGCGGCGGTGCACGAGATCGTGCTCATTGCCTCGAGCGACGGCACGCTGGCGGCCGACGTGCGCCCCTTGGTGCGCATCAACGTGTCGGTCATCGTGGAGCAGAACGGGCGCCGAGAACAAGGCTACAGCGGCGGCGGCGGGCGCTTCGGTCTCGACGAGTTGCTGCAGGGCGACGCGCCGTTTGAACATGGACGCGAAGCGGTCCGCCTGGCGCTGGTGAATCTGGAGGCGGTGGCGGCACCGGCGGGCTCCATGACGGTGGTCTTGGGTCCGGGCTGGCCGGGCATTCTGCTGCACGAAGCGATCGGCCATGGATTGGAAGGCGACTTCAACCGCAAGGGCACCTCCGCCTTCTCGAACCGCATCGGCCAGAAAGTCGCGGCGGACGACGTGACGGTCGTCGATGACGGCACTCTCAGCCGGCGCCGCGGCTCACTGAATGTGGATGACGAGGGCACGCCCACGCAGTGCACGACACTGATCGAAAACGGCATTTTGCGCGGCTACATCCAGGACAAAATGAACGCGAAACTCATGGGCATGGCGCCCACCGGCAACGGCCGGCGCGAGTCGTTCGCGCATATGACGTTGCCGCGCATGACGAACACCTACATGCGCGCCGGCTCGCGCGCTCCCGAGGAAATTATCGCGTCGGTCGACAAGGGCCTGTACGCCGTCAACTTCGGCGGCGGCCAAGTCGACATCACCTCCGGCAAATTCGTGTTTTCCGCGAGCGAGGCGTACTTGATCGAGAACGGCAAGGTTGGCGCGCCGGTCAAAGGCGCGACGCTGATCGGCAACGGACCGGATGTGCTCACGCGCGTCAGCATGGTCGGCAATGATCTAAAGCTCGATGGCGGTGTCGGAACCTGCGGCAAGGAAGGCCAATCGGTCCCGGTCGGAGTCGGGCAGCCCACTCTGCGCATCGATGCGCTCACGGTCGGCGGTACCGGCTAGGCACGCGGCCGCGGAGACCCCACGGGGAACACCAGGCCGGCCTTCGGAACATTCAGCGCGAAAGCCGCTTCACCAGTTGCGCGCGCAGCGCTGCGATTTGCTCGGCGGAAAGTGTCCCGAGGATGCCGCGACGCTCCTGTGGAATGTGAGCGGTCGCCGCGGCTTCGTCGCCGAACACGTACTGCTCGAATAAGCCGCTCCAAGCCCGCCGTGTGGCCGGCGGCAAGGCACGGATGCACAAGATGCCATGCAGCAGTGCATCGAAACCCGAATCCGCGCGCGCGACGTCCTCGGCATTGTCATGCCACCAGTAGTTCACGAGCACGTTGAATGACTCGAGCGACTCGACGTGATGCCACCAAAGCGGCGGAATGATGATGGCGTCTCCCGGTTGCAGCTCTGCCGTGACGGCCCCTCCTAAGGCCGCGTGAAATTTGGGGAAGCGGTCGAAGTCCGGATTGCGCAACGAAACGATGCTCATCGGGGCGCCCGTATGTCCGAAATCCAGCGGACCGATATAGAGATTCTCGATTTGTTCGGGCGGGAATAGGGTGAAACGACGGCGTCCGGCGACCACGCAGCCGACATTGTTCCATTCATCGAGATGCGTGGGAGTCGTGATGCGGTTGCCGAGCCAGATGCGAGGCAGCACGTTGTCGGCCACCAGCTTGAGGCAATTCTCTTCGGCGAAGCCGGGCAGGCAATCGCGGATGAGCGCGCTTTGCGCCGCGACCGCCGGTGGATTGGGAAAGTGAGCGTATCGCAGTACTTGCTCGATAAGCGCAGCCAGCGGCAGGCGATTGCGAATGAAGTTGATGCCGGTCATCGCATCGTTGTAGTAGTGCTGACCGTCGATTTGCGGCGGAGTCATCTGAGCATCGACCGGCTTGCCATTGTCGAAACGGCTTAGATACCTCACCAGCGCAACCGGAGAGTCCGATCCGTGCCGGACGGCCGGCCAATCCTTGACGATGCCGCGCAGAACGGCCGGTCGCTTGTCCGGCAGCACGTCGCGCCGGATGACATCGCAGTCTAGTCCCGAGAATTCGCGCATCGGCTCGCGCGTGCGGGCAGGGTGGCCACGCGGCATTATAGCCATTTCTGAATAATCTCACCGCGTTTGCCGGTTCCGCACGAAGCGCCGCGCATGGAAAAATCCTCGCGCGGTACTCTTCAGGAAGAAACCCTCAAGTTTCGGAAAATGCAGGATGCTGATACCGCGGCGCGGGCAAGGCGCGAAGCGCCAATGGCGCCTCGTCCGCGCCTTACCTGTGCTGCTAATGCGCCCCGATGAACGGGTACGGCGACGCGCGCTTGCGCCGCGACTTGGCGGCGAACAGCAGATTTGTGACATGATCGCGCTCGCGGCGCTTGGGCCTCGAGCGAATTCCCATGGTTCATTTGGAGTCGGAATGAAAATCTACCGGGCGGCGGCGCTAACTTTAAGTTTGAGCGCGGCATTGTCGGCAGGCGCCGCGGGCGCGGCGGATGTGGGGCAGCAGCTGGCATTGCCGCCCGATGCCGCGGCAGCGATGCAGGGAATCGACGCCCGTCGAATCGCTGAGCACGTGCAATTTCTCGCCAATGACCTGCTCGAGGGACGCGGCACCGGCACGCGCGGCGGCGACATCGCAGCGAACTACATCGCGACGCAGTTTGCGTTGTACGGCCTGAAACCCGCCGGCGACAACGGCACCTATCTGCAGAAAGTCGATTTTGTCGGCGTGAAGACCGTGCCGACGGCCACCTCGGCGTCGCTGCAGCCGGCGCAGGGCCCCGCGATCGAACTGAAGCTCGCCGACGACTTCGTGGTCGGCAACCAAACGCAGACCGACAGCGTCGATATCGACGCGCCCATCGTGTTTGTCGGCTACGGCATCGAGGCGCCCGAATACAAGTGGGACGATTTCAAGGGCGTGGACGTCAAGGGCAAGGTGGTGCTCGTGATCGTGAACGAGCCGCCATCGAAGGATCCGAAATTCTTCAACGGCGAGGCCCTGACTTATTACGGCCGCTGGACCTACAAATTCGAGGAGGCCGCGCGCAAGGGGGCGATCGGTGCGCTGATCATTCATCGCACGGATCTGGCCAGCTATGGCTGGGAAGTGGTGCGCAATTCCTGGAGCGGCGAGCAGGTATCCCTCGGCAACGACAAGGACCCGAAGCTCAAGGCCGCAGCATGGATTCAACTCGAAGTCGCGCGAAAATTACTGAGCGCGGCCAATCTCAATCTCGACGAGGATGATGGCCGCTGCCGGTACGCGGCAGTTCAAGGCCCGGGAATTGCCGGTGCGCTTCAGGGCGCATATCGAGAGCAAAGTGCGCAAGTTCGAGTCGTACAATGTGCTGGGACTGCTGCCCGGCAAAGAGGGCGGGCACAGGCGGTCATCTATTCGGCTCACTACGATCATCTCGGTATCGATCCGACCATGAGCGGCGACAACATCTACAACGGCGCGGTCGACAACGGGACGGGGTGCGGCATCCTGCTGGAACTCGCGCACGCTTTTGCGCACTCCAGCGACGCGCCCGCCGTCCCCCGTGCTGTTTGCCGCGGTCACGGCGGAGGAGAAAGGGCTTTTGGGCTCGAATTACCTCGGTAAGCACTTGCCGATTCCGGCCGCCGAGATCGCGCTGGATTTGAATTACGACGCCATTCTGCCGATCGGCATGCCGCAATCCGTCAGCGTCACGGGCGCGGAGCGCACGTCTTTTTATCCGACGGTGGAAAAGACGGCGGCGGTCTTTGGCTTTGCGATACAGGCGGATCCCGAGCCCGGCGCGGGACATTACTATCGCTCCGATCATTTCAGCCTGGCGCGAGCCGGCGTGCCGGCGTTCTCCGTCAACACCGGCGTCAAGTATGCCGGCCATCCGCCGGAATGGGGAAAGGCGCAGCACGAGGATTACACCGCGAACCGCTACCATCGCCCGAGCGATGAATATTCACGCCGTGCGATGGATTTCTCCAGCGATGCGGCTGTTGCCAAATTCGGATTCGCGCTTGGGCTGGCAGGCAATGCTGGCGAAGAGCACGGTGAATTGGCTGCCCGGCGACGAATTCGAGGCCGCGCGCCTGCACGGCGTCGCGCATTGACGCTGACATAACATACTGCAGTGTCATAACCTGGGAAGCATCGAATGCGTCGCTTCGCGGCGACGAGTCGCGCGCCGCGGGTGGCGAATTCGAAGCGTGCACCAAGTCGCATTCGCCCCTGCGTCGGACTCGGTAGGCTGCTCTTCGTAATCACCGACGGAGTTCCCATGATCGACAATTCAATGACGGGCACATTCCAGATCAACCTGCCCAAGGATCTTTTGTCCGAATCAAAACGTGCCTCACAGCCCAAGATCGATCAGCTGCACGTCGAAGGATGGCGAACTTCCTGGCTGTCGCGCATTGCGGAGTTGTTCGTCGGAAAGGACTGACGTAAGCGTAGGAACTGCTTACGGCGGCGTAGGAGAGGTCTGAAACTGCGATTTAAGTCAAATACCTTGGCTCCCTCCGTATTCGCATTATGATGGCGTGCGGAGGGGACATCCATGCGCCTGTCTCGGCCTGTTTACGAAAGCCTGCCGCATCATCTATGTGCTGATCGGCGGCCTGGCAATATTTCTTTTCTACGTCAATCCATTGGGCGTCGGCGGTAAGATCGCCTTCACCATCGGCATCGCCGCATTGATCGCCGCGCTGACTTTGTTTTTGCGCCGCCAGGACTATCGCGCGCTGGGCCGCGAGTACACCGGCGAGACCATCGACCTGCCTTCCAATCTGAACCGGACACGGCTCCTAGTCCGGGCTTTTCAGTTTTTCCGTGCACCCCCGGTATCGACCGGATCCACGGCATTTCTCACGCGTGGCGCTGCGCTCGTCGATGTACATGATCTCGTGCTGGCCGACTTGCACCACGTCGCCGTCGTTCAAGTTATGCCGGCGAACGCGTTTCGATTGCACGTAGATGCCGTTGGTGCTGTTGAGATCCTCGATCAGGCAGGAGTCCGCCTGCGTCACGATCTGGCAATGATGGCGGCTGATGAATTTGCTGTCGATCTGCAGATCATTGTCCGGGGTGCGGCCGATCACCAGGCGGCCGGGCTTCAGTTCGCGCTCCACCACCGTCTTGCCTTCGCTGGCGAGCAGAATCCGGCCCACCGACGTGGCCGGGCTCGGTGTTCGTCGGCAGCGAGTGCTCCAGATTGGGGGTCTTCATCCGGTTGGTGCCGGAAGCGAACTCGACCCACTGCAATTCGCGGATCGCCGCGTCGAGCTCCGCCGACCGTCACGTTGTCCTGATCCTTGCCGTAGGCTGCCATCAGACAGGTGTCGCACAGCGTGTTGATCAATCGCGGCACGCCCCCGGTGTACTTGTAAATCGTGGGATAGGTGTCCTCCGCGAAAATACGCCGCCCCTGCGATCCGGCCACCTCCAGACGATGATCGATGTAGGCGGTCGTCTCCGCCTTGGTGAGCGCGGTGAGATGAAAGCGCAGGCGCACGCGTTGCGTGAGCTGCACCAATTCCGGCGAGTTGAGTTTGTCGTTCAGCTCCGGCTGTCCGGCGAGGATGATGCGCAACGCTTTTTCCTTGGTGGTTTCCACGCCCGACAGCATGCGCACTTCCTCGAGCACGCGATTGGCTCAGATTTTGCGCCTCATCGACGATCAGCATCACCTTGCGCCCGCTGCTGTGTTGTTCCATCAAGAACCGGTTCAAGGTCGCGAGCACCTCCGGCTTCTTCATGTTGAACGGCGCGAATCCGAATTGCACCAGCACGGTCTGCAGAAACGCCGTCGGAGACAATTGCGTCTGGTTGATCTGCGCGACGATCACGTCGCTCTGCAATTCGCGCAGGAATGTTTCGATCAGGGTGGTCTTGCCGGCACCGATCTCGCCGGTAATCACGACGAAACCGTCGGTGAACCAGATCGTCGACTCCATGTACGCCTTGGCGCGCGCATGCTGCTTGCTCAAGTACAGGAACTGCGGGTCCGGGCTCAGCCGGAACGGCAACTCGTGCAGCTTGAAGAGTTCCAGGTACATCCCGCTCAAGTCTAAGGCATTGACGCCCCGGCGAAATGACTGTCTAGGCCCATTCGACCAGTTTCAGTGCTTCGCGCAGGGCCAGATTGCGTTGCCGCGGGTGGCTTTTGATGATGGTGCAATGGCCCAGCTTGCGTCCCGGCCGGGATTGCTTGCCATAGTCATGAAACGCGAGTCCGTCGATCACCATCAAGCGCGCGCGATCGGGCATTTCCCCAAGAAATTGATCATCGCAGAGTGCCCCAGCGCGCGCGTGCTCCCCAGCGGCAAATCGCAGATGGCGCGCAAGTGATTTTCGAACTGGCTGGTGACGCAGCCCTCGATGGTCCAGTGTCCGGAGTTGTGGACCCGCGGCGCCATTTCATTGGCGATCAATCGTCCGTCCACGACGAAAAATTCGATCGTCAGGACGCCGACGTACGCGAGCGCATTCATGACGCGCTTCAGATAAGTCGTGGCGCGCGCTCGAGCCGCGCGTTGCTATAGCGGCGCGATGCTGAAGCGCAGAATACCGCCGCCGTGAGTGTTCGCGGACAAGCGGATAGAACACGGTCTGCCCGGCGGCGGATCTTGCGCCGACCAGCGAGAGTCTCGCGGGGAATTTTTGGAATTTCTCATAGATGAGGCCGCCCGCGCCGATCGCCGCCCACGCTTCATCGATCTGTGACGCATCCTTGAGCACGAATTGCCCCTTGCCGTCGTAGCCGAGTCGCCGCGTCTTCAAGCACCCCGGGCAAGCCGAACTTTCTCGTCGCTGCAATGAGCTCGTCGCGGCTGTCGATCGCGGCGTGCGCTGCCACCGGAATCTTGAGCTTCGTAAACAGCGCCTTCTCGAGCATGCGATCTTGAGACATTTCGAGTGCGAGCGCGCGGCGGCCGGATCGTGGTCGATTTTCTCCAGCGGCTTGAGCGCGGCGCCGGAAATGTTCTCCCAGTCGAAGGTCAGCGACGTCGCTGCTGCGCCGCCAACTCGGCGAGCAGCGCCGGGTCCTCGAGATCGCCGATCAGGCTGGGCGCAACCTGCGCGCCCGGCGTGTCGGCGCTGCGATCGAGAAACAGGCAACGCACGCCGATCGGGTATCCGGCCAGCGCGAGCATGCGCCCCAATTGACCGGCCCCGACGATGCCGACGCGCATCAACTTCAAGAGGTGCGCGGATCCGGCTTGGCGAGCACCGCCGCGGTCTGCGCTGCGCGAAATGCGTCCAGGGCCGCGCGCACGTCGGCATGCTTCGTTGGCGAGCATCGCGGCGGCGAACAGCGCCGCATTGTTCGCGCCGGCGGCGCCGATGGCGAAGGTGGCGACCGGAATGCCGCTCGGCATTTGCGCAATCGACAGCAATGGAGTCGATGCCGTTCAATGCCTTGGATTGGATCGGCACGCCGAGCACGGGAATCGAGGTCTTGGCCGCGGTCATGCCCGGCAGATGCGCCGCGCCGCCGGCGCCGGCAATGATGACTTTAAGGCCGCGGCCGCGCGCGGAGGCCGCGTACTCGAACAAGCAGATCCGGGGTGCGATGCGCCGAGATCACGCGAACCTCGTGCGCAATGCCCAATTGGCCAAGGTATCGGCCGCAGTCTGCATCGTTTCCCAGTCGGAAGACGATCCCATAATGACTCCGACCAAGGCTTTCATCGGGGCAAGTTTACCAATCTATCCGAGCAACTGGCGCAGAAACGCAAAAAGTTCGCGGGCACCCACCGGCGAACGCTGTTCCAGGCGCTCTCTTTCGGCCTTTTCGAGCAAGCTTGAGCCAGCGCCGCACGGTCGGCATTCGGATACTCCTCGAGCAACTCGCTCGACGGCGCCGCGGGCTCGGACAGCAGTCGATCGCGCCAACGCTCGATCTGCTGGAAACTGCCGGATTTCAACATCGTGCCGTTGTTTGCGCTCCGCCAGCTTGGCGAGCACGGGTTCCGGATCGATTTTGCGCATCAGCTTGCCGATGTATTGCCGTTGCCGGACCTGCGCACCGTGGGAAGGCAGGCGGCGCAGGTCGCGCAACGCGATAAAGAGATTTTCGGGTAAATCGAGCGCCTTGATCTCTTGATCCGGGAGAGCGGACAACTTCACTCCCAGCTCCTGCAAAGACGCCGCCTCCCGCTTGCGGGCGCTCTTGCTGAGTCTCTGCTCCTCGGATTCGCCCGAATCCTGGACTTCGCTTCTCGCTGGTCATATCCCCCCATGCTATCACTCGGCCCGGTAGAATCACTGTCCGGATTAATGGAGCCGAGAGGAGTTGTGATGGCAGCGACCAATGCCCCTGTGCGCCTGACCCAGGCGGACCTGGAGTCGATTATCGAGCGCGCCCTCGAGGAAGCCCAGCGCGCGCGGCGCCTCCCAGGCGGAGGCCGCAGTCAGCCAGGATACGGGCCTGTCGGTGGGGGTGAGGCTGGGCGAGGTGGAGACTCTGGAACACCAGCGCGACCGCAGCATGGGAATCACCGTGTACTTTGGGCAGCGCAAGGGGTCGGCCAGCACCGCGGATTTTTCGCTGGATGCGGTGCGCGCGACCGTCGCCAAGGCCTGCAGCATCGCCCGCTTTACCGCTGAAGACGAGAGCGCGGGCCTCGCGGATGCGGCATTGATGGCGCGTTCGCCGCCGGATCTGGATTTGTCGCATCCCTGGAATGTCAGCGCGGACCGCGCCATCGAAATTGCCAAAGCCTGCGAGGCTGCGGCGCTGGGATTCGATTCGCGCATCAACAATTCCGAGGGCGCATCGGTCGGCACTCACCAAGGGCTGCATGTGTACGGCAATACGCATGGCTTCGTCGGCGGCTATCCGACCACGTCGCATACGTTGAGCTGCGTGGTCCTCGCCGGGTCGGGCGAGGAGATGCAGCGCGACTATTGGTATACCAGTTCGCGCGACTGGCGCGAGCTGCAGGACGCCGAGTCCGTCGGCCGGGAAAGCGCGCGGCGCACCATAGCGCGGCTCGGACCGCGCAAGATCAGCACCCGGCGCGCGCCGGTGCTGTTCGTGCCGGAGCTGGCGCGCGGCCTGATCGGCCATTTCGTCGCGGCGATTCGCGGCAGCAGCCAGTACCGGCAGGCATCGTTTCTGTTGAATTCCGCAGGGCAGCAAGTGTTTCCCGCCGGCTTTTCCATTGCCGAGCGGCCGCACATTCCCAAGGCCATGGGCAGCGCGCCGTTCGATGATGAAGGCGTCGCGACCCGCGATCGCGAATTGATCGCCGACGGCGTGCTGACGGGCTACATCCTGTCGAGCTATTCGGCCCGCAAGCTGGGATTGCAGACCACGGGCAACGCCGGCGGCTCTCACAATCTCATTGTGGCGCCGACTCTCGCCGGCGGCCTGCGACGCCATGCTGTCGCGCCTGGGCACCGGGCTTGCTGCTGACCGAGCTGATGGGGCAGGGCGTAAATACCGTGACCGGCGACTATTCGCGCGGCGCCGCAGGATTCTGGGTCGAGAATGGCGCGATTCAATATCCGGTGGCGGAAATCACCATTGCCGGCAACTTACGCTCGATGTTCGCCGGGATCGCGGCGGCGGCGATGACATCGACACGCGCGGCGGCGTGCGCGTCGGATCGATTTTGCTGCAGGAAATGACCATCGCCGGCGAATGATGTGCGAGGCGATTGGGCCGCGATGAAATCCTTCAAGCGACGGCCCTTCAAAGGCTCTTCGCATCGAGCGGCTTCGACCTGCGTTCAGAGAGCGCGACTGCGGGGCCGACGCTGCGGATGGCGACGGCCAATCGGCCGCTGTGCAGCGCGCGCACCGACGTCGAAAATCTCCGCGAGCCTGATGCTCGTTCAATGATCGCGGCCCGGCACGAACTGTTCGCGTTCGGTGGCCAACGATCAAGCCGGTTTCCTCCAGACAATGCAGCACGGGCGCCAGGGCGATGCTGGGGATGTCGAGTTCAGCCGCCAACGACGTCGCCGATCCAGACGCGTCTTGCCGGCCGCGTAGTCGCGGCCGATCAGGTACATGATCGACAGCGCGACCTGCTCGCGGTCCCTTCCCGTCAGTTCGAACGGATGCCTGGCCGTGGCGCAAGTACTGCGGAAATTGCAGGTAAAACGCGAGCTGCGCGCCGATCAGCAAGATGAGCCAGCTCAAGTACACCCAGATGAGCGTCGTCAGGACGATGGCGAATCCGGTGTAGACCGCCGACCATGCGACGAGGAATACACGATGAAGGCCGTGAACACCTTGCCGACCAGCGCCCAGATGATGCCGGCAGGTGACGCCGCCGATCAGCGCCGCGCGAAGTTCCACCTTGGTGTTCGGGATGAACGAGTACATGAAGGTGAAGACGACGGTGACGATCACGTACGGCAGGATTTTTCCGACGCGCACCCAAGATCCAGGCGAGCGGCGCGATGGCGTCCAGCCACTGCGCGAAGGGACTGCGTTCGGCGCTCGCCAGCAGACCCAGCGCCACGGCCAGCAGGATCGGGCCCAAGGATCATGACGCTCAAATACTCGGTGAAGCGGCGCGCAAAACTGCGCGGGCGCTCCACGCGCCAAAGAAAGTTGAAGCTGGTTTCGACTTTTTGAATCGTGGTGACGACGGTGTAGACGAGAAATGCCAGGCCGATCGATCCCAGTAAGATCGCCGCGCATGTTCGCGACGAACTGCAGCACGCTTTCGGTCAACTGCTTCCGACGCGCTGCCCATGCGGCTGCGAAGAATTCTGGAGAATGAAGCGCAGATCGCCGCGCGCACCGAGGCCCTTCAGGATCGAGAAGCTGAACACCATCAGCGGCACGATCGACAGCAACGTGGTGTAGGCCAGACTCATGGCCTGCACGCTGATTTCGCCCCGCAGCCAGTCGCGGATCAGCGCCGCCGGATAGCGCACCACGCGCAGGACCGGACCCCACGGCGGACCCATGCTGCGCGATCTCGTGAACAGCGCGTCCTCGAGATTCTCGAACCACTTGACCATGCGGGGGCGACGCTCAGGCCGTCAGCAGCCGCAGCGCCTCGCGATAGTTATCGCTGGTGCGCGCCAGGATCTCCGGCGGCAGATGCGGCGCGGGCGGCTTCTTGTTCCAGTGCAGCGATTCCAGATAGTCGCGCACGAATTGCTTGTCGAAGCTCGGCGGGCTGATGCCCGGCTTGTACGACGCCATCGGCCAGAATCGCGAGGAGTCCGGCGTCAAGGACTTCGTCGATGAGATAACAGCCGCCCCGCCTTGTCGACGCCGAATTCGAATTTGGTGTCGGCGATGATGATGTTGCGCGCACGCGCATGCTCGGCCGCGAAATCGATAGACATCGAGGGCAATGCGGCGGACGTCCGCGGCGCATCTCGCGTGCCGACCAGTTTCACGATGGCGTCGAAATCGATGTTTTCGTCGTGAGCGCCGGCCGGCGCCTTGGAGGCACGGGGTGAATAATCGGTTCGCGGCAAACGCTCGGCCATTTGCGAGCCCGGCCGGCAGGGCAATGCCGCAGACCGAGCCGTGCTGCTTGTAGTCCTTGTAGCCGGAGCCGATCAGATAGCCGCGCACCACCGCTTCGATCGGCAGTGCGCTGCAGTTTCTTCACCACCATGGCGCGGCCGGCCAGTTGCGCGCGCTCCTGCGGAGTCGCTGACGACGTCCTCGACGCGCAGCCCGGAGAGATGATTGGGCGCGATGTGTGCGGTCTTCGCAAACCAGAACAGCGAGATCTGTGTCAGCACCTGCGCCCTTGAAGGGAATGGGATCGGGCAGAACCACGTCGAATGCCGACAGCCGGTCGGTGGCGACGATCAGCAGGTGCTGATCGTCGACATCGTAGATATCACGCACCTTGCCTTGGTGAATCTTTTTGAGACTGTCGCAGACGCGTCTCAAAAAGCGGTGCCGAATGCGAATACTGTTCCATGTGAAAGCGCTCGCGACTGCTACCATTGAAGGTCGGCGATTGTGGCGGGACAGGGCGTGTAGGTCAACGCGAATGAGTTGGAAAGGCATCTTTTTTGGGGCAGTGATCGGTCTGCTGATCACCCGCAGCGTCTGGGGAGCGGTGGTCGGCGCCATCCTCGGCTATATGCTCGATCCGGGTGCAGGGGGGCGGGCGGCCGCGCCGCAGCGCGACCTCGATTTCCGGCGAATTCTTCCGCACCACCTTCGAAATCATGGGCTATGTCGCCAAGTCCGACGGCCGCGTATCCGAGGCCGAGATCGACGCCGCGCGCCGGCTGATGCAGGAATTGAACTTGGGCGCGGCGGATATCAGCGCGGCCATCGCCTGCTTCAGGACCGGAAAGTCGGCGGGTTACGACGCCGAACTCAGCATCGAACGGCTGCGCGAGTCGTGCGGACTGCGCTACGACCTGTTGCGCGCGTTCGTGGAGCTGCAGCTGCGCGCAGCGCTTGCCGGCAACGGCATTTCGCCGCCTGCCCGCAGAATAATCAAAGGGATCGCAGAGCGTCTGGGCTTGTCGGATCTCGAGTTCGCGCACATGGAGGCGTCGTTGCGCGCGCGGCAGTCGCGACGGGCAGAATCCGGCAACCTGGCCGAATGCTACGCGGAGCTCGAGGTCGATGCCGGCATCAGCGATCAAGAACTCGTCAAGGCCTATCGGCGCCAAATGAGCCGCCATCATCCTGATAAACTCGTCGCCAACGGCCTGCCGGAGTCGATGGCACAAATGGCGAAGGAAAAAACTCAGCGCATCCAGGAAGCCTACGAAGGCATACGCGCGGCACGAGGCATGCGATGAGCATCATCATCGCACCGTCGATTCTGTCCGCCGACTTCGCGCGGCTTGGCGAAGAGGTCAACTCGGTGCTCGCGGCCGGCGCGGACTGGATTCACTTCGACGTCATGGACAATCACTACGTTCCGAATCTCACCGTCGGTCCGCTGGTTTGCGAGGCCTTGCGCAAGGCCGGAGTTGAGGCGCCGATCGATGTGCATTTCATGGTGTCGCCGGTCGATCCCTTGGTGGTCGATTTCGCCAAGGCGGGCGCGAGCAATATCAGCTTTCATCCGGAAGCGACCCAGCACGTGGACCGCACGATTCAACTCATCCGCCATTCCGGCTGCAAGCCGGGATTGGTGTTCAATCCGGCGACGCCGCTGAATTGGCTGGACTACGTGATCGACAAGATCGACGTCATTTTGTTGATGTCGGTGAATCCGGGATTCGGCGGCCAGGAATTTATTCCCGAAGTGTTGCCGAAGCTGGGCGAGGCGCGCGCGCGGATCAAAAAAGCCGGGCGCGATATCCGCTTGGAAATCGACGGCGGCGTGAAAGTGGAGAATGCCGCAGCCATCGCCAAGGCGGGCGCGGATACATTCGTGGCGGGCTCGGCGATTTTCGGCAGCGCGGACTATGCGCAAACCATCAAGGCCATGCGCGCGCACATAGAAAGCGCGAGAAAATAAGCCTTAAGCGCGCCCTTAAGGCGCGCGCTGCGCCTCAAGGCCTATTCGTCGTCCTCGTCATCCTCATCGTCTTCGTCATCCGGCTGTTCGGTGCGGGTGTTCTTGGCGCCGCCGGCATTCGCACCGGCTTTCACCGGAACGATCAGCGGACGTGTTTTCACCTTCGGCCGCGCGTTGAAGACCACGATGGTCTTGCCCGTGGCGCGCAACAGTCCCTGCTCCTCCAAAACCTTGAGCACTCGTCCGGCCATTTCGCGCGAACATCCCACCAAACGGGACAGTTCCTGCCGGCTGACTTTGATCTGCATGCCTTCGGGGTGGGTCATCGCATCGGGCTCGCCGCACAGATCCATGATGGCGTGTGCGACACGGCCGGTGACATCGACAAAGGCCAGATCTCCGAGTTTGCGGTTGGTACGATCCAGGCGGGTCGCCAACTGAGTCGCCAATTCGAAAATCAAACCGGGACTTTCGGCCGCGATCTGGCGAAAGCGCGGATAGGTCATTTCGGCGAGTTCGGATTGCTGACGGGTGCGGACCCAGGCGCTGCGGGTCGGCTGCTCGTAGAACAGGCCCATTTCCCCGAAGAACTGGCCCTTGTTCAAATAGGCGAGGACCATTTCGTTGCCGTCCTCGTCTTCTATCATGACTTCGACGGAGCCCGAAATGATGTAGTACAGAATGTCCGGCAGATCGCCGGCGTGAATGATCACGGTCTTGGAAGGGACTGTCCGAATGCGGCAGTAGCTCAAGAAACGATTGATCGCTGGGATATCGCTTAAGGCTTTTGCCCCTTCTTCCATGTTCACTCCCACTGGTTTTTTAGTCGGTTAATCGCCGCTGCTGGCGCACGTTTTATTACATAAGTCCCGGAATCGCAAGCACTAAAGGCAATCGGTCATAGCCAATACGAGCCGCGGGTCATCAGCTTGGATGTCGCGCGCATCGCCAATGTTATTGCAAAAGGCAGCGGTTTACCTCCCATCGAGGCGGCTTTTGCACCGTGCTGCATCTCGTCGTGAGTCATCTGCGTCAGGATGGCGCGGCTGCGTAAATCTTGGGGGCTCAAGCGCTCCAAGTGACCGCGCAAATGCGCTTCGACCTGCTTTTCGGTCTCGGCGATAAAGCCAAGACTTGCGCGATCGCCCAAGACGCCCGCAACGGCTCCCAGCGCCAGCGAGCCGCAGTACCAAACGGGGTTCAAAATGCTCGGACGGCCTTTCAGTTCCTTCAGCCGCTGTTCGCACCAAGCCAGATGATCGGCTTCCTCGGCGGCCGCCTGATGCATGGCGGTTTTGACCTCAGGATTCCGTGCGGTCAGGGCCTGACCCTGGTACAGGGCTTGGGCGGCGACCTCCCCGGCGTGGTTCACCCGCATCAGCCGTACCGATTCCGCCCGGTCGACTTCCCTCAAGTGTTCACCCGCCCCGGCGTGCGGCATCTCTCTGGAAGCCCTCGGCGTAACGGTTAAGTTCTTGATTATTCTATCGAATCCCCCTATTAAGTGGTCCAGGGGTCCTAGTCTTCGGCTGTCCATGGACACATTATATTATAGGTGTGGCAGGCTACCGACTTAAGGCTGGCATCTGCGGCCGCTGTTCTGTACACTTTCGCGCCTTTCGTCAAGACCCTACTGTTGAGCAATCCATGTATACCGTATTTTCCAAGCCTGAAGAAACACGTGGCGACTGGTTCCTGGTCGACGCGGCGGGCAAAACCCTGGGCCGCCTGGCCTCGGAAATTGCGCATCGCCTGAAGGGCAAACACAAGCCGAATTATGCGCCCCATCAAGACCTTGGCGATCATATCGTCGTCGTCAACGCGGGCGAGGTGCGCGTCACCGGCGCCAAGCTCACCGACAAGTTCTATCACCAGCATACCGGCTATGTCGGCAATCTAAAGAGCATCTCGCTCGGCAAGCTGCTGCAGGAACATCCGGAGCGCGCGATTCAGTTCGCCGTCAAGGGTATGTTGCCGAAGGGTCCCTTGGGCCGCCGCATGTACAAGAAGCTGCACGTATTCGGCGGCAAAGATCATCCCCATCAAGCACAGCAGCCCAAGGCGCTGGAAATCTAAGAGTTCTAGGACAATCAATGGCAAATACAGCCGCCAATTCCTTCTACGGCACCGGCCGCCGCAAAACATCCAGTGCGCGGGTTTACCTGCGTCAAGGTACCGGCAAGGTATCGATCAACGGTCGAACCCTGGATGAATTCTTTGGCCGCGAAACCGGCCGCATGATCGTGCAGCAGCCCTTCGGCGCGGTGCAACTCGATGGCAAATTCGACGTCGAAGCCCATGTCGTGGGCGGCGGAATCACCGGCCAAGCCGGCGCAATCCGGCACGGCATCACCCGCGCGCTCATGGCGTACGATGAGACACTGCGATCGCCTCTGCGCAAGGCCGGCTTCGTTACGCGCGATGCGCGCGAGGTGGAGCGCAAGAAGGTCGGTCGCCGCAAAGCGCGCCGCGGAACGCAGTTCTCCAAACGATAATCGCGAGAGTGCATTCGGCCTCCTAAGCTAAACGATCGATCGGATTTTGGGGGATCGTCTAGTGGTAGGACAACGGTCTCTGACACCGTTTACCTAGGTTCGAATCCTAGTCCCCCAGCCAAACAGGGCCCACCGTTGTGGGCCCTTTTCTTAATGGTGAACGGATAAAGATGTCGGGCGAGCACAATTCGAGGCAACGACTCGCGCCCATGGCGATTGCGGCGCTCGGTGTCGTGTTCGGCGATATCGGCACCAGCCCGCTGTATGCCGTGTCGGCGTGTTTCGTGGGGCCTGGCATCGCAGTGACCCCGGATCATGTGTTCGGCGTTCTGTCGCTGATCTTCTGGTCCCTGGTTCTCGTCATCCTGCTCAAGTACGTGCTGGTGGTGCTGAACGCCGATAACAAGGGCGAGGGCGGCGTGCTGGCCTTGACGGCTTTGGTGATCAATACCGCGCGCGCCAGTCCGCGCCGCAAGGTTTACGGGACGCTCGGCATTCTCGGCGCGTCCTTATTTTTCGCGGACGGCGCCATCACGCCGGCGATCTCCGTGTTGAGCGCCGTCGAAGGTCTGCATGTGGCGGCGCCCGATGCGCAGATCCCGGTGTTGCCGATAACCCTGTTGGTGTTGGTCGCGCTGTTCATCATCCAGAGGAAAGGCACCGGCTCGGTCGGAAAAGTTTTCGGCCCGGTCATGCTGTTCTGGTTCGCGGTGCTCGCGGTAATGGGTCTGCGTTGGATTGTGCGCGAGCCCGGCGTGCTGCTGGCGATCAATCCGGTGCGCGCGATCGGCATGCTGGCGCAACATCAGATCGGCTCGCTGGCGGTGCTCGCCGGCGTGTTCCTGTGCGTCACCGGCGGCGAGGCTTTATATGCCGACATGGGCCACTTCGGCAAGCGGCCGATACGCCTGGGTTGGATGTGCGTCGTGATGCCGGCGCTGGTGCTGAATTATTTCGGTCAGGGCGCGATGCTGATCGAGAACCCGGCGGCGATCAGCAATCCCTTTTATTTAATGGCGCCCGCCTGGTCGCTCTGGCCTTTGGTGATCCTTGCCACGGCGGCCACCGTTATTGCTTCTCAGGCTGTCATATCCGGCGTCTTTTCGGTGACCACGCAGGCAGTGAGCCTCGGACTCCTGCCGCGCTTGCGCGTGGAGCATTCTTCGGCGGATGTGGCCGGGCAAATCTACGTGCCGACCATGAATTGGATACTCATGGTAGCCGCGTTGGCGCTGGTGATGGGCTTCGGCAGTTCGGCCGCATTGGGCGGCGCCTACGGCCTGGCGGTGTCGGGTGCAATGACCATCGTAACGCCGTTGACCTTGAGCCTCATCAAGTCCCGGACCGGCAAGAACAGCCGTCTGCTGCGCGGCGGACTGTCGTTGCTGTTCATCGTGGACATCGCATTCTTGCTTGCCAATCTCACCAAGCTGGAGGACGGCGGCTGGTTGCCGCTGGTCTCGGGCCTGACCATTTTCTGGCTGATGCAGACCTGGCAAAGCGGCCGCGCTTCGCTCATGGCGCGGCTGCTGCGCGAACAGAAACCGGTGCGCGATTTCATCGAGGATCTCAAGCTCGATCCGCCGGTGCGCGTTGCGGGCACGTCGATTTTCCTGGACGCGAAGGCCTCGGGAATACCGCGCGCGCTGCTCAACAACATCAAGTTCAATCGCGTCATGCATGAGCGGGTGGTGCTGTTGACGATCGTCACCCGCGAGGTGCCGCGCGTTGCGGCGGCCAAGCGTTTGACCGTCACTCCGGTTTGCGAGGGCATCGTGCGGGTGGTGGCGCAGGTGGGATTCATGGAGAAGCCCGAGCATCACCGCCATTCTGCGCGAGGCGGAGAGTCACGGCGTGCCCTACGATCCGGAGGTGACCACGTATTTCCTAAGCCGCGAAGAATTGCTGCCCGGCCGCCGCTCCGACCTGCCGCCGCTGCGCCGCAGGGCCTTCATGCAGATGGCGCGCAGTGCGCAGGTGATCGCCGACTACTATGGATTGCCGCCCAACCGGGTGGTCGAAATCGGCACCCGCCTGGAGATCTAGGGCTCCAAGGTTCGTACGCCGTCGTCCGACGCGACGATCAGGATGTCGGCGCGGCGGTGGGCGAACAGGCCGACCGTCACCACACCCGCAATCTGATTCACCGTGGATTCGAAGGCCTTCGGGTCGGCGATCTTGAGATTGTGCACGTCCAGGATCGGATTGCCGTTGTCGGTGATGCACCCCTTCACGCCATACCGGCTGTCCGCCCAGCTTCACGAGTTGGCGCGCGACATAGGACCGGGCCATTGGTATGACTTCGACCGGCAGCGGGAAGGCGCCCAGCACCGGTACCAACTTGGAATCATCGATGATGCAGACGAAGCGCTGCGCGGCGGCAGCGACCACCTTTTCGCGCGTGAGCGCGGCTCCGCCGCCCTTGATCAGCACGCCGTCGGCGGTGGCCTCGTCGGCGCCGTCGATATAGAGAAGAAGATCTCCCGAGGTATTGAGGTCGAGTTCCTCAATGCCCGCCGCCTTCAGTTTTTCGGAAGTTTGGCGCGAGCTCGAGACTGCGCCGGAGAGCTGGATTTTACGGTCTTTCAGTACTTCTATGAGTTGGTTCACCGTGGAACCGGTGCCTATGCCCAACACCATGCCGCTTTCGATGTAGGGAATGGCGGCTTCGGCGGCGCGGCGTTTTTTTTCCGCTGACTTGTCCGTTGGCATGCGAAATTTCCTGCCTTCAGAAACAACTGTGCCCGCTTACGCGGGCACAGTTGATTACTTTCGAAGGCTTACTTTTTCTTAGCGGCCTTTTTCTTTGCTACCTTCTTCTTCGCCTTCTTTGCTTTCGCTGCCATGATAGAAACTCCGTTATCGGGTTAGTCCGGGGTCCGAGTATATACACGAATAATTAATTTACAAGCAATAGGTCGCGCGCACGCACCCCGATGTGCTAGCGATGTGAGCGACGTCACTCAAGGGCGAGGATGAAATCCCAATCCTTCTTCGTCACCGGCATCACCGACAAGCGATTCCCCCGGCGCAGCAAAACAAAATCCTTGAGCGCACCGGAGGCGTGCGTGCGCAGCTCATCGAGCGTGATGATGCGCTTGAACTTGCGCAGCAACTTCACATCGACGACGTACCAAGCGGGCTTGTCCTTCTTTGAATCCGGATCGTAGTGGTGATGCTTGGGATCGAAAGCGGTGACATCCGGATAGCCATCGCGGGTCACGGCCGCTATGCCGGCAATGCCGGGCACAGCGCAGCTGGAATAGTAGAAAAACACCAAATCACCCGTCTTTATCGAGTCGCGCAGCATGTTGCGCGCCTGATAGTTGCGCACCCCATCCCACGCGGCGGTCTTCTTTGGCGCCTTGGCGAGATCATCGATGCTGAAGGCGTCGGGTTCGGATTTGAACAGCCAATGATTCATAGGAAATGCTCCACTCCTGATTCGGTTGCCAGGGAATTCAAGCGTACGTCCCAGTCCTCCGCGAACTTGGCTGTCGTGCGCTGGCATGCAAAGCCGAGTCCGAGCAAGTGCGGACCCATCCAGCAGCGCCGGCGGCGGCGGAACGCAAGCGCTCGATCATAGTATCCGCCCCCCATCCCCAGGCGCCGGCCTTCGCCATCGACGCCGACCAAGGGAATGACGATCAAGTCGAGCCATTGAGGAGCCACCGGCCTCAAGCGCCGGCGCGGAACGGAAATTCCAAACGTGCCGGAGTCGGTCGCGCCGGTCAAAGGATAGAAGCGCAAGCGGCAATGACGGCGGTCGCTGATGACCGGGACGAAGAGCTGCACGCCGCGGCGCCGCGCGGCGGTGATCAAGGCGGCGGTATCCAACTCGCCGTCAAAGGGTAGATATAGCGCTACGCGCTTGCCGGCGCTGAAGAATCGCAGACGCATCACCGCCCTGGCGGCCGCGAGCGAGCGATGCCGATGTTCCGAGGGGTTCAATGCGCGGCGCAGGGCGCGCAGTTGTTTACGAAGGGCTGCTTTCACAAAAAATCGGGATGGCGCTACCCGCAGATGCCGTTTTGGACCGTTGCTCCCGACCTGAGCAACAGGTGGGGCCGACTGCGGCACTTAAGGCTTTCCGCTCGGGGCGGACTTGCACAATGGTGCCAGCAAGCATTGGCCCCTGGGGTTTACAAAATTAGGGTCAGGAGGTAACCCGATCCGCATCGAACACCGCAGGCAGCGCCAAATTTAAAAGTCGAGAAAGGACCCGCTCAGAGTTCGAGCTGTTGACCTTTCTCTAAGGCCGACTCTACGCGCTCGCGCAGGATACGCAAGCGTCCGCCGACGTCGGAATCGAGATTAGTGTCACGATTGCGGAATCGAATTAATTCATTCGCCATGTTGAGCGCGGCGATCACCGCAATGCGGTCCAAACCGACCACTTTGCCGCTATCGCGGATTTCGCGCATCTTCTGGTTCAGGAACTCGGCGGAATCAAGCAGGTCGGAGCGCTCCTCGATCGGACACGCGATGTGATATTCCTTTTCGAGAATGCGCACGCTGACCCGCGCTTGATTGTCGCTCATGCCTGTTCCATCGATTTCAGCCGGCCGATCATCGCTTCGACGCGGGCGCGCACTTGCTCATTCTTCTGCAAGAGCGTCGCGCGCTCGGATGTCAGAGTATCCTGACGTTGCCGCAGTGCCCGATTCTCTTCCTTGATGTGGCTGACGGTTACGATGAGATCTTCAAGACGCTTTTCCAGGCGCTTCAGCTCGAGTTCGACCGCTGACTTCGGATTGGCTTCGTTCATAGGCTGCCAATATAGAGCGGCGCATAGCGCAATGCAAAGGGCGGTTTGTGACCGGTACTGCGGTATTATTCGCCTCAAGCATGATGTCGGATATTCGGTTCAAGGACTTTGAGGACGTGCTGGCGACCGCCGGCGGCCTGGCGGATGCCGCCGAGGCTCACGGATCGTTGTGCGGCGCGCTGTGCTCGGTGTCGCCATACAAAATGCAGGATTGGATCAATGAGATTCTGCCGGATGGTGCGGCCTTGAGCGAAGAGTCGTCAGCGATGATCGAAAGGGTCTTTACCGCGACCGCGACCTCGTTCGGGGAACAGGGTATGGAATTCGAGCCCCTGCTGCCGGATGACGGCCAGCCGCTCAATGGCCGCGCCAACGCACTTGCATTATGGTGCACCGGATTTCTATACGGCTTGGGCACGGGTTATGTCTCGGATCTGGAAGCGCTAAGCGGCGATGTCGGGGAAATCGTCCGGGACTTCACCGAGATCTCGCGAGCCACCGGCGACGACGCGGAAGCGGACGAATCGAACGAACAGGCTTACGCGGAATTGGTTGAGTTCATCCGTGTCGCGGCGCAGGTCGTCTTCGAAGAATTGCTGCCGCTTCGCAGGCAGGTCTATCCGGCGCAGCAGCGGCTGCATTGAGCGACTGGGCTCTAGATGGATCGCAAGGAGTTCGCACGCCGGCGGCGCCAATTCATGCGCATGATCGGCAAGGATGCCATCGCCATCCTGCCGGCCGCGCCGGTGCGCCATCGCAACGGCGACATCGAGTACGCCTATCGCCAGGACAGCCACTTTTACTACTTGAGCGGCTTTTCGGAACCGGATGCGGTGGCGGTGCTGGTGCCTGGACGCCCGCAGGCTGAATATCTTGTTGTTCGTGCGCGAACACGATGCGCTGCGCGAGTCCTGGGATGGCGCACGCGCCGGAACCGAGGGCGCGGTCGAGCGCAATATGGGGCGGACGATGCCTTCCCGATCGAGGACATCGACGAAATCCTGCCAGGATTGATGGAGCAGCGATCGCAGATCTTCTATTCCATGGGAACGCATCTGGATTTCGATCCGCGCATCGTGAGCTGGGTCAACGGACTGCGGGTGCAGTCGCGCCAGGGCGCCGGCGGCCTGCAGGAGTTCGTTGCGTTGAATCACGTGCTCGACGACATGCGTCTGTACAAGAGCCGTCCCGAGCAGGCCAGCCTGCGCCGCGCGGCGCAGATCGCGGTGGGCGCGCATCGGCGCGCGATCCGCTTCGCCCGGCCGGGTCGCATGGAGTACGAGGTCATGGCGGAGGTGCTGCACGAATTTCGCTCGCACAATGCGGACATCTCCTATCAGCCGATCGTCGGCGGCGGCGCCAATGCCTGCGTCATGCACTATCGAGACAACGATCAGCCGCTGCGCGACGGCGATCTGTTGCTGCTCGACGCCGGATGCGAACATGACTACTACGCCTCGGATATCACGCGTACGTTTCCGGTCAGCGGCCGGTTCACCGCGGTGCAGCGCGCCGTTTACGAAGTGGTGCTGGAAGCGCAGTTGGCCGCCATCGACAAGGTGCGTTCCGGCAATCACTGGAATCGAGCCGCACGAAGCGGCGGTGCGCGCGGTCACTCACGGTCTGGTCAAGCTCGGACTGCTCAAGGGCTCCACGGCCAAACTGGTCAAGGAGCAGGCCTACCTGCCGTTTTTCAGTCATCGCACCGGCCACTGGCTGGGGCTGGATGTGCACGACGTGGGCGATTACAAAGTAGGCGGCGAGTGGCGCGTCCTGGAACCGGGAATGGCGCTCACAGTCGAACCGGGAATTTATATTCGACCCTCCCCCAAGATACCGAAGGAATTTTGGAACATTGGAATTCGAATCGAAGATGAGGTGCTGGTGACCAAGGGCGCGCCGGAGGTGCTGACGGGCGCGCTGGAGAAGACACCGGACGCCATCGAGTCGCTGCGATGAACTTCGATGTCGCCATCGTCGGAGGCGGCATGGTGGGCGCTACCCTGGCAGTGGCCCTGGCGCCGCTGAAGCTGCGCGTCGCGCTCATCGAAGCCATTCCACACAATTCAGCCGCGCAACCGAGCTTCGACGAACGCACCACGGCGCTGTCGAACGGCAGCCGCGGATCTTGGAGACCATCGGGCGTGTGGCCGGCGCTCCGCGAGCACGCGACGCCGATTCGCAAGATTCACGTGTCGGACCAAGGGCGATTCGGTTTCGCGCGCATCGACGCAGCCGAGCAGGGACTGGCCGCGATGGGGTATGTGGTGCCCAATCGGGCACTCGGCCGCGCCCTGTGGCCGCGGCTCGCGGCAAGCCCCGGTCTCAACGTGTTTTGCCCCGCCGAGGTGTCGCAGGTCGACGTCGAACGTTGCGGGGGCGTCTCTGCAGATCGCCGCCGGCGGCAGCCAAAGCACGATCGAGGCCAAGCTCATCGTCGCCGCCGACGGCGCGCACTCCGCGGTGCGTGCTGCGTTCGGCGTCGGCGCCGAGGTGCGCGACTATGAGCAAACCGCCGTGATCACCACGGTGTTGCCGCAGCGCTTCCACGATCAACGTTGCTTACGAGCGCTTTACTCCGAAGCGGTCCGCTGGCGCTGTTGCCGCTGGACGGCGGGCGCTGCACGTTGGTCCTGACCTTGGCAACGGAGGCCGCCCAGTCGGCCATGGCGTGGTCGGACCAAGAGTTTCTCGCCGAAGTGCAGCGCCGGTTTGGGTTTCGGCTCGGTCGCTTTCTGAAAGTGGGGCGCCGGGTACCGTATGCGTTCTCCTTGACGCAAGCCACCCGCACCAGCTCCGAGCGCTGCGTCATCATCGGCAATGCCGCTCAAGGTCTGCACCCGGTCGCCGGAATGGGATTCAATCTGGGCCTGCGCGATGTGGCCAGTCTCGCGGAACTGATTGCTGAGCATGCGGGGCGCGACGGCGATCCTGGAAGCCGCGAACTGTTGGCGGAATACGATGCGTGGCGCGCTGCGGATCGCCGCGGTGTCATCGGCTTTACCGACGGATTGGTACGCGTCTTCGCCAATCCCTTGGGTTCGGTACGCCGGCTGCGCAATCTAGGACTGCTGGCGTTCGATCTACTGCCGCCCGCGAAGTCGGCGCTGTCGCGCTTCAGCACCGGCGGCAGCGGCCGCGTCCCGAAACTCGCCCGCGGCGTGGCGCTCACATGAGCCGGCCGCGCCCCCGCGATTTTGACGTGATGATTGTCGGAGCCGGCGTGATCGGCAGCGTCATGGCGAGCTTGTTGGTCGCGCGCAAGCTTTGCCCGGCGGCCCGGGTCGCGGTGATCGCCGATCGCTTTGCCGCCGGGCCGCCGAGCGGCGCGGACTGGGACTTGCGCGTATTTGCCTTGAGCCGCGCCTCCGAGCGGCTTCTCGATACCTGCGGCGTTTGGGACATGCTGCCCGCGAACCGTGTATTTCCCTATGAACGCATGTGCGTCTGGGATGCCGGCGGCACACCCGCAGGTGCCGGTTCGCTGACCTTCGATTGTGCGCACATCGGCGAAGCGAATCTTGGCCACATCGTCGATGGACGCGAACTGCAATGGCGCTGTCTGCAATCGGCGCGTGCGTTGGGCGTGGTGTTGATCGAGGGGGCGGTCGAGGCGATGGTTGCCGGGGACGATGAGGTGATGGTGCATCTGCGCGATGGCCGCGAGTTGCGCGGCACGTTGCTGGCGGGAGCTGATGGCACGGATTCCCCGATCCGGGAGTTGCTGGGCATCGAGACTGCCGGTCATGCGTATCATCAAGATGCCCTGGTAGCTCATGTGCGAACCGCCCAGGGACACCGCAACACCGCCTGGCAACGGTTTTTGAACACGGGGCCTGTTGCATTCCTGCCCCTCAACGATGGCCGCTCCTCGATTGTGTGGAGCGTTGCGCGCGCCAGAGCCGCGCAGTTGCGCGCAATGGAGGCCGGGGATTTCAACGAAGCCCTGACCGCCGCCAGCGGTGAAGCGCTGGGCCAGTGCACCTTGACGACGCCGCTTGCGGTGTTTCCATTGAAGCTGCAGTACGCGCTCGACTATGCGCGGCCGCGTGCGGTTCTCTTGGGGGATGCGGCGCACGTGGTGCATCCGCTGGCCGGACAGGGCTTGAACCTCGGTTTATTGGATTGCGCCGCGCTGGCGCAGGTGTTGGGGGAGGCGGGGAGCGCGGCCAACTACGGCGACTATAGAATCTTGAGGCGCTACGAACGCTGGCGGCGCAGCGAGAACCTCTTGGCGGCGGCGGCGTTGGATGGCCTTGAGCGATTGTTTTCCAACTCGGATGCGCTGAGTACCGGCTTGCGCACCGCAGGCTTGACTGCGGTGGCCGGGATTCCTTCGATGAAACTTAAGCTCGCGCAGCGCGCACTCGGGTTGGCGGGCGACGTGCCGGAATTCCTAAAGGCGATCTAGCTTCGCGGCGCAAATAAAATCATTCACCGACAGGCCGCCGATCGAGTGCGTCGAATAGGTGACCTCGCAGTGGTCATAGCCCACCTGCATGTCGGGATGATGGTCTTCGCTATTCGCAATGTAAGCGACTGCGTTGACGAAACTCATGGTGCGATAAAAATCCTTGAATTTGAGCGAGCGCCTCAGGCTCTTGGAGTCCTTCGCGATTTTCCAATCCCGATGCAGCTGCCTGGCAAGCGTCTTGACCCTGGCCGGGGTCAACGGCTTTACGCCGCCCTCGCAGGGCGCGCACTTCTTCTCCGATAGCCCTTTCATGTGTGAATTCTCGCGTAGGTGCGCTCGATGTAGCGCTCAACCAGATCCTGGAACTCTTCGGCGATCCGGTCGCCCTTGAGGGTCACCGTCTTCGCGCCATCCTCGTAGACCGGGGCCACCGGATGCTCGCCGGTACCGGGAAGACTGATGCCGATATTCGCGTGCTTGCTTTCGCCGGGACCGTTGACCACGCAACCCATGACCGCCACGGTCATGTCGGCAACCCCTTCGCGCTGCTTGCGCCATTCCGGCATGCGATGGCGAATATGGCTTTGAATCTTTTGCGCCAGTTCTTGGAAATAGGTGCTGGTGGTGCGGCCGCAGCCGGGGCATGCGATCACCATGGGCGTAAAGGCACGCAAGCCCATGGTCTGGAGTATCTCCTGCGCGACGATGACTTCCTGGGTACGATCGCCGTTGGGCTCGGGCGTCAGCGAGACGCGGATGGTGTCGCCGATACCCTCTTGCAGCAACACGCCCATGGCCGCGGTCGACGCCACGATGCCCTTGCTGCCCATGCCGGCCTCGGTGAGCCCCAGGTGCAAGGGGTAGGTGCAACGGGCCGCCAGATTGCGGTATACGGCGATTAAGTCCTGCACGCCGCTCACTTTGGCGCTGATGACGATCATGTTGGATCCCAGTCCCAAGGATTCGGCGCGTTTGGCGCTGTCCAAGGCCGAAACGACGATGGCCTCGCGCATCACGTCGATGGCCGCCAGGGGCTGCGCCTGCTTCGAGTTCTCATCCATCATGCGGGTCAGCAAGTCCTGATCGAGGCTGCCCCAATTCACGCCGATCCGCACCGGCTTCTGATACTTGACCGCCGTCTCGATCATTTCGGCGAACTGCGGGTCGCGCTTGCTGCCGCGTCCGACATTGCCCGGATTGATGCGCAGCTTGCCGAGCGCCTCGGCGCAGGCCGGATGCGCCTTGAGCAGTTTGTGGCCGTTGAAATGAAAGTCGCCCACCAAGGGAGTGGCGACACCGAGCGCGTCCAGGCGCTCGCGGATGTGGGGAACCGCGGCCGCGGATTCATCATTGTTGACCGTGACGCGCACCAATTCGGACCCCGCGCGCGCCAACGCTCTAACCTGGGCCACCGTGCCCTCGATATCGGCCGTATCGGTGTTGGTCATCGATTGTACGACGATGGGCGAGGCGCCCCCTATGGAAACCGAGCCCACCTTGACGGTGAGCGAATGTCGACGAGATCTCATATGCCGCATTATACAGGGAGCGGCCAAACGGGTCAGGCGCGTATAGTCCGGGGATGAACTCGCTCGAGCCGGAGTGCTTAGAACTCGCGGCGGCCGATGTGATAGACGCGGCTACCGCGATGCAAGGTGCGGCCTTGGAGCGCGGTGCGATCTTTTCGGTTTTCGAAGAACTGCGTTTCGCTCTCTATGCAGCGGTTGCCGCGATCACCGCGGGCATCGGCCTGCTCGTCAAAGACAATTTGGATCGCATCGGACCCATCACGTTGATGGCGGTATTGGCGCTGGCTGCGGCCGGATGCTATGCAACGGCGCTGCGCACGGCGTGGCAGGACAAGGAACGATCGATCGGCGGCGATTACCTGCTGCTGCTCGGCGCGCTGATCGTCAGCGCCGATCTGGGATATGCCGAATCCCAATTTCATTGGTTGGGCAGCGAGTGGCAATGGTACCTGTTGATCCTGGCGGCATTCCACGGCGCGACCGGCTATGGCCTGCGCTCGCGCCTCGTGCTGTGCACTTCGATCGCCGCGCTGGCGGCTTGGTTTGGCATCGAGGGCCGGGCCGCAACCTTGTTCAGTGCCCAAGGATCCACGGTCAGTTTGGCAATTCACGCCATCGTCTGCGCCGGCACCCTTCTTGTGTGGCGCATGGCGAATCACCGTCTTGGCGGTCCCAAATCCTTTGAGTCCGTGTTCGAAAATTTTGCGGCGAATATCGGCTTCTGGGGCGCACTGGCGTTGTGCCTCACGCCGGGCGCGAGACTCTTGGGCCTGGGGCTGCTGGCGGTGCTGGCGGCGGCATCGATCTTCAAGGCGCTCGCGCAGCGAAGAGGAGATCTTTGCGGTGTACGGCACCGCCTATGTCGCGTTGACGCTGTGCTGCCTGGAGGCGCAGGTCATCAAGTACGGGCTTGGCATGTTGCTTCTAGAGTTGGCGACCGTGGTTGCCGGAGCGCTGTTGCTGTGGAGTTTCCATCGCAAGGCGGCGGCACGCGCATGATCGAACTGCTTCCTAAGCCGCAGCAGGAGCGTTGGATGTCAGCTGCTGCCCGGTTCAAGGTGGTGCGCAATCATCCTTGGATCGCGCAACGCACCGGCGGTTGGAGCGCGCCGTCATTTATCGCGCGCTGCGCCTTCTTTGTGATGGGCGTGGCCGCCGGCGGTCTCACGGGGGCGGTTTTCGAAATACTGTTGAGACCCGCGGCGCTGCCCGCCGCCGGCGTGACCTTGCTCATCGCCGCGGAGTGGTTGATCTTGCGCAAGCGTCTATTCCACGCGGGTGTGGAAGAGGCTCTGTGGACCGGCGGGTTACTGCTGCTGACCCTACACTTCGTAAGCGCCGACGGGGAACTGGGCTTGGCGGTCGCCATCGCGCTGGTGTTGGCCGTCGCGGCGATCAGATTGCTCAATCCCCTCTTGTTGACGCTGGCATTCGCGGCTGCTTCGATCGCCATCGACTTCGCGGGCGGCCACCGGCTCATGGGCGAGGCCGACGTCGCCATTCCTGCCGCCATCTTTTGCTACGGCGTGGGCGCGATCGCGTTGTTGCTGGCGCGGATCCGGTTCTCAAGGCCGTCCCATGACCATATGCTCAACTGGCTGATGGTCATCATGCCGCTGTGCGGATTTCTCTGGCTTGCCGCGCAACATGCGCCGGCCATTCGAGTCGGCACCGGCTTGGCGAGCGGCATCTTTGCGCTGATTGGGCTCATCGCCGGGATACGGCAGCGGAGCCACGCGCCGCTGCTGGCGTGCATGGCGTCGCTCGGATGCGTCGCCTATCAGTTGCGAGACTTGACCACGCTGCCGCTGAAGCTCAAGTTGATCGTGTGGGGAAGTGCGGCGCTGGTGGCGGCACTGGGCTTGGATCGATATTTGCGCACGCCGCGCCGCGGTATCACCTCGCGTCCAGTAGGCGAGGGCACGGGCGCCTTGGACCTCCTGCAATGGGCCGGGGCCGCCAGCCTCTCCCCGGCAGCGGCGCCGCGCACCGCGCCCTTCAAGGGCAGCGGCGGGGATTTCAGCGGCGGCGGAGCGGATGGACGCTACTGAGGCGTGATCTTGGGCGGCGGCGCGAACGGCTGGATGCCGAATTTCGGATACACCTCGCTCGGGTAGTAGAAGGTTCCGTCCTTGACCACCATGCTGATGGTCTTGATCGCCTTTAAGTCCTTGATCGGATCCCCGGGAATCAAGAAGAAATCCGCCAGCTTGCCCTTCTCGATCGATCCCAAGCGTTGGTCCTGGCTGACATAGCGCGCTGAATCGAAGGTGGCGCGCTTCAAGATCTCGGCCGGCGTCATGCCGGCGAGCTGGTAGAGCTGCAACTCTCGGTGATAGGTGAAGGAGCCGCCGGTGTCCGTGCCAAATACGATGAACACTCCGCGCTCGTGCAGCATGCGCACTACTGCGACCAATTTATCGAAAGCCTGACGGTAGGCCTGATCGTCGCCCGGGGCAGAAGTGTCCGCCAATGCCTTCATGTTGTCGCGGCGCCAGCCGATCGGCATGTGATCGAAATAATCGACCGCACCCGGCGGAATTTTGCCGTCGCGCCGCTGCGTCAGTTGCTCATGAATGCCCAAGGTGGGGTCGATGGCGATTTTGCGCTCCACCATCATGTTGATGGTGTGCTGCACTTTCGGGCTTTGCAGATCAAGCGCGGGCAGGCGCTTCAGCGCCGTCAACCGGAACAGCGTGCGCGTGTCCTCGTTCGGCTGGATTACCCAGCCCAGGGAAAATTGATTGATGTGGGTGATTTCGTCGTAGCCCGCCTCGATCATGGCGTCGGCATTCGAGAAGGCGGGGATGTGACCCGCCACGCGCATTCCGAGCAGGTGCGCTTCCCGGGTCATGGCCGGTACCCAGGCCGGATTCATGCTGTTGTAAATCTTGATCTGCCAATAGTTGCGCGCGCCGTACCAGCGTACCGCGTCGACCGCTTTTTCCTGGTTGTCGACCAAAATGCCGTTGTTCGCGTTGAACGGACTCTTCCCCTCGATGAAGCCCGAGCGGATGACGTGCGGACCGCCGATGATGCCGCTGTCGATCTGCTGGATGAGCTGGTCCAGCACGGCGTTGTCGTTGCCCATGTCGCGCACCGTGGTGATGCCCGCGACGACATTGAGAAGCGCGACGCTTTGACCCAAGTGCGCATGCATTTCGTACATGCCGGCGATCAGGGTGCCGCCGTTGCCGTCGATGGTGGTTTCGCCGGGCGTAGCGGGACTGTCGGGCGGTTCCACGGCCGCGATGACCTTGCCTTGAACCAGGACGGCCACCGGCTGCGTCAGCGCTGAGGTTTTCGGGTCGAACAACCTGACATTGCGAATGCGAATGGGCCCGGCGTAGTGATGTGCGACATCGTGTTCTATTTTCACAAACCGCTGGCTCGACCAGGCAGCCGCCATGTCGCGCAGGCGTTTTTCTTCGCCTTCGTACCCGGTGCGTACCAGGATCGAACTGGCATCGACGTCGGCGAATAGGTTGTTGGACGGGTCGAGCAACACCGTTTCCGGATCCAGGTCGATGCCGATCAGATCGTAGCGGGTCACCTGCAGCGGACCGGCACCTCCCTGTACCGTGATGGTCTCGCCCTTCTCCAACCGCAGCACGCCGCCCGGCAACGCCGGCAATTGATTGCCGGCCTTGAGCAGCGCGCGAGCGTAGAGGCCGTTGGCCCAGGGGCTGGAGCTTTGCGCCAGATAGATGCTGGGGGTATGGACGGTTGAATGGCCTTTGCCGGTGGAGTCGACCCATTCGGCGCGTGCGCCCTTGCGAATGAAATGTTCGGAGATTTTGCTGCCGAACGTCGTCGTGCCTTTGACGCTCCATTCGGTCGGCAAGCCGGCCGCATCGAGTGTGATCGACTCGGCGATCGTCGGACCGCGGCCGTTGTTTTTGACGTCGTAGTCGATGGTCGTCCGGTCGCCCTTGGTTTCTGCGGTCAGGTGGCCGACCTTCTTCTCGCCGAAGATAACTGAATAGGTGTAGGTGTCCGCCAGCGCCAGGGAAGGCAGAGTGATGAGCAGCGCGACGGCGATTTTTCGGGTTAACCTAAATGACGCAAAGAATGTGGGCACGGCTTAGGCTCGCGTGAGGTAAGAAGCCGGCAATTCTAAGCGCAAATCACCTCCCTGCGTGACTGGCATAATGCGGCCATGTCGACGCGAATTGTTTATTCAACCGGCGTCGGCAGTCTCTGCCCCAACTGCCGGCGCCCGGTGCGCGAGTGCGTGTGTCCCAAGGGCGCACCGGGCGCTGCGAAGCCTGCTGCCGTGCGGGTCGCGCGCGAGACTCAGGGTCGGGCAGGCAAGGGAGTGACCACCATCACGGGGTTGCCCCTGTCGGTCAGCGATATCGAAGCGCTCGCCACCAAACTCAAGAAGCGCTGCGGATCGGGCGGCACGGTGCGCGACGGCGTCATCGAGATCCAGGGTGATCATCGCGATGTGATCGTCGCGGAGCTGATTAAAATGGGTTGGCCGGCGAAGAGATCGGGCGGTTGAGCGTGCACGAGATATATGAGGTCTTTGCGCTTCAATCCCCAGGGGCTCTTCTGTATCATGCCGCCCCATCGCGATAAGAGCTGTCTGGAGAGAGTCCTTTTACTAGGACCGCCGAAGGCGCAACCGCCCGGAAACGCTCAGGCACATGAACGGCAGACTCTCGCGATCTCTGGAGAGCGATCGCACCAGGCGATCCACCGAAGGGGAGCAACGCTTAACGTAAGCGCGCAATCTCTCAGGTCTTAAGGACAGAGGGGCGAAGCACGAAGGTGCTTACGCTGCTGTGTTCGTTCGCCGCGAGGTTGCGATGGGCCTTAAGACTCCTCTTTACGATCCGCATGTGGCGCAAGGCGCGAAGATCGTCGACTTCGGCGGTTGGGATATGCCGTTGCACTATGGATCGCAGATCGAAGAGCACCATGCGGTGCGCCGGGATGCCGGCATGTTCGACGTGTCGCACATGTGCATTGTCGACCTGACCGGCGGCCGCGTGCGCGATTTTTTGCGGTATCTCCTGGCCAACGATGTGGCTCGCCTCAAGAGCTTCGGCAAGGCTTTGTACTCCTGCATGCTCCTGCCCAGCGGCGGCGTGATCGACGACTTGATCGTCTACTACATGTCGGAGACCTGGTACCGGTTGGTGGTCAATGCAGGCACGCGCGACAAGGATTTAGCGTGGATTCGCCGGCATGCGCTCGACTACGGCGTGACGGTCGCCGAGCGCAAGGAATTGGCGATGATTGCCGTCCAAGGTCCCAACGCGCGGCGCAAGGCGGCGATGCTGCTGAACCCTGAGCAGCAGGCGGCCGTTCTTGAATTGAAACCCTTCTTCGGCGCGGCCTTCGGTTCCTGGTTCGTGGCGCGGACCGGCTACACCGGGGAGGACGGCTTCGAAATCATGATTCCCGCCGCGGAGGCCGCCGGCGCGTGGAATCGCCTGCTGGAGCAAGGCGTCAAGCCGGCAGGCCTCGGCGCCCGGGATACGCTGCGGCTGGAAGCGGGCATGAATCTGTACGGCAACGACATGGATGAGAACTTTCATCCGTTGGAATCCGGTCTCGCGTGGACGGTCGCGTTCGAGCCTGCGGATCGCGATTTCATCGGCCGCGAAGCGCTGCAGAGTGCGCAGCGCGGGACCGGCCGTGAACTCATCGGGCTGCTGCTCGAGGATCGGGGCGTGCTGCGCAGCCATCAGAAAGTGCTGGCGGCGGACGCCGGCGGTGTTTCGGGCGAGGTGACCAGCGGAACTTTTTCGCCCACCTTGAATCGTTCCATCGCATTGGCGCGCGTGCCGAAAACTTCGCAGACATCCGTGCAAGTCGAGATTCGCGGCAAATTGCATGCGGCGCGCATCGTGAAGCCGCCGTTCGTGCGCCATGGCAAGTCATTAATCGATATTTGCCAGGGGTCAACATGAGCAACAACATACCAAGCGATTTGAAGTACACGAAGAGTCACGAATGGGTGCGCCAGGCGCAGAACGGCGCCGTCGAGATCGGCATTACCGATCATGCGCAGAGCGCGCTGGGCGATCTGGTATTCGTCGAGGTCCCCGACGTCGGGCGCGCTTTGAACGCCGGCGAGGCCTGCGCCGTGGTCGAGTCGGTCAAGGCGGCATCGGACGTTTACGCCCGCTGGCCGGCAAGGTCATCGCCAACAACGGCGCGCTGGCCGAGCAAGCCGGAACTGCTGAACGAGGATCCGTACGGCGCCGGATGGCTGTTTCGCATGGAATCAGGCGGCGCCGCCAATCTATCCGCGCTGCTGAGCCCGAGCGCTTACGAGAGTTTTCTGGCAGAAGAATCCAAGTAGGGGCTATTCATGGCATTCATTCCCCACACGCCCGACGACGTCGCCGGCATGCTGGATGTGATCGGCGCGCGCTCGATCGAAGAACTGTTCGATGAGATTCCCGCGGAACTTCGCGCCGGCACGCTCAAGGTGCCGCCGCGCTGTCGGAAATGGAGATCGCGCGGCTGATGACCGAACGCGCCGCGCTCGACGGCCGGCCCTTGAATTTCATCGGCGCCGGCGCCTACGAGCATCACATTCCGGCTCCGGTGTGGGCCATCGCAACGCGCGGCGAATTCTATTCCGCCTATACGCCGTATCAGGCGGAGGCGAGCCAGGGCACGCTGCAGTTGATCTACGAATATCAGTCGATGATGTGTGCGCTGACCGGCATGGAGGTTTCGAACGCATCGCTGTACGACGGCGCCTCGGCGCTGGCCGAGGCCTGTCTCATGGCGGTGCGCTCCAATCGCGGCTCGAGCTCACGGCGCATTTTGGTGCCGCGCGCGGTGAATTCCATCTATGCGCAGGTGGCGCAGGCGATCGCCGGCAATCAGGACATCAGCTTCGAGGCGGTGGACTTCGACCGGTCGACCGGTTGCACGCTGCTCGAGGCGCTCAAGCCCATGGCGGCCAGGATTTCACGGCCCTGGTCCTTCAGCAGCCGAATTTCTTCGGCAGTCTGGAGGAGGTCGATGCGCTGACCGATTGGGCGCATGCGAACAAGATCATGCTGATCGCCGTCGTCAATCCCACGTCGCTGGCTTTGCTCAAAGCCGCCGGCGCAGTGGGGCACCGAGATCGACGGGGGCCACGGCGCCGATATTGTCTGCGGCGAAGGGCAGCCGCTCGGCGTGCCGCTGTCCTCGGGCGGTCCTTATTTCGGCTTCATGGCGACCCGCATGCAGTACGTGCGGCAGATGCCGGGCCGTATCGTCGGGCGCACGGTGGACGTGGAAGGACGGCCGGGATTCAGCCTGACCCTGCAGGCTCGCGAGCAGCACATTCGCCGCAGCAAGGCCACCTCGAACATCTGCACCAATCAGGGATTGATGGTGACCGCCGCCACCATCTACATGAGTCTCTCGGGGCCGCCGGCCTCGAGGCCGTGGCGCAGGCCAGCATGCAGCGCACCGACGATTTGATCGTGGCATTGGGCAAGATTCCGGGCGTGAAGCGTGCCTTTACCGCGCCGCATTTTCACGAGGCCGTATTGCTTTTGGATCGGGCGCCGGGAGCTGTCCTCGCGGCGCTGTCACGCCGCGGAATTTTCGGCGGACTCGATCTTGGCGAGCGCTATCCGGAATTGGGACACGCACTGCTGGTGTGCGCGACCGAAACCAAACTGGCTCCGACATCGACGCGTATGCCTCGGCGCTGGCCGACGTGATGAATGCATCGCGAGCCGCGGCCTAGGAGAGTCCATGGAACTCAAATCACGCGAACCTTTGATATTCGAATTGAGCAAGCCGGGCCGCGGCGCCGTCACCCAATACCCGCCGCCGGTCACCGGCTCGGCGCATGTGCCGGCACAATTGCGCCGAACAATGCCTCCGGCATTGCCCGAGGTCTCGGAGCTGCAGGCGGTGCGCCACTTCACCCGCCTGTCGCAGATGAATTTCTCCATCGACACGCATTTCTATCCGTTGGGTTCGTGCACCATGAAGTACAACCCCAAGGCCTGCAACACCTACGCGATGTTGCCGGAGTTTCTGGGCAGGCATCCGCTCGGGCCCGGAGCCGCAGGGATTCCTGGCGTGCATGTACGAGCTGCAGGAGATGCTGCAGGAGATCACCGGCATGCAGGCGGTCAGCCTCACGCCGATGGCCGGGGCGCAGGGTGAGTTTGCCGGCGTCGCGATGATCCGCGCCTATCATCGTGCGCGCAACGATATCGGCGCGCACCGAGATCATCGTGCCGCAGGCCGCGCACGGCACCAATCCCGCCACCGCAACCATGTGCGGATTCACCGTCAAGGAAATTCCCTGCGACGTGAACGGCGATGTCGATATCGAGGCGCTGAAGGCGGCGGTGAGCCCGGCCACCGCCGGCATCATGCTCACCAATCCCTCCACGCTCGGCGTGTTCGAACGCAAGATCGTGCAGATTGCGCGCATCGTCCACGACGCCGGCGGCCTGCTGTACTACGACGGCGCCAATTTAAATGCCATCCTGGGCAAGGTGCGTCCCGGCGACATGGGCTTCGACGTCATGCACATGAATCTGCACAAGACATTTTCCACGCCGCATGGCGGCGGCGGCCCGGGCTCGGGTGCGGTGGGCGTGAGCGCCCGCTTGAAGCCCTTTCTGCCGATGCCCATCGTCGGCAAGGACGGCGTGCGTTATCGCTGGCTGACCGAACACGATCTGCCGCAATCGATCGGACGCCTGTCCGGTTTCATGGGCAATGCCGGCGTGAATTTGCGCGCCTATATCTACATGCGCTTATTCGGCCGCGAAGGCATGGTGCGGGTTGCGGAATTCGCCGCACTCAATGCCAACTACTTGATGAAGCGGCTGCAGGCATTGGGCTTCGAAGCGGCCTACCCGGCGCGCCGTGCCAGCCACGAGTTCATCATTACCTTGAAGCAGGAAAACAAGGCCTACCACGTCTCTGCGATGGATGTGGCGAAGCGCTTGCTCGACTACGGCTTCCACGCACCGACCACCTATTTCCCGTTGTTGGTGCCCGAATGCCTGCTGATCGAGCCGACGGAAACGGAGGCCAAGGAGGATCTGGACCGTTTTTGTGACGCAATGGGCTCGATTCGCGAGGAAATGCGCCATGATCCGGAGAAACTCGCCTCCGCTCCGCATACAATGCCTGTCCGACGATTGGACGATGTGCGGGCGGCCAAGCAGCTGGATCTCACTTGGAAGGCTAACTGCTGCGTTGCTAGGAACCCGCCGGCCTCGATGTTGTCCGACCACCGGTAGTCAACGAAATTTAACCCCCAGGATCGGCATGTCCCGCATTTCGCTGTTTGCGTCTTTTCGCTTATCGATTACCCAAGCACTTGGCGCCCGGCGATTCCCGGCTGCTTCCCGGCACTCGCCAAAGCCCCGGCATCCCCAGTACGCCGGCCAATTGGGCGCAGACCCTGGAAAGAATTGCGACCGGCGTGGTCACCATTCAGATCGACAGCACGCGCGCATTCGATACCGAGTGGAATACGACCGCGCAGGCCACCGGCTTCGTCATCGATGCCAAGCGCGGACTGATACTGACCAATCGTCATGTCGTCACGCCCGGACCCGTGACCGCGCAGGCCATCTTCCTGAACAGGGAGGAAGTGCAGCTCTATCCGATCTATCGCGATCCGATTCATGACTTCGGCATCTATCGCTACGATCCGGCAAAACTGCGTTTCATTCAGCCGGCCGAGCTGCCGCTGTATCCGCAAGGCGCGGTGATCGGCCGTGAAATCCGCGTCGTCGGCAACGATGCGGGCGAACAATTGTCGATCCTGGCCGGCACGTTGGCGCGCCTCGATCGCGAAGCGCCGGAGTACGGCTACGGCAAGTACAACGATTTCAATACGTTTTACTATCAAGCGGCCTCCAGCACCTCGGGCGGTTCCTCCGGTTCGCCGGTGATCGACATCGAGGGCCGGGTGGTGGCGCTCAATGCGGGCGGCGCCACCGGCGCCGCCTCGAGTTTCTACCTGCCGCTGACCGCGGTGGTGCGCGCATTCAAGTACATCGAGGTCGGCAAGCCCGTGCCGCGCGGCACGCTGGAAACGGTGTTCAAGTACACGCCCTACGATGAACTCAAGCGGCTCGGGCTCAAGGCCGACACCGAAGCGAGCATGCGCAAGGCGTATCCCAGGCTGACCGGCATGTTGGTGGTGGACGACGTGCAGCCCGGATCCGGCGCCGATGGAATCCTGGCGCCCGGCGATATTCTGGTGGCGATCGACGGCAAGCCCATTCCGGAGTTCTTCGCGCTGGAAGACGTACTCGACAATCATGTCGGCCGGCGCGTCAAAGTCGAAGTGCAGCGCGGCAGCCAAATCGCTGCAGCACGATCTCGAGGTGCAGTCCTTGAGCGCGATCACCGCGGACGAATACATCGAATTCGGCGAGGCGGTGGTGCACACCCTGTCCTATCAACAGGCGCGCCATTTCAACGTGCCCATCAAAGGCGTGTATGTCGCCAACCCCGGCTATGTGTTCGGCGCCGCCGGCATTCCGCGCGCCGCGTTGATTTCGTCGTTCAACGGCAAGAAAGTCGACAATCTGGCGGATTTTGCGGCGGCGCTTTCGGAGCTCGCGGACGGCGCGAGGGCACCGGTCCGCTACGTCACAATCGAAGATCCGCGAGCCGCCCAGCTCAAGGTGATTCGCATGGATCGGCGCTGGTTCCCGGCGCGGCAATGCAAGCGCGATGACACACTGGGAACCTGGCCTTGCATCAGCATCGCTCCCGGACCCACGCCGTCCGTCATCAAACCTGCCTCGACGCAGTTTGCCAAGACCGGCGATGCGCGCATCGATCGATTGGCGCCATCCTTGGTGCTGGTGAATTTCGACATGCCCTATTCGACCTCGGGCGTAACCGAAAAGAATTATCACGGCACCGGCGTCATCGTGGATGCACAGCGCGGACTGGTGGCGATCGATCGCAATACCGTGCCGGTGGCCATGGGCGATGTGCGCATCACCTTTGCGGGCACCGTGGAAGTGCCGGGCAAGGTGGTGTTCATCCATCCTTTGCACAATCTCGCGGTCATCTCCTATGACCCCAGATCGATCGGCACCACGCCGGTGCGCGCGGCCACTTTGGTCACGCGCAACTTGAGTCCCGGCGACGATGTGTGGGTGGTGGGTCAGCGGGCGGATGCAAAGATTCAATCGCAGAAGACGCAAATCTCCAGCGTCGATGTGGTTTCGTTTCCCCTGTCGCGCACGCTGCGCTTCCGCGACAGCAATCTGGAGGTGGTGAGCCTCATCAATCCGCCGGGCGACTATGACGGCGTGCTGACCGATGAGAAAGGCGACGTGCTGGCGATGTGGTCGAGCTTCGCATTCGAGTCGCAGCGCGAATTGGAACAGATCAATCGCGGCATCCCGGCCGATCTGGTCAGCGAAATGATCGGCGTGGTCGCCGATGGCCGGCCGCTTTACTCGTTCGAGGCGGAGTTCGACGTGCAGTCGTTGGCCGGGGCGCGCGAGCTGGGTCTGCCTGACGAGTGGGTGCGGCGCTTCGAAGCACACAATCCGCAACGGCGGCAAGTGCTCGGCATCAATCGGCTGGTCGCGGGCTCGCCTGCCGCGGCCATGCTCGAGCCCGGCGATCTGCTGCTTGCAATCGACGGCAAAGTCGTCAATCGATTTCGCGAGGTTGAGCGCGCGGTCCAGAATCCCGCAGTCAGCGTGACGGTGTGGCGCGACCGCGCCGAAAAAACTCTGCAGATGAAGACCGTGGCGTTGAACGGGCGCGACATCGATCGAGTATTGATCTGGGCGGGCGCCACATTGCAGGCGCCGCATCGCGCCATGGCGGCACAACGCGGCATCGCCCCCTATGGCGTATTCGTCTCGTTTTTCTTTTATGGCTCGCCGGCGACGCACTACGGGCTGTATGCGGGCAGGCGCATCACCGAAGTGGATGGCCAGGCGACGCCCGACCTCGATGCCTTCATCAAGGCGGTGAGCGGCAAACCCGATCGGGCATCCTTGCGGTTGAAGACCATCAGCTGGAACGGGCAGACGGACGTGATTACGCTGAAGCTGGACAAGCACTTTTGGCCGGCATATGAACTGAATCGTCAGGAAGACGGGACGTGGGTTAGAACCTCGCTCGATCCGCCGGACGTGACGGCGGCATTGCGCCCTTAGACCTTGGGCGGCAGGTCCTTGACCAAGGACTCGAGGGCCAGCAGCCAATGTTGGTAGTAGGTGTGCCCTAAATCCGCATCTCCGGCCGAGTGCGCGATTTTGATTTGCCGCGAAAGTGCCTCGGCCCATTGCGGCCATGTGAACAAGCCCCGCTCGTGCAGCGCCAGCGCCATTGCAAACGCTCGGGCCTCCCAGGGCTCGTTGAAAACCGGGCTATCCGCCTGCAGCGGAATTTCCGGCAGAGTGCGCAACGCCTCTTGATTCATGCCGGCTCCAAGTAAGGCTCGAAGGCGTCCACGGAGATGGTGGACTGCTGCGCAGGCGCGCTCGCGCCCCAGAGTTCTTTCTCGTCGAAAGCGACGGTATACAACCATTGCGGCGCTTCGCCCATGCCGTGCGCATGGGTGTCCGGGAAGACATGTGCGCCGTGCAGCCGTTCAACCGTGCCCGCTTTGCCGCGCGCATAGGCGGGCAGCCGCGTGTGATGTGGCGCTTGCAGGCGGATCGTGCGCACCCGGTCGCCGATCGAAAAGCGCGCAGGACGTGCTGGCGGCCGCGACGCCGACGTGCCCTGTTTGATCGCGGCCATGACCGTGCCGGCGTGCAGCACCTTCTTCGGCGGCGGCGGCGAGCCGCCGAGCACGCCGGTTTGCCGCGCCAGCTTTTCCAGCGCGGCCAGCCAGATCTCGTAGTAGCTCAGGTCGCGATAATTCGGCAGCGTTTCGCGCGCGGCGCGATTCATGTCGATATTCGACATGCCGGTCGGTCCCATGGCGACCACCAGCGCCATGACGCGAGGCTCCCAGGGCGCATGAAATAATTCACCCTCGGGTTCCAGAACAATGGCGCCGCGCACGTCTTGACCGCCCAGGTCGGCGTGCGAGACGTAGCTCACGCCGCGGCGCCCGGCAGACCGGTTCCGATCATCGAGTCGCGCGTCACCAGATTGGCGAGTTCGCGCTCGCCCAAATGTTCCGTGCCCGCCGGCCGCTGCGGCAGCACCAGGTAGCGGACTTCGGCGGTGGAGTCCCAAATGCGGATGCGCGTCGATTGCGGCAATTCAACCCCGAATTCGCGCAATACCCCGCGCGGATCCTTCACGGCGCGTGCGCGATAGGGCGCACTCTTGTACCAGGTTGGCGGAAGGCCCAACACCGCCCACGGATAGCAGCTGCACAAAGTGCACACCACCATGTTATGCACCTCCGGCGTGTTCTCCACCGCGACCATGTGTTCGCCTTGGCGTCCGCTGAATCCCAGCGATGCTATCGCTGCAGTGGCATCCTCGAGCAGCCAGCGCCGAAATTCGCGATCGCACCAAGCGCGCGCCACAACTTGTGCACCATTGCGGGGCCCGATCTTGGTTTGGTATGCATCGATCAGCACATCGAGCGCCGCGGGATCGATGTAGCCCTTTTCGGTAAGCTGGGCTTCCAACGCCTTAACGCGCAGTTCCAGAGGACTCAATGTCCGTTGGGCATGCTCGTGGGGATGGCCGTGGTCGTGTTCGCTCATGATGGTCGAGTATTATAACGTTCCCTCGGGAGGGCCGGTTTCATGATTGACGCGTCTTGCAAATCTACGCTTTCGGCAATGACCCTGGCGCTCTTTTGCCTGGGGACAACCCCTTCGCCGGCGCATTCACCCGAATTGCGGTTGTACGTGCTCGATTGTGGGCATGCCATCTTCATGGACATGGGAGGATTCTCGGACACGGGTGAATACGACGGGAAGCGGGGAGAAATCGCGGCCCCGTGCTTTTTGATCCGCCACCCCAAAGGCGATCTATTGTGGGACGCCGGTTTGGGTGATCACTACAACTACCCCAAGGAGGGCAGTGACGCCGCTCCGGGAGTCCATGTCACGGTGCCGGTCACATTGCTGGCGCAATTACAGTCGCTCAAGTTGACGCCCAAGGACATCAATTTCATTGCCTTTTCACACTTGCATTGGGATCACACGGGAAATGCCAACGAGTTTCCCGACTCGGTATGGATCATGAACAAGGCCGAGCTTGCCTGGACGCAGGTCATGCCGCCTCCGGGCGGCGTGCTGCCCGAGACCTGGAGCGCTTATAAGACCGCGAAAAACGAGGCCATCGAGGGCGACTACGATGTATTCGGGGACGGCTCGGTCATGATTTTGCGAACACCCGGCCACACGCCTGGACATCAGGTATTAAAGCTTAAATTGCCGAAAAGCGGCACGGTCATTCTTTCCGGCGATCTGTACCACCTGCGCACCAACCGGCAGTTCAAACGGGTGCCGGTTTATAACGCGGACCGCGCGGATACCCTGGCCTCGATGGGCCGCGTCGAGACCATTCTTAGGAACACGCATGGACGATTGATCGTTCAGCACGATCCGAAGGACTTTCAAAGCCTGCCGAAGCCACCGGGGTATCTTGATTGAGCGGCATCAGGGCCGCCGTGCCGCAAGACCTGCCCGAAATCCTCAAGATCTACAACGAGGTCATCCGCAATTCCACAGCCGTGTACACGGAGGTGGAATTGAGCGAGGAGCGCGGCGCCGCCTGGTTTGGCGCGAAACGCGCCGCCGGGTTTCCCCTCATGGTCGCGCACGATGATTCAGGCATCACCGGCTTTGGCACCTTCGGTGAGTTCCGCGCGCCGCCCTGTTACCAACACAGCGTCGAACACACCGTACATGTCCGCCATGACAGGCGCGGTCAGGGTATCGGCCGCATGTTGGTGGTCGAACTCATGAGCCAGGCGTCTGCCATGCACAAGCACGTGATGATCGCCGGTATCGATGCCGACAATGCCGCGTCCATTAAAGCTGCATGAGAGCCTGGGATTCACCAATGTAGGTCATTTTCATGAGGTGGGTTTCAAGTTCGGGCGTTGGCTCGACTTGGTGTTCCTGCAGTGTCGCCTTTCCACTACAAATCATCACACTACTGTAAAACCGCGCTCATAAGTCCCAAGCGGCCCGTGCATGCATCCGAGTCTTGATATCATGAGCGTGTGGTAAGAGCTACACAGACAGACATCGAAACAGCGGTCGAAGCCCTGCGGGCCGGCGAATTGGTGGTGTTTCCGACCGAGACCGTGTACGGACTTGGCGCGAATGCCGCCGATCCCACGGCCGTGCGCAAGATCTTCGAGGTCAAGGGCCGGCCGCCCGATCATCCGGTCATTGTCCATTTGGACGACCCGCGCTATTTGCACCGCTGGGTGTCGGAGATGCCGGCGGTTGCCGAGGATTTGGCCAATAAGTTCTGGCCGGGACCCCTGACGCTGATTCTGCCCAAGGCCGACAACGTCAATGACATCGTCACGGGCGGCCAGGACAGCATCGGCATCCGCGTGCCTTCCCACCCGATGGCGCAGCAGCTGCTGAACGCCTTCGGCGGCGGCATCGCCGCGCCCTCCGCCAATCGCTACGGGCGCTTGAGTCCGACCAAGCCGGAGCATGTGCGCGATGAGCTGGGCGATGCGGTCAAAGTCATTCTCGACGGCGGCGACTCGCCCATCGGGCTCGAGTCCACGATTGTTTCCTGTCTCGACAATCAAGCCCGTCTGCTGCGGCCTGGATTCATCACCCGCTCACAACTGGAGCAGGTGGTCGGAGCCATGGCGGTCAACGGACCGGTGCCGCGTGCCCCCGGCGATCGTGCATTGCATTACGCGCCTTCGACGCCGCTGGAAATCGTCGACTCGGACGACCTCGAGGTTCGCGCCGGCGAGATCGTGGCGCGCGATGAAAAAGTGGCGGTGCTGGCGATGCGGCCTCCGCTGCACACCCAACGCCATATGACTTGGATCAACGCCGGCAAGAAACCCGATACCTATGCGCACAATCTCTACAACCATCTGCGCACTTTGGATCGCATCGGCTGCGTGAAGATATTCGTGCAAAGCCTGCCGCAAGAAGAGCGCTGGGCCGCGATTCTCGACCGCTTGCAGCGCGCCTGCGGCATGGGCGATGATTCCCTGGAGCTGAGCGTCAGCTAGCCGGCAGGCTCCCAATGGAACTCGACCCCACCCAAGACCCTTTCTCTCGAGAGGCGATCCAGCATTTGGCGGCTCGCTACGGTTCGCCGTTGCTCATCATCGACGCCGAGCGGGTGCGTCATCAATACCGCCGCCTTCGCGCTGCGCTGCCCGGCGTGGATCTGCACTATGCATTGAAACCGTTGCCGCATTCCTCACTGATCGTCACGCTCATGGCTGAAGGCGCGTTTTTCGACCTGGCGACCAATGGCGAAGTCGAATTGGTGCGCCGCCTGGGCGTACCGCCGGAGCGCTGCATTCACACGCATCCGATCAAGCGCGACAGCGATATCCGCACCGCGTTGAGCTTCGGCGTCACCCGATTCGTGATCGACAATCCCGATGAGCTGCGCAAGTTCGTGCAATTCCGCACTCGCTGCTCGCTGCTGATCCGCGTTTCCTTCCGCAGTCCCGATGCGCAAGTGGATCTATCGCGTAAATTCGGCTGCGATCCGGAAGCGGTGGAGGATCTGTTCCGGCTCGCCGCGGAACTGCGCATCGATATCGACGGCTTGTCGTTCCACACCGGCTCGCAGAATGCCGACTCCGCGATGATGGTCAGGGCCATCGATGTGTGCGCCGATCTCATGCGAAGTGCGGCGGCGGCCGGACACCCGGTGCACATCCTCGACATCGGCGGCGGATTTCCGGTGCAATATCTCAAGCCGGCCCTGCCCATCGAAGAATTCTGCGCGCCGATCAACGCGGCGCTCAAGAAATTGCCGGCCGGCGTGCGGGTCATCGCCGAACCAGGCCGCTACATATCGGCTCCCGCGGCAATCGCCGTGGCTTCGGTCATGGGACGCGCGCTGCGCGACGGCCGATGGTGGTACTACCTCGACGATGGCTTGTACGGCAGTTACAGCGGTCAGATGTACGATCATTCGGTGTTTCCGGTCGAGGCTTTGCTGCCGGGCAAGGAGACTTTCTCCTCGGTGCTGGCCGGTCCGACCTGCGATAGTGTCGATGTCATCCGCGAACGTCTCGATCTGCCAAAACTCGCCATCGGCGATCTGGTCATCGGCCGTGTGATGGGCGCTTACACCTGGGCCTCCGCGTCGGAATTCAATTTTTTTCCGAAGGCCACCGTGCTGGCGCTGGATCGGGGCCGTCTGCTCGAAGACCGGGGCCAATCATGATTTCGCGGCGGCGGCTGTTGGCGGCCTCTGGTCTTTGGCAACGGCGCGAAGCACGTTATCGATCCCACGCTCATGGACTATCTGGTCGCTGTGGCCGGCCAAATCGGCGCGCCGCCGGCATACAGCGTGATTTCAGGCTACAGATCGCCGCAGTCCAATGAGCGATTGCCCGATCACAGCAGCGGTGTGTCGCAGCGCAGTCTGCACATGCAGGGCCGCGCGATCGATGTGCGCATGAGTGGCGTGGATTGCCGGGATTTGGCGGCATGCGCCGAAGACTTGAAGCGGGGGGGCGTCGGCTACTACCGTGCGTCGGATTTCGTGCATCTGGACACGGGTGCGTTTCGCACCTGGCGCGGCTAGCGTGCGAAATCTGCCGACGGCAGTTCTCTTGATGCTGGCCGCCGGCTGTTCGCAACAATCGGGATCCCCGGCCCCCGGTGCGGGTGCGGCAACGGCCGCAGATCGGGGTGCGGCGTTGTATGCGCAGAACTGCGTGCCCTGCCATCACGAGAGCGGTGAGGGTGTCCCCAAAGTCTTCCCCAGCCTCGCCGGCTCGCCGGTGGTGCTGGGCGATCCGATCGAGCTGGCACAGTGGGTACTGAGCCAGAAGCGGCCGGCGAGCATTCCGGCGGGCCGCTATCCCACGCAAATGCTATTGTTTGGTTGGATGAGCGATCCGGACGCAGCCGCGGTGTTGACCTATATCCGTACCCATTTCGGAAATTCCGCGCCGCCGGTTGATGCCGCGACGATTGCCAGGTCGCGCGAGAAATAAATGACAACCACCATCCATGCATTGGTCGATCGATGCCGCGCATCGCAGCTGCCGGCGGCCATTGCCAGGCTGCCCTCGGGCTGGGTGATCATGGGCGAACGCCAGGTATTACCGGGGTATTGTTTGCTGTTGCCGGATCCGGTGGTGCCGCACTTGAATGCGCTGGCCGCCGACGCGCGCGCGCAATTCATGTTCGACATGGCGCTGGTGGGCGATGTGCTCTTGGCCATCACCGCGGCCGCACGCATCAACTACGCGATCTACGGCAATGTGGATCCCGCGCTGCACGCGCATATCTTTCCCCGCGACAGCGCAGAACCTGAAAACACCCGCACCGCTCAGCCTTGGGCGCTTGATTGGAACGCCGCGCCGCTGTACTCGGATGCCCTGCACGGCGACTTCAAACGGCGCGTCGGCATGGAGCTGCGCAAACACTACGCAACTAGGTGACTTTAAGCTTCAACGCGCGGGAGATTTCGGCAAGACTGTCGAGCGGCGCCGAACAAGTCATGCCGCTGCACAAGTAAGCCACGGTGCCCGGCCCCGGCCCGGCCCGGCCCTGGCCGGCCCCGGCCGCTTGGCCGCGAGCGTGGGCGGCAGCGCGGCATCGCTGGGAATTGCAAAAATCATGCGGGTGGGTGCGTACAAGGCGCTCAAGTCTTTGGCCCACTGGTCAGCGGCACCGCCGCCCTCGCCGCGAATCACCAAAATCTGCATCGTGGACAAGAAATCCTCCAACGCATTCACCAGGCTCATGTGTGCCTGCGGATATTCTTGCATTCCCGCCCACGCGCTCTCAAGCGTGCGTTGCGCGGAATCCAGGTAGCGCGTTTCGCCGAGAAAATAGCCCAACCGGCACAGCACGGAGGCGGCGACGCCATTTCCGGACGGCACGGACTCGTCGCCGTAGGTCTTGCTGCGGTGGATGAGCTTTTCGTGCTCCATCGCGGTAAAGAAAAAGCCACCGCCATCGGCATCTTCGAACTGATCCTGCAGCACGTCAGCCAGTTGGCAGGCCCATTCAAGATCGCTGCTGCGCCAGCGAGTTTGCAGCAATTCCAGCAGTGCGTCGGCGAGGAAGGCATAGTCGTCGAGATAGGCGGCGAGGTGCGCGCGGCCGTCTTTGTAGGTCGCCAGCAATCGTCCGTCGCGCCACAAATGGTGCCGCAGGAAGTCCACGGCCGCGCTTGCCGCGTGCGCGAGATCCGGCCGCTGCAAAACGCGTGAGGCGATCGCCAGCCCCTTGATCACGAGGGCATTCCACGACGTGAGAATCTTTTCATCGCGGGCCGGCCAGATGCGCACGTTGCGCACCTGCAATAATTTGGCGCGCGCGGCGGCAATCAGAGCCCGCACCGTGTCCGGGGATTCCTCGAGCGCGGCGGCGATGCCTTCTATGGCCGCAAATGCATGCAAGTGCCATTCGCCTTCGAAATTGGCGGCGCGATCCAAACCGAATCTTCGCGAGAACGCGGCGTATTCACCCGGAGTGAGATGGCCTTGCACTTCCGCCAGGCTCCAAACGTAGAACTTACCTTCACGGCCCTCAGAGTCCGCATCCAGGCTGGAGTAAAAGCCGCCGGCGGGCGAGCGCATGTCGCGCAGCAGCCAATCGGCCGTCTCGTGCGCGGTCTTTGCGAATAGGGCTTCCCCGGTGGCGAGATGGGCGCGCGCAAATTCGCACAGCAGCTGCGCATTGTCGTAGAGCATTTTCTCGAAATGCGGAATCATCCAGGAGCCATCCACGGCGTAGCGCGCAAATCCGCCGCCCAGCTGATCGTAGATGCCGCCTTCTGCCATGCGGGTGAGCGTCAGGCTCGCCATGTACAGAGCCTTCAAATCGGGCGTGGTCGTGGCCGAGGCGGCATACCAGTGCCGCAGGCAGCGCTCGATGCTGCTCGCATGCGGGAATTTCGGCGCGGCGCTGAAGCCGCCATAGGTGCCGTCGAAGGAACGTTCCAGCGCGGCCCGCGCCTCGGGCCGGGGCGAATCATCGAGTACCACGCCGCTTGCGGGCTGCGGCAGCATGGCGGCCAGGGCCGCCTGCAGCTGTTCATTTTGCGCAGCGATTTCCGGTCCTTGCTCGCGATAGTAGCCGGCAACGCGCCGCAACAGGTCGCGAAACGCCGGCATGCCGTAGCGCGGCTCTTTCGGAAAGTAGGTGCCGCCGAAGAACGGCTGTTGCTTGCGGCGTGAGAAACATGGTCAAGGGCCAGCCGCCTGAGCCATGCGTCAACATTTGCTGCGCGACTTGATAGATCTTGTCCAGGTCAGGCCGCTCTTCGCGATCGACCTTGATATTGACGAACAATTCGTTCATCAGGGCCGCGGTCGCGGGATCTTCGAAGGATTCGTGCGCCATGACATGGCACCAGTGGCAGGCCGAATAGCCGATCGACAAGAGAATGGGCTTGTTTTCCTGCTGGGCGCGCATCAACGCCGCAGGGCCCCAGGGATACCAATCAACCGGATTATCGGCATGCTGCAGCAGGTACGGGCTGGTCTCCTCGGCGAGGTGATTGCGCAGCATCTTCAAGAGTCCCAAGTCGGTTAGAATGCTCATTACTATAGCCGAAGACCTCCCCATGTCTGACACCCGTGAAGTGGCGCAGCTGCCTGTGCTGCGCCTCAAGCGCAACGAAGATCGCCGTCTGCACGCCGGGCATCTGTGGATCTTCAGCAATGAAGTCGACACGGGCCAATCGCCTCTGGCGAAGTTCAAGGCGGGAGAATTGGTGCGGGTGCTCGCGCACAACGACCGCGCCTTGGGATTGGCTTACGTCAATCCCAAGTCGCTGATCGCGGCGCGCATGCTCGAGACCTGGAAGATTCCTGATGCGGCGTGGCTGGCGGGGCGCATGCGAGTCGCGCTGGCGTTGCGCGAGCGCCTGTATTCCAAGCCGTACTATCGCTTGGTGTATGGCGAGTCCGACGGCCTGCCCGGTTTGGTGGTCGACCGCTATGGCGCCAGCTGCGTGGTGCAGATCGGTACCGCCGGCATGGAGCAGCTGAAGCCCAAATCCAAGCGGCCTTGAGCGAAGTGCTTCGCTGCGAGGCCATGCTCTTCAAGAACGACAGTTCGGCGCGCGAAATGGAGGGCTTGCCGAGCTACGTTGAAGCCGCCATTGGAAATTTCGACAAACCCGCCTTGGTGATCGAGGATGGCCTCGAGTTCCAGGCGCCGTTGCTCGAGGGTCAGAAGACCGGCTGGTTCTTCGATCAGGCCGCCAATCGACGCGCGCTGGTCAAGTATGTGCGCCAGGGCGCGCGGGTCTTGGACGTGTTCAGCTACGTGGGCGCGTGGGGCGTGCGCGCGGCGAAAGCAGGTGCCCGCGAAGTGACCTGCGTCGACAGCTCGGCGGCGGCGCTGGAAATGGCCGCCGCGAATGCCGCGCGCAACGGCGCCAAGCTCGCCGTGCGCAAGGGCGATGCCTTCGACGTACTCGAAGATCTTGCGCAAGCAGGGCGCGCGCTTCGATATCGTCATCGTCGATCCGCCGGCGTTCGCCAAACGCAAAAAGGACCAACCCAAGGCGCTGGCGGCCTACAAGAGGCTGAATCAGCTCGCGCTGCAAGTGACCGCGGACGACGGCGTCCTGGTGTCCTGTTCCTGCTCCTTTCATGTCAGTGCGGAGGATTTGCAGGATGCGATTGCCAAGGCGGCGCGCGGCGCCGGCAAGCATTTGCAAATCCTGGAAGTGGGCGGCCAGGCGCCGGATCATCCGGTGCATCCGGCCATTCCCGAGACCCGGTATCTCAAAGCCTATTTCTGTCGAGTCAACGAAAGTTTAAAGTAGCGACCATGATCACCTACCCGCACATCAATCCCATCGCCGTGTCCATCGGACCCATTTTTGGCCTGGGTCCGCTGCAGGTGCATTGGTACGGCATCATGTACTTGATTGGATTCGTGGCGGCCTGGTGGTTGGCGCGATACCGGGCGCGGCGGCCCGGGTCGACCTGGGTGCCGCTCGACATCGACGACCTCATTTTCTACTGCGCCATCGGCGTCATCGTCGGCGGCCGCATGGGATGGTGCATTTTTTACGGCCACGACGTGATCGCCGAGAGTTGGCTGAATGTCTTTCACATCTGGGACGGCGGCATGTCCTTTCACGGCGGCATGACCGGCGTATTGATCGCCGCCATCGTGTTTGCCCGCGTCAAGCACAAGCAGATTGCCGATGTGCTGGATTTCGTGGCGCCGCTGCCGGGCATCGGCTTGTTTTTCGGGCGGCTCGGCAATTTCATCAACGGCGAGCTGTGGGGCAAGCCCACCGATTTGCCCTGGGGATTCGGCGTACCCGATGCGCAGGGCGTCCTGGTCTCCCGGCATCCCTCGCAGCTGTACGAGGCCAGTCTCGAGGGGTTGGTGCTGTTTCTGATTCTCTGGTGGTTCACCAGCAGGCCGCGGCCGCGATTGGCGCCGACCGGCTTGTTTCTGCTGGTGTACGGCTGCGGCCGCTTCTTGGTGGAATGGGTGCGCCTGCCGGACGCCAACATCGGTTATCTGGCCGGCAACTGGTTGACCATGGGCATGCTGCTGACGACGCCGATGATTTTGATCGGCGCCGCGATGATGATCTACGCCTACCGCCGCAATGCGCCGACGCGGCAATTTGATGGCCGCGAAGGCGTAATGCGGCAGTACCTCGATTTCCTGCGCCATATTCGCGAGCAGGGCGCCGCAAAGGACGACCGGACCGGCACCGGCACGGTGAGCGTCTTTGGTTATCAGATGCGCTTCGATCTGAGCGCCGGCTTCCCGCTGGTGACCACCAAAAAGCTGCACCTGCGCTCCATCATTTATGAACTGCTGTGGTTCCTGCGCGGCGATACCAATGTCAAGTACCTGCACGAACATGGCGTCAGCATCTGGGATGAATGGGCGGACGAGAACGGCGACCTGGGCCCGGTGTACGGCAAGCAATGGCGCAGCTGGCCGACGCCGGACGGCCGTAATATCGATCAGCTGTCGCAGGTGATCGAGCAGCTGAAGACCAATCCGAATTCGCGGCGCATCGTGGTCAGCGCCTGGAACGTGGGCGAACTGGATCGCATGGCGCTGCTGCCCTGCCACGCCTTGTTCCAGTTCTATGTGGCCGACGGCCGTTTATCCTGCCAGCTGTACCAGCGCAGCGCGGATGCGCTTTCTGGGCGTGCCCTTCAATATCGCCTCGTATGCGCTGCTCACGCACATGCTGGCGCAGCAGTGCGATCTTGCCGTCGGGCGACTTCGTGTGGACGGGCGGAGATTGCCATTTGTACTTGAATCATCTGGAACAGGCCGACTTGCAGCTGTCGCGCGCGCCGTATCCCTTGCCGCGGCTCAAGATTCTGCGCAGGGCGCCGAGCTTGTTCGACTACGCCTACGAGGATTTCGAAATCGTCGACTATCGCTATCATGCCGCGATCAAAGCACCGATCGCCGTATGAAGAAGCTTGCCCGCCCCACGAAACGCCTCTGTTTGAGGTCCGCCACTCGCGCGTTCATGGCCACGGCGTATTCGCGCTACGGCGCATCCGCAAGGGCACCACCATCATCGAGTATCTCGGCGACCGCGTGAGCCATGACGAGGCCAACGAGCGCTACGCCGATAAGGATCCGCTCGATGGCCATACCTTTCTGTTCACCGTGGACAAGAAAACGGTGATCGATGCCGGCGTCAACGGCAACGAGGCGCGCTTCGTCAATCACGGCTGCGATCCGAATTGCCAGGCCGTCGATACGAACAAGCGAATTTTTATCGAAGCGATCCGCACCATTCGACCGGGTGAAGAGCTGGCGTACGATTATTCCATACAGCGCGATGACGACGATCCCGCCAATGTCGATGAGGTATTTGCCTGCCGCTGCGGCGCGCCACAATGCCGCGGCAGCATGCTGGAACCGCGCAAGAAGCCAGGTCCAAGCCCAAACCACGGTCGAAGTCCAAGCCCAAGTTCACGCCGACGCCCGGGTCCAGGCCCGGGCCCAAACGCCAACGGCGGCGGTGAACGCAGGCACGAAGTTGCAGCAGAGCGGGATCTCGATTCGGGATCACTTCATCACATCCGTTCAACTCGAGGCGCTGCGCGGCTGCGCAACAACGCGGGAGTCTCGTGGAGATTTCCTCGCGGCACGCATCGGCGGGCCCGGAGCCGAACAGCGCGTCGCACGGTATCCGCGGCGATTTCACCTGCTGGCTGCGCGAGCCGCTGCTGCCGCCCGAGCTTGTGCTGTTGGCAGCAGCTCGAGGCACTGCGCCTGGAATTGAACCGCGAACACTACCTCGGATTATTCGACCTGGAGCTGCACTACGCGCGCTATCCGCCGGGAGCCGCCTATGCCCGGCACGTCGATCAACCCCGCGGCAGCACGCAACGCGTCGTCTCCCTGGCCCTGTATCTGAATCCGCACTGGCAGGCCGCCGATGGCGGCAAGCTGCGCTTTCACAGCGCCGATGGGCGCACGAGTCGATGTCGAGCCGCTCGGCGGCAGGTTGGTCTGCTTCTTGACCGCGGGCCGCGAGCACGAGGTGCTGCCGGCGCAGCGCGAGCGGTTCAGCATCAGCGGGTGGTACCGGGAGCGCGAGGCGGCGCTCGCCGACAACCGCTAGCTGCGCGGCGGGTTTGCCGCGTCGCGCAGCAGGCCGCGCCAAGCCTGCAGAAATTCTTCGCTCGGCGCGGCGCTCGTCAGGATTTCGATGCGGCTGTCGCGGCGATAGGCGCTGTCCTCGGCGGCGAGACCGTGTGCGTGCGCCTGCACCAGCCACGAAGGCCCCACCCCGGTACGAAAGACTCCCTTCATGCGCTTGAGCCATCCAGGATTGGTTTCGAGCAGCCAATTGATCCGCGGCTCAAGTACCGACCGTGCGAAGGTCAGTTCGCGCGGCAACATCCATTGCACCGCCCAGAGCCCCAGCGCGTGGGTGTGCGTTTCTGCGCCCGTCAACCCGCCGATGGTGAATGGCATCGACAGCGGCGCCGCCGCCTCCTGCGCCTTGGCAACGAGGGAAAAACGCGGCGCGCGATCAAACTTGCGCCACGCTTGCGGCGGCAATTCGCCGTGCAGGCAGGTACCCACAAACGGCGTCTGCGGATACTGTTCCGCGGCAATTCGCTCAAAGGCTCCACGTTCCGCCGCGCCGGCAAGATCCGGTTTCGACAGGAGCAACGCGTCGGCCGATTGAATCTGCGACCATTCGCTGAGCGGCCGCTCTGGCGAGGATTTGGGCGGCGTCTTGCGGATCCACCAAGCAAATGACGCTGTGCAATTCGAGCGCCTGCTGAGATTCGTAGAGGGCAAGCGTGTCGACAATGTCCGCCGCGTGTCCGGCGCCGCTCGGCTCGATCAACAATCGAGCCGGCTTGAAATTGCGCAGGATGTCGCGCAACTGTTTGCCGAACTCCAGTTCGCCGACGCAACACAGGCAGCCTCCTGCCACCAAGCGCACGTCGTAGCTCCCGCGCGCGGACTGCGCCACGCTGAGTGCGTCGATTCCGGCGTCGGTGAATTCGTTGAGGATGACCACCCACAACTCGTCCTCGGGCTTCAGGGCCATCTGTCTGCGAATGGCGGTCGTCTTGCCGCTGCCGAAGCTGCCGGTAATGACGTGCGCTCGAGTCAGGATACGAAGGTCCTCCTCTTTATAAGCTTTTGATTGTATGGAACCTGAGGCATTATCGGGAATTATCAGCCGCCGCAAGATCAAGCGATCGCGCGCCAGTTTCGCGCAGGCAGCGGCGGGCTCCGCTCGCGAACAAGGCACGAACAGCCACTTTAAGTCGCATCTCGGCAATTCAAGGCATTTTGGGCTCTGGCATGAATGTTGCTGTGTAATGTTCATGTATCATACTGCCCGCGTATGCGCTTACCGTCGCTGAAATTCTTGAAGACCTTCCAGGTCGCGGCGAGGCTGCAAAGCTTCAAGGCTGCGGCTGAGGAATTGTTTGTCACCCCCTCCGCCGTCAGCCATCAAATCAAAGCGCTGGAGGAGCATCTGGGCGTGAGCCTGTTTCAGCGCGGCGTACGCACCCTGACGCTGACGGATGCCGGCGCCAATTATCTTGAACACATCAACGATATTTTCTCCAAGCTCGAATCGGTCACCGAGCAGCTGCAGGTCCGTTACGGCCGCACCATCATCCGGCTGAACGTGCCCTCGTTTTTCGCGAACGAGTTGCTGCTGCCGCGGCTCGCGTCCTTTTCCCAGGCGCGTGAAGAAACTGACATCCGCATTGAGACCACCTTTTCCGCGCCGAAGACCCATCCGCCGGAAGCGGATCTGTCCATTGTTGTCGGCGCGGGTCCCTGGGACGGCCTCATCGTGCACGAATTGTTCGCGCAGAACTTCATTGCCGCCTGTTCGCCGTCGTTTTTGCTCGATAACCCGATCGATTCCTATGCGGATCTGAACGGCAAGACGCTGCTGCTGCACGAGGAGCGCCGCGAGGCCTGGGAGAAGTGGGCGGCGGGCTTGCGCATAGAGCCGATCAAGCCCAACCGACTGGTTCGCCTCGACACCATGTCGGCGGTGGTACGGGCAGCCGAGCAGGGCGTCGGCATCGCCTTGGTTCCCTCGCGCCTGAGCGCCGACCGCTTCAACGCCGGCGGACTGGTGAAGTTGTTCGATGCGGAACTGACCACCAACGAGAGCTACTATCTGCTGCACCGGCCCGAAGATCGCGCGCGCGAGGATCTGCAGGAATTGACGCGCTGGATTTTGAAAGAGTGCCGCGTCGCCTGAGCCTGGGACACATGAGAGAAACTCGCTTTGCTAATGATTTTCTCGTTTGTTCGTGCCGCGTTGGGCGCACCTTGCATCCGGGGTGTTGGTATTTTCTAATCAAGGAATACCATCATGGATCTTCGCACTTGATCCTCGCGGCCGCCTCGATTGCGGCAATTTCTCCGTCGATATCGCAAGCATCTCCGGAGGATGCGGCGCTGAACGCCTGCGCGCGGGCATTCGCGGTACCCACGTGGCGCGAGCAAGCGGCGGCCGGCACGGAGGGCACGCTGCGGCGCGGCTCTAGCAGGGCGGCAACGATCGCTGGCTACGCGGCGCCGGCGAGCGTATAAATCCGTTTTCTTTTTTGGGAATCGACGGATGCGGACGATGTGGAACTGGTCGTCGCGGTGTCCGAAAACGATGTCATCGGCCGCGCCAACCAGCTGCCATGGCGTCTGTCAGGGGACTTGCGGCACTTCAAAAGCCTGACCCTGGGGCATCACATTCTCATGGGCCGCAAGACCTATGAGTCGATCGGCCGGGCATTGCCCGGTCGAGTCAACTGGGTCTTGAGCCGCTCGAGCGATTTCGCGCCGGCCGACTGCAAGGTGGTCAGCTCTCTGCACGAGGCCCAAGCGGGCGTCGGCGGCGAATCGCCCCTGATGGTGATCGGCGGCGCCGAGATCTATCGGCTGTGCCTGCCGCTGGCGCGGCGCATTCATCTCACCCTGGTGCACGCGCAGATCAATGACGGCGACACCTATTTTTCCGCATGGCGTGCACCCGAATGGATTGAATCCGGCCGCGAGCGCCACGCGGCCGACGACAAGAACGCCTACGACTACAGTTTTCTCACCCTCGATCGCGCCGGCCGCGTAGAGCGCCGGCTCCTAGAGCGCCGGCAGGCGGCTGGTCATTTCGCGTTCTGCGCGTTCGAAATCGACTTGCGCCAGCGTATCGACGCCCTCTGCGGTCAGGCTGTTCAGAATCTCGGTTTGCGCTGCGCCCCGCTGCTGCGCCGTCAGATAGGGAATTTCGTGGTGGAACATCACCATGGAGTAGCGCGGAATGAAGCGGCGCGGAAAGCGCCGTTCGAGTTCCAGGGACAGCGCCCGCTGCAGCTGATATTTGGGCTCCGCCACGGTCTCGCGCATCTCCAGATAATTTTCGAGGGCCATGGCCGCGATCGCATCGGTGTTGGGCTTGCGCGCAGCGCCGAATTGTTCGAATACGGCCTGCCACGAGCGGCTTCCCGCGTGCGGCGATTGCTGCGCAACGCAGGCGTCGAATTCCAGGCAATCCTCGAAGCAGCAGTTCATGCCTTGGCCATGAAACGGCACCATGGCATGTGCCGCATCGCCGATCACGGTTGCCAGTCCGCGCACGTGCCAGGGGCTGGCGGTGACCGTCCCCAAGAATCCAACGGGATGAGCGTCGAATTCGGCCGCTGCATCCGGCATGAGTTCGCAAGCATCGGGAAAGTGCTGCGATAGGAATTGCCGTGCGCCATTTTCATTGCGCAGTTCCGCGAAGCTCACCGGGCCGTGCTTGGGCAGAAACAGGGTCGCGGTAAAGCTGCCGTCGGAGTTCGGCAATGCAATCAGCATGAAGTTGCCGCGCGGCCAAATATGCAGCGCGTCGCTGGCCATGCGAAAGCTGCCGTTGGGCCCGGCAGGGATGGAGAGTTCCTTGTAGCCGTGCTCGAGATCGGTTTCCGCGGCCTGAATCATCGCCGCCCGTGCCATCTCCCGGCGCATGAGCGAACCGGCGCCGTCCGTGGCCAGCAGCGGCTGCATTGGCACACTCAACAGCCGCGCACTTTTCAGATCGCGTATTCGCGCTACCCCCGCGGTGAAATCGGCGCCTTCGAAGCGATGCTGGAAAAACAGCTTCACACCGGCGCGGCCGGCGGCCACTTCGATCAATGCTTGGTTGAGCCGATGCCGGGATACCGAATAGATCGCTTCGTTGGGCCGCTGCCCATACGGTTGAAAATCCGTGCCGCGATTCTGGTAGTGAATCATCCGGCCGCGCATGGGCAGCAGCGCGGAACCCAGCTCTTCGAACACTCCCGCCGCTTTGAGCGCGTGTATGCCGCGATCGGCCAGCGCCAGATTGATGGACCGGCCGGATTCAACGGATGCGCTGCGCGGATCGGGCCGGCTTTCGTACAGTTCCACCGGCTCCGCCGCGTCGCTCCAGCAGAATGGCGAGCAGCGCGCCGGTGGGTCCGGCGCCCACGATGCGTATCATGAGTCAATCACACGCGCACGGCCTGGCTCAGGATGTCCACGGCGGCGAACACGTCGGCAAATGAGTTGTACAACGGGATCGGCGCCAGCCGCAGTACGTCGGGTTCCCGCCAATCGCCGATCACGCCCGCGGCGGTGAGCTGCTCTTGGCAGCGTTTGGCTTCGGCGGCGGGCCGCGCGATCCGCAAACTCAATTGGCAGCCGCGTTGCTCAGCTGCGCTTGGGGTGATGATCTGCACGAGGCCGGAAAGGCGTTGCTCAATGAGATGCTGCATGAAACCGGTCAGTGCGATGGATTTTTTGCGCAAGGCAGCCATGCCGGCGCGCTGAAAAATTTCCAATGAGGCCAGCAACGGCGCCGTCGATAGAATGGGCGGATTGCTGATTTGCCAGCCCTGCGCTCCCTCGATCGGATCGAATTGCGGATCGTAGAGAAATCGCTTGGGCTGGTTGTGTCCCCACCAGCCGGCAAAGCGGGGCAGCGTGAACTCGCGCGCGTGGCGCTCATGCACGAAGCAGCCGCCGACCGCGCCGGGACCGGCATTGAGATATTTGTAGCTGCACCACACGGCAAAATCGCAATTCCAATCGTGCAGGCGGATCGGTATGTTGCCGATGGCGTGCGCGAGATCGACGCCGACGGCTGCCCCGACACGCCGCGCCGCCTCGCTCAACGCCTGCATGTCCAGAGTCTCGCCGGTGAGATACTGAACGCCCGGCAGCAGTACCAGCGCGAGGCGGGATCCGTCGCGCTCGATGCGCTCGAGCAAATCCTCGCTGCGCAAATTGCGCTCGCCGGCGCGCGGCCGAACTTCGATCAAATGCTCCGCGGCGTTCAGGCCGTGAAACTCAAGCTGCGACACGACTGCGTAGCGATCCGAGGGAAATGCCGAACTCTCGATCAGCACCTTGTTGCGCGCCGCATCGGGCCTGAAGAAGCTGACCATCATGAGGTGCAGATTCACCGTCAAGGAGTTCATGGCAACGACTTCGCTTTCCAGCGCACCCGTCAAGGCGGCCAGCCCGGGCGCCGCGCGCTGGTGGTAGGGGATCCACGGCCGCGCCGCGTCGTGATGTCCCAGGACGCCGAGACGCCGCCAGTCCGCCAGCTCTTGTTCAACGAAGCCGGCGGCCGATTTGGGCTGCAATCCCAGGGAATGCCCGCCGAAATAAAGCACCTTCCGTCCGCGCGCATCGTGCGGGTGATGAAACTCCTGCGCGAAAGCGGCGAGGGGGTCTGCCGCGTCGTGGGCCGCGGCCTCGGCCTTGAGGTCAAGCGCGCTCAGGCGGGCGCCTGCATGACCGTGCCGCATACGCTGCAGGTGCGATGCTGCAAGTTCGAATAAAATCGCGAAAAAATCTCCGGCAGTTGCGTCTCGATGTTGCCGACCGGAACCTGCTCGAAATACAGCCGATGTCCGCAGTTTTCGCAGTACCAGGAAAAACCGTCCAGTTCATCGGCACCGCGCCGCCGTTCGACCACAATCCCCACGCTGCCCGCGGGGCGCTGCGGAGAATGCGGCACGTCGGCAGGCAACAGATACATCTCACCTTCGCGGATGGGCACATCCACCAAGCGGCCCTCCTGCACGGTCTTCAGCACCATGTTGCCCTCAATCTGGAAGAAAAACTCCTCGCTGGGATCGTGGTGATAATCCTTGCGCGAATTCGGTCCGCCCACCGCCATGATGATGAAGGCGCTGTCTTCGAAGAGTAACTTGTTGCCGACCGGCGGCTTGAGCAGCCCGCGGTTCTGGTCGATCCAGCGGCGCAGATTGAAGGGTGGCGGGGCAGGCATGGCGCTCATTATACGGCGATGAACTTCGTCGCGTTTGCGGCGGTCAAACGTGGCTGGAGGCAGCATGCGAACCCTTTGGGCGGCCGTTGGCGTCGGATTGTTATTTGCCTTGCCCTCGCAGGCGGCCGATCCGCTCGACGGCACCCCGGTACAGGCGGTATGGAAAGAGCAGCGCCTCGAATTCTCCTACCTGGGCCGCACGTCCCGCTATTCCTGCCAGGGCTTGCGCGACAAGATGCGTTCGCTGCTGTTGGACTTGGGGCGCGGCGCGATTTGCAGGTATCGCTGCTCGGCTGCGACGAGTCGGCGCCTCTGGGCAGAGGCTATATCGGTCCGCGTCTGTACTTGGTCTTCTCAACGCCGGTGCTGCCCGGACCTTCAGCCAAGCCCTTGCATGCCGGCGACCTGTTGCCGGTGGACGCCCACTACGAATCGTTCACGCTCACCAGCGACGCATTCCGCAACTACGGCGTCGGCGACTGCGAATTGGTGGAGGAGTTTGCGCGCGAGATCCTGCCGCGCTTGAGCGCCCGAAACGTAAAACAGGACATTACTTGCGTGCCGTATCAAGCGAGCGGCAGCCGCTTCTTCGTGCGCGGCGAGATTTTGCGGGCCGCAAAGATTCCCTGAGGGCCTAGGCCTCGCCGGCGGGTGAATTCTGGGGCGCGGCGCAGGCCACTTGCACCGGTTTGGCATCGGGCACGTCGAGCCGCAACGCGGTGAGGCGGTCCCCCCAAACGCAGCCCGTATCAAGCCCCGTGACATCGGCATTGCTGAAGAAACCCAACGTCGACCAGTGGCCGAAAATGACGCGCGATCCGCGCCAGCGGGCATCGCGCGCCTCGAACCAGGGGATGAGCGATTTGCTCTGCGCCTTCTTGGGCGATCCCTTGACGCGCAGCGCCAGGCGGCCCTCGGCATCGACGTAGCGCAGGCGAGTGAGGCAGTTCGCGATGAAGCGCAGCCGCTCATCGCCTTCGAGGCCATCTTCCCAGCGATCCGGCTGGTCGCCGTACATCCGCTCAAACAGCTTGCGCGGATTGCGGCGCAGCGCTTTCTCCAACTCGTGGGCGCAGCTGCGCGCCTGGTTCAGGTCCCATTGCGGCGCGAGTCCCGCATGCACCATGCACACGTTCAGATGGCTGTCTTCGTGCATCAGCGGCCGCTCCTGCAGCCAATCGAGCAGCGCGGCGCGGTCCGGAGCGCGTCAATATGTCATCGAGCGTGTCGTCGCTGCGCAGGCGTCCGGCGCCGTGCGCCACCGCCAGGAGGTGCAGGTCATGATTGCCGAGGATGACCGTGGCGGCATCGCCCAAGGCGCGAATGCGCCGCAGCACTTTCAGGGAGTCCGGGCCGCGGTTCACCAGATCGCCCACGAACCACACGGAATCGCGATCGGGCGAGAACTTCAGCGCCGCGAACAGCGCGCCGAGTTCCGTGTCGCAGCCCTGCACGTCGCCGATCGCATACAGCGCCATCAGGCACCCCCGGGGTCTAGTGCAGCACTCCGGGCATCGCCAATCTGAACGGGGCGATCGGCGCATCGAATTGCTCGCCATCATCCGCCACCATTTGGTAGCTGCCCTGCATCGTGCCGACCGGAGTCTCGATCACCGCGCCGGTCGAGTAGCGGAATCCCTGGCCGGGCTTCAGGTAGGGCTGCTCGCCGACCACGCCATCGCCGCGCGTTTCCTTCACATTGCCGTTGGCATCCGTGATGATCCAATGGCGCGTCAGGAGCCTCGCCGGCACCTGGCCCTCATTGCGGATCGTTATGGTGCATGAAAATACAAAGCGCTTGTCGCGCGGATCGGACTGCTCCTCTATATAGGAGGTCTCCACTTCGACGCGAATTCTGGGATTCACAGGTTCAGCCGCGGGAATCTGCATAACTAGCTCAGCCGCACGGCAAGCACATCGCAGTGCGCGGCGTGCAGCACCGTGTCTTCGGTAAAATTTACCAAAATGCCGAGACCATGCCGCACGCGGCTGCCGAGTACGATCAGGTCGACGGCCTCTTCTTTGGCGACCCGCAGGATCTCGGTCTTCTTGTTGCCGGCTTCCACGCGGGTGACGGCATGCGCACCGCCGAGCCGGGCGGCGAGTTCAGTGAGCTTGGCCTGCGCGCGATCTTCTAGATCCTCTTCAATTTGCACGGTCGGCATCAACGTCTCACCCATGGGCTCGGTCGGCACGAATTCGACCACATGCAGGATCACCAGCGCCGCGTTCGAGTGAGCCGCCATATCTCGTCCGGCGGCCGCAATCTGTTCGCTGGCGTCAGTCAGATCCAACAATACCAAGATTTTCTTGTAGCCGGCCATGCGCTTTTGAGTATAACCGAGAGTGGTGGGCGGCGAGCAGGCCGAATTGCGCGGGCGTCAGTGCTTCGGGGCGAAGTTGCGAGTCGATGCCGCAGGATTCAATTTCCTCCGGCGAGAGGAATCCCTTGAGGCCATTGCTCAATATTTTGCGCCGATGCGAAAAAGCGGCGGTAACCAACATGCGCAGTACGCCCTCATCGCCGATGTCGAAGCGCGGCGCCGGCGTCGGCCGCAAGCGCACGATGGCCGACCAAACCTTGGGCCGCGGCTGGAACGCGCCGGGTCCGACGTCGAAGAGCTTTTGCACTTCCGCCACTGCCGCGAGCATGACCGTCAATCGGCCGTAGGATTTGTTCGAAGGCTCGGCCGTCATGCGGTCCACGACCTCTTTTTGCAGCATGAAGTGCATGTCGGCAATCGCCTCGTGCTGCTGCAACAAACGGAACAGCAAGGGCGTCGAAATGTTGTAGGGGAGGTTGCCGACGATGCGCAACGGCGGTCCTTCGGCACGCAAACGCTTGAAGTCGGTGCGCAGCGCGTCTGCCACGTGCACTTGAAGTCCCCGCGAGGCGCGCGCATCGCTTTTGAGAGCCTGCGCCAGATCGCGGTCGATTTCGATGACGTCCAGATTCTTCGCGAGCTGCAGAAGATCCCAGGTCAATGCGCCGCGGCCGGGACCGATTTCCACGATGCGTTCGCCGGGAGCCGGGGACACCGAGTCGATGATTCGTCTTATGACGCCGCGATCATGCAGAAAGTGCTGACCGAAGCGCTTACGAACCGGCATGATCGTCGGGAGCTGCGCCGGCACTCGCCAGGTCGATGGCAAGCGCCAGAGCGGCGCTCAGGCTTCCGGTCTCGGCTTTTCCGGTGCGCGCCAGACTCAAGGCGGTGCCATGATCCACGCTGGTGCGCAGGATGGGCAGGCCCAAGGTCATGTTCACGGCATTGCCGAACCCCAGGTGCTTGATGACCGGCAATCCTTGGTCGTGATACATGGCGACCACCACATCGACGGTCTTGAGGAAGCGCGGTGTAAAGGCCGTGTCCGCCGGGACCGGTCCCACCAGATGAAGTCCCTCGGCTTTCAATTCGCCGATGACAGGCGCGATTATGTCCAATTCTTCGCGGCCCAAGTGCCCGGCTTCGCCCGCGTGCGGATTGAGTCCCAAGACCGCGATGCGCGGCGGCTGCAGGGAAAAATGCCGCTCCAAATCCATGTTGACGATGCGCAGCGTCGCCGCCAAGCGCTCGCGTGTGATGGCCTGCGGCACGTCGGCCAATGCGAGATGAGTCGTGACCAACGCCACGCGCAGCTGGTCGTTGATCAACAGCATCACCGGCAGCGCCGCGCGGGTTCGCTCCGCCAGATATTCGGTGTGGCCGCTAAAGCGGTAACCGGCATCCATGATCGTGCTCTTCTGCACCGGCGCGGTGACCATGGCCGCAAACTCGCCGTTGGTGCAGCCGTCGCAGGCGCGATCCAGCATTTCAATCACGTAGGCCGCGTTGCGCGCATCCGGTTGTCCGGCCACGACTTTGCAGCGGGTCGGAATATGCAGGACTTGCAGCGTGCCGCTGCGATGCGGCCGGGCGAGCCTCGTGGGGTCGTAGCGTTCCAGGACCAGCGGCAGCCCCAGCGCGGACGCGGTGCCGGCCAATAGCTCGGTATCGGCCGCCACCACCAGATCGGTCTCCCAATCTCTTTGGGCCAACACCACACAGGCATCCGGCCCGACACCGGCGGGTTCCCCCGACGTAATGACGATGCGCGGTATGTACACTACATCTTGGTTTCGACGAAGGCGTCGTCGCGCAGGCGCCGCAACCACAACTCCGTTTCTTCGTCCGCCTTGCTTTCGCGGATTGCGGCAAACGCCTTCTGCCGCCGCACATCGTCGGTACTGTCGTAGGTGCGCGTGCCCAGCATTTGCACGATATGCCAGCCATAGCGGGTCTTAAAGGGCTCGCTGATCTCGCTCGTCCTTCAGGTCGGCAATCGCCTTGTCGAACTCCGGCACGAAGGTGCCCGGGCCGCTCCAGCCCAAGTCCCCGCCGTCGGGAGCCGAGCCAGGATCCTCGGACGCCGTCGAGGCGATGCCCGCGAAATCCTCGCCCTTGAGGATTCGTTCGCGCAGCTTGGCGAGCTTCTCGCGCACGGTCGCGTCGTCATCCAGCTCATTGGGTTTCATCAGAATGTGCCGCACGTGTATCTGATTGATGATTACCGGCGCCTCGCCGCTGCGGCGCTCATTGAGCTTCACGATGTGGTAGCCGCTCGGCGTGCGCACCGGCGTACTCACATCGCCCGGCTTCATTTTCACCACCAGGTCCAGGATGAATTGCGGAAGCTGCGCGCCCTTGCGCCAACCCAGCTGGCCGCCGTCCAACGCCGTTTGGCTGTTGGAATTGGCAATGGCGAGCTGGCCGAAATCCTCGCCTTTCTCGGCCCGGGACGCCACATCCTGCGCTTTGCGGGAGATTTCCTCGAGCTGCTGCGGCGTGGCGGCGGCCGGCAGCGACAACAGGATATGCGAGACGTTGAACTCGTCATTGGCGGCGGCGTTTTGTTCGCGCGCCAGATACTGCTCGAGCTCATGCGGCGAAACATTGATGTGGGCAATCACATCGCGCTGTCGCAAGGTGCTCAAGGTCAATTCCTTGCGCATCGATTCGCGGTACTGCTTGTAATCGACGCCCTGTGCCGCCAGGGCGGTGGGCAGCTGATCGAAGGGGATCTTATTGCGCGCGGCGATTTCCTGCAGCGCGCTGTTCAACTGTTCGTCAGTGATGGTCAGGCCGACGTGCTTGGCGCGCTGCAGTTGGATTTCCTGCAAAACGAGGCGATCGAGCACCTGTTGGCGCAGCACGTTTTGCGACGGCAGCTCGACCTTCTGATCGAGCAGCCGCTTCTGCACGGAGTCCATCTGCGCGTCGAGTTCGCTCTTGAGCACCAAGCCGTCGTTGACGATGGCGGCAATGCGGTCGAGCAATTCGCCGTGAACGCTGATGTCGCGGGTCTGCGCATGAGATGGCGACAGCAGCAGCACCTGCGCGACGAAGGATCGCACAGAGTTGGAACACTTTACGCATGGGTCAAAATCCTAAAACTTACCTGGTTACTGGGTGTTCGGGTCACGGGTCGAGTACCCGCGGATCGACTGTTCGAGGAAGGAATCCTCACGCTTTCCGACCGAACTTAGGCCCGTCAGTTCCAATTGTAATGCAATCGAGGTGTCCAGTGTGCCCCCGGCGCTGGTGGTGCCGGGACGGATGCTCAGGTAGCGGCGCTGCACCAACTGGACCTTGTAGCAGCAGCTTTTGTACTCAAATCCGGCCACTTGCTCAATGGTTTGGCGATCCTGCAGCGAATAGACCCACCGACCCACCGTGTTCCAGTGGGCGGCAATCGGCCACGCGAAAGAGGCGTCCCATTGCTTGATAATGCCCTCCTGGAAGCGGTAGCCGATGTTCACCACCCGGGTGGGGTCCGGGCGGTACTGGACCGATATTTCCGATTTCTCGGTCTGCGAGGTGTACGGATTCCATTGATAGTCAAAATTGATGCCGAGGTGCTTGTAGCCCGTCAAAGCCACCTCCGCGACGATGTCCGAGGCCGGGAACGCACCGGGCTGTTGGGTCAGCCCAAGCGGCTGAACCAGGCCGTTGCGATTCAGGCCATAGGCGTAGTAGCCGGGGTAGTAGCCGGCGTAATAGGGAATCAGCGGCTGACCCCGGGCAACGAGGAGCGCATCGCCGGGCAACGCCAGGGGATTTACGATGGGGATGCTCTGGGCGAACTGTGCGGCACCGGCAACGAGCGGGTCGGTGGGCAGAGTCACCCGCGGGATCGAAAAGTAGCGAATCTGCCCGATGGTCGCGGATAGGTACTGGGTGCCGGAAATCGCGTCGAACAGCCGCGTGGTCATGGCGAGCGCCACTTGATTGGCATCGCCGATGCGGTCCGACCCCACGTAGCGGTTGGTGCGAAATAGTTCGGTCAGATTAAGATCGGGCAATCCACTGTCGAATATCGGCAACTCGTTCTGGTTGCGATAGGGAACGTAGCTGTACACCAGCCGCGGCTCCAAGGTTTGCGTGCGCTGGCCTTGCGAACCGGCGTTGCGTTCGAATACCAGCCCGGTATCCAAGCGTGCATAGGGCAGGGCACGCGTCGGCGAGCTCGGCAGGCCGACGCCGGCGTGCTGCAAATCGTACTGCGTGAGGTCGTAACCGACGGCGGGTTCGAAGAAATAGCCCGGGCCGCGGCTGGACCAGCGTATTTCAGGCGACAGATTCACGCGCAGGCCCGTGGGCCCGGCTTCGCGCAGGAAATTCACCGCCTCGCTGTCGAATACGAACTCGAACTTGCTGTCCGCGATCGGATAGAGCGCGCTGGCCTGTACGCGCGGCACCCGCGAGTAGGGACGATCCAAGCTGTCCACGGTGGTATCGATGGTTTGAAAATTTTGCAGCTGCGCCCGGATGCGCCACGCGTCATCGTAGTACAGCAGGTCGGCGCGCCGTTCCAGGTAGGTCACGCTGGTCTGCTCGGTTCCCACGGCAAAACTTTGAAAGTAATTGCTGTCGCTGACGCCGGCGATGTCGGCGTCGAATCTCAGGCCGGGCCGGATGTCGGTAATGTCGGTGTAGCGCACATAGCTGCGATCGGCATGCTCCTGCTTGTCGTTGGGCAGAAACGTGGCATCGAGCTGGCCGTGCGAGTTTGAGGTCAGATAGCGGAAATCCTCGGCCAATTGCACGCCGCGCGCGGTCAGCACCGCCGGCGTGAACGTAAGGTCGTAATTCGGCGCAAGATTGAAGTAGTAGGGCACTGCGACATCGAAGCCGTTGCTGCCGGAATGGCCGAAGCTCGGGAACAGCACGCCGCTCTTGCGTTCATCGCCCAAGGGAAATGAGATGTAGGGAAAATAGAAGATCGGCACATCCTTGAAGCGCATGGTTACGTTGTGCGCGCTGCCTTCCTGGGCTTTGGTGTCGAGGTTGATCTGCGCCGCGCTCAGGCTCCAATCCTCAATTCCCACCGGGCAACTGGTGTAGCGCGCATCGGTCCAGCGCCACCTTGCCTTCCGGAGTGACATCGATGTCCTTGGCAAAGCCGCGACCGCTGCGGTCCATGAGCTGGAAAAAAGCTTCGTTGAAGTTGGCGCCGCCGGCCGTTTCGTAGCTGCCGGAATCGCTGCGCACGCGCAGCTTCGGGTCCAGAAAATCGACCTTGCCTTTGACGGTCAATTTATCGGTGCTGTAGTCGTAGGTGACCGAATCGGCCGATACGCTGCGTTCGTCCTGGGTCACAGTGACCCGGCCGGTGAGCACGGCATGGCCGTCGGCGCCCAGAAGAGCATCGTTGGCTGTCGATGTGAATGAGATGATCGTCGGGGGCGATGTCGGGCGGGCGCGTATAGGTGAACTTTGGCGGGGCGGGGCAGACGTCAGCGGCGTAGCCTGCGGAGCCGGCGAGGCAGAAGAAAACCCATGCGGCCCGAACGTGAGAAGCCTTGGACAATATGCATCGCCTTAGTCGGTATACTTAAATCGCCGCATTTGCGGTGTGCGAATGGTCAAGCATGGGTGTATTGGATGCAAGCGATTCTCGCCTGGCGAACTTGACGCAATGGGTGATCGGGGACTTGGGATTCAGCGGCGCGGCGATTGCACCCGCGTCGGTGGACGCGAGTTTTCGCCGCTATTTTCGCGTTACCCGAGACTCCGACAGCTACATTGTGATGGATGCGCCGCCGGACAAGGAGGATTCGGCTCCGTTTCTCAAGGTGGCGAGAATATTGGGCGGCATGAATCTCAACGTGCCCATGGTGCTTGCGCGCGACATGGAGCGCGGCTTTCTGCTGCTCTCGGATTTGGGTTCGCGCCAATATCTCGATGAGCTGCCCGAGGATGGCGCCGCCGATCGGCTGTACGCCGACGCACTCAAGTCGCTGCGCGTCATGCAGAGCGCCGATGCGCGCGTTTCGCAGGACTTGCCCCGCTACGATCGTCCCATGCTGCTGCGGGAGATGGAACTGCTGCCGGAATGGTTCCTTAAGCGGCATTTAGGCTCTCGCACCCGACGAGCGCGAGCGCGCGATGCTGAGCGGTCTGTTTCAGAGCCTGGCGGACGCCGCGCTGTCGCAGCCCGCGGCCTTCGTGCATCGCGACTATCACTCGCGAAATCTTCTGGTCACGACGCAGCACAATCCGGGCATTCTGGATTTTCAAGATGCCGTGTGGGGTCCGGTGACCTACGATCTGGCATCGCTGTTGAAGGACTGCTACATCGCGTGGCCGCCGGCACGGGTGCGCGAGTGGGCTTTGGCCTATCGGGAAGAATTGCTGCGCGCCGGATTCGCGCTCGGGGCGAATGCCGCACAGTTCATGCGCTGGTTCGACCTGATCGGACTACAGCGGCACATCAAGGTGCTGGGCATCTTTGCGCGCCTGTTTTACCGCGACGGCAAGCCGCAATATCTGCAGGATCTGCCGCGCGTGCTCGACTACGCGCGCGACACTGCCTCAAACTATCCAGAGACCGCGCGCTTTGCGCAGTTCATCGCCGCACGCATCGACCCGGAATTTTCCGGCGCGCAGCAGCGCGCTCTGTCATGAGCGCGGCGCTCGAACGGCCGCAGGCGGCGATGATTTTGGCGGCGGGCCGCGGCGAACGCATGCGTCCGCTGACCGACGCGACGCCGAAGCCGCTGCTCGCTGTGCACGGTGAGCCGTTGATTGAGCGGCACGTGAAAAATCTGGCGCGCGCAGGCATCAGGCGCATCGTCATCAATCTGGCGTGGCTGGGATCGCAGATTCGCGAGTACTTGGGCGATGGCGCGCGCTTTGGCGTTGCGATCGCCTACAGCGAAGAAGCGCCGCAGGCGCTCGATACCGGCGGCGGCATCTTCCGGGCGTTGCCGCATTTGTCCGGCGGCCCGTTCGCCGTGGTCAATGGCGATATCTACAGCGACTTTCCATTGGAAACCCTGACCCTGGCCGCGGACCGCGATGCGCATCTGGTGCTGGTGCCCAATCCGAGCTACCTGCATGGCGACTTTGGTCTGAAGCACGGTCAGGCTCTGGCCGCAGCCTCTGAACGCTACACATTTGGCTGTATCGCAGTCTACCGACCCGCGTTCTTCGCCGGCTGCCGCGACGGAGTTTTCCCCATGATGCCGTTGTGGCTGCGTTCCATGGCGGCCGGCCGTTGCTCCGCACAGCTGTACACGGGGCCCTGGGAGGACGTCGGCACGCCTGAGCGGCTGGCCGCGCTGAACGCACGGCTCAAGGGTTCCTAGAGCACCTCGCTCAAGCGGCGCACGCCTTCGCGAATATCGCTCTCTTTCATGCGGGAATAGCCGAGCATGAGTCCTCTTCGCGGCGCTGCGGATAAGAAAGTACGGCGAGATGCCGTAGACCGCGACCCCCAGCGCGGCCGCTTTCTCGATAACCTCGGATTCGACCATGCGCTCGCGCGGCCACAGCGTGACATGCGCGCCGGAGCCGTAGCCGGTGACTTCCACCCGATCGCCCAGATATTTGGCAATGGCGTCGCGAAGCGCCTGCCGCCGCGCCGTATTGCGGCGGCGCACGCGCCTCAAGTGCCGCTCGTACAGCCCGCTGGTGATGAATTCCGCCAGCGTCTCTTGCTCCAGCGTCGCGGTGTGCCGATCGCAGAGCCACTTGGCCGAGGTAAACACGGCAACCAGCGGCCTCGGCACGATCAGATAGCCGATGCGCAGCGAGGAAAACACCGTGCGCGAAAAGGTGCCGATGTAAATGACGCGGCCTTCCGCATCCAGGCCCTGCAACGACTGCAGCGACTGTTCCTCATAGCGGTACTCGCCGTCGTAGTCGTCCTCCACCACCAGAGCATCCATGCGCCGGGCCCAGTCGATCAGGCTCAAGCGGCGGGATAGGGAGAGAACGGCGCCGGTGGGAAATTGATGCGAGGGCGTGACGAAGACCATGCGCGCCCGTTCCGGGAGCCTGGCCGGATCCATGCCGTCGCGGTCGACCGGTACCGGCAAAATGCGGGCGCCCACGGTGCGCAAAACTTCGCGGGTGCCCTGGTAGCAAGGGTCTTCGACAGCGATGCGATCGCCGCGGTCGATCAACACGCGCGCCACCAGGTCCAACGCCTGCTGCGAACCGCTGACGACGATCACCTGCGAGGCGTCGCAAATGACGGCGCGCGAGCGGCGCAAATGCACGGCAATCGCCTCGCGCAGCGCGGGGCTGCCGCTGGTCGGGCCATAGTCGAGGCCGCGCACCGACGCCTTGCGCGCGTTGCGCAACAACATGCGCCGCCACATCTCGAAGGGGAAAACCTCGACATCGCTGCGGCCATAGGCGAAGTCGTAGCGCAGCCGCGGCGCCCGTCGACCTAGAAAATTGGCCTTCGCGGCCGCACCCACGGCGCGGCCATAGCGCGACAACCGCACCCGCACGCGGCCGGCGCGTGCACCGGCGCGGCCTGCCGTCAGCACGTCTGCCACATACGTGCCCGAGCCGGCGCGGCCCACCACAAAGCCTTCCGCCAGCAATTGTTCGTAGGCGAGCACCACCACGGTTCGGGAAACGTGCAGCTGCTCGGCCAACTCCCGCGTCGACGGCAGGCGCTCGCGGTTGCCCATGACGCGCCGCAGGATCGCCTGGCGAAACCATAGATAGATCTGCCGCGCGAGGGGCTCGCGGTCGTTCAAAAGTGGTATGACGAATGACATAAATAGTGGATCTTCTAAAAGACCATAGCATCCGGCAGGCTGGCGCGATGAATTTTTTCAAATGTCTCGCCGTGAGCGCGTTCGCCTGCGGCATCGGCCTGACGGCAGGCGGCGGCGCTGCGGCCGCCCAGGGCGCGCCGCCCGCGGACCACGGCCGGGACGGCACGCATGATTTCGACTTCGATATCGGCACCTGGAAAACGCATCTCAAACGTCTGGTGCATCCCTTGAGCGGCTCGAGCATCTGGGCGGAACTCGACGGCATCACGGTGGTTCGCAAAGTCTGGAACGGAAGCGCCAATCTCGCAGAACTTGAGACCGATGCGGCCTCGGGCCATCTACGGGTGCTGTCGCTGCGTCTATACGATCCGCGGGCGAGGCAATGGAGTCTCAACACCGCCAACGCCAACAGCGGCACCTTGGGCGTACCGACCATCGGTGAATTCAAGGATGGGCGCGGAGAGTTCTTCGACCAGGAGAGCTTCAACGGCCGAATGATTCTGGTGCGAAATATCTGGTCGGACATCACGGCCGACACGTGCCGGTTCGAGCAGTCGTTCTCGGATGATGGCGGCAAAACCTGGGAAGTCAATTGGATTGCGGTGGATACCCGCGTCAAATGAGGAGGCATTCATGAACATTTTTCGCCTGTCTATCGCGGTTCGCGTGATCGCGGCCGTCCTTGGAGCCTCGTGCCTGGCGCAGGCATCGCAGGACAATCCGCCGCCCGCGGCAGCCAAACCGAATTTAAGCGGCCTGCACGACTTTGATCTGCGCGCCGGAGTATGGCTGGCGCATCACCGGCGGCTCAAGGAGCGGCTCGCCGGCAGCCATGAGTGGGTGGAATTCGAAGGCACGCAGAGCTTTCGCCTGCTCATGGATGGCTACGCGAACGAAGATGAAAATGTCCTGACCATGCCAAGCGGCGTATACAAGGGCGTGACGCTGCGTGCCTACGATTCCAAATCCGGACAATGGGCGATTTGGTGGCTGGATGGGCGCCAACCTTTCGCCGATATGGATCCCCCGGTGAAAGGCCGCTTCGTGAACGGCGTCGGCACTTTTTATGCGGACGACATGCTGCGCGGCAAGCGGGTTCGCGTGCGCTTTGTTTGGTCCAACATCACCGCGGATTCCGCGCACTGGGAACAGGCCTTTTCACCCGATGGCGGCAAGACCTGGGAGGTCAACTGGATCACGGATTTCAAGCGCGCGAGGTAGGGTACAATTGCGGGTATGTCCGATCATCGGCCAACCCGCAGCGGTGAGAAATACACGACGCCACAAGGCTTTACGGCCATCAAGGACGGCGTCAAGCAGGCGCATGCGCCCGCGGAAAATCCGCGCAAGCCCGCGTGGCTGCGCGCGCCGCTGGCCACCGGCGCTGCCTTCGGCGCAGTCAAGCAGATCGTGCGCGAACATCGCTTGAGCACGGTGTGCGAAGAAGCGAAGTGTCCCAACATCGGTGAATGCTGGAACGCCGGCACCGCCACGATCATGCTGATGGGTGCGGTATGCACGCGCGCCTGCCGCTTTTGCGCGGTCGACACAGGCAATCCGCGCGGCTGGCTGGATGCCGAAGAGCCGCAGAATGTGGCCAAGTCGGTCCAGCTCATGCGCCTCAAATATGTGGTGCTCACCTCGGTCAATCGCGACGATCTGGCCGATGGCGGCGCCGCGCACTATGCGGCCGCCATCCGCGCCATCAAGCACCTGAATCCGGACACGGCGGTGGAAGCCTTGACGCCGGACTTTCAAGGCGTGATGGCAGATGTGCACAAAGTGCTCGATTCGGGGCTCGATGTCTTTGCGCAAAACATCGAGACCGTGAAGCGCCTGACGCATCCGGTACGCGATCCGCGCGCCGGCTACCAACAAACCATCGATGTACTGCGTGCCGCGAAGGCTTATAAGCCTTCGGTGCTGACAAAGACCAGTCTGATGTTGGGGCTCGGCGAAACCGATGGGGAAATTCGCGAAACCTTGGCGGACCTGCGGGCGGCGCATGTCGATGTACTGACCCTGGGCCAGTACTTGCGCCCCACGCCGAATCATTTGAATGTGGAGCGCTTCGTCACGCCGCAGCAATTCGACCAGTATCGTTTGTGGGCATTGGATTCGGGATTTCTGGAGTGCGTGTCCGGTCCCTTGGTGCGATCCAGCTATCGCGCCGAACAGGCGCTGGCACGCAACAATGCGGGACTCGACAATGCCAAGCTCGCCGTCAAAGCCGCCGGCGGCTGAGCTCATGAACGCGCCGCCGCTGATCCGCCATCTCGGGCTTGCGCCCTACGAGCCGACCTGGCGGGCGATGCAGAAGTTCACCGATGAACGGCAGGACGCCACGGAGGATGAAATCTGGTTCGTCGAGCATCCGCCGGTGTTTACTTTGGGATTGAATGCCGGCCGCGAACACCTATTGGCGCCGGGCGATATTCCCGTGGTGCAAATCGACCGCGGCGGCCAGGTGACGTATCACGGCCCGGGCCAGCTGATGATTTATCCGCTGCTCAACTTGCGGCGGCTCAAGCTGGGGGTTCGCGACTTGGTGGTGGCGCTGGAGAACGCCGTGATTGCCTATGCTTCCGGTGTCGGCATCGAAGCCGCCGGCTCGCGCCAAGCACCGGGCGTTTATGTCGACGGCGCGAAGCTTGCCAGCGTCGGCCTGCGCATCCGCCGCGGCGCTTGCTATCACGGCATGGCGTTGAACGTGTCGCTGGACCCGCAGCCCTTCGAGCGCATCAATGTGTGCGGTTATAAGGATATGCGCGTAACAAGGCTCGCCGATCACGGCGTCGCTGCGAGCCTGGAAACCGTGGCCAGGGATCTCACGCCCCATCTCTTGCGGCAGCTGGGCTATCAAGGGCTTGCCGCGGCGCGCGGCTACAGCGCCATGAGCACCGATTTGCAGGCGGTCAATTCGCGATAGATCCTGTCGAGCTGCTCGCGGCTGGTGGCGTGCACCATATAGGTCAGGGCGAGGAAATTGCCGTCGGCACTGGTGCGGGTCTTGACCTGCGTATCGGCGAGCGGTCCGGCGTGGCGCTCGATGATGGCTTGCGTCAGCGCACGCAGATCGCTGTCGTGCCGTCCCATGACCTTGATCGGGAAATCGCTGGGAAAATCCTGGGGTGTGGTGCTCATAACGGCGGCATCTTGCCCAATTCGCGGATGTAATTGACGAATGCCAGGTGGATTCGCTTGAACAGCGGGCCCGGCACTCCACGGCCTACGGGCGCGCCGTCGAGTTTGCTGACCGGCAGCACGCCGCGCGTGGAGAATGCCAGCCAGATCTCGTCGGCGCTGCGCAGCGCCGCTTCCGGGACGGGGGCGCTGATGTTGCGTATCGACAGCAGATCGGCCAGTTCCGTGACCACATCGCGCGTGGTTCCGGGAAGAATATGATGGCTGTTGGGCGGCGTATGAATGACGCCGTCCTTGACCACATGCACCGTGGTTGACGAGCCTTCCGTCAATTCGCCGTTCTCCAGCATGATGGTTTCGAACGCGCCGGCATCCGCCGCAAGCTTCTTCAAGAGAATATTGGCCAAGAGTGCCGTGGCCTTGATATCACGCCGCGCCCAGCGGGTCTCGGCTGCGGTCACGGCGGCGACGCCGTTCTCCAGTTGCGCGACCGGCAGCGGATCCAGTTCGGTGCAGTAGGCAAACAGGGTGGGCCGTAAGCCTTCCGGCCAGGCGTGATTGCGGCCGAACTCCGCGCCGCGGCTCACCTGCATGTAAAGGTGGCCGTCGCCGGCTAAATTTCGCGCAATCAATTCAAGGCAAACTTGCGCCCAGTCGCTGTGCGACAGGGCGGGCGGCATGCGAATTCCGTTCAAGCTGCGGTTCAGCCGGTCCAGGTGCTGGCGCAGGCGAAAGGGACGCGATCCGTACACCGGCACCACTTCGTAAACGGCATCGCCGAAAAGAAAGGCGCGATCGAACGGCGATACCGCGGCTTCTTTGAGCGGCAGGTAGGCGCCGTTCAAGTAGCAGATGGGGAGGGGTCCGCTCACGCAAACCACAGGCGGATTGTGTCGATCAGGCGCCGCCACCAACCGCCGGCTGCCACGGGTTTCAAGCGGATGCAGCGGCACGGTAGCCACAATCTGGCCGCCGTTGATGACGTGCAAGGTCCCGGCATTTGCGTCCAATGCGAGCGGTGCAATGAGCTTGGGCTGAACGTCGATCGCGGTCTTGGCATCCGCGTGACCGCGCTCCAGCGTCATGTACAGATCATCGCGGATGCCGAGTTCTGCATTCGGCTGCGAAGCCTTCCAGACGTGCGTGGTGACCAGCGCCGTGCCGCCCTTGACGATGAGCTTGGTGTCGTAGAAGGTGAAGCCATAGCTCAAGAGCGCCGCGCTGGCATTCTCGCGCGCCTTCATGCTGCCGGAACCGAGCACCACCGATATCAAGCGCATGCCTTCGCGATGCGCCGAGGTCACCAGGCAAAATCCCGCCGAATCGGTATGGCCGGTTTTCAAGCCGTCGACGCTCGGATCCTTCTCGAGCAGTCCGTTGCGATTCTGCTGCTTGATGCCGTTGTGCTCGAACTCGCGCACTGAATAATATTTATAGTACTGCGGAAAATCGCGGATCATGGCGATCGCCAGCAATGACATGTCGCGGGCGGTGGTGTAGTGCTGCGGCGAAGGCAGTCCAGAGCTGTTATCGAAGTGCGAACCGACCATGTTCAAGCTCTTGGCGGTCGAATTCATGAGCTGCGCAAAAGTCTCCTCGGTACCGGCGATGCGTTCGGCCAGCGCGATGGTCGCATCGTTGCCGGACTGCACGATCATGCCGAGGATGAGATCGTTCACCGACACCGGCTTGCCGAGTTCGATAAAAGTGCGCGAGCCCTCTGAGCGCCAGGCGTGCTCGCTGACCGTGATCATGTCTTCCAGCTTGAGTTTGCCTGCGCTCAGTTCGTGAAAAACGATGTAGGCGGTCATCAGCTTGGTGAGGCTGGCCGGCTCCATGCGTTCGGCCGCGTTGTTCGCGGCGAGAACCTTGCCGGTCTGGTAATCCACGAGAATGTAGGAGCGTGCATCGACCTGCGGCGGAGCGGGAATCGCCATCCCCGCCACCGTCGGTGCGGACACGGCCGGCGCAGACGCGGCCGGCGCAGACGCGGCGGGTGCGGCAGTCGATGCTGCGGCTGTGTGTTTTGGGTGGGGCTTCGCAGCCCAGCAGGTCGTGGTGAAGACTGCGGCAACGGAAAGACTGACGAGAATCGATCGAAACATGGTTAGTACATACTCTACTGATGGTCAAGGGTTAGTTTACGGGAGTATCGCTGCTCGGCAATAGCGATTAGTCGAGCGCAAGATGCGCGTCGTTGATGCCGACGCGCTCGAGATCCGCGACGATGCGATCGAATTCGGCCACGTCCGGAACGGGGCCGATGCGTACGCGGTACATGCGGCGGCCGGCAATTTCATTGTCGCGTACGAATACCTTGCCGTATCCGCCGCCGCGCAATTTGTCCGCCAGCCGTTGCGCATTTTTCGGATCGCTGAATGCGCCGGCCTGAATGAAGAGCGCGCGCGGAATCGGCACATGCGCGACGGCGTCGGGAGCGGCTGCATCCGCGGGGACTTCCGCCGGCGCGACAGACTCCAAGGGAGTTACGGTCAACGCCGCCGCCACCGGTGGCGACGCCGCGGGTTGCGACGGCGCAGGTTGCGCCGCCGCAGGTAGCGCCGCCGCAGGTAGCACCGCCGCCGGTGCCGCGGCCGCCGTGAGCGGCGCGCTGTCCAGCGGTGCCGGCTCGAGGGTGCGCACTTCGACCATGGCGGTGCCGTTGCGCAGCATGTCGAGTTTGGATGCCGCGGTGTAGGAGAGGTCGATGATGCGGTTGCCGACGAAGGGTCCGCGATCGTTGACGCGAACCACCACGCTGCGCCCGTTTTGCAGATTGGTCACGCGCACGTATGCCGGCAGCGGCAGCGTCTTATGCGCGGCCGTCATGGCGTACATATCGTAGGGTTCGCCCGTGGAGGTCCGAACTTTGTGAAAGCCTGGCCCGTACCAGGAGGCGACGCCGCGCTCCACGTAGCCGACGCCCGAGGACAGAACAAAGTAGCGCTTGCCCATCACGTCGTAGAACGGTGGATTGCCGTTGCGCGAGCGCGGCTCGGCGCGCGGCACCATGTCCGGTACGGTGTCGGGCGCGGGCGGCGTCTCCGCGGGCAGCAGCACCGGCGCCGGACTCGGGCTTTGGCGGCGAGGTGGTGAACTGAAGCAGGCGCTCATCCCGGCCGCGACCATCGCGCAGAGCGGCAGCGCCAGCGCGCGCGACAATCTCACGGCGGGGTCGCGGGCGAGACGGCGGTTGCGGGCGGCGCGTGCGGCGCGGGGGGGGCGGAGGTTGCGGGCGCGGAGGTTGCAGGCGCTGCGGCGTCGTTCGCCAGCATGCGCTGCTTCACGGCGCCCGCGAGTTCGTAGACGGCCATGGCGTACAGCGCGCTGTGGTTGTAGCGGGTGATCACGAAGAAATTGTTGTAGCCGACGCGCCAATGAACGCCGTCCGGTTCGTCAGCGGCAATCAAAATGGCAGGCGCCTCCGGCGGCAGCGGGCCCTCGAAGCTGACCCCTTTTGCCGCGAGCGAGCCTACGGTCTCGGACAGGGCCAACTTGCGGCCATCGAGGTCGGCGGCCTTTTCAGGCAGCACCGTGGCCTCGGCGAGAACCGGCTCGCCGGCATTCCAACCGTGCTCCTTCAAGTAGTTGCCCACGCTGGCGCAAACGTCCGGCCAGTCGCTCCACAGATCGATGCGCCCGTTGGCATCGGCGTCCACGGCGTAGCGCCGATAGTTCGAGGGCATGAACTGCGGCGCGCCCATCGCGCCGGCATAGGAGCCTTTCAGAGTCTGCGGGTCAAGGTGGCTGTCGCGCGTCAGCAATAGGTACTGTTCCAACTCATCGCGGAAAAATTTCTCGCGCGGCGGATAGTCGAAGGCCAGCGTGACCAAGGCGTCGAGAACCCGGTAGTTGCCGGTGAGCCGTCCGTAGTAGGTTTCCACGCCCAGGATTGCGGCCAGATACTCGGGCGCGACGCCGCTCTTGATGCTGGCCTCATCCAGCGCCTGACGGTGGGCGGCCCAAAATTCCATGCCTTCGCGGATGCGCCGCTCGCTGACGAAGATTGGACGGTATTCGTACCACAGCTTGGCTTTCTCGGCCGGTTTGCTCATGGCATCGATGATGGCCGGCTGGCTCTGCGCCGATTTCAACAGCTTGCGCAGCGGCCGTTTTTTGAAGCCATCGGCATCGGCCATGTGCTCGATGAATTCTTTGACTTCGGGGCGTTTGATATCGAGGGCGGCCGCGGGCTTGGTGCCGGCCGCCAGCAGGGCGGCGGCCAATGCGATGCTGGCTGTGAAAATTCGCACGGTACTCAAGAGCCAATCAGCTTGCGGTGAGAATGCAGCGACATGAGGATGCCGAAGCCGGCGAGCAGCGTGACCATGGAGGTGCCGCCGTAGCTGATCAAGGGCAGCGGCACGCCCACCACCGGCAGAATGCCGCTCACCATGCCGGAGTTGACGAATACATACACGAAAAAGCTCAACGCCACGGCGCCGCCGGTCAAGCGCGCAAAAGTTCCTTGCGCCTGCATTGCCAAGTACAAGGCGCGGCCGATCACCACGCCGTAAAGCGTCAGAATGAAGAGTTGTCCCATCAGTCCAAATTCCTCGCCGATCACGGCGAAGATGAAGTCGGTGGAACGCTCGGGAAGAAACTCGAGCTGCGCCTGGCTGCCGTTCATGTAGCCCTTGCCGAACACGCCGCCCGAGCCGATGGCGATCTGCGATTGGATGATGTGGTAGCCGGCGCCGAGACGGTCGTTTTCCGGATTCAAGAAAGTCAAAATTCGCTGGCGTTGATAATCATGAATGAAATGCCAGGCCCCCCAGGCGGCGGCACCCAAGAGCGGAATGGCAATCAGGATCAGCCGGATTTGCAATCCCGCCAACAGCATGACGATGAGGCCCGAGGCCGCAATCAGCAGCGCCGTACCCAGGTCCGGCTGGGTAACGATCATCGCGGTCGGGATGGCGATCAACACGCCCATGACGATCAGGTCCAGGAAGGTGGGCGGCAGCGTCCGTTCATGCATGTACCAGGCGCAGGCCATCGGCACCGCGAGCTTCATGATTTCGGACGGCTGAAAGCGCATGAAACCGATATCGAGCCAGCGCTGCGCTCCCTTGCCGATGTGGCCGGTGACATCGACCACGATCAACAGCAGCACCCCGAGCACATACGCGATGGGTGCGAACATGCGCAGATATTGCGGCGTCGTGAACTTGGCGAGCGCCAACATCGCGGCCACGGCGATGCCGATGTTCATCAAATGGTGCTGCACCATTTTCCAGTTCTGGCCTGATGCGCTGTACACCACCAGAATGCCGATGATGACGATGATGGCGAGCACGCCCGTGAGCGGACCGTCCAACCCCAGGGCGCGCAGGGTGCGGCCTCCGGCGGTCAGAGTTCTGCGCGTGCGCGAAGGCGAGAATTCATCGTAAATCATGCGTTAACGCTCATGCAGTTTACCCATGAGATTGGTGAGCACCGGCCATAGAAGCGCGCCGATGATGGGCGCAAGCCAGCGGCTGAAAGCGGTGACCGGATTGCCGGTGGCCCCGTCGACCCAGAAAAGCACGAATTGATAGCCGGTGAGCAGCGCAAAAATCACCAGACACTGCGACAACAGGGAAAATACCCGGATCCGCAAGCGCAGATGCGTGGCCCACGCGCCCATCAGCGTCAGTGCCAATGCATGCTGGCCTAAAACTACGCCGTGAATGACATCGAGCGCAAGGCCCGCGAAGAAGGCCAGGGTCAAGCCGCCCGCGCGGGGCGATTCGATGCACCAATAAAACACCACGAGCACCAGGAAATCGGGACGGAATGCATCGAGCACCGCCGGCAGCGGCAGCACCGCGAGCGCCAGGGCGACCAAGGCCGACAGCGCCATGGGGACGCGGCGGATTCGCGTTTCGCGCATCATTTCTTGGTCACCGGGGCCGCCTTGGGCGGCGGCGGCAATTCCGCCGCCTGCGGTTTGAGCCACACGAACAGCAATTCTTTGGAACGGTCGAGAGCGGCGGCCGGCTTGACCTCGACGTCGGCGAGCGACTGTGCCGGATCGCGCTTTATCTCGGCGATGGTGCCGACCGGATAGCCCGCCGGAAATCCGCCGCCCAAGCCCGATGTCACCAATAGATCGCCGGCCACCACGTCGGCGCTGGTGGGCAGGTAGGGCAATTTCAACCGATTGGTATTGCCGGTGCCGACGGCGACGGTGCGCAGGCCGTTGCGGTTGATCTGGACGGGAATGGCATGGGCCGCGTCGCTCACGAGAATGACTTCGCTGGTGAGCTGCCCCACGCGCGCGACCTGACCGAACACGCCGCCGGAGTCCAAGACCGCCTGTCCCACATAAACGCCGTCGCTCGCGCCCTTATCCACCAGCACTCGTTCGCGGAAGGCATCCAGATCTACATTCATCACATCGCCGATGACGAAGCGGTCAGTCACCGCCGGCGGTGTTCTCGCGCAGGGCCCGCAGCCTCTGGGTTTCGGCCTCCAGGGCTTCGTAGCGCTGCAGCCGAAATTGCGCCACGCCGCAAGGCCGCCTCGAGTTTGGCCTTATCCGAGCGCAAGGCGTCCCGCGTGGTGACGCTGTCGCGAAACCAGTTCCAGCCCTCGAATGGAGAGGCGACCGCTATTTGCACGGGGTAGGCGACCACCGAGAGCAGCCGGCGAATTTTCCCCAAATGATCGTAGCGCTTGTCGACAATGATGAGCGCCAGGGCGAGCAGCGAGTACAGAACGCAGCGGAACAAAAGTCCCGTGGTTCTGCCGGAGGCATCGGTGCTACGAAACGCGACCATGGGCGGAATATTGGGACAGGCTTCCGGTCGCTCGCATTACTCCAGTCCGAAAATGCCGGGTCCGTGTTCCTCGGTGAGTTCGAGGATTCGTCCGCCGCCGCGCGCGACGCAGGTGAGAGGGTCATCGGCGATGACCACCGGCAAACCGGTTTCCTCCATGAGCAATTTATCGACGTCGCGCAGCAATGCGCCGCCGCCGGTGAGCACGATGCCGCGTTCCGCGACGTCCGCGCCGAGTTCCGGCGGTGTCTGTTCCAAGGCTTGCTTGACCGCGCCGACGATGCCCTGCAGCGGCTCTTGCAGCGCCTCCAAGATCTCGTTGGAGTTCAGGGTGAAGCTGCGCGGCACGCCCTCGGACAGGTTGCGCCCCTTGACGGAAATTTCGCGCACCGACTGGCCGGGATAGGCGGAGCCGATCTCGAGTTTGATCCGTTCGGCGGTGGCTTCGCCGATCAGGATGCCGTAGTTGCGGCGCACGTAATTGGTGATGGCCTCGTCGAACTTGTCGCCGCCGATGCGCACACTGGCCGCGTACACGATGCCGTTCAGGGAGATGACCGCGACCTCCGAGGTGCCGCCGCCGATGTCGAGCACCATGGAGCCCCGGGCCTCTTGCACGGGCAGACCGGCACCCACCGCGGCGGCCATCGGCTCGGGCACGATATCGACGCTGCGCGCACCGGCGCCTTCGGCGGATTCCTTGATGGCGCGGCGTTCGACCTGGGTGGACCCGAATGGCACGCAGACCAGCACCCTGGGGCTCGGGCTCAAAAACCGGTTGCCATGCACCTTTTTGATGAAGTACTGGAGCATTTTCTCCGTATAGGTGAAATCAGCGATTACCCCGTCCTTCATGGGCCGAACGGCGGTGATGTGGCCGGGTGTGCGGCCCAACATATTCTTCGCCTCGACCCCGACGGCGACGATGATTTTGCCCCCTCGCGTGGGCTCATCCTGCACTGCGACGACCGATGGTTCGTTGAGAACGATGCCGCGCTCGCGGACGTAAATCAGGGTATTGGCGGTTCCAAGATCGATTGAGAGGTCATTGGAGAAATAACCTCTAAGGCGTTTGAACATGGGGAATTTTTCGCAGGCTTTTGGGGTTAAAAAAGGATCGGCTAATGTAACAACCGACACGACATATCACAAGGCAACGTGTATCATCCCTCGAAGCTTAATTTGCGTGAGTTGCTGCGCATTTTGAGCACCAACCCTATGAGCCTAACCCGTCAAGACGTCGAAAAAATCGCGCACCTTGCGCGACTCTCCATAACCGAGCAGGAGATGCCGGTGTATGTGCGCAGCCTCTCGAGCATCGTCAACTTCGTCGACGAGTTGTCGCGCACCGATACCGAAGGCGTGCTGCCCATGGCGCATCCGCTCGATGGCCAGCATCAGCGTCTGCGGCCCGACGAAGTCTCCGAGACCGACAACCACGAGAAATATCAAGTCAATGCGCCGGCGGTGACGGCCGGCTTGTACGTGGTGCCGCGGGTAATCGAGTAACCAAAGCGATTTTTGAGCGATGCATAACCTTTTTATCGGCGAACTCGCCGAACGCCTTAGCAAGCGGGAAATCTCCAGCGTGGAGCTCACCCGGCATCTATTGAGCCGCATCGAGCGCTTGAATCCCGCGCTCAATGCCTTCGTGACCTTGACCGCCGAAGGCAGCGCTGGCCGATGCCGCGGCAGCCGATCGGCGCCTGGCCCAGGGCGAGCGGGGAGCCGCTGCTTGGCATCCCCCTCATTCATAAAGACATTTTCTGCACCGATGGGGTTAAGACCAGCTGCGGATCGCGCATGTTGGACAACTTCGTGGCGCCATACGACGCCACCGTGGTGGCGCGCTTCAAGGCCGCGGGCACCGTGATGCTGGGCAAGTCCAACATGGATGAGTTCGCCATGGGCTCGTCCAACGAGACCAGCTACTACGGACCGGTCAAGAATCCCTGGGATACCAGCAAAGTCCCGGGCGGCTCCTCCGGAGGATCGGCGGCCGCGACCGCGGCCCGATTCGCGCCGTTCGCCACCGGCACCGATACCGGCGGTTCCATCCGTCAGCCCGCAGCGCTGACCGGCGTCACTGGACTCAAACCCACCTATGGCCGCGTGTCCCGCTACGGGATGATTGCCTTCGCTTCCAGCCTCGATCAGGCCGGCGTGTTCGCGCGCAGCGCGGCCGATGCAGCTGCGGCGCTGCAGGTCATGGCGGGTTTTGATCCGCGCGATTCGACCAGCGTCGATGTGGCGGTACCGGATTATTCGCAGGCGTTGGGCGAACCGCTCAAGGGATTGAAGATCGGACTGCTGCGCGAATTCTTCGATGGGCTCGAACCGCGCAACGCGGCACTGATCGAGGACGCGTTGAGTATTTATACCGGGTTGGGCGCGGAAACACGCGAGGTTAGTCTCCCGCACCTGCCCCTGTCCGTGCCCACTTACTATGTGGTCGCGCCGGCGGAGTGTTCCTCGAATCTGTCGCGCTTCGACGGCGTGCGCTTCGGCTACCGTTGCGACAGTCCGAAGGATCTGATGGATTTGTACAAGCGTTCGCGCGGCGAAGGCTTCGGGCCCGAGGTGAAGCGGCGCATCATGACGGGCACCTATGTGTTGTCCGCCGGCTATTTCGACGCATACTATTTGAAGGCGCAGAAGGCGCGCCGCCTGATCACCGACGACTTTCGTTCGGCGTTCGCCCAGGTCGATTTAGTGATCGGACCGACCACGCCGACCCCGGCCTTCGAGATCGGCGCCAAGATGAATGATCCGGTGCTCATGTACTTGAACGACATCTACACCATCGGCGCCAACCTCGCGGGGCTGCCCGGCGTATCGGTACCCTGCGGTTTTATCGACGGCCTGCCCATGGGATTGCAGCTGATCGGACCGCACTTTGCGGAAGCGAAACTGCTCAATGCGGCCCATCAGTACCAGCAGGCCACGGACTGGCACCGGCACGCGCCGCGCGGATACGAGTCATGAGCGGCTGGGAAGTCGTCATTGGGCTCGAGATTCACGCGCAGCTCGCCACGCGCTCGAAGATTTTTTCGGGCTCCGCGACCGCTTACGGCGCGCCGCCGAACACCCAGGCCAACCTGGTGGACCTGGCGTATCCCGGCGTCCTGCCGGTCTTGAACGGCCGCGCGGTGCAAATGGCGGTGAAGTTCGGATTGGCGGTCGATGCCGGCGTCGCGCATCGTTCGGTGTTCGCGCGCAAGAATTATTTTTATCCCGACCTGCCGAAGGGTTATCAGATCAGCCAGTACGAATTGCCGGTGGTCGCGCGCGGCTCGCTGAAAGTGATGCTGGACGACGGCACGGAAAAAGTCATCGGTATCACCCGCGCCCATCTCGAGGAGGACGCCGGCAAGTCGCTGCACGAAGGATTGGCGAATGCCTCGGGCATCGACTTGAATCGTGCCGGCACGCCGTTGCTGGAGATCGTCTCCGAACCGGACATGCGTTCGGCCAAGGAAGCGGTGGCCTACATGAAGAAGGTCCACACGCTGGTGCGTTATCTGGAAATCTGCGACGGCAACATGCAGGAGGGCTCGTTCCGCTGCGATGCCAACGTGTCGGTGAGACCCAGGGGACAGGAGAAATTCGGCACGCGCGCCGAGATCAAAAACTTGAACTCCTTCCGCTTCGTCGAAAAGGCGATCCAGTATGAGGTTGCCCGCCAGGTCGAGTTGCTCGAAAGCGGCGGCACAGTCGTGCAGGAGACGCGGCTGTACGATTCCGACAAGGATGAAACGCGCCCGATGCGCTCGAAGGAAGAGGCGAACGACTACCGCTACTTCCCCGATCCGGACCTGTTGCCGGTTGAAATCGATGCGGCGTTCATCGAGGCGGTGCGGGCGACGTTGCCCGAACTGCCGGACCAGAAAGCGGCGCGCTTCGCCAAGGACTATGGACTCTCCGCGTACGACGCCGGGGTTTTGAGCGCCAGCCGCGAGCTCGGCGCGTATTTCGAAGCGGTGGTCGCGGGTTTGGGCGCGGGTCACGCGAAGCTTGCCGCGAATTGGATCATGGGCGAATTGTCCGGTGCACTCAATCGCGACAATGTCGAAATCGAAAAATCGCGGGTCGACCCTCGGCAGTTCATCGGTCTGTTGCTGCGGATCGTGGACGAAACGATTTCCGGCAAGATCGCCAAGGAAGTGTTCGAGGCCATGTGGTCCGAGGGCAAGCCGGCGGATGCCATCATCGAAGCCAAGGGCTTGCGGCAGATCACCGATGCTGGCGCGCTCGAGGGCGTCATCGATGCGGTCATCGCCGCGAACCCCAAGCAGCTCGCCGACTACAGGTCCGGCAAGGACAAGCTGTTCGGCTTCTTCGTCGGACAGGCGATGAAGGCCACGGCAGGCAAGGCGAACCCTGCGCAGCTCAACGAGCTGCTCAAGAAAAAATTGGGCGGCGGCGGAAATGCATGACCGCGACACGCTGCACCGCTTCTTGTTCGAGCGCTTCCCGATTCGCGGGCACTTGGTGCATTTGGATGCCGCGTGGCGTGCGCTCATCGAGCACCGCAATTACCCGGAAGCCATCCGCCAAACCCTGGGCGAAGCGGTCGTAGCATCGCTGCTGCTGGCCGCAACGATCAAATTCGAAGGAGTCTTGTCGCTGCAGCTGCAGGGCGTCGGACCGATGCATTTGCTGCTGGTGCAATGTACCAGCGGCTTGGGCGTGCGCGGTCTTGCGCGTCATCGCGACCTGCCGGCGGGTACATCGCACGACATCCGCGATCTGATCGGCGCGGGGAATCTCACGGTGACCTTGGAGACCGACGAGGGCGCGCAGCGCTACCAGGGCATTGTGCCCATCGAGGGCGAACGCTTGGCCGACTCGCTGCAGGCCTACTTCCAAAATTCCGAGCAGTTGCCGACGCGGCTGTGGCTGCATGCCGATGCCGCCGGCGCCTCGGGCATGCTGCTGCAGAAGCTGCCTGGCAGCGGCGCGCCGGCGGCGGCTGCCGACGCGGCGGCCATCGAGGATGCCTGGGCGCGCTTACAACTCATCGGCGATACCCTGACGCCGGAGGAATTGCGTACGCTCGCCGATGCGCAAATTCTGCATCGCCTGTTCAACGAAGACGATTTGCGGCTGTTCGAGCCGTCGCCGGTGTATTTTCGGTGCCGCTGCTCGCGCGAACGGGTGGCCGGCATGCTGCAGGGACTTGGCGAGGCCGAAACCCGCTCCGTGATCGCGGAGCGCGGCAACGTGGAAGTGCGCTGCGATTTTTGCAATCGCGCCTATGTGTTCGACCCGGTGGACGTGGAGCAGCTGTTCAAGGCGCCGGTTGCCGCCGACAGCGGCGGTTCGCTGCACTAGCGGCTCACATTGAATACTCAGACAGGCTCCTAATTTACGGCGACGCGTCGGCAACGGATTGTTTTGGGCAGCGCCCTGTTGGGGGCGGCGCTGATTGCCGCTGCGTCTGCCGCCGACGTCAAGCCCTTTTACGCAAACACCTTTGAACGCACGCCCGAGGCCGCGGCGCTGACCGCGCTGGGCCGCGACTTGTTTTCTGATCCGGTCCTGTCCGCGTCCGGAAAAATTTCCTGCGCGAGCTGCCACGATCCGGAGCATGACTTCGCCCCCGCCAATGCCGGGCCCGTGCAGCGCGGCGGCGGCGATGGGAGCAGCTTCGGAGTGCGTGCCGTACCGTCGCTCAAGTACACGCAAAACGTGCCGCCGTTCACGGAACACTACATCGACGATGAGGGCGACGACAGCGTCGATCAGGGACCCGCCGGCGGACGCATGTGGGACGGGCGCGCGCAGTCCTTTCACGACCAGGCGCGGCTGCCGTTGTTCTCGGCCTTCGAAATGGCCAACACGAACGCTGATGCTGTGACGGCCAAGCTGCAGGCTCGTTACGACGTGCGATTCCGGCAGCTCTTCGGCGAGCGGATCTTTGCGGACAAGGCGCTGGCGTTCAAGGGCCTGCTCCTGGCACTTGAGACCTATCAGCAAAGCCCCGGGGAGTTTTATCCCTACAGCAGCAAGTACGACGCCTTCTTGAGGCATGAAGCGCCATTGAGCGCCCAGGAGCTGCGCGGACTGGCCGCGTTCAATGATCCTGAAAAAGGCAACTGCGCACGCTGCCATCCCGAGCGCGATGCAAAAGGGCGCATTTCCGCAGTTCACGGATTTTGGCTTCGCCGCGATCGGCGCCCCGCGCAATCCCGCGATTCCCGCCAATGCCGATGGCAGTTACTACGATCTCGGACTGTGCGGACCCTGGCGCACGGATCTTAAAGCGAAGACCGAATACTGCGGATTGTTCCGCACGCCCTCGCTGCGCAATGCGGCGCGAAGGGCCGTGTACTTGCACAACGGCGTCTTTAAATCGCTGAGCGATGTGGTGCGGTTCTACGCCGAGCGCGATACGCAGCCGCAGAGGTGGTATCCGCGCGCGCCCGATGGCAGCACACTGAAATTCAACGATTTGCCCGAAATTTACCGCGCCAACCTGGACCGGCAGGCGCCGTTTGACCGGCGTGCCGGCGACGCGCCGTCTTTGAGCGGAGCGGATGTTGCAGACATCGTCGCGTTTTTGCGCACGTTAAACGACGGCTTTAAGCGCCCGTGAGTGCGCTTACAGACGGCGCCGCGCTACAGCGCCGAGACGCCCGCAAGTTCGGTGAGGCTCTGCACGCGGGTTAGGGAAATGAACTCCCTTATATAGGCGGCCTCCGCCCCCGCACGGGTGGTCGCCGCGTACAGCTCACAGCGCAGTCCCGATTGTCCGATGGGCCGCGAGACCACGTAGCCGCGCTCGATGTAGTTGCCCACCGTCCAGGAGGGCAGCGCGGCGATGCCGCGCCCGCTCGCCACCAGCTGCAGAATGGCCACGGTCAATTCCGCCGTCCGCCGCTTCGGATTGATATTGGCCGGCGTCAAGCAGTGCTTCATGACGTCCAGCATTTCATCGGGAACCGGATAGGTAATGAGCGTTTCGTCGGCGAAATCCCTGGCTTCCAAATAAGGTTTGGCGGCCAGACGGTGGCGTGGGCTCATCAGCGCCACGCTTTCATAACGAAACAGGGGGCTGAAGGTAATGGTGGGATGGGCCTCTTGGCGGTCGTGGATAATCGCCAACTCGGCGTCGCCCTGATCCAAGAGCGGCAATGGGTTCATCAGGAAGCCGGAAATGATGTCGAGTTCAACCTCGGGCCAGAGCGTCCGGTAGGCATCCATTGCCGGCATCAGCCAATCGAAACAGTTGTGGCACTGCACGGCGACTCGCAAAGGACCGGCATGACCCTGAGCCAAACGCGCCACGTCCCGTCCCGCCTCGGCCATTTGCGGCAACACCACCCGGGCCAGGGCCAGTAATCGCTGGCCGATGGCCGTAAACCTCAAGGGACGTACATTCTTTTCCACCAGCGCGGCCCCATAGTGGCTTTCCAGGGTTTTGAGCTGGTGCGACAGGGCGGACTGAGTGAGGAACAGGCGTGCAGCCGCCTTCGACAGGCTGCCGCACTCGGCCAGGGCCAGCAAAGTCTCGAGATGCCTCACTTCCAATGCCGTAGACGACATGAGCCTAATTCATTCTCCGTATGAGAATAATGAGATTGAATCAAATAGTAGGCTCGCGCATGCTTAATGTCGAGGCAGTCCCTGAAGAGCAGTCATGTCCGATCCAGCCGTATCGTTCGAGTTTTTCCCCCCGGGGGATGAGGCCATGGCACGTCAGCTGTGGCAGTCCGTGCAGCGGCTCGCCCCGCTGCGGCCCAGTTTCGTGTCGGTGACCTATGGGGCCGACGGCTCGACCCGAACCCGCACCCATGAGTTCGTGCAACGCGTATTGAGCGAAACCGATCTGCGCGTGGCACCGCATTTGACCTGCGTGGGTGCCTCGCGCGAGGAGGTGCTGGCGATCGCGCAAAGCTACTGGAATCTCGGAGTGAGGGACCTGGTCGCGTTGCGCGGCGATGCGCCCGCTGCCAACCTAACGCCCGAGGGCCGTTATCGGCCTCACCCCGACGGATTTGCCTACGCCTCGGATCTGGTGGGCGGCTTGCGTCAAGCCGGCAATTTTGAAGTGTCTGTGGCGGCCTACCCGGAGGGACATCCGGAATCCGGCGGTGTCGATGCGGACTTGGAGAACTTGAAGCGCAAGGTCGATGCCGGCGCTGCCCGCGCCATCACGCAATTTTTCTTTGAGACCGATTTGTTCCTGCGCTATCGCGACCGTTGCGCGGCCGCTGGGATCAACGTCAACATCGTTCCCGGCATCCTGCCGATTACCCGCTTTCCGCAGCTGCTGCGCTTCGCCGCGCGCTGCGGCGCCTCCATACCCGATTGGCTGCGCAGCCGCTTCGATGGCCTGGATGATGATCCCGACACGCGCCGCATGATTGCGGCGAATGTGGCCATCGAACAAGTGCAGCGCCTGCGCCGCCACGGCGTCGAGGAATTTCACTTTTACACCTTGAACCGCGCGGAACTCGCCTATGCGATTTGCCACGCACTGGGCTTGCGGCCGCGCCTCAGCGAAGCACGGGTGGCTTGATGGCGCGCGCATCGCTCAGCGCGGCGTTCACCGCGCTACTGGAAAAACGTGTGGTCATTTTCGATGGCGCGATGGGCACAATGATCCAGCGCCATCGCTTCAGCGAGGAGCAGTTTCGCGGCGCGCGGTTCAAGGAGTGGCGCAGCGACGTGCGCGGCAACAACGACCTGCTGAGCATTACCCAACCGCAAATCATTGCCGACATTCATCGCGCCTACCTCGAGGCGGGCGCCGATGTCATTTCCACCAACACCTTCAATTCCACCGCGGTGTCGCAGGCGGACTACGGCATGCAGTCCCTGGTTGGCGAACTGAATCTTTGCGCGGCGCGCCTCGCGCGCCAGGTTGCGGACGAGGTGACCGCGACCAGCGGCCTGCAGCGGTTCGTAGCCGGAGCCTTGGGTCCCACCAACCGTACCGCGTCCTTGTCGCCGGATGTGAACGATCCGGGCTTTCGCAATATCAGTTTCGACGAACTGGTCGGGGCTTATACGCGAAGTGACGCGCTCGCTCATGGCAGGCGGCGTCGACATTATTTTGATCGAAACCATTTTCGACACGCTCAATGCCAAGGCCGCGCTGTTCGCGGTAAGGCAGGTATTCGACGAAGCCGGCACGGAGCTGCCGATCATCGTCTCCGGCACCATCACGGATGCCTCGGGCCGCACACTGTCGGGCCAGACCACCGAGGCGTTTTGGAATTCGGTCCGTCACGCCAAGCCCTTGGTGGTGGGCCTGAATTGCGCGCTGGGAGGGCGGCAGCTGCGGCCCTATGTCGAAGAGCTCTCACGCATCGCGGACACCTATGTGTGCGCCTATCCCAATGCCGGACTGCCCAATGCATTCGGCGAATACGACGAGACCGCGGAGCAGACCGCCGAGACTCTGCGCGAGTTCGCCGTCAGCGGCTTCCTGAACTTGGCGGGCGGGTGCTGCGGCACGACGCCGGAGCACATTCGCGCCATTGCAGGCGCCGTTTCAGGCTTGCCGCCGCGCGCCATCCCGCAGATTGAATCGGCCTGCCGCTTGAGCGGCCTGGAACCCTTGACCATCGATGCCAACAGTCTGTTCGTCAATGTCGGCGAACGCACCAACGTCACCGGATCGGCCAAGTTTCGCAAGCTCATCGAGGCGGGCGATTATTCGGCGGCGGTCGATGTGGCGCGTCAGCAGGTGGCGAACGGCGCGCAGATCATCGACGTGAACATGGACGAGGGCATGCTCGATTCGCAAGCCGCCATGGTGAAATTCTTGAGCCTGATCGCGGGCGAGCCGGATATTGCACGCGTTCCCATCATGATCGACTCCTCGAAGTGGACCGTGATCGAGGCGGGCCTCAAGTGCATCCAGGGCAAGGGCATCGTCAATTCCATCAGTCTCAAGGAGGGCGAGGAGGCGTTCCTGGCTCACGCGCGCTTGTGCCTGCGCTATGGCGCAGCCGTGGTGGTAATGGCCTTCGATGAACAGGGCCAGGCCGACACCATCGCGCGAAAGTTAAGCATCTGCGAACGTGCCTACCGGGTCCTTACTGAACGCATTCAATTTCCGCCCGAAGACATCATCTTCGATCCCAACATCTTCGCAGTCGCCACCGGCATCGAAGAGCACAATCGCTACAGCCTGGACTTCATCGAGGCGGCCGCGGCCATCAAGGAACGCATGCCCCTGGTGCATCTCAGCGGCGGCGTCAGCAACGTGTCGTTCTCGTTCCGCGGCAACGACCGGGTGCGCGAGGCGATGCACTCGGTGTTCCTCTATCACGCGATCCGCGCCGGGCTCACCATGGGTATCGTCAATGCCGGCCAGCTGGCGATTTACGAGGATATCGAACCCGAACTGCGCGAACGTGTCGAGGATGTGATACTGGCGCGCCGCGCGGATGCCACCGAGCGGCTGCTCGAAATCGCCGAGCGCTACAAGGGCGGCGGCGGGCAGAAGCGCGGCGATGACTTGGAATGGCGTAAGTTGCCGGTGGCAGAGCGCTTGCAGCACGCCTTGATCAAGGGATTGGACGAGTTTGTATTCGAGGACACCGAAGAGGCGCGCCTGCAGGCCAAGCGGCCGCTGGACGTCATCGAAGGCCCGCTGATGGACGGCATGAATGTGGTCGGCGATCTGTTCGGCGCCGGCAAAATGTTTCTGCCGCAAGTGGTCAAGTCGGCGCGCGTCATGAAGAAAGCCGTATCGGTGCTGATTCCCTACATCGAGAAGGAAAAGTCAGGCACAAGCCGCTCCAACGGCAAGGTGGTGATGGCCACCGTGAAGGGCGATGTGCACGACATCGGCAAGAACATCGTCGGCGTGGTCCTGCAATGTAATAACTTCGAGGTGGTTGATCTCGGCGTCATGGTCTCGTGCGAGAGAATCCTCGAGGCCGCGACCCGCGAAGGCGCGAATCTCATCGGCTTGTCCGGATTGATCACGCCGTCGTTGGATGAAATGGTTCACGTCGCCAAGGAAATGCAACGTCTGGGCTATAGACAGCCGCTGCTGATCGGCGGCGCCACGACGTCGCCGGCGCACACCGCAGTGAAAATCGATCCGCAGTATGCCGGTGCGGTTGTGTACGTGAAGGATGCGTCGCGCTCGGTGGGTGTCTGTCAGCAATTGATCACCAAGGGAACGCGCGATGCCTACGTCGCCACCCTCAAAGCCGATCACGAGCGGCGCCGCGAACAGCACCGCAATAAAGGCGCCAAAGCGCCGCAGTTGTCGCTGGCCCAGGCCCGCGCCAAAAAATTCAAAATCGATTGGGCTGCGTATGTGCCTCCGGTGCCGAGCGTCTTAGGGTTAAGGGCCTTTGACGACTATTCATTGCAGGAGTTGCTGCCGTACATCGATTGGATGCCCTTCTTCAATGCCTGGGAATTCGCCGGAAAGTTTCCCGCTATTCTCAGCGATGAGGTCGTGGGCGAGGCGGCGAGCAGTCTGTATGCGGATGCCACGCGCATGCTCAAACAGTTGATCGCGGAGAAATGGCTCAAGGCCCGCGCCGTCGTCGGTTTCTTCCCGGCCAACAGCGTGGCGGACGACGATATCAATGTGTACGTCGACAACACGCGGCAAAGCGTGCTGCTGCGTCTGCATAATCTGCGCCAGCAAAAATCCAAGCCGCAGGATCAAGCGCAACTGTGCTTGAGCGACTTCGTCGCTCCCGCGCACACCGGCCGCGCCGACTACATCGGCGCGTTCGCCGTGACCGCGGGGATAGGCATCGAAGAGCACATCGCTCGATTCGAGGCGCAGCACGACGATTACAGCAGCATCATGCTGAAAGCCTTGGCGGATCGCCTGGCCGAGGCTTTGGCGGAACGTTTGCACGAGCGGGTGCGGCGCGAGTTTTGGGCCTACGCGCCGCATGAACATCTCGACAATTCGGGCCTGATTGGCGAGGAATATCAGGGCATCCGGCCGGCGCCGGGGTATCCTGCCTGTCCCGATCACACCGAGAAGGCGCTGCTCTGGCGGCTGCTGGATGTGGATCGCACGGCCGGGATCCGCCTGACGGAGTCTTTCGCGATGTTTCCGACCGCTGCGGTCAGCGGGTTTTATTTCTCCCACCCGAAGGCGCATTATTTCGGCGTCGGCAAAATTGACCGCGACCAGGTCGCGAGCTACGCGCAGCGCAAGGGATTCACAGTGAACGAAGCAGAACGTTGGTTGGCGCCGATCTTGGGCTACGAACCCGACGTCGGAGATGCGGCCGATGCCGCCTAGCGCGGGGCGCGCGGCCTTCGTCACGGGAGGGACCGGTTTCGTCGGTCTCAATATGGTCAAGGAGTTGATGATTCGCGGCTGGGACGTCACCGCCCTGCATCGGCCTTCCTCGGACTTAAAACTTCTCAAGCGCTTTCGGCCCAAGTTGGCGGCCGGTATCTTGAGCGATCCGAATTCGCTGCTGGCGGCCATCCCTGCGGGCACCGACACGATTTTCCACGTGGCCGGCAACACCAATATGTGGCGCGGCGGGAATGCGCAGCAAACCCGCGACAATGTCGAGGGCACGAGCAACGTCGTCGAGGCGGCGCTGGCGAAGCGCGTCCGCCGGCTGGTGGTGACCTCATCCATTGCCGCGTACGGCCCGGTGGACGGTGAGATTACCGAGGAGACGCTGAGTCTTGCGGCAAACTCAAGCGTCAATTATCAAAAAAGCAAGTGGCTGGCGCAGGAGCTTGCGCTCGACGCCGTTCCCAAGGGGCTTGAAGTCGTCATCATGCAGCCTGGCGCCATCATGGGACCCTACGATATCGGGACCTGGTCCCGGCTGTTCGTGATGGTCCGCGACAACAAGCTGCCGGGCGTGCCGAATTCCTGGTTGACCTTCACGCACGTGCGCGAAGTGGTGGCGGCGCACATTGCCGCCGCCGATAAGGGACAGAACGGCGGTTCCTACCTGCTCGGCGGCGAAAACAAGACCATGATGGAATTGGTGAGCCAGATCAGCGCGCTCTTGGGCAAGCCCGCGCCCCGCAAAGAAACTCCGCTGGCACTACTGCGCGTCATTGCGCTGGCGGCAGATCTGGTGAGCCGAGTCACCGGTAAGGAACCGCCCATCACGCCCGAGATTGCCAGCTTGATGGGGCGGCAGGTCAGCACCGCGTCGCTGAAGGCGCAGCGCGATCTCGGCTATAAGGTCATACCCCTGAAAGAGATGGTGAAGGACTGCTATGACTGGATGAAAGCGGAAGGGCGAATCTAGGGTTTCGCAGCGGCCAAGATTTCGTCGGCGAGACCCGCGTAATTGCCGTCGAAATGATGGCCGCCTTTGACTTTCACGACCTTGAATTTTTTCGGGTCGAGCTTCGGGCACAGCGAATCGTGCTCATCCTCACCGTAAATGCACAGCACCGGAATGCCGGTAATGCGGTCGACCTCGGGCAGGGTCGCCGGACCTGAATTGTCGTCCGAAATCCAACTGCTGACATGAAATTCAAAGAGCGCGTGCTCGGACATCCCCAGTATGGCGGTCAGTGCAACCTGGCTGCGCGTGGCGCTCGGCAAGCGATTCACGGCGAAGGGCAGTACATCGGCGCCCTGCGAATAGCCGATCAGCAGCACACGCTTCTTGCCGAAGTGCGACAGGTAGTAGCGAATCATCCGGTCCGTATCCGCGGCCAGTCCTTCCGGCGTGCGTGCGGTCCAGTAGTAGCGCAGAGAATCCAGGCCCACGACGGGTATGCCCTTCGCGCTCAGCGCCGCGGCGATGTCCTGATCAAGGCCCGCCCAGCCGCCGTCGCCGGACATGATGATGGCGAATGAATCGGAAGGGACGGCGTTAGCCTGCGCCGGTACTTCGACGACCGGCAGTGCGCCCAGCTCGGCGGGCGGCGGCGCGACGCCGTGATTGCGATTCGCGGCGGCGAGCTGGGCGAATGCTGCGGAAAACGAGCGATCGCTCACCTGCGGCAGTACCGCGATCGCCGCCCCCCGTACCTGCGCGCTGAAGTCGCGTGCCGCCGACGCGGGACACCTGGATTCCTGGCTGTCTTGCAGGATCACCCAAGGATTGTTCAAGGATTTTATCGGCTGCAGCCTTAGACCCGAACCCGGAGCGCCGCGCGTCGCCTCGAGTCCTGAGCCTTTGCAGAGCGGCTTGTCCAAATTCAGGTGCGGGCAAAAACCCAAACTCACCGCGCCCGCGAAGGTGTCCTTCGGCGCTTGCGCCAATACGGCATAGGCCATGCCGGCGCCGGACGCTGCCCCCACAACCAAGGGCGCCAGGTAGGTGGTGTTGTGAAAATAGGCTTGCACGAAGTGGCTCAAGTTTTCCAGGTCTCCGTCGGGGAATACGCATTCAGCCCCGTCCGCTTCGAGCGCGGCCTTGAACCTGCGCCAGTCGATACCCGCTACCATGGCGCCTTGTTGCGTCAGTTGTTCTGCCAAGGCGGCTGCGCGGCCATTCCAGCCCTCATCGCCCGATAAGAACAGGACGAAACTCGTGGGTTGCGCGGCCGGCGCGTAGATCAACAGATCCTTGAAGCGGCCATGGCTCAAAAGAGTGGGATCAGCGGCGGCGCAGCTGCTGAAAAGCATGAGCGCCGTCAATAGCTCGAGGGCTTTCATCCGTTGGTCACACTCGCCACGCAGAATGACTGTGAATGCAAACGATCGACCTCGTGTACATCAATGCGGGAGGAGGACATCGCTCGGCCGCCACCGCCCTTGAGATGGCGATCCGCGAGCAAGGCAGGGATTGGCAGGTCAGACTGGTCAATTTGTTCGAAGTCCTCGATCCGCAAGACGTATTTCGCCGAACCACCGGAGTCAAGCCGGAAGATTACTATAACGTGCGCCTGGCGCGCGGCTGGACGATCGGGTTGGCGCAGGAGCTGCGCATCCTGCAGATGCTGATCCGCTTGACCCATAAGTCACTGGTCAGTCAGCTGCGGCGACACTGGCAGGCGAGCAAACCGGATCTGGTGGTCTCGCTCGTGCCGAATTTCAATCGAGCCATGTTTCAGGCTTTGGCGAGCGCGCGGCCCCACGTACCCTTTACGACCATTCTCACCGACCTGGCCGATTTTCCGCCGCACTTCTGGATCGAACCGGATCAGGCGCAACACTTCATCTGCGGAACGCCGCGCGCGCTGGCGCAAGCCAATGCTGCGAAGGCCATGGACGCCGTGGTGCACGAGACTTCGGGAATGATCATCAGCCCGAATTTCTACCGGCGATTTAAAAGTGGACCGGCGCGCCGAAATGCAGAAATTGCAGCTGGATCCGGACCGTCCCACCGGCCTCGTCATGTTCGGCGGCCACGGCTCGCGCGTCATGCGCAGAATCTCCAAACGCCTGGACGATGTGCAGCTGATCCTGGTGTGCGGGCACAACGCCGTGCTCGCCGAGCAGTTGCGCGGCGCCATGCCGGCCGCGGCGCCGCGGGTCGTGGTGGGCTTTACCTCGCAGATCAGCTACTACATGCAGCTGTGCGATTTCTTCATCGGCAAGCCGGGTCCCGGCAGTATCAGTGAGGCCGTGCAACAGGGCTTGCCTGTCATCGTGGTGCGCAACGCCTGGACCATGCCGCAGGAGCGCTACAACACCCAGTGGGTGGAGGAGAATTCGGTCGGCGTGGTGCTGGACTCGTTCAAGGCCATCCGCACCGGCGTTGCCCAAGTCGCGGAACACATCGATCTGTATCGGGCCGGCGTCCAGCGCATGCACAATCGGGCGGTATTTGAAATTCCTGAGATTCTCGAAAAAATACTAGCGGCGCCGGCTCGGGTAGGCGTCGATCTCATCCAGCATCTCCGGTCCGCCGAGCGCCTGCATCTGTCCTAGGATCCAATCGCGCCGCTGCTGCACATAGGCCGACGGCGCCGCGGCATTCAGGCGCTGCGGATTGGGCAGCACCGCAGCCAGCACCGCGGAATCAGCGCGCGAGAGTCGTGCCGCAGGTTTGTGAAAGAAGCGTTGCGCCGCCGCCTCGGCGCCGTACGTGCCATAGCCGAATTCGGCGATGTTCAGGTAGATCTCGATGATGCGCCGTTTCGGCCAGCACGCCTCGATCAGCACCGTGAAGTAGGCCTCCAGACCCTTGCGAAAATAGCTGCGGCCCGACCAGAGAAACAGGTTTTTGGCCACCTGCTGGCTGATGGTGCTGGCGCCGTGTACCCGGTGGCTGTGCTGATTCATCTCGTAGGCCTTCTCGATGGCCTCGACGTCGAAACCCCAGTGCGCGGGAAATTTCTGGTCTTCGGACGCGACCACGGCCAGCGGTAGGTTGGGCGAAATCTGGTTCAAGTCGGCCCAGCGATGGCGAAACACGTAGGTGCGGTCATGATTCGACCACGCTGCCATTTGCGTCTGGGCCATGAAGGCGCTGTACGGCGGATTGATCCAGCGCAGCAGCGCCACCGCGATCACGCTGATCGCGATGCAAGCAAAGACCAACGCAAAGAGCGACCAGACCAGCCGCCGTAGCAATGAGTTCTTCTGCGCCACCCGCTTAAGGTTTCGCCCGGCGCACGCTTTTCATGGTCACCGCTTCAACCGGCACGTCGTCGAAGCCGCGCTTGCGGCCGGTTTCCACCGCCGCGATCTTATCGACCACGTCCATGCCTTCGGTCACCTTGGCGAATACCGCGTAGCCGAAATTGCCACGCGAGTGGTCGAGAAAGTCATTGTCCTTCAGATTGACAAAAAATTGCGAGGTGGCGCTGTTGATGTCGTTGGTGCGCGCCATCGACAAGGTGCCGCGTTTGTTCTTCAAGCCATTGTCGGCCTCATTCTTGATCGGCGGCTTGGTCTTCTTTTGCGTCATGTCTTCGGTGAAGCCGCCGCCCTGGATGACGAATCCCGGAACGATGCGATGAAAAATGGTGCCGTCGAAAAATCCATCCTCGATGTAGCGGAGAAAATTGGCGACCGATTCGGGCGCTTCCTTCTCGAAAAGCTCAATGCTGAAATCGCCCAGGTTTGTTTCGAAGCGGATCATGCGGATTCCTAATGTTGTGTATGAACGCCCAGTGTTACGCGGGGCCTGCCTGAAAAATCGGGATAGGTACGGATCGATTCAAAGCCATGGTGCTCGAGCAATTGCGCGATATCGAGCGCTTGCGTGATTCCATGCTCCAGCGCCAGCCAGCCGCCTGCGTGCAGGTGCCGGGGCGCCTGGGCAATGATGGCATTGAAGGCCTCGAGGCCGGTGGGGCCGGCAGCGAGCGCAAGCGCCGGTTCTGCCGCCAGCGCTGCCAACGCGGGATCCGCCGCGGCGAGATACGGTGGATTCGCAACGATCACATGAAATCGCTCGCCGGCCACGGCGTCGAACCAATTACCCAGGCGCCATTGAATGCGCGCCAGCCCCAGGTGGCGCGCATTGCGCGCGGCAACCTCGAGAGCGGCGGCCGAAATGTCAACGGCGGTGATGGCCCAGTGGGGCCGCTCGTGCGCCAGGCTCAGGGCAATGGCGCCGCTGCCGGTGCCGAGATCCAGGGCTGCGCAGGACGCACCGCGGGGCACCAAGGCCAACGCATGCTCGACCAGGGACTCGGTTTCGGGCCGCGGTACCAGTACGGCCGGCGATACCTGCAACGGCAGCGACCAGAATTCGCGGGTGCCGGTAAGGTAGGCGAGCGGCATGCCGGCGGCGCGCTGCGAAATCAAGTCGGCATAGGCGCGCTCATCGGGCTCTGCGATAAATTCATTGCCGCGCGCAATCAAGGCCGAGCGCGGCAGCCGCAAGATTTTTGCCAGCAGCAATTCTGCGTCGAGCCGCGGCGATTCGCTGTGCGCCTGCAGCGTGCTCGCGGCGTTTTTCACGGTTTCTGCGATGGTGGGCACGGCGTTCATTCGACTTGGCTTGCAAGCTCCTCGGCCTGATGCTCCTGATTGAGCGCCGCCACCAATTCGTCCAGATTGCCATTCATCACGTCGTCCAGCTTGTACAGGGTCAGATTGATGCGGTGGTCGGTCACGCGTCCTTGCGGAAAATTATAGGTGCGAATGCGTTCGGAGCGATCGCCGGAACCGACCTGCAGTTTGCGCGACTGCGCCTGGGCACTCTGCTGCTTCTCGCGCTCTGCCGATAACAATCTCGCTTTGAGCAGGGACATGGCACGCGAGCGATTCTTGTGCTGCGAGCGCTCATCCTGGCATTCGACCACAATGCCGGTGGGCAGGTGCGTGATGCGAATGGCGGAGTCGGTTTTATTCACGTGCTGGCCGCCCGCGCCGGAAGAGCGATAGGTATCGACGCGCAGCTCCGCGGGGTTCAGGTCCACGGCCTCGACTTCTTCGAGCTCCGGCAGAATTGCCACGGTGCACGCCGAGGTGTGAATGCGGCCTTGTGCTTCGGTGGCCGGTACGCGCTGCACGCGATGCGTTCCCGATTCGAACTTGAGCAATGAATATGCCCCGCGACCGATGACGCGGCTGATGATCTCCTTGTAGCCGCCATGCTCGCCGGGGCTCTCGCTCAATACCTCGACAGTCCACCGCTTGGACTCGGCGTAGCGGGTGTACATGCGAAACAGATCGCCGGCAAAGATGGCCGCTTCATCGCCGCCCGTGCCGGCGCGCACTTCCAGGAAAATGTTGTTGTCATCGTGCGGATCTTTGGGCACGAGCAGTCGCTGCAGTTCCAGTTCCTCGCCCAAAATGCGCGGATTGAGTTCAGCCAGCTCCTCCTCGCCCATGGCGCGGGTGGCGGGATCCTTGTCCGCTGCCAGCTCCTTGGCCGTCGCCGCGTCGCCCTCGAGGCCCAAGAAGCGCCGGTAGCGTTCGACCAAATCTTCCAGGCGCGAATACTCCATCGAGAGTTCGCGGAATTGGTTTTGCTTGGAAATGACGCCGGCGTCGGACAAAAGCCGGCTGATCTCCTCGAAGCGTTCGTCGAGTTTTTCCAGCTTGCGCCGGATGGAATCTTTCATGGCGCCGGATTATAGCGGCCTTTCAGGCCCGGACTGGCTCCTAATGCCGGTCGCGCTCCTCGGTCAACAGGCGGGTAACGGCCTCGGCGAGTGCCAAATCAGCCGATTCTGAAGCCTGGCGCAGCGCCTGGGTCGGGGCATGCAGCAGCCTGTTGGTGAGCGTATTGGCAAGATAGTCGATCACCTCATCGGCGCTCTTGCCGCCCGCCAGCATGCGGCGTGCCTGCTCAACCGTTTGCTGGCGAATGGCGTCGGCTTGCTGCCGCAGCGCACGAATTGCAGGGCCTGCGTCCTGCGCGCGCGACTCGGCCAGAAAGCGCGCGACCTCCTCATTGATGACCAGCCGGGCGCCGCCGGCGGCAACTTCGCGCTGCTGGATATTCTCATCCACCAGCTGTTGCAGATCGTCGATGGAGAACAGATAGACGTCTTCCAGTTCCGCCACCTCGGGCTCGATATCGCGCGGCACGGCCATGTCCACCATGAAAATCGGCCGCCGCCTGCGCGTGCGGATGGCCGCCGCGACCGCACGCTTGCCGATGATGGGCACCGGGCTGGCGGTGCAACTGATCACGATGTCGGCCTCCGCCAATTGCTTGTCCAAATCGCTCAAAGGCGCGGCATGGGCTTGAAGTTCTTGGGCCAACGCTTCGGCTTTGCTCAAGGTACGGTTGGCAATGACCATGCGCTTTATGCCGGCGCTCATGAAATGGCGCGCCGTCAGCGCATTCATATCGCCGGCGCCGACAACCAAGACATTGTGAGCGCTCAGGTCCTCGTACACACGCCGCGCCAAGCTGACCGTGGCGGAAGCCAAGGAGACGGCATTCGCGCCAATTCGAGTTTCCGAGCGCACGCGTTTGGCGGCGAAAAAGGCCGCCTGGAACAGCTTGTTGAGAATCGGTCCGGTGCTGCCGCTTTCCTGCGCCACGCGATAGGCGTCTTTCAGCTGCCCCAAGATTTGCACTTCGCCCAAGACCATGGAATCAAGACCGGAGGCCACGCTGAAGGCGTGTTCCACCGCGCGTGTTTCCTGGTGGACGTAGAGACTGGCGCCCAAGTCGAGGTTATTGCCGTGATGGCGTTCCAGCCATTGCGACAGTTCCGCGCCGCTGGCGGTGCCCGACCAATACACTTCGGTGCGATTGCACGTGGACAGAATGACCGCCTCGGCCACCCCCAAGTCCTCACGCAGGGCCCGCAAAGCCGCGACCAATCGATCCTCGCTGAACGCCACCTTTTCGCGCAGCGCGACCGGTGCGGTCTTATGATTGATACCGAGGATATTGAATGCCATGGAAGCGTTTCGGCCTGAGTCTTAAGGGATTCTGGTGTATGACGCACCGCTAGATCAAGGATGAATCCGCGGCATCAGGTTATTCATTTCGCTATAGTGAGGCCGTGTTCTCGTTTTCCATCATCGCAAGGGCTGGTCTACTGCTTGGCGTGCTCGCCTTGGGCGCCTGCGCGGGAACTCGCAGCAAGTCCGAAACCCAAGCTCCCGACTCATTTTATACCGTCACGGGCGAGATAGCGCTCGCCCGGCAGGAACCGCGCGTGGCCGCCATTCAGTACGCCATGGCGGCCGCGCACCAGACCGATCCTAATCTCCTGCAACGCGCCACCGACGTGACGGCCGAAACGCTGCAGCCTTCGCTGATGGCCGGCGTCGCCGCCCACTGGCTCAATGTCGATCCGAATTCGATGGAAGCACGGCGCGCCGCGGCCCGCGCCGCGCTGGCGCTCGATAAGGTGGACGAGGCGGCGGCGCATTATCGGGTTGTCCTGCTGAATTCTCCCTCCGGATTGGACGCCGGATTCGCCGACGTGGAGACGGACTTAGGATCCGACGAGAACGTATTCGGCGCGCACCAGATCGCGGATCGATTGGCTTCCTATTTCCCCAGTTCCTCGTCCGCATTGCGCATCCAAGGGATTGCCGCCATGCGCGCGGATGATCCCGCCGCGGCGGTGCACAGTCTGAGCGATGCGGTGGCGATGGAGGCGGGGAGCAGCAACGAATCCAAACAGACTGCGCACAAGGAATTGGCGCAGACACTGCTGCGCGCCCGCATTCTGGCGGGCGATGTCGACGAGCCGCTGCGCGCCGCGCAAGCGCAGCTCGAGGCGGACGGCTCCGCCACCAATCGCTTCAACTACGCCGCGTTGCTCATGACCGCGCAGCGATTGCCGGAAGCCGCCGAGCAACTGGAGATTCTATCGCGCAGTCCGGAGTCGACCGCGGTGGCGCTGCGCCTGTTGGGACTGCTGGAATTTCAGCAAGGCCACTTCGAGGTGGCGTCGGCCAAGTTCAGGCAGCTGCTCAACACCGGTAAATTCGGCGAAGACGCCTTCTACTATTTGGCGCTGATCGCGGATCGCAATGGCGATCCTGAGCGGGCCTTGCGCTTTTTCTCGCAAGTGCAAAATGGCGAGAACGTGGTGCCGGCATTGCTGCGAGCCGCCGCCCTGCTGTACAAGCACGGTGCGCCGGGCGCCGCTGACGAACTGCTCGATCGTTTGATGGAGGACGAGCCGCAGCGCGCGCCGGAAATTCTCACGGCGCGGGCGCGCATGTATGCGCAGTCGAGCGATTTACCCAAGGCGTTTGCCGTCTTGGAAAAGGGCGAGTTGGAGTATCCGGACAGCGTGGAACTGCGCTACGCAGCCGCGTCGGTATACGAGGAGCAAGGTCAGGTTACCTCGGCGCTGCGTGAATTGACCAGAGTGGTCAAGTCGCGTCCCAACGATCCGGCGGCATTGAACGCCTTGGGATTCACGCTGGCCGATCACACCCAAGACCTTTCCAAGGCCCGCAAGCTGATCGAGCGTGCTCACGCGGCAGCGCCTAAAAATCCGGCGATTCTGGACAGTTTGGGGTGGGTGTATTTCCGCGAAGGGCGCGCCGCCGATGCGCTGCCTTTTCTGCAAACCGCTTACGCAGACGGCCGCGACGGCGACATCGCGGCGCACTTGGGCGAAGTGCTGTGGCATCTCGGTCAACACGACGAGGCGCAGCGAATCTGGTCCGAAGCGAGCGCAATGGATGCCGACAATCAATTGCTGAAGTCGACCCGGCATCGGCTGACCTCCGCAAACTAATAACCCATGCGGCGTGCGCTTACGTTGATCGGTTGCTGTGCGCTTGCCGCGTGCGCGACCACCCGCCCGGCGCCGCCTCCCGCCACGGGGTGGGATGAACGCGTGGCGGAATTGCAAACTCCCCGCGATTGGCGGCTCGACGGGCGGGCGGCTGTCGCCTTGGGGCAGCAAGGCTGGCAGGCCACGCTCAATTGGCAGCAAACCCCCGATGCGGCGGAAGTGCATTTGTCCGGTCCCTTCGGCATCGGCGCGTTGGTTTTGAAGCAGAGCCCGGCGGGTCTGTCGCTCAACGGCGCGCCGCCCAGCGATGCCGTGATGTCCCAGGTCCAAGACAAATTGGGGTTCGAGCTGCCGATCGAGAATCTGCGCTACTGGCTGCTCGGCGTGCCGAATCCCGGCTCGCCCTTTGAAGTTGCGCGCAACGATCAGGATCGCGCCAAGACCATCGCCCAAGCCGGTTGGAGCATCGCCTACGATCGCTATCAGCCTGCTGCGGCAGATGTGCTGCCGACGCGCCTGGTGTTGAGCCGCGCTGATGTGCGGGTGCGCATCATCATCGATCACTGGGATTGGCCGAAATGAGCGACCGTTCATCGGTGTGGCTGGCGCCGGCGAAACTGAATTTGTTCTTGCATATCTTGGGACGGCGGCCCGACGGCTACCACGAGCTGCAAACCTGTTTTCAGTTCGTCGATCTGTGCGACGAAATCACGATCACCGTGCGCAGCGACGGACAGATTCGGCGCGCCGTGGATATTCCCGGCGTGCCTGCGGACGCGGATCTTTGCATGCGCGCGGCGCGCGCGCTGCAAAGAAGCGGCGGGCGTGCGCTCGGGCGCCGACCTGAGTCTCGTGAAGCGCATCCCGCATCGGCGGCGGTTTGGGCGGCGGAAGCTCCGACGCGGCCACCTGTTTGGTCGCCCTCAACCAGTCTGTGGGGCGTCAATTGGCCTCCGGAACAGCTGGCGGCGCTCGGGCTTGAAGTTGGGCGCCGACGTGCCGGTATTCGTGCACGGCCGGACCGCTTGGGCCGAAGGAGTCGGGGAACGCCTGATTCCGCTGTATCCGCCGCTGGCCCCGCCGGAGCCTAACTATTTGATTTTAAAGCCAAATGTCTTTGTCAGCACCGCGGAGGTGTTTCAAGATCCTGAATTGACAAGGAATTCTGCGCCCATCACAATTCACGGTTTCCTGGCGTCTGGTGGAAGGAACGATTGCTTGGGCGTGGTGCGACGCCGGTATCCTGAAGTTGCACGTGCGCTCGATTGGCTATCGCTCTATGGTTCTGCGCGCCTGACTGGCACTGGGGCCTGTGTTTTTTTGGCCTGTGAGACCATGGATCTTGGGCAAGAAATTATGCGCAAGTTACCGTCGGAGATTGAAGGCTTTTTGGCTCGCGGACTGAATGACTCGCCCTTGCTTGAGGGATTGCGGACCGGCTGAAGGCCGGTCGTCGGTTTTTTTCCAAGTTGGGGTGTCGCCAAGCGGTAAGGCAGCGGGTTTTGATCCCGCCATACGGAGGTTCGAATCCTTCCACCCCAGCCAAATTTTTGCGGTGGGGGCGATTCGTCGAATGGAAAGGGTCCAAGAGGATGACTCAGCTGGGGAAGGATAACGCCCGAAGGGCGGCCCCGCAGGGGTGAGGCCCGCAGGGCCGAATAATCCTTCCACCCCAGCCATTTTGAGCAAGGTCGATGTCGCAAAATAATGAATTCGATTCTTTGTCGATCGCGGTGTTCACGGGCAATGCCAATGCACCGCTGGCGCAAGAGATCACGCGGCATTTGCATGTGCCGCTGGGCCGCGCCGATGTCGATCGATTCAGCGACGGCGAGGTTAGTGTCGAGCTAAGAGAGAACGTGCGCGGCCGCGACGTGTTCATTCTGCAGCCGACGCATCCGCCGGCCGAGCATTTGATGGAGTTGTTGATGATGGCGGATGCCTGCCGGCGCGCATCGGCGAAGCGAGTGACCGCGGTGGTGCCGTATTTCGGCTACGCGCGCCAGGATCGGCGGCCGCGGGCGACGCGCGTCGCCATCACCGCCAAGTTGGTCGCGAACATGATGACGCGCGCGGGCGTGGATCGATTGCTGACGGTGGATTTGCACGCGGATCAGATTCAGGGATTTTTCGATATCCCGGTGGACAATGTGTATGCATCGCCGGTGTTGCTCGGCGAGGTCTGGAAACAGAAGTACCAGAACATGATTGTGGTGTCGCCCGATGTGGGCGGCGTGGTGCGCGCGCGAGCGCTGGCGAAGCGATTGGACGATGCTGATCTTGCCATCATCGACAAACGCCGGCCGCGGCCGAACGAGTCGAAGGTGATGAACATCATCGGCGAGGTCGAGGGCAAGACCTGCGTACTGGTGGATGACATGGTGGATACGGCCGGCACGCTGTGCCAGGCCGCGCAGGCGCTCAAAGATGAGGGCGCGCTGAAAGTGGTGGCCTACATCACGCATCCGGTGCTGTCGGGCAAGGCGATTGAGCGCATATCGAATTCGGTGCTGGATGAGCTGGTGGTGACCGACACGATTCCGCTGTCGGAGGCCGGCGCGGCGTGCAGGCGGATACGCCAGCTGAGCGTGGCGGGATTGCTGGCTGAAACCATCCGCCGCATCAGCGACGAGGAGTCGGTGAGCTCGCTGTATATTGATTAGGTCGGTGCCCTTGCAATTGGTCGCGATGCAAGGGCGCTGTGTTTGCGATGTAACTGGAGAAGATTATGAAAACCTCTTTCGAACTCGTTGCCGAGTTCCGTGATACGCAAGGCAAAGGTGCGAGCCGCCGCCTGCGTCATGACGGAAAAGTACCGGCAATTCTTTACGGCGGGCACCTGGCCGCACGCACTCTGACCTTGAGCCATCAGAAGCTTCTGATCATGCTCGAGAACGAGCGCTTTTATTCGACCATCCTCAATTTGAAGGTGGGCGATCAGTCGCAGGCGGCCATCTTGAAGGACGTGCAGCGGCACCCGTTCAAGAATGCGATCGTGCACGTCGATTTCCAGCGGGTCGAAGAAAACGAGAAGATCCGCATCAGCATTCCTTTGCACTTCACCGGCGCCGCAGTTTCGCCGGGCGTCAAGTCGCAGGGCGGCCTCGTTTCGCATATGCGCACCGAAGTGGAAATCTCGTGTCTGCCGAAGGACTTGCCGGAATACGTCGAAGTCGATATTTCCGGGCTGTCTTTGAACGAGAGCGTGCACTTGTCTCAGCTCAAGGTCCCCGATGGCGTCGTGCTGGTGGAATTGGCGAAGGAAGATGCGGCGGTTGTGGCAATCCATAGCCCGCGTGCTGAAGAGCCCGAGCCGACGGCGGCGGCGGCAGCAGCAGCGCCTGGCGCGGCGGAAGGTGCGGCAGCGGCACCGGCGGCAGCGGGCGCGGCGGCGGCAGGTGCGGATGCGAAGAAGGCAGAGCCTGCGAAGAAGGATGAAGCCAAGAAGGAACCGGCAAAGAAAGACGCCAAGAAGTAGTTTTCTTAAGCGTTGTCTCACGAGGGCCGTCGGTTTGACGGCCCTTGTCTTTTAAAGGCATCGAAATGGCTGGTTTACCGTTGCGCATCATTGTTGGTCTGGGCAATCCAGGCCCCGAACACCTGGTGACCCGGCACAATGCGGGTTTCTGGTTCGTGGACCTGCTTGCGCGCCGCCATGGCGGCGAGTTTCGCGACTACCGCAAGTACTCGGGCGAGACGGCCAAGATCGGCATCGACGGGCACGAGGTCGTGCTGCTCAAGCCCACCACTTATATGAATCGCAGCGGCCTGTCGATCGCGCAGTTGAGCGAGTTCTACAAAATTCCTCCGACGGATATTCTGGTCGCTCATGATGAGCTCGATCTGCCGGTCGGCGCGGTGCGCCTGAAGCAGGGCGGAGGCCACGGCGGGCACAATGGCCTGCGCGACACCATCGCGCACATCGGCGAGACGTTTTGGCGCATGCGTTTGGGCATCGGACATCCCGGCAACAAGGCCGAGGTCATCGACTACGTGCTCACGCGCGCGCCGCGCGTCGAGGAAGATCTGATTTTGGATGCGGTCGGCACCGCGGTGGATTGCATGCCGCTGCTGCTGGAACAGGGCGCGGAGCGCGCCATGACCCGATTGCACAGCCGTGCAGGAAAAGTCTGATGCCCATTCGCTGCGGAATCGTTGGTTTACCGAACGTGGGCAAGTCCACGCTGTTCAACGCGCTGACGCGGGCGCAGATTGCGGCGGAGAATTATCCTTTTTGCACCATTGATCCGAATGTCGGCGTGGTCCCCGTGCCGGATCCGCGCCTGCAAGCATTGGCAGCCATCGTGCATCCGGAGAAGATTCTGCCGACCACGGTGGAATTCGTGGACATCGCCGGACTGGTGGCCGGAGCCTCCAAGGGCGAGGGATTGGGCAACAAATTTCTGGCGCACATCCGCGAAGTGGATGCGATTGCGCATGTGGTGCGCTGTTTCGAGAACGACGACATCATCCATGTGGCCGGCAAGATCGATCCGGCCAGCGACATCGAGGTCATCAATACCGAATTGGCGCTGGCGGATCTCGACAGCGTCGAGCGGGCTTACCAAAAGGCGCTGAAGGCGGCCAAGGCTGCGGACAAGGACGCGGTGAGAATGCGGGACCTGCTCGAGAAAGTGCGGGCGCAATTGAATCAGGCGAAGGCGGTGCGGCTGCTGAAGCTCGATGCGAACGATCATGCCTTGCTGCGCGATCTGCATCTGCTCACGGACAAGCCGGTGATGTACGTCGCCAATGTCGATGAAACGGGTTTCACCAACAATCCGCGCCTCGACCGGGTGCGCGAGATCGCCCAATCCGAGGGCGCCATCGTGGTGCCGATTTGCGCGGCGATCGAGGCGGAGATTGCGCAGCTCGACGAGGCCGACCGCGCCGAGTTCCTGGCGGAATTGAAACTCGATGAGCCGGGACTCAACCGCGTGATCCGCGGCGGATACTCCTTGCTGGGACTGCAGACTTATTTCACCGCGGGAGCCAAAGAGGTGCGGGCGTGGACCGTGCATGCCGGCGCGACCGCGCCGCAGGCCGCCGGCGTCATCCACACCGATTTCGAGCGCGGCTTCATTCGCGCCGAGGTCATTGCCTACGATGACTTCATAAAATTCAAGGGCGAGGCGGGCGCCAAGGAAGCCGGCAAGCTGCGTTTGGAGGGCAAGGAGTACATCGTCAAGGAAGGCGATGTCATGCACTTTCGATTCAACGTGTAGACCGGATACTTAATTTATGAGAACGGCGAGATTTGCGTCTTGACGCGAGAGATTCGAATTGCGCTAACCCATTGATTTTGCGAGTATCGCCTGCAGGTTCGGCTTGACAGCGGGCGCGTAGCTCCACACAATCCGCGGCTCTTTGTGGTGAGGTAGCTCAGCTGGTTAGAGCGTGGCACTCATAATGCCGAGGTCGAGGGTTCGAGTCCCTCTCTCACCACCACTAAAATCATGCACTGTGGTCGTGAAGGACGGTGACTACTTCGAATTCGTACTCGCCTTCGCGAGGCGCGTGAGCGCGGTGTTCATGGCGATGGCGCCCTCTCGCATCATGGCGCCAATCGGGGCGGCCGCTTCGTCCGGAAGCACGTCTGCCATCCACACCACACGGCTGCCCCCGCTCTCTCGGGGATAAACCTGAACCGCGCAGTTGTAGTGGGTGAGTCCGGCGAGTCGCCCTGCGCCGTCCAGACCAGGCGACGAAGGTCATCATTCAGTGAGACGATCGGTTCCACCACGACCTTACCGTTGCCGAAGGTGACGCGCCGGCCGCCCGCCACGAGCTCGGTCGCGACTACAAATCCGGCACAAGACGGGTATGCAGCGCGCCAATATCGCGAATGGCGTCCCATACCGCCGAGGGAGACGCTTCTGTAGAGATTTCGACGGCAATCGAAGTCATGAACCAAATACACCAACAGTGCGGCGGCGGGGCGCGAGCGTACGATGCGCTTAAGATGCCGTACGGCAATATGCCTCGACGCGGTAGCCGTCGGGGTCCTTGAGAAAGGCGGCGTAGTAGTCAGGCCCATAGTCGCGTCGCGGACCGGGCTGGCCATGGTCGCGACCACCATGCCGAAGCCCGGCGGCGTGGAAGCGATTAACGCCGTCCTTCGTGGGTGCCGTGAAACAGATGTGTAACCCGGAAGCGGTCTCATCCGGCACCGGCTTCTCGGACTTGAGCACCCAAAATTCGACCGCCTCGCTCCCATAGCCCAGTGAGTCGGCATCTTCGCTCAAGCACCGGTACCCGAGCGCCGATAGGGCGGCATCATAGAAGGTCTTTGCCGCCGAAAGCGATGAGGTGCCTATGGAAATGTGGTTCAACATAACGATACTCCGACTACGTGACCCTTGCCCGATTACGCTTAAGATCTTAGCGCTTGGCAAATGCCACCGGCTTGGGGAAAATTGCTCAATGGGATTCCGATCGTTCAAACAGCGCACGCCAAAGCCGGAGGCACCGAACGGTCCACCTCGTCCCCGCCCAATTGCGCGTCAGCGGCAGTGGTCGCTCACGGAATATGTGTGCACGGCCGGACCTCACGATCGACCATTCGAAGAGCAGCACGATCATGTGTCGGTGGCGCTCGTGACTGCGGGAACGTTTCGTTACCGCACCAGCATGGGCGAGGGGCTGCTGTACCCGGGAGCCTTCCTGGTGGGGAATGCCGGCGCCTGTTACGAGTGTGGGCATGAACACAGCCACGGGGATCGGTGCCTGGCCCTGCGTATCGACCGCGAATTGTTTGCGGAGATCGCTTCGGGCTCGTCGGGTTCGAATCGCTGCGAATTTCGCACCGCCATGCTACCTGCCGTCTCCGATCTGGCGTCGATCTCGGTCTCTCTCCAGCAGGCCTCCTCACCAGAATCGCAACTTGTCCTCGAGGAAATGGTTCTCACTGCCGTCGAAACAGTAGTGCGCGCAGTGGGAACGAATTACGCACCGCCACGCAGGCCGGCGCCGGCGGCGACCCGACGGATCGCGGCCGCATTTGAGTATATCGATGCCCGATTAGGGAGCGAATTAAACCTTGCCGAGTTGTCCGCGCACGTTGCGATGAGCAAGTATCATTTTCTTCGAACCTTCAAACAGGCGAGCGGCATGACGCCGCACCAATATATTCTAGGCCGGCGCCTTCGCGCGGCTGCAGTGGCACTGGGCACCACCGAAAAGCCAGTTGCTCGCGTCGCGCTCGATCAGGGATTTGGTGATTTGTCGACGTTCAACCATTCCTTTCGCCGCGTCATGGGAGTTACACCCACGGCATATCGATCGCGTACATGAGGGTCAACGATTTCGCGCGGAGCGGCCAATTTCCGGTGTCGACCTATTCTTGAAAAACTTCATGGTGGGATTTTGTTCGAAAACGCAAAGCCTTTAGAAAGCCCGCAATTTGAAGGAGCGGAAGGATCCGCGATTTCAGACGATATCTCGTCTCAGTTGATCGTGGGCTGCCAGGGCGCTCAGTTAAGCCTGGATTTCAGCCGCAATTGGATTTATCTGCGAAATCCTTGGTGCGCAGGAAATTAGTTTTTCAACAGAATGGACCCTCTCCTGCCGCTGGCGAAGGGCGGCTTCGGGGAAACGGACTACCACTAATAAGATGAAGGCTGGTTTGGCCGTGAGCTACCTGTTTCGATGTAAGCACTGTCGTCAGTTGTGCGTATGGAATTGGATTCGGGCCTCGCAGCCTTTGGCTTTTAGAAGCGCGAGTACGTCAGAAATCATCCGGTGGGTTATGCGTCCAATCATCTCGTAAGGATTTTTGAGCGCCTTGAACACATCCTGCAGTTCAAGAATCTCCGCTTCGGTGGAAGCGAAGTAACCAATCAGTTCCCAAGCTGTGTCGCCAGGCTTTCTCATTTCTATGCTGACGTAAGCCGAACTCTTCATTATCCCATCATCGATTCCCCCTACGCTTTACTGGAAATGCAGCGCTCTAGTTATTGGGTCTTACTGCGGAATAATTAGTAGCACGATCGGCCGCTTCGGGTTTAGCATTTCGGGACAGCGAATGACGAGATTTGCCGATCCGAGACGGACGTCTCAAATCGACCCCCAACCCGTCGCTCGCCAATGTCGGCTTTACGGGTGCGCCGTGAAAAGGCGGCGCTTTTCCAGTGGGTGAAAGCCCCACCCGCCGCAGACATACTGGATGCGCAGGGTGAGATCATCCTCGCAGGCGCACGTTCCGATACTTCGTGAAGCATTTGCCGCCCGTCCTTACCGATCGGCAAAGATTGGCGACGCAATTCATTGGATTTATTCAAAAGGAGCGCGGGATTGAACGGCGAAGGGCCCGGGCGCCGCGGTCCCGTGGACCCGGAGCTGACGCGGTAGGGATGGTAGACTCACATAGATACGACTTATCTCGACGGCATTTAGCCCCAAAAAATCCCAATATTTTATTGGTGCTCGGGTCTCAGAATGTCGAGGTGAAGGGTTCGAGTCCCCTCTCTCACCGCAATATTTTCAAGTTCGCTTCGAGCGGGCTCGTTTTCCCGCCGCTTTGTCCAGCAGCGTGAGCCCCTCCGCGATTCGCCCACGCCCGCGCGACGCGCGCAACTCGAAGCGGGTTTCGGCATCGAAGTCCGCCAACAGAATGGTGGCCATCTCTTCAATGAGCTTGGTTACGCTCACCTTCCGTGACTTCGCAACCATCTTAAGGCGCGTCCGTTTCTCCTCCGGAAGCCGTATGATCAAAGCGCTCATGCTCGCTCCTTCAAGAGTTGTGTCGGGGTAACCACCGCAATATGCGGAAACTTTAACTCGCCACCGCGCAGATCGCGCACGTTACGTGTGACCAGATAATCTGCTTGCCCTGCGACCGCCAACTCCATGAGGTGATTGTCCGCCTCATCGCCGAGGTTGGGCCGCCAAGCGTAATAAATTCGTGTCCACCGGCAGATCGACAAGAAAATGTCCAAGAAGGCTTCGCGCTCCGCGGCCGCCAAGCGTGACCGGCGCCAAATTGATTCACGCCCCAACAGATCCTCGGGTGTCACGTCCTCGGTGATCCACGCGGCTGGTGCTCCACGGGGTGGTATTAGCGCTCGACCGAATGCGCTTGTAGAACTCGTAAAGATGAACGCCTTGACTCCCACCAATACCGCTTCTTCGAGCAGGCTCACCGTACCGGTGATGTTGGTGTCGATGAAATCCTGGTTCGAATGAGTTGTCATGTGCGGCTTATGCAGCGTGGCGGTATGGAAAACCACCTCCACGCCTTGCATGCACTGCTTGACGAACACGCGGTCGCCGATCGAGCCGACGTGCCTCGTAAAATGAGAGGTCTTGATATCCAGACCCGTCGCATCGTGTTCCGAGTGTTCGAGCGATCGCAATAGCGCCTCGCCGAGGTGACCGGCGCTGCCAGTAACCAGTATTCGCATATGAAAAGTCTAGCAAGAGACCTAAAGAACGGCGAGGATGCCGAGGGCCTATAAGCCGTTGACGGTCTTCACGGAGTTGAATCCAATTACGCAATCCGAGCGTCATCGCGCCAGGATTCTCCAAGGCCCATCGATATTCGACCCGCACCGTACGTGAGCAATCGAGGTCACAATGCTGAGTTACGCGACGGTGGCTCAAACCAGCTCGAGAGGGCCAAGGCGTTTTATGACGATCTGTTGGCGAGCGCGGGTATCTTGAACTCGGGGCCAAGGACGAGGGGGCTCTGGGATTTCGTGGTGGCTCACACTTCTTTACGAGCTACTTTCGCGATCCGGACGGAAACAAGCTTTGCGCGTATCATCAGGCGCGGCCCGTGTAGCCAAATAGGCTAGCACCGTCAGTCGTAGCCGATAGTGCCAACGGCCATTGCATGCCACGTTCAGTTTGGCGCGCGCATCCTAAAGTTGCTGAAGCTACTTTTTCTCCTTCTCTCGTCTGCACGAGAGCATCGTCGATTATCTTTACGAGCTGATCGCGGCTCAGCGTGTAGGCTGTCTGACTGGCGTTAAGCTGCAGCGTTCGATCCAGCATGGCGCGAATAACGAGATGGGCCACCTGGTCGTTGTTTGCCGCCATGTAATGCAGCCGTGGCCGATCACTGGTCAGGAACCGAAAGGTCTGCTCCGCCACAGGCGTGGGATCGTCTTTCTTGGCTTCGTCTGCCTGCACGCCGGCAAACACCTTCATCTGTTCGGCGGTGAGTTTTTGATCCAGATCGGGCTTCCCTGTGAGCATCTGCATCGCCACCTTTTCCCGGGCGCGAGATTTGAAGGCGCCGGGGTCGATGATGCTGACCTTCACGTCGTCTTGGGCGAGCTCAAGCGCGAGGGTTTCGGTATAGATCTCGGCCGCGGCTTTGCTCATGCCGTAGCCACCTCCGCCCGGACCCGCAAGGAACGCGGAGAGCGACCCGATGATCGCAGTACGGCCCTTGTTCTGCTTCAAAAGGGGAAAGAACGCGCGATTGACACGCAAAGGCCCCATCACGTTGATGTCGTACTGCCACAGGACATCCTGATCTGACGTTTTGGTGAGATCGCCGAGGCTGGCCACGCCCGCATTGTTGATAACGCCGAAAAGGCCGCGTCCTTGCGCTGTAACGAATTGGACGGCCGCGTCGACATCCGCCTGCTTGGTCACGTCGAGCCGCACGGAGCTTACATTTTTCATGGTGTTGAGGCGCTTGAGGTCTTCGTCCTTGCGGGCGCCCGCATAGACGTAGAAACCGTGGCTGGCGAGGTATTGCGTTATCGCGAGTCCAATTCCGGAGCTGGCACCGGTCACCAGCACTGCTTTCATTTTCGATGAATCTTGCGCTACAGCAGGTTGAGATAAGACTATCGCCAACATTGCTGTGAACGCGAACTTTAAGCTAAACATTTGCGACTCCTGATTGAAAACCGAGTTTATTTCCTCGTCAGCTCAAGCGGCAGGGCCCGAGAGGGCGGAGTTCCGTGAGATTGGCATCACGGTCAGCGCGCCCGGCGGCGGCCTTCGTCGAGCGCTTGAATCCAGCGAGAATTTGATCTACGTTGAAACGATCACATGGTCTCGCGTGATGCCGGCAAGCGTTGCAGTACCTGCTTGGCGCATGATGTGTCCCAACTCGCGGTTCAGGATGTCAATAACCTGCTCCACGCCGCTTTGGCCGAAGGCCGCTAAACCCCAAGCCTGCGGACGTCCTATGCCGACGCCGGTAGCACCGAGCGCGAGTGCCTTGAACACATCCGTGCCGCGCCTAATGCCTCCGTCCAGAAATATAGGTACGCGGCCGCGAATGGCGGCCGCGATCTCCGGAAGACATTCGAGCGTCGAGCGCAATGTTTCCTCGTTCCGACCTCCATGATTGGAGATGACGACGCCATCGGCACCGTGTTGGACACAGAGTGCAGCATCTTCGCCGGTCACAATGCCTTTGATGATGAGCTTGACGCTTACAATCTTGCGCAGCTTGTCGAGATAATCCCAGCTCATGGCTGTAGGCATGAGATTGCGCGCTCGCGACATGTCGAGTCCCGCATACATCGGTGCCTTGTGGAGCGTGTCGTGCGAATTGTTGATGTGGCATTGAACGCATGTCCGGCTGTCCGACTGCATCGCCCGCAGCAAGGTTTCCGTATTTCTGTCGGGCATGGAATCAACGGTGAAAACGATCGCGGTGCAGCCCGCCTGCTCGGCGCGCTTTACCACCGCCTCCGTGACCTTCCAATCGTCGGTCGCATAGAGCTGCTGCCAGATCGGGGCACCTCGCGCCTCGCTGACAGGTTCCACCGGGAGGGAGCCCACATTCGACAGCATCATCTGCATGGAGCGACTGCGGGCGGCTCGCGCGGTACCCAGTTCGGCGTCGGGATGAAAGGCTCGCTGCCCTGAAACGGCCGAAAGATAGATTGGCGAAGGCCACGCGACGCCGTACACCGAGCATGTGGTATTGAAGTGGCTCATATCTACAAAGCGCCGCGCCCTGATCTCGTAGTGTGAGAAAGCCTCGTGATTTCGCAGAACGGTTAGGTCATCGTCATTTCCGGTGGCGATATAGCCGTAGTGTGCCGGGGGCAGTGCCTCCTGGGCGAGCGCCTCAAACTGCATGAGGTCCAATACTTGCGCGGCAGCTGTCACGGGAGGGAGCGGCTGCAGAAAGGCTCGCGAAGGCGGTATACCTTGTGCCGCTGCCAAGCGACAGGTCCATACGGGCAGGCCGGCTAAGCCACCCAGTACCACGCGCCGCGACACGCCAACGAATTTGCCCATGAAATCCCTCTTCTTATTATTGTTAGTGATCCATCATAGCCGACCGTGGGTGAGCGCGGCGCGTTGAGTCGCTGATGGTATGGGAGGCGTTCGGAGGATCATGGCAAGTAATAAAGTCAGGGGCCGCTCGAAATATCGCGCACCTGGCACCTGAACGACGAAGGGAGTCGTACGGAGGTGGCGAGTTAGTCGCTCACACCCGCTAGACGCAAGCCGTCATATAAGGGATCGAAATCGGCGAGATCCGCGGACGGGTGCAGCCACTTTTTGATGGCGGCGATCGTCTTGACGTCTGGCAGCGTCGTGGTGAAGTCGGCTAGGGCGGTCTTGGCCCTCTCGCTGTGCCCGAGGCGGGCCTCCGATGCAATCCGCGTGAGTTGTATGCCACCCGAAACTCGATCACGCAGATCCGGCCCACTCATCTGCGCAGTCGCCTTTTGTGCCAACTGTGCAGCACGCGCGTAATCGCCCTGCGCGAAATAGATATTGGCCAGCCCAGATTGAACTCCCCAATCGCTGGGATTGCGGGCCAAGAGTTCTTCCGCAAGCGCCTGGGCATCCTTGAGCTGTCTTAAGTGCAGTAGGGCCGTTGCCTTGAGGGCAATCGCATAAACACTGGTCGGGGCGCGCGCCAGCATGGCATCGGTTATGGCCAGCGATTCCTCCCAGCGCAGGCGCAACTGGTACAGGCCGGCTTTCTGTCCCAACATGTACACCGATCCAGGATCAAGGGCCAAGTACCTTTCCATGGCGGCGGCGCCGACTGCTTTTTGTTCGTCCGGATTGTTTGACCAGGCGTTGACGCAGTCGCACAAGTTGACCGTTGCCCGAGTGCGCAGTGCATACAGATCATCGGGTGCCATCGCCAATGCTCGGTCGAGTAGCACGTTGGCATGCGCATTCGCCGCCTTACCGTCGGCATTGCGTTGCGCGTGCCAATCGACCGTTGCACGAAAGGTCAGGTCGCGCACATCCAGGGCGTCGTCAGGTTTATCCCTGGCGCGCTTAGCCTCCGTATCGATGCCCGCAGTTAAAAGCTCCTGAACGGCAGCGACCGTTTGGTCGCGCCAATGTGGTGTCAATTCATCGTTCTCGACCTTTAAGGATCGAGTGGCCAGCACCCTCTCGGTGTCACCGTCGACTCCAACGACGGTGACGTTGTAGCCATCAGCGTTGCGCGCCACAGTGCCGCGGACCAGAAAATGCGTGTCCAATTCCTTGGCCAGTTTCTTCATGCCGGTCTCGTGAGTGCTGGCCTGCTCCGCACTGGCGCGAGAAATGACGCTGATCAGCTCCTTTCTGCTCTCAAGCATGGTGCGGATCTCATCGCCCATCGCTTTCGCGATCTGCACACCGTGTGGGTCGTCGGCTGCCGACTGAAATGGCAGAACGGCGAAGGTCATGCGCCGATCCTCGTGGGAGTAGGCGACAACGGCCGTCGGATGGAGCCAAACGTGTCGGATCGCCCATGCTCCTATTCCGACGAGCAGCAGCAAAGCAACCGCGGCTAGCCACATCACGGCTGAGCGCGGCTTGGGAGGAGGGGAAACGGAAGCCGGTGAAACGGGGCCTGCGTTGAGGGTGGGGGTGGTAGGCTCCGCTACAGATGCCCCCGCGGAGTTCTGAGTGCCGATCTCTTGGTCCAGCAACCTCGCGATTCGAGCGACAAAGGCGGGAGTGGTGACACCATTCGGTAATCGTGTCCACTGCACCTCGCGGAATTTATCGGGTACGCGCTCGTCACCTTCCGGCGTGTCATCGATCACCACCGGGATCAGGAACGCGCGGTCCTGCGCCATCAGGTGCGAGCGGTCTATGGCCAGCTTCCATTCCAAGCGGAAATAGCCCTCGGCACGTCCTTGGGTGTTCGCGGAGATGATGGGGATGACCAGCGCACAGGTCTTGATCTGCCGGCGGATGGCGGCATCCCAGGCATCGCCGCCACGCAGCTCACTCTGGTCGAACCAAACCTCAATGCCGGCGGCACGCAAGGCTGTACAGATTCTCGTGGCGGCGTCGGCGTCCTGTTTGGCGTAGCTTATGAATATGGCTTTGTTTGGTTCGCTCACGTGACTCCCAGAGGATTCTGCGCCTCCCTAAACCTATTATATGGCACGGGCAAGCGGGCAAGTTCGCCTTCGCGCAGGCTGAGGGCATGAGAGCCCTCAGCCAGACTCCAGTCTTCTGCATAAGCGACAGCTCGATCATGCCTTCGAGCAGCTGATCGGCGGGCAGCCAGTTCGCGCGCCGCCTGATTCGCCGGTTTGGAGCGTGTAGCTGTCCAAGCTAAAGACATCTTGTGGTAGAGCCGCGATAATGTTGAGTCGCGAGACGAAGGAGTCAAATTTATGAATCGTAGCTGCTACTTCACTTTGGGACTATTCCTTGCGGGCTTGGTGCTGAATGCGGATGCCCAGCAGTCCGCTTCCGCCGCCTCTCCCGCGCCGCCTCCATTGCTCGGAACGCTTGCGGCGCATCCGGACTGGCTGGCGGCGAAGAGCCGCCCGAGCGATGTGGATACAGTAGATCACCTTGTCACATCGCTCTATGAGGTGATCTCCGGTGAGGCCGGCAAGCCTCGCGACTGGGACCGCTTCCGCTCGCTGTTCCTGCCGGATGGCCGGCTTGGCGTAGTTCGCCCCGATTCTCCCGCCACAAAGGATGAGCCCGCAAGCAAAGGCGATGTCGTTTTCCTGACTCCCAATATGTACGTTGAGCGTGACGACCCGTTCTTCAAGGCAAACGGCTTCTTCGAGCGAAGCATTGCGAATCGCGTCGAGGCATTCGGCAATCTCGTCCACGTGTGGAGTACCTATGAAAGCCGGCACGCGAAGCTTGATAGCCAGCCATTCGCGAGAGGCATTAACTCGATCCAGATTGTGCACGCCCAGGGACGCTTCTGGATCGCCAGCATACTCTGGGACGAAGAGCGGCCCGGGCTTACGCTGCCGGAGAAATACCTAAAGTGAACGGTGTCCTGCATCTGTCCAAGCTCGCCGCGAACAGCATCACTGACGCATGGATCGCAGCCGCGGTAAGAACGATCGGCGGTCACTTAGTCACGTTTGACAGAGGCTTTACTCGCCTTTTGGGGCGCACGGAACTGACTGTGCTCCAGCCGCTGGTGTAAATAGGGCGACCGTCGCAGAACGGGCCAGCAGTTGTCGCTCACGCCGCTAGATTGGCTTCCCGCTAGCTGCTGCTCGAGATGCCGGGATCGGACATTTGTCAGTCTCCGGAGAATTCCGGATTACTCCAGTTCATTTAGCGCCACCGCCGGCGCCCGCAGTGCTGCTCGGATTGCGGTGAGTAAGGACTGCAATAAACACGGGATCATTGAAGAACTTGTCGATCGTTTGATTCAGCGTCTTCTGCATGAACTCCGCAAGATGGTTTGGGTCCCCAAAGATTCCTGCACCTGCACCAGCTTCGGAGTTGTCGGTTCTCTGTGATTGAGAGTAGAGCAGGGTGCCGGACTTCGCATCGACGAGATTCAGCAGAAGTTGCGCGTGGGCGTCGCGATTGAAGTAGTAGTTGCAGTCGAGCGCTTGAATCGAGCCTTCGATTCGAACGGCGGCGCCGTCACCCGACCCGAGCAACTCTCGCGTCTTCAGCGCGTCCGACAGTGACCGTGCCACAGCCTGGTTCATCGGTATATCCCCGGTAAGCTTCTTGAGCGGATTTCCGAATCCGCCGCGGATGACACCGAACCAGCGCGGATCGTCTTCTTTGCGAAGATCCGTGATCGTGCCTACCACCGCGACCGGCTTGACACCTGGCTCGATCTTGACTGAATCGATGGGCACATACCGCAATGTGGCGGTGGTCGAACATCCGAAGCAAAACCCGAGAACGCCCAGTAGGCACAAAACGCGCAATGTTTTCATTCTTTGTGATCCCTATTTTTATTAGTTGAATCCGTTAACTCGCGAGCGTGCCCCCAGACGCGCGACTCAACCGTATGCTCCGGCTGTCGTGGTGGATAAGCAAAATGGGGCGATACCGCCCCATTTTGGCCCAATCATCACGCCATTGCGCTAACTCGGCTGCGTCTGCACGCCCTTTTCTACGGGTTCGGCCACCATTTTGTCGAGCATCTTCCGGCGCATTGGCGAAAGCACGAATATCGCCAGCGCGGCAGCGGCAATCGGCAACGCGCCAGCAATCCACAGCACGGGTACCCAACTGCCGGCAGACGACTTCAACACGTTGGCCAGGGGAATCAGCAGCGAAGACGTTCCCTTGGCGGTGTATAGCAGACCATTGTTGGTCGCCGCGAACTTGGGGCCGAAGGTATCGCCGCTCGCAGCAGGGAAGAGTGAGAAGATTTCGCCGTAGCCGAGGAAGATCAGCGGTGCGAAGATCAAGAAGCCCGCGGTGCTGTGACCGAATTCCATCAGTCCCCAGATGGCCACTCCTTCGACGATAAACACCAACACCATCGTGTTTTCGCGGCCGAGATGGTCCGAAATCCAACCAGTGAGAGGTCGAGTCAAGCCGTTCACGAGCGAATCGATCGACAGGGCCATCGTGAGAAGCGGCAGGGTCGCCCAAAGAACGGTGACCGGGATCTTGTCAACGCCGTAATCCTTGGCAATCGGACCAATCTCCGCTGCGGCCATCAACCCGCCGGAGGCGACCAGGACCATGCATAGGTAGAGTACCCAGAACACCGGCGTCTTGAGCATTTCGGCCGGACCGATGTTGCGCCGGGCCATCGGATTCACAGCGCCCTTAAGCGAAGCGACAATCGCGGTGACGGGCGGTCGAATCAGGACCAGCGACAACACCAGGACCACGATGCCCTGGATCATCCCGAAGGTGAAGAATGCCTTATCGTAGCCGCCTGCCTTCACCATGTTGGCGATCGGAATCACCGTCAGCGCAGCGCCCGCGCCGAAACCTGCGGCGGTCAGCCCGGCGGCAAGACCGCGCTTGTCCGGGAACCACTTCAGCGCATTGCCTACGCAGGTTCCGTAGACGGCACCGGCGCCGATTCCGCCGACCACCGCGGAGAAATACAGACATCCCCAACGAGGTCGCGTATGAATTCATGATCCAGGAAAGCCCCGCCAGGATGCCGCCCACCAACACCACCGGGCGTGGGCCGAATTTGTCCATCAAGTAGCCTTCGACCGGAACCAGCCACGTTTCGCAGAGCACGAAAATGGTGAACGCGACCTGGATGGCCGCCTTGTCCCATCCGAATTTATCGTGCATCGGATTCACGAATAGCGTCCAGCCGTATTGCAAGTTGGCCACCATCGCCATGCAGATGATTCCAATGACCAACTGCGCCCATCGGTTTTTCAATCCAGCCTGCTGGATGGGTGTGTTTATCTGAGCCGCGTTCATAGTTCTATACCCCCCGGATGCAATGACGCACACGCTGCGTCGTGAATTTAGGATTTTTCATTGCGATCGCCACTAACCAACTTTTGCAAACACAAACACCGCTTGCAATCCGACAGCCGCTGCGCCGCCGCCTTTCACCCATGGCATCTTGTTGAATCTGGTTGATTGCCAACGACGTGCTCAATGACTTTGCGGTATGAAGTATTGAGTATGAAGTATATCTCTGCGTCATGCTTTGTGGCACTGGATTGTATTCTGCGAGCGCCAGCAATCCAGTGGGGGCGCCGATTGCAACGGCGGTACGCGGTAACTAATTGATAGTAATAAACATATTTACTAAGTCGCGCTAGCGGTCACGCCCGATGTGGCACACGTGATATTAAATAATACCCAAGAGATCGAACGTTGGATTGCGGCCCCATGTCCGGATTCGACAACGCTGGAGTCGACCGCGAGTTCTTACCGGAAATGCGGTGCTTCGATGTGAGCCCTCAAATGAGACCTTTGTCCAAGTGACTTCAAGCGAGATTCTTAATAGCTTGGTCAGATCGCTGACCACACCTACGGGGCGTGCGTGGGTCTCAAGAACCACGTGTTGCCGCAGCGGACTGCCCTGCGCAAGCGGCTCACATTGCCGAGGAGCACGTAGCCAAAGTGCCCATTCGCAGTCTTACTCCCGGAGAAACTCTATGAGTGCCTTCAAACGGCAGGCCGCCGCGCTCGTCTGTTCAATTCTTTCGTTGGGCAGCCTTTCGGTCTTTGGGCAAACGGACGGAGGCATTGTGCTCACCATCGACAACAATACCTCGGACAATCTTTTGGTGACTATTTACGATATGGGTGTGTCTCCTCGCCAAACAATTCTGTCCAATCGGCAAATTTATGGCAATGCGTCTATAACGGTTTCGATCTCCGCAGACGCCTCAGGTAGCGGCCGCGTGTTGTGGACGGCGATGAGTCTGGATCCCGATATGCGCATGTGCGGGCACGAAGACAAGACCAACCTGAAAAATGGAGATACCGTGAGCGTATACGCGGACGGCGATTGCTCAGGGTAACAAACCCGGATGACTGAAGTGACAGCCCGCAGCTGTCGTTCGACCTGCCTGCAGTTTCTGAAATAATGGGAGTGTCCATACCTTCGAGAGATACCATGTCATCAATGTTATCGTTGATATCCCGTATCGGATGGCTTGTGCTCGCTGGTGCCTTGCCGAGCGCCTTGTTGGCGGCAGACCTGCAGATCGAGCATGTTACGATCGTGTCTCCCGAGCGAGGCGCTCCGATGCGTGATGCCTTGGTGCGTGTGCACGATGGTCGCATCGTCGATATCCGGAGAGCCGGCGGCGCGACCGCTCAGTCGCGAAGGGCACAAACGTCATTGACGGTTCCGGTCTGTTCTTGGCTCCCGGCCTGATCGACAGCCATGTGCACCTCGGCGACATCCCAGGGCATGACGTTCTGAACAGGAAGCCCAGCATCCGGACATCGCCAGAGCGCGCGCGGAAGCAGATTCCGCGCAGTTACCTGCTGTACGGATTCACGACGCTGATCGATCTGATCTCGACGCCGCAAGGCATGGCGCGCTGGAAAAGCCACGACATCGCTCCGGACGCGTACTTCTGTGGCGGCGCCGCGCTGATGGATGGTTACCCGATGAATTACGCGCCGAAGCCGCAACGCTATCAAGGTTGGCCCTATATGCTCATCGAGCCCGGCACCCAGGCGCCCGACGGCATCGATCCCGCCCTGCACACGCCGCAGGCGGTGGTCTCAAGGATGAAGTCCGACGGTGCGATCTGCGTGAAGACATTCTTTGAACGCGGCTTTGGCGGGGTTCGGAATCTGCCGGTGCCGAAGCTCGAGACGATTCGCGAGGTCGTCAAGGCCGCGCACGCCGCGGGATTACCCGTGTTGATGCACGCCAATTCAGACGAGGCTCAAGAGTTCGGCCTCGATGCCGGCGTCGACATCATGGCGCACGGACTGTGGAACCTGTATCAAGAGCATTCCACAACGAGCGAGGTCACGCCGGGCATGAAGAAGATACTGGACGAGGAACTCGCGCGAAACGTTGGCTATGCAGCCAACGATGCAGGTGCTCTACGGCCTCAGAGATGTCGTCGGCACGTCATTTCTTTCAGATCCACGATTGACCCGCGTTCTGCCAGCCGAACTTGATTGACTGGTATCGGTCCCCCGAGGGCCAATGGTTTCACGCGGCTGTAACGGAGAACATGAATTTGCCCGCCGATCCGAGCCCAAGTCAACTCGATCAGGCCGCGAACGAAGCGCTTGGCGGAGTCATCGAACGCGGCAGACAGGCGACTGCGTACGTTGTTGCGCGACACGGCCGTATCCTGTTCGGCACCGACACTCCGAGTGCCCCGACCTACGCTAATCCACCGGGTCTCAATGGCTGGCTGGAGATGCATCGGCTCCTGCGAGGCGGGCGAGACTCCCGCGCAGATCTTCAAGTCCGCGACGCTGACGAACGCACAGGCACTGAAGCTGGATCGGGATATCGGTACCGTGCAGGTTGGAAAACGTGCCAATTTACTGCTACTCCGGCAGGATCCGACGCAAACGATTGACGCCTATGCTGGGATCGCGAAAGTGATACTCAACGGCCGAGTATTGGACCCTTCCGAACTGGCGGCTAACGCTGCGCGCTGAGGTCTGAACGAAATCGACGTGATTGCTGGCCCTCTGCGACTAGTCGACGTGACGCTGCAGACCCTTCACCAGAGCCTCGAAGGTGACCCTGCAGCGTGGACTGTTGCGCAGGTCCTCGTGCATGGTGATCCAGGTTTCCAACGACAGAGAGATCTGTTTTGGGAGAACGCGCACGATTGCCTCGTCGCGACGGGCGATTGCCGTCTGGCAGACGCCGATTCCGGCACCTGATCGGATCAACGCGAGCTGAGCCAGGTCGCTGTCCGTGCGCAGCGCGAAGGCTTCGCGGCGCCAACCCGGCAATGACTTGCTGGCGTTACGGATGAACTCTGTCGCTTCGTCAAAACCGATGAGCGAATGCGTAGCCAGATCAGCAATGCTGCTGGGCGTGCCATGTCGGTCAGATATCGTTGATGCGCGTGCAGCCCCACCTTGATCTGGCCGATGCGCCTCGCAACTAACAATTCCTGTCGGGGGCGCGCCATACGTACCGCAATGTCGGCCTCCCTGCGTAGCAGATCCTGTACGCGGTTCGTAAGCACGAGTTCGACGGTCAAGTCCGGGTATTGATCCCGAAGAGCGGTGACGATCGGCGGCAGCACTTCCACGCCGATCACGTCGCTGCACGTCACGCGAACCGCACCCCGCACCCCGCACCCTGGCTGGCCGCGGCCCGTTCGAGGGAAGCCGCTGTGCTCTGCATCGACTCGGCTAAGCCGCGCAGTGACTGCGCAGCCTCGGTGGGCATCAGACCCGTTTGCGAGCGCGTGAATAGTACGAGGCCCAAGGACTTTTCCAGCGCCGCAATATGCCGCCCAACTGTTGGCTGCGCGATATCGAGCGCGCGCGCCGCGCCGGAGAGCGAGCCTTCCTTGAGGACCCCGAGGAACGAGCGGTACAGCTCCCAGCTAATGTCCGATGCCATACATAAATGTATAGCTGGAGGTACCTTTTAGGCAATTCCTTTAGGACGGTCCGGAGTCCAGACTCTCGCCATCGAACAAGCTGGAGAGTGAAATGGCAAGCAAGAGCTCGGTTCTGGTTTTGGGTGCAACCGGTGGGATTGGCGGCGAAGTGGCGCGGCAACTGCGCGACGCCGGATGGGACGTGCGGGCGTTACAGCGGCGTGCGTCGAATCCCGTCGAGGAACGAGACGGGATGACCTGGATTCGGGGCGATGCCCTAAACGCCCACGATGTCCTGGCGGCTGCCGACGGTTGCTCGGTCATCGTGCATGCGGTCAATCCCCCGGGGTATCGACGATGGTCGGAACTCGTGCTGCCGATGCTGGACAACACGATCGCTGCCGCATCCGCAGTGGACGCGACGATCGTGCTTGCCCGGCACGGTCTACAACTTCGGTCCCGACGCGTTCCCGGTGCTTACCGAAGAATCTCCCCAGCATCCCGTGACTCGCAAAGGGTCGATTCGGGTTGAGATGGAGCAGCGGTTGTTGGCTGCCAGCAAGAACGGGGCTCGTGTGCTCATCGTACGGGCCGGCGATTTCTTCGGACCACAGGCGGGCAACAACTGGTTCTCACAGGGGTTGGTGAAGCCGGGCAAGCCGGTCACGGCAGTCAGTAATCCCGGCCACCGCGGTGTCGGGCACCAGTGGTCCTACCTTCCGGATGTGGCGCGCACGATGATCGAGCTGCTCGCGCGTCGTGACTCGCTCGGACCGTTCGCCACGTTCCACATGGCCGGTCACTGGGATGCGGACGGCTCGCAAATGGCCGAGGCGATCCAGCGCGTGGTGGCGCGGCGAACCGGTCGGAAGCCTCGGGTCGCCGCGTTTCCGTGGTGGCTGCTGACGCTGGCTTCGCCGTTCGTCGCTACGTTCCGCGAGATGCGCGAGATGCGCTACCTGTGGCGCGAACCCGTACGAATGGACAACGCTCGGTTGAGAGCCGCTCTCGGCCGAGAGCCCCACACCCCGTTGGATGAAGCGGTCGAGGCTACCCTCGTCGGGCTTGGTTGCTTCACCGCGTCCGCAAGCTCCGAAGCCCGAGTGCCTGCTTAGGCCTCGCCCGCTGGGACACGCTAATAGTTGCCGCCAAGCCAAGAATGGGACCAACAGCCAATGGACGCGCAGCGAGGAAAAGTCTGAGATGGCCCACCGACTACGCCTTCCAAATCATGAGGATCCAGCCATGGCCGGCACCGCAGAGCAGAAACGTCTCGATGAAGCACGTCGCCAGAGCTGCGCCTTGGAAGAAATGGGGACCGTATTTGAGCGAACGCCAATGGGGCACTGTCCGGGAAGACTACAGCGAGGACGGAGACGCCTGGTCGTACTTCAGCCACGACCAGTCGCGATCGCGCGCCTACCACTGGGGCGAGGACGGGATCGCAGGGATTTCCGACGAAAAGCAGCGCTTGTGCTTTGCACTCGCTCTGTGGAACGGTCGAGATCCAATCCTCAAGGAGCGCATGTTTGGACTCACGAATAGTGAAGGCAACCATGGCGAGGACGTGAAGGAGTACTACTTCTATCTCGACAGCACGCCGACCCATTCGTACATGAAGCACCTGTACAAGTATCCCCAGCACGAGTATCCCTATAACTCACTGCTCGAGATGAACCGAGTCCCGCGGCCGTCAGGACCTCGAGTACGAGCTCCTCGATACCGGCATCTTCAACGACGATCGTTATTTCGATGTATTCACCGAATACGCGAAGGCGGATGCGGAAGACATCCTTATCAGGATCTCCGCCGCCAATAGGGGACCGGAGGCGGCAACGCTGCATGTGCTGCCGACATTCTGGTTCCGCAATACCTGGAGCTGGTTGGGAGGTGGACCGAAGGGCGCGCTCAAGGACGCCGGCGGCCGATCCGGGGCGCGCGTCATCGCCGCCAGCCACGAGGAACTGGGTGACTGCGAACTGCACTGCGAAGGTGACCCTGGTTTGCTCTTCACCGACAATGAGAGCAACTTCAAGCGACTCTTCGGCGGCGAGAACTCGACGCCGCACGTCAAGGATGCCTTCCACGAATACGTCGTGAATCAACGGCATGGCGCCGTGAACCCCGCAGGAACGGGGACCAAATCCGCGGCGCACTACGAGCTCAGCGTCCCCGCGGGGCAGACCGCAACGATCCGTCTGCGCCTCCTGGCCTCCGGACCGCGGGCCACAGCCAACCTTTTCGGACAGGCCTTTGACGAGTTGTTCGCGACGCGGTTGCGTGAGGCGGACGAGTTCTACAAGACAGCCGTAATCCCCGCATCGCTGAGCGAGGACGAGGCGCGAGTGGTGCGCCAGGCGCTCGCCGGAATGCTCTGGACCAAGCAGTTCTACGACTTTGACGCCAATCGCTGGCTCAGCGGAACACCGGGCCAATCCGTTGTTGGGCGCAGACGCGCCAGATCCGCAACACCGACTGGTATCACATGGTGAACGAGCATGTGATCTCGATGCCGGACAAGTGGGAGTATCCGTGGTATGCGGCATGGGACCTCGCATTCCATTGTGTCGCCCTCTCCGCGGTCGATCCGGATTTCGCGCGCGAGCAGCTCGGTTTGGTGCTGCGCGAAATATACATGCATCCCAGCGGTCAAATTCCCGCATACGAGTGGAATTACAGTGACGTAAACCCGCCGGTTCACGCGTGGGCCACTCTGTTCATCCATCGCTTTGGCAAACTCTCCGGCGAAGTCGATGACATCGAGTTCCTCAAGCGCTCCTTCCTCAAGCTCGAGCTCAACTTCAACTGGTGGGTCAATCGCAAGGACCGCTACGGCAAGAACGTATTCGAGGGTGGCTTCCTAGGACTGGACAACATCGGCGTGTTTGACCGCAGCGCGCCGCTGCCGACCGGAGGTCATCTGGAGCAAGCCGACGGCACGGCGTGGGTTGCGCTGTTCTGCCAGAACATGATCGAGCTCGCCGTCGAGATCGCTGCCCGCGACCAGAGTTTCGCGGACATGTGCGCTGAAGTACGTCGAGCATTTCTTCTTTATCGCACACGGCATGAACCACACCGGTCCCGATGGCATGTGGGACGAAGAGGACGGTTTCTATTACGACGTGCTGCGACTGCCTGACGGGAGCGCGCGCCGCCTGAAGGTGCGCTCGATGGTTGGCTTGCTGCCCCTGTGCGCAACCACCGTGATAGAGGAGTGGCAGCGTGAGCGTGTTGGAGGTCTCGCCGATCGCGCAGCTGGCTCGCATGAAACAGATGCCGGAGTTGCTGGAGAGCATACATGCGACCGGCCCCGGGCATCGCGGTGTCGCCGGACGCGGGATCCTCGCGCTGGTCAACGAAGGGCGGCTGCGGCGCATCCTGACGCGGATGCTGGATGAGAAGGAGTTCCTGAGCCCCTACGGAATACGCGCACTCTCCCGGTACTCACCTCGATCATCCGTACGAGTTCGATGTCGGCGGGCAGATCTATCGGGTGGGGTATCTGCCGGCAGAATCCGACATCGGGCATGTTCGGCGGCAACTCCAACTGGCGCGGTCCGATCTGGATGCCGGTCAACGTGCTCCTCATTCGTGCGCTGGTGCAGTACTACCTGTACTACGGCGACAACTTCAAGATCGAGTGTCCCACCGGCTCGGGGCGCATGATGAACCTCTTCGAAGTCAGCAAGGAAATCGAATCGCGTCTCGCCAAGATCTTCCTGCGCGATGAGCATGGGCGGCGAGCGGTGTACGGCGGAACCGAGAAGTTCCAGACCGACCCGCACTGGCGCGACAACATCCTGTTCTACGAGTACTTCCACGGTGACAACGGTGCAGGACTGGGTGCGAGCCATCAGACCGGTTGGACGGGTTTGATCGCGCGTCTGATCCAGCTCTACGGCATCATGGATGCGCAAAGCCTTCTGCGGGCCGGCGTCAGGATACAGCGGCCCGCCGCAGCTGAAGCGAGGGCAGCTCCACAACATGGCGCGGTCCACTGCGGACGGCGGTCGCCCTGGATTATTCCTGAAGCCGTCGTTCCCGGCTTGAGGTAGGCTACGCGACAAACCCACCAAGGGACGACCATGACCAGCCCCATGTATATCAACTCGGTTCCCGTTTTTAAGCAATTGCTGACGGCTTTGAAAGCGATTCTGGCTCAGGCCGATGCATACGTTCTCGCCAACTCGATCGAGCCAGACGCATTGTTACAGGCACGCCTTTATCCGAACATGTTTCCTCTGGTCAAACAGGTGCAAATTGCTGCCGATTTTGCGCGCGGGATCTCGGCACGCCTTGCAGGTGTTGATGTTCCCATCCATGAAGGCAAGGAGAAGAGCTTTGCCGAACTCGACGGGCTGCTGGCCCGGACATTGGAATTTCTTGACAGCGTGGACTCTTCCAAATTTGAAGGCAGCGAAACGAATGAAATCGTACTGCGCCCTGGTACGCCCAAAGAAAAGAAACTGAGTGGTCAGGCCTATCTGGCCAACTACGGCTTGCCGCAATTTCTCTTTCACGTCACCACCACCTACGCGATTTTGCGCCACAACGGGCTGCCCATCGGCAAGCGTGATTTCATGGGTGTGTATTAAACCTCCCGGCAATGAGCGCGCCGTTGGCCGGTTGGAGGGGGAGGCGTGCCTGGCTCACCAGAATTGGACGGAACTACTTCCGCAGGATCTTCTCCATTGCTTTGCCCTTCGCCAACTCATCGATCAGCTTATCCAGATAGCGAATTTCCCGCATGGTTGGTTCCGTGATGTCTTCCACCCGGACACCGCAGATCACACCCTTTATCAAAGTTCGCGAAGGATTTAGGTGAGGCGCTTCCGCAAAGAAGGCTTCAAAGTCTTTCCGTTTCTCGAGTTGGGCTTCGAACTGCTTCTGGCTATACCCGGTTAACCAAAGAACAATTGTGTCGACCTCTGCTTTCGTGCGTCCTTTCTTTTCTGCTTTGGCAACGTAGAGAGGATAGACACTTGCGAAGCTGGTTGCATAGATTCGGTGCTTTGTCATGAGACCTATTTGCTCTGCTTCACGCATCAAGGGAAATACATGAAGATCGTCGTATTGGGCGCAACTGGCCGGACGGGTCGTCTGGTAGTTGAGCAAGCATTGACGCGAGGTGATGAGGTTGTCGCCTATGTGCGCAATCGCCAGGGGCTCGCCGCGAATCCTGGCTTGCGGATCGCGGTGGGTCAATTAGACGATATGCCCGCCCTAAAGACCGCCATCAAAAGCGCCGACGCAGTGCTTGTCTGCCTCGGCACCCGCGGGAAGAGGATGAAGAAAAATGTGGACCTGATGCAGAAAAGCCTGCCGCCGATCATCACAGCTATGAAGGAGGCCAATGTCCCGCGACTGGTGCTGCTGTCAGCCTACGGCGTGGGCGACTCGGCTCGCACGGCAGGGTGGATCGCGCGTGTCGTGTACAGCACAGTGGTAGGCGCCATATATCAGGACAAAGAGCGCGCAGAAACACTACTGCCGGATTCGGCACTGAAATGGACCAGTGTCTATCCTGTGATCCTGACTGATGGACCGCCGGCGATTGCTGTTGAAGTACGCCCGATGACTCAGGTGCGAAAAGTGGCTGGCCTGCCGAAGGTCTCGCGCGCAGACGTCGCGCGAGTCATGCTGGATGCGGCGCGAGACGACCGGACCATCGGTCAGAAGTTGTTGGTGAGCAGCAAAGGGTCGGTGTGCCAAGCGGCGGAAGAGACAGAGATCATTTAAATTCCGCCAAGAAGCCCTGCCCTTGTCGGGCGCCGGAAAGGGTTTAAAAACTTAATTGCGCAAAACTCATTGGAAGAGCGCCGGGCGCGCTATGATCGGATTCACGCGGCGATATCTTGCGGGCGGATGAAGCGTATTGGTTGCGGTGCAACCGCAAAATAGGCCTTTGGTCTTATCGTTCCCCGGTCCCCGCAAGCCGATATTACTCCGAAGAATGGGTGCTCCTGTTCATGGGAAACGCCCTTCCGTTGTCGCGCCCACGCCGCTGAACCCTTCGCTGGAGGCGCCCGTAACAGCGCTAGGCCGCGGTAGCAGTGCGGCCCTCGCAGCAGCGCGGTGCTCGGGTCGCCGAGTACCCGATGCTTGCCAAAGGAGTCAGAGCATGCTGAGGAATAGCAAGGTTCTTATTGTGGCAGCGGTGTGGATATCCATCGCGACTGGTTTATCGATCAAGGCGTCTCGTGCGGCTACGCAGCCTTCGGCAGCGACCACCCCGGCACCGCCGGTTGCCGTGCTCGGAAAATCCAAGCGCAGCCTCGCCTCATTTGCCAAATCCAATACAAATCTCAAGTGCTTCGACCGAAAAACCGAGCCGTACACTGCGGTGGTGGACGCGCACTTCCATCCGCGCCCGTTCGGCGGCGCGGCGATACCGCCGGCAAAGTTAATTGAATTCTTCGATAAAACCGGCGTGCGATTCGTCAACTATTTCGGAATCGGCCAGTCGCTCGACATGGCGTCGACCTGCACGTACTACCTGGATTGTCCCGGCACGAATGCGCTGCCAAGCATAAAAAATGATTTCGTCAACGGCGAGGAGGTCAAAGTCGTACCCCACCCTAACGTGAACATCATATTGTCGATGACCTTCATCGATCTCGCGCATCCGCAGAATGCCGTGGAAATGATCAAGCTCTACGACAAAGAATATCCAGGGATGTTCAAATGGGCCGGCGAGCTGAATGTAATCAAGCAGGCGCTGCTCAAAAATAATCACGAGCCCGCGACCCTGGAAAGTATCGATCAGTGGGCGCCGTTCATGAAGATTCTGCAGGATAGAGGCATTCCGGTGACGCTCCACTCGGATCTTGGCAATGACGCGGAGCCGACGAAGTTCCTATATCTCATGAAGCACATACTGGAAAAGTACCCGAGGAACAAGATTGTCTGGGCCCACATGGGACTCTCCAAGGAGCTCGCCAAGATGCCGGCGGAGCAGCACATTGCGATCATGAAGCAGGCGCTCGATTCCGACCCGAACTTGATGCTGGACATTTCCTGGGATGTTATCTACAACAACTACAATAAATATGGCCCGCAGTTTGTGGCATTCTTCAACGCCTATCCCGATCGAATTTTGAATGGATCGGACTTCGTGGCGGCTGCGAATAAGACCCTTGACAACTACGCAAAGGAATTGGAGATCACGAGCCGCGTCAATCGCGTCTTGAACGATACGGCATTTCAGAAGATCGCCCTGGGAGACAACTACTTTCGCTTGTTGAATTTGGACTACAAGGCTCCGCCAATTTGCAAGTGACGCCGCCTTTACTGCCATTGGAAGATCTGCCGCGACTCGGCGGCGCTGCGGCAGGTGCTACCTGCCAAACGAATATCCCAGGTTGAAGGTAATGCCGTAGTCGCTGGTTTCTGCGGTCGCCACAGGGGGACGGTTGTCGTAACTCAGGTAACCGGTCACCCCCACCGTCAAGTCGCCGATAAGCTTGTGAGTCAGGCTGAAATCGCCGGTTGCCCGATACCGCCCGGTATCCGAAATGCTGGGATAGACCTGCAGATCAAACTGAAGCGAGGTTTCCGGCGCGCTGAACTTGAACACGCGCCAAGACGCTCCGATCACGCCCTCCGTGCTGGTGTCGGCGGCTGAGCTTCCCGCGACCCACTCCTGAGCCGCAACCACCCCTATCGTTCCTGTCAATTCTGTCCACGGAGTCTGTACCAGACGGCGCCCCAGCACCGCGCCACCCACCAGACGGGCGTCGATCCCGAGTTCCTGATCCCGCTCCGCCGAAGCGACCACGCCCCAGAAGTTACGACTCTGGCGCAGGAATAGCACGGTGGTAGAAAGCAAATTGCGGCTGGTCGTGGAACCGTCTGTGTCCTTGGTCGAGTTTGAGCTAAAAGCCAGGGACACATCGTTGCTCGTGGATCGATAGCTCGAGTCGAAATTCACGCTGCCGACGGAGATCGCACTCGACTTGGTGTAAGAGAAGCCGACCGCCAGATTGCCGTTGATGCGCTTCCAAAAACTCGGAGAGTACTGATCGATGCGGTCGACATTCGCCAAGGGGATCTTGGTGGCGGTATCGCCCTCGCGAATTGTCACCTCTTTACCATCACTGCTGGTGTCGATGAGCCCATAAAGTTTAACCCCCTCCGTGGTCTCCACGGCAAAGGAGAATTTACTGGAAATCGAGCGCACCGAGGGCCATTCGATATTAAGGGTGCCCATATCATTGGTCGAAACCTGCAGGATTCCGAACCGCAGATAAACAATGTCGCCATTGATGTTATTGCCATTGCGTAATACAACGACATCGCTCTTGTCCCGGTCGAAACTCCACGCCGTGTGGCTGACCGGCACATAGAGCACTACAAAGAGCGCCACGGCCCACGGCGGATGCCAACGGTGGTGCGCCAAACCCCTGCTAGCGCCCATACGTTGAACCGAATTGGCTCTGCATTTGTCAGCGAGAGGCGGGCGAGCGCGATGTGTTTTGGTCATGACCACCTCGCTTGCTACGGAGTCATTAGCGAAGGAACGACGTCATCAGGTCGCTGGAGTTACCGCATCGCGAGTGCAGGCCAGTCCGCGCAGTACTCAGGCGCCGTCGGGTGAGCACACAATTCGGGCTCAGACGTGCAGCGCCTCACAGGGCCAGCTCGAAGTCCGTGTTGAAGATGACTCCGGTGCTCCCCACGTTGTACGTCAGAGAGTTGTACCCAACCGGCGACCTGTTGATATACATCACCTGGGTGTTCCAGCGGACGACTCTGTTCTTGGCAGGGAAACCAGTTCATACCCACGCGGGTATCCCACGGGTTACCGTATTGTCCTTCGATCTTTGATCCAGCCAAGTAGAGCTGCAGCGTCTTTGGAATCGCCATCATGGAAGCCTGCAGTTGAAAACCGGTGTCGTGAAGATGGGGAAGTCCTCCCGTACCGGGTCCCTCGAACTGATCGAGCCGACGATAGTAGTACTCCCCCTCCAGGGCAAAGCCGTGATACTTGACGCCCCCGTCCAAGGTGGCTCATCTGATAGACGAAGCTCGTTGACGGTGATGCCGGGCCCGAAGATGTTGGGCGTGAAAACCACTGTGCCGTCCGAGAGACGGATCTGGGTGTTCTCGAATGCGTCCGTGTTAGGCTGCGCTTGCTTATCCTCGATGCTGTGCGTGTAGTGCAGCGCGAGGCGCGTCGCCAGAGTTTGGTGAGTCTCGAAGTCGCCAAAGCCCACACCAAATTCTTTCGTGGTCGGCATCCAGACGAGCGAGCTAGAAAGCGTATCGATTTTGTTGTTAAGCTGTCCTGAACTCACTCCCAGCGTGCTTAAGTTGTTCCCGAGCATGACCTGGTATTCGCAACCCCTTGATGATGTCGCCCTGGGCCCAGATACCGTCGGTATAAGACGGCCGAAAGAATTCATCGGCCACCATGCGGTTGTCTACATTCAGCCAGAAGGGGAAATTGCCCTCCACACTGCGGGTGCCTGGCAGAGACCTGATTCCGGCTGATAGGGTCAGGTGCTCATTGAAGTCGTAATTCAGGTTGCCCGCGAGCACCACCTGTGCCCCCTGCCCCTGGGTCGCATTGGAACTCCATGCGTACACAAAGTAGCGGAACTTCTCATTGAGCAGCCAGCCGAGAAACTTTATCTGCACCTTGAGCAGCTGAATTTCCTGGCGCTCCTGAAGAGACGTGACGTTCCCGAACGAGTCTTTGTAGGTCGAATCGGTGCCCTTCTGGTTCAGGTACCGCACATACGTATAGATGCTCAGATTTGCGTCGCCTACGTCGGTGTTGACAATCCTGTAGCCTAAATTTTCCGTATATTTGCCCCACGTCTGAGGCCCTTGCGAACTCGTATCTGCATTCTGCGCCTGACCCGCGTCGGTATCCGTCGCGATCGCCGCTTGGGAGTCCTGCGACGAAGGGGCGGCCGCTGCGTCAGCGCTGACAGTCAGTGCTGCAAGCATGAATGCGATATGCCATGCCTGCGCTCGCGGCTTCTTCTCTGTTGCCATCCAGTCGCTCCCGATCGAAAAAATGAATGCCCGTGTATCGGCCCGAACCCACGGTCTACTTCAGACCGACAGACGCGGGCGTATAGACGTTGTAGTCCAATGCGTTCACGACGTATTCGATTACTTCCTGGCCCTTGACGCTGTTCCCAGCTTCGTCCAGCGGCGGTGAGAACACCGCGATGGCGCCTTTGCCGGGCACGATCGCTACGAGCCCGCCGCCCACGCCGCTCTTGGCGGGAATGCCAACGTGCCAGGACCAACCGCCGGAACCGTCATACAGCCCAGCCATCATCATCGTGCTGAGAATGTGCGGAATGTTCTCGCCCTTGATCACCCGCTCGCCCGTGACCGGACTGACGCCGTTGTTGGCCAGCGTGGCTCCCATGTGCGCCAGCTGCACCGCATTCACCCCGACCGAGCATTCTTTGGTATAGACATCCACCGACTGGAACGGGTCGGCGTAGATGCGATCGTACTTCGCCAGCAGATAGGACAGTGCCTTGTTGCCTGTATTGGTCGCCGCCTCGGATTTGTAGACCTCATCGAGCAGCACCAGCTTTTCCCCGGCAGTCTTGCTGTAAAAGGCGAGGATCTTGGCCCACTTCTCATCGGGGGTCTTGCCGGAAATGAGGCTCACGGTCGCGATGGCGCCTGCATTCACAAACGGATTCCCCGAGTGCGTCGGCATATCAACGACAGCCACCGGAGAGTTGAAGGCACGTCCCGTGGGTTCCGAGCCGATTTTCTGAAAGACCGGCTCTGCTCCCATCTCCTCCAGCGCGAGTGCAAGTGAGAAAACCTTCGAGATCGACTGGATGGAGAAGGGTGTCTTTACGTCGCCGATGGTCACGACCTGGTTATCGGTGGTGACAATCGCGATGCCAAACAGTTTTGAATCCACCTTCGCCAGCACGGGGATGTAATCGGCGTTTTTGCCCCGAGTGTCGCCCTTGAATTTGTTGTAGGCCTCCTTGACGATGGCCTCCACGCGCTCGCGCGCGGGCGCGACAGGGCTTGCCTTGGCGGCCGCGAGGGCCCACGTCGGGGCGAGGAGTAAGACTTGTGCGACGGCGGCCATCGCCACTAAGACTGAAAATCGCTTCGTATTCATGTCGAGTTTCCTTGGTTGAGCACCGTCAATCGTGTTGCCGATTGCGTGTAGTCGGTGTGCTGAAGTAGCGGCTCAGCGATTCGCCTCAAAGCTTTATCCCGAAGTCGTACTTGACCGAGAACTGAAAGCGCACATCATCGCCCGTCACCCCGGAGTTATCGGTGCGTTTGCCGTACATCAGCTCTCCGCCGAGCATGACTTTGCTTATCGGATACCACAGCAGATTGACCGAGGCATATTGGCCTTTGTGAAACGCGCTGGTCGCCTGGAAGTTGGTATTGTTGACCTGCGTTTCGCTGTAGCCGAGGGTGGTTGACCACTGGCTGTTCCAGTAGTGATCGTAGTAGGCCACGACTCCGGTGAGCGGCACCGCTTCGGCGGACAAACTCGGTGTACTGGTCGGTGCGGTCGGCGCCAAGGGATTGACGAGGGGCTGGTATGCCGCGTTCGGCGCGATATCCATTCCGCCGTCGTTCATGTAGGTGGCTATGCCATCGCCGTGAACGACTTGCAACAGCAGCTTGTCCTTGGCGAACAGATTGATGGTGCTGCTGAGGTTGACGCCCCAGCCGGTTTGGCTGCCCTTCTGGAACGCTACGTTCGGAGTGGGCTGATACTCGTAACCGACCTTGCGCAGTATGCCGGCGATCTGGGCGTGACCCCAGTGCACCGTCCATGCGGTATTGCGCCGTCAGGTCCGGGAGTGTCTGATTGCCGCGCACGGTGGCATTCTGGAATTCCTCAATCAGCCGGATGTTGCCGGCATCCACATCGTTGCCGGGCTTTTCAATGGCGATGGCAAACTGGCCCGTCTCGGTCTTAAAGGGCGTCCAACGAATCTGCGGCAGACGGTAGAACACCATGCCGCTCGGACCCCAGTAGTCGATGACGTTCGGGAATACGTCGATGTCCATGAACAGACTGTGCGTCTGTCCGGCGAGTATCTGACCCCACTCGCCGTACGCATGGCGCAGGCGGATGGTCGTCTGGCCGGCATCGACGCCGACGCCAAACATGTCGATCTCGAACTTGAAGTTGACCGGCGGAGTGCTATCGCCCGTGGGCAGCGTTCCTTTGACGCCGAAGCGGCTCTGCTTGACGCTGATGCTCGACTGACCGTTGGTGCCAAACTGGCCCTCTGGGTCGCTATTCTTGAGGGACGAAACGCGTCCTGCCAGCTGGGGTCGACGCGCTTGGAGTCTTGAATGAAGTCGGCCATGGCGAAACCGTAGATCTCGAATGACTGATCCGCCGCCGCCGCCGGCAACACCGCGCCCGTGCTGACCGCCGCGACGCTCACCAGCAAAAGAGCACGCGGCCCTGCGCTTCTCATGGCCACAGCACGGCGAGTGGTTGCCAAAGCCGATCGCTCACTGAGCTGCATACGCTTCCCCCTTGATCTTTCACTCCCACGAACAACCGGACGCAACGGTCCCATGGAACCCTGACTGGAAATTGGATGAGCCGCTCCATGGCGACACTCGAACATCTGCGGCGTACTCGAACTATTGGACCTAGGTCTTATTTGCCGGAAAGAGATGAAAAAGCACTCGGCCTGTGGCGGAGGGCGAGTGAGTCAGAGCTGAGTCTGCAGGCGGATCTGAAAGAACTGCAGGCCGCCTTTACGAGCGAAGCGATCCTGCTCACCATAGCCATAGGTGAATTCGAGTCGAATGTTGTCCGACATGTGCCAGTTGGCCATCGGGGTGATGCGCCAGAACTTGCCACCCTGAATGGTCCCAGAGTCCAGATCGGTGTAGGAGTAGCGAAGCACGAGTTCCCAAGCGCCGAGACCGCCGTTGAATACGGATGACGACGGGGAGATACGCTCGAAGTAGCCGCCGCGCGCGTTGTACGGGCGGGTCTCTCCGGTCAGCAGATAGGCCACGAATACCTCACCGCCGTGAAACGTAGGATCGCGCGCCTGCTGCGAAGCGACCTGATTGATGAAATATTCCATGCCGAACATCAGAGGGCCGGGTCGATAGTACGTCTCGACTCCGATCATGTTGGAATGCGAGGCGGGAAACTTGCCGGTATCGATCACGTAGTCCTGCGCGAGGAACGATTCCGGCTTGGAGCGATAGCGGAAGTAGCCGTCGTCCGATTGCCCGTAGCGGGCCTCCAGCGCCAGGTGCAGGACGGTCGCATCCTTGCCGCCGAAGGGCAGCCACACGGCGCGACCCACGGCCTGATTGTCGTTCTTGTTGAACGATTCCGTTTCCGACAGATCGTCGCGAAAGACTCCGACGTTGTAGACGAGCTTGCCGTTCGGAACGTAACCCGACCACTTAATCCCGTCCGCGAGGATCGGAATGAACGCGTCGTTGGCCGTCGCCCGCTCCTGCGTCCACCCTTGGTATCCGACCATGATCTTGTTGGTCGAAAATCCTTCCTTGGTGCGTCCGACGAAGACGTCGCCAAACAGTTCGGGCACTTCCACCATCAGGCCGCTCTGGCGGAAATGCCACTCCTTGAGCGCACCGTCATACATGTACCCCATCGTATAACTCAGACGGGGTAACTGCGGGAATTTGCCTTTGAGCAGAACGCGAAAGTCTCGAAGACCATCCTTGGGGCTCAGACTGAGCTGGTCCTTGCTCGTTGCGCTCTGCGCATAGGCAGCGTAGTCATACAGGAACCCGCCGCCCAGGCGCGCAGTAATGTAGGGACCTTCGTACTGGTTCCACTTGACCAGCTCTCGGCGGGGCTCATCGCCGTCGGCCTCGGCTGCTTCGACCCGATCGTCCTGCGATGGATCCGCTGCGGTCGGGTCAGGCGCCGCAGGCGCCGCGGCGGTCTGCGCGTGTGCCGCCGGCGATCCCAGCAGCCAGCAGAGTGCACCCGCGAGCCAGACGGAGTTGCTCTTCACAGTTTGTTCCCGCGGTCACCTGTCCATTAATAGCTGTAATACAGTTTCTGAACATCTGCGGGAGTTCTCGGCTTGAGCAGTGCGAGCGTCAGCAGGATGCGCGCCTTCTCCGGGTCAAGTTCATCGGAGGCGACAAAGCCGAGATCGTCGTCCTTGAGTTCCACATTGCGTCCGATGACGCCCGTGAGCACGCGGCTGCTGCGGACCACAATCACGCCCTTCTTGGCCGCCTTGGCTGCGGCGTCCACCGATGCTTTGTTCATGTTGCCGTTGCCGACACCCGCGATGACGATGCCTTTCGCACCACTGGCGACGGCCGCGTCGATGAGATCCGGGGACATGTCCATGGATGCAAAGATCACGTCCACGCGAGGTACTTTGGTCACGTTGGTGATGTCGAATTCGCTCCGGCTGGTGTTCTTCCAGATCGGCGTGTTGAAGAACTTGGTCTTGCCGTAGGCGACAATACCCACCTCACCGCTCATCGGCGATTGGAACGTCTCCACGGAAGTGCTGCTGGTCTTGTTGAGCGCACGCGCCCCGTGGATCGTGTCGTTCATCACCACCAGCACGCCGCGGCCCTTGGCCTTGGGGTCGGCGGCGACCGCCACGGCGTTGTAGAGATTGAGCGGTCCATCGGCGCTCAAGGCCGTGGAAGGCCGCATCGAGCCGACCATGACGACCGGCTTGTCGGTCTTGACGGTCAAGTTCAAAAAGTACGCCGACTCCTCCATCGTGTCGGTGCCGTGCGTGACGACGAAGCCATCCACGTCCCCTTTCGAGGCGAGTTCGTTGATGCGTTTGGCCAGCTTGAGCAGAATATCGAACGACATGTCCTGCGACCCGACATTCGAAATCTGCTCCCCTTTGACGGTTGCCAGCTTTTCGATGCCGGGTATGGCCGCCAGCATGGCGTCAATCGTTACGGCACCGGAAGTGTATCCCGACTGGGTGCCGGTCGCGGCGGCACCGGCAATCGTGCCTCCCGTGGCGAGAATGACGATTTGTGGCAGCTTGGATTGCGCTGACGCAGGGGTCCAAGAGGTCAGCGACATCAGCACCAAGGCCAATAGCGCGAAGGGCATTCTGGACACGAACATATTCTTCTCCTCGGCAAGACCCGCCCACGAGAGGCGGTCATGCATTTGCTAGTTGTACAAGTTGGGGTCGAGATTCGAGAGCTTCACCGGGTCGAGCAGGTCCTTGATCTGAGCCTCGGTCAATATCTTCTTCTCGCGAATGATTTCCAGCAGTCCCTTGCCGGACTTGTAGGCCTCGTTCGCGAGCTCAGTCGCCTTGTCGTAGCCGATGACCGGGTTCAATGCGGTGACGATGCCCACTGTCGTCTCCATGTAGTGCTCCAGCACCTTTTCATCGACGGTGATGCCGTCCACGCACTTGGTGCGCAACGCCTTGGAGCCGTTGAGCAGGATCTGCTGCGATTCCATGACCGACAAGCCTTCGAGCGGCTCATACGCATTGAGCTGCAGCTGGCCGCTGTGGGCAGCCACGCCGACCCCGGCATCATTACCGATCACGCGAAAAGCAATGACGTTCATCAGCTCGGGCATGACCGGGTTGACTTTGCCCGGCATGATCGAGGAGCCGGGCTGCATTGCCGGCAAATCGATCTCATTAAGACCAGCCCGCGGACCGGACGCGAGCAAGATCAGATCGCTGGAGATCTTGGAGAGCTTGATTGCCACGCTCTTGAGGGCCGCCGAGTAAACCACGAACCCTTCCTGGTCCCATGTCGCCGCAATCATGTCGCGGGCGGGCACGATGGGTTTCTTCGTCAACTTGGCCAACTCCGCCGCTACCGCCTTCGGATAGCCCTTCGGCACGTTGATGCCCGTACCGATGGCGGTTGCGCCCATGTTGACGGCGTATAGATACTTTTCTGCGTCTTTGAGCAGCGCGATCTCCCCTTCGAGCGCGCCGCCAAAGGCATGGAACTCCTGACCCACCGTCATCGGCACCGCATCCTGCAGTTCGGTGCGGCCCATCTTGGGGATCCTCAGATACTGTTTTCCCTTGGCATGAAATGAGGCGGCGAGTTGCGTCAACTCCGCCACCAACTTGTCGTTGCGCAGCAGAAACGCGATCTTGATCGCCGTGGGATAGGAGTCGTTGGTCGACTGGGACATGTTGAGGTCGTCATGCGGCTCGAGATATTGATACTCGCCTTTCTTGTGACCGCTGAGCTCGAGCCCGACGTTGGCCATGACTTCGTTGGCGTTCATATTTGCCGAAGTTCCGGCGCCGCCCTGATACCAGTCCACTAGGAACTGATCGCGATACTTGCCCGCCATGATCGCCTGATAGGCTTTTTCAATGGCTGCCAGGCGTTCCGGCTTCATGGCGCCCACCTGGGTGTTGGCACGTGCGGCGGCGAGCTTCACCATCGCGAAACCATCGACGAACTCCGGATAGTGGGCCATCGAAACGCCGGAGATCTGAAAGTTCTCGAGCGCTCGCGCGGTCTGCACTCCATAGTACGCGCCGGCCGGCACTTGCTTATCACCCAAGAGATCGTGTTCAAGGCGCATGCCCGGCTGGGCGGATTTTGCCTTCGGATCGTCGGCCGCATGCGCCATACTAGTAGCGGCCGCCACCGCAAACGCCGCCATTGCAATTACTTTTTGTTTCATGAGCTTGATCCTTTTCGATTGCGTGTAGTCGGTGTGCTGAAGTAGCGGCTCAGCGATTCGCCTCAAAGCTTTATCCCGAAGTCATACTTGACCGAGAACTGAAAGCGCACATCATCGCCCGTTACCCCGGAGTTATCGGTGCGTTTGCCGTACATCAGCTCTCCGCCGAGCATGACTTTGTTTGCCGGATACCACAGCAGATTGACCGAGGCATATTGGCCTTTGTGAAACGCGCTGGTCGCCTGGAAGTTGGTATTGTTGACCTGCGTTTCGCTGTAGCCGAGGGTGGTTGACCACTGGCTGTTCCAGTAGTGATCGTAGTAGGCCACGACTCCGGTGAGCGGCACCGCTTCGGCGGACAAACTCGGTGTACTCGTCGGTGCGGTCGGCGCCAAGGGATTGACGAGGGGCTGGTATGCCGCGTTCGGCGCGATATCCATTCCGCCGTCGTTCATGTAGGTGGCTATGCCATCGCCGTGAACGACTTGCAGCAGCAGCTTGTCCTTGGCGAACAGATTGATGGTGCTGCTGAGGTTCACGCCCCAGCCGGTTTGGCTGCCCTTCTGGAACGCTACGTCCGCAGTGGGCTGATACTCGTAACCGACCTTGCGCAATATGCCGGCGATCTGGGCGTGACCCCATGCACCGTCCATGCGGTATTGCGCCGTCAGGTCCGGGAGGGTCTGATTGCCGCGCACAGTGGCATTCTGGAATTCCTCAACCAGCCGGATGTTGCCGGCATCCACATCGTTGCCGGGCTTTTCAATGGCGATGGCAAACTGGCCCGTCTCGGTCTTAAAGGGCGTCCAACGAATCTGCGGCAGACGGTAGAACACCATGCCGCTCGGACCCCAGTAGTCGATGACGTTCGGGAATACATCGATATCCATGAACAGACTGTGCGTCTGTCCGGCGAGTATTTGACCCCACTCGCCATACGCATGGCGCAGGCGGATGGTGGTCTGGCCGGCATCGACGCCGACGCCAAACATGTCGATCTCGAACTTGAAGTTCACCGGCGGAGTGCTATCGCCCGTGGGCAGAGTTCCTTTGACGCCGAAGCGGCTCTGCTTGGCGCTGATGCTGGACTGACCGTTGGTGCCGAACTGACCCTCTGGGTCGGCTATTCTTGAGGGACGAAACGCATCCTGCCAGCTGGGGTCGACGCGCTTGGAGTCTTGAATGAAGTCGGCCATGGCGAAGCCGTAAATCTCAAATGACTGATCCGCCGCCGCCGCCGGCAATGCGCCGCCCGTGCTGATCGTCGCGACGCCCACCAGCAAAAGAGCACGCGGCCCTGCGCTTCTCATTGCCACAGCACGGCAAGTGGTTGCCAAAGCCGGTCGCTCACTGAGCTGCATACGCTTCCCCCTTTGATCTTTCACTGCCACGAGCAACTGCACGCAATCTCTGGACCCTGATTGGTAAAAGTGGACGAGCGGCTCTCCAACATTGCAGCCCACTCAAGATACGAATCGCTGAACCGCACACCATAGTTGGCGTTCTTAAAACGCGTCCGCCGTTCTTGCTTCCCATGGCGCTCCAACGAAATTATTAGATGCCACAGCGATATGAGGCGTGTCCGTGCGAAATTCGCTGCGAAAAGAAATAGCTGATCTCTCATCAAACTAACCGCATCCTTGACGCAGGTTAGAACTTAAATCGGCGTTGGAGCTATTGGACCTAGGTCTTATGATTGACCTCGGATCGCTTTGCGAGAGACATGGAAATCGTTGGCTGCAAAGAAGTGCCGCAAAATATTGCCCAGTGAAACAATGCGCAGACTCATACAACGACCAATGGAGATACAAATTCTCGTGGGTCACTAGCGACCGCCTGCCGGTGCGCTTGACGAGTTCTTGAGGCAAGTTCAATCTCCGAAAAGGCGTATCGTGTGGCAAGCCGGATCCAACTGAATCAGTGCGAGCAAAACAATGAGACGTCATAACCAGTCGTTCGTGGCCCTCGCCGTGCTGTGCACCTGTCTTGCATTCGTGTGCCCGGCCGGAGTCGCCGCCAAGGAGCCACCGCCAGAAGTGACCAAGGAAGGGCTGCACCTCTTCAAGCAGACCAAGCAGCGGCTCGTCTACGTCAGACCAGGCGCAACTTTCACGCAGTACAAGCGGGTGGCAATCCTCGATTGCTACGTGGAGTTCTCGAAGGACTGGGTGAAGGATTGGAACCGCGACCAGCGGGATCCGTCGCGCCGGATCCGTGACAGCGACCTTGAGCGCGCGAAGACAGCGCTGCAGAGTGATTTCAAGAAAATTTTCGCCGAGGAGCTCCGGGAGGGCGGGCGATATCAGGTTACCGACTCCGGCGGCGCGGATGTGTTGGTTCTGCGCCCGGCGCTGATCAATATCCGGGTCAGCGCGCCGGATCTCATGACGGCAGGCCGCACCACGACGTACGTCGAATCGGCCGGCTCGATGTCCATCTATCTGGAACTGTGGGATTCGGTTTCGAACATGATGCTAGCGCGCGTGGTCGATGCAAAGGCGGACCCCAATATGTACGGGCAGCGTTCGAGCAGCGTCACCAACCGGGCAGCGGCGGAACGCATGATGCGAAGTTGGGCCGATGAGCTACGCAGCCGCCTCGACCTTGTTGAAGGCAAGGACGTTGAGCCCTGAGGTCCGTTGCGGATGTGAATTGCGGCTCAAGTGAGCGGTTGTACGCACGGCATTTGAATCCGCGTGACGCCAAGCCAACCGGTCGCGCCATCTTTGAAGCCTATATTATTCGATGCGACCCATCGCTTTGGGAGATAGTTTATGCTTGGTGACGTAACACTGAATTCCTACGGCGGCTTCGGATCACGCATGTGTTTGAACAAGTCACCGTTTGCCTCTATGTGCCCGATGCTGCAAAAAACCATTGGCACGAAGAGCAGCGGAACGAGAACACAATGATCATTGATATGAACGATTGGGATTCCTTCTTTTGTGACTTCGACTCGTGGAGTCTTCCATGTCAAACCGGGCGTGGCTTGCTCCATGTGGTGCTGCCTTAACCATTCCAGTTGCGCCGGTGACATGGACTTGGCCAAGTCGCGATAGGTCTTTTCCTTTTCTTCATCCCTAGCCCTGTTCTGCGCGGACAGTTCCATCTCATGCGGCCAGTCAATCAGTGGCGTCGGTGGCACCGTCGCGTTCGGGGAGGCTACCGGGGCGTTTGATGGGTTCTGCGCTTGCTTATTTCGTTTAAGCGCGCTGTCCCTACGAGGCGCTTTCGCGGGACTCTTCGCTTCGGGAACATTGCTGGCCGGAGACGCTTCACGGGGAAAAAAATATACGAGAAAGGCATCCAGTGATTGACGCTGAGTGGAACGAATCCACTTTTGCTCCCGCAGCAATACCTCAATCAAAAGACCGTGCAATAGAAGTACCAGCAGGAACACAGCCATTCTCCGCTTCCGCGTACCCGCTTCTTCCAAAGTGGAATCCCTTCTTATTCATCCCTGTGTTAAAGGACAATTAATAGCTTGATTGGGTTCCAGAGACCGTCACTAAGTGTGAGATTGCGCCTACGCTCACTCGCGCGAATGGGGGATGCTCATGGAAAACTCAGTCTCCGGCAGTTTTGCGACGACCGGACAAGAGGCCGGCAACGTTTTATCCAGCAAACTGGAGGATGTTCGCAGCGACGCGGGCACTGCCTTCAACACAGGCGCGAGACGGGTTCAATCCGCGAGCAAGCAAGGCCTGGATGCGATGTCCGACATGGCGGGCCAGGCGCGTGATGTTGCGTCGAATGCGACAGATTCGATCGTGGCTTACACGAAGAAGAATCCCGTGAAGGCGCTGGCGATCGCTGCGGCGTCTGGCGCAGTGCTGTATGGCATGATCAAGGCGTTGTCGCCTTCGCGAGATTGAAGCGTGGCCGGCGTTCCGACTCGCCATTTGGGTGCGCACAGCTAAGACGGCGCACTCGAACCTTCTCATCCAAAGGACGCAGAGTGCTGCTGCCAGGGTCTTATCGGGCCTTGCGCCTACAGCATAGCGTTGCTGAAAATGTTACTGATTACAGTATGGATCGACATCCTCCCAATTTTCCCGCGACTGCCCAGCCGGCCGGCGATCCTCATCAACAATCGGTCCGCGATCTCACCGATGCCTTGGAGCAGTCGCAGCGTGACATTGAAGAGGAAAAGCTCGCGCTTGCACGTAAGTTGCATGATGAGCTTGGAGGTCTGTTAGTCGGCGCGATCATGGATATTGGATGGATAGCCCAACAATCCGGGCATTGCGAACTGGTGAGGGAAAAGCTTGCTCGTGCTACGGGATTATTGCGCACCGCCATCGACATGAAGCGCGAAGTGATTGAGAACTTAAGGCCGACGCTGCTCGACAATGTTGGATTATTCGCTACCCTGAGGTGGCATTTGAAGGCAAGCTGCAATGCCGCCGGCGTCCCTTATTCGGAGAACTTTCCGCCCTCTGAAATGAGCTTTCCCTCTGATCTGAAAATTGCTGTATTTCGAATTTTTCAAGAAGCGCTGAAATATGTTCTGTCCTATGGGGCGGCACGTGAAGTCGATCTAGAGGTGATTGACGATAACGATACCTTGCATTGCCACCTCAAGAGCGTGTCCTTCGAAGCAGCAGGCGCGCAGGAAAACCAAAGGGTGTCGCCAGAGACGTCCATGCGTCATCGTGTGCAGCGCACCGGTGGAACGCTTCAGTGGCTACAAAACGACGGGACCAATCATATACATCTTCAAATGCCCTTCAGAGTCCTGCGCGAGTGATCACTTGCGCCCGTTCGGCGCTTCGTAGGGCCAATTGCGCTTTTTAAGACACGCGTCGCAGATCCTCACGCCTTCCTGGCATTAAGTTATGAATCTTCGCGCCGCCACGATTGTAGTGAAGAGATTTCCTCTCGCCATCGTGCACGGCGCGCGGGAATGGATCTATGGGAATCGTGTATCCGAGCAAGGCGGTGGGCCGCCGCTGGGATGGAGCGCTGCAGGCCCGGCTGCGGCGGGCGCCGTTGGAAAAATTCCTGCGAGCGCAAGGGATTGTTCCCGCGGCCCGAGGTGTCTCCCAAGACAGCGACGATTTGGTGCGCGCCACGGTGTTGATCGTCGAATCGGGCGTCGCGCTTTACGTCGCCGATCGTGAGGAGGTACTGGCGTCACGCCAGCGCGAGGTCCTGGGTCATGTGGCTTGCCTCGTCAGCTGCGCGCTGGCGGAGCAAATTGCGCAGCCCGATGCTTGGCGGACCGTTGCGCTCGTCAGCACTGCACGGCTGCTTACGCCTTGGATCGGCCTTATTGCGGCAGCCATCGCCTCCGCGTCCGCTGCGCGAGAATTCCAGAAAGAGGTCATGAAAGGAATTTCGCCTTTGGATTGGCGAATCATGCAGAGCGCTTGTGATGCGGTCAGCGGCAACCCGGCCGCCATGATCAAGGCATCCACCAATGTTGCGGCGCGCCTCAATGCGGAATCCGCGTCGGTGGAGGCGTGGGCGCCGGAAGCGTTGCGGGCGCCAATCACGGGCTTTCGATCCGGCGTCTGACTTGAAGCCGCCGACAGCGCTGCGCGCCTAAATCTCTCGTATTCATAGTGATTGTCCTACTCCGGGGTTTTCGGAGCGCGCGTAACGTTCAGCGCACACCGGCGGTCCACCCGTCATATCCCTAAATCTCTTGGAGTCATGATATGAGCAGCAAAAATACAGCCGTATTCGGCATCTATAAGTCGGCGGAGCTCGCTGAAAGAGCAGTCGATAGTTTGATTGCGGCGGGCTATCCCAGCACAGCCATCTCGGTGCTGTTGCCCGACACCGCCAGCACGAGAGAATTTGCGCATCAGAAAGACACTAAAGCACCTGAGGGAGCGACGGCGGGCGTGACTACGGGCGGCGTCATCGGCGGCACTTTGGGTGTGCTCGCGGGGATCGGTGCACTCGCCATTCCGGGCGTCGGCCCGTTGATCGCCGCTGGTCCTATTATGGCTGGCTTGGCGGGTTTGGGCGTTGGCGGTGCCGTCGGCGGCTTGGTCGGCGCCCTGGTTGGCATGGGCATCCCCGAATACGAAGCCAAGCGTTATGAGGGTGAGGTGAAAGGCGGCGGGACGCTGCTCTCGGTGCACTGCGACACGTCTGAACAAATCGATCGTGCCAAGGACCTTCTCAAGGGAACGGGCGCGACGGACATTGCATCGACTTCCGAAGCGCCCGGCCTCAAGGGCAGTCGCGTCGCCTAGCCCCGGTCGCGTGCAGCCTTACATACGACTCATTCCAACATCGAGGACCCTTTATGCCAACTACCAAGAAAGCCGCAAGCGGCGCAGAACAGGACGCCATTGCAATGCTCATGGCGGATCACAAAAAAGTGAAGAAGTTGTTTTCCGAATTTGACAAGCTCAAAGAGGACGGCAGCGACGAGAACAAAGCGGCGCTCGTCGATCAGATTTGCAGCGAACTGAAGATTCACACGGAGCTCGAAGAGGAGATCTTTTACCCCGCCGTGCGCAAAGCCATCGACGATTCAGATCTGATGGACGAGGCCTTGGTCGAACACGCAGGCGCGAAAGAAATGATTGCTCAACTGGAAGATGCGAATCCTAAAGACGACCTCTATGACGCCAAAGTAACCGTGCTGGGCGAGCAGATTGACCATCACGTCAAGGAGGAAGAGGGCGAAATGTTTCCCAAGGCGAAGAAGGCGGGTGTCGACACCGAGGCCCTGGGGGCATTCATGCTCAAACGCAAAATGGCGCTAATGGAAAAAATGGGCATGAGCGCCGGCGACGAGGACAGCGAGGATGAGGACGCCAAGCCGATGCGAGCCGCGAAAAGGTGAGTGAGCGGTGTCCGGCCTTCCAAGGTCGGACACCACTTTACTTCACGGAGTAGCCGCGGGAGTCCAGGCAGGCGCTCAAGCCCCTCTTGAAGGTGTTTTGTTGCTGGTCGTAGGCAGCCTGCGCCTGCTGATATTGTTGCTGCAGCTGCGCAGATGCTGATTGAGCCGCCTGCTGCTGGTTGGTCTCATTCGCCGCTTTCTGCTTCCTACCTCCGTGCACGGTCCCGGCCGCGGCGCCAATTGCGGCTCCTTTGCCGGCATCGCCGGCAATACCCCCGATGACAGCACCGCCGACCGCCCCTCGAGCCGCGCCCCTCGCACGACCGCCCTCCGCTTCCGGGGTCTGTGCGGCGGCCTGTTGCTGCGCGGCCTGAACCTGCGCGCCGGAGGGAGGTTGCGGTGGCGGGCTGTCGGGATCGATGCCGCTCTGCTGCTGTACCTGGTTGTAGCAGTCGAGCTCGTCACGCAGCTGTTGATCGCGATTCTGGTTGTTCTGGGCGAAAACGAACATGCCGACCTTCTCCGCTGCTGAGAAGCTCGGCACGGGCGGCGCGGCGCTCGCAGGGAGCGCAGCGCTCGCAGGGGGCTCAGCGTTCTCGGCCGCAGGGTCAGGTGGAGGCGTGCTACGCCCGCAACCGAAGCTCAGAGACGCAATCGCCAGCAGTGTCAGGGTTCGGAAAGACCCACTAACACTCCAGGAAGCGATCCCCGTCCAACGATCGCTACCTTCACAACTCATGGACGTTTGAAAGATCACGACACTCCTCCTGTGCCCATGCAGTGGCACCACCACGAAATAGAGGCGCAGTGGCGCCACTCCTAACCTGATATCGGGGCTTACTTTGCGAGCTGAGTTCGCTGCCGACCATGGGACTTTAGGGCTATTAGCCGCCGGTTGCCCCTTAGGCTCAACAAACTCGCGCTTCGGATGTCACGTTGCCCGCTCTTAAGCCGTCATCCAGTAGATCAATATCATCAACGGGTACAATCGACTCGCGGTGGGATTTGGCCTGCTTATGGATGCAAAGCGCAATCTATGTGGTGCGAAACCCCGACAAGCTGCGACATCTGCAAAGCTGATTGCATTGTGGCCGGGATTATTTTTAGTACTTTCCTGGTGGCGAAGAAATGTTGGCCCGAACTGCTCGACAGACAACAATACTGGAGAGACGGATATGAACGGTTGCTTTAGCGACAGTTACGCGGAAGCCCGAGAGAAATTCATGGGCGCTGCGCGCGACGCAGGCGCGGCTCTGAATTCGTTTCCCGTTGCAATTCAGGGTCCCGATGGCGGCGAGCTCGCCACCGATGTGGCGTGGGTGGGCGCGGCTGAGGCGCCACGAGTACTGACAACGATCTCCGGCGTGCACGGGGTCGAAGGCTTCTTTGGCTCGGCCACGCAAATTGGATGGCTGCGGCGGGCGAAGGGGGCGGCGTTGCCAGAGCACACCGCGGTGCTGCACGTGCATGCGGTCAATCCGTATGGATTTGCATATTTGAGGCGAACCAACGAGGAGAACATCGATATCAATCGAAATTGGATCAATTTCGATGAGGCGCTGCCGGAAAATGCGTTATATGAAGAGCTATCTGCCGATCTATGCCCCGGGGACTGGTCAGCGGAAACTCAGGCGGCAACAGGGCGCACGGCTGAACGCGTGGATTAAGCGGCACGGTTTTGCGGCGTTTCAACAAGCGGTGTCGGGCGGCCAATGGTCGCACCCGCAAGGGCTGTTCTTCGGCGGCGTCGCGCCGAGTTGGTCGCGAAAAACCCTGACGCACATCATCGAGTCCAAACTCAAGTCCGCGGCGCGGGTGTGCGTCATCGACTTTCATACAGGATTGGGTCCTTACGGCTATGCCGAGCCGATTATTGGCCGCCCGCTCGCAGACCCGGCATTTGCGCGGACTCGCGCTTGGATTGGCGCTGCCGCGAAGTCCCTCTATGGGGACGGGTCGGCCTCAGCGGAAATCAAGGGTGATAGCATGAGCGTGTTGCCGACGCTTTTGCCGCATGCGGTGGTCGATGTGCTGGCTCTTGAATGTGGAATTCGCCCCGTCAATGAGGTGGCGCTTGCGCTTAGGGCCGACGCGTGGCTGCACGCACATGGTGATCTTGGTTCACCTGTTGCCGCGCCAATTAAGGCGATGATCCGTGGTGCTTTTCACTCGGATGATCCAACGTGGCAGGGAATGGCGTTAGGTCAAGGTTTGGCGGCATGTCAGGCTGCGCTGGCTGGAATGGCCACCAATTAAACTCTCCAATCGACCAGCCGACGGGAAGCGACCAACCAGCAGAGAATGCTCAACGCGACATCAAGGCATCCATCTCTTCTTGCATTCGACGTTTGAGCTCTTCCGACCAGGCCGCGCCCGGCTTTTGGTTCAGTTTTCCCTGCGATTGAGCAGAAGCTTTGACTTCCGGCGATGATTTTCGCGGGGTGGTTTTCAATTTGAGGACGGGGCGGTGCGAGGAGGGGTTTGAGGGATTGGATTCGTTCATAGGGGAATTGCGGGTGCTCCTTTAGGGGCGCTGTCGGTTTGGCATGACTTGCAAATAATACTCGGAAGTCGTGACAAATTATACGATTTCTAACATGGCTCGTGCCTTGCCGTCGCAACCCGAGCGAGTTAGTTGCTGGGATGGTTCTTTTTAAAAGCCGGCAGTTGCTCGAATAAATCTCCGCGCGGTGTCTTGGATTTCCGGGTGCAATAGGTTTGTATTGCGACTCCGGTATTAGTGGCGTTGGTAATGTGGGTGATGGACTTCGATACTTGATAGCAATTGTCGGAGACAAATACGAGCCACCTTCCGTCCGCGGTCGGGATTTGTTCTCCCTTGTGGTGCAGCGGCACTTGTGCGAATGGTGAGTTGGATGACGGAGCGGGAATCGTCCTGTCTGTCGGTGGGCTAGCTTTTGCCATGCTCATCGCAGCGTCGTGAGCTTCCTGGGACCAATCAACGGGTGGACCAGTCAGGTCAGAAGCGGAATTCAGCGGAACTGCTGTAAGCGATTCGGGCGGAGCAATCGGTGGCCTTACGGCTTCGTTTTTCGGGTGATCAAGAGCGGTCGGTAATGGCTTGTCAGTTGGAGCGGCGTTTTGAGGCAGAATCAGCAGCTCGATCGGGATTGCCAAACTACTGGTCCGAACCAGAGTCTTTGCGCTGATCACCAGACCGGTCACCACGGCCACGTGCAGCACCGAAACAATCAGCAGCGCGAGATATCGCGATCGGCTCCATCGTTGCGGTTCATCCATTCTTCGTCTCGCCCGAGTTGCGGCCAAGATTAATATTATGAGCCGCAAGCAGATCAATGTAGGATGATCGGTAGTAGGGAGCAGTCAGCTAATGGTTCTGCTGTCGGAACTAATAAGGGGCGCTGTACGCGAATATAAGGCCACGGCGCCGCCGTGGGCGATCACCGTGGTGGCCACGGTGGCGGTCGCGGTCGCCTATTTCCTGTCAGCTCGGCTGAGCCTGGCCCTCCTCGAGAAGCCCGACGGCGTCGCCGTGTTCTGGCCGGCTGCGGGCGTCGCCTCGGGCGTGTTGATCGTCGCGGGTTCTGCGGCTCGGTGGCCCGTCATCGTCGGAGTGATGGCTGCGACAATCGTGGCGAATCTGCTGGGCGATCGCAACGTTTGGAGTTCCCTTGTCTTCGCCGTTGCCAATGCCAGTGAGGCGGCCATCGTTGCGGGCCTGATCGAGCGATACTACGGCTCGCGATTTGAGCTCAATACGCTACGCCGCGTGATGGGGCTGTTTGCGGCGACGATCGCGGGAACGGCCGTCTCGGGCATTGTCGGCACGATGGGGTTCGTCTGGTTCCACGGTGCTGGGACCGCATCCATCCCGACCGTGTGGTTTCACTGGCTCGCCTCCGACGGACTCGGCACGCTCACCGTCGCGCCACTCGTGATCGGTTTTGCCTCATTGATTCGCAACATCCCGTCGAGGTGGGAAGCCGCAGAGAGTACTTTGGCGCTCGCGGTGGTAGGCATGTTGTGCGCCTTTCTCGTGTTCCTACCAAATAGCCGTTGGACCCTCGAGTCGGTTGCTATCGCTCTGTGCCCTTTGTTCGTTTGGATCGCCGCGCGCCTGCCGCCCGGGCATAGCCAGTGCGGCAACGTTCATTTTCGCCATCACGATCGTCACGACAACAACATTCGCCGTTGGCAATTTTGGCGAATCCTATTTGTCGTTTGAGCAGCGCATCCAGTCTGCTCAAGCGAGCATTTTGGCAATCTCTTTCGGCGCGCTGGTCCTTACCGCACTGTTTAGCGAGCGAAGGCTGCAAGGGATTGCACTTCTCGACCGGGAGATGCGGCTCCAGGAGGCGCTTCGGGCCGGAGGCGTGATGGCCTTTGAATGGGATCTCCAATCCGATCAAGTCCGTCACAGCCAGAACGCGGCGCCAATCCTCGGATTGGAATCGCTAAATGTTCTCAGCGGATCTGAAATGTTGCGGCGAATCCACCCGGATGATCGCGCGCACGTGACCACCTGTGTAAGCGGCGTCAACCCCGAAAAACCCTCTTATTCCGTGATCTTCCGTTATCAACGAGCGGGCGGCCATGGCGAAGTGTGGTTAGAGCAGGTGGCTACCGCGCAATTCGACCCAGAGGGATTGGCACAGCGTATCCGCGGCTTGACGACCGACATTACCCAGCGAAAGCGGTTCGAAGAAGAGATTTCGCGTTCACAGCAACGGGCGGAACATGCAGATCGCACCAAATCCATTTTTCTCGCTGCCGCAAGCCACGACCTGCGACAACCTCTACAGACTTTGAGACTCTTGCACGGACAACTTGAACAGTACCATGCGGATGGCGAAGGGAAAACGATTACCGCGGGCATCGGCCACTCGATTGATACCATGTCGAGCATGTTGTCGAGTTTACTCGATATCAATCGACTCGAAACTGGAAATCTCAAGCCGTCGAAGAGCGACTTTGCCGTCAAAGAAATATTTGAATCTGCGGCCACTGACCTCCTGCAGCCGCTCAAGGGAAAGGGTTTGCAATGGCGCGTTGTGCCCTGTGATCTCATTGTCCGCAGCGATAAGCGCATGCTCGAGGAGATGATCCGTAATCTGCTGTCTAATGCAATTCGCTACACTGATCGAGGGAAAATCCTGTTGGGTTGCCGCCGCGCCGGCGACATGATTCGAGTCGAAGTTTGGGATACGGGCATCGGCATCCCGGGAGATCAGCTGCCTCACATATTTGAGGAATATTATTGCGATGCCGAGCGCGGCGGATTTGGACTTGGTCTCGCCATCGTCAGGCGATTGGGAGAGATCTTGGACCACAGGGTTGCCGTGCGCTCTACGCCAGGCAAGGGCACGCGTTTTTCCATTGAGATTCCGCGGGGACGAGCATACGTCGATATCTCCGAAACAGTAGCGACGCCTGATTTTGGTGGTGAGCTCTTCCGCGGTACGGTCCTTGTCATCGAAGACGAGGCCTCGGTGCGGTCTGCGCTCAACCGGATGCTGACCGCGACGGGCATCGGTGTCATCGAAGCTGCGACGGTGACCGACGGTGCCGCCCTGATGAAGCAGAGGGACTTGTGTCCAGATCTGGTGTTATGTGATTACAACCTCCCGGGTCCAATGAACGGTATTGAGTGCATTCGGTCACTCCGTGCCGCTCTTGGCTGGAATCTTCCTGCGATCATAATGACTGGCGATACAAGATCCAGAACGATGGAGGCGATTGCATCCTATGGCGTGTCGGTGCTGATCAAACCGTTTTTGGGTGACGAACTCATCCGATTGGTCAATCGGCTTTGCCGCAGTTCGGAATCTGCCGAGGCGACGCGGTAAGGTAGCGACGAAGCAGCATTCCCTCACGCCCCGATCCGATGCAGGATCGCCGGACCCCAATAGAGTTTGGTGAAGTAATACGTGCCGAGGAGCAAAAAGCCCGTCGCCCCCGCGAATAAGCCGGCCGCTGCCAGTCGGATTTTGGGCGACGCAGCGGACTGAGCGCGAACGAAGGCCTCGACGATGAGCAGATTCGGCAGGAAGAAAAAAAATGCCATCACATGATCGAAGGGACCATGGAAATCGTGGGTGTGTCCGCGGCCGCCGCCGAGCAGCAGCCAGAATCCATAATCCATGCGGTACAGCCACGATCCGATCGCAAGCGCGAACAGACGCAGGGCCCATGCCCGATGCAGATTGAGCGAGCGCGCTCTGGCATACCGGTAGGTTTGCACGGCGGCCAACACCATCAGCGCACCATAGAGGCCGAAACCCACATCCATGATGGGTCCACCGATCGTGCCCACAACCAAAATGAAAGTCAGACCGCCGAGACCCGCCAGCAGCGCTGCACTGACGTAGATTCGCCCCAACCATCGATGCAACGCCGGCCAGCGCGTACGAACCCTGCCGATCAGTTGGATGCAGCCGAGAATGAGAATCACGCCGCCCGCAAGGAAATGCAGTCCGAGCGCTGACGTGGCCGTCGGTGAGCGCGGCTCATACAGCCCCGGCAGGTTCTGGTTCCACTTGGCCAACTGCCCATCGGTCAGCGCGCCGACATAGAACGCCACGATATACAAACCAAATAGAGTCGCACTGATCCAAACCGTGCCGACCAAAGCAGCCGCGCTCCAGCGAAACGCGGCTGCAGTCAAGGCGCCTCGGAGTTGCGACGGCGCGTAGTCGGCGAGCGGCGTTGCATTCAACATTGCTCGAATTTTGCGTTAGTTCGCGCGCATCGCGCAAGTGCTCGTTTTAAAGAACACCCGCGCGTCCCGCCCGCTCCCGCCGCTAAAAGCGCCGCCGATTTTGTCAGTGCTTCACCAGGCTTCGGTAGCGCCCGAACCATGTGGGCGCCGCAGCCGCGCAGGGTTGCCGACAACAGTCGCGCCCCGTGACACATCGCGCGTAACCACACTGCCCGAGCCGACGATGGCGTCGTCAGCGATCGTGACGCCGGGCAAAATAATGGCGCCGCCGCCAATCCACACGTTGCGTCCGATGGCAATCGGCTTGCCAAACTCGGCTCCCGTCGCTCGTACCGCGGGATCGCGGGGATGATCGGCGGTGTAGATCTGAACCGCCGGTCCAATCTGCGTTCCTGCGCCGATGCTCACTGCCACCACGTCGAGAATCACGCAATTGAAATTCAGAAAGACATCGTCCCCCAGCGAGATGTTGTAGCCATAGTCGCAATGGAAGGGCGGGCGGACTACGGTGCCATTGCCCACGGCCGCCAATCGTTCTCGAAGTAATTCGCGTCGCACATGGGCGGTGGCGCCAAGAGCGGCGTTGTAGCGCACCATCCAGGCCTTTGCCGACTGCTGATCGGCCTGAATCTCAGGATCGCTCGCGCGATAAAGCTGCCCGGCCAGCATCTTTTCTTTCTGAGTTTGCTCCATGGTGTCCGCCCTCGATAAATGCGACAGCATAGCGTCGTTTCTCTCTCAGCGTGCCGCACGAAGAACATACGCGCTGTTGATAAGGATGCCGGTGAGCTATGATGCACAGTAGTGCAAAGTGCGAGGAGATCTTCCTAGGCGATGCGGAAACCCGCCGGCGAACCTCGACCAAACGAGCCCCTCTACCAATAGATCGCGATGCGATATGAAGAGTTGTCGAGCTGCGCGGGAAGCTTTAGGTCTGTTGTTGCTTTTGCTCGCGCCGATCCAACGAGTCGAAGCGGCCTCTCCAGTGCCTCGGTCGTATGCGATCGATCAAACTCGATTTTTCTCGAGTCCAGAGACTGAATTGGCGGAGCTTAAGTCACAGATCGAAGAAGTTGCGGGCTTTTCGCCGCCGGCGCCCGACAATCCCAAGGCCTTGTTCGCCTACTTGCAGCATGCTGAAACGGTGCTTGCGCAATTGCAGCGACATCGCGCTTATCTACTCTTGCGTGCGTCACGAGATGTGGACGACAGGGCTGCCGCGGATGCGGGTGATCAGACGGACGCGGCGATGGATCGATTGATCGCCACCGTGGGGGCGGCTTTGCGAGGGATTGACGCGGCCACTTTCGAAAAGGAGTCTGCCGTTGTTCCGAACCTAAAGCACTATTCCTATCTTCGGGTACAGGCGGAGCGCGAAGCTTCACATCAGTTGCCCCAAGAGCAGCAAGCGATCCTTGACGAGGTGGCGAATCCGGCACTGGCGAATCTGTGGACGCTGTATGAGCAGACCGTGCGTACTACGCCATTCGCCAGAATCAGTACTGCAGAAGGCGAACTCGATGCGAAGAAAAACGCCTCGGTTCTGGCACTCAATTCGGATCGTTCGCTGCGTAAAGCGGCGTGGCAGGGCCGCTGGAACGGGTATGCATCGCGCGAGGACATTTACGCAACGATTCTGCTGGGAGTTGTGCGCCTAGAAGATCGCGTGGCGCGGCTGCGGCACTTTCCGGATGCGCCGAGCATGCTGTATTTCAACCGGAATCTCGAACGCAAGGATGTGACGGACGCGCTTGCAGGAATCGAAAGGCACGCCGAACTGCTGAAGAACTATCAGCGAATGCGGGCCGAGCACGTTGCTGCCATGATGGGGATTGCCGACGTGAGGTCCTGGGATCTGACTTTGCCCGCTCCGGGGTTCAGCGTGCCCCGGCTTACCTTGGATCAAACAGGTGCGACAGCCCTTTTGGCACTCAAGCCGTTGGGGCGCGACTATGTGGAGCACTTCCGGCAGTTGCTGGATCCGGGCAATGGACGCCTGGATGTCGACACCGTCCAAGGCAAGCGCATCAACGGCGGCTTCTCGATAGGGGCTCGGGGGGTGCCTTCCGGACTGTTTGTCGAGAATTACGGCGCAGGACTTCCGAATGACAGCCGAGTCATTATTCATGAGGGAGGCCATGCGATTCACAGGCAGCTCATGACAGAAGCTGAGGTATCGCCGTTCTATACACAAGGGCCGAATTGGATGTCTGAGGCCTTTGCCACTCTCAACGAGTTTCTGCTTTACGACCATTTGGCTCAAACCAGAGCTGACCCTAAGGCCAAGGCGTATTACTTGGAGACGCTGATCTTCGACATGACTTTTAGTCTGTTTGGTTCGGCCGAAGAAGGCACGCTGGAACAATCGATTTACGACGGCGTTGTCGCCGGCCGGGTCAAGAATGCCGCTGACCTTGACGCGCTGACTTTATCGGTCTGGAGCAAGTACGAGATCTGGCCGGCGCAAGAAACTGAATTGGCGCACATGTGGACCACAAGGAGCTTGATGGTCCAGGATCCTCTGTATCTGGTGAACTATCTTTACGCGGGACTGCTCGCGACCAAGATGTTTGACATGGTGAAACATGACCCCGAGGCATTCCGCAGAGACTATGCCGATCTGCTTCGCCATGGCTTTTATGCGCCTCCGGCCGAGCTTCTGCGAAAGTTTTTCGGGAAAGATTTGGCACAACGCGAATTGGTGGACGCCAGCATGAGTATATTGCAAGCGCAAATTCAGGCGCTCGCCCTGATGTACACGAAAAGTGATGCCAAGCATTAAGGCCGGCAATTGATCGTGAGACGCCTGCGGCTGGCGGGTGCCGGGATGGCACCGCCGTTCGTATTGGGCGTAAACATGTCTGGACAGGATCATTGCTCCCACATAGGATCGTTCGACACACTTTAAAGAATCCGCACGGACGGTCCGCTCTTGAGGAACATGCACTTCGATCTACGCCGCCATCCAAATAATCGGACCGCTGAGCGATGATCTTCGACAATGACATCGTCGTGATCGGCGCGGGGATGGCGGGCGCCTCGATTGCTGCGCACTTGGCTGAGCACGCCTCGGTGCGGCTTCTCGAGATGGAGCCGAAACCCGGATATCACTCTACCGGTCGATCTGCGGCCGTCTTTTCTGCGTCGTATGGGAACGATACCGTGCGGGCATTGACACGCGCCAGCCGCGAATTCTTCTACTCGCCAGATCCGGATTTCACGGCTGCGGACCTTATTAAGCCGCGGCCCATTCTTCTGGTTGCAAGAACCAACCAAACCACCGCGCTTTCACGATTTTTAGCGTCGGCGGTTGCGGCTGATGGTATCGAGGTAAAAACTGCGCAGGAAGCGCGGTCACTCCATCCGGCGCTTCGAGCGGATGATCTATGGGGAGGGGCTTATATAAAGGACGCCGGCGATATCGAGGTTCATGAACTGCATCAGGGATACTTGAGACTCTTTAAGTCGCGGCGCGGGGTACTGACCACCGGGGCGCAAGTCACACATCTGGAAAGGAACCGAGGCACCTGGTCGGTGGTGGCTGCCGGCGATACCTTCCGCGCCGAACTGGTTGTCAATGCTGCAGGCCCCTGGGCCGGTGAGATCGGCAAACTCGCAGGCGCCATCGATGTGGGTTTACAGCCCCGGAGACGGACGGCCTGTTTGATCAAAGCGCCGCCAGGATACAGGGTGCAAGAGTGGCCCATGTTGATCGACGCGGAAGAAGAATTTTATCTGAAGCCCGATGCCGGCATGTTGTTGCTTTCGCCTGCGGACGAGACGGTGTGTGAACCCTGCGACGTTCAGCCCGACGAGATGGATATTGCACTGGCGGTAGATCGGATCGAACGCGCCACGACACTCAACGTGACCAGCGTCACGCACAAATGGGCCGGGATTCGTTCATTCGTCAACGATCGCTCGCCGGTGGCCGGATTTGATCCGCGTCAACCACGGTTTTTTTGGCACGCCGCGCTTGGCGGATACGGTATTCAGACGGCGCCCGCCTTAAGTCGGGTGGCGGCGGCACTTGTCACGGGTAGGTCCATAGAGGACGATCTGCTCTCGTTCGGGATCACAGAGGGCGCGCTCTCGCCGGCCCGCCTGACGCACGATTCAGGGAACGATTGACAGATCGGCGCCGAGATTAAGAAGGCTTCGTATCAGCGCCGGCTTGCCTTCGCCCGAGCAGCCGCTTTTTTAGGTCGTTTTGCAACGACATGAGCCGGCTTGCCGGGCTGGCTTGGAAATTGAGTGAGTTTCTGTCTTGGTCAGCGAATCAAACAAGTCGCCATCCTCGCTGGTGCAGCCAGACACCACAGAGGCCTCGTCGCAACCAGGGCCGAGTAGATATGCGTGCGCCATCCCAGAATCGATGTACATACACTGGCCGGGCTCCAGGACAACGGGCTCGTAAAACTCCGTATGCACTTCAACGCGGCCCGTCAGAACGTAAATGAATTCCTCACCCGCGTGTCGGACCAACTCGCCGAATTCTTCCAGGCTTCGCGCGCGCGGGCGGCCAAATATTGGAATCATCCGCTTCTTGCGCAAGTCGGGACACAGAAAATAGTAGTCGTAATTAGGAGAATTGACGCGAACGGCGGTGTCCAGTGTTCCAATGCTACGCCTTGTCATTACTACGGCTTCGGCAGTATCCCCATGGGCGAGCAGCTCAGACATCCGCATCTTGAGCCGCTGGCTGATTTGCAGAAGTTTATCGTAGCTGAGGGTGAGTTGATCGTGCTCGACCTTGGCGAGCGTCGAGAGCGGAATGCCCGTTTGCTCGCTCATCTCTTTGCGTGTCCAGCCATTGCGCGAGCGCAGGGCCAGCATAAGTTTTCCCAGCGTGGGCAAATTCTCATTCATCACGGCCCATCCTCATTGCGCTCGCTGCGCTTTTTCTCATCACTGCGAACTATCGGCCTTGCTGAAATGCAGATCCTGGAAATCGAAGCTAAAGTCGGTGGCGGGCGACACCGCACGCATGGTCATCTCGGCCACCTTGGCATCAAAGCCTTGTTCGAAGCGAACATAGGCATCCGCGTTGAGGCTCCGATCGTTCCAGTGGACAATAAAAATGTTGCCGCTGTAGGGCGTCAGCGGACCCTGCAGCGAATTCGTCCGACTGATCTTGAGGATCAGTTTACCGTTCTCGAGGCGCACCGTGGCGTCGCCGCGCCAGGGATCGCGATACGTCCCCGTGTAGGCAGCAAGCGCTAACGAGGGGGATCCCGACGAGCCCTCTATTTTGGCGGCGGCCTCTTCGACCGTCTTGGCGGCGGCGTCACGATTGGCGCTATAGGTTGAGCCGATCTCGACCCAGTCGCGTCGCGGTGCTTTCACGTAAGCATCGAGGATTTGATCGCCGACCACTTCCATGGCGATGCCCGACATTTGATTCGTGAACACCAGCACTCCCAGCTGAAGTTCGGGGATCATGGCGACCCAGGTGACGCTGCCCAGCACCCCGCCTGTATGCGCGACTTTCTTGTAGCCGAGTAGATCTTGGACTCCCCATCCCAAGGCGTAGCCGTTGAAGTGTGTGTGATACATCGTAGCGAGCAACGGGCTCACGGGGACGATGGTATTCATGCTCCACATTTCTTCACCGCGCTCGGCAGTGAACAGCTGCTGTCCTGTCGGCGTCTTGCCGGCGGCGAGTTGAGTTTGGAGCCATTTCGCCATGCCGTTGATGCTGCAATTGATGGTCCCGGCCGGTCCGACTGCGTCCATGTTCGAGGACTGGAATCGCCTTCAGCTCCCCTTGGATCACGACATGGGGGGCCGCAACGTCGCTCCGATCTGAAATCCTGCTATAGCTAGCGGCGCAGGGCCGCATTTGCAGCGGATCCAGAATGCGTTCCGTGACGAAGTCTTCCCACGATTTTCCCGTCACAGCGGGAATTATCTGGCCGGCCACCATGTAGAGCAGGTTGTCGTAGTCAAATTTGCTGCGAAATCCCGAGACGGGCTTGAGATAGCGTAGGCCGTGGATAATCTCATCTCGACTGAAGTCGGTGGTCGGGAAAAACATCAGATCGCCGGCACCCATGCCAAGACCGCTACGATGTGTGAGCAAGTCGCGAATCGTGAATTCGCGCGTCACGTAGGGGTCTTGCATGCGAAACTGCGGCAAATAGTCGATCACCTTGTCGTCCCAGTGAATCTTGCCCTCGTCGATCAGCAGCGCAAGGGCAGCGGCGGTGAATGCCTTGGTGTTGGAGCCGATTTGAAACAGCGTGTCGGCATCTACTGGTGCCGGCTTACCGAGTTCGCGCACGCCATACCCTTTGGCGTAGACCAGCTTTCCGTCCTTGATAATGCCCACGGCCATGCCGGGCACTTGAAAGGCCTTCATGGCCCGCGCCACGGTCGCATCGATTGTTGCGGGGGAAATCGGCAGCGCCGGCGCAGAGCTTGCCAGACTCGCGAGCGAGGGAAGGAATGCAAACACAAGGACGATCGACAAACGTTGAACCTTAGATCTCACGGCGGGGCTCCAGTAGGGCTAAGAATGTTTACTATTGCTCTTAATAGGATCATTCTATCCTAATTAGGGTACCTTGGGGACGGAGCATGCGGACATCCATCGGCAGATTTGCGGCAGCGGCAATTCCTATCATCGCGGCTTTAATGGGCCCGGCAGCCTTCGCAACGGCGGCCGATTCAGTGCCCGCTGCCGCATCGCGAGAACTCACACAATCGGATGCCGACGCCTGGCTCGATGGTTTCATGCCCTTCACGCTGGAGGCGAACGACATTGCCGGCGCCGTGGTCGTCATTGTCAAAGATGGCCAGGTGCTAACCCAGCGCGGCTTCGGCTACGCGGACAAGGCGGCGCGTAAGCCGGTAGACCCGGCGACAACGATGTTCAGAGCCGGATCGATTTCAAAACTGTTTACCTGGACCGCCGTGATGCAACTGGTGGAGCAGGGCAAGATCGATCTGGATGCTGATATCAACCAGTATTTGGATTTTAAGATTCCGCCGTACCAGGGCAAGCCGATCACCGTGCGCAACCTCATGACGCATACGCCGGGTTTTGAGGAAGCTTTCAAGGGCGGTATTCGTTTCAGCGGCACTGTGCCGCCGCTGGACGAGGTGCTGAAGAGCATGCTGCCGGAACGGGTATATGCGCCGGGCACGACGCCGGCCTATTCCAATTATGGCGCCGGCCTTGCAAGCTACATCGTCCAACGCGTCTCCGGTGTGCAGTTCGAGGAATACGTTGAGCGCAACATATTCGCGCCCCTCAACATGACCCACGCGTCATTCCGTCAACCCTTGCCTGCGCAACTGGCGCCCTTTATGGCACAGGGTTATCCGAAGGCGTCGGGGGAGGCCAAACCCTACGAACTGATCTCGATACCGGGTGCCGGTTCGGTCGCGGTGTCCGCGGCGGACATGGCGAAGTTCATGATTGCGCACTTAAATCAAGGCGCCGGGTTGCTGAAACCTGAGACGGCGCTGCTGATGCACGATCCGACGCACGTGACCGTGCCGGGTACCGACCGTATGGCGCTCGGCTTTTACGAGTTGCAGGTCAACGGCTTGGGTGCGATTGCACATGGCGGCGATCTAAATTTCTTTCATAGCGACACGTGGATTTTTCCAACCAAGAATGTCGGTCTCTTTGTTTCGATGAACAGTGCCGGCGAGCATGGTATGACCGAACTTATTCGCGTGAAGCTGTTTGAGCAGTTCGGCGATCGGTATTTTCCGGCCGCGAGCACTGCGGCACCGGTAGAGATGCCGACTGCCAAAGAGCATGCCCGTATGCTGGCTGGGAGTTACATCTCGAGTCGTGGTTCGTTTTCGAATTTCGTCGATGTGGGGAACTTCGTGGGCCAAGTCAAAATCACCCTGGATAAGGATGGCCGGCCCTCCGTTCCCGAGGTATTGGGAGGCCCACAGCGGACGTGGATCGAGACCGCGCCCTTCGAGTGGCAGGACGCCTATGGCCACGGGCGTCTTGGCGCCATTGTCGCGAATGATCGGGTGGTGCGTTGGAGCCTCGATCCGGTATCGCCCTTCATGGTTTGGAACCGGGCTCCCTGGTACCGAGATGCAGCTTGGCTGAGCCCATCATTGGTGGCAGCCTTGGTTATCGTAGCGTTAACGGCGTTGTCCTGGCCGGTCGGTGCCATCAGTCGGCGCCGCCTCGGCGTGGCAATGGCGCTAAGCGGCCCGGACCTCAAATCCCATCGCTGGGTCCGCGCCTTCTCCTGGCTGGTACTCGCGGCTTTCGCCGGATGGGCATGGCTATTTTCATTGCTGGTGACGGGGTCGGAAACCAGTCTCGATGGCGCAATATGGCTGTTGCAAATCGCGGGAACAGCGGGCTTTGTCGGTCTGTGCGCCGCCGCGCTGTGGAACCTGCGGCGAGTCTGGCAGAGCAATCGCGGCTGGTTCGCGAGACTTTGGAGCGTGCTATTGGTGCTCGCTGCGTTTTTGACGCTATGGGTGACATTGAGCTTTCACCTCATCAGTTTTGGCACCAAGTACTGAGGATTACAACGGCCATTCCAGCGACGTACTTATTGGTTACGGTCCGGATCCCTTAGACCACGAGTGATCATGGCGGCCTTTACCCGGGCGGAGGTGAAGGGTATGTCACGAATACGTGTCCCGATTGCATCGGCTACCGCGTTGCTGAGTGCACCTGCGGCGGGGCCTTGAGCGGCCTCGCCCGCGCCCAAGAAGGGCTGGCCGGGCCGGGGGATGACATGCACTTCGATCGAGTCAGGGACGTGTGCGAATCTTAGGATGGGATAGGAGGCCCAATCCCTCGTGGTCACGCGGGTCTGGTTGAACTGCACGGATTCAAAGAGAGTCCAGCTCATGGACTGTAATATTCCACCCTCAATCTGATTGCGGATGCCGTCGGGATTGACGATTTCACCGCTGTCGACCGCGGCAGTCGCGTGCAGCATTCGAATCTCGCCCGTGTCGGGTTCGACCGCGACTTCGCAGGTGACCGCGCAGTAGGAAGCAGAATTTTTGTAGCGGGCGAATGCAAAGCCAAAGCCATGATTGCGCGCTTTGGGACGCTTGCCCCAGCCGAATTTCTGTGCGGCAAGGGTCACTACGTCGCGGGCGCGCGGATCTTCGAGGTGTCGCAATCGAAAGTCCACAGGATCGATCTGTGCGCTTACCGCGATCTCATCCATGAAGCTTTCGATGGAGAACACATTCATATAAGCGCCTAGGGATCGCAGCGCGGAGACTCGCAGCGGCATCTGCTTGAGAAAATGCCAGATGACCTTTTTGTTGGCGAAGGAATACGCCGGGATCGCGTTGCGGTCACCGCTACCTTCCGGGGTGATGTGCACTTTGGCCGGGGTTGGCGCGAACGGCGCACTCAATAGGCGGGCGGGGAGCAGTGATCCGGCACCACCGGGCCTCGTAGCGTGAGAGTTGCTCCATAATTCGTAATGCCAATCCTCGATGCGGCCCGCGGCATTGATGACGGCCTTGGCTCGGGTCACCATGGCAGGACCGTACGGCTCATCGCCGTGTTCCTGTTCGCGCATCCACTGGACTCTCACCGGCGTGTCCGGGAGGGCTCGCGCCAGCAGTGCGGCATCGGCGGCGGCATCGTCGGCGCCGTTATGGCCGTAGCAGCCCGAGCCTTCGACGTGGATGCAGTGAACGGCGGACTCCGCGAGAGCCAACATTTCGGCAATGGCCTTTCGATCGGGGAAAACGCCCTGTGTGTGACTCCACACGGTCATTTTCCCCTGGGTAAAGAGTCCGACCGCACAAGAGGGGCCGATGGACCCATGACATTGATAAGCGCGGGTATATTTGGCCTCGAAAGTGCGTGAAGCGGCGCTTGCTCGGGTCGATCGTTGGTCGATTACGACGGCATCTTCCGCCTCCAGCCCGACCAAGTAGGATTCTAGTTCGGCCTGCGGCGGAAGGAGCGGCGCTTCCTGCCAGCGCGCGAGTTTTGCCAAACCGCGCATCGCCTGCACCGCTTGAAATTCTTCCTTCGCAATGACAGCCAGATAATTGCCATCGCGGAACACGGAGATCACGCCCGGCAGCTGCGATACGGCGGTTGTGTCTGCGTCGAGCAGTGTGGCTCCGTTGCTCGGCGGCCGGATGACTCGGGCATGCACCATTCCCGACAAACGCATGTCTTGAATATAGGCGGCACCGCCGGTTACTTTGGCGGGCATGTCCAGACGGGGCACCGCCTTGCCGATCACAATGAACTGTTCGGGCGGCGTCAGCACCGAGATGGGCTGTGCTTGTACGTGGAGGATGGTGCCCTCGACAAGCTGTCCGAAGCTTAAGAACCGACCGTCTTCCGCCACGATGCGACCACTGTCCGCCCGAAGTTGTGCGCTGTTCACGGCGAGGCGTTCGGCGGCGGTCGCAATCAACAGCTCGCGTACCTGAGCGGCGGCGTTTCGAATCGCGGTGCCGCTGTCCTGCAGTGAGTGACTGCCGGCCGTATATTGCTCATCGGCGGTAAGCTCGGTATCCGCGGTCACTAAATGAATTTGCGTGACTTTGACCTTCAACTCCTCAGCGGCGACTTGGACGATGGCGGTTTTGATGCCCTGCCCGAGTTCCGCCTTGCCCGTAAACACAGAAATCGTGCCGTCTGCATCGACGCGGATCCATGCATCGAGATAGGGCGATTTCGCCAAGCTGCCCGGCGGCGGCGCGGCGATTGAGGCGGCGGCGCGCAGGAGCATTGGGAAACTCACGATCAGCGCCCCGCCGCCTAAGCAGAAGGTTCGCCGTGAAATCGCAGGCGCGGCGCTCAACTTGATGCCCGCTTAAGCTCAATGAGACGCTGAGAGGCACGTCTTACGGCCGCGAGTATTCTCATGTGCGTGCCGCAGCGGCAGAGGTTGGGCTCGAGCGCGGCGCGAATCTCCGGGTCAGTTGGCGCAGGCTTCTCGGTTAATAACGCGTGAGCGCGCATCATCATGCCGGCGATGCAATAGCCGCACTGAGCGGCCTGAACGTCGATGAATGCCTGCTGCAGAACTCCCGGTGATTGTATCGAACCCAAGCCCTCCAGGGTGGTGATGCGTCTGCCCTTGAGCAGCATGATCGGGACGGTGCAGGAGGTTACTGGCTTACTATCGATCACGACAGTACAGGAGCCGCACTGTCCGAGTCCGCAGCCGAATTTTGCGGCGTTGAGTTTCAGATCGTTGCGCAGCACATAGAGCAAGGGGGTGTGCGGGTCGGCGGCGACTTCGTGGTCGGTGCCGTTGACGTTTAAGATCAGGCTCACAGTCCGTTCTCAGGTCGCGCGCCGCGCTGAATGCACCTATGAAAGCAAGCCGGCGTGTCCCTGTCTGTCAGACAGAGAGCTATTTCCTTGGCGGGGTGCCGCTCGCGCATCGCTTGGTGGTAAATTCGCGCTATGGGCCCTTAAGATTTATCCGAAGGGGTTGAGCTTGAGATTGTCGGACTTACGTTGTACACCGGCGGAATTTACATCCATGAAGAAACTCCTCATTTTGGGATTGATCTTGTGGGGCGGCGCGGTGAATGCCCAAAACGCTACCGCGACGCAAGATCAAGGACAAGCCCGGCAATTGGGCATGTTAGTCGGCGGGACGGCGACTCAGTACGATCTTTGCGTGAAGAAGGGGTTTATTGCCAAGAGTGATCAAAGCGCTGAGGAAACTGCGAAGTCGTTTTTCGAAAAGATGCGCACCAACGGCGGTCCCGACCAATCCGCTTATGTGCAGGAGGGGTGGGACATGATGAAGAAGGAAATCTCCGGGCACGAATCGTTCTACACCCAGGAGAAGTGTGCCGGGGTGGGCAAGGAGTGGGCAAAAATCATGGCGACGATGCGCAAGAAGTAGCGGCTATGGCTTTTGCCTGTTGCATCAGCGGGAGGCGGTATGGCGATCAAACGTCCATTAAAAGGCAAGAGTACGTCGTCACACAAGCCGGTCGCCTCAGCGCCGTTGCGCCACGTCGATGTCAGGGCGCCGCAACAAATGGTGCCGGGCGAGGTCTATGTAGGGTGGTTGTGCAAGAACCGATCGTGCGCGCAAGTTATCGCGGTTGCAGCTACAGCACGGGCGACAAAGCGCCGACGGCTTTCGACGATCAATTGACTGCGATCAAGTGCCCTCATTGCGGGGATGAGAATCTGTACCGCTGGAGCGCGCGGAGCGAACAGAATTACACCCGAGAGTAGCGCTGGAACTCACCCAGCACCTAAAGGATCCTCGCCGCAACACACCGTGAGCACCGTGGCACTTTGGCGGTTTTTCGCCACAATCGCCTGCGCCATGGCACTGTCGAAATAGATCCATTTGCCCTTGCCCAGCGTAACGGGCAAGTAGCAGTGCATATGAATTTCGATCGCGCCTTCGAGCACGTACAGAAATGCCTCTCCTATACATCGGACTGGCTGCCCCAGTCCCCCGATGCCGCTGGGGAGAATTCGGCTGATAATCGGTACCATGCGCTTCATACGAATATCCGTGCACAGGTACTCGTAGCTACTCGTCGGCGTGGACACCGTTAGCGAATTGCCGGCGGACCCCAAGCTGCGCCTGCCCACGACCAGGGCGCCTTCCGTCGGCGCCTCGGCTTGGGCAAGCAAGTCACTCATTGTCATATTCAGCCCGCGCGATACCTGCCGCAGTTTCTCGTAAGTCAGCGTCAGTCTGTTACGCTCGACCTTGGCAAGCGTTGAGAAAGGAATGCCCACCTTGTCGCTCATCTGCCGAAGCGTCCAACCATGGCTCTTCCGCAAGAGACGAATAGCACCTCCCAACGAACTCTCCTTCATCGATCCGATCATTTCGCGCGCCTCATGCCCGATTCGACGTCATTCAAAAAAGACACCCGCGCGCCCATGTCTGGGAAGGATCCGCGCGTCCTTTTCGCAAAATGGCAATGCGAACCTTCACCGTCGCCTTGGCGCGATCCGCAGTGGGAATGACAGCGATCACCGCGCCGGAGATATCCCACTCCGGGTATGCATTGAGCCTGATGCGAACCGGCTGTCGCGGCAGCACGCGGCCGATGAAGTTCTCGCTCACGTCGACCTCGAGTTCCAGGGAATTCATATCGACGATCGTGCCGATGCCGGTGCGGGTGAAGCCGCTACCGGCCGAAATCGGCGAGACCATCTCGCCCGCTTGCGCCGCCTTTTCAGTGACGACGCCGGCAAAGGGCGCCCGCACGACCGTGTCGTCGAGATCGCGTTGCGCGATCTGGCGCGCGGCTCGCGCCTCATCGAGGCCACTCATGGCGACCAGCAGCTGCGACTTCGCCGAATCGAGTTGCGATCGCGCCAGATCGAAGGTTTGCGCGCTGATCACGCCCAAGGCTCTTTGTTTTTGATTGCGCTCGAAGATCGGCTGCGCATCGTCATAAGCGGATTGCGCCGCTGCCACGACGGCGTCGGCTTGCTTCACCCGCGCCTCGCTCTGCGCCAATGCGGCTCGAGCGTTGGAGTCATCGAGGCGCGCGATAATTTGTCCCGCCTCAACCCGCTGACCCTCTTCCAAGGCGACCTCGATCACTTTGCCGGTGACTTTGGAGGCCACCGTGGCCCGGCGCCGGGCGACCACGTAGCCCGAGGCATCGAGCAGCGAGGCGGCAGGCGGTGCAGAGTCAACCTGGGGCGGCGGCATCCCTACCGTCGCTTTTAACGGTGATGGGGCGCTGTGCGAACTGCGCCACGCGATCAGGCTCGCGCCGCTGATTGCGATGAGTGCCGCGACCGCCCACCAAATGACGCGCGAAGAGCGCGGCGCGGCGGGTTCACTGCGATCGATGCGCAATTGATTCAGTAGCGATGTTTTATCCAACGCAGATGCTCACCAATGACGGCGCTGGGAAGCGCTCAGGGCATCAAAGCCTAAGACCACCGGGGCACAGGACATTCGGGGAATGACGAGCGGTCGAAATGCGATGCCGGGCGGTTCGCGAGGACGGTCGGCCAAAGCTCGAAAAGGGCAGCTGCAGGGAAATGTGGCACCCGGTCATTCCGCCGGGGAGCGCCGTCATTGACTCGGATTAGACCGCTCATCACCGCGCATCGACCGTTCGACATCAAATGCGAGGCGAACTTCGCGAGCGAACTATATTGGATCTCGCGGAGCCCCCCGCCTTAACACCGATCAGGACGCCAGCATGACCCAGGCACTCGTTTCCCTAAAAGGCATCGTGAAGCGCTATGTTCGCGGCAAACAACGGGTGCAGGTGTTGCACGGCATCGATCTGGAAATCATGGAGGGGGAATTCCTCGCGCTCATGGGCCCGTCGGGCTCGGGCAAGACGACCTTGCTGAACCTCATCGGCGGCATCGATCGCGCGGACGAGGGTGAGTTGCGTGTCGCCGACCGGCGTATCGATGCCCTCAGCGCGCGCGAACTGGCGCAGTGGCGTGCTCGCAATGTCGGCTTCGTGTTCCAGTTCTACAATCTGATGCCGCTGCTCACCGCCCAGCAGAATGTCGAACTGCCCTTACTGATGACGAATCTATCCAAGAAACAGCGCGGCGACAATGTCCGAGCGGCGCTGGAACTCGTCGGCCTTGCCGACCGGGCCTCGCACAAGCCCGCGGAACTTCGGGCGGCCAGCAGCAGCGCGTCGCGATCGCGCGAGCCTTGGTCGCCGATCCCACGCTGCTGGTGTGCGACGAACCCACGGGCGATCTCGATCGGGAGATGGCGGAGCAGGTGCTCGATTTACTGCAGATCGTCAATCGCGAGCAGCGCAAAACCATCATCATGGTCACGCACGATCCGAAGGCGGCGGAGCGGGCGACGCGTCAGCTGCACCTGGACAAGGGTCGATTGCCGGCGGCACATGCGAGTTTGGCCGCATGAAGTTCTTTCCCCTGGTCTGGACCAGCTTGTGGCGCAAGAAGGCGCGTACGATCTTTACGCTGCTGTCCATCACGATTGCGTTTCTCCTCTTCGGCCTGCTGCAGGGCATAAATGCTTGGTTGAGCGATTTTGGCTCCGGATCCAATGCCAATCGAGTCTATGTCGTGAGCCGGGTGAGCCAGCTTCAGCCCTTACCCAGTTCCTACTTGCCTCAAATAGAGAAGGTGCCCGGCATTCGGCGGTCGACGTACATCGCCGGCTTTACCGGCTTCTATCAGGAAAAGAGCAACTCATTGGTGGCCTTCGCCACGGATGTGCAGGCCTTCTTCGCCCTGTATCCGGATTGGCAGGTAGCCCCGGAGCATCTCGCGGCCATGAACCGCACCCGCGCCGGCGCCATTGTCGCGGTGCCCCTGATGCGCGCGTTTGGCTGGAAAGTCGGCGATCGCATCCCCTTGCGCACCTCCGTGATGAAACGAGATGGCAGCGCCGACTGGAATTTTGAAATTGTGGGAACTTACGATGTGCCCGCCACGCCGGCGGAAGCGAACCGCATTCTCATCAACTACGCCTACTTCGACGAAGCCCGTCTGCTCGAGCGCGGCACGGCGTGGGCCTTCGTCGCTGCGGTGAGCGACCCCGCTCGATCCGCGCAGGTCTGTGCCGCGGTGGATGCGCTGTTCGTCAATTCCGCCAATGAGACCGTGACGCAAGATGAGAAGGCGTATGTGCAGGGCCAGCTGCGCCAGTTGGGCGATGTGAGCTTGATGGCCAACGCCATCGTCGCCGCGGTGATGTTTACGCTGCTGTTTCTCACCGGCAATACCATGATGCAGTCGGTGCGCGAGCGCACGTCGGAACTGGCCATCTTAAAAACCGTTGGATTTCCGGATCGTTCGCTGACCGCGCTGGTGCTCATCGAGTCGGTGCTGCTCTGTGTGCTGGCCGCCTCCCTGGGACTCGGCGCGGCGGCTGCCGTCTTCCCGGTCACCGCTGCGCTTGGAATCGCGGGCTCGTCGCTGCCGCTCAAGGTCGTAGGCCTGGGGTTGGCGATCGCGGTGGCGCTGGCCTTCGTCAGCGGCCTGCCTCCGGCGTGGCGCGCGCAGAGGCTGGTCATCGTCGAAGCCTTGGCCGGCCGTTGAAGGAGCCCCCAAGATGAACGCATTCAAGCAGATTGCCGCCGTTACACTCATGAACATCCGAAGCGTGCCGCAGCGCCTCGGCGCCTCATCGGTGATCGTCATCGGCATTGCCGGGGTGGTGGGCGTCCTGGTGGGGATTCTGGCCATGGTCGGCGGTCTCTCGCAGATGATGACCAGCACCGCGCGATCGGATCGCGCGATCGTGGTGAGCGCGGGCGCAAGTTTCGAGACCTTGAGCAATATCACGCGGGAAGCGACCCAAACCATCTTGGACGGGCCCGGAATCAAGCTTGGGTTCGACGGCAAGCCGCTGGTGTCGGCTGAAGCACTAGCGATCGTCAGGTTGCCGCTGAAACGGGGCGGCGGCAGCGGCAATGTGTCGCTGCGCGGGGTGAGTGACGCCGGCCTGGTCGTCCGTCCCGAAATTAAAGTCGTTGAGGGCCGCCTTTTCGGTTCCGCGGTTCGCGAGGTGATCGTCGGCCGCACCCTGCAACGTCAGTTTCGCGATCTCGATGTCGGCAAGCGACTCCTTGTGCGGGGTGCCGAATGGACCGTGGTCGGGGTATTCGAAAGTCACGGCGATCAGCATGAAGCGGAAATGATCACAGGCGCAGAAACGCTGCAATCGGCGTTTGAGAGAAATACTTTTCAATCGGTCGCGGTGCTGCTCGAGTCCGCGGATTCCTTTGCGCAGTTCAAAACGGCTTTGAATGGCAACCCGGCGCTCGCGGTCGACGTTATGCGCGAGGCCGACTACTATCGTCAGCAGTCGCAGGCGTTCTCGAAGCTTTTGTCCATCGTCGCCTACCTGATCGGCGGCATCATGGCGGTGGGAGCGGTATTCGGAGCGCTCAATGCCATGTATTCTGCGGTGAGCACGCGAACCGTGGAAATTGCCACGCTACGCGTATTGGGGTTTGGCGCCTCCGCAGTCATCGTGTCGGTATTCGCCGAAGCGCTGCTGCTGGCGCTTTTCGGAGGCGCGGCGGGTGGCTGCGTCGCATGGCTGCTGTTCAACGGACACGCCGTCAGCACCAACGGCGGGGGCCTGACACAGTTGTCCGTTCCGCTCGCCGTCGACTTGAACCTGGTCGCTTTTGGAGTACTTTGGGCCTGCCTCATCGGCATGGTAGGCGCCGCGTTCCCCGCCATCCGTGCGGCGCGCGCGCCTTTGGCCTCCGCGTTGCGGGGAATTTAGACCACTGAATCGGCACAGGATACGGATGAACGACACCGAGCGGCCAATCGCGCAACAGAAGTCGCAGCTGGTCTATTGGATTTTTCAGCTGACAGGCTGGGGTTTCTACACACTATCGCGCTTCGTCGGCGGCCTCACCGTCATGCACCTTCCCTGGTTGCGTTTCGGCTTGCACATGCTGCTGGTCGACGCCATAGGATTCGGATTTTCCCATTTGCTTAGGGACTATGTTCGGCGCCACCAATGGAGCACGCTGCCTATTCGCAAACTGGCCTTACGGATCATCGTCGCGGCGGTCATCTGCGGCATTCCGCTCGGCATCCTGACGCAATTCACCGATGTCGCGCTATTGCACGAACCGAATGAGCTTCTCGAGGGCGTGAGTTCGCCCTTGCGCGTCCAGTTGGCATTGCCCGTTGCCTTCGCCCTGGAAATCGTCGACTGGTCCGCCCTTTACGTGATTTGGCAGATACTTTACTTCACGGCGATCGCGGTGCGGGAATACCGTTCCGCGCAGTTAAAACAGTCGGAGACAGTACGGGCGCTGTATCTCGCGGAATTGCGCCTGCTGAAATCCCAGCTCAATCCGCACTTTCTCTTCAATGCACTCAATACCGTGCGCTCGCTCATCGCCGATAATCCCGCGCGCGCGCAAAACGCCGTGACCCACCTCGCCAATACGCTGCGTCATACCTTGAGCTCCCGCCAAGATGAGCTGGTCACCCTGTCGCAGGAGTTGGACATCGTCGCGGATTACCTGCAACTCGAATCCATGCGATTCGAAGACAGGCTCCGCATTGAGACACACGTCCCCCAAGACGCCGCCGCGGTGCGGATCCCGATGATGCTGCTACAAACCCTGGTTGAGAATGCCATCAAACACGGTATCGCCGAATTACCCGCGGGCGGGTTGCTGCGCATTTCGGCAAGCGTGCAGAATCAGATATTCACCCTGGAAGTGGAAAATCCGCGGCCGGCGGCGCAAATTCCCGCGACGCATGAAAGCGTCGGCTTGCGCAATGCGCGCGATCGATTGCGGCTGCTGTTTGGCGGACGCGCAAGTTTGGAGCTGGATCTTTCCAAGGCCGGGGTCGCCATTGCGCGCTTACAGATCCCGGTGAACCCATGAGGGCGATGGTCATCGATGACGAGCCGCCGGCACGGCGCGAGTTGCGCCGGCTGCTCAAGGATTTCGCCTGGGTGGAGGTGGTGGGGGAGGCCGGCAATGTGGACCAAGCGGCGGAAATGATCGCATCGCTCACCCCGGACCTGCTGTTTCTGGATATTCGAATGCCCGGGGGCACCGGCTTCGATCTGCTCAGCCGCCTCGATGACCTGCCCCAGGTCATTTTTACCACCGCTTACGATGCGCACGCGGTACGGGCCTTCGAGGTCGATGCGCTCGACTACCTCCTAAAACCCATCGATCCTAAACGCCTGGCCGAAGCGCTGAGCAGGGCCAGAGGCGCACAAGCCGCACGTACGCCCCAGCCCGGCGACATGTTGGAACAAATCTTCGTGCGCGACGGCACCCGCTGCTGGTTCGTGCCGCTGCGCGAAGTACGGCTGCTCAGTTCGGAAGGCAACTACATTCGCCTGTCATGGGGAAAGGAAAAGCCCTTGCTCGGGCGCGCATTGGCCGCACTCGAGAAACGCCTCGATCCAAATAGGTTCTTTCGCGCCAATCGATCGCAGATCATCAGCTTGGACTTCATCGAGCGTGTCGAACTCGGCGTGAATGGACGTCTGCATGCGCAGTTGCGCGACGGTCCCGAGGTGGAGATTTCCCGGCGGCAGGCCCGGCTGTTCAAGGCCAAGATGAGCATTTGATGTTTCAAATCGAACCGCTGGATCCGGCGGAACTCTGAGAGTCGGGTTCCGCGTCAGGGCTTCAGTGTTGCCGCGATGCTGCGTACTTCGTCCGGCGAGTGCTCGCCCGCCAGCGGCGTCCCTGGCATTAAATATTTGGCCATGTCCAGCCCGCCAACGACGACAGGTTCGAACCCGGCTTCTCGGACGAGCCGCGATGCGATTTCGATTGCCTTCTTGTCGCCTGCGATCGGCATGCCGATCTTCCCCGGATCTTCGTGTGCGCTGGCCATGCGTGCTGCGCCTACTGCGTTGAATGCACGAACGACGAGTGCGCCCGGCATCATGTGCGCATCGAAGAGTCCGGCCCCTGCTTCGCGCGCCTGATTGGCGATCTCACCGTCGCGTTGCGGGAAAGGATTGCTCGCATTGATGACTACTTTTCCCTTGAGCGAATTACCTAGGCTCTTGATGAGCTCGGGAAAAGCGCTGTAGGGAACTGCGAACAGGATTACCTGGCCGAACGCCGCAGCCTCCTGCGGCGTGCCCGCGCGCGCACTTGCTCCGACCTCAGCAGCGAGCTTCTTGTCGTTGCCGAGATTTCGCGAGGAGAACATCACCTCATTTCCGGCCCTCGCCCAAACTCCGCCAAGTGCGCTGCCAACATGACCGGACCCGATGATGCCGATTTGGATCTTCTGATTGTCGGCTGCGTTGACAATGTTTGCTGAGGCCGGCAGGACGCTGAGGGCGACCGCGGCAGCGGCGACGAGCATGTCCCTGCGACCAAACCTCTGAGTGCCGCTCATTTTATCTGGATCTCCACATGGGGGAGCGATCGAGTGCCAAAGATATCCTTTCCCCCACCGCGCGACAAGGTCGCGGCCGCGAAGACGCGGATTGGTTCCGGGCCGCAAGACCAGTAGACTTGCGCGACTATTAGCTCTAGTGAGACGATAAAATTGACCGCAATAGCCAGAACCTTTACGAGACTGCGCGGATTGTCGCCGCAGTTTACAGCCGCGCTGTGTTTTTATCTTTTGATCGGCCCGTATTTTGCGGCAGAGGCAGCGGCAGCACCCGCCAAGGCCAAATCCGCTGCGCCGATTTCCGCTGACAAACAGCTCGACGCACTTTTCAAGGACTGGAACTCGCCCAACACCCCGGGCGCTTCCGTAGCCGTCATACAGCACGGCAAACTGGTTTTCGCCAAAGGCTACGGAGTGGCCAATCTCGAATACAACATCCCGATTGAACCCAACACCATCTTCCACGTCGCCTCGGTTTCCAAGCAATTCACCGCCATGGCCGTCGTCCTTCTGGAGCTGGAAGGCAAGCTATCCATCGACGACGACGTTCACAAATACCTGCCTGAGCTGCCGGACTACACTGCCAAGATCACGATCCGCAATCTCATGCAGCACACCAGCGGCATACGTGACCAATGGCAGACGCTGGCGCTTGCAGGCTGGAATATTGAGGATGTCATCACCCAAGACCAAGCGCTGCGGTTGATTTTCCGCCAGAAGGAACTGAACTTCCCGCCCGGAACCCGTAACTTCTACTCCAACTCAGGCTTTACACTGCTCGCCGAAATTGTCGCGCGTGTTTCCGGAATTCCTTTCCCTCAGTTCTGCGCCGAGCGCATTTTCGCGCCGCTGCATATGACGCACACGCATTTCCATCAGGACCTCACGCAACTCGTGCCTGGCCGCGCCTACTCCTATGGAAGCAAGGACGCCGGCAAGGACAAAGGATTTGCTGCAATACCGCTCAACTACGCCATCGTCGGCGCCACCAGCCTGTTCACCACTGCGAGCGATCTCGTATTGTGGCTCGATAATTTTCGCGACCCCAAAGTGGGCGGCCCTGCCGGCGTGGCGCGAATGCAAGAGGAGGGCATCTTAGAAGACGGCACCAAGACCCACTACGGGCTTGGCATCGCGCTCAACCCGTACCGCGGACTCAAAGCCATCTCCCACGGCGGCGGCGATGCCGGTTATCGCAGCGAAGTCATCTGGTTTCCCGAGCAGGAGCTGGGCGTCGCCGTAGCCAGCAATCTGGGGAGTTTCAATCCCGACCGGATGGCCAAGTCCGTAGCCGAGGTTTACATCGGCGACAAGATGACGCCTCAGGAAGCCAAACAGAGTCAAGCCGAAGCTAAGTACGTGACGATGGACCCTCAGGAACTCCAGAGGTTTGCCGGCGTCTACCCGCTTCCCAAGATCGGGCAAACGCTCAACGCTGTCGTGAAAGACGGAAAATTGATGGCGACCGGCGCTATACAATTCGAGCTGCATCCGGTTGGCCCCGGCCATTTCTACATGAAGGAAATTCAAGCCGACTTCGAGTTTACGCCGCAAGAGCGCGGCGGCATGCACGTCAAAATAACCCAGCCCGGCGCGATCAACGAAGCCGAGCGTATACCAGCCGCCGTGACCCCGGCCGACTTTCGGCCTTACACCGGCGTGTATTGGAGCGATGAGCTCGAGACTCAGTACACCTTCTTCGTTCGTGACGGCGCCCTCTACGCACGTCACGCTCATCACGGCGAGACAGCGCTCACTCCAACTCAGAAGGATCAATTCTCCAGCGGCTGGTGGTTCGCGCCCGATGCAAAGTTCGTCAAAGACGCAACCGGCAATATCGTTGGTGTGACCTTAGGGGGAGGCAGGGTAGAGGCCGTAGCGTTCACCCGAAAACCCGGACCGACCATAAAGGAAGCCGACCCACCAAAACGCTAGGAATTGATAATGAGTATCTACCTTCGGACCGACCGCACGCTTCGTGCTGGGGAGTTCGGCTAAAGGTCATGTGTATATGAGCTGGCCGATGCCCCGATCCCGGGCGCCTTCGGCGGTGAACAAGTCTTGCAGGTATCAATTGTCCGCTGTGCGTGAACGGATTCCAAACCGATCATAACCGATCAACTATCGCCCCGATGTACTACAATTCGCACAGCTCAAAAGAGGTGGGAACATGCTGAAATGGATCAAAAGAATCGCTCTCGTGATCGTCGGACTGATCGTCGTGATAGTCCTCGCCGGCGTGATTTATGAGCAAATCATGCGCGCGCGGGCGAAGAGTGAGTTTCCCGTTCAAGGCCGCCTCACCGATATCGGCGGGCGCCGCATGCAGATCGACTGCCGCGGCACCGGGACGCCGACCGTCGTATTCGAAGCCGGACTCGACACCATGGGATCGCTCAGCTGGAGCGCCGTGCAAGATGCAATCGCTTCGACCACGCGGGCCTGCTCCTACAGCCGCGCGGGCGTGATGTGGAGCGAGCCGCGAACGCAAAAATTCGACCCCGATGGGGTAGCCCGCGACTTGCACGCCCTATTGGCCGCCGCCGGCGAGCATGCGCCCTTTGTCATGGTGGGCCATTCTCTGGGCGGTCCGTATATTATGACTTTCACACGCCTTTACCCTCAGGATGTCGCCGGGTTGGTATTTGTTGATGCCTCGCATCCGGACCAAATCGAGCGCATCAATCGGGCCATCGGCAAAAATATGGATGCGGGCGGAACCATGCTCAAGGTAGCGAACGCGTTGAGTTGGACGGGGATCGTACGACTGGTTTCCTCCCATTCCGAGAAGGGCGCTGCGCCGCTCCAGGCGCAGCAGGCCTCTACCGCCTATATCAGCCGCTCGTTGGGCGCGGCCCTCGAGGAAGGCGAGAGTTTGAACGCAACTCTGGCGGCGGCCGGTCAGCTGCGCCAGCTGGATGATCGGCCCATCGTCGTGCTTACCGCCACCAAACCGCTTCCGGCAGCCGTGCTAAAAGCCGCAGAATTGACGCCGGAGCAGGCGCAACGACTGCAGGCTGAGTGGAAACTCTTGCATGATGATGAGGCGTCGTGGTCGCATCACAGCCGCCACGAGCTCGTCCCCGAAGCCACGCACTACATTCAGTTCGATAAGCCCGAGGTGGTCATCGCGGCGGTAAAAGAAGTGGTCGGTGATGTACGCTCCGGCGCCACCAACGAGGGCCAGAAGCTATCACTGGGAAGATGAGCCCAGCGGCGCAGAAGCGGACTCATTTTTTGGTTTTGCGGTGCTGCCAATAAGGTCGGCATTTACTTGCGCGCAGAACGCGACGCATTCATCGCAGATAAATAGGCAATTCCGGTGCGCCCCGATCATATCGCGCGAACACTTCCCTTCAATCAGGCTCCGCACTTCGTGCTGCGGCTTTTTGCAGAATGAACAAGACATTTGCTCCGGATCGGACGTTCGGAGCACCTGGCAGGTGCCATCCGGGATGGCGGGTTGTAAAGCGCTCTTAGGATCTTCGAGGCGGGGCATGGAGCCAGACTCCACGTCCAGCTTCGCGCACAGAGTGTTCCAGTTAGCGAAGCCAGATTGCCTCGCGACGATTTCGAGGCACTCGCTGTGCGAAAGCAAAACGCTTCTGGCAGCCAGGGATTCGCGAAGAGACTTCGCCATCGCCTTGGCATTTTTGTAGGTGCGCATAATTGATTCTCCATCCTTGGGCGAATTCAATCGATCAACGCTTGCATTGCTGATCCATTCGCCTTTCGGTTAGGGATCAAATGATCTGACGTGGGTACATTTACCGTACCTTCCAGGGGAAGGCGCAAGCGGCGGGCCGCACCGAGCCCGCATCAAACGTACTGCTACCAATAACCAGTGTCAAATCAGGTTTTCCGATCGTGCGAACCGCTTGCTCGACCACGACGAGATCGTGCTGGACGAACTCGGTTGCAGGACGAAGCGGTCGTCTCGCTATTCTAGATAGGGCGCGAGCACATTTTCGATCCACTTCATGAATGCGCGGACTCGGCGCGACAGGTTGCGCCGATGCGCTACCACCAGGGAGACGTCGAGCGGCTTGTGCTGAAAATCTGGTAGAAGCTCTATCAGCGCTCCACTCTCCAAGTAACGGCCAATTGCCAACAGTGGTGCCTGAATCAGGCCAAGGCCGGCGACACCAGCGGCTTCGTAGGTCTGCACGCTGTTGACGTGCAGCGCCCCTGGCAGCTGAAGCCTTGCGTAGCCGTCGCCGTGCGGATACTCCCATCCATACGGTTTTGCGCCGAGCGTCCGAGCGAAATGAATTGCCCGATGTTTCTGATGCTGCAGATCTTCTAGCGATCGAGGGACGCCATAGCGCGCCAGGTAGGCAGGACTGGCGGCGTTGACCATGCGCAACTTGCCCAGCGGGCGGGCAATCAGCGTCTCGTCCCCGATGGGACCCAGTCGCAATACGCAGTCAAACCCCTCTTGAACCAGATCAACTTGGCGATCCGTGCTCGACACCTCCAGCTCCAACTCGGGATAAGTCGCCATGAAGTCCGGCAACGCCGGCACGATAGTGGTGCGCGCCAACTCGCTCGGCAGATCAACCCGTAAGCGCCCGCGAAGTGCCACTCGATCGCTTGCGAACATTGAGAACAAATCATCAACGTCAGCAAGCAAATCGCGGGCACGTGCATGAAATACCCGTCCGTCTTCCGTCAACTGCACGCTACGTGTCGTCCGGTGCAGAAGCCTGGTACCGAGATCTTCTTCCAGCTTCCGGACTGCTGTGGAGGCCCTTCCCTTCTGAATGCCTAAGCTATCGGCGGCGTGGGTGAAGCTCCCCATTTCCGCTACCGTGATGAAAATGAGGATGGGTTCGAGGTTTTGCATTTTCAACGCCTCGGTATTGTTCACCGTAGATAGAACAGTAAGTTCAGTTCCTCGGTGATTATCATACCCAAGAGACACGGTAAGCTTCCAACATTGGGGATCCCCCCAAAGGAGAATGACATGTCCGGAACTATGAACCAGCATCAGGTGCCTGAAACTATCACCTCACATCGCGCCCTGTGGGCCGGCCGGATAATGAGCGCGTTTGCCGTTACCGCTCTCGTGGTTGACGGCACTATTCAGCTTTTCGCGCCGGCGCAAATCGCGAGCATGATGCAGGAAACCGGGTTCGCGATGGACCTGACCCGTGTCGTGGGTCCGATCATAATCGCCTGCGCCATCCTTTACGCCATTCCGGCCACTGCAGTCCTCGGCGCGATTCTAGTGACGGGTTTTTTGGGAGGGGCCATCTGCGCCCACGTCCGCATTGGTGAGTTGGGGTCGCCACCGGAAATCATTTCCCTGCTTCTCGGCGTGATGACCTGGGGCGGCCTCTACGCGCGCGATCCCCGTATCCGGGCCATTCTGCCGCTCACCCGTTGAACCAACCGGGGCAGTGCTCTGCCCTCAACATCAGGAGAAAACACATGTTTTTAGTAATGGGCATTACAGGAAAAGTGGGCGGCGCGACGGCAGAACATCTGTTGGCGCGCGGCAAGAAAGTACGCGCGCTAGTCCGCAATCGCGAGAAGACGTCAAGCTGGGTGAACCAAGGCGTGGAACTGATCGACGGTGATTGGAATGATTCGGCAGCCATCGCGCGGGCGCTCAAAGGCGTCGAAGGCGCGTTTGTCATGTTGCCCGCTGTCTGGGCCCCCTCGCCCGATTACAAAGAAGCCAAGGGCGTGGTTGCGAACTATCTCGAGGCGCTCACCAAGGCAGCGCCGCCACGGGTGGTAGCGCTTTCGTCGATGGGTGCGAACAGGACCAGCGGGCTTGGGATGATCACGGCCTTGTCGCTTCTGGAGCAAGGTTTTCGCGACCTGATATCGCCAATCGCATTTGTGCGCGCAGGTGGATTCTTCGAAAACTTCCTCTACGGTTTGCAGGCCGCCCAGGGCGGAACGCTACCGGTCTACTACAATCCGACAAACCGGAAATCGACCATGGTCGCGACGAACGACATCGGCGCGGACGTCGCCACCCTTTTGATCGGGCCATCGTGGTCAGGGCAGCGCGCCGTCGAGCTTGGTTCGATGGTCAGCGCGGATGAGGTGGCGGAGCAATTGGGTGAAGTCCTGAATCTCGACGTGGAAGCCTTCGCAGTCCCGCGTGCCGGGTGGGCGAAAGCGTTCGAGCAATTCGGCATCCCGAAGGGCCACACCGGACCTGCCGAAGAAATGTTTGAGGCCGTGAATGCAGGATGGATGGACCTCGGAGTCGAGGGTACGGAGCACGTTGCGGGTACGACGTCCGCACGCGACGTCTTCGCGGCGGCCCAGAGGGCCGTGACGGCGTGAACCGCGACGCTCACACCAATGAAGATCGAGACCGACGGAACCGGACGGCTGAACGTCCGCGGGACGCCGTACCTTTAGAGCGTTGAGGCGCTGAAGGTATCGCAACCCTCGATCTTACCCGAATTCAGCCCACGCTTAAACCACGACACACGCTGCGCGCTAGTCCCATGGGTAAAGGTTTCGGGAACCACGGTGCCACGTGATTGACGCTGCAAAGTATCATCGCCAATCTTCGAAGCGGCATTCAGTGCAGACTCGATGTCCCCGGGTTCGAGACGCCAGCCGCGCTCATGTTGGGAGCGCGCCGTCCATACGCCGGCAAAGCAATCGGCCTGCAACTCCAATCGCACGCTGAGGGCATTTGCTTGCGACGTGCCGCTACGGGCCTGCTGAGTGTTTATTTTTCCGAGAATGCCCAGCAAATTCTGCACGTGATGACCTACTTCGTGGCCAATGACGTAGGCGTGTGCGAATTGGCCGGGTGCTCCCAATTGCTGTGTCATTACGTCGAAAAATCCCAAATCGAGATAGACCATTTGGTCTTCGCCGCAATAAAACGGTCCAGCCGCTGCAACGCCCTGGCCACAGGCGGTTGGATAGCTATCGCGAAACAAGCGCAGTTTAGGATCCGTGTACGTCAGGCCGCGTTCGCGAAATGCGTCCGTCCATACGGTTTCGGTACTTCTCAGGACTTGGGAAACAAATTTCACTTGCGGATCGGTCGTAGAGGGGCTTGGCGCGGCCTGTTGAGGCGCGCTGGTATTCGTGCCTTGATCACTACTCATGAGACCTAACAATTGGAGAGGATTTATATGAAACAACACTCCCGCGATGCAAGCCACCACAATAGAGCCAAGACCTATTCCATGGATGGGTCTGAAGCCTCCTCCGGAGCCGCGAACGTCCTGGACATTGTCGCTTTCACCTTGATCGTCCATTCTCATAGCACAACAACTCAAGTTTGGAAAAAAACATGCGGCGAGTGGGACAAGTCGAGTGGACGAAAATAGCCTGTCGACTCCGGGCTATGCAAGAGCGTCGGTAACCTCTCAGCTGTCGGTCGTCTCCTACGGTCTTGACCGCGATGGCGTGGTTTGCCCACGCTTTAGATGGCCTTGAGCCCGCCTGATCAGCCTTCCTCATACTCATCGTGGCGGCGCCACCAGGGGCCCGTGTCGTTACGCCCCTTGGGGGCGCGGTCGAGCCACTGCCACATGCCCCAAAGACCATCTAATCCGCGCGCATAGGTCGAATAGGTGTGATAGACGACGTCGTCCTCGAGAACAAAGGCGCTTACGCCCGGCCTCTCGCGAAGAAACGTGGGCTTATCGACACCCGTGCCATATATGTTCTCGGAGGAAGCGGCGCTCGGGCTGGATGGCTTCCAGGCGCTCTCGCGTCGATAGTTGTATTCGATGCCCCCGTTCTGTGCCTGTTCATCAGGACTGAAGCCGACACTATAGTCGGAATTGAATTCGTTGCCGAACGACGACGCCCACGGGAAGGTCCATCCCAATCGCCGCTTGTACGCTTGCAGCTTTGAGAGCGGCGCCCGTGATACGGCCCAAAGCATCACATCATGGTTGGCCAAGTGAATCTGAATGCCATTGAAACCGTCCGCGATCGCCGAGCAAGACGGGCAGCCAGCGGTGTAGTCCGGGCCGAACATGAAGTGGTAAACGAGAAGTTGTGCACGCCCGCGAAACAGGTCCGGCAGCAATGCGCTGCCCTCGTCGATCGCGAATCGATACTTCTTGTCAACGCGAACCCACGGCAACGCCTGCCGCCATTCGGCCAGCTCGTCACTGCGCCGTGTGAGCGCCTTTTCTGCCTCCAGTAGTTTCAGCCGCTCCGCCAGCCACTCTTTACGTGTGCCAATCCGATGTTTCGACGCCTGATTGTTGTGCGCTAGTTGCTTTGTCACGTTGTATTCCTCGTCGTTGATTTCTGAGGCATAGTTTAGGTGCCAATCTTCCGGTACTGGGAGTAACAAGTGTGGCGAGATTATTTCCCATCGTATCCGAGCGAGCGTTGCCGGAGGAGTAGGTTCACTCCTACCAGACATACGGGATGAGACGATGGCGCACGCGGCCTGTGTATTCGTTGTAGCCGGGTAGATCGCGGCGCAGGATCCTTTCCTCATCAAGAAGCCGCCAGAGAAGTACCGGCAGAACGAGCGGGACGAGACAGATCGTGAGCCAGGAACCGAGTGCAAGCGGCATGCCGATGAAAAGCCAGAGTGCGCCCGCATACATGGGATGACGCACATAGGCATAGGGGCCAGTGCCGATCACCTTGTGATCGTTCGCGACACTGATGTTTGCTGCCGCGAAGCTATTGACCTTCAGCACCCAGAAAATAAAGAGAAATGACAATACGATCAGGATATTTCCAACAAAGGACAGGTAAGCGGGCACCGGTGAGAGGCCAACGCGGTGATCGAGTGCAGGCACGATGATAAAGACGAAAAAAGCAAGGATGATGAGCGACACGATGACCTTCTGCGCCCCTCCTTTTTCGTGCTGTGGTCCGGCGCTCATGCGGCGCTCGAGAAGCGGCCTGTCGTACAGAGCGAGATAGACGGTGAAGGCGATGGTCGAGGCGGAAAAGACTGCGATAAAGAGCCAGCCTTGCCAGTAACGCCAGGTTCCCGCGGGCAAGAAAATGAAGGCGGCGAATGCGGCCAGCCCGGCGATCCCTTGCGCGATGGCCTTCTTATAGAGCGGATCCATAGGTGCTTAGGATAGTACACCCGGCGTCCACGTCATGAAGCTGCACAAGTGGACGCGAAACCCGGAAGCGAAGTCGGCTTCGCAATCCCGGACATCCTGGCAGATCTTAAGAAATAGGTACGCCAGCCATAAAAGATAGGGATCGTCGCCCCATGCGGCAAATGGCCGTCTTCGGCACTCTACGATGCCATTAGCGGCTACACATTCAGGAGTTCGCCAATGAATCCAAACAAGGCACCCACTCTCAGCGCGGAGAGAAGGTTCCTGATTGGCGCGTGTCGATTCGGGGCCGCTTCATTCGTCTTATGGTCATAGTTCAACGAGATGCACAGTGATGACTTCAGCTAATTCCATGTCGAGCTTGAAAGGCTGCGCAATGTCGCGCGACGCGCGATGGTTACGCGCGCTACGCAAGTGGGGCGTGTGTGCAGCGGAGTTTATAGTGCGCCTCAGGGTACTCGCACCGTACGCGCTGATAGAGCTCATTCTCCCGGGTGGTTCGATGGTCGCGCTGCTGTTGTGGCTGTATCGCCGGCGGAAGAATGGGATGAGATTCGGCCCAATTCGACGGCGCCAACGGCCGCATGAAGTTGACTTTCTGGCACGCCTGCGGTATCTGCCAGATTCCTTGCTAAGGAGTCGAACCGATGATCTACCTCGTGCTCGGTCTGGTTCTTTTCCTCGGAATTCATTCGATTTCGATCATCGCACCGGCTTGGCGCGACCGAATAGCTGCCCGCTTGGGCAATGCTTGGAGAGGCATTTATTCACTGGTATCGATAGCCGGCTTCATTGTCATTATCTGGGGCTATGGCATCGCGCGTCGGAACCCCGTGATGCTATACGCGCCACCGGACTGGACTCACTACATCACGGCCGTTCTCATGCTTCCTGTGTTTACTTTGTTTCTCGCCGCGTATCTCCCGGGTCGCCTTCAAAGCGCTCTCAAGCATCCAATGCTGCTCAGTGTCATGCTGTGGGCAGTGGCGCATCTCATCGCGACCGGCACGCTTGCCAACGTCGTGCTATTTGGTGGCTTCCTTGTGTGGGCGGTTGCCGACCGCATTTCGTTCAGGTGGCGTCTGCAGCGGCCGATTCCCATGGCGCCATCTAGGAAGTTAAATGATGGAATCGCCGTTGTGGCCGGCCTTGTGGTTTACGTCGTCTTCGAACATTGGCTGCACGTCCGATGGATCGGAGTCCAACCGCTGCCCATGTAGCCCGTTCTCGGCCGTCTCCAAGAGTGAAGTGTTACCGTTTCTGGAAATGCGGTTCACGCCCGTCGGCATTTTGCTCTGGCGGCACGTGTGGTAACGTCGACACGGGATTGCGATTTCGAGTCGATCAAAAAGCGTGTTCCGCCCGGCAATAAAAATGCCTTTAGACGGCTCGGATGGATAGCTTTATTCACTGCGATAACAGCCAGCCAATGGAAAACAGCATTTTATACACGTTCAGCACGATTGCCCAAGCATTAGGTGGTGCGTTCGCACTGCTGTCAGCCTTTGTGCTGTTTCGATTCCAGTCCTTGGATGCGTCCATGTTGAATGCGTCAGGGGGTTTAAGATCGATCTGGAAAAAGCGCGAGGACATGGAAAGTTTCGATGCCCTGCGGGGCCTATCCGTTTGGCCATCACTCAATAAGGCAATCGACGCGCAAATCGCCAGAATGATCGCAGCCAATGAGAAGCCAAGTTTTGAGGTTATGGCAGCAAAGACACGCCTACGCGCGGGGGAAAGCCTTCACTTGTTTCTTACCTGGACATTCTGGCTGGCGGTTTCGTTGACGTTTTTGGTCATGACAGGTTCGGTATCCATACTTCCGTATGCACATGAAATCGCGCAGACGCAGAACCTCAAATGGATTCACATTCTCAACCTTGCAGGAGTCGCGGCATTCGCGCTGTGTATGATCTCGTATGTATGTGTGATCTATGCCGCGTTGCTCAGCAGTTACGGCAAGCACATCATTGAGCCTCGAATTGAAGCGTTGATAAATGGATCGTAGGCACGGCGGCGGATGCGGCGGAATAGAAACCGCCGGTTGCCAAGCGTTTCTCCAGAAGGGACGAGAATCTGAGTGATCCGAAATATTGACGGGTATTTGCGTCTGAAATCGCTGCGTGTTGCGGTACCGCGAAGACTCATCTTTGCGGGCTTGCTGATTTTTGCGTCAGGGCTATCGTGGGGCCAGCAAATGGCGGTTACGTTCGACGACCTTCCCGTTCATGGACCGCTTCCGCCGGGGAGCACGCGGCTGGAGATAACGCAATCCATTCTGAAGACGCTGAAGCGAGAGAAGTTGCCGCCGGTGTATGGGTTCATCAATGGCGGACGCGGGACAGAGGAGTCGGACTCGCCTTTGGTCTTAAAGGAGTGGCGGAAGGCGGCCCAGCCGTTGGGGAATCATACATGGGCGCATTTGGATTTGAACAAGGAGACGCCAGAGTGAGTTCGCGGCAGAGGTATCGAGGAACGAACCGTTTGCTTGCGAGTTTGATGGGGAAGGGAGACTGGCATTGGCTGCGGTATCCCTACTTACATGAGGGCGATACGGTGGAGAAGCGGCGGGCGGTGCGGGCATGGTTGTTTGCTCAGGGGTACAAGATCGCCGAAGTCAGCATGGATTTTGAGGATTATCTTTGGAACGAGCCGTATGCGCGCTGTGTGGCGAAGCACGACGAGGCGTCGATTGCCAAGCTTCATGACAGCTATCTGGCGGTGGCGGATCAGTACTACGGTGTGTTCCGAGAACTTTCGCAGTTGCTCTATGGGCGGGACGTGAAATACGTGCTGCTGATGCACGTGGGGGCTTTCGATGCCCGAATGTTGCCGGAATTATTGGCGCTATACCGCGCGAGAGGCGTGAGATTCATCGGTTTACCAGATGCCATGTCGGATCCTGCCTATCAGGACGATCCGGATATCGGCGAGCCGGCGGGCGGCACGTTTTTGGAACTGATGATGCAAAAGAAGAAGATCAAGTTCCCGGCGAACTCAAAGCCGTATAAGGAACTGGAGGCGATGTGCCGACAGTTAAAGTGCGGGAGCTGGGTTGCATCGCTGCCGCATTGCTTGTGCTGACCGCCAATTCCGTGCAGGCGGGGCGCAGAGCCGATCGATCAGGTCACTGTCCATCTTTTCGCAGTTCGCCTGATCATACTCGGGATGGAGTTCAGACAATGACCATAAATAGGCGAGATTTGCTTGCGTTGAGCGCGGTGGGTTTGAGCGGAATCGCGGTTGGGGGGGAGCGAGCCAGGAATGCGGGCTCGACGAGCGCGGAGATCTTGAAATTGTGGCCGACGTTGCCCCCGGGCGCAACGGGGAAGCTGCCAGAGGAGCATTTCGAGGAGCGCGTTCAAGGCGGTGTCTCCAATCGGGTGCTTGTCGGCGTTGCTCGACCGCAGCTTGAGTGGGTTCGGCCGCGAAAACCGAATGGTGCGGCGTTGTTGGTCATACCGGGCGGCGCCTACATCGAGGAATGGATCGACAAGGAGGGGTTCGAGATTGCCGAGCGGTTTGCCGCAGCCGGGATCACGAGTTTTATTTTGCGGTATAGGCTTACCGCGAGAAGGTTGGGCTCGGCTGTTGGACGCACCGGTGCAGGATGCTCAGCGAGCAGTCCGTGTCCTGCGCGCTCGTGCCGCGGAACTGAAGATCGATCCCAAGCGCATTTGCGCCATGGGTTTCTCTGCCGGAGGTCATCTAGCCGCCAGCGTGTCGACTCGGGGTTCGGCGGCGTATCCGTCGGTAGACGATGCGGATGCTGGCTCAGCACGGCCAGATCTTTGCGCGTTACTTTACCCGCTGATCGACATGAGCGTGGTTGCACACAATGAGACGATAAAAGCAACGATGCTCGGATCCACAGCTAACGAGGCCGATATATTGGCGCACACACCGACGCGTTCCGTGGATCATGAAACGCCGCCGACTTTCTTGGTGAGTGCGTTCGATGATCCGCTCCTATCGCCGCAACACAGTATCGGCTATGCGAACGCGCTGCGAGAGACCAAAGTCAGCACTGAACTGCATATTTTCGAGGAAGGCGGACATGGTTTCGGGATTCGCCACCCAGCCAATATGCCTGTGGCTGCGTGGCCGAATTTGTTTCTCACTTGGGCGGCGCGGCATGGATACTTGCAACGATCGCAAAATATCTGAAGTCGAGAACTTGATTGACTGCCGCGTGGCTGCGAGTGATCCTATCAATGCCTGTCGGCAGCAACAATCCCTCGTTTGGAGGTCTGGCAACTGCGAGGGACTCGTTTCCAAGGCCGTTTGCTGCTCGCGTCAGGAGGCATTCTAGCGCGCGGCCAGTTTGCGTACTTACAACATGGGGAAATTGAATGCGTGAATACCTGATGCCGATTTTCGTGGTTACTGCTCTGGCACTGGCCGGCTGCAACAAGTCGAAGTCGCCGGAAGATGTGTCAAAGGACGTAGCCAAGGCGGAGCAGAAGGCGAACAACGAGGTGACGAAGAGCGAAGAACGCGCGCAAAGCGCGCTGGACAAATCGTACGATAAGGTCAATGACCAGGAGATTAAATTCAACAACGACGCCGCACATCAAACCTACAATGTGGCCATCGCAAAAGCCGATGGCGACCGCAAAGTGGCACTGGCGACTTGCGAATCGCAGAGCGGCGATGCTCAAAAGGCGTGCAAGGACCAAGCGGAAGCCGACTACAAGGCGGCGCGCGCCGATGCCAGGGCCAGCGCCCAGGCGGAGGTGCAGAAGAAGTAGCGCCCGTGGCGACGGCATGGGGAGTGCAGTCAGAGAACGCGCGCGAGCGGAGATGAAACAAAGAGCGCTTGCAGCGATCCTCAGGCCATCGGGCTGGCGGGCTCATTGGATGACGCCTTTCGTGCCGCCACGGCAAACATGGCGGCCTGGATTGCCGAGGACTACAAGCTTGCGCCTCCGGAAATTGCAGAGTTGTTCGGGACTGCCGCTGAATACCGGGTGAGTGAAGTCGCTGATAGAAATGCGGGCGTTGTATTGAAGATCAACAAAGAGCGGCTGCTATCGTTCAAGTCAAAGGATGCGAACTAGCGAGGTCAAATCGATGCTTAGCAGGGGTTTCGTTTGCCTGATCAGTCTTTTGGCGACGGGACTTGGACCAATGGCAAGCGCCGCCGCAAGTCCGGACCCGATCGATCCGGCTTCTGCCGGGCTTTCCGCGCAGCGTCTGACCCAGATGGAGCAGTCCATTCGGGCGGGAGACTTTAAGCGGGTTACCAGCGTGCTGATTTCTCGTGGCGGGAAGTTAGCCTTCGAGCGCTATTTCGACGAAGCAGGTAGGGAAGGGCTGCGCAATACCCGATCAGCGACCAAGAGTATCACCGGCATGCTCATCGGTATTGCCATTGACCGGAGATTGCTGTCGGGAACTCAAGCCCAGATTCTGGATTTTTTCCCCGACAAATTGCCGGTTCAGAATCCGGACGCCCGCAAGGCCCGCATGACGGTGGAAGATTTCCTGACGATGAGTTCGCTGCTGGAATGCGATGATGAGAATCAGTTTTCGCGCGGCAACGAGGAGCGCATGTATCTGGTCGAGGATTGGGTCAAGTTCACGCTGGATCTGCCCATTCGAGGCTTTCCGGACTGGGTTGCCAAAGCCTGCCGATTCTCCCTACGGGCGCAGTTGGAGTTACTGCACCGCCGGAGCGACGACGCTTGGCGCTGTGCTTGAACGGGCGACAAAGACGAGTGTTCCGCAGTTCGCGCGCGACAACCTGTTCGTTCCACTCGGTATTACGGATGTAAAGTGGCAATTTCAACCGCTCGGCACGGCCATGACGGGCGGGGGCTTAAATCTGCGCAGCCGTGACCTGCTCAAGTTGGGTCAACTTTATTTGGATGGCGGTACTTGGGCCGGTAAGCGCATCGTTTCCGCCGAATGGGTCGCGCGTTCAATCAGTCCGCATGCCAACGCGCGTGAGGACACCGACTACGGCTACTTACTCTGGCTGCAGACCTTCCGTGTGGCCGGCCGTGACTTCAAATGTTTCGCCATGTACGGTGCCGGCGGCAACAAAGTGTATGTGTTCCCGCGGGAAGGATTGGTCGTGGTCGTTACCACCACAAACTTCAAGGTGCCAGGCGCGGGCGCCCTTACGGACAAACTGCTGACGGAGCACATTCTAGCGGCTCTGACGGATTCCCGACGTTGAATTGGAAGCAGAGGTAAAGTGTCAATTGCTCGCTTGCCGCTGATCCAGCCGCTTCGCATTCAATCATCAAGGTGCTACCCTCGAATTTAAAGCCGATTCGTGATTTGGGGAGTTGCTGGGCATCATGTTTGACTCCAAGAGGTTAGTCGCGCCGATGCTATTTGCCCTGCTGATGTTCTTCTGCGCGATCGTCCCCGCAGCGCCTCCGCCGCCGTCGCCGATCGATATGACGCAGGTGAAAGCCGCGTTCGCGGAGGCGGAGGAGATTTCCAACCGGGAGGGTGGGCGCCTGTGGGGTAAGAGGCTCTATGGCAGCCTGTTTTTTGTCAATCCTGAAACGCGATATGTCGTCGCGAATGAACCGGACTTGGAAGGCGTTCTGCACGCTACGGATGGCATCTATGTCGGCACGCTGCCGAAAGAAATCATCGTCTCGAACGCGCCAGTAGAATGGCAGGGTAAACGCTGGACGATGCTCATGTGGCCCACCATTCCCACTGATCCAATTGAGCGACGGGTCACTTTCGCCCACGAATTATTTCACCGCATCCAGCCGGGGCTTGGGCTCGCGGCACCGGATTCTCCCAACCTCCAACTCGACACGCCGGAAGGGCGCTTATGGCTCCAACTCGAATGGCGCGCACTTGCCGCCGCGCTCATCGAACAGGGATTCCGGCAAACCGAGGCAATCCGCGACGCGCTCGCTTTCCGCAGCCATCGCCACGAGCTATTTGCCGGATCCGCCCTTACTGAGGCGAGCCTTGAAATCGCCGAAGGCGTTCCCGAATATACCGGGACGATTGCGGGCGAACCTGACCGCGATTCCGCTCGGTGGCGCGCGATCGGGAAGCTCACCGCTCCGGACCAAAACATCACTTTCGTGCGCTCGTTCGCCTATACGTCGGGGCCACCTTATGGGCTTCTGCTCGACCAGCGCTACCCGAGATGGCGCACAAAGCTCTCGGCGCAATCCGATTTAAGCGCGCTTCTAGCCTCGACCCTGCCGCCTCAGGCTGCTATCTCGGCCGAAGCGCGCGCACCCCTTTACGGCGCGGTCGCCATCCGCATCGCGGAAGCCGAGCGCGCCCAGAGGACGGAGGCAGCAAAGGCACGCTACCGTGCACGCCTCATCGAGGGACCCACGCTGGTCTTACCTGGCGGGCGAATTGCCTTCAGCTTCAATCCAAGCGCACTCGTTTCATTGGGGGACGCCAATACCGTCTATCCCACGTTCCACGCAACCGCCGAATGGGGCACGCTGGACGTGACGGATGGTGTGCTGATACCCACTGATTTCAGCAGCGTGACGCTGGCGGCACCCAAAGACACGAAAGGTCCCCATCTCGAAGGGCCCGGCTGGACGCTCGATCTTAAGGCCGAATGGAGCGTGGTTAAGGGGACGAGAGCGGGAAGTTACACCATCGCGAAGAGATGACACGCGGCGAACGCCGACATCGGAAATGTCGGCCGACGCGTGAGTGAAGCAGGATGCGCGAGCGGCGACTTACGGCACCGCATCCAGGATCAGCATTCGCGTCGAGCCTGCTTTAACCGCGTAGCGTTTGCGCAAATCCTTGGCATTCGGATCGACTTCCGAATAGTCGCCGGTCACAAAGAAAATGCGCCCGGATTTGGCGTCGAGTGCCATGGTGCGGGCTCCTAATTGCGTTGCGACCTCTCCTAGCGACTTATATATCGATTTAGTGATGCGGTACAGTCCAGGCCCATCCGCGGCCTGCGATGTAGGCGCGAGCGTGGCATAAATGCTGATACCTAAGACTGAGACCAGAGCGGGGACGGAAAGGAGCTTGAACATGTGAGCGGCCTTTTGCTTTGCAACGGGAAGTGCACGTAGTCTACAGGCTGCCGCCGCACGCGAGCTTTGCAAGTTCGCAAATTGTTGAAGAGCGGGAAGGCTTGCGCTTCGCGCCTGACGCTCGTGCGTTGGCATCGTTGAAGACGACGTAGCTAAGAGGTCGCGACCTGATATTGTGATTGGATTGGGGTGCGCATAAGAATACGATCGAGCGGTCTAACATGGGGAGGCTTATTTCATGATGGCAACAGCAGGTACATTGTTGAGCGCGGTGGTGACGGTGCTCGCCGTACTTCTTGGTCTGTACACGATGATGCTCGTGGGCCGTATGCGGGGAAAGCACAACGTGAATGCCCCGGCAGTGACCGGTGCTCCCGAATTCGAGCGGGCGTTCCGTGTGCAGATGAATACTCTCGAGCAGGTTGTGCTATTTCTGCCGGTTCTCTGGCTTGCGACCGTTTATCCGGTGGTATCGGGATACTTGGCTCCTGGCTTAGGATTGATCTGGATCATTGGGCGCGTCTTGTATGCTTCAGGCTATATGGCGGAGGCCGCCAAACGCAGTTCGGGTTTTCTTATAGCTGGGATCGCGTTACTCGGGTTACTGATCCTATCGGTTGTCGGGATTATTCATGTCTGGCTGGTGACGCGCCCGGTGTGAATGGGTTTGGTGGTTCGCGGAATTGGCAGGCTCAGGGATGGGTGAGCTGCCGGCCGCCGAGTGCCTCGGGCGGACAGGCAGGGGTAGATCGCGCGGCTCTGGCTGAACAGATTGGCGCCACTCGCGGGGGATCGGCTAATTCGTCGTCCGTCACGGCGCCGATTTTCAGAGTCTGTGTAAGGCGCAGATCTTGTGTCCGTCAGGGTCACGAAGATAGGCGAGATACAGCTTACCCGCACTGCCTTCGCGCACGCCGGGAGGGTTTTCACAAGTGGTGCCGCCGGCAGCGAGGCCAGCCGCATGCCAGGCATCAGCAAGGGCGGGCGACGCAGCAGCAAAGCCGATGGTCATGCCATTGGCGCAGGTCGCGTCCTCGCCATTAATGGGTTCAGTGACTGAGAAAACACCGGTCGGCGTTCGATAAAAGATTCTGTGCCCGTCGACTCTGGCGGGCGGCACGCCAAGTGTGCCAAGTACGGAATCATAGAAGGCTTTCGCGCGTTCGAGATTATTGGTGCCAATCATGATGTGGGAAAACATCGATCTTCCTTATTTTTAGCGAATCGGGCCGGTCCAGTATACCGATCCATTACATCGATTTGCCTTCGTAGACGGGGCCCGATGCCAAAACATGGTTGGAGCGACCACAGTGCAGCGTATGCGGCTGGGCCCTCCAGGACTCCGGACGAGGAGAATTGGAGGGTATCGCCGGCACGTTGGCGATCGATGCCAGCAAGGGCGTTCACCACTATGATTTTTCGTATCCCTTTCCGCCGCCACCCTGGAAATCGTTGAAGTCGAGTGCTTCTTTTGACCGCATCCTGAATCTGACCGACAGGCGAGCGCGCTCGTTTTTCCATCGCCGCCCGCACGATGGGGGAGTACCCTCAAATAGGCGAAGAGTCTCGCCGGAAGGGGAGTGCGCGATATGAAAATAACTATCGTTCCGTATGTATGCCTTGGGATCCTCATGCTGGCAATTGCGCACGAATCTGCGCCTGCCGAGCCGGCGGGACACATTACCGGGGTTGGCGGTGTGTTCTTCAAGGCGAAAGATCCGAAGGCACTTGCGGCGTGGTACCGCGACGTCATGGGCCTGCCGCTAGAAGCTTGGGGCGGAGCGGCCCTGCGCTACGACGCGCCGAAGCATCCTCCCGCGCTGATCTGGAACGCGTTCCCGGACTCGACGAACTACTTCGCGCCGTCAACCGGGGGGTTCATGATCAACTACGCGGTCGACGACATGGACGCCTTTCTCATGCGGCTGCAGTCGAAAGGCGTGGCACCCTTGAAGCGCAAGGACGACTCAACCGGCCGCTTCGCTTGGATTCTCGATCCAGAAGGCAACAAAATCGAGCTCTGGGAGCCAAAACGCTGACGATCACGAACCCACTCAGACTTTTTTGTGATCACAGGTGCATCCCTGATCCTATTTGGAGGAGCGCGACTATTTGTGGCGATGTCGCTAGCTTCGGTCCGTCTGGCCATAGCGCCAACGGCGCGTGTTTGACCACCGCGAAAGACGCCGCTTGTCAGCGTCGAGGTCCTGTACTTTGCTCGAGGTCTGGTTTGATCGACAAGTAATTGACCACGCGTCTTTCGCCTGCAGCCTTAATGGCGATCTTCTTCGCATTGAGCATATCCCAATAGTTCGCAACGAATCCCCGTAGAACTATATTGCCGTGCTCGATCGATACCTCAACGTGCTTATCATAAAGATAAGGGTCTGCGTGCAACGCAGCCTGCACATTGTCGGCAAGTTGTTCATCGGCGGCTGAAGTTTGTGCGGCTGCCGTTGCCTCGGGGCCTTGCACATCCGTGGCGCAGCCACCTGGTCCAAGCAACGCCATCACGATCAGAGGGCCAATCATGAGTCTGATATTGGATGAATGCGTGGGCATGCCAGATTCGATCATTCAATGAATTGATAGCAGGGCGAAATTTCTACCAAAATGCACGACGACGACACTCAACAGCGGCGGCTCGGCGCGGTCGTAACGAGTTTACACCGAAGTAGTCGCTTCACTAACTTGTCGACTTGAGGCGGCGAGCGAATGTGGCCGACGTGGTCTGCATTTGGCATAGTGGCGGCGGGATTGAACCGAATTTTTCATTTCCAGATAGCTGTCGCTCGAAACCGAAACCAAGAGATAACGCCATGAAGCGCATCATCGCCTGTCTCGCGGCGTTGGGTCTCGTGGCCTGCACGACGCCGCACAACAAACCGGGTCCGTTAGCCCGGGGCGTCCGCGCCGACGCCCCGCCGGACACGATCGGCGTCTTTCTCTCGTGGACGCCGAAACAAACGTTGGTGAATTTCCGCAGCATCGACCACATCTTCACCACACATATGATCCGCCACGGTGCCAGTATTCGTCCTCTGCGCCGCGCGGCGGTGCAGATCGACCCCGTGGTGACGCAGAGCGACGGTCTTCCCGCCGTGAGCGTCGAGCAGCTCATGGACGCTGAGCGCATAACCGGCGTCGTCGCCGTGAAGGATGGCGAGATCATCCTGGAACGCTACGCGCTCGGCCGCGGCCCGGAAGATCGCTGGATATCGATGTCGGTCGCGAAGAGCGTCACCTCCACTCTGATCGGCGCGGCAGTGAAGGACGGCCTGATCGAATCGATCGACGACCCTGTCGTGCGCTACATCCCGGAGCTCAAAGGTACGGCGTTTAACGGTGTTACGATCCGGCACCTCATGACCATGAGCTCCGGTGTGCGCTGGAAGGAAGACTACATCGACCTGCGCTCGGATGTCGCGTTAGCGGGTGGCGAGGAGATGGTCGACGGTGTGCCACCGCTGGTGGCTTACGCGGCGCGGCTGGATCGAGAGGCGCCGCCCGGCACGCGCCGTAAGTATCAGACCATTGACGCCGACATTGCCGGGATTGTCCTATCGCGAGCGCTCAAGGGCCGCAGCCTCGCGGATTACATATCTGAGAAAATATGGCAGCCGTTCGGCATGGAGGCGGACGCCAACTGGATTGTCGACAAAGCGGGAATCGAGCGCGGCGGCTGTTGTCTGTCCATTACGTTGCGCGACTATGCGCGCTTCGGAATGTTCATGGACGAAGGCGGTCGCGCCGGCGGCGTGGATGTGCTGCCAGAAGATTGGATCCAGCAGGCGTGGACGCCGCAGCCTGCTGAGCCGAATAAGTACACAGTTGGCTATGGCTACTATTGGCAAATCCGCCAAGACGGAGGCTACGAAGCGGTCGGGGCTTACGGCCAGTCGGTCACTGTTTACCCAAACGAGCACCTGGTTATTGCCGTCAACTCGGCAAGTGTAGATCCGCATGGCATTGGGATTGCGCGATGGGATCTGATCTCTGCAATCCGAAAGGCGGAGCGATTGCAGCCTTAGCGGTCTCCAGGGCGAGGTTCGCCCGCAGGGACTGGGCAATTCGCGTGAGCCGCAGGGTGGCTAACGTCCCAAGACTCGGACCAGGTAAAGAATCCTAGCTTGCTGGTTTCTCGACCAGACGAAGAATACTCTGCATCGAACGGATTCATTGACGGACTGTAACGCCAGAGAGTTGTGGATTGCTGGTGTATAAGTCATACAGTGTTGGGAGAACATGGACACTGTATGAGATCGAGCGTGACTCGACTTCTATTAAGGCTGGTGCTAAGTTTTTTTGAATGAAAGAATCTATCCAAAATATTCCGGACGTCCGCGACGGCCTGACTCATGAGGAACGCGTCGTCTTATACGTTCTTCATGAAACTCAGAAAGAGCGTGGGGAGAGGAACGTACCTACGGCCATGCTGTGGGGGCGCGTGTGCGAACACTTCTATATTACTCCCGAGGATCTGTCGCTGATGCTTGCGCGGATGGGCGCGAGAAAGTGAAATCCTGGATCAATTCAAGATCGGAGGCGGCTCGGCGCTGCCGCGTCAAGAGTCAACATGGCGAAGGCATCGCGGCGCGGACAGCCAAGTCGACGACGAAGAATGCTCGCCGGCTACCCTGTACAATCGCGACTGTGGTTAATGCAACTATTTTCCTATTGGCCTTGGGCGTCTCAACGCTAAGTTACGGCGCAGAACCTGTTTTGGACAATGAGCGCGTCACGGTTTGGGACACGATCAGTCCGTTGCCGCCGGCGCAGTATGATTTCGTTGCTGTATCCCTGTCACATAACGGTACTGCAATTCTTGGAAAAAAGGGTGAGGTTGCAGGTAAGGTGGGTGCGCGGACCGTCGTCATCGAGCTGAAGGACCGTGCGCTTGCGCCGATCGCGAATGGCAGCGACTATCCGCTCGCCTTTCCGAGAGCGAACGCCAAGAAGCTACTGGAGAATGACAAGGTGGTTGTGTGGAACAACGTCTGGCACACGGGCAAGCCGACACCGATGCATTTTCATGACAAAGATGCCTTGGTGGTGTACGAGGCCACGGGTGCTTTGCAATCCACTTCGTCGGACGGCAAACAAGTCGTCAATGAATTCCAGTTTGGCCAAGTAAGATTTAGCCCTCGCGATCACACTCATACTGAAATACTGGTGAGAGGCCAGGGACACGCGGTAATACTCGAATTGAAATAGTCGCGCTTTCGGCGCGCGCCAATCTCCTGACTTCAAGGCGACGCATGTCGGGCGGCTATAACTCATTCCGCGGAAATACAGACTGACCAGACGAAGAAATATTACGCGGTCCGCCCGCCGAGCGTTCGATATCTTCCCGAGCGGTGCTCCATCTGCCATCGCAAGTTGGCCGCCGAGAGGAGTTTCTTCGCGCGTCTAGGGTCCAACTGTGTGAGCCACGTGGGCGATGTGAAATAGTCAGCTTCTCCCATAAGTTCGCCTGCCTCTGCCGCGTCCACGGTTTTGTGCATCATCGTCCACCCCTCAAACGCTCGTTCGGGTATTGAATCCCTCGCGATTGACCTTAATTGGTTGTGCCTCATGTCGCTAAGGATTCTGCTGAACACCGCGTCAACCATTTCTGGGTGACCCTCGAGTACCTGCACGAATGAGCCTTCGATATACAAAAGCATGCCAGTGATTTCTTGCCTTGCATTCGCGATGCGGACCTGCTGCAACAATTCAGGAATCTGATGCTCGTGAAAGCATTCAGTCGACCGGCTAGCGTATATCAAGCTAATCAGAGACTTCATGGCGTTCCCCCCTTATAGTGTCTCGCGGCGTGACAATACTGAATTGTTCACATTGCCTTCGAGCGAAATCGGAGACTTCTGAGACGTACGTCTCAATCGTAACGAAGAGAGGGGCGGCCGGCGCGACACGGGGTATTGCGGGCGATGCCACCATCGAGCAAGCTTGGCGGCACTCAGCAACTGGCGACAATGCGTACCGCGGGGAATTGAAAGGCTAGCGAAAAATGAATCAAGACCTCTATGTTGCTCGCGGCGAAGGCCGCAAGATCACGTTCATGACCGATACAATCACCATTCAGGCGTCTGCCGCCGACACGGTGGACGGGCGGTCAATCATGCACTGGATTAGTGGAGTAGACGGTCTTGCACCAAATCACGTTCACGATCGCTACGAGGAGACCTTTTTCGTCATAGATGGCGAGCTTGAATTTACGCTTGGCGAGGATTCAATATTGGCGCGAAGCGGAGACTTCATTCGTGTACCCCCCGGGACTCGGCACGGTTTCCGAAACAAGTCAGGGCGCCCCGTTCCGATGATTGTTACGCTCTCGCCCGGAGGCTTTGAGGAGATCTTTTATACGTATCGGACCGAGCCCGGCGGCAAGACTTTGGACGGCTTCATTGATGAAGCAAGAACCAAGCATGGCACGGTCTACGAAGTGCCAACAAGAGGTTAATCCTCTCTCTACCTGAAGATCTGGACAGGCTTGAAGTGCAAATCGCCGAGATTCATGGCAACGGTGCGGTATCAAAGGAACCCACCCCTCACGGGATCGATCCGCAGTTTGCGACCTGGCTGCTTGCACTCATCGCTCTCACCGGTGCCAGCGTTCTCTGGCTGCGCCACGACCAGGTAAATATACTGGAGGAGTTCGCATGGCAAGTCCCATTGATCGGCTATTCGCCGCTTTTGGCGGCGCTCATTGCCATCGCTTTGTGGCGCGGACGCGGTGGCCCAGCCTTGCGCACGAGTCTCCTACATTGGCGCGTGGGTGTACATTGGTACGTGCTCGTCGTTGGATTTCCCCTCTTACTGATGCTCGTGGCGCATTTCATCATTGACCTGAAAAGCGGTGAAATCCGGTTTCGCTGGCCGGTGACAAATTGGATGGCGCCGGCGGGCGCCCTGGGAGCCTTGCTGTCGGGATCGATCGGCGAAGAGATCGGGTGGCGCGGATTTGCGCAACCACTGCTGCAAAAGCGTGCCGGCGCACTGGGGGCCGCCGTAGTCCTCGGCGTGATCTGGGGCCTCTGGCACTTGAACGCCGAGCTGACAACCCGTCAGCCACTCGAGGCCTTTCTCAACGGCGCGCCGCGATCGCTCCTGCGCATGATCGCAACCGCCATTCTGTATGGCTGGCTGTATATCAGAACTGGCGGCAGCCTCCCCGTCGTGATGTTGGCTCACGCTGGGCACAACATCGCCGTTGATGTAATGCCGTTCGCCGACGCGCCCGAAGGCGGCGGAACGCCTTTGACTATAATTTCGAGCTTCTATGCGATCGTCGCGTTGCCAGCGGCATGGTCACTATGGCGAGAAAGGTAACTAACGCCTCGTCTGGATTGCACTTGGGACCGCAATCATTCAATCGGACTACGAGGGGTCTCTTGAACGTTGGACTTATGTACCGTAGCTCAACCAGGAGAGCGAGTTGTTGCACGGCGGCTCGAATCATTGGCCGCCAGCCGCCACAGCCGATCAAGCGCAAAGGGTGGGGCAATCATTCTCGTTTCGACTGCGCACTGATGACCTGCGTCGGCGAGACTGGAGAGAATTGCGGGAAGATTATTGAAGTAAGTGTAAGCGCTCCGCGGGGATCTGCCGCGGCATCTCCTTCGCAGAAATTACCGGGTAGTGCGCGCCCTGTTTCTCGATTCAGGGACCGTTTACGGGCACAACCCTTAGCGTTCGACGCGGACCGCTAAGTCTGCAGGTAAAATGAAGAGGGCTTCGCACGCCCAGGAGGCCAACGATGCAATCGCAGACCACTCGATTCACGCTCTATTCCGGTCCCTTAAGCATGTTCGGCGCCAAGGCCCAAATCGCCGCGCTTGAGAAGGGGTTGGATTTCGACCTGATCATGGTGACGTACGACTCTCAGGTGGGCTATAGCCCGAAGCATCCTGAGGTGTTGCGCATCAACCCCAAAGGCCAGGTGCCGGTCTTGGTGCATGGCAATCTCGAAATTTTCGATTCGACGCAGATTTTTGAATATCTCGAAGATTTGCAACCAGCACCGGCGCTGTGGCCACGCGACATCGCGGATCGTGCGCGCGCGCGTGGGTTGGAGCATCAGTCCGATGAAGTGTATTTTCCTCACATAATTCGCCTTATGGGATTGCAGAAGAATCTTGGCGATGCGCTTGCATTGTCGAGCATTGCGGCAGCCACCGCGTACTACGCTGAAATGGAAAAGCGGCTGGCCACCGCAAGGTGGTTCGCCGGCGACTATTCATTCGCCGACATCGCCTTCTACATGGCGTCGCTTTTTGGAGAGCGTCAAGGTGCGCCCATCACCGCTGCGACGCCAAAGCTTTTGGAGTGGCGGGCTCGCATGACGCAGCGGCCGGCCGTAAAACCGGTAGTGAACACGATGGCAAACTGGCTGCGGGCAGCGGCTCGCCCGGTGCCCGCGTTCATGAGGCTGGCTGCTTCGAGCTGATCTACTGCGTTGCTCAACAGACCCTATGTTTTTATTGATGCCCGGGAGATGCCGGACCAATATCGTCACGCCGCCGTGTGGTTACCTTGGGATCGGGCTCGTACCTAAACAAACATCCGCAACGACGGGAAATCTGTTCCAACCGATAAATTCACTTGGAGCAAATCAGATGGCACGCATATTCATCACTGGCTCGTCCGAAGGTCTTGGATTGATGGTGGCGCAGCTACTTGTGACCGAGGGACACGGCGTCACGTTGCATGCGCGCAATAATCAACGCGCAGAGGACGCCCGCGCATCGCTTAGTGCGGCGCAAGCGGTGGTTGTCGGTGATGTCGCTAGCCTCTCCGGAATGCGCGAGGTGGCGAAGCAAGTCAATGTGCTCGGGCGGTTGGATGCCGTGATTCACAACGCCGGCATCGGCTATCGCGAGCCACGCCGCGTCGCGACTGTAGACGGCCTGTCAGAACTGTTTGCGGTCAATGTCCTCGCGCCTTATGTTCTCACCGCGCTGATTGAACGCCCGGGACGATTGGTCTTCCTAAGCTCCGGTATGCATCATGGAGCGCGTGCTGATTTGCAGGACCTGAATTGGACGATGCGTCGCTGGCAGGGCTCGACCGCCTACGCGGAGAGCAAGTTGTTGGATGTGGTGCTCGCCTTTGCGGTCGCGCGGCGTTGGAAAAATGTCTTCTCAAACGCTCTGGAACCAGGCTGGGTTGCAACTCGCATGGGCGGCCCCGGCGCACCGGATGACCTGGATAAGGCCCATCGAACACAAGCATGGCTGGCCACAAGTAATGATCCGGAAGCTTGTGTGACGGGGCGCTACTTTTATCACTTGCGCCAGCGCGCTTCCAACCCGTTGGCGCAGGATGTATGTTTACAAGATGGCCTGCTTGCGGCGTGCGAGAAATTCTCGTCAATCGCTCTGCCTGGCTAGCCCTCGCAGATGCTAATCGAGATGCAACGTGCCGGGGCTGGCCCAAGGATGCACGGCTAAGCGGCGCGGTGGCAACACGCACTTATGGTGAGCGACTTCCATCGGCGAGGGGGCGTATGTCGCGCGCCAAATCGAGCAAAAAGATTCCCGGTCGTTCGCTGACTACATAGTGCGCGGCACCTTCGACTTTATAGAATTTCTTCTGCGGCGCCTGAATACGATCGAAGAATTCCTTTGCAAGTGTCTGCGGCGTGGTGCGGTCTTCCGCGCCAGCGAATATGAACACGGGACATTCGAACCGCGAGACCTTGTCGAAATCTATCTGCGAAAGCTGGGACCAGAGAACGCGAATCGTGCTCTCCTCACCGAGTTCGGCCGACTTGACGTCTTTTTTGTCGTAGTCGGGGCTCATCGACCAGCGTTGCGCTTCTTCGTCCGTCTCGTGCCCGTAGATCATGCCGCCTAACGCTATATCCCACTTGCGCTCGGTCACTAACTTGGAAAGGGACGTAGTTCCGTCCGCGCTTGGATAGGGCGCGATAGATTCGAGTTCCTTGACGGCTTGGGCATTGTTGAGGGAACGCGCCTTTTCCAAAGTCTGTTCATAGCCGACGGACTCATTGCGCCGCATTCCGACCACCTGGCCCACGCCGATATATGCGTAGAGCCACTCTGGATGATGCTGCGCTACCTTGACGCCAAGAACGCTTCCCCATGAATGGCCTAGGAGGAAAATCTTCTCTTTGCCGTAAGTGCGCCGCAGCCATTCAATAAGCGCCTCCGCATCGGCCTGCATCTGATCGACCGTCATGGAGTGATCGACCTTGCGGCCGGATTCGCCGAAGGTCTTACCGGCGCCGCGCTGATCCCACTGTACGACCGTGAAGAAATCCTCCCAGGGCCTCTGAAAGGTCCAGCTTTCGGCCATCATGGGGGAGCCTGGGCCGCCGTGCAGGTATAGCAGTATGGGATTGCGTGCATCGTTGCCGCGGACACTGACCCATTGCTTGATGCCGCCGATCTCGACTGGCTTGAGTTCATCAATGCCCCCGGGAATCACCCGCTGGGCATCGGCAATGGCTTCCCGGGCGGCGGAGCGTCTCTGTTCCGCAGAGCTTGGGGACGCGGCGAGTAGTGACATCACTAGAAGAGGTATCAAAAGACGGCAATCGATTTTCATGAGGTATTGTAGAGAACTCCCGATTTGAATGCCTAGTTAGGACACAAAGGCAGCCCTTTGAATTTAGCGCCCGCCAAATTGCCGCGTTTCCCGACAGAGAATCTGCGCCGAATCGCCGAGGCTCCTTTCACGATTTCGCCCGCGGGTCGTGGAAGCATGAAGCGCAGCCAATGCTGCGGAAAACTTGCGCGGCAGTCGCGCGACGCTTCGCCGCAAGGCTGCGCTGTCCTGCTCCGCTTGCCGACCAGTCGCGACTACGTGTCGCGGCTACACCAGCCACTGATGTGTGACGACCTTGTGTGCGAAGGCTATCGCTGACAGGTGGGGCTGAGCCTGGAGCGCGAAAAGATATCCGACGGTGCCCATGACTAAGCCGTTGGCCATGAGGGCGGCGGCGAAGGCGGTGAGTTTGGTAGCAAGGGTGTTCATGGGTTTCTCCTAGTAAGTGGTTGTCGATCCTTGATGACAGAACACAGCAAGGGCCATGCCAGTTGCAAAAACCATGGGAAAGGTGCTCGGGGAGCCAATTTTCGCCTTAAGAGGCGCGGTTCAGGTGACCGCGGACAGTGACGCGGACAAGGTGCGATAATATGGGGCATCTGGCCGAGAACACGCTTGGCGACGCCTACCACCAGCAGGATGGGGGGCTTACCGCGATCAAAAGCGACTTGGTGCGCGTGTGTGGCGCACGCCCGCTCACGCGCGGACAGGATACCCGACTGGGTTGTCAGGGTCGCTTGGCGGAGCGTTTCTTGGAGAGGCGACGAGGGGGGCGGGCGCCCGGATGCGGGGACTTAGCTTGGGAGTCTCTGCGATCTTGCGGGCGACTGCTTGGGCTGCGTTTTGGAATTTGCGGAGAGAGGCATGGAGCGCAACAGCGAGAGCACTCTCGCCGCTGACGATGTCCGTCCATTTGAGTTCGAGGCCGATGCGACGACCCTTCTCGGTGACCTTTAGCATTTGTGGGTCAATCGCAATCACGTAGTCGCGGCCGTTGATGTTGAGCCCGCGTTTTAAGGATTTATCCAGTGGGGTCATGTGGTCACTCCCGGGGTGGCTTTAAGAGGCTTACAAGCTTTTGATCGCTTTGGTATACATCTCATCGAGCGATTGCATGACGCTCTGCAGTGTCGCAAGCCTGATGTCGGTCTCGGCTATGCTCACTAACATGGATTGAATGTCGGCGGGACTTAAGGCTGAGGGGTCTTTGGCGACGCGCAGCGGTGCGGCGGATTTGGGCTCGTCATTCACGATGGCGATCGCCTGGGTGTTCACGTATTCCTGCTGGCCGTACACCTCGGTATAGGCGTTGATCAGGTCCGAGCTCATGTACGACACCGCGCCGGTGTCTCGCGCGGTTTTCCATGAGGCGTCACTATAGGAGTTCCAATCCCAGCCCCAACTCAAGGTGGCGATATCGATCACCTTCCCGCCGCGCAGGTCCTTTAACTGCTCAATATCGTGGGCCAACCGGCGTCGATTCCTCTCAAGGTTTTGGACGTTTTCCGCATAGCGCCTGTGGTTGCGCTCGATCTCCCGCCGCAAATTCTCGCGGGCGTCTCGGACGAGATGGCGATGGTGAAGGGATTCAACGCCGGCCTGTAGGGTGAGCGCGATAAAGAGACCGATCGTAATCATCAGCAACTGAAGGAAGAAATCTCGCCAAGTACGCGGCGCATGATGAACCGGATGCACATCCACGTGCGCTCTCCTCCATACTTAGCAGCTGACTCAGATTCTACATGAGGTTCAGAATTCGGCGACCGGACTCCTTCATACGGCTGCCGCCACGGTTTTTTTTCGCAAGGGATGCGGCGTTACGTGCTTCGCTGTTGATCGGGAACCGGCAATCAGGATGTCGACGATCCGGCTGGCGCTTTGCTCCCAGCCAGGTAGAGCAGTGGTGTGGAAGACCCCAACGAGGGCGCGGACGAAGTCGTCGGGATTGGTGTCGGCCCGGAGCTCGCCGCTGACTATGGCGCGCTTGACGGCGGTAACGAATGCGTTGTGGATGAGCGAGCGGGAGCCTTCGATAAGCCGCGTGGAGCCGCCGGTGACTGTGTCCATTGCAGGCATGATTAGCCTTTTCATGGAGACGTGTCCGACGAAGAGCAGCATCCAAGCGCGGAGGCCTTCGAGCGGCGGCATAGTTGCAGAGAAGCGTTGCTCGGCAGCAGCAAGTTTTTCTACTTCGCTGCGGTAGACCGCTTCGATGAGGGCGTCCCGGGCGGGGAAGTGGCGATAAAGCGTGCCGGGTCCGATCCCTGCCTGCCGGGCGATATCGTCGAGGCTGGCGGCGGCGCCGTCGCGGGTGAAGGCTTCCTTGGCAACCTCGAGGATGCGCTCGCGGTTGCGCTGAGCATCAGCGCGGGGCCTGCGGGCGGGCGGCGGTGGCGGAAGCTTCCTTTTAGGCATAGGGAATGTTTAAAAAAAGTGAAACCGGAGAGGGTCTCCGGTTATCATATTATTCGGAGACTGTCTCCGTTTTAGCGGGCGGAGGCGCGATTGTCAATCCTGGCGCGACCGCCGAAACAGCCAAGGCCGCGGCCGAGCGGGGTGTGCATGTGGCGATCGTGCGCCTGCCGCAGGTGCATGACTCGCGCAAGCAGGGCCTTGTGCCGCTGCTGACTCAAATGGCGCGCGACAAGGGTGTTTCGGCTTACGTCGGCGATGGTGCGAACCGCTGGGCCGCAGCTCCCCTGAAAGACGTAGCGCACCTTTATCGTCTCGCGGTCGAGCGGACGGGACCTGGCGTGACGGTGTAGGAAGAAGGCGTGGCGCTGCGCGAGATCGCGGAGACGCTCGGCAACGGGCTGATGATTCCGGTGGTTTCGATTCCTCCCGAGAAGGCTGCCGAACACTTTGGGTGGTTTGCGCACTTCGCGGGGCTGGATATGCCGGCATCGAGTGTGTGGACGCGCAAGACGCTGGGCTGGGAGCCGACCGGGCTAGGGTTGATCGAGGATTTAAAGAATATGAAGCACTGATACGGTTCCACCATGAGAGTGTGCGGAGGTGTCAGAACTTGGAATCGCCAATCGCTCGGCCGCTGAGAAAGAGAAGGGGCAAGCCGCGGCCGGTGGCGCGCCGGCACCGACGCTGCATTCCGGGGCGGCGGTTTTTTTGTGATTGCGGTTGCGGTGCAGATGGCGATTGGGACAAGCTTGGAGCGATGCCCACTGTCCGACCCAAGCGGCCGTTCGTCTTACGCCGGGCGGTGTTGAGTGCCTGAGCCGGCGGTGATTGTCAGCAGGCGAGCGGGTTCACTCACCTTGGCTGTGTGCCACACTCCTTTCGGGATCACCAGCAAGCGTCCCGCACTGAGAGCGACCGCCTTCAAACCGTCGGGAAGGTCCAGAAAAAATGTTGCATTGCCCTCAAGCATGAAAAGGATTTCATCACCCGCTGGATGCATCTCCCAGTTTGTCCAATCAGCGCCAATTGACAACGCCGACAGGAGCCGCCCCTTCTCGCTGCTCATCAGCCTGCGAATGCCGGAATCGGTCGCATCGCCGGACATCAACTGACTCCAAAAGTCCCCGCCACCCGGAAGGAGAACCGCCGTCGCGTCAGGCTCCAACAACAGATAGTTCTTCGAAAGGTCGATCGTATCCTCTGCCATCGCGCTCCCTCCGCCCCAACAGCGTTGCGCTGATTGTAGGCCACCGTTTCGGGTGATGCCATTTTGCTGGCATGCTCGGATTGACCGCCAGCAATCGGGAATAAATCGGTATCCACCCTCTTCGGCCTGTCGCCAGATCTCGATACCAACAGCCGGGGCGTCGACCGTCTGAGCGCAGGCGCAATCTCTGGATTGCCACTTCCGCGAGAGGAACACCTCATGCACGCAACAAATCGCCGCCCGTTTGACCGAACTTTGCCGTCAAGGCCAGTTCGAGGCCGCTCAGAAAGAGCTATTCGCCGAGGATGCGGTCAGCATCGAACCGCGTGAGACCCCAGACTTCCCCAAGGAGACAAAGGGACTGCGCGCAATCATCGAGAAGGGTCACAAGTTTGAGTCGATGGCGGAAGTACATGGAGTCAGCACTTCGGCACCGCTGGTAACCGGCAACGCCATCGCGCTGGCGTTGACCATGGACGTTACGATGAAGGGACGCGGGCGCGTGAAACTTGAGGAACTGTGTGCGTACGAAGTCAAGGATGGGAAGATCGTATTGGAGCAATTTTTTATGTAGCGTGTAAACACGCGCCGCAACTCGTATCCCACCGAGGACCTATTCGGGATCTTATGTACGCCGATATTGCGCATAAGATCCCGCCGGACGAAGAGCGAGGCCGGAAGCCGCTCGGTGCTGGCGCACCCAGAAAAAGAAGCCTCCAGGGTAGATGTGGCGAGAGCAGCGGGATTCGAGCACCAATGGGCGATAGCATGTCGCAACGGACTTAAGTCCGGGGAGGGGGGCGGAACTGCTCCGCAATGCAGTTGCCGCGCTCCTTAAGGCCTGAGAATGGCGCCGTGCGAAGATCCGGAAATTGGTAAAGCCAGCCCCGCGGTCCTAGAATGCCTGCAGTCGCGAGGAGGATACCGATGGAACTCTGGACTTACTGGCTCAGCGGCATTCAAAGCTTACTCACTTTTTTGTCGTTTCAGGTTGGCTTAGGCGCCGGCTTGAGTATCGTCGCTCTAACCCTCGCTCTGCGCACGGCGATCCTGCCGATCTCTTGGCCCGTCGCGTATCGGGGCTCAATTCGACAAAAGAAAATGCTGCGGCTGCAACCCGAACTGCAGCGACTGAAGCTGGAGTGCGGTGATCAGGCGGTTTATGCGCAACGGATGATGAAGCTGTACCAAGAAAACGGGATCAGTGTGATGGATTGGCGCAGCATGTTGGGCGCGTTGGTTCAAATGCCCTTGTTTTTAGGCATGTATCAGACGCTTCGAGCCGGCGCCAATGGTGCCCGTTTCCTCTGGGTTGAAACTCTCGCGCGCCCGGATCCGGTGTTTGCCCTGTTAGCCGCAGTCACGACGATGCTCATGATGGCGGCGAATCCGGACCTTCCTGAACAGATGCGCGTGATGCTCATTCTAATCCCCAGCATATTGGCCGCAATTGCGGCGTTGAAATTTTGTTCGGCGTTGGCCGTCTATTGGACCGTTTCGAATTGCTATTCGGCGATACAGACCGGCGCGCTGCGCTATACGATCGCGAGGCGCATCAAGTCAGGTGCGGTGAAGATCTAGTGCGTTTGCGAGGGGAAGCTCTCGCTTCAACGACTGCCTCGGCGCCCGAACTGCCGGACGAAGAATCCTAAATGGCGCTGAGTTCGACAATGTATGTCTTTACGGTGCGGCTCGCAGATGCGGACCGCGCCGTCTATGAAACGTTGGTTCTGAGAGTCGCGCAACACCCGTCGGAAACCCCGGAGTATCTCATTGCGCGGGTGCTGGCCTATTGCCTCGAGTACGCGGAGGGAATCGCGTTCTCCAAAGGTCTTTCGGATCCGGAAGAACCCGCCATCCTGGTGCGTGACCTGACCGGCGTGCTCCAGACGTGGATCGAAGTCGGAATGCCGGAAGCAGCGCGCCTACACAAAGCCAGCAAGGCGGCGCGTCGGGTGGTGGTCTATGCGCACCGGGACGTCGAGCCCTGGTTGGCACGCCTCGCCGGTGAGCGCATTCACCGTGCTGAGGGGCTAGAGATATTCGCCATTGACCGGGAGCTCGTGGCAGGGTTGGCGTCGCGGCTGGAGCGGCGAATGGAGTTTGACCTGTCAGTGTCGGAGCGCACTCTCTACGTATCCTTGGACGACACGACGTTATCCGGGACGGTCGAGGCGCGGCGACTCACCCCGTGATTCGGGCCACGATAGCGGTGTGAACAGCGCGGTGACGAAGAATGCCAAACGGAGACAGTTGTATGAAAAGAGAAGTCATTCGCGTTCCGACATCAGCGGTTACCCGATACGTCCGTGGAGAAATTCGCTGCCGTGAATGCTGTGTATGCACGTTACTTCCCGAAGAATCCGCCGGCACGAGTCTTTGTATGCGTTGCCGCATGGCCGGGCGCTTTCGACATTGAGATCGACTGCGTCGCGGGCGTGTAGCGAGTAGCCCGGTTGTGATTCTGCGAGACGCTGCGAACCGCAGCTCGGTGAGATCCGGCAGGTAATAACGGTGGCACCCTGCGGCGCATCTACTTGCGTCGACCGATCCCGGACTCCAAATGTCGCAGTACACCTACAACCCATGCAGATAACACGAGCTTAACAACGGCGTGGCATGGGCGGACCCTGTCAACTGGAGGTCAACCATGGCAACAGTGAAGGCTCGGTCGTCCCGGGCGGTATTTGTGCCACCGGGCGCCGTTGCGGGTTAGCGGTCATTAGGGAGACATCCATGTTCACACTCCGATCACGCAATATTACGCACCATCTAATTTCCATGATCGTCGGAACCGCACTTTAGTGTCTTTCGGGCTGACGCCGTCGGTGACCGCCAAGGAGAAATACGTAATCGATCCGGTTACCGGGACCAAGTACAAGCCCGAACCTGAGATGAAGGAGCTTCTTCTCGCGCTGACTGAACTGGGAGAAAAACCCATTCAGACGCTGACACCGACAGAGGCGCGCCGCCAGCCGACGATGGCGGATGCGGTGAACGCAGTCCTGAAGAAAAATGGTGTGAGCCCTGACCTATCCAAATTGGTACCGGATGTCACGACTGTTGCGACCACAATTCCGGGCTCCGATGGAACTGCCATCAAGGCAATCGTGTACACACCAACCGGGCAGGGTCCGTTTCCGGCAGTAGTGTATTTCCACGGCGGTGGATGGGTGATCGGAACTGCGCAAGCGTACGACCTCAGTGCACGTGCTCTGGCGAAAGAAGCGCAAGCAGTCGTAATTTCAGTCGACTACCGGCTGGCACCGGAAAATAAATTTCCGGCGGCGTGGGACGACGCTCTAACAGCATACAAATGGACAGCCTCGACAGTGGGCTCGTGGCGCGGTGACCCCCGACGGCTGGCGTTGGCCGGCGAAGGAGCAGGCGGCAATCTTGCAATCTCCACCGCCTTGTCGGCGGTTGCTGCCGGGCTTACCCGGCCGAAGGCGGTCATCGCGATTTATCCCGTCATTCAAACTGGCTCGGCGACAGAATCCTACGTCGATAGCGTCAACGCGAAACCATTGAACAAAGCTACGCTCGATTGGTTCTTAGACAAGACTTTGAATTCCAGCTCCGACAAAACGGATCCCAGGTTGGACATTATTCACGCGAAACTGTCACTTCTCCCACCTGTCACGATCATCAACGCACAAATAGATCCTCTGAGAAGTGACGGAGCAATGTTGGAGGAAGCGTTGAAACAGCTGAACGTCAAGGTCATGCGCAAGGAGTACGAGGGCGTGACGCACGACTTCTTTGGCGCGGCGGCGGTTCTGCCGACAGCAAAGAAGGCGCAGTCCTTTGCCGCGGATCAACTCAAGGATGCGTTTAAAGAATAGCGCGGAAGGATACCCCCGCTGCATTGTCACATGGAAGTGACAACGGATTTGAGAGCGTTGCGCCGGAAATCTGCAAGGCGAGTGGGAGTCGCGCCTAACACGCCGTCGCCGGGCGAGCAGGGTAGCCGGGCTCAGGCATACAATGCCCGTATCGGTTTCTCACCCAAGTCGCTCGAGCATGCCAAATGGCCGACTCGAATTTATTGCAGGTGCATCGCTGTGCTGCCCCGCCCGTTCGGCGCGGCCGCTTATGCTGGATCGGTTTTACAACATTCCTTATCCGCTCATACGAGGACATCGTCAGCCACTTTATGTGGACGATCGCGCCTCCTGCCGTTACGACAGCATTGTATTTCGTCGTCTTTGGGTCTTTTATTGGGCAGTATATTGGAAGTGTGAACGGACTGAGCTATGCGCAGTACATAGCTCCAGGGTTGATCATGCTACCGATTATCACGGGTTCCTATCTCCAAGCCGGCCTCGCATTTGTCGTCGCCAAACTTCATATGCAGATTGATGAGCAGCTGGTCTCCCCGCAGCCAAGCTGGATGATGGTGGTGAACTATGTCAGCGGCGGAGCACTGCGAGGAATGATAGTGGGCGTCGTAGCGGAAATCATCACGCTGCTCTTTACGCAACACTTCGGTCCAGCATGTATTTATGATGATAGCGGTGCTGCTTCTGGTATCGCTGGTATCCGCGCTCGCTGGCTTTATGAACGGGTTGTTTGCGAAAGATCTCGATCAAGTCACGTGGGTCTCATCATTTGTTCTGACTCCACTGACCTATCTTGGCGGCGTCTTTTATTCGGTATCGATGCTGCCCGCATGGGCCCAAAAGCTATCGCGCGTCGATCCAATCTTCTACATGGTGAATCTCTTGCGCTACGGCATGCTTGGCACATCCGACACGCGGCTAGGTATTGCCGTGTTCATCATGCTGTTTGCGGCGTTTGCAATGTTCGCGGTCGCTGCCCGACTCATGGAGCGGGGATTCGGCATCAGAGACTGAGAACCTATGTGCACTCGCTGCCGCCGAACGCTCGTACTCAGAGGCGACACGACCTAACAAAGGTTCTACTGATCGTTGGCGTCCGGCGTGCCGATAAAATTCCGGTTGTTGCCTGCAGCGTCCGTGACCCCGCAGACAACCTGGCCGAAGTTGTTGATGCCCTCGCAGGCGGTCGAGGCTCCCGGAGCATCGCCACCGGGCGGGATGAGCAGCTGGAAGCCGCGAGAGTCACTTCCCACAAACCCCACGCCCGAGTTCGTGAAGCCGACAATGACCCCGGCGTTGTTGATGCCTCGCGCAGCACTGTTGACGCCGGCGATTGTCAACCGGGTAAGGAAGGGTGCCACTTCGCGCCCGCCCACCAAGAGCGTTCCCTGCTGCCAAACGAAAGCGTAGCGTCCCAGCTCAGGCGACCGACCGTCGCCTGCGATGCGCCCCTCGGCGTTCATCCCCTGTGTTACCGAAAAACCTGCGCCGGAACCAGGCGGCGTCGCGTCGGTGAAGGTGTTCGTGTCAGCGCTGTAGATGAACCCGGCAGTGGTGCTGCCGTCCGATGTAAAGCTATATCCCGTGATCAACCCGGAATTGGCAATGGCGCGCGGCTCGGTGTTATCCCAGCCTGGCCGCGAGAAGAAGGTGTATTTCGACCCGATAAGAATGAACCCCTGCTCGTGCGTGGGATCTGACGGCGAAAAGGCGAGGCCCACGATGGTGCCGCCGTCATTGATGCCCGTCGCGGTGACTTTATAGCCCGCTGGAGGCGAGGGCAGTGGCGTAAAGACTCCGCCGCGATAGATTCCGGTTTTGCTGCCATCGGCACTGGTTATCGCGACCTGACCCTTGTCGTTTAGGCCAAATGCGCTGGCCATTGGCCCTATGCTCGGAACGAGAATCTCTTTCCATGAATACGCAACGGCGTTCGCCGAGCCGATTATGAAGATGAGCGTCAAAGCGCTCGTGATACTGACGCGCTGGATGAATGATGCGTTCATTGGCTTTCCTTTGTTATGCGTGTAAGCGAACCTTCAATTCACGCGCACCATCTGGGTACGCTCTTGTTCCGTAACTTGTGAAGCCAAGACGACCATGAAGCCGGTCCGATCTTTAATGACTTGCGCTTGTGAGGCCGTCAGAGACTGCACAATCTTTTCCGGCGAGAGGTTATACATGGCACCCGTCAAGGGATCGACGATCAGCATGCCGATGACACCGCCAAAGATGACATTCGCAAAGTACCAGCCGCTCACCGAGGAAGTGAGATTGACCTCTGCGGGCGCATGCGCCGGCATCTCGAATACCAACCGATAATTCTGGCCCTTAAAATACCCATATTTGGTGGGAAGCTGGGCGATGAATGGCGTCGTGTTGGTCATTACAAGCGTATTGGAGCGATCGTAAATTGACACTTTTGCACCGATTGGAGCGGATGCGATTTCAATAGACCTCGGCCCACCGTGCAAAATGGTTGCGCAGCCGCTGAGCGCGCTGCAGGCACTGAATGTCGCCACCAAAAATATTGTTTTCAACATGTGAACTCCCTGTTTCGAAATTTCTTCTATCAAACGTTTCCTACTCGCTCATGAGTGAGCCTAGTCCCCGCATCGCCTCTGATTCCACTTACAACTTGCTTACAGTTGCCTAATCGCGTACTAGGCCTTGAGGTAGAAAATCCGGACATTTCCCGTCTCAACAGAGATACGCGAAAACGCGCGACAAAACTGATCAAGCTATTTTGAAAACACCCTGTGCGGGCCGAATCAGGGGAGCTCGGAGGCGACGCCCGCGAAGGCGGTGAGGGACGTAAGGCCGGGCGCCAGGGGTTCGTCGTTTCGGGTCCGCCAGAACGGCTCATCCGATGAAGAATTACGACGCGGTTATGGGCTAATGCCATATAGAGCTAAGCGCGCGCGTGATTGAGCGATAAACTCAGGGGGATACGAGGCGTCGTAAGGATGCCGTAACAATGGCTTATGGATGAACATCAAATCACGGCTCTCGAGATTGTGGCCGAACGAGCTGGTCTCTGAATCTGCACCGGACCTCGCTGAGCTCAATCGCGCCGTCGAACCCCTCTCGGCCAGTCAACGAGTCGAGTGCGCCCTGGAGCTTCTACCGGGCGAGCACGTACTGACCTCGAGCTTCGGAGCCCAGTCTGCGGTCATGTTGCATCTCGTGAGCACGATCATCCCGGGCGTGCCGGTTGTCTTGCTCGACACGGGGTATCTTTTCCCCGAGACCTATAGCTTCATCGATGAGTTGACCGACAAGCTACAACTCAATCTCAAAGTGTTTCGCGCCGAGTCCTCGGCAGCGTGGCAAGAGAGAAGATTCGGAAAATTGTGGAACCAAGGTCTTTCGGGCATCGAGCGCTACAACCGCATCAATAAGCAGGAGCCTCTGGACCGCGCGCTCTGTGAACTGCACGGCAGTACTTGGTTCGCGGGGCTGCGCCGCACGCAGGCCAAGACGCGCTCATACATATTCCCGATAGAATTTAAGCGTGGACGCTACAAGGTCCATCCGCTTTTTGACTGGAGTGACCGTGATATCGGTCATTATCTGGAGAAACACCGGTTACCGTACCACCCTTTATGGGAACAGGGGTATGTGTCGATCGGCGATTGGCACACAACCCGTTCGCTCGCCGAAGCACAAAGCCCGGACGAGTTGCGCTTCTTTGGTCTAAAGCGCGAGTGCGGCCTACACGAATAAGGCGCCGCCCCTTCTCCCTTAAGCAAACAGCAAGCGCTCACCGACGATCGCGAGCATCAGCGCGATGAGCGTGCGCGTGATTCGGGCCGGCAGGCGGAGAGTCACGCGCGAGGCAATCAATACGCCCGGAATCGACCCGAGGAGAAGAGCGGCCAATACGTTTAAGTTGACGTGGCCCAAAAACGCATGCCCCAAGCCGGCGATCAGTGTGATCGGCAGTGCATGAGCGATGTCCGTCGCGACAAGTCGATCCGCCGTGAGCCTTAAGGGATAGAGCGCAACCAGCATCACGACGCCAAGCGCACCGGCGCCCACTGAAGTCAGCGTGACCGCGACACCCAGCGTCAGTCCGGCGAATGCGGTGAGCAGGAGTTTGTAGCGCTCCACGAACACGAGTGCTCGTGCCGTGATCTTAAGACCCACGCGCTGGAGTTGCGTCTGAAAGATCAGCGCTACAGAGGTGATCAGGAGAATGATGGCGAGGGCGTGCTGCGTAATCGCATCGGCAGCACCCGGCGTGCTGCGCGCCAGCCACAGACCGATCACTACCGCCGCAGACCCTGGAATACTTCCGAGCAAGAGTCTGCCGACGATCGGCCAGTCCACGCGCCGACTAAATCCGAAAGAGGCGGTCGCCACTAGCTTCGTGGTGGCGGAGAATAAGAGATCAGTCCCCACGGCGACCAAAGGTGATTGCCCAAATAGCAGCACCAGTATCGGCGTCATCATCGATCCGCCGCCGACGCCGGTGAGACCGACCAATGTGCCGACCAGAAGCCCCGCGCCTGCGTAAAGAGGAATGTCGGTCATGGCCGCTTGAAAATGAAGATTGTGGGAATCGAGGGTCAATCAGGGTAGCAGCCGGCACTCCCATCATCTAGACCTCGTTGATATGAGCGTATACCCTGGCGGCACGGCGACGCGCAGGGCCGTGGAGCTTGGATCGCATTCCGCCGGCCTTCCCTTTGGCATTCGCGATGTTCGACATCGTCGTTTTCGCCTTGAAGCGGTAGAACATCGCGCATCACATGATTAGGATAGAGGTTGCGGCATCGACAGATGCTGGCGTCTGTGAACGGAACTTGGTGACGATCAAATCTGAACAGACGCCAACCCTATGAGGGCGAGCCGGTCTCGGCCGGCTGCCGCACCGCCACATGAAGAAGGGAGAAACTAACGAGACTGAGCCAAACGCGGGACATCGACTTCGACATCAGCGAAGGCACCTGGATGGCCTTAAGTCTGTCACCCGACGGCAAGTGGATCGCCTTTGATCTCTCAGGACAGATCTATCGTATGCCGGCCAGCGGCGGCAAAGCCGGATGCCTCACGCAGGACTCAGGCATCGCGCTCAACATGCAACCGCGTTACTCACCGGACGGCAAGACCATTGCCTTCATCAGCGATCGAAAGGGACAGAACAACCTGTGGTTGATGGACTCGAATGGCAAGAATCCGCGCCGAACCCGGATAGCTGGCGGATCTGATGGTGCTGGACAAACGGCGGCTGCTTGATCATCGAAGGCGAAGCGATTGCGTTTCGGACGCCGATAGCGCGCATGCCGCGTAAGCGCATGAATCGACGGCGTGGTGTCGCCTGAACGGCCCGGCCGACGATGAACACCGGTATACTGAAGCAGGCGAACTTAAGCCGTCGGACATAACAAGCATTCGCAGGAAGGCGATGTATAAGAATACCGTTGCGGGAATGACTATCCCCCTCGCCCTGGTGCTGTGCAGTCATCTGGCGCTGGCCCAATCCCCGTCGACGCCGTCCGCGGATCCGCCGGCGCTCGCGGCCATGAAAAAACAGGCTGTGAGCAACGTGGAGTCGCGCGCCAAATTGGCGCAAGTGATGGTCGATACTGTCTTTAGCTACGCCGAACTCGGCTATCACGAGGTGCTTAGTTCCGCGTACCTGTCGGGCGTTCTCGAGCAGAACGGCTTCAAGGTGGAGCGTGGCATTGCCGGGATCCCAACCGCATTCATGGCCAGCTGGGGTTCGGGTAAACCGGTCATAGCGTTAGGCTCGGACGTGGATTGCATCCCGCAGGCATCGCAAAAGCCAGGCGTTGCCTATCACGATCCCATCGTCGCTGGTGCTCCAGGGCATGGTGAAGGTCACAATTCCGGTGTGCCGCTGCAAATTCTCGCCGCCATTGCGGTGAAGGACATCATGCAGAAGAACCACTTGCCCGGGACGATCAAGCTTTGGCCCGGCATCGCCGAGGAGCTGCTCGGGGGCAAGGCGTACTACGTGCGCGCGGGTTATTTCAAGGATGTTGATGCCGTTCTTTTCGCGCATGTGGCAGACAACCTGGGCGTCGCCTATGGCGGATTCACCACGCTGGGCGCGGTGTCGGTGCGGTTTGAATTTTTAGGCGAAAGCTCGCACGCCTCGATCGCGCCATGGAAGGGGCGAAGTGCACTCTCCGCGGTTGAGCTGATGGATGTGGGCTGGAGCTTTAAGCGTCAGTTCCTGCGTCCGGTGCAGCGCTCGCACAATGTCATCGTCAACGGCGGTGATCAGCCCAACGTAGTGCCTTCCACGGCCAGCAATTGGTACTACTTCCGAGAAATCGACTATGCGCGCGTGCGCGAATTGGTCGACATTGGGGAGAAGATGGCGCAGGGCGCTGCGCTCATGAGTGGCACCACATACACCAGCACCGTTCTCGGATCGGCGTGGCCTGCCTGGATGAACCAGCCGATCGCTGAGGCCGAGTACCGGAACATTCAAGCGGTTGGGTTGCCTACATGGTCAGCCGCCGATGTCGCGCTGGCCAAGGGCATCCAACACGAACTGAAGGTGCCCGAAGTTGGCCTCGAAACCACCATCAGCCCATTGCGCGGCACCGGCACGGAAGAGTCCTTCAGGGGTGGGCCCTCTGACGATATTGGCGATGTCTCCTGGAATGTGCCGACCATTGTCTTGGGTTATCCCTCGAACATTCCCAATCTGCCGGGTCACAATTGGGCCAATGCGATCGCGATGGCTACTCCCATCGCACACAAGGGTGTTATCGCCGGAGCGAAGGTTCAGGCCATGACGATTTTAGATCTCCTTACCAATCCTGAACTTATCGCGGCGGCGCGGGACTATTTCAACAAACAGACGAAGGATCAGAAGTACGTCCCGTTTATCCGGCCTGAGGATCACCCTCATGTCGAACTCAACGCCGCCATCATGGACAAATACAGTCCGCAGCTTAAGAAGTTTTACTACGAAGCCTCGAAGTACCCGACTTATCTCGATCAGCTTGGGATCAAGTACCCGACGCTGCACACAAGTCCGCCCGTCTCTGCCGCAGTCGAGCCTGCCGGTTCCAGCGACATGAACGACGTGGTTGCTGCAGCGATTGGCAATTAGGTCGTGCCGGTAGAAACTGGGCAGTCTTTAGCGCAACGTCACGCTGAAACGCCGGTCCTTGGGATGTTCGCCGAGGGAGTTCACGAGCTGAAGCGGAGGTGACGCGCGAGGAGCGTTAGATAGTCTTTAAGCTTTGGCCGAAATCGCACTCAGCTCTTCAAGATCGAGGTCTCGTTCCAATTCGCGCATCGTTGCGTCATCGATCTCGCCGGTGCGATGCAGGCGGATCAGTTCGCGACGTCCGGTGGCAACGGCCTCGAGGACCACATCGAAGTGGGCGTGGAGCAGTGGCCGCATGTCGTCAGTTTTCTCTACGTACTTGTTAATCGCGGTGGCTCTGCGCTGATAGCGATCCAGCAACATAGGATGAATGAGTGTGCCTGCATCGTCGTAGGCTAGCTTCTCGATAGTTATCAATTGCGCTTGCGCCATGGCGGCTTCTGCCTGATTGAGATTCAGACGCGGCATCTCTTCGGCCGGTTCGCTCAATCGTGCCCAGTTGATCACGAGTCCCAAAGATGTCCCCTGGACCAACACGGTGACGAGAATGACCGCGAACGAGGTGACCAGAATGAAGTCGCGGCCGGGGAAGCCTTCGGGCACGCTCAGCGCCAAGGCCAGGGTGACAACGCCGCGGACCCCGGCCCAGCTAAGCACCGTCGAGCCGGCGATGCCCAGCGGCTTGTAGCGCCTGAGCCCCATCAAGTTGCCCATCTTGATTGCGATGTCAGATCCGAATATCCATGCAAAGCGGGCCAAGGTAATGGCTACTAGGACGATGAGCATCTGCCAGCCCTCGGTGGCCAGCACAACGCTTAAGCCGCCGCCGCGTTCCACCACGCCGCGCAATGACAGTCCTATCAGAATGAAGACCGCTGCCTCCATGAGGAACACCATGACCGTCCAGAACGATGTGCCCCGCATGCGGGTTGAGGCGGAAAGAACGGTGCTGTGGTTCCAACTGGCAATGAGCCCCGTCGTCACCGTGGCGATCACGCCAGAGACGTGCGCGAACTCTCCCAGCAAATAGGATGTCCAGCACAACAAGGTCGTGGCGGCGATCATGAGATATTCATCGCGCAGACGACGTACCAACACGACCCAGGCGGCGCCGACGACGGCGCCCACTAAAGCGCCGCCAAAGGCCAGCAAGAAAAGATCCCCGATGGCGGCGGTCGCGTTGAACATCCCCGTCACACCGGCGGCAATCGCGAATCGGAACAGCACTAAACCGCTGGCGTCGTTGAGCAGACTTTCGCCTTCGAGCAGAATTTGCAGGCGCGTTGGCAACTTGATTCGTTGCAGCACCGACCGAGCCGACACGGCGTCGGGCGGCGAGACGATCGCGCCCAGCGCGGCACATGCCACCCACGGCAGCGACGGAAACACCAGATGGGTGGCCCACGCCACGACTACGCAGGTAAAAAACACCGCACCTACGGCCAGCGACGTAATGCCAATTATGTGACGGCGCAGGCGGGTAAGGGGGAATGTCCAGGCGCCATCCAGCAACAGCGGCGGCAGGAAGATCACGAGCACCAAGCCCGGATCGACCGTAATCGCACGCAAACCTGGGATGAAGGCGAGCAGTGCTCCGCCGACGATCAATCCGACGGAGGGCGGCAGTCCGAGCCTTTGGGCAAGGTAGTACAACGCGATAATCGCCAAAAACATCGCGATGATCAGTTCGAACAAATGGGTTGGGTCCACCTAGAACTCTCCCGGCGGCGCACTACGTCTAGTGCGACCGCCAGCATAACGCGAGTCCGGCTGAGACGCTGCCGAGGCTGGGGGCGTCCCATTTTTGGGGGCGGTGTTAGCAGGGCCTTGGCTTGCGCGCTCAGGGGGACGTCAAAGGAGTTGATGATGAACAATGCAAGAACAATGAGGAATATGATGGCCGCCAAGCCGGAGGCGATTTTGGCGATGATTCGCGCGATTGTGGCGAGAGGGGAATTCTAACTCACTGGGGGCTGGAGTTCGTGAAGGGAGTACGCTCTCGACCATTATTCCACGGAACATCCTTGGATCTTGGCATCGAACCTCCTTGTTTTGCGGTTGCAGCCAAAGCGAGTATACGATACCTGGCCGCGCTTGGATTTTAGAAGAGGTGTTCGACCCGGTGCAGAAAGAGAGAGCGGAAGAAGGGCGGAGATGAAAACCATCAAAACATATTCGACGCGGGTTGAAGCGGATGTGGCACGGATTGCCTTGGATGCTGCAGGCATACCCTCCGTTGTCATCGGAGTCGGCACTGGTATGGAAGGGGGAACGGGGGGCGTGCAATTGCTCGTTGAGGATGATCGCGTTGAACGGTCCCTGAAAGTGCTCGGAGACGCGTAGCGTTCAATTAGAACCCGGTGTGACTATCAGGGGCGATTAACCATGCTCAAGTTGCCGCCGCCTATTTGGGCCGCGATTTACGTTCTTCTCGCCGCGGCCGCGAGCTGGTTGCTCGGTGGGCCCACGCTTCCGGGAATGCCGATTGTGCCACTGGGCGGTGCCATCGTAGCACTTGCGGGGATGCCCGCTTTCTGGGCGTTCGCGCTGTTTCGCAGCGAAGACACAGAAATAAATCCGACTTCGCCGACCAATCGTAAACTCGTGACGCGCGGCCCCTATCGTTTTACTCGCAATCCCATGTATTTGAGCCTCGTCATGCTTACCCTGGGAATCGCGATCTGGGTCGGATCTTGGCCCTTCTTCTTGGCGCCAACCGGTGTATTTGCGACTGCCAATTGGGTTCACATTCCGTATGAGGAAGCCAAGATGTCTCGCCAGTTCGGGGCGGAATTCGACGACTATATGCGACGGGTGCGACGTTGGGTGTGAGAAAGCACTCGGAGGCGTGGATCGCGTTTGTTTTCCAGACCGCGGGAAGTCCTTCCATGGACGCTGCGAGAAACGCTTCCCTGTTTTTCACACTCCGGAAAACAAAAATCGATCCACTTACACTTAACAAACTTCGAGGAGATCCCCATGAGACAGATCGGATACATGCTGGTTCCCGTTGTTGCGCTCGCGGGCGGTGTTGGCTACCTAGGCCTTGCGCTCGCAGATGCTGACGGTGCAACCGCACCGGTTTTCGATATCAAAATTCCCGCTGGCTACCGCGACTGGAAGCTGATCTCTGTGGCGCACGAAGAAGGCAACCTCAATGATTTGCGGGCGGTGTTAGGGAACGATATTGCGGTCAAGGCTTATCGTGAAGGGAGGCTGCCGTTCCCAGACGGTGCCATCGTTGCTCGACTCGCCTGGAAGTACACTCCTTCCGAGGAGAACAACAAAGTCTTTGGACGTGAGCAGTCGTTCGTGGCTGGAGAGGCTACTAACGTTCAGTTTATGGTGAAGGATTCGAAGAAATATGCGGCAACGGGTGGTTGGGGTTACTCGCAGTTTGACGATGGCAAGCCGGTCGAAGCGGCGAAACTTAGCGGTTGCTATGCCTGCCACGTGCCAGTGAAGGAGCGTGACTACTTGTTTACGAAGTATGCAAAATAAATAGCCTGGATCCTTATTTGCTTTCAGGGACGGTGTAGAGAACGCAGATTGCGTTTGCCTTCCGGGGGCGCCGTGAAGCCGATCCCTGATCCCGGACGAGCCATTCTCGTAGTGCCGCCGCTCGATCCCTGGGTGAGGTGCTTCTACTAAGCCCCCTGATGAGTCTTCAGCCGAGATTTCGCAATTTGAACCAACAGTTGAAAGCGACGGTAATGCGCTCGCCCTCGCCCTCAAAGGGCTTGACATCGTGCAGCACCCAGGACGGAAACAGGATCAGCGCCCCGGGTGCCAGGCTGAAGGTGGTAATCTGGTTGCCGAACGGTGGCTGAATTTTGGCATTCCCGTCGTCGGCGTGCATGAAGTTCATGAGCATCGGATTGACAAAGCTCAAGACCCCGCTGCTGCTTTTGTCCGGATCATGCCGTCCCGGATCGACGCAATACACCCCGCTCCAAGAAGCGTTCGGGTGATTGTGCAGCCCGAAAAATCCGCCGCGCCGGGTGATATGGAACCAGCAGTCGTTAAAGATCTCGAGACGCCTGACGGTCGCGACATCGTAGCCGTTCAGCTGGCCAACAAGACTGAGTAGTTGGTCCCAGCAGAACGCCTTCAATTCCTGAATGGCCGGGTCGCTCTCGCGAAACAGATTGAAGTGGCTTTCGAATACGGGTTTGTTGCGCTCGGTACGAGGCCCCGGGTTGGCCGCAGAGCCGCTTCTCTCCATCGAGAACAGTACGCGCTTCAGCGCCTCATTGAGCGCCACGTGCCCAGGGTACGCGCCGAAGGCGAACGGCACGGCGAACATGTTGGCGAGTTTGGGTGCGGGCATGCGGGCAATTGTAGCGCTATAAATTCTCCTTGACGCCGACAGAAGCAGCGTGCGACGCCTTACTCCCTATATATACAGTGTTTGCCCCTCGCTGAGGCGTTAAAGGAGATGTCGACCGGATCCGCACTTGGTTGCAGCGACAACCATCCTCTTGAGCTACATTTGCCTCGTTCATGGGAGTTCAATTCCTAGACGTATTGCCCGTTGCGCTATCTTATCCAATTGTCCAGTGCTCGCGGGCGAGCCCTTTATTACCAGGGGTACACGATGAATCATCTGGCTGCTGCGATTCTGGCTCTTAGCGGTCTTCTGTTAACTGGTCTTGCTCAATCGGCTCCGAAGCCGGACGAGGTGGCGAAGGTTGTGCGCGCTGAGATGGAGAAGCAGCATATTCCCGGTTTGGCGTTGCTGGTTTCGCGTAAGGGCGTACCAATTCGCACTCAGGGGTTTGGGCTAGTCAGCCTCGAACTTAACGTCCCAGTTAAGCCTGAAACCATTTTTCAATCGGGCTCGATCGGCAAGCAGTTCACGGCGACGGCGGTGATGCTGTTGGTGGAGGAGGGGAAGATTGGACTGAACGATCCTCTAGCCAAATATTTCGATTCGAGTCCGAGTTGGTGGAAGGACGTGACCATCCGTGAGCTGTTGAGCCACACGGCGGGATTCACGGACTACCCGCAGGACTTTGATCTGCGTAAGGACTACACGGAGGATGAACTTCTCAAAGTGGTTGAGGCCATTCCACCGGCGTATCCGCCGGGGACGAGCTGGACCTATAGCAATTTGGGATACGTGACGCTTGGTATATTGATTCACAGGGTGAGCGGCCAGTACTTTGGGGATTTTCTGCGGGAAAGAGTATTTAGACCTCTTGGCATGACGACGACTCGCATCGTGAGCGAGTCGGACATCATTCCCAATCGGGCGGCGGGCTATGTGCTGGAAAAAGGAGAGATCAAGAACCAGGAATGGGTGGCGCCGTCGGCGAACTCGACAGCGGATGGCAGCTTGTACTTTACGATTCTGGATCTGGCGAAGTGGGACGCGGCGCTCTACACCGAAAAGGCATTGAAAGAGTCGAGCAAGCGGGAGATGTGGACGGTAGCCACCTTGAACGACGGCAAGCCAAATCGTGCTCACTACGGATTTGGGTGGTTCGTTGAATCGCAAAACGGACATCGCGTGGTGGAGCATGAAGGGCGATGGCAGGGATTCTCGACGCAGATATCGCGGTATTTCGATGACGGCCTCACCGTTGTGGTGCTAACGAACCAGGGCAATTGTGATCCGCATCTGATTGCGGATGAGGTGGCGGCGATTTATTTGGCAAGAAAGAAGGGCCGATGAGGCGAGCATTGACCAAGCTCTTCAGTCGGCCTTAATTTGGGCGCGGGTCGCCTCGGGCGTAAGGAGGATATTGGTAGTTCCGAGTATTTTGATCGGCGGCGCATTGCGCGCATTTCCGTCTCGGATTGCAATCGTCACGTCCCGCGCCTGGTTGGGTGGCACAGACACCGCGGATAGTCCGTGTTGGTCGAAAACCGTCGTACAGACCGCTCTGATGCAATCCTGCACTTCTACGTAGTAGCCGTAGTCGGTCAAAGTGTAAGTGGCGGAATCGTTGTAAAGGCGCGCGACAATTGTGCCGACGCTGCCGCGTTCGGCGCCCGCGATGGCGCGTATCTGATCGAATCGAATTTCCTCTACGCGAATTCGGCTTTTTGCGTCCGGATCTACTTTGTCCATTTTCTCGACATGAAAGCGCTCGAAGTCAACGGGCTCCTGCGCAATGACCGGCGGCACCGCAGCTGCAATGGATAGTGGCTCGGGACGCTTGGCAATAACAACGATCACGACAATCGCGACAATGACAAGGCCAATCGCGGAGAAGCTAAACGAGCGAGTCTTCGGATAAAGAATTGCCAGCGCGACCAGAATTAAGACCAGTATCCAGAGCATTGCCTCTATTTTCATTCGCGCCTCATTGATTCGTGCGGCTATTATGCGGTGGATCCTCACTTGCGTGGATCGAATTTGTTTTCCAAGACCGTAGGGCGTGGATCGCGTTTGTTTTCCGGGGCAGCAGTGAGTGAAGCGTCATTTGTTTCCCGGGCCGCCGTAGAACCGTCCCGGGAGGCCCATGCGCTACGGGGAGCAGGTGCTGGTGTCGCGCGGAGGCATTGCACGCGCCGCGGCAATGCAAGGAAGAGATGCGATCAATGATGTGGAAGCGAAGTAGGGCGATTGCGGAGACCGCGACGGTCTGATGCAGACCGTCGCAGCCGGGATCAGACCCTTTCAGCGGGTCCGCCTTAAGGACATTTAGAGGAGATCATCTTGACTGCCGTCACCTTCATAGTATGAGTCTTGTCCTTTCCAGGGACAGCGACGCCAGTGATCTCAACTTTGTGGCCGAGGTGAGGTGTGAGGTTCGCGGTTGTCTCCGCTATCACGACTTCTTTCGGTCCTTTCTCCAAATCCGTGAGCTTGAAGGTTCCGGCGTCATCTCCTTTCGCCAGACACCCGGTCATGCTGTGCTCAGCGGGCGCACCCTGGGCTTCGGCGCGACCTCCGAAACCAAGTACGCAAGCAGCCATCGCCATTGAAACAATGAGACCTTTCATGTGACACCTCTTGTTTAACTGCATTTACTTATTTTCGGCCCTTTTTCCATTAAAAGACAGACGCCAAACATGGCGGACCCTTAAATTCCGCGAGCATTGCGCTGATCTTCGATCGGTGGCGCAATGGATCGGGATACGCTGCCCCCGTCGCGAGAGGATCACGGATCAAGCAGGTAAGTCGAGGGGCGATCTTTGCATATGCGTTGACACGTATATGCGGTATGCGGTATATATAGAACATGGAATCTGTATTCGAGATCATTGGAGAGCCGAACCGACGGGCCATATTGAACCTTCTGGTCTCATCACAACAATCGGTTGGCGAGATCGAGCGCCAACTCCGCATGTCGCAGCCAACCGTCTCAAAACATCTACGAGTACTGCGGGAGGCGGGTTTCGTGGAATCCACGGTGGACGCACAGCGCCGCCTCTATCGACTGAAACCTGAACCATTTCGGGAGGTCGATGCGTGGTTGGCTCCATTTCGTCGGTTCTGGTCTGATCACATTGATGCTCTGGAACGTCACCTCGACCGCATGGTTGAACCGGCAGCAACGAAAAGGAATGGACGGAGAAAGAAATGACCGCTCGCGATCAGTACGCACCGGGTCGGGCCCGCGGGGCACAGATACGAAAGGACGGGGAGTCGTGGACGCTCGTACTTGTCAGAGAACTGCGCCACCCGCCGGAAGAGGTCTGGCGGGCGATTACGGATCCAGTGCACCTGCGAGAGTGGGCTCCCTTTGACGCCGATCGGAGCCTCGGTACGGCCGGTGCCATGGTGAAGCTCACCACGGTGGCCGCGCCCACGCCGCACGTTACAGAAACAGTCGTGAGACGAGCCGACGCTCCAAACGTGCTCGAATTTGGTTGGGGTGGCAATAATATGCGCTGGGAGCTCGAAGACTTTGGCGGGGGCACGCGCCTCACGCTGTGGCACAACATCGATCGCCGCTTCATCGCAATGGGTGCTGCCGGGTGGCACATTTGTTTCGATGTTCTCGATCGCCTTCTCGGCGGAACTCCCATCGGTCGGATGGTCGGTCCCGAGGCGATGAAATTCGAAGGCTGGCCGAGGTTGCTCGAGGAGTACAGCAAACTGTTAGGTACGAAAACGCCCAACGTTGGGGCAACCCAAAAGCCAGGAATGGAGTAAATCAATCATGAAAGAAAGCACCAAACGTTCGATTTTCCGCAGCATACATATCATCCTGAGCATCCCGATACTCGGATATATTTTCAGCCCCATCGAAGCACTTCCGGCATATGCCCCCAAGGTTCGGTTTGTGTTCATTCCCTTGATGGTCCTGTCGGGCTTGTGGATGTGGAAGGGGCACGTCCTGCGACGATTGATTCCGAGAAGATCGGCCGAACACGACGCTCTGGCGTAACCCATCGATGAGATCGGGGCGCTGCGCGGACTGCGATGTGAGACGGCATTGGCTGAACCGCAGCGAACCCAAGGATGGTGAAGCGTCTCGGCCGAACTGCTCGACCGACGAATAATACGACTAGCTGCGATCGTCGGGCGCCCCTACCGACTGGGGTTTGCAGGAGTAATGCCCCTCGGTGAGTTTGGTGACCAGCGAAGCGGCCTTGGCCACACAGTAAGCGTAGCCAGTTTTGGAGGACCAGAGAGTCGTGGTTTTGCCGTTTCGCGTGTAGTCCACGCGGCATGCCTTGGGCTCGCGCTCCGCGTCGGTCTTGGGTGTCGACACCAATCTGTCGTTCATTTCACCATCAATGTCATCAAAGAACGACTCCGAGCCGGGGGTGACCGCGCAGCGAAACGGTATCGGTCGTGCGCAGCGAGGCAGAAGGCCCGGCTGACGAAGAAGACTATTTCGGCGGAGCGGGTGGTGCGAAGGGCTGCGGTTCACGTGCTGGCTTAGGATCAATAACGAAATCGCGGTGTGCCTGCTGCACTACTTTATCGCCCATGGCGTGGAGCGCTGTCTGTAGCTCGGGTAGGTTTGAGTAGGCAATTTCGAGAACGTGTTCGTCGGGGTGGTCTGGCGCTTGGTCGGGGATCAGCTCTCCGGGCTTTGTAGTCATCTCGATATGGGCGCCGAGGATCCAGGAGACGTGTTTGTCCTTGGCGAAGGCCGCTACACGGTCGATGCTGCCGCGATAGTTCTTGGCCTCGTTAATCGGTATGTAGAGACGGTACGGACCCAGCGAATCGCCTGAGAATAGCAGTCGTGTCTTGCGATCGAAGATCATGATATGCGCTGACTGGTGGCCGGGCGTCGGAATGATATCGAGCACGCGCCGACCGAGGTCGTGCTGGACTATCTGATTCGGCCGATGAGCAATCTTGAAGAAGTCGGCCACCTCCCCAGGATAAAGGCCGATAACAGTGGTATTCGGTCGATCCTGGAATTCCGCGTCACCTTGGTGGTGGTCGCCATGGCTGTGGGAGTGGGCGACGACGAGAGGGATAGAAGTTCGATGATGTCGGGCCGCCCATTCGGCGATCACCTGGTCGATCGTCGGGCGCACCTTCAGGCCGCCGGCTCCGGTGTCGATCAGGAGGACGCGGTCGCTGCCGAATAGCAGATAAAGAAAGGGCCCCTCGAAATTGGTGCGGATCGACTGGCGGATGACGTAAGTGTCATCGTCGTAGCGCTGTACCTGCATCTGCGGCTCAGATGCGGAGACCCCGTTGATCCAGGGCTTGAATAGCGGCGCGTGTTTTGCGGAGTCTGCTGCGTGGGCTAAAGAAGTCGCCAATAGCAACTTAGTCACAACCAGGGTGAGAATCGCGTTTCGCACGACGCCTTGCATCATGGGTATCACTTTTGTCCCTTCGTTGAATCTTGTGCGTTGAGCTCGGCGGGCAATAACGATGAGGGACATGACGGCAGCCAAGCCAGCGGCGACCTCGGCGGTTATTCGCGCACTCGGATGTATGACGAAAAGACCCAAGCACGCGAAACGCACGACTTCGCCCTTAGCGCTCCACCACACTCTTAGTCATGTGCCGGACCGTGCGAAATGGCCGCTGATTTAGACCCATTGATGAGCGACGACCTTGTGTGCGAAGGCTATCGCTGACAAGTGGGGCTGAGCCTGCAGCGCAAAAAGATATCCGACTGCGCCCATGATCAGGCCGTTCGTCACGAGGGCGGCGGCGAAGGCGGTGAGCTTGGTAGAGATGGTGTTCATGGCTTTCTCCTGGCAAGTGGTTGTCGATCCTTGATGCCAGAACACAGCAAGGGCCGTGCCAGTTGCAAAATCCGTGGGAAACGTGCTGGGAGAGCAATTTTTGCCTTAAGAGGCGCGGTTCAGGTGACCGCGGACAGTGACGCGGACAGTCCGCGGACAAGGGTGGACAGTTGATCGAGGGGAAATTGGGGGGCGAAGGGCCTCAAGGCGGTCCTCAACGGGCGTTTCACTGGCTTCCTGCGTGGCACAATCGTTGCTGCATCTTGTAGGAATCCTAAGCCGAAGATGTCTAAGGGGTGGTCGTCGATGCTCAAAATGACCGGCGTGTCGAAGGCATATCGATCTGAGGTTTTGGAGATCTTCGCACTACGCGAACTGTCGATTCACGTCAGGGAAGGTGAGTTCATTTCGGCCGCCTCGCCGCGAGTGCTGTTGGCGGATGAGCCGGCAGGGAATCTGGATGAGTCGGCGGCGAAAAGCGTCATGGATTTGTTGCAAGAGCTGCACCGAAACGGCGCGACGCTCGTAGTAGCGACTCACAGTGAGGAGATGACGCGGCGGGCTGAGCGCGAGGTGCGGATCGTGGATGGGAGAGTTGTGCAGCATCCGTTACTGGGCGGCGACTCGTGAACTCAGGCACCCTTGATCTCGAACGTGTTATGGCAAGACGCGAAGCGAGCGGACGCACTCGAAATCGTCCAGAAATGCTGTTCCTTCGGTGAGTAACGGCCTGATCAATTGAGTTAAGGGTTGTACTTGTCCAACCAGGCACCGACCTCGTCGAGCACATCGCGGCGTTGTTCGGCTAGCCGTGGAAAATGTGGTGAGCCGGGATAGGTCACCATGCGCACCGTCTTGCCGCGTTCCTTGAGCAGGGCATAGAATTCGAAGCCTTGAAAAGTCGGTACGCGTACATCAGCGCTGCCGTGCAGGATGAGAAGCGGTGTGGTAACTCGGTCAGCAAACATCACCGCCGAGAATTTCAGCATGGGGCTCGGGTCCTTCTCCTGCAGCCGTGCATCGTAGTCGGTCTGCCACGTGTCACTGGTGGGAATGAAACTGAGCCAGTCCGTGATGCCTGCGCCCTCGATCGCCGCTTTGTAGCGGTGTGTCTGCGTGACGGTCCAAGAGGTCATAAACCCGCCGGCGCTCCAGCCGAAGATGGTTAGCCGCGCGGGGTCTGCCCATCCTTGAGCAATGGCGAAGTCAGTGGCGCTGTCGACGTCGCGGTAAGCTCGATCGCCAAAATGCTGGTAAATGGCCGCCATGTGCGCCGTGCCGTATCCCGTAGACCCGCGATACTCGGGCTGCAGCACGACATAGTTCTTGCCGGCGATATATTTTGCCATGGGGTCTAGCCCGAGTTGGTCGTTTGCCTCCGGTCCGCCGTGCGGGAATACCAAGAAGGGATAGCGCTTGCCGGTCGTGTAGCCGGGCGGGAAGGTCGCGATGCCCTCCAGCTTGATACCTTCCTTCGAAGTCCAGTGCACGACTTTCGTCTCACCCAAATTGATACCAGCCAGCTGCGCATCGCCCTCGGAGGTGATCTTCTGTAGCTGCCCATCCTTCACAACGGCGACGTTGTTGGTGTGCTCGGGGTCGCCGATGCCCACAGCCAGCACGTCTGGCGCATCAGGAAAGGGATTCGCCGCAGGCATCCCAATCGTGGTGCCGTTCGGCCAGCGCAACATCGGGGTGAGCCTGCCGTCGGCGAAACTGTCGATTTCGGTGCGCACGCCGCGATGCATTTCTACCAGGACGGCGCCGTGATGGTTCTTGACGGTGGTGGCCGTGGCATCGAGATCCGGCGTTTGGTCCACCGGGGCACCGCCGGAGAGGGCCGCGGTCCACACGTGTTCCGCTGTCAGGGTGGGTGCCTTCGTCGAGGCAAACACCAATTCTTTTTCATTGGTGGACCAAGCAACGCCAGCCGTGAACGTGGGCACATCGGCGAGCTGACGCGACCCGTCCGCGCTGCAGACATGTAGCATCGAGTGCGCATCGTGATTACCCAGCTTAGGCAGCTGCGTCACCACCGCCAGCCGATTGGAATCCTTTGACCAGGCAAAATCGCTGATGCTGCGCAGTTCCTGACACCACCACGCGCCACCCTGAGAGTGAAGATCGAACACATACAGGCTTGCCTCGTCGTTCTCGACGACGTTGTGCTGATCGTGTTTGTCCTTTGCACGAGAGTCCGAAAGGACAGCAATCTTCGCGCCATCGGGTGAAATGGCTGGCGCGCGGCTGCCGCGCGGCAGCGTGAAGATTACCGTCGGCCTGCCGCTGGTTATTGGCACGATGGCGAGCTGTGTCTGATCGTCGATGCGATATTCACCGAACAGCGCTCCGTCCCTGGTGAAGCCTGCGGGCGTAAATTTTTCCGGCAGATCAAGCTTGAGATCGCCACCGCCCGCCGGCGGGATCGTGTGCCATTCGTCCTTGGCCGGCCCTTTTTCATCGAAGAAATGCACGTCGAACAGGATAACCTTGCCGTCGGGCGAGATTGCTACCGGCGTTGCCGACCGCAACGAAGTGAAGTCGCTACTGGCGAAGGGCCGCTTATCGGCGGCCGCGAGCGGCGCTGTTGAGAGGCCGAAAGCGATGAGGGCTAATGCGATCCCGTGCGCCCGGTGGCTTGCCTGCATATGTCATTCCCTTACGTAAAAGCAGATCATATCGTACGCAGGGGGCAGGGTACCTTGGCTTCGGCGCGGATGACGGAAAAACCGGCTATGCACTTAAGCGGCTGCAGTATTCTATCGAATTTGCAAAACGGCAGGACCCATAGCCCGATGCAAAAAAATGGGAGACGATTAGTGCGTTGCGGATTCACTTTTCTTGTTTCGATCTGGTTGGGTGTGATGAGCACCCAGAGTGCACTGGGCGCTCAGGCGACGGTCGATCCCTCAATGCTTCAGGCGCTGCAGTGGCGCCTCGTCGGTCCTTTCCGAGGGGGCCGGGTGCTCGCCGTGACGGGGATTGCCGGAGATAGCCGCCATTTCTATTTCGGCGCCGTGGACGGAGGAGTTTGGGCAACCGAAGATGCCGGCCGGACCTGGCAGCCGATTTTCGATAACGAGCCGGCGGCCTCGATCGGCGCGCTGGCGGTGGCGCCGTCCGCGCCGTCCACTCTCTACGTAGGCACCGGCGAGGCGGACATGCGCTCCGACATCGCCCACGGCGCAGGCATGTATAAATCCGTCGACTGCAGGTAAACACTGGAGCTTCCTCGGACTCCCCGACACCCGGCAGATCGGCCGCATTTTGGTCGATCCGCGCGATCCCGAGGTGGTATTCGTCGCGGCTCTGGGACATGCGTATGGCCCGAATGCCGAGCGTGGTGTGTTCCGCTCGAAGGATGGCGGCGCGCACTGGAGCAAAGTCCTGTTCGAGAATCCGGACACCGGCGCCATCGATCTTGCCTTCAAACCCGGCGCACCGGATACCATCTATGCGGCGCTGTGGCAGACGAGGCGCCCACCCTGGAGCGTCTATCCACCGTCGAGCGGTCCTGGCAGCGGTCTTTACGTCTCCCATGATGGCGGCGATCATTGGAGCGCCGTCATTGGCAACGGCTTTCCGGCACAGCCGGGACGGATCGGACTCGCCGTGGCGCCGAGCGAGCCGGAACGGTTGTATGCACTCGTCGATGCTGCTCCCCGAGGGGAGGGTGGCCTGTATCGATCGGACGATGGCGGCGTGCACTGGAGTCATGTATCCGCCGACTCGCGCATCTTCAAACGTGGCTGGTACTTCAGCGGGCTGACGGTGGATCCGAAGAACGCCGAGCGTCTCTACGTTATGAACACGATCGTGCTGCGCTCGGAGGATGGCGGCAAGAGCTTCATCGCGCTGAAGGGTGATCCCACCGGCGATGATTTTCACGCCCTGTGGATCGACCCCACCGATTCCGAGCGCCAGATTCTCGGTGTCGACCAGGGCGCTCTGATCACGCTCGACGGCGGCACGACCTGGAGCAGCTGGTACAACCAGCCGACCGCACAGATTTATCACGTCAGCACGGACAATCGCTTTCCGTACTGGCTCTACGGCGCGCAGCAGGACTCCGGTGCGGTGGCGCTGCCGAGTCGGACCGACAGCATCGACGGCATCACCATGCAGCAATTTCGCGAGCTCAGCGCGGGAGGCGAGAGCGGCATGATCGCGCCGGACCCGGACCAGCCGAACATCGTCTACGGTGAGAAGGTCGACAAGCTCGACACGCGCACCGGCCAGACCCGCAACATCGATCCCACGCTCGCATATCCTGAGATCCATCATCGCGGCGCCTGGACACTGCCACTCGCGTTCTCCCGCCGCGGCAAGAGAGCACTGTACTTCGCCGATCAGCATCTCTACAAGACCTTAGACGGCGGCGATCACTGGACTCAGATCAGCCCGGATCTGACGCGTCCGGATGCGGGAATACCCTCGAACCTTGACGCACCCACGGCGGCCGACGATGATCACATCGACAAGCGCCGAGGAGTGATCTATACCATCGCGCCATCGACGCTTTCCGCCGCCGCGCTCTGGGTCGGGACCGATGATGGGCTCGTCTGGCGCTCCGACGATGCCGGCGCCCACTGGCGCGAGGTCACTCCCCGCGCGCTCACGCCGTGGTCAAAAGTGGCGGGCATCGAGCTTTCGCATTTCGACGCCGCGGTCGCTTACCTCGCGATCGACCGGCACCGCCTGGACGACGATGAGCCCTACCTCTATCGGACGCAGGATGGCGGCAAGGAGTGGGTGCGAATCGATGCGGGCATTCCGCGCGACAGCTTTGTCAATGTCGTTCGCGAAGACCCGGGCACGAGGGGTCTGCTCTATGCCGGCACCGAGCGCGGCATATTCATGTCGCTGGACGACGGCGCGCATTGGCAGCCACTGCAACAAAATCTACCCATGACTTCGGTGCGTGACATCGATGTGCACGGCGATGACTTGGTCATTGCCACGCACGGTCGTGGCTTCTGGATCATGGACAATGTATCGGCGCTGCGGCAGATGGGCGCGCTGCAGCGGGATGAGGCCATCCTGTTCAAACCGGCGACCGCCTTCCGCGTGCGCCCGTCCAATTTCACGGGTACGCCCATGCCCAAGGATGAACCGTTGGCGGCCAATCCTCCCGACGGGGCGATGATCGACTATGCGCTGCCCGCCGCCGCTGCGGGTCCCGTGACACTCACCATCCTCGACGCACATGACGACACCGTGCGCCGCTTCAGCAGCACGGACCTTAAAACGCCGCCCGACCCGTCCAAGCTCGAATTCGCGCCCGAATGGGTGCCATCTCCAGTCGCGCTCTCCACCGCGCCGGGGATGCATCGTTTCGTCTGGGATCTGCGCTACTTGAGCGCGCTCCCGGTCGCCGCGGAGCAGCCGTCACCGCAGGGAGCCTGGGCACCGCCCGGGCGATATGAGATCGAGCTGAACGTCGCCGGAAAGAAATTCCGCCAACCGCTCGAGGTCAAGAAAGATCCGCGCGTGACCATTTCGCAGGCTGCATTGCTGCGGGAATTTACGCTGACGCAGCAGATCGAGCGGGCGTCGGCGCGTGCGGCGACCGCATTGGCGCAGGCGACCCGGTTGCTGGAGGCTCTCGAGTCGCGGCTGGATCAATCCACGGCACCGCACGAGAACATGGTGAGCCTGAGGATGAAGGCTTGGAGCGTTTCGGGTGTTTCGTCGCACTCGCAATCGCGCAGCACCCCACCCCCGCGCACCGACAGCTTGAGGACGCTCGCGGCCAATCTCGATAGGTTGGAAACGGCCACCGATGGCGCGGATGTCGACCCGGGGCCGGATGTGAGGGCTTCCTTCGCAACGCTCTCACACATGCTGACTGCCACACTGGCCGAGTGGCAGATACTAGTGAATCACGACCTAATGGAACTCAATGCCCAGCTCAAAGCAGCGGGCGAGCCGCTCATCACTAGATGAGCGGCACGTTGGTTGGCGGGCTGTCAAATAAGAAGTGGAGAAGGTGCAGAACTAGCTGAGCCCCTGATGCGCGATGACTGCCTTGGCGAAAGAGATCGCTGACATGTTCGGGTGAGACTGCAGCGCGAAGAGATATCCGAGGGCGCCCAAGACCAAGCCGTTCATGGCGAGAGCGGCTGCAAAGGCGGTGAGTTTGGACGAGACGGTGTTCAGGTTCTTCATGACTATCCCCGCTGGTGAGAGTTAGGTTTCCTTCAATGATGGAATCTTGAGCGCGACCTCGCAGGTCCTCACGCGATTTTCGGCGAATGATCCGCAATTCCCGGTGAACGACCGGTCGCTGTTCACCGGGAAGTCTCATATAGTCGGCGGAGCGTCGCGGCCCAACGGCCCGGCCGATGGAGAACGGCGATGCCGAGAATGGCGGCGCCAAAGCTTAGGTAGACGGAAGAGAGGAAAAGATCCAACACAGAACGAGGCAGATGAAGAAGGGCAAACAGATATGAGAAGCCCTAAAAGCACATCGGAGAAGTTCTGCGGCGCCGGCGATGGAACAGGGCATGGTAGTCAGGTGCGCTTCTGCAGCTTGTGTTGTCGTGGCGAGAAACGCGAGCAGCGCGACGGCGAAAAAAGAGGCCATAAAATGGCGCATGACTTCCTTAGCAGTTTAGGACTCCCATCCCATAAAGGCGGCGATCACTCCGACCGTGTCAATGAAGCCATGCGCCAAAATACAAACCCAAAGGTTGCTTTTTGACAAGATGAACGCGGCACCCAGAATCAGTCCCGCCATGCCTGAGTCCAGAATGCCGGAGGGGCCCTTGTAGTAGTGTCCAAATCCGAAGAGTACGGCGACAATGAGATTGCCGAACCAATAGGCAGCGGTTGAGCGGCCGCCCACTTCGGCGGCACGCGTCAGTAGATAACCCCGATAGCTGCCGGCCAGAAGTGTGCGGTAAGAGGCTCAATGACCAACGCCCCCAGCAGGATTCTCAGGGCGGCCGCGGCGAGCGCAAAAAGGATTGTTCGCCGCCAACAGGCCGGCGACTTAAGCCTCGTCGCGGACCAGGAGCCTCCGCGCAGCCGAAGCGATAACAAGCCGAGGACGAAGAGGATCGGCACTTCATTTGGTAGCAGATGATAGACATTGTGGCCGATAACGATTGCGCCTCCGGGTCGAACGCACGCGTTCGGCAGGCGGCCAAGGATGGTCACCCTGAGAGGGCAAAGACTGACGTCAGCCCGCCTTGCGTGGTAATTGTCCGAGGGCTACGATGATGTTAAGGAGATGGCACCCTCACTCCAGAAACCGCCTCTATGGCTGATGTCGTCTCCCACCGATCCGAATCGGCGAGTATGGCGTTGAACCAATTCGCTCCATACCGCCTCGCTAATTCCGCCGGTGACCTTAGGTTTGATTTTGGGGCTTACTTGCACACGACGTCTAGCCAGTGCTCGAACCGATGAGACCTTACGCGGAGCCTGTGATATGAAATCAAAAAGTTTTAACGCATTGTTAGCCAGTGCTGTCGTTTTAGCTCTTATTCCCGCCGTACTCGATGCCGCCGCTGCCAGCACGGCGGCCGGTACGTATAAGGCGCCGACTAACGCTTATGGTCAGCCCGATCTTGAAGGCACTTGGACGAACGCGACCTTGACTGTGCTTGAACGGCCGAAAGAGTACGGCACCCGTAAGGTGATGACACCTGCAGAGGTCAAGAAGGTAGAAGGCGACGACGCAAAACTGTATGCGGCGGACGCTGCGCCACGGGATCCTAAATTTAAAACTGCCGATCTGCCGCATGATTGTGGCAAAGGTTTTAGCGGCGCCGGATGCGGCTACAACGCCGCGTGGATCGACCCGGGAACGACGGTGATGCGGGTCAACGGCGAGCCGCGGAGTTCCTTTATTACCGATCCGGCCGACGGGCGTTTGCCGCCCTATAAGGCCGGTGTCAGCGCTCCGGGAATGGAACAGTACGCGCACCGAGGCGAGAACCCAGAAAATATGGCGCTATCTGAGCGCTGCCTGAGCTCCTTCGGCTACAGCGCGGGACCGGTCATGCTGCCCTTGCTCTACAACAACAATTATCAGATCGCACAGACCAAGGACACGGTCGCGATCGTTGTTGAAATGGTGCACGACGTGCGCGTGATTCACATCGGCGCCAAGCATCGCACCGACGGACTGCGGCCCTGGATGGGCGACTCGATAGGCTGGTATGAGGGCCCGACGTTAGTGGTTGAGACCACTAACTTCCCGCAAGCGACGGCTCTGCAAGGAGCTTGGAAGGAATTGAAAGTCACGGAGCGGTTCACGCGTGTGGGGCCAAATCGGATTCTGTATCAATTTAAGGTCCAGGATCCAAGCGTGTGGGACAGCGCATGGGGCGGTGAATATGAATTTGGCGCTGCAAAGGGACGCATTTTTGAGTACGCCTGTCACGAGGGCAACTACGCATTGGGCAACATGCTCGCCGGCGCTCGCGCTGATGAAGTAGCAGCAGCCGCCAAAAGGAGCGCCAACGCGACACCTTCGCCGGCTGCTACTTCGACTGAAAAGCATTAGTGCACCGTCCAGCGGGCACGGAGCGGTGGGGCTTAAGGGAAAATGCTGACTGGAGGGGTGCGGTAATTCCTATCGCAAGTCAACCGCACTGATATGGTCGCCGTCCTTGCGCAAGACGATCTCGGCCGAGCTGCCCGCGTCCTTCTCGAGATATAGCCGCCGGGGTACAAACACGAAGCGATTGTGGTAGCTCGTTCCGCCGGAGGTCTTGCCGGATACCACCAAATAACTGCTCCAGATGTTGGATGTCTGTCCTGCGGCAATGGAGGGCGTGATCTCGACGTAGTAGGGCTGCGTGGGCCTGTCGAGCGTTTCGTACTTTACGACGAACTCAGGAGCGCTCGAATCGCGCAATTGCTGAGCGCCCTTTTCGAGGGCATAGGCGAGATGTGTCCCATTGTCCTGAAAGGCATTGCCGCATCCGGCGCATGAGAGCAGCGCAAAAGCGGTGGCGATTGAAGCCATCTGCAATTTGGGCCTGGATGTGTTTCCAGTTGTGGTTCTTCGATGCGAGTAACAATTCGTGGCCATGACGCAATACTGCACACGCTCAGCGCGCCTGGTCCAGAAGAATCGGTAGTAGTTCAAAAGCGAAAGCCGCTGGCCTGATCCGCCGGCGGCCTGTGTTAAGGAATTTCATCGCGAACCGCCTTAGCGGTCGTTTGCCTCATTTGCTTGGCAATCCAGCGGCAGGGCGCCTCGGAGATGAGGCGCCCGTTTTCCTCACTTTATTTTGGAACCCGCGGAGCGCACGACTTGCCATTTCCCGCCACGCTTCTCGAGTAGATCCATCCAAACGAACTCACCGCTAGCGCTTTTGCCGTCCCGAATGCGCTTCTCGCTAACGCTGCCATTTGCCGCGGCAACTTTGCCGAACACCTGCACATTGATGGGACCATTTTCAAATGACTCGAGCTTGTCGTGGAAGGACTGAAAATCGTTCAGGATATCGGCTTTGGTGATGACTTTTCCGGAGCGTCCGACGGTGATGAAGTCATCGGCATATATCTCAGTTAGCCTGCCGATATCGACGCGCACCATGGCGTCGCCCATGTCCTGCTCCAGCTGCTTGATGGCGGAGATGTCGGTTGGGTCTTGAGAGGCTTTGGGCGGTTGCGCAGCACTCATGCCGATGCCTACGAAAGCGAAAACGATTGATGTGATGAGCCATTTCATTTCTTGAATCTCCTAGTTCAGTTGCGTATTGATCGGGGTCGTTCCAGGACTCCGAGATACGGTCAGTGTCGGCGCGACAACGAGTAGAATCCTCCAGACCGCTCGTTGCATTGGGCCGGCCGTTCGTTGCATTCAGGGAACCTAGGTGATTTTCTTGGCGTAGAGTGAACGTCATGGCTGAGACTCAAATGATTGGACGGTCGAGGCACTTGGCATGGATAGCAGCGCTCTGGGGCGCCGGCGGTCTATTTGACGCAAGTCAAACCGTGCTTTTTATGCACGCCATGGGTAGGCATCACCCCTGGCTCATATTTGTGACCGAGCTCGTCTCCTGGCTACCTTGGATGTTGGCGACACCGCTCGATCATTAGTCTGGCGCGCAGATACCCCATATTTCCGCGACCGAGCCTAAGGGCACTCATCTTTCATGTCTTGGCTTTTGCCGTCGTTGGATTGGCTGCCGAAGCCTGGTTCGCAGCACTGCAAGTACTCTTCAATCCTTGGGACAACGGCCAAGCTTCGACATTTGCGGGTGCGTGGCGTTCATCGCTTCTCTTTCAATTTCTGACTTATCTGGTCGTGTACACGCTGATTTTGGGTTTTACTTCTTGGATCGACGCGCGCGAGAAAAGGGCTCGCGAAGCCACGGAAACCGCGCGACTCAGTGTGGCGCTGGCGAAATCGCAGCTAGCGGCGCTGCGTCAACAGATAGAGCCGCACTTCATGTTCAACACGCTTCACTCCATTACCGGATTGGTACGCGATCGAGAAAACGAGGCCGCGGTAAGTATGATCGTGGGCTTGAGTGAGTTTCTACGTCGTGGTCTTGAGGATTCTCACCGATCCCAAGTCTCCTTAGCAGAGGAAATTGAATATCTGCAGCGCTATTTGGAGCTCCAGAAACTTCGCTTTGGAGAGCGCCTGCAAGTGAGCATCGATATTCCGCCAGAATTGTCAGAGGCCCGCGTACCAAGCCTGCTGCTGCAGCCTCTCGTCGAGAATGCCATCAAGCATGGCATTGCCAAGCGGACCGGCGGCGGGATCGTTCGCATTTCGGGTGTGCGCGCGAAGGGCCAGCTCTCTCTGAGTATCTACAATGACGCACCTGATTCCCCGGTCGATTGGGAGGCACCGAGAACGGGTGTAGGCCTTAGCAATTTGCGCGCGCGCCTGAAGATCTTGCACGGAGAGGCTGCGTTACTGGAACTTAGTCCTTTGGACACCCGCGGTGTCGAGGTGATCGTGCGATTGCCCTTCGAGAACTAGATGGCGCAGATATCTGCTTTGATCGTCGATGACGAGTCTGGGGCAAGGCGCAATCTGACCGTACTGTTGCGCCGTGATCCGGACATTGGAGCCATCATCGAATGCGACTCCGGTCAGGGAGCTATAGAACAGCTTAGGAGGTCGAAATGCGACCTGCTATTTCTTGACGTGCAAATGCCAGGATGCGACGGGTTTGATGTGCTGGAGTTGCTGGGCCGCGAGTTGCCGCCCGCCGTCATCTTCGTGACGGCTTACGATGAGTATGCGCTGCGCGCATTCGAGGCGGGCGCTCTCGACTACCTGTTGAAACCTTTCGACGATGTGCGTTTTCGGCGGGCGCTTGATCGCGCGAAGGATAAGCTGGCGCATTATTCGCCGCGGACGAAGATCGGCGAGCGATTGGCAGTCAAGACCCGTGGCGAGCTGGTGTTCCTGAACGTTGCCGACGTGGACTGGATCGAATCCGTCGGCTATTACGCCTGCTTGCATGTCGGCGGAAATACTCATGTGCTGCGTCGGACTTTGTTGGAGCTGGAACGGGACCTGGACGGGGAACAGTTCATGCGGATCCATCGTTCCATCATCGTAAATCTTGAGCGGGTTCATAACTGGAACTGCAGGATGGCGGCGACTACGAAGTCATACTTCGCTCAGGAGACCGACTGCGATTGAGCCGACGGTTTCGTAAATCACTTCTAGATCGCATGAACGCATTGTCGAAGGGCATTTTAGGAGGACGGCTCGACTGAGGATAAGTCTGCACGTCGACAAGCACGCACCCGCTCCGGGGGAATGTCATTCACGGTTTCTGAAGCGGAAAATCCTGCATTTCACCGGCGATCATCGACACTCTGAGTTCCGAGCCGGCAGTGGAGGCGAGAGCAGGCCCACGTTCCAGTTCCATGCAATGCTGCCATCGGTGCGTCGTCGACACACGACTTGTTCATTGAATTCGTACATACCCGGCAACAGATGCGTGCCGGGAATGGGCGCGTCGGCAAACGTCATATACGCCTTATCGGTGCCGTATGGTGCCCAGCGGGGTTGCCCCTCTGCGCTCGGCGCTCCGTCGCGCGCAAACGAGGCCCAATAGGCGCTCATGATCGCAGACAATTGTAAGTTTGCGGCGTCGTCGGGAACCTTCGGCCAAAGGGGTGGCGTACCGTCGGCAGTGCCGAAAACGAAGGGAAGCTCGCTGGCATGAAAGCCGTGCAGCCCCGCAGCATCGGCGGCGGGATAGTCATGATCGAAAAAGTATAGGAAAGCCTTTTCGCCGAGGCCGGTTTGCTTGGTTGCCAGCCGCTGTGCTGTCCAACCGTACATCGCATCTCGGGCCGTTGCGAGCACACTTTCCTCGATCACGGTCGAAGGATAGAGCTTGAGAAAAGCATCGCTCAGATCGGCATAGCGGGCACGTATCGCCTTCTCATATTCTTTAGCGTCGACCGGTACCGGCGGTGTCAGCATGCGAAGCGAGCGAGTCTCGCCGCTGTTAAAGCCTACGAGTAGAGGAACCTTGGATTGCTCGCCACGATCGAAGGTCTCGATCAATTGACGAGGCAGTATCCGTCCATCGATGGTGCCGGAGGGCAGAGCGCCGGACTGAGCGGCGATCGTGGTAATGCGTGCGGCATCCAAACTTCGAAGCTGCGCGACATCATTCACGCCCAGTTTCTTCGCCAGCGCGACTCCCATCGCCTCTGCGGATTCTGAACCGTAGCGTGCCCGTCGCAACTCCGGCGCAGAAATCATGTAAGCACTTTGGCTGATCGCCTTGTGGAACAATCCGCGTGCAGCGGGCGAGGCCATGAGATACATGACGCTCAACCCACCCGCCGACTCACCGGCAATCGTGACATTGCCAGGGTTGCCGCCGAACGCTGCAATGTTGTTCCTTACCCATTGGAGTGCTGCAATTTGATCCAGTAGACCGTAGTTTCCGGAAACGCCCTGCGACGACTCGGCGCTAAGCCCCGGATGCGCCAGAAACCCCAGTGCCCCAAGGCGATAATTGATCGACACGACGACCAGGCCGTGCTTAGCCAGCACTGTGCCGTCGTACAAGGCGTCCGCGCTGGATCCGGTCAGCAGCGCGCCGCCGTGAATCCACACAAAAACGGGGGCTCTGGTAGCTTTCGTCGGCGCCCAGATATTGAGCGAGAGGCAATCCTCGCTCGTCGGCAAGTCCTTCCCCGCATAGATGCTGGATGGGTCATTGGCAGGTTGATAGCAGGCGGGGCCGAACGAGGTTGCCTCACGTACGCCGCGCCATGGCGGCATGGGTTGGGGCGGCCGCCATCTTAACGATCCCAGGGGCGGCAGCGCATAAGGTATGCCCCTGTAGATACGAATGTTGCCCACGGCTTCACCGCGCAGCGCGCCTCCTTTGGAATGGACGATAGCGACAGATGACGTTGCGCGATCTGCTCCTGCCTTGGAAGCTGCACCTCCACCTAGGGATGCAGCGACGGCTATGACCACCAGGAAACGTGCTCTCATGCTCTTCCATCCAAACGTTTTTTGATATGCCAAACCACGCTACGGGCGAGGAACCCGCCTGTCAACCGTTCCTCCCGCGCGCGCGAATCTCTTCTGCCGACCGGGTCAACGCAACTTCTCACGCTATGGATCTGTCATATTTAGTGGGGAGGATAAAAGCGGAGATATCAAAGGAGTGGGAGCATGCCGTCGGTACGAGCCTTAAAAGTCAAAGTTGCGGTTATTGCTTTGCTTATGGGAGTTGGCGCGCTGTCGGCAACCCAAGATCAGGTTGCCTGGGTAAAGCACGACACGAATTTTCAATTCCAAGGGTTCACGACGACCTACTCGTGTGATGGCCTAGCGGACAAGCTTAGGATTCTTTTGATCGCGACCGGCGCGCGCGCTGATGCGAAGGCCACTGCGGGCGCGTGTTCCAGTGGCTTTGGGACGCCGGACAAATTCGCGCGGGCGCATCTCACGTTTTATACCCTTGCGCCGGTGGTGAACGCAGACAGTGCGAGCGCACCGGTCAACGGCGTGTGGCGCTCGGTAGCGATAGCAAATCGATCGCCTCATGAGCTTAGGCTCGGGGATTGCGAACTCGTCGAACAATTTCGCGACAAGGTATTGCCAATGTTCGAGACTCGCAACCTGGAAAATGGGATGACCTGTGTGCCGAATCAGCTGTCGGGCTCAGTTATCAATCTGACCTTTGAGGTACTGGCTGGGTCGACCGCGGCGCATAAAAGGTGAAGGAACTGGCGAGCTGGTGCTTTAACATAAGGCCTTAACACGAAATAACTCATTGTTTTTCTTGCAATTATTAGTTGTCATTTTACCAGGCCGAACCGGTCGGCCGCAACTTTAGAGTGCGGCCAGGGACACTCTGCTCGGGCCGCTGTCTTACGTGCGAGGCCGGCTGAATTTGAGTATGAATTGATCGGTTCGACCACGGATCGAGGCGTCGAAGACGCTGGCGGTACGCGGATCGGCCGGATTCCGGAGAATGGCGCTCTCACCCAAGAATTTGAAACCCGCGGCTTCGACTTCGCGGCGTACTGTGGACGCTTCGATGCGATGTAGTGTGTCGGTCACGTCAGGCGGCGATCCTTTGACCGCTGCGTGATCTAGAACGATGTAGACACCGCCGGGTTTGAGTGCTTCAAAGACTGCCCGATTAAAGACCTTCATATCCACGGGACCCATGAAATTATCGTGGAGGTCGTGGTAGTTCTGCGAAATCCAAAAGACGTCGAGCTTTTCGGGATAATTCGCCGCGTCCAGAGGCGATGCGAAAGCCACCGTGACGTTCGGATGATCCATCACGTAGTGTTGGACATCGGAAATGCCCTTGACGATGTTGGGATATTTGAACAGCGGACTTGGAACGCTCGCGTAGACGTGGCCATTGGCAGCCGACGGTGGCGGCAAACAGTCGTGTGAAGTAGCCGGCACCCGCCGCGTAATCCGCAACCTTATCGCCGGACTTGATGCCGATGAACTCAAGTGTCTGGGCAGGCTTGCGATCGGTATCGCGACTGGTGTCGCTCTCCGGTCGCGCTGAGTCCCGTACTGCGGCGTCGATCGGGCCCGCGACCGCAGGCGCGGTCATCGCGCTGAGAGCGATCAGCCATAAGGATGCACTGCAAGCAAGTGCTCTGATCGAAACACACGTATTTGTCGATCTCACAAAACCGCCCTCCTGCGCTTAACATTCCGACGCGCAATTCTCGACTCACGCCGGTCCTTGCGGAAGAGCCACTTCGCGAGAAAACTGTTGGGCCACTTGCCAAGCTTTACAGGAGAATCTTTCTTCGAAGCGTAGGCACTGCCAAGTTGGTTGCGCTGCACTCGGCGGCGACCTCCGCGTCGCCGGTGTTCATAACTCAGCGCCCTAATCGGCGTCTACACAACGTCATCTTAAGGTTGGTAGCGTGGCCAGGCGTGTTGCGCGGAACCCCTTAGTCCTGCATCCTAAGGTCCCAACGGAGTAGAACTATTCGAAGGATCACGTGACCGACTCGAAGAACGCGGTCTTTGTGAGCTACGCCGCGGAAGACGCAGCGCCGCTGCAGCGTCTTTGCGCGGCATTGCGGGCCGCCGGCATCGAGGTGTGGTTCGACCAGAGCGAGCTTCGAGGCGGCGACGCCTGGGACCAGAAGATGAGGCCTAGGACCCATCACCTGCTGACATCGGGAGGACGGTGCAGCGCGTCGTAGGCAGCAATATCCGCTGATGAAACATTCTCGGCCTTCCAAACCATCGCCCGATGAATGCGATTCCAGCCGCTCGGGTGATCGAAGAAGATCACTTCTTCGATCGCTCCCGGCTGCAATCTTACGGTACTCGGCCAGATGCAGCGCCGCCTGCGCGGCCCCGTCAGGTTGTCGCGCCGCGTTGAGACCGAACGCGTCCGCCTCTGCCTCCATTGATCGCGTGATCGTATTGAACACGGGCGTCAGCGCAAAAGCATAGAGCGAGAACAGCGCGACCAGTAGAGGCAAGCCGGCGACGTCGCCGACGTCGCGAAATCCCCATCGCTCCGCCGAACTTGAATGTGACCCGGCCGAATGCCCATGACATGAAGGCGAAACCGATAACGACGAGGACACCGAGTGCCAGCACGCCCTTGTACACGTGGTTCAGCACGTAGTGCCCCATCTCATGACCTATCACGGCTTCTACCTCCTCCGGAGAAGCTCGATTCATCAGATTGTCATTCAGACTGATCTGCGCCGAACCCGCAATCCCGCTGACATGCGCGCTCATCTTGGTGGTCTGCTTGGAAGCATCAAATTCATAGACCTGCTCGACCGGAATTCCATTGGCGCGCGCCAATGACAAAATGCGCTGCTTGAGCGGGCTCTCGGCCAGCGGGTAAAACTTGTTGAACACGGGCTCCAGGTAGGTCGGGCCAAGGGCAATTTGAAAAATCAGGAACAGAATCGCGACCGCGGAGCCCCACAGCCACCATGTTTTCGGCAGCTTGCGGATGACGGCATAGATCGCGACTGCCGCGAGCGTACCGAAGATCAGCGTTATGACGAGCCCCTTGGCCTGCTCCCCGAACCAATCCGCGAGCCCCTGGTTAGACATACCGTACTGGCGCTCGCGGACATAGCCTTCATAGGCCGCCCAAGGCAAAGTCACTACCGTGGTGAGTATGAAATACTGAATGGCATAAAGCGCGGTCTGCGCCCAGCGAAAGCGGACCAGGCGCGCGGCGAAGTCCCGCATCCGCGCCGAAAATCGCCAACCGAGCAGCGCCCATGCCAGCAGAAGTCCGAAGAGGAAGTCCCATAGCATTAACCAATACCCGCCCTCGAAGTAGGCATCCGACCGAGCCCGTGCAGCCGGCGTCATTGTCGCGAGATACGCGTTGGTTGCGGCATCCGCGTCGAAATGCACCGAAGCCGCGGGGCTCGACGGAGTCTCGGACGGCGCATGCGGACTGCAAGCCGCCGGCGGATGTCAGCGCGATGAGCGCAAGGGCGACGATTGCCAGGGAGACTTTGCGGATCATGAATATTCACTCCCAACAGTGCGACCAGTATGCACTGCATCGGCCATAACCATACGCCAGCAACAGCACCCGAGCTACTTTTGCGGTATCGGCGATAGGGCTCCGCAGGCGGCGGTAGAGGCATGACGGCGGGAGGTTTAGAATGCGACCGCAGTGTGGGAACCAGTAACACGAATTTGCGCATGCACGCCAAGGTGATCAACTTATCGAGCGCGGCAGTGTTGGGAATTCTGCTTTCCTGTGGCGCCGCGTATGCGGAATCAATACCGCTTATTCATTCACAAGGCACGCTGGAGGTGCCCGTCGTTATCAATGGCAGGATTTCGCTTAATTTCACAATCGACAGCGGCGCGACGGACGTCTCTATTCCCGCGGCGGTCTTTTCTACGTCTCACTCGCGATGGCATCGTGTCTTCCCAGGATTTGCTGGATAAGCGGATTTACAAGCTGGCGGACGGATCGGGAGAACTCTCGCAGCGATTTCGCATTCGATCCTTACGAGTGGGCAAGTTGGAAGTTCGAGACGTCATCGCGTCGGTCGGTGATTCTGGGGGATTCCTGTTGCTAGGGCAGAGCTTTCTATCGCGGCTGAAATCTTGGTCGATTGATAACGAACGGCAAACCCTGCTCATTACGGAGTCGGCCACGTCCCAGTCGCCATTGATTGTGCCGCGTGCAAAAGAAAGCTCATGCGGCCGACGACTGGCTGCGAGTCACGGCTCTGAATGAGCCAACGGGGGAGCTCTTTGTGAATACCGCAAGCTTCCAGGGTAACGGGAACTTGCGATCGTTGTGGGAAAAGCACGTCTTTCCGCCGCACAGCGAAAAATGGCTGGGAAAATGGGTGAACTATGCGATGGATCACTGGGAATTTGACTGCGGCGCGGAGAAAGTAAAATTGGACGCGAGAACAGACTACTACGAGGACGGGACGCGTTGGGTTGCGGATTCTAAGATGATTGAATCAGCCGCGTGGCATCGCGTCCCGGTGGACACCATTAAGGATGGAGAGATGAAGCTCGTGTGCGATTGGCAACCGCAATAGGATGAGGCCGGGTGCCTATTGGCGAGACGAGGAGTTGCGGGCGGCTGAGGGAAAGCAGCCTTGGCGCGTTCGGTGATGTCGGGGTCGTATGCCCCCGACATGCCGACTGGTCTGCCTACTTGGGTGAGCCGGGGCGCTGTGCTGCGTCGTTGCCCGTCTTTTGATCGGAAACGTTGCCCGATCCGGCGCGTTTCATTTCATCGCTGTCCTTCTGCGATGTGCCTTGGGACTGCTGTCCGCTCTTCTGCGCTGAGCCGCCCTGTTGGCCACCGCTCTTGTCGGTTTGAGGAGTCGTGCCTTGGGACTGTTGTCCGCTCTTGGGCTCGTTGCTCATGCGATTGGGATCATTAACGGTCCCGCTGTTGCTTTCGTTCGACATGCAATTCTCCGATTCATTGAAGTGGCGTAGCGCCGCCAACAGAGGTTCGCACCCGGGGCACGCGCGCAGGATCGGCGATACGTTAGAACGCGTGTAGGCGAAACGTACTTAAAGATGATCCAGCAAGGGGGAAACCCCTCTTACGCCTATTCCTTGAACCGCATCGCACGACCCGACCACGAAATGGTGGCGCAATCGACGTTTGATGCTTGAAGGTTGGTGCAATCTCAGCCGTTTCCAATCATTATTTCATTTGATGTCGCGCAGCAGCGGATATGGATCATGAAGCAGGTAGTCTCAAACGATGCGCGCACCGACGCTCCGGTTAGCGATTGCACCCTTCGCAACATTGTCGAACAGGGCTTTTTTGGCGCGCCAGGGACTCTTGCCCATGCCCGAGCAGCGTGCGCCGAGCTGATATTCGCGCGCGAGATTATAAAAGCGCAAACCACCCGAATTTCGCAGCTCCATTTGGATGTGAGGGCAAAAGCGGGAGCATCGTCGTCGACGAAGGCAATCGATAGAATTACTTTTGCTCTAGCTCTTTGCAGTCTGTCTGTTGCGTTCTGATCTTTGGGATCAAGTTCGAGGGATTGATGGTAGTTGGCGATAGCCTGCGCCTTTTGGCCGTCTTTGGCGTACGCGTCGGCCAGGCTGTCGTGGGCAATGACGGATTTGGGGTATTCCTCGACGTTGAGTTTGAGGATGGCGATGGCGTCGGAATTGCGGCCCTTCTGAAGAAGTAAAGAGCCGAGCTGAGCCAGGGCGCGCTCATCGAAGGTGTAGTCATTGGGGCTTGACCGCTTGAGTTCTTGGTACTGAGCGACGGCGGCGCTGCTTCCATGATCGACCAGCGTTAATCCGAGGTCATGGACAATCGAGCGTTTTGGCAAGGCCGGCTGCTGCATATAAAGAATGGCGCGAATGCCCTTGGCCATCTCGTCGAGGCTCGCCCCCGGTGTGTTATTGAAGATGACGATGAGGTCATGATCGCCGACGAGTCGCTGCTCGAGCGTGTTGAACCCATTGATGCCGCCGCCGTGAGAGATCATGGTCTGACCGCCACCCGGCTCGCCCGCGGCGATGGCGCGAATGAACCAGCCGTAACCGTAGTGTTCCAAATTTGGCGTGAATAGCTTTTGCTTCAGGCCGCTGGGAAGGAGTTTGTCCGTATAAAGCGCCTGGTCCCATTTATAGAGGTCTTCGACCGTGGAATAGAGCGAGCCGGCGGCATAGGGTATCGACATGTCCAGATAGGGAGCGTTCACAACACCTCCCAAATCCAGCTGATAACCTGCCGCCCGCCTCGGGAGGATGTCGGCATGGTGGTCGTAGCCGGAGTCCTTCATCGCCAGGGGCACGAAAATGTCTCCCTTCAAGAGCGCTTCGTAGGTTTTCCCGGTGACATGCTCGAGAATCGCTCCTAGAATGAAATATCCGGAGTTGTTGTAGTGGAACTTGCTTCCGGGCTCGAACTGCAAATCGCCGCTGCAGAATCTTTTTACGAAGTCATCGACAGCGATACGCGTTGCGAGAAACGTCACTGAAGAATTTGGGATCGTCGGTATAGCTGGGGATACCTGAAGTATGCGCAAGCAATTGGCTGATCGTGATTTTTGAACCCGTGTCTTGGCGGTAGTAGGGGAGATAATCGGAGAGGTGGCCGTCGAGCTTGATGGAACCCTTGGCCACTTGTTGCATGACCAGCATGGAAGTGAATTGCTTGGTGATCGAGCCGAGACGGAATTTCACGTTCGGCGCGTTGGGAATGTTCCACTCGCGATTGGCCAGGCCATAACCTTTTTTGAAGATGACCCGATTGTGCTGCGAAACCAGGACTGTGCCGGAGAATGAGCAGCAGTCGGCGTACTTCGACACGAACGCGTCGATTTCTGTTCGAGGTATTGTGGTTCGCGTCGGCCGCATACGCACAGGACATTTGCCCGACAAACGCCAAAAGAAGAGCGCGCGCAATTCGACTTTTCATCGTTATCCCCACACTTAGAATTAGGTTTGCTTTTGCTCGGGGAAGAATTTTACACGAGGTCGAAGAGATGCGTGTATAGAGTTGGGCGTAGGAGCTTTCAAGTGGATAATGCCTGTGGCGCGCCATAAAATCAGCGCGAGACTTCCACGCCCATTTTGGAGTAACCTATCATGACTTCACTCGCTACCGCCGCATCGCAGTCGAACTTCGGGGCAATGCTGGCACTGCTACTCAGCATTCCCGTCATGATGGCTCACAGCGCCGAGCCGGCCGCTCTGCCGTCACCGTCTATGCCGCCCGCAGGCGAGTATCATCTGGATAAATCCCATGCAAGTCTGGTCATGCGCGTAAACCATCTTGGGTTCTCGACCTACACCACTCGGTTCAGCCGCTTCGACTCAGAGCTCACTTTCGATCCCAACCGGATCGCCGCGTCGCAAGTCTCGACAACGATCGATGCCGATTCTTTCGAAATGGACGGCGCACCGTCGATGTGCCTCGACATCATGAGGGGCGAGCAGATGCTCGATACCAAGAAATTTCCAAAAATCCTCTTCAAGTCCCAGAAGGTGCGGATGACGGGAGCCCATTCCATGGAGATTGCGGGCGCGTTCACGCTACATGGGGTTACCCGGCCCATGGTTCTCGAGGCTAGCTACAACGGCGGTTACGCAGGCATGCCCCAGATGGATCCGCAGGCTCGCGTCGGATTCTCGGCGCACGGGCAATTCAAGCGCTCGGATTTCGGCATCAAGTTCGGTGTGCCCGCCCCCGGTACCACGATGGGCGTGGGCGACTTGGTGGACTTCTCGATCGAGGCGGAATTCGTGGGACCGCCCCTGGCACCCAGCGGCACGACGCCGCCGTAACGGGTGGAATCTGTCGCCTCTGATGCGTAGCTGACGTTGCGGTTGTCGGCCTAGGCGCAATGGGCGTTCCAGTAGCGGTCCGTTTCGGCCTGAAAGGTCTGCGAGTAGAACCTGGCGGCCTCCTCCGCTGTGCCGTCATTACTTTGCCTCATCGATGATAGCGATCGACACCTGGGCGATGGGCGGAGTTGATCGGCTTCGCGAGCAGATAGCGATCCCCCAGCCATTCGACGGCTCGGGCAAGCGCCGAGCTATAGTTCGCCACCGGCAGCGATTGAAGCGGGTGATTGCTTTTTTCGGTCATTGAAGTACTCCTGAAAGATTCGTAAAATCTAGCGCACGGCTAAGCGGCCGATAGATTCATCATCGGCTGGACATGGGATGGACTGGCCGGTGCCGGCGTCGTCGCGGCTTGCAGCGTCACGTCCGAGGCTTCGCGATGAGGTCCACAGTCGACCCGCTTGAGCGCACCTGTAGCCGAATTGGAACAGCGATCTCATGGTCGGCGTGCGGAAGTCGAACGAGTTGAGCTGCGGGTAGACGACGGGAATGGCCGCGAACTGAAATTGTGCGCCTTTGAGTTCCGCATCGGTGGCAGTCAGTTCAAGAGTCGTCCTCAACATGTGATTGAGACCGGCGGAGACGCTGCGCGATAGAATCGACCGGGTTCGCAATCGGATCGGAGCGGGTTGTTCGCTCAATCGCCCATCGACAATGACATAAACAGCCGTACCGTTCGACGACCGTTTGCGTTGCGCGCCGGCTCGACGAAAGCCAGCGGAACGAAGAACGGCACAGTAGTCGTGCCGTCAACATGAACCTCGTCGTAAAGCGCCTGTTGCTCTTGCACGCGGATGACGACCGGGGGGAACAGTCCCGGCACGCTGGCCGAGGCCACCAAGACATCGCGAAACAGCGCTCTTGCGCCAGCGCCGCCGTTCATCGCGATCGACCCCAAGTCCCAGATCACCGGCTCTCCGGTGCTGACATCCGTGGTGGCCACGAGCAGCAGTCGCCCGGTCGACGCCTCGTGCGCGACGGCCTGGATCAGGGCATCGGTGGCGTACCGGTCAACCAGCTCCTTGAGCGGCGTACCGCTATAGAGGCTGGAACCAAAGAGCGCCCCCAACCCGCGGGACTTGAGCAGATGCTCTGCGCGACCGGAGGTGTAGACCTCAACGAGCTCATCGTCCCAGTCCGGTCCCAAGAAAGCGTAGGGAGCGATCAACGCGCCGGCGCTGACGCCGGTGACGACGGAAAATTGCGGCCGAGACGCTGAGCGCGTGAGACCGACCAATGCACCGGCGCCAAAGGCGCCGTCGGCGCCGCCGCCCGAGAGTGCCAGGATGTTGACAGGCTGTCCCGCGCGCTGCGCACGAACGCGTCCTGCGACGCTCTGTGAGGATAGGGTCGAGAAGCGCTGATCGGGCCCGAGCGTGCGGATCGCGTTCGGCGCTTCAGCTTGAGATGATGTCGGTTCGCGAATCGCGGTCTGCGCGCACCCTTGCAGAGTAAGCAGACCGATGCTGAGCAGACCGATGGAATAGATGCAATGGGGAGTCTCAGTTGCATGGATCACCCCTTATTGCACAAAGCGGCTCACAGATGACGCACCGGACGCGATTGCAGACCCCGCAACCACCTCATGGCGAAGCGCGTGTACTGGGTGAGCGCATTGAGAAGCGCCGACAGGCCACCGACTGCACCGAGCGCGCTGATCGCCGCGATGATCTCGATGGCGTATACGATGCCGCCCCAATACAAGCTCAAGGCGATGCCGATTCGTGCCCTCATGGAACTCGCGCCACTCTTCGCCGGGGCAGCATCGTTCAGCGGCTGCCCGACGCCGCCGAGGGCCTTGTAGATCGCGACCACCGATACATTGACGGCTGTTTCCGCCTGCGCCACCGAGTCCTCGGCATCGAGCTGTGTGCGTTGGGCGTCCAGCAACACCAGAAAGTCCGCGACACCCTCCCGGTATTGCGTATCCGCGAGTTCGGCGGCGCGCCGCGAGGCTTGCGCCTGTTCGCTCAGGCTCTTCAGTTGCGTTTGCCGTGTGCTGTAGGCAACGAAACTATTTTCAGTATCTTCGAGCGCCGTCAGCACCGACCTTCTCGTAGTTGGCCGCCGCGGCGTCGGATTGCGCTTCGCTTGCGCGCAGACCGCGCCCGCACCGAGCCCATATCGAATGCCGCCCAACTCACGGTGGGCGCAACGGACCATGCCCGAGCATTGTTGTCCGAAGTGGTGCCGAACAGTCGGCCCACATCCCCGGAGAGAAAACCGACGAAACCCGTCACATTGACGCGCGGGAACAGGTCGGCGGTCGCCACGCCGACGCGCGCCGTTGCGGCGGCGAGCTGGCGTTCGGCCGCGCGCACATCGGGCCGTCGGCGCAGTAGTTCGGCGGTGTCGCCGATCGGCAGCTCCTTGGCGTAGGTTGCGACGACAGTTGATTGTAAGCTCCTGATCCAGCGCGCCGGGCCGCTCGCCCAAGAGAACGGCCAAGCGGTAGCCCGCCTGCTTCTCGGCCGCCTCGAGCGGCGGAATCGTGGCCTCTGTGGCCTTCAGGCGAGCACGACTGCGCTGCACATCGAGTTCCGAGCCACGGCCTGTCTCGTCCAGTAGTTGGGTTAGCTCGAGCGTTTGATGCTCGGTGCTCAAGTTCTCTCGCGCCACCGACAAACGCTTTTGCGCGCCTCGCAGCTCGAAGTAATTGCGCGCCACCTCGGCGGCGACGGTCACCTGCGCGTCCTGATAGTTTGCCTGCTCGGCCCCTAAGTCAGCGCGCGCGGCCTCGACCGACCGGCGCACATGCCCAAAGAGATCGATCTCCCACGCGGCGTCAAACCCCAGGCTGGCGCTTTGTGCATTGATTCGGGCGGTCCCAAATCCAGGCTGCTGCTCATCAAAGTGCGAATACGCGCCCTCGAGCTGCACGTGCGGTGCATAGTCGAATTTTCTCTCCACGAATACCGCTCGAGCCGCGCGGACCCGGTCGTACGCGGAACGCAGATCCAGATTGGCTGCCAGCGCACGGCGTACGAGATCATCGAGTCCGGCGTCTCCAAACTCCTGCCACCATAGCGCCTCAGGGGATTGCGTGACGAATTGGGCGGACCGGGCGTTTTGCACCACAGCCGGCGCGACCGGCGGTGCCTTGTAGTCAGGTCCGACAGCGCAGGCGGCCAAAAGTAGTGATGCCGGAAAAATCGCAAAGGACTTGTTCATGAGCAGGACTTTCATTACCTCGGGTGTCATCAACCTGTTTCATCGCTCAAACGTGGATGCTCGATAAGGGTTGCAGACACGCCGGTGTTCTTCGCACGCGCGCGCGCCGAAAGCTTGCGAACCAGCACATAGAACAGCGGCGTCAGGACTAGCCCGAAGCCGGTCACTCCCAGCATCCCGGAGAACACCGCGATTCCCATGGCATGCCGCATCTCGGCGCCCGCACCCGTCGAGATGACCAGCGGCACCACGCCCATGATGAAGGCGAGGGAGGTCATCAAAATCGGGCGCAGCCGCAAGCGTGCGGCATTGAGCGCCGCTTGCAGCGGGGCGACGCCCTCGAGTTCCTGGTCCCGCGCGAACTCCACGATGAGGATGGCGTTTTTGCTGGCGAGCCCCACCAGCACGATCAGGCCGATCTGCGTGAATATGTTGCTGTCGCCGTGCGTGAGCTCAACACCGGTGATGGCCGAGAGGAGCACCATCGGCATGATCAGAATGACCGCGAGCGGCAAACTCAGGCTCTCGTACTGAGCGGCGAGCACCAGAAACACGAGCAGCACCACCAGCGGGAAAATGAGCACCGCCGTGTTGCCGGCGATGATCTGTTGATAGGTAAGCTCCGTCCATTCGAAGCTCATGCCGTTGGGCAGTTCTTGCCGTGCGAGTTGCTCGATCGCCGCCTGCGCCTGACCGGAACTGAAGCCCACGGCCGGGCCGCCGTTGATCTCGGCGGTGGGATAGGAGTTGTAGTGCATGACGCGATCAGGACCCGCGGAGTGCTTGACGGTGACAAAGGATCCCAACGGGATCATGTCGCCCGCGGCATTGCGGGTCTTGAGCCTGACGACATCTTCGGCCTGCAGCCGGAAATTCGGCTCGGCCTGGGCCGTAACCGGATAGGTGCGGCCAAAGGCGTTGAAGTCATTGACGTAGAGGGATCCTAAGTACACCTGCATGGTGTCAAAGAGTTCCTGCACCGACACGCCTTGCGATTTCGCCTTTTCACGGTCCACTTCGGCATCGATCTGCGGAACGTTTACCTGATAGCCGGAGAAAAGGCCCTGCAGCGCGGGGGTCTGATTGCCCTTCGCGAGTAGGTTCTGGGTCTGTTTGTAGAGTTCCTCAAACCCCAGGCCGCCGCGATCCTCGATCTGCATGCGAAATCCGCCGATGGTGCCCAAACCCATGACCGGCGGCGGCGGAAACACCGCGATGAAGGCCTCCTGGATTCCGCCGTACTGCTGATTGAGTGCGGCAGCGATGGCGCCGGCAGACAGCTCCTTGGATTTGCGCTCCTCGAAGGGCTTCAAGGTCACGAACACGATGCCGGAGTTGGGACTGTTGGTGAACCCGTTGATGCTCAAGCCGGGGAAGGCGACCGCGTGATCGACGCCCGGTTGCTTCAGGGCGATCTCGTCCATGCGGCGTATCACGGCTTCGGTGCGATCCAGGGTCGCCGCATCGGGCAGCTGCGCGAAACTCACCAAGTACTGCTTGTCCTGGGGAGGAATAAAGCCGGTCGGCGTGCGTGCGAAGCCGACGTAAGTCAGCGCAATCAACCCGCCATAGACAAAGAGTGCGATACCGCCGGCGCGCACGACGCGGCCCACGCCGCCGACGTAGCCCGCGGAGAAGCGCGTGAAGAACCGGTTGAACGGGCGAAAGAAGCCGCCGAGCAGGCGATTGAGGATGCGCGTCAGACGATCGGGCGGCGCCCCATGTTCCTTGAGCAGCAGGGCAGACAGTGCCGGTGAGAGCGTGAGCGAGTTGAAGGCCGAGATCACCGTGCTGATGGCAATCGTCAGGGCGAACTGCTTGTAGAACTGGCCGGTGAGCCCGCTGATGAAGGCGGTGGGCACGAACACCGCACACAGCACCAGAGCGGTCGCGATAATGGGTCCGGTCACCTCACGCATCGCCTGACGGGTCGCCTCGATGGGCTTCAACCCATTGGTGATGTTGCGCTCGACGTTCTCGACCACGACGATCGCATCGTCGACCACGATGCCGATGGCAAGCACCAGACCAAACAGCGACAGCGCGTTCAAGCTAAAGCCAAACAGGTGCATGACCGCGAACGTTCCAACCAGCGATACCGGGACCGCGATCAGACGGGATGACGGAGGCACGCCAGGTCTGCAGGAAAACAATGACGACCAGGACCACCAGCAGAATGGCCTCGAGCAGCGTGTGCACCACCGCGTGGATGGAGCCGCGCACGAAAACCGTGGGGTCGTAGACAATCTGGTAGTCGACGCCCTGCGGGAAGTCGCGCTTCAGCTCCTGCATCTTCGCGCGCACCAGTTCAGAGATCGCGATCGAGTTGCTGCCCGGCCGCTGGAAGATCGGGATCGCCGCGGCCGCCTTGTTGTCGAGAAGCGCGCGCAGCGCATAGGTGTCGGCGCCCAGCTCGACGCGTGCCACATCCTTCAAGCGCGTGACTTGCCCTGCGGCGCCGGTCTTGACGATGATGCTGCGAAAATCTTCCTCGGTAGTGAGGCGGCCCTTGGCGTTGATCGCGACCTGAAATTCGGTGGCGCTCGGCAGCGGCGGTGCACCAAGCTGACCGGCAGCGACCTGTATGTTCTGCTCGCGGATTGCCTTGACGACATCATCCGCGGTGAGACCGCGACTCGCGACCTTCTCAGGATCGAGCCAAATGCGCATCGAGAACTGGCCCGCGCCGAACACCTGCACATCGCCCACACCGTCCAGGCGAGCGAGTTCGTCCTTGACCCGCAGCAGTGCATAGTTGGACAAGTACAAGCGTGTCGTAGCGATTGTCCGGAGAAACCAAGTGCACGACCATGGTCAGGTCGGGCGAGGCTTTGTTGGTCACCACACCGAGACGCTGCACGACGTCGGGGAGTTTCGGCAGGGCCTGCGCCACGCGGTTCTGCACCTGCACCTGCGCCTTGTCGACATCGGTACTCAAGGCGAACGTGATGGTCAGCGTCATCACGCCGTCGGCGGTGGCCTGTGAGGACTGGTAGAGCATGCCCTCCACACCGTTGATCGCCTGCTCGAGCGGGCTCGCGACCGTCTCCGCGATGACTTTGGGATTTGCGCCCGGATAGGTCGCCTTCACGATCACCGTCGGCGGCACCACCTCCGGATATTCGCTGATCGGCAGCTTGGGCAGCGCGATCAGGCCGGCGAGGAAGATCAGGGCCGACAGCACTCCCGCAAAGATCGGGCGGCTGATGAAAAATTGCGAGAGTTTCATGAGCTAACGCGCCACGTGAAGAGCAACGGCCGCCTGTGCAAGACGAGAGACCGCATCGACCGGACTGGCACCGTTGCCGGCGCTCGCCGGCTGCGCGCACTCGGTTGCGCCGCTACCTGGGTGAGGCCGCCGGCGATATCGCTCATGGCAACGCGCGTGGCCGCGACAGCTCTGGCCGGGCCGGACATGCTGCAAACCGTTGACGACAATGAGCTCGTGCGGAGCAAGGCCCTGCGTCACGACCCGCAGGCCGTTGATTTCGGGCCCGAGTTCTACCAGTCGATACTCGATGCGGTTATCCTTGGTCAGTGTCAGCACGAATTTTTTGGAAAGATCCGTTCCTACGGCACGATCCTCGATGAGAACGACTGTCATGATCTTCCCCGCCGATGAGGCGCACGCGCGCAAACAGACCTGGCGTGTAGCGGCCGTCGGGATTTGCCAGTGCGGCGCGCGCACGAATCGTGCCGGTGGTGGGATCGACCTGGTTGTCGATGAAGTCCACCCGGCCCGGGTGCGGATAGCCGTCCTCGTCGACGAGTCCGATATAAACGTCGGAAGTGCCGGTGCTTGCGCCGGTGTGGTCATGCTTCGCCTTGGCATAGCGCAGATAGGTCTGCTCATCGGCGTCGAAGTAGACGTACACCGGATCATCTGAAACGAGCGTGGTCAGCAGGCTGGCGCTGGTCACGAGGTTTCCCGCGGTGATGATGGCGCGCGATACGTGGCCGTCGATCGGGGCGCGCACTTCGGTGAATTCCCGATTCAGACGCGCTTCTTGCAATGAGTGCATCGATCGAACCCAAGGCTCCCTGAGCCGAGGCTTCGGCCGCCACCTGCCGCTCGTATTCCTCGCGCGAAATGGCGTGCGCACTGATCAGCCGTTCTGCGCGCGCGCGGTTGGCCTTGGCGAGTTCGAGGTCGGACACGCTGCGCGTACGCTCCGCGACCAGCCGCTCGACTTCCGCCTGGAAGGGACGCGGATCGATCTGAAACAGCAGCTGGCCTTTCTTCACGCGCGCACCATCGGTGAAGGCAACGCGGTCGACGTAGCCGCTCACTCGCGGACGGATGTCCACGGTGTTCACCGCTTGCAGACGACCGCTGAATTCCTGCCATTCACGCAGCGGCCGGTGGATCACCTCGGCCACCTGCACTTGCGGCAGGGCGGCGTTGCGCCGCGGCTCGGCGGCTTGGCGCGAGAGTGTCCAGCGCTGGAATAGAGTGCAAAGACTGCAATGGCGGCGAGACCAAGCAGAACGGGTAAAGAGCTTTTGTGAAAGACGCGGTTGAGAGGCACGTGCAGTCTCCGATCCGATATTCGAACTACCACCCCGGAGTTAACCGGGCGTCCCGACCCGCAGGACTTGACTTACGGCTGAAACACATCGATGCTATGTCCGTGTGTTACCGGTCAGTAACGCTGAGTGATACGTTAATGACCGGTCAGTCACATGTCAAGTGGAGATCCTTATGAATCGAGCTAAGACGACGCAAGTGGCTGTAGAGGAAGAGAATTATTTCTTCCGCTCCGAAGTCGCGGGTGCGCGATCGCATCATGAAAACGGCCAGCGATCTCTTTTATCGCTATGGCATTCACGCCGTGGGCGTCGATACCATTGCCAGCGAAGCCGGTACCAACAAGATGAGCTTCTACCGCAATTTCGCCTCCAAAGACGAATTGGTGGCGGAGTATTTGCGCGCTGAGGAGCGTGAGGGTCTGCTCTGGTGGGATGAAACGTTGGCGGCGCATGCCGGCAATCCGCGTCTGCAGGTTGAGTCGCTGTTCGACGTGTTGGTGCAGAACAATTGCGAGGAAGATTCGCGGGGCTGCGCGCTTGCCAATGCCGCTGTGGAAATCACCGAGCCGGACCATCCCGCGCGTCCCGTGATCGAGAAGTACAAGGCCGATATGCGCCGGCGCTTTCGCCAGCTCGCGCGCGACATGGAAGCGCGCGAACCCAATGCGCTGGGCGACTCACTGATGCTGTTATGGGAAGGCGCCTATGTGGCCCGCGTCACCATGGGCGCGGATGGCCCGGTGCAAGGTGCGGCGAAAGCGGCGCGCGCGCTGATCGCTGCGTATACGGACTGAATTGCCCTGATCCCTGATCCGGATCGCCGAGTCTTTAGTCCGCCTTGATGCCTTCGACCTGTATGCGCAGCAGCACATCCTGCTTGAAGCCGTATTGCTGACCGTAGTTCACCCCAAAATCCGCGCGGTTGAAGCTGCCGCTGGCATCCGCTCCGCACACCTGCTTCTTGAGCATGGGATGCTCAAAGCACTTGAAGGAATTAATGGTCAGCTCACAGGTTTGGTGACGCCGTGAAGGGTCAAGGCTCCCGTCACGATTCTTGGCGCGCCATTCATGCCGCCATCGCCGCGATGTTGGCGCGCGCCTTCGAGCATGGCGGCTTCCTTGGCTTCCGGTCCAAACGCCAGACCCTCCGCGCGGACGATGGTGACATCGGTCAACCCAATGAAGGAGAGCACGCCGGTGAGGTAGCTCTCGTGATGCTCGAGAGCCGCCGCGGGAGAGCCCGGTGCATAGACATTGCCGCGAGAGGAGGCGATGAACACTTTTTTGTTCTTCAACAATCCTTCGGCACCATTCGCTCCGTAGCGAAATGTTTTGCCGGCGACGACCACGCGGTCGATCCACGCTTTGAGCTGACTCGGAATCGAAAAGTTGTACATCGGGGCGCCGATGACCATGATGTCGGCAGCAAAGAGTTCGTCTAAGTAAGCCGCCGCCCTTCGCCAAGTCGGCGCCAAGATGCGCATCCTCAACCGGGCCACCGTGCCACGCGGCCAAGTGAGCCGACGACAGAGTGAAGCGCCGCGTCGGTCGCGAGATCCCGATGCACCACGTTCAAGCCCGGGTGCAGCGCAACCTGTCTTGCGACGATTTCCGCCGAGAGCGCGCGGCTGGCCGAATTGGGTCCCAGAACGCTGGAATCGATGTGAAGTAGTTGCATGATTGACCGCCCTCGTTTGAGCTAAACCGAAACTGAGGTGTATGGTGCGCCGGCAGCTTCTCCTATGAATAGCCGTTATGATTGCGATATTATCCATCGGAATTGCCGATATGAAGGATCGGAAAACATGCTGGATGGCGTCTCCTTGGACCAATTGCGGGCCTTCATCGCCGCGGTCGATGAAGGCAGCTTCTCGGCGGGAGCGCGCAAGCTGCATCGCGCGCAATCTGCGGTCAGCGAACTGGTCAGTAACCTCGAAGCACAACTGGCTGTCGTTCTTTTCGATCGCTCAGAGCGCTACCCAAAGCTCACGCCCGCCGGCGTTCAGTTGGTTGCCGATGCGCGCAGCGTCGTGGCCAATGTCGATCTGCTCAAGGCGCGCGCGAAAGGAATCTCCCGTGGCCTCGAGTCGGAACTCTCCGCCGTGGTGGACGTGCTGTTTCCCATTCGAAGCGATCGCTGAATCGGCCAAGGAATTCAGGGACCGATTTCCCCGCACGCCTCTGCGACTGTACGTTGAAGCGCTCGGCGGCGCGTATCAACCCGTGCTCGACGGTCGCTGCAGTTTAGGCGTCGTGGGGTCGCTGCCAATCGCGCCGGACTCCATGACTTTGGAACGACTGCAAGGGCTCGCGATGATCATGGTCGCCGCGCGCGAACATCCACTCGCGCTCGTTCAATGGTGCGATTCCAAAAACAGAACTCGCCAAACACGTACAACTCGTGCTGACCGACAGATCCGAGCTGACGGCCGGGCGCGAATTCGGCGTCATGTCGCCGCTCACCTGGCGATTGGGCGATCTTGTTTGCCAAGCACGCGTTTCTGCTGAAAGGATTGGGTTGGGGCGGCATGCCGTTGCATGCGGTGAAGCAGGATCTTCTGGAAGGTCGACTCGTCAAACTGTCGATCGAAGATTTGGCCGAGGAGAGTTTTATATTGCCGATGTCGGCCGTTTACCTCACGGCGAAACCACCCGGCCCTGCAGGCCGGTGGCTCATCGAGCGATTGAAGCAGTGTCCCAGCCAACATGCGGCAAGCCTGCAAAGTTGACTCGCTCAGCGCCTCCGAACCTTGGGTGCGCACAAGCGAGTAAGATCCAGTCTCTGGTCATCAAATGATTGGGGGGGCGCGTGAACGACAACCAAAATAGAGAGGAGTTCGATACGGCCTTGGCGAGGATCAGGCATGACATCAAGGGCCGGCTTGTAATTCACGGATTCTTCGGCAATATCACGTATCGCGACGTCGAGGCGGCGGGTCAAGGCTTATGCGGTTCCACCATCGAGATTGCCGTGAAGGGAAGAACGGCGCAAAGATCATTCAATCGACAGGAGATTGAGGAGTGCCGGCTGCGGGTACGCGGCGCGGTTTTGTTGGGTGTGATATCGATGGTGGACGAACTTTCCGCGCCTTAGGCCGCAGCTAACGTACCCCGCGGTTTTAACGTGGCGGTTGCGCGGGAGGGCCGTTCATCCATCAGTATGCCAATGGATGCCCGCAGCTCGAGCGCGACCCGGGTCATCGCGCTCGGCTCTCTGGCTCGCTGCGATGCCGCTGCGATGATATTTTCGAGCGCGGTGTGCGAAAGAGCGGAGCGCGAGCCCAAACCACTCGCATTGAACTGCAACCCGGAGATAAACCCGGTGGACCAGGCTGCCCCGGCGAAGTAGCGTGTGGAAAGAGGCGCGAAGTCGCCCGCAAGCACAAACGTAGGCGCACGTGGGCTGGCGGTCAGCCGACGCTCCAACTCCTGCGACAGTCCCATCACCAGCGCGATAAATCGATCGTAGAGTTCCGGCGTTGCAATCTTTGCCGCTACTTTCCAACCGCGTATTCCCCAGATGGCGGGCAGCCACGCTCCGGGAGAAAGCTGGATCGGCCACACGAGCAGGGCAACCAGATAACCTTCGAGCGTGGCCGCATCCATGTGTTCGGCGGGCCAGCCATCCTCAGCGAGCCAAGCGTCCAATGCCTTGAAGTCCTGCGCAGTGAATGCAACGATCTAAGGCTTGCTGATCGGGCGGCAATAATTGCGGCGCCGCTTGGCGGTAACGTGTGGTGTATCGAGCCTTTGGCTTCATTAGCCGAGTATGGGCCTAAATCCGCCGATTGACGACTCGGAGAACGAATTTTCATCGACTGGGCTGTCGTTCGGCGTTGGCGGACTGCAGCAAGCGTCATACACTCTGCGCTGGGACTCGCGTGCGGGAAGCGGTGTGAAGGGGAGCAAGAAAGCGCAGGAATGACGTGCAACTCGGGCGCATCGCAGCACCGGCCCAACAGGCCGTCGCAACCGGCGATATTCCCGGAGTGGTTTGTCTCGTTTGGCGGGACGGTGCGATGCTGCAGTTGGATGCGCTGGGACTGCGCAACATCGAGGCGCAATTGCCGGTGGAGCGCGATACCATCTTTCGCATCGCTTCGATGAGCAAGCCGATAACCTCGGTGGTCGCATTGAAATTGATCGAGCAGGGGGTGATGCGGCTTGATGATCCCATCGCGAAATGGGCGCCCGAATTCTCGCAAATGCGGGTGCTGCGGCGGCCTGACGGACCCCTGGAGGATACGTATCCGGCGCCGCGCGCCATTACCGTTGAGGATCTTCTGACCCACCGCTCGGGCCTTGCATACAGCTTCACAGCGAAAGGACCGCTGGCGAAGTCCCTGGATGAACGCTTCGGACTCAAGCTGGAACACTGGCGCTCGCCCGAGGAATGGATGGGCGCGCTCGCCGCGCTGCCATTGAGCTATTCTCCGGGAGAGCGCTTCAACTACAGTCACGGGACCGATGTCTTGGGATTCATCATCGGCCGGGCGGCGCGCTCCAATTTGCGCGAGGCCATGCAGGAGTTATTGTTCGCTCCGCTGGGCATGGCGGATACGGATTTTTGGATTCCGCCGCAGAAGCGCGATCGCGCTGCCATACTCTATCGATCGCCTGCACCGGGCGTATTTACGCCGACGGCGCTGTCCGGTTTTACGGACGACGCGCCGCCGTTCATCACCGCCGGCGGACAAGGACTGGTGTCAACCGCCGATGATTTCCTCGCGTTTGCGCGCATGCTGCTGCAAGGCGGGGAGTTCAACGGCAAACGCATACTGAGCGAAGAGTCGGTTCGCTTGTTGACCACGAATCGACTGACGCCCGCGCAACGGCGTGACAGTCAGTTCGGCATTCCCTTTTTTATGGCGCAGGGATTCGGGTTGGGCGTATCGATGGTTACGGATCCTGAAAGGAATTCATGGATGGGCCTGGGATCCTTAGGGGCGTTCGGCTGGCCGGGTCTTTTCGGCGGTTGGTGGCAAGTCGATCCGGCACAGCGGACGGTGATGTTGTGGCTGCAACAGACCTTGCCGCCGCTGCCCCCGCCGGGCAACAGCAGTGCCATGGGGGATTCGCGCCTGGCCGCAACTTTGCTGCGTTGGATATTCTCTTCTCCAAGACTGCTGTCGCTGATGAACAAGATGGCGCAGCGCTCGGGAAAGGCTCCGCGGATGCCGGGAATGGCCGCCCTTCAGAGTTACCAGAAAGAGGCGCAGCAAGCTCTTCGCTCGCTGACTTAGCGGGCCGCCTGGCTACTGCCGCTTAGGCCGGCGCACCGCCCGTACTTTTCCGCTCTTTCCGCCCCCGCAGAAAAATTGATCTGCTCCATCGGACTCGAGCCCCGAAATGTACACGTCCGGCGGCATCGCGACCTTCTCCAAGACCTCTCCGGTTTTGGGATCGACCTGCCGCAAATCGCTTTGATCCGCTTCCCAGGTGGCGTGCCAGAGATTTCCATCGATCCAGGTGACTCCCGTGACGTATCGGTCGGACTCGATGGTGCGAAGAATCGCTCCGGTCTTCGGATCAATTTGATGGATTCTACGGTCCCGATACTGTCCCACCCACAGCGTCCCTTCAGCCCAGGTCAGCCCCGAGTCGCGGCCGCCGCCCGGCGCCGGAATTGAAGCGAGCACGCGGCCGGTCTCAAGATCGATTTTCTGGATGCGATCCTCGGCAATCTGAAACAAGTGCGCACCGTCGAAGGCGGTTCCGGCATGGGCCGCGACATCGATCGAGCGCAGCATCTTTCCGCTGGCAGGATCGAAGGCCCGCAGTTTGTCGCCGGCGGCGATCCAGACCTTCTCACCATCGTAGGTGACGCCATTGACCTGATCGACACCTGAAAAGGGACCATATTCACGCACAATCTCAGCGCTTGCTCTGTTCATCGCTACATCTTAGTCAATCGGCAGAGGAGCGGGGAGTAACAAGATCGTCGCGAATCCGGGAACCTGCGCAGTCATCCAGCGGCGCGATCGACCGCGGCCGAACGCTTGCACCCTGCCTGCCGCCGCGAGCGAATCGAGCGCCCGCTGGACACTGCGCTGACTCGTGCCAAGCGCCAATGCCAGGGCCGAACTGGGCCACGATTCTCCGTCGGCCAGGAAGGCCAGCATGGCCGCATGCTGCGCTTCGACCGGGTGCGCCAATACAACGACCTCTCGTGCGCGGCGCGGTACCAGCACAAATCCGCGCTTGGTCGCACGCACCTCGGCCAGTGCCTTCAGCTGCGTGCGAAGTCGCGCGATTTCGACCCGCAAGCGCACCCGCTGCGATTCATCGGCGAGCTTCAGGCGAAATGCACGCGCAATGAGCGCATCGCGCGGCACCTCTTCAGGCCACGCCTCGCCGAGAGCGCGCGCGAGCACAAACAACACCGGGCGCTTGGCGAGCGAGACCGGCTTGCCGCCTTGCGACAGGGTGTATCGGCAGGCATCCACGACCAGTGCTTTCGAAGCGAGCAATTCTTCGACATCCTCGAGCAAGAGGAGCCGTTGTTCGCCGCGCGCAATCAGCCGTGCAGCGGGCGTGTCCAGCATGCGCGAGGCGCTGTCAACTTCCGCGGTCAGTGCCGGGATGGCTGCCTGCCGCGCGGCGCGCTTTGCCCGCGCCAACGCCGCGCGGGCCGGTTTCGTTTGCAGGCGGCGCATCGCGATTCCTGCGCGCACGAGCTCGTACAGGGCTCGCGATACGGGCCCATACGGCGTCGGGTCAAGCTCGGCCAGCGTTTGCTCGGCCTGGTCGAGGCGCCCGATGAGGAGCAGGCGCCGAACTTCGACATATCGTGCATGCGTGGCATTCATCCGGTCGCCGTGCGCTTCCAGCGTCGCCCGTGCTGACTCGAGCGCCTTCGGGGGGTAGCCTAAGTCGCGCGACGCGAGTGCGATCTCGGCCTCGGCGATCACACAGCGAGCGCGGGCCACGGCCTCCTTCGGACCGAAGGCGCGCACGGCATTTTGTAGCAGCGCCTTTGCCCGCGATAGATCGCCGAGCTGCGCCATCGCAATGCCTCGAAGCGCGAGTGCCGGCGCATCGTTGCGCAAGGCGACCCGTTTCAACGCTCCCAGCGGATCGCCCACCGCGAGTGCGCGTGCAGCGGCCGAGATCAGTGAATCCATCGCAATCCCGTCACACTTGTAACTCCCGCCATTCGATGCCCGGCGCTATAACTATCTCACGAGTTAGGAAACACGAGGTGCAATGACCATGAAGACATCACCAAAGAGCGGCCGAGACTTGACCATGAGTACACCACCGATCGTGTCGCCCCAGGAGTGGGAGGCCGCGCGTCAACAGCTGCTCGTGAAGGAGAAAGCCTTGACGCGTGCCCGTGACGCACTGGCGGCCGAGCGTCGCCGGATGCCCTGGGTTGCGGTCAATCAGGAATACCACTTCGAAGGACCCGAGGGCAAAGCGACACTGCTCGGTTTGTTCGGCCGCCACCGGCAACTGATCCTCTATCGCGCCTTCTTCGAGCCCGGAGTATTCGGCTGGCCTGAGCATGCCTGCCGCGGCTGTTCCCAGGTGGCCGACCAGGTCGCCCATGTTGCGCATCTGAATGCCCGCGACACCGCACTCGTATTCGTCTCGCGCGCCTCGCAGCCGGAAATAGCGGGCCTCAAGGCGCGGATGGGATGGCAGATGCCCTGGTACACCTTGACGGACCGCTTCGACGCCGACTTTGGCGTGGACCAGTGGCACGGCACGAATGTGTTTTTCCGCGACGGTGAGCGCGTGTTCCGCACCTACTTCATCAACAACCGCGGCGATGAGCAACTGGGCAACACTTGGAACTACCTCGACATAACTGCGCTCGGGCGTCAGGAGGCGTGGGAGGACTCGCCTGCGGGCTACCCGCAGACCCCGCCGTACGGATGGATCAATTGGCACGACAACTATGATGCCGACGCTTCGCCCGATCCGCGCTGGCTCAAGATAGTAGGAATTGCACAGCCATGACACCGGTGCCCGCTCATAGCGGGACGTGCTGCACGGCGTCGGAGCGCACCTCCCAGCGGGCTTTCCTTTGCATCTCGGCAGCTGCTCTTCGCCGTGTGCGCGGCGATCACGATCGCCTGGTGCGGGTCGATGTCCGGAAAGGGCGGAGTGGCGATGCCCGGCGGCTGGACGATGTCGATGGCGTGGATGCCGATGCCGCGCCAAACCTGACTTGGCAGCGCGGCGTCGTTCTTCAGCATGTGGATGGTCATGATGGCCGCGATGATGCTGCCATCCTTGACGCCGATGCTCTGGCGCTATCGCGAGGCCGTCGGCAGGAGCGGCGAGCTGCACCTGGCTCGGCTGACAACGCTCGTTGGCGCAGGGTATTTCTTGGTGTGGGTGGCGATTGGCGTCGTGGTATTTCCCGCAGGCGTTGCGCTGGCGGCGATCGAAATGCAACTGCCGGCGCTGGCCGGCGCCGTCCCGATCGGCGCGGGCGCGGTGGTCGTGATCGCCGGTGCGCTGCAGTTCAGCGGCTGGAAGGCGCATCACCTTGCCTTTTGCCGGGAAGCGCCGGAGCCCGGACCCATCTTGCGGGCGGATGCAGGCTTGGCCTGGCGGCACGGTCTGCGCCTCGGACTTCACTGCAGTTATTGTTGTGCCGGCTCGACCACAATCCTATTGGTCATCGGAGTCATGGACTTGCGCACGATGGCAGTCGTGACCGCGGCGAACACTCTCGAACGATTCGCGCCGCAGGGCGGCCGCGTTGCGCGAGTCCTTGGAAGCTGTTGCCATTGGAGCAGGATTGTTCATGATCACCCGGGCGATCGACCAGGGATAGACGTTAAACCGGCCCTGCCGCCATGGAGCCGCCGGCCCCCGTTACACCTAGTGCGCCGCCCGCAGCGCCCGTAGCGCATATACCGCCGGCGCCGGAGAAACCGCCCGCGCCGGAGAAACCGCCCGCGCCGGAGAAACCGCCCGCGCCGATGACTCCAATGGCCCCTCACGTGCACTTCAACATGCATCTAGCCCGATTGGGGACGGTGGATGCCGCGGCGAGCCGTAGTTCCAAGGGCTCCGATGCCGCGAAGACCAGCGAGGGTTCGTACATCGGCGGACTGCAAGCGGCGGGACTTAAAGACCTGACGGTCGATGAGATTATCGCTCTGAAGATTCATGGGGTCACGCCCGACTACATTCGTGAGCTTCGCTCCGTGGGGATTGAAGCCAGTAGTCCGGAACTGGTCTCATTGAAAATACACGAAGTGACGCCGGAATATGTTCGCGGCCTGACAGCAGCCGGTCTGGGAAATCTGCGCGTGCATGACTATCTAGCTGCAAAGGTTCAGGGGATCACGCCGCAGTTCGTGGAAAAAATCCGCAGTCATGGGTTTAAAGACCTGACGCTGCATCAGTTGATCGCACTGAAGATGGCCGGCATCTCCTAAGGAATATCACCATGCGTATCCCACGCGTTCTTGCAATTCTGGCCTTGCTCCCGCTGGCCGCCTTGGCCGGAGCGATCGAGAATGGAACTTGGGAATTGAGCCCTGGCGAGCAACCGGGCACCGTTCAATTCTCGCTACAGGGCGGGAACGGCGGTCATCACTTCAACACATCGTCGGACAGGCAGCTCGCGGATTTCCGGGGGCTCGATTGGACCACGGCCGCAAAGCACGATGTGCATTTCACTATTGCACGTGATGCCGGAACCATCGACGGCCAAGGATTTCTTCAGGATCAGCGCGGAGCCGGATTGTTCACCTTCAAGTCCAATCCGCAATACCAGCAGGAAATGAGCAAACTGGGCTATTCGATCGAGGAAAAGGATCTGTTCGCGGCCGCAATTTTCGATGTCAGTCTCGAATTCGCACGCGCCTTGAAAGCTCTGGCGGTGCGCGGTCTCGATGCCGGCAAATTACTGGCGTTTCGAATTCATGGCGTCTCTCCGGAATTTGTCAGGGACCTGCGCGGCGCCGGACTCGCAGCGGCGGACGCGGACAAGCTCATCGCGTTTCGCATTCACGGGGTGACGCCGGAGTTCGTCAAGGATCTTCATGGCGCGGGAATCAATGTCACCGACGAGGATAAACTCATTGCGTTCCGCATTCATGGAGTCTCCGCGGAATTCGCCGGCGAGATCAGCCACCTGGGCTACCCCCATGCGCCGCCAGATCAGTTGATCGCCCTGCGCATTCATGGCGTCACGCCTGAGTACATCGAGGGCTTGCGCTCCAAAGGCATGCAAAACCTGACCCTCGATCAACTGGTCAACCTGCGCATTCATGGCATTGACTAGCCGGCAGGGGCCAGCCTCGGGCTGCGTCAGGCCGCGATCTTGACCGGTTTGTTGAGCTTGACCGAGAGTGCGGCCGCTTCCGCCAGTACGAGCGCGGCAACACCGTCGCGATAGCCGACCGCGGGGGCTGTGCCGCCCAGGATGGCGGCAAAGTGGTCCATCTCGCGGCGGTAGGCCTCGGCGTAGCGCTCTAAAAAGAAATTCTGCAGCGAATCGCTCGCCAAGCCGCGTTCGGTAGCGGTGGAAACCGTGCTTACGAGAACATTGTCCGCCCGGGCGGTGCCGGCGGATCCATAGGCCTCTATGCGCTGATCGTATCCGTAGCCCGAACGGCGGGTGTTGCTGATGACGCAGAGCCGGCCCGACTCTGTGCGCAACAGGATTCTCGCCGTGTCGACGTCCCCTGCCTCTTCGATGGCGGGATCAACCAAGCAACTGGCGCTGGCGAAGACTTCAATGGGTTCCTCGTCCAACAACCAGCGAGCCATGTCGAAATCATGAATGGCCATGTCCTTGAACAAACCGCCCGAAACGCGGATGTAGGAAACCGGCGGAGGCGCGGGATCGTGGCTCACGATATGCAGACTCTCGAGCTTGCCGATCGCCTTTGAATCGATCCGCGCCTTCAGCGCCGCGAAATGCGGATCGAAGCGCCGGTTGAAGCCCAGCAACAATCGTCGCGCCGCTCAATTGCGGGGCAGCCTTGCGGGCTCGCGCCAAATCCAGGTCCAACGGCTTTTCGCAGAAAATCGCCTTGCCGGCGGCAGCAGCGGCGATGGCTTGATCAAGGTGCGTGTTTGTGGCGCTGGCGATGATGACGCCGGCTATGGAGCCATCGCCGAGGACGGTGTTTAAGTCCGCGACGGCGGCGCCGGTTTGACTTGCCAGTGCTCCGGCGGCCGCGCCGTTTGGATCGACGACATATTTAAGCGCCAATTGCGGCGAACTCGCGGCATTGCGGGCATGAATCTGTCCGATGCGTCCAGCCCCCAATATGCCCACGTTGAACACAGCTGCTCCCGACGATCCCACCAGCGCGGAGTATAATGAAAGGCTTGTCGTTGCGAGAAATCTTGCCGATCACCGATAACACCCTTGATCTGATTGCCGTCGGCCGTTCGAGCGTGGACCTGTACGGCGAACAGGTCGGCGGCCGTCTGGAAGACATGGGGTCCTTTGCCAAGTATGTTGGCGGAAGTCCGACCAATACCGCGATTGCGGCGGCCAGACTTGGATTGCGGGTCGGACTGGTGACCCGGGTTGGTGCCGATCACATGGGGCGGTTTATCCGCGAAGAACTCGTGCGCGAAGGCGTGGATGTACGGGGAGTGCGCGCCGATCCCGAACGCCTGACGGCACTGGTCCTGCTCGGGATCCGCAATCAAGAGTCCTTCCCGCTCATTTTCTATCGAGAGAACTGCGCCGACATGGCGCTGTGCGAGCAGGATCTGGACGAAGCGTTTCTCGCATCAGCGCGCGCGGTCCTGGTCAACGGCACGCACCTTTCCACGCCCGGTGTCTATGCCGCCAGTGTTGGCGCAGCGAAACGCGTCAAAGCAAGCGGCGGGCGGGTGATATTCGACGTGGACTATCGCCCGGTCCTTTGGGGGCTGACGGCCAAAGATCTGGGTGAAAATCGTTTCGTGTCCAGTGCCGCGGTGACCGAACGCCTGCAAGCCATGCTGCCTCTCTGCGATCTGGTGGTCGGCACGGAGGAAGAGTTTTGCATAGTGGGAGGTTCGGCCGAGACGCTCACCGCAATCCAGGAAATTAGAAAGCAAACCAAGGCCACGTTGATCTGCAAGCGAGGCGAGCGCGGGTGCGTGGCCTTTGCCGGCGACATCCCTGATGATATGGAGTCGGGGCTCGTCGTGGCCGGATTTGCGATAGACGTATTAAATGTGCTCGGCGCCGGCGATGCGTTCATGGGCGCGTTTTTGCGCGGCTGGCTGCGCGGGTCTTCCCTCGAGGAGTGCTGTCGTATGGGCAATGCGGGCGGGGCAATAGTGGTGTCGCGCCATGGCTGCGCTCCGGCAATGCCGACCTGGCACGAATTGCAGCTATTCCTATCGGCGCAGCAGGACCGCCGCGGTTCGGCGTTTGTGCGGCACCTGGATCAGCTGCACTGGGCCGAGACGCGGCGCTGCGATTATCCGGAGTTGATGGTATTTGCCATCGATCATCGCAGCCAGTTTGAGGAGGGCGGGGATTTTGGCGCATTGACGCACGATCGAATCGCCCGCTTAAAGACCTTGGGTCTGCGGGCATTGCATGCGGCCGCGCGCCGCGACAGGCGCTTTGGAATATTGCTCGATGGCCGCTACGGATTCGCGGCCTTGAGCGAAGCTTCAGATCTGCCGTATTGGGTTGGCCGACCGATCGAAATACCGAAGTCCCGGCCGCTCGAATTCGAAGGTTCGCCCGACGTGGCCGCGGAGCTTTCCAGCTGGCCGCTCAATCAAGCGGTCAAATGTCTGGTGACCTATCATCCGGACGATCCGGTCGATTTGCGGCGGCGGCAAGAAGACCAGCTGCGGCGCTTATTCGCTGCCTGCCGCAAGACGCGCCACGAGTTGCTGCTGGAAATCATTTTGCCGAAAGAGATGCCTGCGGATTCCGAGACGCTTGCGCGCGCCATCGCGTGCATTTACGGGCTGGATGTGCGCCCGGATTGGTGGAAACTGCCTCCCAGCCCGAGCGATGCCAACTGGCGCTCCATACAAGACACGATTAGGCGCGAAGATCCCCTGTGCCGAGGGGTCCTTCTCCTGGGCTTGGCGGCGAGCGAGGCGGAACTCGCCGCGTGTTTCGCCGCGGCGGCGCCGTTTGAAATCGTGAAGGGTTTTGCGATCGGCAGGACCATTTTTCATGACGCGGCCCGCCTTTGGTTTTCGGGCTCCATGAGCGATGGGGAGGCCATTGAGGCGATGACGAACAAGCTTTCGGCATTGGCATGCGCCTGGCTGGGCGCGCGGGCGGCGGTTGCGGCATGAGAACGCTTCGATGCACGGCGGCGCAGGCGGCCATCCGCTATCTGGCGGGTCAATATGTTGCGTCCCCTGAGGGAGAAGTTCGTTACTTTGCCGGTGCATGGGCGATTTTCGGCCACGGCAATGTGGCCGCTCTCGGCGAAGCGCTGTACGCGGCCCGCGGCGAGATTCCCACCTATCGCGCCCACAACGAACAGGCCATGGCACACACCGCCATCGCCTATGCGAAACAACTGCGGCGACGCCGCGCCATGATTTGTACCAGTTCGATAGGTCCCGGCGCCACGAACATGGTGACAGCGGCAGCACTGGCGCATGTCAATCGTCTGCCGGTGCTGTTTCTCCCCGGAGATACCTTTGCCACGCGAGGTCCCGATCCGGTGCTGCAGCAAATCGAAAGTTTCAGCGACGGTACCGCTTCTGCCAATGATTGCTTTAGACCCGTATCCCGTTACTTCGATCGAATCGCGCGTCCGGAACAGCTGATCGACGCGTTGCCGCGCGCCATGAACACGTTGCTGGATCCGGCCATTTGCGGCCCGGTCACCCTGGCATTTTCTCAGGACGTGCAGGCCGAAGCATATGATTATCCGGAGGCGTTTTTTCGCCGGCGGCTGTGGAGCGTTCGCAGGCCGCCGGCTGATCCGCATGAGATCGATCAAGTGGCGGCGTTGCTGAAAGCGGCGCGCGCACCGCTCATCATCGCCGGCGGCGGAGTTCATTACAGCGGGGCGGAAGAAGCGCTCGCGGCATTGGCGGGCAGTACGCAGATCCCGGTGGCCGAAACCCAGGCGGGCAAGGGTGCGCTGGCTTGGGATCATCCCTTCAATCTCGGCGGCGTCGGCGTCACGGGAACCAGCGCCGCCAATGCGGCGGCCGCAAACGCCGATCTGGTGATTGGCGTCGGCACGCGGCTTCAGGATTTTACCACCGGCTCGCGAGCGCTATTCACCGCCCCAAATCGAAAGCTGGTGCAAATCAACATCAGCGCCTACGACGCAGCCAAGCATGAAGCTGAGGCGGTGGTGGGCGATGCTCGCGCGGTTCTCTCGGAACTCTTGGAGCGCTTGCGCGGTTGGCGCAGCGGTCAAGACGGGGCGATTCTAAAAGCGGGAATTGCGCGCTGGAATGCCGCTTGGGAACAGGTCACGGCAACGCCGGGCGCGGCGCTTCCGTCGGATGCCCAGGTGATTGGCGCGCTGTGGCGCAACTCATCCGACAATGCCGTGGTCGTGTGCGCGGCGGGCGGGTTGCCCGGGGAACTGCACAAACTGTGGCGCTCGCGTGGGCACGATGACTACCACGTCGAATACGGCTATTCCTGCATGGGATACGAGATCGCCGGCGGCCTGGGCGTGAAAATGGCGCAGCCGCATCGCGACGTTTATGTGCTGGTCGGCGACGGCAGCTATCTCATGCTCAATTCGGACATAGCTACCTCGGTTGCGCTGAGACACAAGCTGGTGATCATTGTGTTGAACAACGGCGGCTTTGGCTGCATCAATCGCTTGCAGAAGATCGACCGGCAGCGCTGCCTTCAACACGCTCTGGGAGGACGCGCACGGTGCGGCTGCCGTGGAAATCGATTTTGCGGCGCACGCGAAAAGCCTGGGTGCCCTCGCGCAGAAGGTCGACTCGATTGAGGCATTGGAGCGAGCGCTGCGAGACGCCCGCCAATCCGATCGCACGCATGTGATCGTGATCGATACCGATCCGTCCATCAGCACCGAGCAGGGCGGTGCGTGGTGGGATGTGGCCATCCCGGAGGTCTCCTCGCGCCCAGAGGTCGATGCCGCTCGAGAGGCCTCGCTCGAACAGCGGAAGAACCGGCGATTGGGGGATTAACGCGTGAGCATTCAATTCGGCGTCAGTCCGATCGCGTGGATCAATGATGATCTGCCTGCACTCGGGGCCGGTACGCCGCTCGAGTCTGTTCTCGCCGATGCGCATGATGTTGGGTTTTCCGGCATTGAACTCGGAGGATCGTTTCCGCGGGATCCGGCCGTGCTTGCGGCCCTGCTCCAGAGACATCGACTCGCACTCGTGGGCGGTTGGTATGGCGCAAGCCTCTTGACCCGTTCGGCGGCAGCAGAAATCGCGGCTTTGCAGGGCCATCTGGCGCTGCTCAAGTCAATGAATTGCGGCGTGTTTATTCTCGCTGAGACGAGCAATGCGATTCACGGCAACCAAGAGCGCCCCTTGAGCGCGACACCGCGGCTCGCCGATTCCGAATGGCATGAGTTCGGCCGCAAAGTGACCGAAGTGGCGGACTATCTGGAAGAAGCAGGCCTGCGCATGGCCTATCATCACCACTTGGGTACCGTAGTGGAATCGCAGCGCGACGTGGATCGATTTCTCGAATCCACGGGCCGCTCAGTCGGGCTGACGGTCGATACCGGCCACGCGGCGCTCGGAGGCGTGGATACCTTGGCGCTCATTCGCAATCATGCCGACCGCCTCGTTCACGTGCATTGCAAGGACATCCGCTCGCGCGTCTTTGCGCAGGTGCAAGCCGAAGGCTGGAGCTTCCTGCGCGGGGTGCTCGGCGGAATGTTTACGGTGCCCGGCGATGGCGATCTTGATTTCGCGCCCCTGTTTCAAGCGCTCGCTCAACAGGACTATGTTGGATGGATCATCGTGGAGGCGGAGCAAGACCCGGCTGTCGCGAATCCCAAGTCATATGCGGCGATCGGATTGCAAACTCTGCGCCGCGAGGCTGCCGCGGCGATTTTGCGCGAGGTAAGCTGAGTCATGAGCAAGCTTCTGGTTAAATCGCGTGCACCCGATGAAACCGGGCTGCGTGCTCAATATCACGCCCCAGAGCGCCGGTTGGAAGCACATCGGATTTCAGATTCACCGCCTTACAAACGGGCAGGTGATCGAAGGCGGGGCGAGCGCGCGGGAAACTTGTCTCGTGGTGCTGGCGGGATCTGCGGATATCGCGGTCGATGGTGGCCGCTTCAGCAACGTGGGCAATCGAGGGTCGGTGTTCGACGACGCGGCGCCGGGCGCGGTGTATGCCCCCGCCGGCCAAAACTACGCGGTAACCGCGAAGGGCGATGTTGAGTTGGCGGTCTGCTCAGCTCCGGGCAACGCGGGGCACGCAGCGCGGGTGATTGCGGCCGCGGATATGAGCAAAGAGGTACGCGGTCAGGGATCGAACACTCGCTACGTCAGAAATATTCTGCCGCAAAGCAAAGAGGCCGATAGTTTGCTGGTCGTGGAAGTCATTACGCCGGGCGGAAACTGGTCGAGCTATCCGCCGCATAAGCATGATACGGCGGAGTTGGGTAAGGAAACCGTGCTGGAGGAGACCTACTACCACCGCCTCAGGCCGCCGCAGGGATTTGCCTTTCAGCGCGTGTATACCGATGAGCGGGATATCGACGAAACGGTGTGCGTGCACGACGGCGATCTGGTGTTGGTCCCGCGGGGCTATCATCCCGTGGGCGCCGCGCATGGCTACGATCTCTACTATCTGAACGTCATGGCGGGCCCGGAACGCAATTGGGTTTATCGCAATGATCCCCAGCATGAGTGGCTGGCGCAGCAGACCAAGCCGCAAACGCCGCACTGACCAGCGGCCCAAGTCCGGATATCGCATGGCACATGAATTTAGAAACATTGCGGGCGCCGCCTTGGCCGCCGCCATATTGGCCGGCGCTCTGGTGCTTGCGGGCTGCTCCGGTAAGTCTCAAGGGAATTCAGTCCAGATCGTTGCGAGTTTGCACGACATGACGGAACCCTTCTTCGTCGCGGTCAAACGCGAACTCGAGGCCGAGGCGGCCCGGCTGGGCGTGGGCATTTCGGTGGAGGACGGTCAATCCAATTCGGCCAAGCAAACGGCGGACATCGAGGCTGCCATCGCCGGGGGCACACAGGGTCTCATTCTCGCTCCAAACGATGTCAACGCGCTTGCTCCGGGAGTCGAAGAGGTCATCAAGGCCGGGATTCCCATCGTCACGCTGGACCGCAGGGTCGACAATACCAGCGTCAAAGTGCCGCATGTCGGCGCGGACAATGTCGCCGGCGGGCGCATCATGGCGCAATGGGTGATTGACTCGTTTCCGAACGGCGCGAAGGTTTTGCTGATCACAGGGCAACTCGGATCGAGTCCATCCATCGATCGCACGCGCGGCATCAAAGAAACTTTGGCGGCGGCCGGACCCAAGTATCAAATCGTCGCCGAGCAATCTGCCACCTGGAAACGCGAGCAGGGTCTCACGGTGACGCAGAACGTCCTGACCTCGCTCGGTGGCCAGGCATTGCAGGCGATTGTCTCGGAGAGCGACGAAATGGCCCTGGGTGCCCTGGAAGCGCTGCGTTCGAGCGGCGTCACCGGCGTCAAGGTCATTGGATTCGACGCGACGCCCGAGGCGCTCAAGCTCGTGCGCAGCGGCGATATGGCCGCCACCATCGAGCAATCGCCGATCAGTCAGGCCCGTACAGCGCTGCAGCAACTGGTGGCGCGTATCCGCCACAATACTCCCATGGCGGGCGCAAGCATCGCGCCGGTCCTGATTACGCAGGCCAATGTCAATCAAGCCGAGCGCATCGGCGAAGTAAGGTAGCGCGCTGATGGCCGCCGCGCTTCTCTTGGATGTCCGCGGCGTCAGTAAACAATTTCCGGGCGTGAAGGCGCTCGACGGCGTGGAGTTGCGGGTCGGATTTGGGGAAGTACACGCGTTGCTCGGCGAGAACGGCGCCGGCAAATCCACGCTCTTGAAAATACTGTCAGGCGCTTTGCGTGCCGACCGGGGTGAGGCAAAGCTCGACGGCGTGAATCTTGACCCGAGCGATACCCCGCGTGCGCGTCAACGCCTGGGGTTAATTACGATCTACCAAGAGTTCAATTTGTTGCCCTTCATGTCGATCGCGGAGAACTTGTACCTCGGCCGTGAACCCATCCGCTTCGGGCTCATCGATTGGGACGCGATGTACGGCAACGCGCGCACCTTGCTGGCAAGCCTGGGCCTGAACGTCGATCCCAGGCAGGAAGTTCGCTATTTGAGCGTCGCCCAGCAACAAATGGTCGAAATTGGCCGTGCCGTCGCGCAACGGGCGAAGCTGATCATCATGGACGAGCCGACGGCGGCCTTGAGCGGCCGCGAGGTAGATATCCTGCACGCGGTCATTCGCGAGCAATGCGCACGCGGAGTGAGCTTCATATACGTCACGCATCGTTTGCAGGAGGTAAAGAAGGTCTGCGACGGCTTCACCGTGTTGCGCGATGGCCGTTACGTCGCCGGCGGCGAGGTTAAGAATGTGGAAGTCCGCGCTCTGGTGCGCCTCATGGTGGGCCGCGACGTGGAGTTCAACAGAGCTTGGGCGCAGCGCACCGCGGGACGATATCCGCCTCGCCGTCCAGGGTATATCGCGAGCGCGCAATGCCGATCGCGGCCACGCCATTGCCCTTCAAAATCTATCGATGGAGGTAAAGGCCGGCGAAATCGTGGGGTTTGCCGGCCTGATCGGCGCCGGGCGTACCGAACTTGCACGAATTATTTTCGGCGCCGATCGCTGCGATGGCGGGGTGATTTACCTCAACGGTCGGGAAATGCGGCCACTGCGGTCGCCGCAAGTTGCAATCGGCGCCGGAATCGCCCTGGTGCCCGAAGACCGCAAGCAGCAGGGATGTTTTCTCGAGCAGTCGATCAGTCACAACATGACGTTGCCTATTCTGAAGCGAATCGCGCGCTGGGGTATTTTTGTGGACGAAGTGCGGGAGCGGCACATGGTCAGCTGGTATAAAACAGCATTGCGCATCAAGATGCGCAATGCTGGTGCCGCAATCGGCACCTTGTCGGGGGGCAATCAGCAGAAAGTCTTGTTGGCGCGCTGTATGGCGCTCGAGCCCAAGGTGTTGATCGTCGATGAGCCCACTCGAGGCATCGACGTGGGTGCGAAGGCCGAAGTTCATCAATTGCTGTCCGAGATGGCGCAGAGCGGCATTGCCTTGATCGTGATTTCTTCCGAGATGCCCGAGGTGCTGGCGCTCAGCGACCGGATTGTGGTTTTCCGCGAGGGCTGCATCAGCGGAGTCCTCACGGCGCAAGATGCGACCGAAGCCAAGCTGATGGAGCTGATGGCCATTTCGACCGGCGCCCCGGGGCCGCGTGCGGCCGCGCTATGAGTCTTTCTGAACGATCGACCGCAGGTAAACGTTTTGACGCGGTGGGATGGCTGCGCCGCTATGGAACGCCGTTGTTCTTGGCGGCCCTGGCGGTGTTTTTTGCGCTGGAGAATCCGCGTTTTCTGACGCTGCGCAACCTCAGCAACATTCTGACTGAAGTTTCAATCTACGGCATCATCGCGGTGGGGATGACCTTCGTCATTTTGACGGCGGGCGTCGATCTGGCGGTCGGCTCGCTGCTGGCATTTGCCGGCATGTCGGGCGCCTACCTGATGAATGCCATCGGCGCGGATTTCCCCTTGGGCTGGTTGGTGGCGATTGCCGCCGCTACCGGCGTCGGGGCCCTGGCGGGGTACTTGCAAGGAAAGACCGTGACGCTATTCAGCATTCCGCCCTTCATCGTCACATTGGGAGGCATGACCATCTGGCGCGGCGCCACCTTGATTCTCAATGATGGTTCGCCCATCGCCGGCTTCAACGCAAACTATCGCTGGTGGGGGACGGGTTCCATCGGGGGCGTGCCGGTGCCGGTGTTTTTCTTCGCACTGATTGCGCTCATGGGATTCGTCACTCAACGCTATACCCGTTATGGGCGTTATATCTACGCGGTCGGCGGAAATCCCGAAGCGGCACGCCTCAATGGAGTCGATGTGGCGGCCATCATCACCAGCGTTTACCTGCTGGTCGGGGCACTGGCGGGTCTGGCGGGATTTTTGCTGTCGGCCAGGCTCGGTGCGGCCGAAGCGGTGGGCGGGGTTGGATATGAGTTGCGTGTAATCGCCTCCGTGGTCATTGGCGGGGCGAGTCTCGCCGGCGGCCGCGGCGGTGTTGGGGGCACCCTCATTGGGGCACTGTTGATCGGCGTGCTCACCAACGGCTTGGTGATCATGCACGTGTCCTCTTACTGGCAACAGGTGGTAATCGGATTGATCATCGTCGCTGCCGTGGCGTTCGACAGCTATGCGAAGAGCCATCGCTAGCCGGGTCAATACTCTCAAGGGCCTATGGTCTGACGGGTCGCTCAGCAGCATGCTGAAATCTGGATCGCTCAAGGAGCAGCCATGCTGAAATCTATGGATGCGCGCCTGCGTCCTGGCCATATTCGCTTCTGGTCAGTCGCGGGACCCGGCATGTTGGCGATCGCATGGCTGGCGAACCCGGCATGGGGCGCGGCGGCCGATGCACCGGCACCCGTGACGGAAAAATATCCCGACGTTGCGGCAGAAATCAAAATGCTGCGTGCCGAGGTCGGTCAGGACCGGCGCGACATTGTGGCGGCCTCGATGTTGCTGACTCCGTCCGAAGGCGAGATCTTCTGGCCCCTCTATGATCAATACCGCGCCGAGCAGCACCAGCTAGGGGATCGCAAACTGCGCTTGATCAAGAACTTCATTGCCGAGCGCGACACCATGACCGAGGATCAAGCGGTAACCTTGAGAAAAGAAGCCTTTTCGATCGAGAAAAAGAAGATCGAAATCAAAGAGGACTATGTCTCGAAGATGTCCAAGGTGCTTTCTGCCCGCACCGTCACGCGATTCTTTCAGATCGACAACAAGCTGGACGCTGCCGTGGATCTGGCACTGGCAGCTCGGGTGCCGTTGATGCACTAAGCCAGTCCGCGCCGGCGAGACGATCGGCGCGCCGGCGCGGTTGACCGAGGCTATTTGACCGAGTAGTTATGTGCTTCCAAGCACGCGGTCATCGCCCGTTTGAAGTTGCTGATTTGCTGCTGTTGGGCCGCGGCCGTCTGCTCTGCCGCTTGTTGCTGCGCCTGCGCATCCGCGTGCCTCTGTTGCCGAGACCCGCGAACTCCGCCGACTACCGCGCCAATCGCTGCGCCCTTGCCGGCATCGCCGGCGATTGCGCCGATGGCGGCGCCCCCCGCAGCGCCGCCGGCTGCGCCCCTGACGCCACCCCCCGAACTTTGCGGGGCTTGGACGGTTGCCACCTGCGGGTGCGCGGGATCAACGCCGGAGGCGGTCTTGGCGGCGCCGTAACAGGACACCTCGTCTTGTTGCTGGATTTCAGCGGTTTGATTTTTCTGCGGAAATACGTATAACCCGACGCTTTGCGCCGGCGTCGTCAGCCCATTGTTCGAGGGCGGAGGCGCGGGCGCCTGGGCGTCGACCTGGCCGGCGATGGCCATCAGTACGGATACTCGCAGAAAGGCGCTAAAACTATTGGGTATTGTCATGCTGCTCTCCCGATTCGCTTTTGCCATGGAGTGCAGTGTCGGCCTGCGCTCGGGACAATCGACATCGGACTTTGGTCCCATGTCGATGAAAGCCCAACTGCTTGAGTGGCCTGTACTTACCGGGCGGGCGGCGGGGTCGACTGCACGGCTTTTAGCGCGTCGCCGCGTTCTTGTTTTCGATCGAGCACCAACCGGTAAGCGATGTAGTACTTATAAATGTTGCGAACGTAAGTTACCGTCTCGCGGCCGATTTTGTCGGCGGCCACGACCTCGACATTATCGAACCAGACATTGGGGTCCAGCCCGCGCTTGGTTGCCAGCGTGCGCAGCGACAATATTCTGCTCGGGCCCGCGTTGTACGCAGCAAATGAGAACAACCCCTTGTTCAATGGATCCATCGGCAGGTCGGCGAAATACCGGTCGCGGATAAAAGCGATGTATTTGATGCCGGCATGAATATTGGGGCCGATGTCCTTGATATTGCCGACACCCATTTGCTTTCCGGTCGCCGGCATGACCTGCATCACCCCGACGGCGCCGGCCGGACTGTGCACCTTTTGGTCGAGCCGGGATTCCTGGTAGCCCTGTGCAATCATCAAGAGGCTGTCGAAGCTGTACTTGTCGCCATAACGGCGGAACAAGTCGATGGTCGCGTTGAACTTCTGCAGTTCCTGAGGTGAAGTCGAGTCTTTCACATACTTGGTGCTTTTAAGATATTTGCGCACGATCTCGCCGCGCACCGCATCGCTGTTCGGGTGGCGCTTGATGAAGGCGTTGATCTCGGCCAGCAGCTGCGGGCTCTTATTGCGGACCATCCAGGCTATTGCGCCGCCGGAATTCACGACCAGATCGGGACGCACCTCGATCTTCGGCAGCACCTGTTTCCACAGCCACGCCTTGGTATCGTCCATCACCACGAAATGTAACAGCCCGGCGTTGAGCATCTGCAGAAGGTCTTCATCTTCGAGGCTCCCGGGCGCCGCGCGCAGCTTGATCGGCGGCTTGCCGGACTTCGCCAATTGGGCGTTGAGTGCTTGCAAGTGCTCGTAGTAGCTGCTGGAGGTGCGGACGAACACTTCCTGTCCGGACATCGCCTCGATGCTTGCGACCGCAGGAGATTCCGGTCCCGTGACCACAACTTCGTTCACGGGCTGCAAAATAGGCTTGGAAAAATCGATCAATTCGTCGCGCGCCGCCGTAATCGTCAGGCCCGAAGCCGCGATGTCGCCGCGGCCTTCGACAAGCGCCGGGATGAGATCATTGCGCTTAACCGGAATAAATATCACGTGCACTCGCAGGTTCTTGGTCTTGTGGACTTTGTTGAGGTCCTTTTCAAAGAGCGCGAGCGCCTCGTAGCTCGCGCCGCGCTGGGTGCCTTTGTCGACGAAAAAGTAAGTTTGGCTATAGACGACCAAGGCGCGTATGACACGGCGCTTCATCATCCCATCCAGGTCGCCGCTCCATTTTTCAGCAGTGGCTGCGGTGAGCCATGCGGGCGGGGCTTTGCTTGCAGGGGGCGGATTTGGGGAGGGCGGCCTACCGGCAGCTGGCGCTTTTTGCGCCGCGTCAACGCCCGGAAACAGCAGCAGACCGAGGAAACCCAGTGCAATGCACAATGAGCTGCTGAGTATGCGCATTCTTCTTTTCCTAAGGCGTCGAGCCGCAAGTTTTGTCCGATTGTGAGCGCCAGCCGCGGCGGATATGAGTGGACTTAGGTCCGATGCGAGCATCCGCATTGTCGATGTAGATGAATGCAATGGCTGCCGCGCCACGCAGTTCAATTGCCGTTCGCATAAGCGCCACGTTATTGGGTTTGGCGTTGGCGGGTGCATCCCACGCCGATACAACCCACGAATTCTGGCCGGAGCTCGACATCTGGGTCAGGCTCGCGGATAGCCTACAAATGTTGCTCGTTTATGACAGTACGCGTGACGACGATGGTGATCGAACGAAAGCCGAAGGCGAGGGATATCTCGACTATCGGATGAACGCACAGATGTCGTTCAGGGCCGGCTTCAACTACCGAGAAAATCCGTCAACCGGGTCCGGCACCAGCGACAGCATTGAGCGCCGCTACGTGTTCGACTTCAACTATCGCTGGAAGGTCGGTGAAAGCGGTCAACTGACCGATCGCTCGCGGCTGGATGTCCGCGACATAGAAGCGGATACTTCTTATCGAATACGCAACCGGCTGCAGTACGAGCAAGAAATAAAGTTTTCGAACTCTACGGTAACGCCCTATGCCAATCTTGAGGTGTACTACGACACCCGCTTCAGCACGGTGAGCCGGTACCGCGTGAGATCCGGCGCCACCGCTCCTTTCGGGCGCCGGCTCGAGGCAGACTTTTATCTCGGGTGGCAACGCGACACACAACCGCAAAACGAGAAAGTGGTAGGGATCGGCTTTACGCTTAACTGCCGATTTTGAGCGCGGATTCCAAAGCTCCGGCTGCTTCGGACGGGCAATAAGCCTTTGGTCCGACAACGATTGCAGAAAATACGGATAGTGTAGCGACGCGCTTGGCGTAAGCTTGAAGAATCCTGACAGGGGAGTGAGAACCGTGAAAAAAATCAGTGCGTTTCTGGTCGCTTCGACCCTCATTTTGCTGGGCGGCAACGCGTTTGCGGATAAATATTCCGATACGATCACTCTCTTCAAGAATGCCGGTCAGAGCGCGGGGTTTTTCAAGAACTGCTATGGCTACGCCGTTTTTCCGAACATTGGCAAGGGCGGTCTCGTGGTCGGCGCAGCACACGGAGATGGCCATGTGTACGCTCAGAATAAATATATCGGCGACACCTCGATGACTCAGGTGAGCGTCGGCTTCCAAGCCGGCGGTCAGGCGTACACCCAGATTGTCTTCCTCGAAGACAAGCGTGCATTCGATGAATTCACCTCGGGCAGCTATGAGTTCGACGCCCAGGTGGGCGCGGTCGCGATCACCGCGGCGGCCTCGGGTTCAGCCGGCACCAGCGGCACCAGTGGCAGCGCGAGCGGCGGCCAGAAGGATGCGTCAACTGCGAGCAAATATCACAAGGGCGTCGCCGTGTTCACCATCGTAAAAGGCGGCGCAATGTACGAAGCGTCGGTCGCGGGCCAAAAGTTTTCCTATAAGCCGCTCCCGACACCCTGACCCCGGATCGACCCGCAGCAACGCATTGCTCGCACCGGCGAGCTGCCGCGCTGGGACTTAGTACGTATTGCAGGCGCTTTCGCATCGGACCTTGGTCCAATTCCGGCTGTGCGGGGCGGCGTCCAATGTCGACACTATGACGGCCGCCCAGTGGCTCGGATTGGTTCTAAAAGGCAGCATCATGCTGACGGTGATCGGGTTTGGCCTGACCGTGACCTGGTCCGATGCAACTTATTTATTTCGCCGGCCGCATTTGCTGCTGCGCGCGGTGCTCTCGATGAATGTAGTCATGCCAATTGTGGTCGCGTTTTTTGCGACTACGTTAGCGTTGCCGTTTGAGATAGAGGTCGCATTGGTGGCGCTCTCGGTCTCCCCCGTGCCACCCATCATCCAAAAGAAGCAGGTGACCGCAGGCGGCCGCGAAGAATACGTGGTCGGATTGATGGTGGCCATGTCGCTGCTTGCCGTTGTGCTCGTGCCCCTGGCGGTCTTTATACTCGGTCAGTACTTCGGCAGCGGCGCCAGAATCGGGCCCTTGGCGGTCGGGAAGATCATGTTGACCACAGTGCTCGCGCCGCTGCTCGTCGGTCTGTCGATTCGACATTGGTTTCCGAAATCGGAAAAGGCCTCCGGCCCGACAATGGCTATTGCAGGCATTTTGCTGCTGGTTTCCGTTGTGGCGCTGTTGTCCGGCCTGTGGCCGATGATCAAGACCTTTATCGGTAACGGCGTTGTACTCATGCTCGCCATCATCGCCGCGATCGGCCTTCTTGTCGGACACTTGCTTGGCGGCCCGAGTCCGGGAGACCGCACCGCCTTGGCGGTCTCGACCGCTTCGCGTCATCCGGCCGTGGCGCTGGCCATCGCTACCTCCGGAACCGTCAGCGAGCCAAAACCCGCACTCGCCGCCATTCTGCTCTATGTTGTCGTGGCGATGGTGGTGTGCGCGTTCTATCAAAAGTGGCGCAGACCGAAAACTGATGTTCGCTCCGGCAAAGCGAGCAGCACAGCGTGAGCGCAAAAGAGCTGCATTTGTTCGAGACGGCACACGCGCTCGCGGACACGGTGAGAATTGCCGGCGGCACATTTCGCATGGGATCGGATCATCACTACCCGGAAGAGGCACCCGCGCACAAAGTGCGCGTGCATGGCTTTTGGATGGATCGGCATGCCGTAACCAACGAAGATTTTCTGCAATTTGTCGAGAATACCGGCCATGTGACCCTGGCCGAGCGTGCAGCCAGTGCTGAGGACTATCCGGATGCGAAGCCGCAACTGCTGGCGCCCTCGTCCGTGATGTTCAGGAAGGCCGATGGACCGGTTGATTTGCGCAATCCCTATAACTGGTGGACATACGTGGCCGGAGCGGATTGGCGCCATCCGCGCGGGCCTGAAAGCTCCCTGCGAGGCTTGTGGAATCACCCCGTGGTACATGTGGCATACCAAGACGCCGAAGCATATGCGCGTTGGGCCGAAAAATCGCTGCCTACGGAAGCTGAGTGGGAGTTCGCGGCCCGCGGCGGTTTGGACGGCGCCGAATATGCCTGGGGCGGGGAAATGATGCCGGGCGGCAAGGCCATGACCAACAATTGGCAGGGCGAATTCCCCTGGCAGAATCTTCTCGAGGATGGCTTCGAATGGACGGCGCCCGTTGGATCCTTTCCTGCCAATGGCTACGGGCTATATGACATGATCGGCAACGTCTGGGAGTGGACATCCGACTGGTATCAGGATCACGGCCAGATTCAAAAAGCCTGTTGCACGCTGGAGAACCCGCGCGGCGGCCCGCCCGAGAACAGCCATGATCCGCGCACTCCTGCCGTGCGCATTCCGCGCAAAGTAATGAAGGGCGGCTCGTATCTGTGCGCGCCGAACTATTGCAGACGCTACCGCCCGGCGGCGCGAATGGCTCAGGCCGTCGACACCTCCACGTGTCATCTGGGATTCCGCTGCGTTTCCCACGCGCCCGCGAAGGACTGAGCGCAGCCAAGGGCCATGGAAGCTTTGCTGCACGGGATTGCCGGCTACATTGCCCTTGGAATCGAGGCCATCGCGATTGCAATCATTGCGGCGGGTTCTTTGGAGGCGGTTGTCGGGATCGTTCGCACATGCGTTTCATCCGGAGACGAGCGACCGTGAGCGGCGCGATGTTTGGCTTAAGTTTGCGCGCTGGCTGATTGCCGGTCTCACTTTCCAAATGGCGGCCGATATCGTGAACACCTCGTTCGAACCGACCTGGGATGAACTCGGCCGTCTCGGCACGATCGCCGTCATTCGCACCTTTTTGAGCTTCTTTCTGGATCGTGAAGTGCGAGACACCCGCAGCCTGCAGCGCGATGGCAATCGCGGAGTCAGTCATGACCCGGCAGGATGAGATCCGGCCCAAGCCCGTCGACTCCAAGTCCGACTCTAATAGTATCTCGGTCGAATTAGCTTCGCGCCGCACGGGCATGTCCTTTCAGCGCACGCGCATGAGCGCCGATCGCACGCTGATGTCCGTTATCCGCACTTCTCTTTCCTTGATCGGTTTCGGCTTCACTATTTTCCAGGTGTTTCAAAAATTGCGTGATGCCGGCGTCATCAAAACCACCCGCACCCCACGAAATTTTGGCGAATCCCTGGTATATCTTGGAATCGCCATGCTGGTGGTCGGAATCGGCTATCACGTGGCGTTCATGCGCGGGTTGCGCCGGCAGCGCGACTCCTTAAAGCGAGCCGGACTGATCCACGCGGAAAGCCACTTTCCGCTGTCGCTCACACTGACGGTCGCGGTCCTGCTGCTCGTAATCGGTGTGACGGCCATCGTCGCCATGGTCGGAGGCATCGGCCCTCTCAGTTCCGAGTAGCGTTGGCTGCGAGCGGTGGCGTTGGCTGAGAGCGGCGGTCTGACAATGGCACTAAAGTCTCATAGCTTGCATGGAGGCTGGGCCGTTCAATCCAGCCATGAAAACCACAATATGGCGCCTTGCTGCCCTTTCCCTTCTGATCATGGTCGAATCCTTGGCGCACGCCGAGGCAGGAGATCCTCTGACCGAAACCTTCTCGCTCGATATCGGAACGTTCATTCTTAATACATCGACGAATCTGGCAGTGAACGGTCACGGCATTCGCGGGACCGAGATTGACGCCGAACGGGATCTTGGCATGGGAGATAAGGCCAGTTTCCGGCTCGACGGCTATTGGCGATTCGCGCGGCGACACAGAGTACGCGTCATGTACTTCGATCTGAACCGTTCGCAGTCGCATGTCATATCAAAGGACATTACTTTCAATGGCACAACCTATCCGATCAATACACAGGTAGACAGCAAGTTCGATATGCTCATCATTGAGGCCGCATACGAGTACGCGTTTGTGCAAAATGATACGTGGGAGCTTGCCGGGACGGCTGGTATCCATGATTTGCAGTTCAAGTCGCAATTGTCCACAACCGGCGGAACGATCGCGGCCAGCACCTCTAATTCCTCATCCGCCAACGGTCCTTTACCGGTAGTTGGTCTGCACGGGATCTGGAAACTGACCGATAGCTTGTCGATCGACGGGCAGGCACAGTTCTTCAAGATCAGTATTTCTCCCTATGACGGTCGATTGGAGAACTTCACTGGCTCGTTATTGTGGCATCCGATTAAAAATGTCGGACTCGGAGCGGGATATGACTACTTCCTTACCCGCGTCGACGTCGACAGCAGTAGCTTCCAAGGCAGCCTGAAGTGGCGGTACGGCGGCGCAAGGATATTCGTCAACGCATCGTTTTGACCATCGAAGCGTTTTGACCATTGAAGGGTTCTGACAATCGAAGCGCCAGGCACGAAGCGCCGTCAACGGCGCCTATTTATTTCCGCGGCGAATTTCACGTGATCATGTGCGGCGCTCACGTCCCTGTGAGCGCACCTCAAATGCCCGCACTCAATTTAGTGCGGCGGCAGTCCTTGACCCGCAACCTGACCGGGAGAACTGTAGAAGGAAAATCGGTTTTCGGATATCCAGAACGTTACCGGATCTCCCACCCGCAATTCGGAAAAGGCCTCGGGCTTGTCGTTAACCAATAGTTTCGCGCTTGAATTGGGCTTGAAGACCACGTTGTCGAGCGGATCGCCCGCCACGTTGTGAACTTCCACCGTCAAGGACTCGGGGTCCTTGGAAACGATTTTTCCATTGAACTTTGCGTAACGCTTGCCTTTGTACACACGAGCTTCCTGGCAAGCGGCGCCCGCTTTGGGGTACTTGCCTATGAACTCCTGGCTAAAGGTCAAGCTGGAACAATTTACCTTCGGCAGCTTCTCCGGATCCACCTGGGCATTTGCCAGCGGCGCATAAATTGTGAATGGCAAAATGACCGCCGAGCACACTAGCCACTTAGAGATTTTCATCGCATGTTCCTTCCGTTGTACACGTGTGCGCTTAGTATTGAACCGACGCGTCGCCCGAACCAATTGGACCAAGGTCCCATGCTCCATCACCTACCGGCGTCGTACAACCCTCCCTCAAGCGCATCGTCGCGGTAAGCGCCCGCAGCGGAGATCCTCATGACACGTCCAAGGCATGTCTCAACACTGACGGTTGCCCTGGTTTGCGTCGCCCTGGCGGGCGGGCAATCAAGCCGTGCGGCCGAGAAGGCGGCTGCCAAGGCCCCGCCGGCAGTCCAACCCGCGGCAATGACGGCGCTCGATAAAATGGGAAAGTATCTGCGCACGCTAAAGGCGTTCCAAGTCAGTGCCGCAACCAGCACCGACGCGGTAACCGATGACGGTCAGGTCGTTGAGAGCGACTCGGTTTCCGACCTCTTGGCGCAAGTGCCGAACCATCTGCGAGTCGAAATCACAAGCGACGACCAGCATCGAATGTATTTCTATGACGGTAGAACCGTCACTGTTTGGGCCGATTTGGTCAACTACTACGCCACCGCTCCCGCGCCCCCCACGATCGCTCAGCTCGCGGATGAACTTAGTGACAAGTACAACATCAGTTTGCCGCTCGAGGATCTGTTTTCTTGGGGCACGCCGCGTTCCAGCTCTGCGCAGATCACGGTTGCGACGGACTTCGGCCCAAGCCAGGTGCTGGGAGTCACTTGCGAACAATACGGGTTTCGCCAGCCGGGCCTCGACTGGCAGATATGGATCCAGAACGGGGATTACCCCCTGCCCCGCAAGATTGTCTTGACGACGACCAGCGACCCGGCTCGTCCCAAACACAGTGCAGTACTGACCTGGAATCTCGCGCCGTCCTTCGACGACTCGGCTTTCGCGTTTGTACCGCCCAAAGACGCTCATAAAATTGTGTTGGCGGAATATCGCGCGGCTGCGGCGTCCGACGACAAGAAAAAATAGGAGGCTACTGTGACACGTCAAACCCGAATAGGTCTGTCAATTGTTCTGGGCATCGCGTTACTAAACCTGTCTTCGATCGCCGAATCGCAGCGGCGCGGCGGGGGCGGGGGCGGGGGCGGGGGCGGGGGCGGGGGCGGGGGCGGGGGCGGAGGCGGAGGCGGCGGAGCCCGGACCAGTGTGAATCGCAATGCCAGTCCCAGCCACAACGCAAATGCGAATACGAACCGCAACGGCAACGCGAACGTCAACCAAAACGTCAACCAAAACGTCAACCAGAATGTGAACGTCAATCGGAATGTGAACGTCAACGTCAACAACAACGTTCACGGCGGATCTTACGGCGGGGGCTGCTGCTACCATCCCGTGGCTGCCGCGGCCGCGGTCACGGCTACGGTCGCTGTCACGGCCGCGGTCGTGGGCTCAATAGTGAATTCGGTACCGCCATCCTGCGCGGCGGTCGTGGTCAACGGCCTTACTTATCAGCAATGCGGCAGCACGTGGTATCAGCCGCAATTTTCCGGTTCCAGTACGAGCTATGTGGTGGTCAACGCGCCGGGATAACGTCTTCGGCTTGCGGGCTGGACAATAGACCGACCAAAGCCGCCGCGGATCTCACCTGCATTTTTTGCATGACACGGGCGCGGTGAACTTTGATGGTTTTCTCCGCGGCTCCGAGCTGAGCCGCGATCTGCTTGTTCAGCAATCCGCGGGTGACGAGATGCAGCACTTGCAATTCGCGCGGGGTCAAACTCTCCACGCGTGACTGAATGGCAACGCGCTCATGGTTGGCCTCCCGGAAAGTGGCGTCTTTCTCGATAGCTTCACGCACGGCTCCGAGGAGTTCGATGCGCGCCACAGGCTTGGAAAGGAACGTCACCGCGCCGGCCTTCATGGCCCGTACAGACATCGGAATGTCACCCTGGCCGGTGATAAATACGATCGGCCTGTGCGAGCCGCAGTCTTGCAGGGCGCGTTGCAGTTCCAACCCTGACAGGTGCGGCATGAGTACATCAGCTACCAGACACCCCGGTACGTCAGGCTCGTGTTCCTCGAGAAATTCGAGCGCCGAAGTCCAGGTCCGAACGGGAAAGCCCTCCGCTCGCAGCACGCGACCCAGCGCCTCGACAATTGATCTGTCGTCATCCAACAAAAAAACAACCGGTGTATCCATGGTGCCGCTCTCCCTAGACTATCCCTTCTGTTGCCGCTCAATCCCGTGGTTCGTGCAACACGATTACGCTTCCTCACCATCCTAGCAAAATCTGGGTCGGGCGCCGTCTGAAAATGCGGCGCCCGCCCAGTGGGGCAATCGGATCATTGGGATCGGGAGTTCCGTCAATACGGCGGACGTATACATGCGCTGCTATCGTGCCGGAGAGAAACGATGCTTACCCGCTACCAGTACAAGCGTCCCTAATTCGATCGCGGTCCTTGAATGCCCAGATTCGAGTATTGCGCGCCGCGCCCACAGCGGCCGTAGGACTAAAGACCCATTGCAACGCGATTGTACAAGAATTGACCAGCTGTGATTGCCGAGCGTGAACCAAAATGGAGCGCGGTGGCACCGCGATGCTCGTTAGGATATAACGGGCCACCCCTAATAGGAACCTAGGCCATTCCCTGAGGCCAAGCTCTCATATATCTACGGGACGCGCTGGCGGAATGAGCCAAGTTAGGGTGAAAATAGCGAATTGCACCCAGACGGTAGCAATACGACTGAGTAGACCCGGGTGGGGAGAATCCAAGTCCGGGCAGTTGTGCCCGAAAAGAGCCGCGTCATGGATGATGGGTTTGATGTTCTGGTCGTCGAGCCTTTGGCATCGGCGCACACGGGATCGCGGTGGCTCGCGATAGTGTGTTGCAGTGCCGGAGGTCCGGCGTCCGATGCCAGGCGCGTCGCCAGCCATGTCGTGCGCGCATTGCTGTGCTGCGTGCTGGCGGCAATCTTGCCGCCTTTGACGCCTCTTCGTGCTGAGGCGTCGGATATACGCACCGGTCAGCAGGTTCAAATTCTCCTTCTGCATCCGGACGATCTGCATTCGCGTCAAGTGGAGCTGGCGGATAAGGCGACCCGTGATGCCCTTTTTGCCGCATTGCCGCAGCCTGTCGAAATTCATTCCGAGGGGTTTGAGACATTCCGGCTGACGGGTGCGCACCTGCAAGAAGCCGCTTTCGTTGAGGCGCTGTTGCATAAGTACGCCTCTCATCCTCCGAATCTCATAGTTGCCCACGCAGAAATGTTTGCCATGGTCTTGCGGCACCGCGCAGCACTCTGGCCGCGCACACCGCTCATGCTGGTAGATGTTGCCGAGCAGCGAATACTCGCCGGTGAAGTCCCGCCGGATATCCCGACGGTCACGGTCGGTGTGGATTTTGCGGGAACGATTGGCATCGCTCAGCGGATGCAGCCAACCGCCCGGCGGATCACGGTTATATTCGGCGCGAGCGAGCACGACCGATATTGGGGCCGCCATGCCCTGCGAATATTGGACAGCTATCGGGATCGCATGGAAATCCAGACGACCGACGATCGCCCCCTTGATGAGACGCTGAGAGCGGTCCGCGACATAAGCCGGGATTCGATCGTGCTCTATATCAGTGTGACGCGCGATCAGGCCGGCCGATCGTACTTGACTACCGAGGTCGCGCAGCAAATTGCCGCGGCGTCCAACGCGCCGGTTTATTCGCCCTACGGATCGCTGATAGGCCTCGGAGTCATGGGGGGCTCAATTACTCAATCGAGCGAATCCAAGTCGCTGGCGATCGGAGAAATCGCGAGGCGGCTGCTCGACGGAGAGCCGGCGTCCGGCATTCCAAAACCGCGGCCGGTGCCACCGGTCTGTTCGATCGATTGGCGAGCGGTGCAGCATTGGGGTCTCGACGCCTCGCGCATACCGCCGGGCTGCACGATTCTATTCCGTGAACAATCGTTTCTTGTCAAACACCGAAATGACGCAATTGCGGGCGCGATTTTGCTGTGCCTGCTGGCGCCGCTGGTTGCGGCATTCTGGTATCAGCGCGGCCTTGGCAAACGCGCGCAAGCCGAAGTGCGCAAGCAGCGCGCCGAATTGGCGCGCGCCGGCCGTCTGGCGTCGGCCGGTCAACTGACCGCATCCATCACGCATGAACTCAATCAATCGTTGACTGCGATTCTCAGCAATGCGGAGGCGGGTGCTGTTTTGCTGTCGCAGAAAAACCCTCCGCTTCAGGAGATAAAGCAAATCTTCGATGACATCGGTGCCGACGATATTCGTGCGGCTGAGGTGATTCGAAGACTTCGGGGCCTCTTGAGCAAGCAGGTCATTGAACGGCAGGTCATCGTGTTTCGAGATATCATTTTGGAAACGGTGAAGATGGTGGAACCGGCGGTGAAGTCGCAGCAAGTCAGCATTTCGCTGCAGCTGCACGATGCCGGGGTGACGCTCGAAGGAGATCGCGTGCAATTGCAACAGGTGATGCTCAATCTACTCTTGAACTCGATTGACGCCTGCAAGGACCTGCCGGCAGAGCGCCGCGAGATCAGGGTTTATAGCGATTTGGAAGAGTCCGGTACTATGAACGTTTCCGTGTCTGACAATGGCTCCGGCATTCCGCCGGAGCGGCTGTCGAAGGTTTTCGAACCCTTTGTTTCCTCGAAGCCGGACGGAATGGGTCTGGGCCTGTTCCTGGTACGCACCATCGTCGAGGCGCATGGCGGCCATGTTTGGGCAACCAACGAGGAACCGGGCGCAACTTTGCGATTCACCCTTCCTTGCAAAGTGGAGCGGCGGCCGAGCACATCCGAGTCTGCAGCCGGCGGGGTGGAGCGAGCAGGCGATCGGTGCAGCTATCGGACCTAGGTCCAATCGCCCTTCGCGGCAGATGCCGCGATAACATGAGGCTGGGCTGCCGGCGACTAGCTCGTGCCGTTTCTTCTTAGAGTTGCCGAAATATGAAGAAGGATGCAAGCATCGCGTCTCGCGCCGGACCCGGCGAGGAGCCGCGCTCAACGAGGTTGCGGCTGCAATCGGTGCCCATTTTCCGCGCAGCGTGCGTCGCTTTCGCCTACTATTTGGGGGCGGTGCTCGGAGACGCACTGACATTGCCCTTCCCGCCTGCCCGGATGTTTTGGATATCGAACGCGATCCTGCTCGCGGCGCTGATTTTATCCAAGCGCAAAGACTGGTGGATATACCTTGGCCTGACACTGCCGGCACATCTTTTGGTTCAGCTCAACGCCGCGCCATTGGTGGTGGTGGCCATTCAATATGTGGTCAACTGCTCGACAGCCCTAATTGGCGCCTTTGCGCTGTCGGCGCTTGCTCCGGACACCCGTCGCTTCGACAGCCTCAAGAGCATTTTGGTTCTGATCGCCTTTGGCGCGGTGTTGGCGCCAATTACTACCAGCGTGCTGCTAGCTGCGGCGTTCGTTGCCTTGGGGGTGCTTGAGGAATTTTGGATCACGGCGATGGCGCGGATCCTCACCAACTCGTTCGCTGTCCTGACCCTGGTGCCGCTAATCGTGCATGCCGCAGCCTGGATACGCGCAACGGGCCGGTCGTTGCCGGCGCTGCGGGCCGGCGAGACATGCCTGCTGGTCGTTACCCTTGCGACTCTCGGCATCATGGTGTTCGCCGCGCCGATCCTTGATACGGCGCAGTCCGCGGCATTGCTGTACGCACCGCTGCCGGTACTGCTGTGGGCGGCGATGCGCTACGGAGTGGTCGGCGCCTGCGGTTCGATGCTGCTGCTGGGGGCGCTCGGCTTGTGGGGACTATTCAACGAATCCGGGCCGTTCATTTCACAATCGCCGGCGCTTGATGCGCTGTCGGTCATTCTCTATCTTGTGGTCATGAGCATACCCCTGTTACTGCTGGCCGCTGCGCTCGCCGAGCGCAACACCTTGCAGGCTGCGCAGGGTCCCAGCGAGGCGCGCTTTGACGCGTTGTTTTCGCGCAATATTGTGGCGACCACCATCTGGCAGGTCGGCGGAAAAATTATCGACGCGAACGACGCGTTCTTTCGCATGACCGGATTTGATCGAAGCGACATCGACAGCGATCGTCTTCGAGAGCTCGGCATGGCGCGGCCCTTGGCAGGATCAACGGGGCCGATATCGAGGCGCGCACCGGAAATCGCCACCAAGGAGCATGAGCTCATTCTCCGCGACGGCCGGCGCATCCCGGTTCTGGTCGAATCATTTGCGCTGCCCGGACGAGCCAATGAGGGTGTCTCTTTTGCCTTGGATTTATCTTCCGTCCGGCTCGCCGAGGAGGCGCGCCGCCAGACCGATCTCTTGCACGCAGCTATTCTGGCTTCGGTACGCGATCAAATCGTGGTGTTGGACGCCGCGGGCATCATTATCGAGGTCAATGATTCGTGGCGCCGCTTCGTCGAAATTGCGGCGACCCGGCCCTTTGAGAGCGCGCAGATCGGGAGCCACTACCTGGAGGCCTGTACAACGGCTGCCATGTCCGGAGACGCAATGGCCGCGGATCTGCTTGCCGGCGTGCGCAGCGTTCTCGATGGACTGAGCGCGCGCCGCCGCTTGGAGTTCGGCATCGATACGGCGGACGGCGTGTTCTGGTTCGAAATCAGCATTGAACCATTGCGGCGCGCGGAGGGCGGAGCGGTGATTATCCGAACCGACATCACGGAACGCAAGCGCGCCACGATGCAGGCCGGGGAACAACGGCAGCAATTGGCATTGCTCGGACGCGCCGCGGTGCTTGGTGAGCTTTCCGGAGCATTGGCGCACGAACTGAACCAACCGCTCACCTCGATCCTCGGCAATGCCGAGGCGGCCTTGAGCCTGCTGCTGCGCCAGCCTGTGGATATACAGGAGATTCGCAATATCCTGCGCGACATCGTCCAGGACGACGTGCGCGCGGCCGAAGTCATTCAAAGGCTGCGCTCGATGATGGCCCGGGGCGAAATACAGCGACAACCCGTAGACATGAATCAAGTGGTGCGCGAAGTGCTGGATCTCACACGCAGCGACTTGCTCACCCGGGGCGTTTCAGTCGGCATGCAGCTCGATGCCAACCTGACGCCCGTCTTGGCCGACCGGGTCCAAATGCAACAGGTCGTCCTGAATCTCATCGTCAATGCCTGCGAAGCGATGTCGGACGTGCCGCCCGGGGAACGAAAGCTTAGTATTGCCACCCGGGTCGCGGACGATCGCAGCTTTATCGAATGTTCAGTCTCGGATATAGGACGCGGCATCGAGCCTGGCGATGAGGAGCGCATTTTTCAGCCATTTGTAACGACCAAAAAGCATGGCCTTGGGCTTGGCTTGGCGATTTGCCGCTCAATCGTCGAGGCCCATGGCGGAAGGCTCTGGGCCGAATCGGGCGACGACGGGAGGTGCGATGCTACGGTTCACCGCTAGAATCGATGCATAGGACGAAGATCCACTATCGCCCGGCCTTGGGGCTGGCGTCCAATCAGGGATCATGAGCGAGCTACGTCCCTTGATTGCCATCGTGGATGACGAGGATTCCGTCAGGCGCGCGCTGTCGCGCGCACTTCGCGTCTCGCGCTTCGACGTGGTGACGTTTTCGTCCGGTCAATCGTTTCTTGATTACCTACAAACCCGCGTTCCCGATTGCGCGGTGCTGGATTTTCAGATGCCCGGGCTCACCGGGCGGGACGTCCAGAGGCAATTGACTCTCGCCAAAATAAAGATTCCCATCATCGTGGTAACCGCTCACGATCAACCCGCCATACGGGAACAGTGCTTGGCCGACGGCGCCGTAGCGTACCTCGCCAAGCCGCTGCGCCGCGAGCATTTGATTTCGGTCATTACCGCGGCCATCGAGGAGTCGGGCACCGCGTAGCGATGGATCGCACAATTCGCTCCGCGTGTACGTAACCCTCTTTAGGGAATGCGCAGTTTCTGCCCCGGAAAAATCTCCGCCGATTTGGCGAGCACATCGCGGTTCGCGGCAAGCAACGCATCGCGGAAACTCGGGTCGCCATAGTAGTCTGCGGCGATCTTCACCAGGGTCTCGCCGCGCTTTACTATGTGGTATTGAGAATAGCCGTCGTCGTACACCGGTCTTCCGTCCAACCAATTGGGTTTTCGATTCATTCCGATCTCCCTAGATCAGAAGCTCATGATTCTGCGACTGCCGCACGCACTCGCATACGCCTTTACAAATACGGCGAAGCCGCCGGCGGTGCCATCGGACTTTGGTCTAATGTTTATACCTTCAATCAGAAGCCCGCCACGACGGAAACGACCTGCTTCCCTAGTGAAGCAGAGGGATCCTCGCCGCCAACAGAACATCGCCCACCGCATCGAGTTTCTGGTCAATTTGGAAGAACCGCGCCACGGTGCGGGCCGACAAGACCTTCATCATCTTCTTTTGGTACTTTTCCTTGGGCGGGAGCGAGTCCTCCTGTATGGAGAACATCTCCTTGGTCAGCTTCTCAGCGTCGTCCTGGGTCATGGAGTCGCGCTTGGCCAGAAAATCCGAAATGAGCTTCGCTTTACGGTCGCCGACTTCGGACAGAGAGGCGCGGTACTCATCGTATAGCGGCCAAAAAATGGCGGCTTCGGAGTTGGTGAGCAGCATGTTCTTCTTGACGAGCTCGCGTCGATCTTGGCCGGCCGCCTGTCGCAGCTCGGCAATCGCTGCCTGCACGTCGCCGTACTTTTCATTGGCCGCCGCAGGCTCCGCGCCCCGGGCAATTCCGGAGCTCAAAGCAGCGGCACCGGCCACGCTGAGGATCGCTGCTGAAACTATGTGCTTGCGCCGCATCGCCGGGCGGATTTTGTTGAACATGGCTGCTCCTGGAAGGTTGTAGAAATACAAAGCGCGCTAACACGCACTCGGGGATTTTTTACTCCTGCGGCGCCGCGACTGACATCGGACCTTGGTCCCATCAAGTTGCCGACTGACTGCAGATGCCGAGATAAAATCTGGCCCGGCGTCGGCTTCTCTACGACGCCGGGTCAGGGGGCAACTGGACGATTGAAACCGCAGCCGTCACAACGGCAGACATCTACCTTACGACGGCATCGTAGGGAGAACGATGCGAGCGTTCGCTCGTGGTACAAGTCGCTGGATCGATCCCAACCCTTTTTGTGCCCAGCTTCAAATATCGCATCGGCCCGTGGCGGTAGCTGTGGGACCAACGCCGTATTGCAATTTGTGAAAAAAGGCTCATTGGCGGCGATTGTGCCGCACGCCTCAGTGATAGGCTGCGTGAAAGCTTACCGCAAGAATCGAGTTGTGAAAGTTGCCGTTGAGCGGCTCATTCAGTGCAATGGCGTCCAGCTGATAGCTCAGTACCGCTTCGAAGTGGCCGCGCTTCGCGTAGGGCCAGTCATAGCCGACGCGCGCCAGCGCACCGGGACCGTTGCCGCTGTGTGCATTGCCCGTCAGGTCTTCCAGGCTCTTATTGTTGTACAGCACTTCGCCCGCGCCGGCGCCCAGAAACCAGCCGTGATCGGATTTGGGCTCGTATTGGAATACCAGGAACACGTTGCTGATGTTTTCGCCGAAGGTGGTCTTGTAGTAGCTGTTCGGGTCGTCATTTGCAGTTCCGGCGTGCAACCCTAAACCACTGATGTCCACGCCGGCGAGCCAGCGGCTGCTAATTCGGGCGCCGAGCTGCACCTCCGCCCATAATCCGCCGGCGTTGCCGGTCACGGGACTGCGCTGGTGCGCATGCTGCCGTATCCCACGCCCAGGTCTGCCCACAATCGTCCCAACGGCTCATCGGCGGCGCGTGCCGGCGAACAAGCCGCGAACACCGCAGACATCGTGGCGATGGTCAAGGCGAGAATTCCTTGAATTCGGTCGCGAGTCATCGCAAATCTCCCGCTGCGCGATAGCAGCTCAAAAGTTCGCAGGGCCCAAAAAGGGCACGCGGTCGAGGGATTCTTCGACGCTTTGAATCTATCAGTGCGGCCGCAGCGGCCCGCTTACAGATCTATGCCAGTCGTCTTACAGCGAACTTACATTCTTAAGCGGGTAGAGCGATCGATACAGCTCCTGCGTTGCCGCCGAAGGTTCCACGTGCTGTTCTGCTTTTAATACGGCACGGCAACGCTGGTAGGTTTCGCCGGCCTCATGCGGCCGCGCGGCGCTCATCAATGACATCATCAAGCGGCGATAAAGCATCTCGTTGAGCGAATCAGACTCCAGGGCGTGGCGATACAATTCCAGCAGCTCTTCAATATGCCCATGCCTTTCCAGCACCGCGGCTACCGTGGTCAGCAATCGCAAGAGACGCGCGCGGAAACGCTCGCGCGGGGCAATGGTCCAGGCGGTTTGCAGATCGTCGGCAAGCAGCGTGCCGCGGCAGCACCGCAGGGCGGCGCGCGCCGCGTCGATGACCGCGGGGACGTCCGTAAGGGTCCGGCAGGCTGCCGCAAGGGTCTGTGCCGTCTCGCTGGCCTGATCGAAGGCCCAGGTGTCCAGCCAAAATAGCTCGCGGTTGAGCGATAGCTCGCCGGCCTGGACCAGGACGGCGTGATCGTCTCCCAGATCTTTTCGCAGACGGTGCAAGGTCGTGGTTAACGAGCGGATGGCGTAGTCATTGTCGACGTGCGGCCAGAGGGCCTCCGCGGCTCTTTCCATTTTTACTGCTTCGCCGCCGTTTGCGACCAGCACTTTTAGCAGGTCCAGCGGTCTGCCGCCGCGTCTTGCATTGGGGCACGCGCCGCTCTCTGATCGTGATAGCCGGAAACTCCCCAGCGCCTCAATCCGGTAGCGCCACGGCCAAGTGGACAGATGGTAGGGCGGACGAGCCGGCATCAAACCGCGGCGCGAAATCAGACGCCGCACATAGTCGGTCTCGATCTGCGCTTCCAGGGCTTTTTGGCATAACTCGGCCACTTTTTGCGGCTGCCACCAGAGGAAGTGCATCAACCCGCGCTCGCGTCCCAGTTTGAGAGCGGCGCGCAAAAGATCCTCAGCCTCGGCGCCCTCGCGGCGCTGCAATGCCATGTGCGCGCGGCACATCGACAGTGTGAAGTCGAGCAGACGATTGCGCAGCTTCGCAGCGATTTGCTGCACGCGGGCCAGTTCCTGCCGCGCCCCCTGATCATCGCCATTGTCGAACAGCACTTGCGACAGGCCGATACCGGCAATCACCTCAAAAAAAGGCAGACCGACTTCCGCGGCAGTGGCGACCGCCAACTTGAGATGGCGGTGCGCAATGAAGGCGTCGCCCTGCAGCATCGCAAACCACGCGGCGCCGTAGGCTCGCAGGAAAACATCGAATTTCCGATCCGTGATGGGCCGCGACTCGATCTGCTGCAAAAATGCACGGGCGCCCTGAATATCGCCTTCTGCCACGGTTCCGCATAACGCATTGATGAGGAAGGTGTCGTTCCAGATGCGCACGCCGGTTCGCTCGATGATCTCCAATCCGCGCAAGGAAGCTTCGACACAGCGCTCGCGGTTGCCTGCGAGCATATGAAACATGGATTCGGCCTGCGCAGCCTTGGTGGCCGCGACCGCCGAAATATCAGGAGACTTTAGCGCGTCGCGCATCTCCGCCAGAAGTGCCTCGACTTTCGCGAATTGCCCGAACCACGCCCCGAGAGCAACAATCATTGCCAGCAAAGACACCCGCACGTTAGGATCGATTGCTAATTGCGTCAGCTGCTGAATTCGCGCGCGCCAAATTGAAATATCCGGATGCAGCGGTTGACGCAAGGCCATGGCCAGGTACACGCTGCCTGAGATGCGCGCTTGCAGCTCGGGCGAATGAATTTCAAACATCCGCGGCGCCCACTGATTGCTGGCCTCTATCCAGGTATCCAGCAGCTTGAAATCGTTCGGATCGTTGATGATGGTTTCAATCACGCTGGCGAACGCCGACACCGCGCCCGGGAGGTCGATGGGCGTGACGCCGTTGAAGCCTCGATAGGCTTCGATGAACAACTGCCGTGCTTCGCGAGGAGCGAAAGGATAGCGGGCCGCGCCCAACCAATACGTAATCCAGGGATCGCGAGCACGGTCGGGCTCGGGAAGCGCTTCGATCCAAACTTGCAGAGTTCTTCCCCGGCCGTGCTTCAAGAGATCATCGGCAGTCTTGCTGATGATGCCGGCCAGCGCCTGCCAGTCGCCATTGCGAATACACAAATTGGCCGCTTCTTCGGAGTGACCATGCTCGTGCAGTACCTGTGCTGCCACTCGACGCCGCGCTTCGATCTCCACCGCAGTGCCGAACTGCTCGGCGCGCGCGAGCAGAAACTCGCGCAGCAACGGATGAAACTGAAAAATGAGTTCCGGCTGCGTTTGGACTACCGTGACCAGAAACGCGCTAGCCGTGATGTGGCGCAGCTCACCGTGCACTTCGTCGCCGATTGCGAGCCGCCGCACCATGCTCGAGGTGATCTGCGGCAGATAGGCCGCTTGCAGGAGGAAATCCTGTACCGGCCGCGCGAATTTCGCGAATATTTCCTCGGCCAGGTAGTCGAATATGACGCTCGGGGTGCCGGGGCATCGGCCGGTTGCCGGCGCTTGTGTCATCCCGCCTGAACGCAACCCTTGCAGGAGCAGCACGAGGCCGGCGACCCATCCTTGCGTGCGGGCGTGCAGCTCATCGACTTCGCTGTCTTTCAACGGCAAGCCACGTGCCTTGACCACGCCGCGGCACTCTTCCCGGGTCAGTCTCAGGTCGTTCCAGCCGAGCACCGTCATGCGTCCCCGCGCGCGCAGAGCGGCGAAGCTCGCCGGAGGGTCGCCGCGGCTGAGTACGAAAATGCGCCCGCCTTCGGGCACTTCGTTCATGGCGATGCGCACGATGTTATCGCGGACACCCTCATGCACCGCATCCTGGTAGTTGTCGAACACCAGGTACGGCGACTGGGTTCGAAACAGTTCGCGAAAAAAAGTGCGCGCGAACGCCTCCACATTGCCCAAGAAGCTCGGCTGAAAAGGCGGCAACGCCGCGCGGCGACCCTGTACGCGAGCGGCCTCGGACAAGTAAAAAAACGAAGAGGCGAGGTCGTTGTCGCCGCGATCGATTTGGTACCACAATCCGTTCAGGCCGCGGCGCACCGTGTAGTCGGCCACGAGGGTGGTTTTCCCCGAGCCCGGCGGCCCCGCCAGCCAGATGACCGGGGACCCGCTGTGCCGGTCCAAGAACTCAAACAGGCGCGTGCGCGCGAAGGCAGCATTGAGAGCAGGGCGCGTCAGCTTGGCCAAGCGTGTGGTTGATTCATCCACAAAGGCTATCCTCGGTTCGAACGCATGCGGGCGTCCGGCCGATAAGCTATGAAGACGCCAAGAAAAAAGATACTGTTTTCTCGAAAGTTGCGCGAAACTACGCCTGTGGTATCGCCCAGTAATACTTTTCTGTCATAAATGGAGCGCAAGCAATGGCAACCCAGACGCTGATTGTCGCGGAACTCAAGCGAGCGTTGCGCGAGCGGGACATTACCTATGCGGCGGTCGCGAAGCACCTCAAGCTCAGCCTTGCCAGCGTGAAACGTCTGTTCTCCAAAGAAGACTTTACGCTGCAGCGGGTCGACCAAATCTGCGATCTGCTCGGACTGGAGTTGCCCGTGCTCCTCGACCGGGCGCAGGATTACCGCGCGCCGCTCAATCAGCTGTCGCTGAGTCAGGAGAAAGAAATCATCTCAGACCCGGGTCTGTTCTTGATTGCCTGGCTTACTTTGAGCCGCACCTCGTTCGAGGACATGGTCAAAACCTATAAATTCAGCGCCGCAGAGGTGCAGCGGTATCTGATCAGGTTGGACCGGCTCAAGGTGCTCGAACTGCAGCCAGGAAACCGCGTGCGGCTGCTGGTCAGCCGCCGCTTCAGCTGGCGCCGCGGCGGTCCGGTGCAGCGCTATATCTATCAGAAGCTTCTGCGCGAATTCTTTGCCGATCACTTCGCCGGCGAGCGTGAAGAATTTTTTTTCCACGGCGACGTGATATCTGAACTTGGGCTGGCGAAGCTCAAGCGCGCTTTGCAGCAGGCGGTGCGCGAATGCATGGAAATCACCGAGCGCGACCGTGGCTCGCCGGACCAGTTCGGCGTCGCTTTCGCGGTGGCCATGCGCCCGTGGGAATACAGCGGCTTTGTCGAACTGCGCCGTTAGATCCTGTAAGCAAGTTGTGAGCGGCCTGTAAGAGCCGCGTGCCGGCCCATCCGTAATCTGGCCCGCAGCCGCGCTCTCAAGCGGCAATGGCCGGAAAAATTACCGCTGCAACCCTACGGAGATATTTATGTTGATGCAACCGCTTACCAGCACGGCGCTCAGGTGTTTGGCGCTGATGCTGCTTTCCGCGGCCGCCTTCGCCGGTGACCCGCACAATCGCTTCGTCATTTTCGGCGACAGTCTCTCGGACCCCGGAAATTACTATTTCATCTACCGTCAGGTGTCTGAGCCGCCCTTTGCGCCGATTCCCAGCGCGCCCTATGACGAGCGGGGTCATCGCTTTACCAACGGCCGCACTTGGATCGAACTGCTGACAATTGAATTGGGCATCCCGGAGAGCGGCCGGCCCGCGTTCGTGCGGCCAGGCGTGTTCACCAACTACGCCGTCGGGCGAGCCCGTGCACGGCCGAACGCGTCGGCCTTCGCCCCCTATGACTTGGGCACCCAAGTGACAGCCTTCTTGGGAGACTTCGGCGGTGAAGCACCGCGCGATGCCACCTATGTCATCTGGATCGGTGCAAATGATCTGGATGATTCGCTTGCCGCGGCGCAGTTGGATCTGACCCAAAGTGCAGTCATCCTGCAAGCGGCGCTAAGCGCGGTGGCATCAAATATTCAGCTGTTGTGGGCTGCCGGCGCGCGTCAGTTCTTAGTGCCGAATTTGCCGGACTTTGGCGCAACTCCGGCAGTGCAATCCCTGGGACAGCCGGCAATCACTGTCGCGACGCAGCTCGCCGCGGCGTACAACAACAATCTCGGACTTACGCTGTCGCAGTTGCGCCAGCTGCCCGGCGTCAAGATCGCCTCCCTGGACGTATTCACATTGCTGGACGCCTTCGTGGCGGATCCTGCCGCGTACGGAATCGAAGACTCAGAGACTCCGTGTCTGCGCTTCTTCGCGATCATTGACCCGATTTGCGCCCATCCGGACAGGCACCTCTTTTGGGATGCCATTCATCCGACTGAAGCCGGACACCGGGTGCTGGAGCACGCAGCCGAACAAGCATTGGGCGCGGTCACCGGCCAATATGGAATCCAACCCAAACAGAAAGAAACGCTCTCGCGGCGGTAGGCCCTCCAAACCCTCAAGGTGCTGGAGGCCTTTCGAGAGAACCGTCTCGAGGAGGAATGGCTGGCGGACATGGCCGAGCGGCGCATTGGATTTTCTCGCTTGAGGTTGGCAGCCGGTTGCTACTGGGCAACCTACACCATCGCGCGTGAGCAGCGCGCACTCGCGGCCGCGAGTCCTGCAACGGCGACGGCAGGCTACATGGGGTTTGCGCGTAATGATTTCTCGGTGTTCTCACCTGATCGAGCAACATCCGCCCATCGACGTGGTGCGGCCCCCGGAGCCGAAAATGGTGGCGACGGCGATTGATATTCCTCCCATGGAGAAGTTGCTGCTCATTGAGCGGGAGCCAACGATGCAAAGCATTGTGAAAGAGGCGCCGGCCGAAACACCGCCCACCGATCCGCCGCTGACGCCGCCTGCCGAAGTCAAACGCGTGTTGGGTCAACCGGGTGCCGGATTTCCCAACACGGCAGACTTTTATCCCTCGCAGTCGATTCGCCTGGAGGAAAAGGGCGTCGCGACGGTGCGAGCCTGCGTCGATGCTGCGGGAAGGCTCACCGCCGCCCCAACCATTGTCCAATCCACTGGCAAAGGGCGCTTGGACGAGGCTGCCCTGAAGCTTGCGAGAGCCGGGTCCGGACACTACCGCGCGACCACCGAGAATGGGCAGCCGGTGAATCTCCTGCTACGCTTTCGGCATCCGCTTCGATTTGAGGAACTAGATCAGCAGCCATGAAACTCTACTATTCCGCGACGTCGCCTTACGTTCGCAAATGTTTGGTATGCGCTCATGAACTCAAGCTTCGCGAGCGAATAGAGCTCTGCCGGCGGCTCCGCATCCCGTCAATCGCGACCGTGCAGTCGTTGCGATCAACCCATTGGGCAAGGTGCCCACTCTGGTAACCGACGAGGGTGCTGCGATCTACGACAGCCGGGTGATTTGCGACTATCTCAATGAGTTGGGGCGGGGACGCCTGCTGCCTGCGCAAGGATCGGCACGTTGGGAAGCGTATCGCGATCAGGCACTCGCGGACGGCATGATGGAGGCGGCAATTCTCGTGCGCTACGAAACCTTCGCGCGCCCCGAGGCCCTGCAATGGAAGGATTGGATCGAAGGCCAAATGGACAAAGTGAATTGCGGCCTCGCCGAGATCGAACAACACGCCGGCACTTTTCAGAAACGCATCGATGTGGGCACAATCTCGATCGGTTGCGCGCTGGGGTACCTTGATTTCAGGTACGCCTCGATGGCGTGGCGCGACCGCTGTCCGCAGCTCGCCGCATGGTTTGCGGAATTTGCCGAGCGGGAATCCATGCGCGCGACGCGGCCGCCGGCGCCCTGAAACTCGCGGCTCTTGTCCAGCTAAGAAACGTTCGGGCTTTCCAGCGACTCGACCACGACAAAATCTCGTACGACCAAGGGCTTATTGTTGGGCTGGGGAGTTTCGGCTCAAATCGGCCCATCTGGTTGCCGTTTCGTCGAATAGTCGAGGAGTAGTGGAAAACGAAATCTTCGACGGCGGACTACCCTCTGAATTGGAGGTATGGTTGCGCCTGCGCAAACCCAACGAGCGGCCGGTTCTGCGTTTGGTCGGCCTCATAGCAGCGATTACTTGGCTTCCCCTTCTTATATTGACCGCACTACACGGGGACCTTGTGCATGCGCCGGGTTCGGGGGCGTTTCTGCAGGACATCGCGGTTCACGCGCGATTTCTGCTCGCACTTCCGCTTCTCGTCATCTCGGAATCCTTTTGCATTCCACGCTTCGGAGCAATCGCACGGCAGTTCGCCGAATCCGATCTCATTCGGGACTCCGAACGCGTCCGGTTTCAGGCAATACTGGCGTCGACGCGGCGCTGTGAGAGACTCGAAGATCGCGGAGATCGGCGTTGTCATCATCGCCTATCTTATCGTTGCCGCCGTGATGAACGCACCGGTGTCGCATTTTCCCGCGTGGCAGCAGGCGGAAATGGAGCGGACGGCTACTCTGCGGCGGGGTGGTGGGCCATACTCGTCAGCCTGCCCATGTTGCTGATATTCCAGTTGGGCTGGCTATGGAGACTGGTGCTCTGGTATCGGATGCTATGGTTGATTTCGCGTTTGGATCTACATCTGCTTGCCGCACACCCCGATCGCGCGGCCGGTCTGCTCTTCGTCGGCTTTTCGCTGCGCACGTGGGCGCTGCCCGCCTTGGCAATTTCGCTGACGGCCGCCGGCGCGGTGGGAAACCGCGTCCTACATGAGGGGCATTCGCCGTTTACCTACAGATACCAGGTCCTGGCGCTCGTCGTGAGCGTCGTCGTCTTGTACGCGGCACCCCTCACGGTGTTCTACCGTAACTTGCTGAAGACATGGCGCCTCGCGGTGCCGTATTACGGCGGCCTGGCAGGACGCGTCGGCCATAAGCTGGAGCGAAACTGGTTCAAGGGGCGCACAGAAGCCTTTGACGAAGATCCCATGCAAACGTCCGCCTTCTCGGCCACAACCGATCTTTACCAGGTGGTCGCAAACGCCTACCAGATGAGATTCGTGCCGGTGGATGCGAAAAGCTTGATCTTTCTGGCGGTCGTTACCGTGTTGCCCTTCGTCTCGCTGCTGCTCATTTCGGAACCGCTCGATGTGGTTTTCAAATCGCTTGGTGGTTTCCTGCTTTGAGACGAGATGTCAGCCGCACGGAGGACTTCAGCGGCTGACCCAGCCAGCGTCGCGTGGGGGTACTCGCCAAAGAGCAGGTGGTAATCCCCGGCCATTCTCCCCAGATCCCGTATCCCGAATCTTGTGGCAATGCCTGACACCGTCTCATAACGCGCGTCGGCGCATATCAGAGCGGCTCTAATGGCATGAAGTTTCCGCGCGCGCAAAAACCGTCCGGGACTCATGCCGAACGATTCCAGAAAAATGGTCCGCAGGGTGCGTTCGCTCACATCTGCAAGCTGACACAGATCCGCCAGGCGCAAGACATGCGCGCCGTCGGATTGCAGCAGCGTGGTCACGCGCGCCAAGGCACGCGCGCGCGCCGTCGTAGGCCGGCGCATCCCCGGCAATCGCTCGGAGGATCTAATTGTCGCAAAGCCCTTGCGGATCATCTCGCCCCAAATCCAATTGCAGTACGGTGCATCTCGACGATAAAAATCGCAAAGCCGACGAAACTTCGCTACGTAAATTTGGCACGACGACAAGATGATTGCGTGCGCAAGCGATTTGCGGACGCACTTCATGCGGATCAATGAGTTGCTCGGCCTCAGCGGCAACGGTTGCCGGAAGGCTTGCGAAAGGCGTAATTGCCGGAATTACGTAGCGCGATCATTGCAGTTATTGCTCCCAAGGCCACTGTCAGACCTAAGTCCTATTCCGCGCCAAGAGTGAACCATGTTCAATCCCCTTTGCTGCGATCAGAACCTAAGGGATTGCGTTCCTCCCTCAACCGAATGACAGACAATCGAAGGGCAGAGAATGGACTTATTTGTCTCGCGGGAATTTGATCAATTCGTTGAGACTTTCAGCGGTTTGCACGGCAGCTATATCTTGCGGACCGCTCAAGTCCGTGATTGGCGCTTACGAACGATGGATCTCAACGGCGTCACAGTAATGCTCGGAGCGGAGGGCGCGGGCCGGGTGTACGACGGTCGGGCGGCCGATGGTTGGTTTCACATTTTCATGGTTCTCGGCAATGGCTACGGCGTCACGATGAACGGCGTTGAGTTTGATTCCGGAACTGTTGCCTGGATCGTGCCCAAATAAAACCTTTCTGACCAGCTCCGACAAACCGTTGCGTTGGCTGAACATCGCAATCTCGGCCGAGCTGGTGCTGCAGTGGGCCGCCGAGCATCAAGATGAATTTGACGCACGATTGCTCGATGAAAATTTCGTGCGACGGACGTCGCCATCTCCGCTTTCGCTCATATCGCTGGTGCGACGTCTCTATCGGATGAACAAATACCAATCGGAGCAACTGCACACGCCGGAGGCCGAGCAAGCTGCGCGCACGGAACTACTGGACGCCTTGTTCGGCCTGTTGTTGCCCGTTCCCCGAGGACCCGATCCGCATCGGCGAGGCGCGAATCACATGAAACTGCTGAACAGCGCATTGCGGTTGCTTGATGTGCGCAACGAGGATGCGATCCGTACCGAAGATTTGTGCGCGGCGACCGGCGTTTCGGAGCGCACGCTGCGCAATGTATTCCAAAATTATGTCGGGATGAGCCCGCATCGATATCTGATGGTACGCCGCCTTCACGCGATTCGATCCGGAATACGGCAAGCAGCGCCGGAGGATACGATCACCAGAATCTGTGCGCAATTTGGCGTATGGGACTTGGGCCGCTTTTCCCGACAATACCGTATGTTTTTTGGCGAGTTGCCCTCCCACTCGCTCTACTGCGCCAAAGGATCGATGCGGCAAAAGGCGATTGCTTCCGCCGTTCATGCGCCATGAGGCCGGTTTGCGGAACCGGGAAGCTGCGGCGGACGCCGCAGACAACCAAATGAGTCCCATGATTCGCAAGCTTTACCAATTGATGATGCTGTTGGCGGCGGGTGTCGCAGCACATTCTTACGCAGGCGAGCAGCCGAACACGCCGGCAGCGGAGCCACTCCGGCGGTGGCGCAGCTTTCATTCGCTACACCGCAACAGGCAGCCAGTGCGCTGATTGAGGCTGCCGGAAAATTTGATGTTCCCGCTTTGCTCGGCATCTTCGGGCCGGCTGCCAAGGACCTCGTTTCCTCCAGCGATCCAATAGAGGACAAGAATTACGCCCTCGCGTTTGCCGACGCGGCGCGCAAATCGAACTCCGTTGTGATCGATGCTAAGAATCCCAACCGGGCGATCCTGCTGGTGGGCAAAACGCGGCGGCCGTTGCCGGTTCCGCTGGAAAAAAAGAACGGCAGTTGGACATTCATCGCCAAAGAGGGTCGAAGCGAGATCCTCGATCGCCGGATCGGCGGCAATGAATTGGACGCAGTTCAGATCTGCCGGGGCTTTGTCGAGGCACAACATGAGAACGCGGCAGACATCAGCGTTGCAGGCGGGCGGGCGATCGGCGAGCGCTACACGATCGACAGAAAATCCGTGTATCACGGCTACTACTTCAAGGTACTGAAAGGGCAGGGCCGCCGCGGCCCCGTGGCCAGACTCAATTATGTGATCGAGGGCGTCATGATCGGAGGAGTTGCCTTGATTGCAGTCCCTGCGCAATACCGGGTAACGGGCGTAAAGACCTTTATCGTCGGCTATGATGGCATCGTGTACCAGAAGGATCTTGGGCCGCGACACGCTCAAGATCGCCAAGAAGATGGAACTTTACAATCCGGACGAGAGCTGGCAGCGCACGGACGATCGGTGGCCGGACTCGATCGCGGCGCGCGCGCCGTGATGGTGACGTGCTAGAGACTCATTTCGACTCGATCTCGCCCAATTCACGCACCCAAATATTTCGAAAGCTGATCGGGAGCCGACGGATCGCCATGCGCTTGCAGCTTGATCGGCGCGCGCTGATACGGCCGGTAGCTGGGCTGGCCGATGTAGCGGGTCTCGCCGGTCAGCTGGAAATGATTTTGCACCAGCACGCCATTGTGAAACACGGTTACAAAGGCGGGGGCCTTGAGAGTCCCATCGCTTGCGAAGATCGGGGCCGTCCACACCACATCGTAGGTCTGCCACTCCCCGGGCGGGCGCATCGCGTTGACCAACGGCGGCGACTGTTTGTAGATGCTCGCCGCCTGACCATTGACGTAAGTGGCGTTCTTCCAGGAATCCAGGATCTGAACTTCATAGCCGCCGTCGCCGGAACCGGTCGAGGCTAAGAATACGCCGCTGTTGCCGCGCAGCTGCCCCTCGCCGGTAATCCCTTTGGGTACCTGCCATTCAAGGTGCAATTGATAGTTTCGGAATTGCTTTTTGGTCTCAATGTTTCCGACCGACTTATCGACGGTCAAAACGCCGGACCTAAGCTTCCAGCGGGCCGGTGCATGATCATTGGTGTTGACCCATTCGTCCAGATTTCGGCCATCGAACAAGATGATGGCGTCGCCCGGAGGTGCGCCATCGCGTGCGCCGGGCGACACCACCGGCGGGACCGGCTGCCATTGCTCGGTGGCTTTCGGGTCGCCCTGCGGGGCCTGTGAGAAGGCGGCACTGCAGCAAAACACCGCGAGCGCCGGGAGCGCGGACCGCCCTGTCATACCGCGCACAGCTGAAATGCCTCGGTGAGCGAAACGAAGGGATCGCTGCGGGTCGGCACGAACTCGTGCGCGACAAAGCCCGCATAGTTCGCATCTGCGATGCACGAGGCAATGGCGCGATAGTTCAGCTCCTGGCTGGCGTTGATTTCGTGGCGCCCAGGCACGCCTCCGGTATGAAAATGTCCGATCCAATCGATGTTGTCGCGGATGGTTCGAATCACGTCGCCCTCCATAATTTGCATGTGGTAGATGTCATACAGCAGCTTGACTCGCGGTGAGTTCACCGCCTTCATGACCGCTGCACCAAAGGCCGTGTGATCTCCCTGATAGCCGGCGTGATCCACCTTGCTGTTGAGCAGTTCCACGCAGATCGTCACGCCATGCTGTTCTGCGGCCGGCGCGATGCGCGCGAGGCCGGCGGCGCAATTGGCGATCGCCGATGAATCGTCGATGCCGGCAACCCGATTGCCGAACATCGCGATGACGCTGGGGACGCGCGCTTTTGCCGCGAGCGGCAGGATATTTTCCAGTTCGCCGAGCAGCAGCGCGTGATTGGCCGGATCGTTGAACCCCGTTGCGATGAACTTTTCGCGCCGGCTGGCATATCCCATGGAGACCACGAGACCCGCATCTTGCGCAACCGGCCACTCCTCAGGGTACAAAAGATCGATGCCGGCGAAACCAATCTGTTTGGCCCGGCGGCACAGTTCGGGCAGCGGCGTGCGTGCATAAGGCCATCGGCAAAACGATTGCTTGAGCCGAGCGGAGGGCAGGGCGGCAACCGTGCGCAGCGGCGCGGCAATGGCGCCGGCCGCGATCGCCAGCGCTCCTAGCGCTGTGCGGCGGCTGATGCGATTGAATGAGTCGGGAGTGCGCATCACCTGATAACGATATTAAACTCTTGATTGCGGATAGAATAGATCGAAAAGCGCCAGGCACGGGCTTATCAGGAATAATATCGATGCAATCTGTCGGCTTTGACGCAATTGTAGTCGGCTCGGGCATCTCCGGCGGCTGGGCGGCGAAAGAGCTCACCGAAAAGGGGCTGCGAGTTCTGCTGTTGGAGCGGGGCCGCAATGTCGAGCACGTCAAGGACTACCTCAACGCGACCAAGGCACCTTGGGATTATTTGCACCGGGGCGGCCGGACTCATGCAATGGAAGAAGCCTATCCCGTTCTCAAGCGGGACTATCCGCTCAATGAGAAAAATCTGAACTTTTGGGTGGATGAGAAGGAGTCGCCTTACACCGAAATCAAGCGCTTCGATTGGTATCGGGGTTATCAGGTCGGCGGCCGCTCGTTGACGTGGGGGCGGCAAAGCTACCGCTGGAGCGATTTCGATTTTGAAGCCAACGCCAAAGAGGGCATCGCGGTCGACTGGCCGATTCGTTACGCGGATCTCGCTCCCTGGTACGATCACGTTGAGAAGCACGCTGGAATTTCCGGTTCGCACGAGAATCTTCCGCAACTTCCAGACGGGCAATTCCTGCCTCCCATGCCCCTCAACTGCGGCGAGGAAATGGTTGCCGGTCGGGTGAAGAATGCGTTCGGCGGGAAGCGCCACATCATCATCGGTCGAACTGCAAATGCAACGCGGCCGCTCGAGGGACGCGCGCCTTGCCAGTACCGCAACGCGTGCTGGCTGGGATGCCCCTATGGCGCCTACTTCAGCACTCAATCCTCGACCTTGCCGGCGGCGGTAAAAACAGGACGGCTCACCTTGAAGCCCTGGTCCATCGTGACCGAGGTTATCTACGATAAGGATCGCAAGCGCGCGAGCGGCGTGCGGGTATTGGATGCCGTCACGGAGCAGACCACCGATTATTCGGCCAAGGTCATTTTTGTCTGCGCCTCCACCTTGAATTCGACCTGGCTGCTCATGCGATCCGCGACAGACATCTGGCCGGACGGTCTCGGCAGCAGTTCAGGCGAACTCGGCCGCAACCTCATGGATCATCACTTTCGTTGCGGAGCGGAAGGGACTTTGGAGGGCCTCAACGACAAGTATTACTACGGGCGTCGCCCCAATGGCATTTACATTCCGCGCTACCGCAACTTATTCGGCGACAAGCGCGAGTATCTGCGGGGGTTCGGCTATCAGGGATCCGCGAGCCGCGACGGATGGCAGCGAGCGGTCAAGGAATTGGGCTTGGGCGCGCAGTTCAAGGACGAGATGGCGACACCGGGACCCTGGAAATTCGGGGCCACGGCCTTTGGTGAGATGCTGCCGAACCATGCCAACCGCGTTGGACTCGATCGCTCGAAGAAGGACAAATGGGGACTGCCGGTTCTCGAGATCGATTGTGCAACGGGGGAAAATGAGCGCTTGATGCGCAAGGACATGATCAACGACATGGCGGAAATGCTCGAGCAGGCCGGGGCGAAAATGGTCAAGACCCAAGACGCCGGATCATTTCCCGGGATGGGCATTCACGAGATGGGCACGGCGCGCATGGGGCGCGATCCGAAAACTTCGGTGCTCAATGCTCACAATCAGGTGTGGGATGCCCCCAATGTATTTGTCACCGACGGCTCGTGCATGGTTTCAAGCGCCTGTCAAAACCCCTCGCTTACCTATATGGCACTTACCGCTCGGGCGGTGCACCATGCGGTGGATGAGTTGAATCGCCGAAATCTGTGAGGCGGCCGTGAAAGCGTCATTGGAAACGGAACAGGAAGCTTTGATCAATCGCCGCGAGGCCATTCGCCGCGTCAGCGCGCTGCTGGGAGGGATCGCATTCGTGGGCGGCAGCAACTTGTTGGCGGCGGCCGAGAAGGCGAGACCGGCAAGCGGCGCAGCGGTCGGCGAGTTCAGCGTCCAGGACATCGCGTTTCTCGATGAGATCGCGGAAACCATTCTGCCCGCCACGAAAACGCCGGGAGCGAAGGCGGCCAAGACCGGCGCGTTTATGGCGCTCATGGTCACCGACTGCTACGGGCCCGGCTGAGCAGAAGGTGTTCCGTGAAGGCATGAGCAACGTGGATAATGCCGTGAGGAAGGCGAACAGCGTTTCCTTCATGGCCGCGACCCGCCGCAGCGGCTGGCGGCACTCACGGCGCTGGATCACGAACAGAAGCAGGTCATGGACGCGCGCGAAGCAGCGGATCGAAAGCAGAAAGGATTGGCGCCGCTGCCCGGCGCTCCCGCAGCCGCAGCGCCAATGCGGACATCAAAGCGCCGGCACACTACTTCCGCATGATGAAAGAGCTCGCTTTGTTGGGCTTTTTCACCTCGAAGGTCGGCTGCACTCAGACGTTGCGCTACGTCGAGGCGCCGGGCCGCTTCGACCCCTGCATCCCCTACACGGCCGGCGAGGCCGCGTGGGCGGCGCACGCCTGAATCTCAAGCCGCGAACTGAGTTTGCCCGCCGACCACCGTGCGCACGATTTTGATGTCTTTGATTTTCGACGGATCCACTGTGTGCGGATCTTCGGCCAGTAGGACAAAGTCGGCGAGTTTGCCGCGTGTGATCGAACCCTTGATCCGATTCCTCGCGCGTGGCATAGGCGCCGTTCAGCGTGTTGACCCGCAGTGCCTCGTCCACGGTGATGCGTTGATTCGCACCCCAGACTTCGCCGTTCCAGCCGGTGCGCGTCACCATCCCCTGGATGCCCATCAGCGGAGAGAAAGGACCCGGATCGAAATCCGAGCCGGCCGCCGCCGGCACGCCCGCATCCAGCAGCGTGCGGTAGGCCATGCAGCGCTTCATCAATTCCTCGCCGTAGAAATGAAACTTGTCTGGATTGTAGTAGGCGTACGAGGTGAACAGCGCCGGCACAACTCCTATCGCCTTGATGCGTCTCACCAAGTCGGCGGTGATCAGCGTGCAATGGGTTATTTTGGGGCGCGCGTCCGCGCTCGGCGTCAATCGCAGCGCGCGCTCATAGGCGGTGAGCACATGATCGATCGCCACATCGCCATTGGCGTGGCAGTTCATTTGGATTCCGGCGCGATGCACCCGTTCGCACCACAGGTTGAGGTCCTCTTGCTTCTCCGTCACGTTGCCTTGGTAGCCGTTGCTGCCTGGATACGGCACGCTCATCGCCATGGTGCGTTCGGAGAATGATCCGTCGGCCGTATGCTCGCAGGTGGCGCCGAGTCTAATCCATTCGTCGCCCAAACCTGTCGACATACCGCCGTTCAACATCGCGTCAAGTTCGGGCCCCTCGGCCTCGTAGCTCACCCGATGCAGCAGCGCGCCGCGCGCCCGCACCTGTTGCAGGGCCTGCAAGTTGCCGCTCTCATGGCACACGCTGGTCAGGCCGTAGCGCACAAATTGCTTGGAAATGAAGGCGAGCCCGTCGCGATCGCGGCGCAGCGCTTCCTCGCCCTTGTAGTTCATGCGTTTGCCGATTTTGCCGAAGACATCCCGCGCGCGGTCGGTGACTCGGCCGGTGAGATCGCCGTTGGCATCCCGGTCAAACGTGCCGCCTGGCGGATTCGGCGTGTCGCGGGCGATTCCGGCCATCTGCAGCGCTTTGCTGTTGTAAAACGCGGTGTGCCCGCCGCGATGCTGCACCATCACCGGCAACTGGGTCGATACGCGATCGAGATCTTGGCGGCCGAGAGGACGCTGGTCTTTGACTTTGGTGTCATCGAAGAAGTACCCCTCCACCCAGGTGTCGGCCGGCGTCTGTTGAGCTTTGGCGCGCAGCTTCTCGATGATGCTCTCAATGGTGACGAATTCTACTTCGTAGGGATTGCCGACCAGCACCTCGTACAGCAACTCATTGCCGGGTGCGTGATTGTGGCTGTCGATGAAGCCGGGGACGACCGTCATTTGGCCGGCATCGATCGTCTGGGTGGAGCGGCCGGCCAACGCCTTTAGGTCGCGTGAAGAACCCAGCGCGACGAAGCGCCCGTCCTTGACGGCGAACGCCTCGGCCTTCGGCTGCTGCGGATCCATGGTGTAGACCTTGGCGTTGACGATGACAAGATCGGGGGATGCCCAGTCCGCCAGCGCGGCTGCCGCGCGCGTGGCGCGCGCGCCGAGCAACGCCAGGCCGGCGGCCGCCATGCCCACAATCTGCCGCCGATTCAAGTTTTTGCGTGTCATGCGATTATCTTCCTCCTGTACGATGCGCTTCGTCTCCCCGGCACAATCTTAGCGGTAGTTGTCATGCGAACCTATGTTCGAGCATGTTTAATCTTCGCAGCCCTATGCGCGCCGGCCATCGCGCTCACACAGCCCGCGACGCCGGTTTTCTCGGAGGCCGATCATTTGCGGGGCAGCTATGGCCCCTATCGTGCCAACAATGATTTGCTGTACTACCATTTGGACATCAGGGTTGATCCCGACAAGCAGCAGATAAGCGGCAAGAATTCGATCCGATTCAAGATGCTCAAGGACGGCAGGCGGATCCAGCTCGACCTGGTGCCCGCGTTCCAGATCGAGAAAATCCTGTTGGATCAGCGAAGCGGCGCGCCCCTGCCGCTGCGCTTTGAACGGGCGGCCGGGCGAACCGTCTACGTTGATTTCCCGAAAGCGCTGCTCAAAGACCGCATCTATACCATCGAGTTTTTTTATTCCGGCCATCCGGTCGAGATGGGGCGATTTGGCGGATTCGTGTTTCGCAAAGATCCCATGGGCCGGCCCTTGGTCAACACGGCCTGCGAGGAGGAGGGGGCCAGCGTCTGGTGGCCTAACAAGGACCAATGGCGCGATGAAGTAGCAAGCATGGACATCAGTGTCGAAGCGCCGAGCGATTTGGTGGAAGTGTCCGGCGGCCGCTTTCAAGGCAAGCAGGAATTGCCCGACGGCTACACCCGCTGGAATTGGCACGTCAACTATCCGATCAACAACTACGATGTGTCGCTGAACATCGGCAAGTACGTGCATTTCAACGATCGCTACGGCGATTTGACCCTCGACTACTACGTGTTCCCGGAAGACTTGGAAAAGGCCAAGCGGCAATTCGTGCAGGTGAAGGACATGCTCAATGCCTTCACCTACGACTTCGGCGATTACCCTTTTCCGAAGGACGGCTACAAGCTGGTCGAAGCGCTGTACTCGGGCGTGGAGAACCAAACCGCCATCACTTACGGCAATCATTTCGAGAACGGCTACGTGGGCCATCCCGGCCGAGGGCATCGCGACGCGTTTCGATTTCATCATCGTGCACGAAAGCGCGCATGAGTGGTTCGGCAACAGCATTACCGCCAAGGACCGCTCCGACATGTGGATTCACGAGGGCTGGGCGAACTACAGCGAGGTGTTGTTCGTCGAATACATGTGGGGCAAGAAGGACGCGATCAAATACCTGAATACCGGCAAGGACAAGGTGAAGAACGAATTCCCGGTGATCTCGCCGCAGGGCGTCTTCAGCACACCGCCGCCTGATCAGTATAAAAAGGGCGCGCTGTTCCTAAACACCGTGCGCAGCGTGCTCGACAACGATCACGCAATGGTTTTCACTGCTGCACGACTACTACCAGCACTTCAAGTACCGGACAATCATGACCACCGACATGATCGCCTTCTTCGATCGGCGCACCGGCCGGCACTGGCGGCCGATTTTTGACGAATACCTGAGGCATGCCGCGATACCGACGCTCGAATTGCGCTTCGATGAGCCTGCGCATTCGGTGTCGTATCGCTGGCTGGCGCAGGAGAAAGCGTTTGCCATGCCGGTACGAGTGGGTGCCAAGGGAAGCTGGCAGATCATTCATCCCACAAGAACCTGGCAGCGTATGAGCACCGACATCGCCAAAGACGACTTCGATATTGCATCCGATTATTACTACATCAACGTCAGCAAGCAGTAGGCAACTCATGGGAATCTCAGACACTCGATCCGCGGTCGCCGCCACCGCGCTGTTGCTCGGCGCGCTGCCGCAGGGCGTGACGGCCGGCGGCGTCCGAGCCGGCGGGCTATGCAATCTTGGTGAACCTGTTTGAACAGTGGCGCGAGTTCGAGCATCCGATCATGCACGGCAACGTACCCGATTATGGGGCGACGGCGATGGCCGCCAAGGCCGCGGCGTTGCCGGGGTGGCAGCGACGCCTTGAGGCCATCGACAGGCAGGGCTGGCCAATCGAGCATTTGAACGATTACAAACTGGTCAAGGCCGAAATGAACGGTCTGGACTTCAACTTGAGAGTGCTGCGCCCATGGGCACGCGATCCTGCGTTTTACGTCAGCGTCTGGGCCGCCCGCACCGACGTGCCGCTGAGAGAAGCGCCGATCGTTCATCCAGAGATCGAGCTTTACGCCTATCGCTTTCCGCTCTCGGACGCCGCGCAGCGCGAACTCATAGCCAGGATCGGCGCTATACCGGCACTGCTGGTTCAAGCCAAGGTAAATCTCGCAGGCAGCAACGCGCGCGATCTGTGGGTGTTCGGCGTGCAGGAGCTGCGCAATCAGTCGCACGTCTTACGGGACCTGGCGGCAGGAACGCTGACCGTGAGCACCTTGGAAGGAAGCCAGCATGCCGATATCAGCCGCGCCTCGCCCGAACTGAGAACGGCGATCATCCAGGCTCAGAAGGCCACTGAGGATTTCGTCGCCTGGCTGGAGCGCGAAGCGCCGCACAAGAGCGGCCCGTCCGGCGTGGGCAAGGAAAATTACACCTGGTATCAGCAAAATGTGCATTTCGCGCCCTTCACCTGGGACGAGGAAGTGGTGCTGCTGCGGCGCGAGTTGGAGCGCGCGCAAGTCGCGCTCAAGCTCGAGGAACACCATAATCGCAAGCTCAAAGAGCTCGAGCCGGCTGCCGATGCCGCCGGCTTCGATCAACTGAAGTATGCGCGCCTGGATCAATTCCTCGATTTTCTGGTGAAGCAGGAAATCATTCCCGATAAACCCTACCTGCGAGCCGCGCTGATTCCGCAGCTGGGGCACTTCGTGCCGGAAGAACAGCGCGTCTTCTTTTACCCGTGTGACGCATCGCGAACCCATGCTGCTGTTGTCGCACGACTATCATTGGTTTGATCTCGCGCGGATGCGTGATGAGCCGAATTCAAGCCCGATTCGACGCCGCGCGTCGCTCTCGAACATCTGGGATGGCCGCGCCGAAGGTTTTGCGACCGCCTTCGAGGAGATCCTGATGCACGCGGGCCTGTACGACGGCAATCCGCGCGCCAAGGAGCTGGTATGGATCATGCTGGCCAACCGAGCGGCGCGCGGCCTCGCTTCCTTGTACGTGCAGGCCAACGAATTTGATTTGCAGAAAGCCGCCCGCTTTCACGCAGCCTGGACGCCGCGAGGCTGGGCCAACCCCAAGGATTCGCTCACCGGGTTCGAGCAGCTATTGTATTTGCGGCAGCCGGGATACGGCACCAGCTACGTCACCGGCAAAGTGATGCTGGACCAACTGATGTCGGAATACGCCCACCAGCTAGAATCGGCGGGCAAGCCGTTCGTTCTGCGCGATTTTCTGGATCGCTTCAATGCAGCGGGCATGATCCCCATTAGCCTTGATGGAGGATGAAATGATTTCGAGCGATGCCCGCCTGCCGTGACGCCGTTATCGCGCTGCCGCGCGCAGCGCCGCCAAATACTTCTTCCGAACGGCGTTGATGCCCTCTGACCAGGCAGCGGGCCACGCAGAATTGATGACTACAACCAGATGCTCTTGCGGAAATATGGACAGGGTCTGCCCGAAGATTCCCTCGGCCTCGTATCCGCCCGGTGTAATCCACCAGAAATAGCCATAGGGGGGATCGGCGACGTGCCGGGCAGTCGCGTCCTCGACCCATCCAGCCGGCAGCACGTCGTGTCCCGCCGCCTTACCGTGGCCCAGAAGGAATTCGCCGACGCGGCCGTAGTCCCGCAATGTCATGCTCATGCAGCAGCCGCCGCGTTCATGGCCCGCGACGTCCTCCACCCAGATCCCATCCTGTTCCATGCCGTACGGCCGCCAGATTTTGTCGGATAAATATTCCGCCAAGGACTTACCCACGGCATTGGACAGCAGAATGCCTGCCAGGTCGGTCTCGCCGGTTTTGTAAACGAACTTCGCCCCCGGTTTCGCTTCGCGCGGCAGCCGGCGCATATAGCTGACGACGGGATTGACGCCGGGTTCCAGAACGGTCAATCCCTCCTTGGCGACGTCCGAGTTCGGGTCGCTATAGTTCTCGTCCCATTTGACGCCCGAGGTCATCGTGATCAGTTGCCGAACCGTAACCTCCTCATAGGCGCTGCCGTTGAGTTCAGGAATGTACAGCGTGACCGGGTCGTCGAGACTCTTGATCTTGCCGTCCTTGATCGCGGCGCCAATGAGGGTGGAGGTCAGCGACTTCGCCACTGAAAACGAGGTCCAGCGATCGGTCGGGCTGCGGCCCAATCCGTAGCGCTCAAGGATAATCTTGCCATTCTTGATCACCAGCACGCCGGAGGCGCGAAACTCCCGCATGTAGCTTTCAGTGTTGTAGCTCTTGTCGCCCGCGGTAAACGTCGGATCGATCTGCTTGGCCGCCACGCTTAAGCGATGGACAGCCTTACCGCGCTTGATGGTCCGGGCCGGCGCGATCTTTTCCATGTTCCGGTAGCCCCAGGCTTGCTGCTCGGGGGTCCACATCAAGATCGCGGCGCCGCCGGGAGGCAGGGGAGGGTCAGCGGCGGCATTGAGGAATCCGGCGCTTAAAGATCCGACCAGACCAACCGCTGCCAGGGTTAGATTTTTTACCATTTTAGGGGCTCATTTATGGGAAGGAGCTACGCGTTCCAACCATAGCTCAAATCGCGCGCTCTTAAAAAAATCATTCCACGGCGCCGTCACGGGCGTTGTTTTTTTCGCACGCCTGGCTCCTGGGCCGCGCGGAAAGCCTCAGGATGTCGTTGGTCGACTCATGGGCAGAATAAGATCCTGACAAAGTTTTGACGCTGATATACCAAGAACAACAGTCGAGTCTTTGCACTCTCCGCGAGCAGCCGAAGCCGCGAGATCGCGCTCGAGGCGCATGCGGCGCCGCGAGATTGCCTGATATTCCTTTTAAGTAACAGAGAGTTGTGAGAAACGGCGCGAGCGGGACTAAATGGGGCGCGAACGGAGCTGCGCTGACTCAAAAGGAGGCAGGAGCGCTCGCCAGCCTCAGCGCGCCAACTCAAGGGCTTCATTGCTCAGCGGTCGCAGAATAATTACCGTCGTTGGCTCCATCAGATGGCTTCCCATCCAACAGGCGGCGTGTTGTAATCCTCGTACAAATGCGCTGACCGCCTCGGGATGAATCAGGCGGCACGGCGCTCGAGAGAGCTTGGGATCGTTATTAAACTCAAGGGAGATAAGAATGGGGAATACTAAACTGCAGTACGCGGTGCGTGCTGTGCTGGCAGCTGCTGCTGCCTCGGCCGTCGCGCCGGCGTACGCGCAAACTGCTCCTGCCGTCGCAAATGACACCGCACTTCAAGAGGTGGTCGTCACCGGATCGCGCCTCGCAATTTCGCCGAACGACGTATCGATCAGCCCGGTCACCAGCGTCAGCTCGCTCGACATTCAGCAGTCGGGATTGGTGCGCACCGAAGACCTTCTCAACAACTTGCCGCAGGTCGTCGCGGAGCAGAGTCGGCGGAACTTCGATCAGTTCCAACGGCACCGCGACGGTCAGTTTGCGCGGCCTCGGCTCGCAGCGAACCTTGGTTCTGGTCAACGGTACCCGCTTGACGCCCGGCGCCGGTACTCGGCCCCGGCGTAGCCTCCAGCAGTCGCGACATCAACCAAATTCCCGCGGATCTGATCGAGCGCGTCGATGTGCTCACCGGCGGCGCATCCGCCGTGTACGGCGCCGACGCCGTCGCGGGCGTCGTCAACTTCGTGCTGAACACTCATTTTGAGGGCGTCCGGCTCGATGCGAACTACGGCTTTGGCCGCTACAACAACGATCAGCACGATTTGCTGAACGACTCTGACGGCGGCAGCGCGATCCGCTTCCCGAAAGCACGGTGGATGCCGGCTTCAACAAGGATGTCTCCTTCTTGGCCGGCTCGAATTTCGCCGACGGCAAGGGCAATGCCACGGTTTATGCCACTTATTTGACAACTTCACCGGCGGTCGGCTATCAGTACGACTACGCGGGTTGCACGCTCAATACACCCTCGCAAACTGCCGGGGCCCGGCGGCTTAAATGCGGCGGCTCGAGCTCCCGTGCCACGGGACGATTCTTGCTGTTACGGCAAAACGCGCCAACAGTGGAATCGTTTGCGACCCTGCGCGGACCTACACGATCGACCCGGCTACCGGCGCCTTCCGCAACGTACGCTGCCACAGACAGCTATAACTATGGCGGCCTGAGCTTCTTACAGCGAGCGGCTGAACGCTATACCGCCGGCTCCTTCTTGAACTATGACATCAACGACCACGTCACCGTCTATTCGGACTTCATGTTTGCTCGCAATACATCTTCGGCCAATTACGGTCCTAGCGGTTTGTTCACCTTCGGCACGCCGACCATCAGCTGCGATCCAGTAGGTGCTCCTGGGTACAATCCGCTGCTGACGGCCGGTGAACGCACGTCGCTTTGCTCACCAGCCACCGTCGCCGCGAACCAGGCCACCTTTGGGGGGACCGGCAACAATATCACCCTGTATCTCTGCGCGACGCAGCGTGGAGAGCGGCCCGCGCGTCGATAATTATTCCTCGAATTCATTCCGGGAAGTGGTCGGTTTCAAGGGCAAGATCAACGATGCCTTGTCCTACGACGTGTACGGCCAGGTCGGCATTACGCAGATGCAAGATGTGGAAGACGGCTTTCTCGGCCAGCAACAAATCAATAATGCGCTGCAAGCGGTTGTTAATCCCGCGACCGGCCAGCCGACGTGCGCCTCTGTTCTAAGCGGCACTGACCCGAGCTGCGTCCCGTGGAATATTTATGTTCCGGGCGGTGTGAACGCCGCGCAGCTTCATTACCTCGAAGTTCCTTCGTCCTATGGCATCGTGACCAAGGAATATATTGCGGATGCATCTGTAACGGCAGATCTCGGCAAGTACGGGGTGCAAATCCCCATGGCGGATTCAGGTGCGAGCGTGAACCTGGGCGCCGAGTATCGGCAAGAGAACTATGATTTCAATCCCGATTATATCTTCCAGAATGGCTTCGCGTCGGGCGGCAACGGTGCACAGAACCCGATTCACGGCGGGTTCCACGTCTCGGAAGCATTTACCGAGGCGCGCCTGCCTATCATCAACGACAAGCCGGGCGCCTACGTACTCTCCGCGGACCTGGGTTACCGCTATTCGAGTTATACCTCAGGTTTCAGTACCAACACCTTCAAGATTGGCATGGAGTGGGCGCCGATCAAGGATGCTCGCCTGCGCGGGAGTTTCAACCGTGCGGTGCGCGCGCCCAGCATCGGCGATCTTTTCTCGCCGGCGGTGATTGGCGCCGGCGGCACGGCCGATCCGTGCTGGGGAGCGGCAGTTAACGGCCTGGTCAATGGCCACAACCTGGCGTTCTGCGAAAACACTGGCGTGACGCCGGCAGAGTTCGGCCACATTCTTCCGAACCCAGCGGCGCAAATAAACACCTCCCTGGGTGGCAATCCGGACTTGAAGCCTGAGATCGCGGACACCTATACCTATGGGGTGGTGTTCCAGCCGACCTTTGTTTCCAGCCTGGTCATGTCGGTTGATTACTACCGCATCGTAATCTCGAACACGATTGAATCCTTGACCTCCAACACGGTGGTTAACAATTGCGGCCTGACAGCCAGCGCGTCGCTGTGCGGCCTCATTCATCGCGGCGCTGGCACGGGCTCGTTGTGGTTCAACAACACCAATTTCGTCAATACCCAGGAGGTCAACATCGGGCATGTGTCTACTGAGGGCTTGGACCTGGCCAGCCACTACTCCCTGGATATCGGAGCCGCCGGCAAACTGGGATTCTCGCTGTCCGGAACCCGGGTTCTGAATTTCTTGACGCAGCCCCTGCCAACGGGCGGGGCCTATGATTGCGTGGGATACTTTGGCACCACCTGCGGCGCACCCCTTCCCGCATGGCGGCACGTGTTCAACACGACGTGGGGCGCTCCCTGGGCGGGCGTGGATGTCACGGCTCGGTGGCGTTACTTGGGGCCTGTGACCTCCGACCGCGTGAGCCAGGATCCGCAGTTGGCGCAGACCTACTTTGCTCCCACTTCGCACATCGGCGGCTACTCGTACTTCGATCTTTCGGCATCGATCCCGATTCCTTCGACAGGCATCAGCTTCCGGCTCGGCGTCAACAACATTGCCGACAAGGCGCCTCCGGTTGTCGCGAACGGCAACTATTCGGACTGCCCGAATACTTCCTGCAACGACAATACCTGGGTAGGCACCTACGATACCCTCGGTCGCTACTTGTACGCGCATGTGAGCGCAAAGTTCTGATCGAAGCCTAGACGTCGGAGCACTTGATTGAGGCGGGCCGATGGCCCGCCTCTTTTATGACTTGACCGGGCGTTGCCGGCCACGCTGCGCAGACCGTGTCCCCGTTGCCGATTAACTGCGTAATGCGAACTGTGCGAAACTGCGGCGATGCGCGACCTGGAAACTGATCTGCAGACGCTGCGCACGGTGATGGAATATGCGCAGAATCGCGACTTTCGTCGTGCCGCAGCGCTCGCCGAGCAGACTCTCGCCGGCGGCTTCGAACACCCGGCACTACTCAACGTACTTGCCACGTGGTTGGAACAGCAAGATCGATTTGAGGACGCGCTGCGCTTGCTCGAGCGCGCCGTCACGATCGCGCCCCGCGATGTCGGAGCACGCAACGCATTGGCTTTATGCCTGCAGCGCCTCGAAAGGCCTGTAGAGGCGCTGCACCACGTCGAGATACTGCTGAAGCAGGAGCCAGACCTGGGATTTGCCCACGCGAACAAGGGCAATGCGCTGATGGCACTCGGCTCGTTGAGTCGCGCGAGTCAAAGCCATTTGCGCGCCGTCGAGTTGGAGCCGCGCGGTTTCGTCTCGCTGGCCGCGTTGGCCTCCATCGCCACACTGCGAGGTGAACACAAAGAGGCGCGACGATGGGCAGAGCAAGCGCTCGCGATCGCTCCCGGCTTTCCAAACGCGGTCTTGAGCCTTGCGGCCGATGCGCTGGCCGGCCGCGACACGGTACGCGCAGAGATGCTGCTGCAGCCTCTGATCCTCGATTCGCGCGCGGGAGCCTCTGATCGAGCGCGCGCCATCGGACTTCTGGGAGACGTGCACGATGCCTCCGGTCGCTACCTCGAAGCGTTTGACGCGTATCGCACGTGCAACGATGCGCTGCGCCAGATTCATAGGCGGTTGGCGAGCGGCTCGAGCGTCGTGGACTACACCGGCGCGCTCGCGGCCGCAATGCGCACCATCGGCTCCGCCGGCTGGCCAACTGGCGCGCAGGAAGCCAAATCTGGCGGTGCACGTGGCCATGTGTTCTTGGTGGGCTTTCCGCGTTCCGGCACGACAATGCTGGAAGTTGTACTCGATGGCCATCCTGATGTCGCCAGCAGTGAAGAACAAGAACTTCTGACCCCTGGGGTGCTGCAGTTCATGCGCGAGCCCCTGGATTTGGAACCTCTGGCGCGCGCGCAAGACGCTCAGCTCGACCCATTGCGCATGGCGTACTGGGAAGCTGTTCGCAATTCCGGAATTGATGTCGGGGGCAAGGTATTTATAGACAAACATCCTTTGCACACCTTGAAGTTACCGCTGATAGCCCGGCTTTTCCCGCAAGCGAAACTGCTGTTCGCGCAACGCGATCCGCGCGATGTCGTGCTGAGCTGTTTTCGGCGCCGCTTCAAGATGAACGCAGCGATGTACGAACTGCTCACCCTGCAGGGTGCTGCGGCATTTTACGCCGCCGTCATGAGCTTCGCGGAACAGGTTCAGCCTCTTTTACAAATGCAAAGGCTCGTGGTGCGTTACGAGACCCTGGTTGCCGATCTGGCGCGAGAGATGCGGGAAATCTGTGAGTTTCTGGAACTCGGCTGGCTGCCCACCATGGCGGATTTCGGATCGCGCGTGCGGGCACGCGAGCACGCCACCCCCAGCACCGCACAGCTCGCACGCGGGCTGGATAGTTCAACGGTGGAACACTGGAGGCACTACCAGTCTTCGCTTCAGCCCGTGCTGCCCGTGTTACAACCCTGGGTGACCCGATTCGGCTATCCTGACTAGCCGCTATTGAGTGCGATGCACGTAGTACCTGTGCTGCGAAGCCGTCGTCAACAAAAACGCCCCCAGGCTGCCGCGCTTGATAGTCACGGTCGCGCCCGGAACTAAGCGTGGGTCGTCCAACGCTTCACTGAATACCCAGGTTTGTCCATTGTCCAATACGACAGTCGAGCGTCCCATGCCCGACCGGTCGGCGCTGATCGTTGCGACACGCGCCTTCATGGACGAAGGTCCCGAGGAATTGGCTTGCGTTGGCGGTGGACTCAAGCCGAAAGCTCGAGTGTCGCCGGGTGCAGCCGCAGCCTCAATCGTTGTCGCCGCCGCCGCCGGCGGCACCGGCGCAGCCCGGGGAGATGCGGCAGATGCGGCAGATGCGGCAGATGGGGCAGATGGGGCAGATGGGGCAGTCGTGGCAGGTCGGCCAAGAGCGCTAGCGCGCCGACTGGCCGACGCGGCCGCGAGGGCGTCGAAGCACGCCAGTCGGGCGCTGGCCTGTGTAATCGCGACGCAGCGCTCCATCCCATCGTCGCCTGGCGCATCGCCGGCGGCGCCCGAATGCGATTTCTGAGGAAGTGAAGCAACCAGCGCGATGAAGCACGCAACTCGCGCCGCGCCCAGGAGCCTCATGGTTTTCCTGCGGCGGATTCTCGGTAGTATTTTCCGTAGACTTCGGTGGCCGTCTGTATTAAGTCCCGCTCGGCAGCCGTCAATAACGGGTTCCAAATGTCGAATATCAGGATGGCGCGAGGCGTATCCGACATGTTCCATGCCTCGTGCTCGATGGTATCGTCGAATATCCATGCTTGGCCGGGAACCCATTCGCGGGATGAAGAACCCACGCGAAAACCGCAGTCCGCCGGCACCACGAGGGGCAAGTGGACGGTGAGGCGGGTGTTGGTTATCCCGGTATGCGGGGGGATGCGCGTGTTCGCATCCAGGATCGAAAAGAAGGCAGTCGGTGCCCGATCCTGCACGTGGCAACGCGGCACGCTCTCGAGCGCAGCGGCGGTGGCGGGACAGCGCGCAATATGCCCCGCGATGGCTTCGCCTTGATTCCAAAGAAAATAAGCGCTCCACCTGCGCGAGCGGTTCAACTCACGGAATTGATCCAAAGGCAGGCCCGGCGGGAAGTCGATGTAGGCCTGCAGTCCTTCGCGGTCCGCTACCAGTACCCGCAGAAGCTCGGTACGAATATCAGCGGCCGCTTTCTCAAGCCCATCAAGCCACGGGAATTGCGAGCGCTCGAAGAATTCGATTGCCGGAAGCTCAGGAAAGTACATCCATGTGGGCTGCGAGTGAAAAACCCGGCGCTTTCCCATCAGGTTTTCAAGACACTGATCGACACGCCGATGCTGCCCACCTCCATGGCGCTGACGAATCCGGTCAAGCGGCTCTTCAAGCTCTTTGGCCAACGCCGCGAGATCAGCATCCACAACCGATTTGGCGTGGGCAAACGCGTCCCGGATATGGGGTGCCACGTCGGCGCCCGGCGGCACGCAGGCGAGTGCGTTTTGGTAGCTTCGCGCAGCATTGCGCGAATCACCCGTCTCCTCGAGGTAGGCGCCCTTTTGCAATAATGCCGACAGGTGTCGCGGTTCGAGTTCGAGCGCCCTTTCGATGGCATCGAGTTCTTCCGTGCGGCGGCCGAGCGCTTTGAGGCTCGAGGCGAGGTTTGCCCACAGGGCAGGGTGGTGAGGATCAGCGCTCGCGGCGCGGGCAAACAATGCGTGCGCCTGTTCGGGCGCGCCGCGACCGAGCATGCGCACTCCGAGCTCATTGAGCACTGCGGGGTGGTTGGGGACTTGCTGCGCCAGATGCGCAAGCAATCTGTCGGATTCCGGCATTCGTCCCGCGTCTGCCTCCGCCTTTGAGGCCTGCAGCGTGCGGAAAATAGCGGCATCGTCGATTGGAGCCGAGGCGATCGTATTCACCGGTTAATTGTATAACAGCTAAAGGCGCCTGCCGACGTTCTTGACTTATTAGACCTTGTCGGCTTAGATCGCGGCGGCACAGAAATTCGGAGCCGACCATCACGACATCGCACCTGACCAGCGACGCACCAGGCCTCTCTACCTCGAGCGCCTCCTCCGATCTTGCGCTGATGCGCGCGACCCTCTTGCTCGATTCGGATCCGGCCGCCGCCGCGCGACAGGCTGGCGATATCCTGGCTAACTGGCCGGGCAATGAAGAGGCTAACTTGCTGCTTGCTAATGCGTACCGCCGGCTAGGGGACACGGCGGCCGCTTGTCGCCTGCTCGAGACCCTGGCCCAGGAGCGTCGGGACTCGGCGGTCCTCCAGCTCGAGCTGGGCCGAGCATACGCGGCCGCTGGGCGCGGCTCCGAAGCGCTGGTCTCATTACAGCGCGCGGTCGATCTCGACGCAGCACTGGCAGATGGTTGGCGCGAGATCGCGGCGCTCCGCTTTCACGCCGGCGATATAGCCGGCGGCGATGTTGCCTATCTAAGGTTCAGTCAGCTCGCACCGGATCCAGTGGAACTTAAGGATGCGAAGGTTGCAATCGGTGCCGGCCGGTTTCAGGCCGCCGAGGCGCAGCTGAGAAGGCTTTTGCAGCACTCGCCGGCCAATACCGGGGCGCTGCGTTTGCTCGCAGATGTGGCCGCGAGGCGCGGCGACCGAGTCGAGACCGAACGCTGCCTCACGCGATGTCTGGGGCTGGCGCCCGGCGATGCAAAGGCGCGCCATGAACTGGCCCGGGTGTTGTATCGCCAGGAGCGGATTGGCGAAATGCTCCCGATGGTGGAGAGACTGCTGGCTACCGATCCCCGCAATAGCAGCTATCTCACTCTCAAGGCTCAGGCATTGCGGCTTGTCGGCCGCGCCTCCGAGTCCATTGCGCTGATGGAAGCAGTCGTCGCGGATTTTCCGCAGGATGTGCGGGCTTGGTTGGTGTTCGGCAACCTGATGCGCGAGGTCGGCGAGCAATCCCGATCGATCGAATCCTTTCGGCGAGCTCTGGCGGTGCGGCCCGAGTTTGGCGAAGCCTATTGGGCGCTCGCGAATTTGAAGACCTTCCGATTTACGGAGAGCGACGTCAAATCGATGCAAGAACAACTCGATCAAGCGTCTACAGCGGAGTCGAGCCGCATTCATTTGGAATTTGCCCTGGGAAAAGCATTGGAGGACGGCGAGAACTTCGCCGCTTCATTCGAACACTACGCGCGCGGGACCGCCCTGCAGCGCGCCGTGCAGCCCTATGATGCCGACGCAACGAGCGACTATGTGCAGCGGGCGAACGCAATGTACCAGCCTCAATTCTTCGCTGATCGTTCGACATGGGGCAGTGAACGCCGCGATCCGATTTTCATCGTCGGCCTGCCCAGATCCGGTTCGACGCTGCTGGAGCAAATCCTCGCGAGTCATACACAAGTTGAAGGCACGCGCGAACTACCGGATGTGCCGGCAATGGTGGAAGAACTCGCCGCCCGTGGCAATCCTGGCGGCGAGCCGCGATACCCAGAGCCTGTAGCCGAACTGGGCAAAGACCAGATCGAGGCGATGGCGGCGCAATATCTGGCAGACACCCAAGTGCGCCGGCCGCTCGGACGGCCGCGCTTCGTCGACAAAATGCTTGGAAACTTCAGTCATATCGGGCTAATCCACCTGATGTTTCCCCAGGCGAGCATCATCGACGCACGCCGCCATCCGATGGGTTGCGGCTTCTCCTGCTACAAGCAGTTGTTTGCTCAGGGTATGAACTACAGCTACGATCTCGGTGAACTTGGCCGTTACTACCGGGATTACGCCGATCTCATGACGCACATCGATGCCGTGCTGCCCGGCCGCGTCTATCGCGTGCACTATGAGCAATTGGTGGTCAATCCGGAGGGCGAAGTTCGACGCTTGCTCGATCACTGCGGATTGCCGTTCGAGGCGGACTGTCTGCGTTTCTACGAAAACTCGCGGGCCGTGCAAACGATAAGCTCCGAGCAAGTACGCCGCCCCATTTATGCGGACGCTGTCGATCACTGGCGTCACTATGAGCCGTGGCTTGGACCACTGCGTGAAGCCGTGGCCGAACTTTGCGAACGCTATCCGGCGGCAAATACTTGACCAACAAACCCGAGGACTCGATGCGCGAGGCTGCGCGATTGCAGCGGCAAAACCATGTTGCCGAAGCCATTGCGGCGTATCAATCAATTGTTGCACGCTGGCCGAAGCTGCCGGATGCCTGGTATAACCTGGCGGTTTTACAGCGCCAGACGTTTCGCTTCGACGAGGCGCTTGCTTCGTATCAAAGGGCGCTCGCGTTCGGCATAACACGCCCGGAAGAAGTGCACTTGAATCGCAGCGTCATCTTAAGTGATGTCCTGCGCGACTACCCGGCGGCGGCGGCCGAACTGGAGCGGGCGTTGGCTTTAAATCCCGTCTTCACGCCCGCGCTGCTGAATCTTGCGAATCTGTATGAAGACTTCGGTAAAAGGCCCGAGGCAAGCTCGCTGTATGCGCGAATTCTCGCTGTTGAGCCGCACGCTTTCGAGGCACTGGCGCGCTTCGCGAATGTGCAGTCGCTGGAAAGCGGCAATGACGCTCTCATCAGCCGTCTGAAGGGCGCGCTTGAACTTGCGTCCTCAATGAGCGATCGCGCCAGCTTGGGATTTGCCCTCGGCCGGTTACTTGACGCGGCAGGCGAGTACCACGATGCGTTTGCGGTCTACACCGCTGCCAATCAGGCCAGCCTCGCGAGCGGCGGTCCGCACGTTGTTCCGTACGATAGATCTCGACAGCAGGCGTTCGTCGACCGCGTGATCAGCAGCAACTGGCGCGCGTACGCAAGCCCGCACAGTCGATATTGCGCCGCGACCCATTTTCGTAGTCGGCATGTTCCGTTCTGGATCGACACTCGCCGAGCAATTGCTGGCGGCAATACCCGGAGTCGTTGCCGGCGGCGAGATGGACTTCCTGCCCCGCGTCGTCAACCGCGAAATAGTACCATTCTTTGAAACACTGGAAACCATTTCTGCCGAGCGCCTGCAGGAGATTGCCGCGCGCTACCGCGCAGAACTCGTGCGCGTTTCGGCAAATGCCGCTTACGTCACCGACAAGCGCCCCGATAACTTCTTGCATTTAGGCCTGATCAAGCGCCTGTTTCCCGAAGCCAAAATCATACATACGACGCGAAATCCCCTGGACAATTGCTTGTCCATATTTTTTCTGCATCTCGAACAGCAAATGAGCTATGCCTTGAATCTCATGGACATCGGCCATTACTACCGTGAGTATCGGCGCTTGATGACGTATTGGAAAGCCGAGTTTGCGGGGGATATATTCGATTTCGACTACGATGCTTTGATTAAAGAGCCGCAAATCCAAATGCAGCGAGTGTGCGCATTTCTCGGTCTTGAATGGTCGGGTCAGGTCCCTCTGGTCGCAGCTCGCAGCGCGGCGATTAGAACGGCCAGCGCCTGGCAGGTGCGCCAGCCGCTATACAGTGCATCATCGGGGCGAGCGCGGCATTACGCCGATGAACTCAGGGAATTGAGCGGCTACCTGTCTGGACTTGCATGAGTTCCGCGCCGATTGTATTGCCACTATTTGCGACGCCATTTGGGATAGTGACGGTGCCGGAGGCAGAGTACCTCAATCCGCAACTGGTCGATCTTATTCTGCAGCGCACCTCACGGGATCCGGTGCAGCACGCGAACTTCAAGGTGTATCGCAGCCAGGAAGATCTTTTCAACCGGACGGAACCCGCTGCCCGCGCGCTGACCAGCGAAATGTGTCGCGGCGTGTGCTCGGTAGTCGAGACGCTCAATGCTTTCGAACCCGGCCAGCTGCGCTCCTTTAAGCTGGAGGCGCGCGGCTGGTTCACGATCGTCGAGCAAAACGGGTTTTTGCCCGCGACTAGCTACCCGTTAACCGCATGGTGTGCGATGTACTGCGTTGCCGCGCCCGAGCCCTGCGCCACTCGTCAAGACAGCGGCGTACTGCGGCTTTATGAGTCGAGGCTCGGAACCATGTTTCAAGACGCCACGAATTCCCTCATGCGCGTTCCATTCACACCGGGACACTATGCCTGGCGGCCGGTTCCGGGGCAGCTGGCGGTATTCCCGGCGTCCCTCACGCACGAGATCGCGCTCGTGCGATCTGCCGGCAGTCTGATTCTGGTAACCGCCCGTCTGCGTTTCGTGGCTCCGGGGCAGCAAGGCATGGGGCGATGGTGACCCCGCTCAAGCTCAATTCGCTATTTTCAGTACCCTTTGGAGACACGCGTCTTGTTCCGTGCGAGCGCCTGAACCAGGAACTCGAATCGTTATTTTTGCGGCGCGAGAGCGCCGAGTACAAAAACCCCACCCCCAGCCATATCGCCCAGAAGGAAACATTCGAGAGCCGCTTCAATTTGTTCCGTTGGACCGAAAGCTGCGTGCAGGAGCTGCGCAGCTTCATGCTGAATGCGGTGGCGCAGATGGTGATCGAGACCACCTCGCTGAAAGCACAGGATATCGCCAAGCTAAATTTCCAAAATCACACCTGGTTTCACATCTCGCGCTACGCGGGCTCTTTCGTCGCCCACAATCACCCCTTGGCATCGTGGTCCGCGGTGTACTGCGTGCGCGCCGGCGAAAACGTTCCGCAGCACCCCGACAGCGGCCTGTTGCGATTGCTCGATGTGCGCCAGGGCGCCAATGCCTATCTGGATGCGGCGAATGCGACGCTGCAGCGGCCTTTTGCACTGGCGCCGGTGGAACTGAAACTCGAAGCGGGTCAGCTGGTGATCTTTCCATCCTATGTTTTTCACGAAGTGACGCCGTTCTACGGCAGCGACACGCGCATCACCGTCGCCACCAACTGCTGGTTTGCCTGAAGGATATCCATGAACAGTTCAGCGGCTGCTGCCGGCAGTCTTCTTCTGCGTGTAGCGCGTCAGGCCATGACCGACAACGGGTTGCTGCCGGATTTTGCTACGGCTGCTTTACAACAACTGGAAACCATCGGACAGGCGGCGGCCGACTCGAGCCCGGATATACGCGACCTGCGGCAGCTTTTATGGGCGTCGATCGACAACGACAATTCGCGCGATCTCGATCAACTCACCGTCGCGGATCCGCTGAGCGGCGGCGCGGTCAAGATCCTGGTCGCGATCGCTGACGTGGACGCGGTGGTCAAGGCCGGTTCGCCCATTGACGGTCATGCGCAGACCAACACGACCTCGGTTTATACCGCCGCGGCGATATTCTCGATGCTGCCTGAGAAACTCTCCACCGACCTGACCTCGCTGGGAGCGGGCGTCGAGCGACTGTCCCTGGTGATCGAGATGACCATCGATACCGGCGGAGCGGTGACGGCCTCGGACATCTATCGCGCGCACGTGTTGAATCGCGCCAAGCTGGCGTACAACGCCGTCGGCGCATGGCTTACAGGCGCTGAACCTGCACCGGCGCCTGTGGCCGCGGTCGCGGGCATGGAACAGCAGTTGCGCTTGCAGGACAAAGTGGCCCAGCAGCTGCGCGAAACGCGCCGTGCACGCGGCGCATTGGATTTGGAAACCATCGAGGCGCAGCCGGTGTACAGCGCGGGGGTCTTGAGCGATCTGCGCCCCGATGAAACCAATCGCGCCAAACAGTTGATCGAGGAGTTCATGGTCGCGGCCAACGGCGTGACCGCGCAGTTTCTCTCCCGCAAGGGCTTCAGCGCGCTGCGCCGGGTGTTGCGTCAACCAAAGCGCTGGGATCGCATCGTCGCCTTGGCGGGGCAGCTTGGCGAGGCATTGCCGGCCGAACCCAGCGCGCCGGCGCTCAATGCATTTCTGGCGAAGCGCCGGCAGAGCGATCCTGCGCTGTATCCGGACTTGTCGCTGTCGATCGTCAAACTATTGGGCTCAGGCGAGTACATGGTGGACAAACCGGGGCAGAGCATCGCAGGACACTTCGGCCTTGCCGTGATGGACTATACGCATTCCACGGCGCCGAATCGGCGTTACCCGGACCTCATCAGCCAACGCGTGCTCAAGGCGGCACTGGCAAGTCAAGCCGCGCCTTACGCCGATGCACAATTGACTGACCTTGCGGCGCACTGTACCGAACAAGAGCACAACGCGGCAAAAGTGGAGCGCTTGGTCAACAAGGCCGCTGCCGCCTCCCTGCTGTCATCGCGCATTGGCGCGAAGTTCGATGCCATCGTCACCGGTGCCTCCGATAAGGGGACCTGGGTGCGAATTTCCGCCCCGACCACCGAGGGCAAGGTTGTGCGAGGGTTTGAAGGCTTGGATGTCGGCGATCGCGTGCGCGTGACGCTGCTGCACACGGATGTCGCGCACGGCTTCATCGATTTTGCGAGAGTAAAATAAACATGAAAGAAGCTGCTGCGGCGGATGCGGGTCTCGCGTACCTCGATCCGGAATTTCTGGCGAGCGACGAGGCGCGGCCGTTGCGCATCATCGCCGAGTACCTGGATCCCTTGCGCCGCCTGCGCCGGCAATGCGTCCACGACACCATTGTGTTCTTCGGCTCCGCGCGTCTGGCGGAGGAGGGGCCGCTCGGACGCTACTACACCGAAGCCCGGGAGCTGGCGCGATTGATCACCGCCTGGTCGTCGGGCTTATCCTCAAACCTGCATCGTTTCGTCATCTGCTCGGGCGGCGGCGGCGGCATCATGGAAGCCGCCAACCGGGGAGCGCGCGACGCGGGCGGCCGTACCATCGGTCTTAACATCAGTCTGCCGCATGAGCAGCAGCCCAACCGCTTCGTGACCCCGGAATTACTGTTCAAGTTTCGCTATTTTTTCATGCGCAAGCTGTGGTTTGCACACCTGGCGCGCGCCATGGTGGTCTTTCCGGGGGGCTTCGGAACTCTGGATGAACTCATGGAAATCCTCACGCTGGCGCAGACTCAGAAGCTGGCGCGCAAGCTGCCGGTCGTCCTATACGGCTCGGGTTATTGGCGCGAGATCATCAACTTTGAGGCTCTCGTACGCCATGGGATGATCAGCCGCGAGGATATGGAGCTGTTTGCGTTCGCGGATGATCCGGCAAGCGCGCTAAAGTTGCTGCAGGATGCGATCGAAGTCGGTGCCGAGGAAAAGACGCCGGCATTCGCACAGTCGCGCTGCCGCGGCATGCCTTAAGGCGGTTGCCGGCAATGCGCGACAAATTTGCGCAAGGGTTCGGACAGGACTTTGCGTTCATGATGAATCATCAAAAAAGTCCGCGTGAGCCGCGGCAGTGCCGTTGCCAGCACGCTCAAGCGCTTGGCTGCGAGCAGATCGCGCACCACCGAGGCCGATAGGCAGCTCACCCCTAGACCCTCGGCCAGGGAATTCTTGATGGCCTCCGAGCTGCCGAGAGTCATCGACGCCGGCATGTCGAGCAGGTGCGGCAGCAGCGCCTGTTCAACGGTTTCGCGCGTGCCGGATCCGGTCTCACGCAGCAGCCAGTTTGCTGCCGCGAGTTGCTTGATGCTGAGCTTGCGCTGCTTCGCAGCCCTTGCCAGCGGGTGCGAAGGCGAGGCGACGATAAGGAGTTCGTCTTCCAGCCAGGGAACGACGACTATGTCCTTTGCGTGGCACGGCCCCTCGATGAACCCCAGATCGGTCTCGAAGTCGCGCACCGCGGTGACCACATCCATGGTGTTGCCGATCCGCAGCTCGAGCCGCGCGCTCGGTACCGTCTCTCTAAATCTGGCCAACAGTGCCGGCAAAATATAATTGCCGATCGTGGTGCTGGCGAAAATATGCAGTTCCACCGGCAGCGCTTGTTGGTTCGACAGAAAGGCGGCTTGCAGATTTTGCGCGCCATCCAACACGGCGAGCGCCATGGGCAGCAACGCCCGGCCGCCGTCATTCAGCAGCAGGCGCTTGCCGACCCGGTCGAACAAGCGGACGCCGAGCACGCGCTCCAATTCCTTGAGTGCCGCGCTGGCGGCGGACTGGGACAGTGGAATGCTGGCGGCGGCCGCGGTCGTGCTGCCGCTCAAGGCAATGGCGCGAAATATTTGCAGTTGCCGCAAGGTTATGTGCACGGGGACCTTGAACTCATGTAATCGATCAATTATAGACAAATAATCTATTTCACAGATAGATAAATCGCGCGCATAGTCGCAAGTACACAATCCAGCGTGCAGGCGCCGGTCAATATGCAGGCAGTGACGAATTCCCTGGCGTTGCCCGGGGGCCTTGGTCAGCGAATGAAGGATTTCTTCCCGGGAATTCTCGTCAGCGGGACCATCGCCATCGATGGCGGTCGAACTGTCCAAGAGCGCCTGGATGCAGGCGCACGGAGTCAGCGCACTCACGCTGGCGATTGTGGGCGGGCATGATCGTCGGCAACACGCTTTACCCCCGCATTTCCGGGTTCGGCGCGCGCGGAGTGACCTTCTCCAAGCAGATTCTGCTGCGCGCCGGCATCATCTTGTTCGGTTTGCGGCTCACCTTCCAGGACATCGGCCGCGTGGGCGCCGTCGGCGTCATCATCGATGCGATCATCCTGAGCAGTACTTTCGCGCTGTCCTGGTGGGCCGGCACCCGGTTGTTCGGATTGAATCGCCGCACGGCAATGCTTATCGGCGCCGGCAGTTCGATTTGCGGCGCGGCCGCGGTGATGGCGACCGAGCCTGTGGTCCGAGGACGCGCCGAGGAGGTGTGTGTCGCGGTTTCGACCGTGGTCGCCTTCGGCACCCTCGCCATTTTTATCTATCCGGCGCTCTACCACTTGAATGATCGGCTGCATTGGGTGTCGATGACACCCTTCGCCTACGGTATTTTCACCGGCTCCACCGTACATGAGGTGGCGCAGGTGGTCGCAGCCGGCAAGGCCGTCGCCGACGCGGCCGCGGACACTGCCGTCATCACCAAACTGGTGCGCGTCATGATGCTGGCGCCATTTCTCGTGCTGCTGTCGGCCTATTTGTCGCGCCATGCCGAGGAAGGCGTGGAACAGCCGAGGGCAAACTCAAACTGGCGCGGGGTCATCCCGTGGTTTGCACTGGGATTCATCGCGGTCGCGGGAATCAATTCAATGGCAATACTGCCGCACGCGATGGTCGCCGCCGCCATCGATGCAGATACGCTCATTCTGGCAACCGCCATGGCAGCGCTCGGGCTCAGCACGCAGGTCGCGTCCATCCGCGCTGCCGGGGCGAAACCGCTGGCTCTGGCGGCGCTGCTGTTCGGCTGGCTGATGGTCGGTGGCTTTGCCATCAACGCCGGGGTAGCGGCATTATTCGCCCGGGTCATGGGCCACTAGGCCTTTGTAAAAGCCGGTCCGTTAGCCATCAAGTCGTGACGAATCGAGATCAGTGCTTCTGGCGATAAATTCGCCGGCTGTTCTTGTTCTCTGATTTGTTGAGACGCTGCTGTTCGCCCTTGGTTAGGTGCCCATTGTGCTTGGCCTCGTCAACGCTTTCGCGTTTGGCGATGTTGGCGTCGTGCGCTTCGTCGCGTGCCGCCTGCTTACCGGTCATCGTGCCATTGGCCAGGCCTTGATTGATGCGGGCCTGTTGATTATCGAGCCGTTGATTGACCTCATTCACGCGCGGATGATCCGGAACGGTCTGCGCCATCGTCAGCGAGGAACCCAACGTTGCCGAACACAGGCCGGCCAGCAAAAGCACCTTGGAATTGATTAACATGTGATCTCCTTGATTACAAAAATTGAGTTAACAATGCGCAGACTTCGCGTTCCGCGGCGGCTCATTGGAGCCCCTATGAAAGTAAGAACGCCTGCGTCTGGGATCGGTTGACCGGCCATGATTTGCGAAAGCGCGATTACGTCACATCGGCAGTTCGCGGTAACTACACCGGCGGGATCGATGCCGTGAAGGCAGCTCAGTACGATGTCGTTGTCGTCGGCGCAGGCGTCGCGGGTCTGAACGCAGGCCGGCTGCTCGCCGCCGCAGGCCGTCGCGTGGCCATCCTGGAAGCTCGCGATCGGATTGGCGGACGCATCTGGACCCAGCGCATTTCATTGGCGAATTCGCAATCCCTGCCCATCGAATTGGGCGCGGAATTCATTCACGGCCTGCCGGTCGAAACCTGGTCGCTCATTGAAGAAGCGGCCTTGAGCACGTACGAGATCGACGGTTCGCCGTTTTGGTTCGACGGCAACCGATTGATGGCGCAAAGTCCGCAACCAGGGGACGCGGAGAGCGTGCTTGAGACCATGACGCGATCAGAGCTGTTGCGGCCGCGCGAAGCCGATATGAGTTTCGCCGACTACCTGAAGACCCAGACGCTGGATCCGCGCACCGCTCAGGCAGCAAGCAACTATGTCGAGGGCTTCAACGCCGCGGATCGAAACCGTATTTCCGTTGCTGCGCTCGCCAAGCAGCAGCGCGCGGAGGATGCCATTGCCACGGACCGGTTGTTTCGGGTGGAAGCAGGCTACGCTGCGCTTCCGCGATTCTTAGCGGATGCGTTTGTCGCAGCGGGCGGCTCGCTCATGCTCGGGACAGCAGCGAAGCGAATTGCCTGGCGGCAAAGAGCCGTCGAAATCGCATTTGGCGCGGGCGCAGATAAGACGATTCATGCGGCTCAGGCCGTCGTTACCGTACCGCTGGGAGTGTTGCAAGCGGACACGATTGAGTGGCTGCCGCGCCCGGCGGTTCTATCTCACGCGCATCGTCTGGCCATGGGAGCGGCGCTGCACTTAGGCTTGGTGTTCAAGGAAAAGTGGTGGAATGCGCCATTGGGCTTTTTGTATGCGCCCTCCGAATCTCCCGCGACCTGGTGGACGCCTATGCCGCATGAGGCGCCCGTGCTGACAGGGTGGGCGGGCGGTCCCAGGGCTGAAAGTTTATTGCGCCTCGTCACCCCGCAAGGCGACGCGGGTGCGCTGGTCGAGCGATGCCTGGGCACGCTGTCGACAATATTTGGCATGCCTTTTTCCGATGTTAAGCAGCAACTGGCAAGCGTTCATCTGCACGATTGGCAGCGCGACCCTTACACGCGCGGCGGGTATAGCTACGTACCCGTTGGCGCATTGGATGCACCCGAACAATTGCGGCGGCCGGTCGAGGACACTTTGTATTTCGCCGGCGAGCACACCGATACCGCGGGTCATTGGGGTACGGTGCATGCCGCGCTGGCCACCGGCGCCGCGGCTGCACGCCGGGTGCTGGGCTTGGGCGAGCCACATAATTGATTCGGCCCGCCGCAGCCTCCTGATCGGCGCCGGGTCCGTTGCTGCGGCCGCGCCGGCCGCTGCAACTTTCGGTATTCAGCCGGGTTATGAGCAGGACGACCATGGCTTAAATCCATTAGCCGCGTCAATTGAAGGTATCAATCCATGCTATTGCGCATCCTGCTCATACTCGTGGCTCTGGCTTTCGGCGGCAGCAGCCAATCCATTGCCGACGGTCTCAAGCCCGACAGTGCCCTGTACCGGCAGGTCAAGGCGCTCGACACCAAGGTCTTCGCGGCCTACAACAGCTGCGAACAATACCGCCTGACCCGCGTGATCAGCTACGATCATTTGTCGGATCGGGAACGCCAGGCGCTGCGGCGCTAGTAGACACGGCCGGAGTCCCGGACGGCATCGACGGAACTCGGCTAACTTCCGGTCATCTTCGACGATGAGAATCCGCACGTTGGCGCCACCCCGCTCGGCCATTGCACGCGAACCAGATTAAAAAGCGCTGAGATCTTCATTAAGACGTCGCCGGATGCGCTCCGCTTGCGCATCACGGCGCCGAGCTGCTCAATGTGCGGCGGAATGCCGCGATGATGGCCGGTTGCGGCGCGCGGATCCCCGGAACACTTTGATAGCCCTGCCAGCCGCCGCCGAGACTCTTATACAGTTGCACGAATTGCTCTCCCTGGCTGACTTGTGCGGCGGCGTATTGCTCTTGAAGATCGTAGAATTGCCGTTCCGCGTCTATGACATTGAGGAAATCGGTCAAACCTCGGTTGTATCGCGCGGTCGCCAGGTCGACGGCGCGTTGCCCTGCGACCATGGCGTCGCCGAGATACTTCAAGCGATCCTGTTGAGCTGAATATTCATCGAGAGCAGTATCGACCTGCTGAACGGCGCTTAAGATGGTTTTGCGGTAATTCACCAGACTGGCATGCGCCGCCAGATGAGCGATGTCCACCTGAGCATCCAGCGCGCCGAAATCCAGCAGCGGCCAGAGGGCGGCCGGTCCAAAAGACCAGATATGTTTGGATATGTTCGGTAAGGTTCCCAGTCCCTGTTGCTGGGACCCGATCGATCCGACCAGCGCCACCTGCGGAAAGAGATCGGCCGTGGCCACGCCAATGCGCGCAGTAGCCGCTGCGAGTTCGCGCTCGGCTTGTTGTATGTCCGGCCGCCGCTTCAGGAGATCCAGGGGAGCGCCCGGAGCAACGGGCGCCGGCATCGAGGGAATCAAATTGGGAGGCGACAGCTCTTTTATGATTTTTTCGGGGTACTCGCCGAGCAGCACCGCAAGCGTGTACTCACTGGCATTTACCTCGGCATCCAAGGGAGCCATTTGAGCCTGCAGTGTGTCGAGTTCCCGCGTTGCCAGCGCGACGTCCAGCTCGTTGGTGATTCCCCGCTGGTAGCGGATATTCACGATACGCAGGGACTCGCGCCGCACGTCGCTCTCGTTGTGCAGGATGCCGGCGCGAACCTGCAGGCCGCGAAGATCCACGTAGGCGCGGACGACGTCGGCGATGAGGGAGGTAATGACTGCGTAGCGAGCCGCGGCAGCCGCCTGGGCGTCGTAGCGCGCCGCCTCGAACGCGCGGCGGTACTTGCCGAATATATCGAGTTCCCACACCGCATCGAATCCTGCAATGGTGTTGATGTGCTGCAGGCCGCTGGTGTTGTCCGCCGAGATCAGGCCTTGTTCAGCCCGGCCGCGCGCCAGGTCCGAGCCCGTACCGCGCCCAGCCGCAGCGCTGCCGTCGATTTCAGGAAGGGCGTGTCCGACCACCACGGCTTCATAGGTGCGAGCCTGTTGCAGGCGGGTCAAGGCAATTTCCAAATCCGGATTGGATTTGATGGCGCGCTCCACCAGCGAATCCAACTCCGGGTCGTTGAGGGCGTGCCACCAGGTGGCAAGATCCGGCGCAGCGCCCGCCGCGGCAGCAGAATTTACGGTGGCGCCGGCCGCAAAGGTCTGCGGCGTGTCGGGCTTCGGCGTGTGATAGTCGGGACCCGCGGCACAGCCGCACAAGACAAGCAGCAGCCCGGCAAGAAACGAAAACCCCTGCTTCTGCGGGCCCGGTCTTCATCGCCTGGCGTCCAGGGTTGCGCTCGGCGCCGCGCCGGCATCGGAGACCGTGACAGTTTGACCGGCGGCAATCTGACTGCTGATGTTCAGCACAAGCCGATCGCCGGGATTCACGCCCGAGCCGAGTTCGACCAGGCTGCCGTTGTCGCGGGCAATCGTGACATTTCGAAAATCGATTTTTCCGTTCGCATCGACGCGTGCGACTTGCGTTGCCTTCGGGCGGAAGATCAGCGCCGCCGCCGGGACTTCCACCAAGCCCCGGGGTTGCAGCTTGAATGCCACATTGACGTACGTGCCGGGCAGCAATGCGTGAGTGGCATTCGGCATGTCCACCTCGACGCGCATGGTGCGCGCCTGGGCGTTGATGGATTCGGCCGACCGGGTGATGGTCCCGGTAAATACCTGCGTCGGATCCGGTCGAGCGAATCTCCGCCGGCACCCCGGATTTCATGAGTTCGTTGGCTGAACTCTGCGGCACGTCTACGAACACCCGCAGCGGATCGGTCTGCGCGATGCGGTACAGGGGGGTCGTGGTCGAAGCGCTGCCGGCCGTGACAAGATTGCCGATGTCGATCTTGCGTTCGGTAATGGTGCCATCGAAGGGGGCGACGACCTGTTTGAATTGCGCGAGCGCGCTGTATTGCTCGACCTTAGACTTATCCGAGCGCCACTTGCGCCTCGGCGGCATACAGGCGAGCGTTCGCGCTTTCGTAGTCGGCCTTTTTCGATTCCCGCTCCTGCTCCGAGACCACGCCCTTGGGCGAGTCGCGCCAGCGCTCGTTGGTGGTCTTGCTGAATTCGGCTTCCGCCTGACGCGCGGAAACTTGCGCCTCGGAGGTTTTTAACTGCGCGCGGGCGGCATTGAGTTCGGCATCCAGTTCCGGGGTTTCGATCGTCGCGAGCACCTGGCCCTTCTTGACGTGGTCGCCGATGTCGACCAGCCACTTGGCGACGTAGCCGTTCACGCGCGCATATATCGTCGTTTCGAACCACGCCGCGGTTTGGCCCGGGCAGACACCAAATCCTGTCCGACCGAGGCGGGGCGGGCGGTGATTACATCGACCGGCGGCGCGGCGGAGTAAGCGCTTTGCGCACTCTTTCTCAGCGAATGTGCGTCGACCAGGCGAATCAGCATGACGACGACAGAAGCAGAACACCAGAACTGCCGGCGGCGATACCGCGCCGATTTTCAGAGATCCTGTCCGGTGCCCGGCTTGAAACTCCGTGGACACCGTGCCATGCTCCGTTCGCGACGTATCGTCGGGAAATCTCCGCCGCGAATCGAGCGTGGCGACGGTATCTGGGTCATGCGGTTGCATTGGCTCTACCTGTAACAGAGTGAATCGAGAACGGCGCTCGGGCGGCGGCGCAGCAAGCGATACATCGTGGGGACAAAAATCAGGGTCGCGAATGTGGCGAACAGCAGCCCGCCGATGACGGCCCGCCCCAGCGGGGCGTTCTGCTCGCCGCCTTCGCCTATACCCAACGCCATCGGCACCATGCCGAGAATCATCGCGCCGGCAGTCATCAACACCGGCCGCAGCCGCGTGTAGCCCGCGGAAGCCGCGGCCCGCAGCGGGTCGTCTCCGGCGGCCATGCGCTGATTGGCGAAACGTCACGACCAGAATGCTGTTGGCGGTGGTCAGACCGATGCACATCAGCGTGCCCATGAGCGCCGGCACGCTCATCGGCGTTTGCGACAGGAACAGCATCCACATCACGCCGCCCAGCGCAAACGGCACCGCCATCAGCACGATCAACGGGTCGATCCAGCTCTGAAAATTCATGACCAGGAACAGGTACACCAGAACGATGGCCAAGCGCGATGCCGGTGAACAGATCCGGTGTAGCTCTCTCGCATGGTCTCGACCTGGCCGCTCGAGAGTGACCTGCAAAGCCTTCGCGGCATCCGGCCGGTTCGCCGCCAGGACCGCATCGATGTCGTGCGCGGCGGAGTAGAGATCGCGCCCCTGCACGTTCGGCGTGCACGTCGAACACCGGCCGAATGTTGAATTGCGAGGTCACCATCGGAATGGCCTCACGGCCGAACGCCGCGAGATTCAGCAGCAACTGCCCCTGTCCGCTCCCGCTGCCGGAGGTCACCGGCATCGTCTGCGAGATCCTGCGAGGTGCCGATGCGATAGGTGGGTACCTGCACCACCAGCGGATAACTGACGCTGTTGCGCGGATCGACCCAGAAATTCGGCGCCGATCTGCGCGCTGGAATTCGTGGCAACCAGCATATTGTTGGCGGCCTCTTGCTGCGTCACGCCGCTCTCGGTGGCCAGCGCCCGGTCCAGATCCACCGTGAGCGCCGGCGCATTCGGGACTTGGAAAACGTGCGAATCCACGACTCCCGGCACCGCGGTCAGTCGCTCGCGCGATGGTGGATGCCAGGGCGAAGGCTTCGTCCTGATCCGGTCCGGATACCCTGACATCGATCGGCGCCGGCTGGCCGAAATTCAACACCTGATCGACGATGTCGGCCGGCTGAAAGAAGAACTGCAGTTGCGCAAAGCGGGGCGGCAGCTCCCGGCGCAGCTTGGCGATCAGCTGCGCGGTCGGCGTGTGCTTTTCGTTCAGGGAGATCAGAATCTCGCCGTCCATCGGGCCGACGGTGGCCGAGTCGCTCAGGGCGATGTTGATGCCGCTGTACGGCAGGCCGATGTTGTCGAGCATCACATCGATCTGATCGTTGCCGACCAGTCGGCGGATCTCCGCTTCGACCTCGGCAAAGTACTGCCTGGGTTTTCTCCAGCCGCGTGCCGGGGGGCGCGCGCACGTGCAGGCGCATTTGGCCGGCATCGACCTGCGGGAAGAAGTCTCGTCCCAGCAGCGGAAAGAGACATACCGAGCCGACGATCAAAATGCCGAACGCGATCACGGTCGCGGCAGCTTCGGAGAGGGTCCAGGCCAGCGCGTTGCGATATTTCTCCCGAAACGATTCGAAACCGCGCTCGAAGCCGGCTTGCAAACGCACCAACGGATTGCGCGCCGGCGCGTGCTGACCCACGGGACGATGCGCCGCCTCATCGTGAAAAGCGCGAACCGAGCCGCGCATCAGCATATTGAACAGCACCGGCACCATGGTGAAGGACAGCGCCAGGCTTGCGAGCAATGCGCCAATCACCGACAGCGATAGCGGCGAAAACAAATATTTGGCGGTGCCCTGCAGCAGGAACACAGGGACGAACACGATGCAGATGCACAGAGTCGAGAGAAAGGTCGGTACCGCCACCTCGCTGGCGCCGACGACGATGGACTGGCGCAAGGGTTCGTTCATGGCAACGTGGCGCTCGATGTTTTCGATCACCACGGTGCCGTTGTCGACCAGGATGCCGATCGCCAGTGCGAAACCGCCCAGCGTCATGGTGTTCAGCGTCTGGCCGGTCAGATAAATGAACAGCACGGCGGTGATGATCGAGAGCGGAATGGCCGCGAGAATGATCAGCGACAGCCGCATGTTGCCGAGGAACAGAATAATGACCAGCGCCGTCAGACGCCGCCGCCATGCCGGCGCTCAACCCGACGCTGTTAAGCGCGGCTCTTACAAACACCGACTGATCGAACAGGGGCTTGAATGGCAACGCCTGGCGGCAGGATCTTTTTGATATCCTCGAGCGCCGAGCGCACCCCGTCGATGACCGCCAGCGTCGACACGCCGCCGGTTTTGCGAATGTTCATCAAGGCGCCGGGCGTTCCGTTGACCGCGACCGAATTGGTCTGAACCTGGAATCCGTCGTGCACGTGCGCCACATCGCGCATGAAGATCGTGCGCCCGTCGACTTGCTTGATGGGAAAGGCGTTGATCGATTCGATGACGTCCGGCGAATTGTTCATCGCCAGCGCGTAGTCCTTGTCGCCGATCTTGACGTCGCCCGAGGGCAGAATGACGTTTTGGCGCTGCAGGGCGGTGCTCACGTCAGAGGCCGACAGGCCGCGCGCCTGCAAGGCCTGCGAATCCAAATCCGCCATGATGACGCGCGGCTTGCCGCCATAGGGGTAGGGAACTTCGGCGCCGTGCACCACCGCGAGCGCCGGACGAATGATGTTCTGTCCGAGATCGTTGAGCTTGGTATCGGGCAGCGACTTGCTGGATAGGCTCAACTGGATGATCGGGCACGTCGGTGGCGCCGTAGCGCAGTACCAGCGGCGGCGTGATGTTCGGCGGCATGTACTTGAGCACGACCAGCGCGCTGCTGGCGAGCTGCGAGATGGCGCGGGTCACATCGGCGCCCTCGTGAAGGTAGACCTTCTCCACCCCGACGCCCTGATAGCTCACCGCCTCGATGCGCGAGATGTCATCCACCAAGGAGGCGAGTTGACGCTCGTGCAAGGTCAGGATGCGATTCTGCATGTCCTGCGCGCTCATGCCGTTGTAGGTCCAGACGACCGCGACGACGGGAATGTCGATTTCCGGAAAGATATCGATCGGCATGCGCAGCGCGGCGCCGATTCCCATCAGGGAGACCAGGATCAGCACGGCGACGACGGTGTAGGGGCGTTTCAGCGCAATTTCGACGACGGACATGCGGAATCCTTGGTCACTCTAGTCGCCACGTCGCGTCTTGTCAGGAGTATGGCCAGTTCGGTCCGGGTGTTCGCGTGCAGCTTCTCCATGATGCGGCTGACATAGTTCTTGACGGTCCCCTCCGCCAGAAACAGGCTCGCCCGATCTGCCGATTGCTCACTTCCCTCGGCTAGACTCTCCGCTTTCGAGCGACTCGTTATCCTCCTTCTCGACTCGGCAAGGCTTCGTGGACCGCAAGCCGTCGGAATTGATCCATGACCTTGCGGGCAATTTGCGGAGTCAGTCGCGATTCGCCTCGCTTTAACGCCCGAATGGTTTCGAGCAGCTCGCCTTCGTCGGCATCCTTCAGCAAGTAGGCTTGCGCGCCCGCGCGAACCGCCTCAAACACGGTTTCATCGTCATCCAGGGTCGTTAGGACCAATACCTGAGTCTGCGGTAATGCCCGTGTGATTTCGCGGGTGGCGGCCACGCCGCCCTTAAAAGGCATGTGCAGGTCCATGAGGACGACATCGGGATGCAGCTGCTGGGTCAGCTCCACCGCTTCGAGACCGTTGCTTGCCTCTCCCACGACCTCCATGTCCGGCTCCATGGATAGCAGCATGGCCGCGCCGCGGCGAACCAGCGCTTGGTCCTCTGCAATGACAATCCGAATCATGGGGAGGCGAGCCTCTTCGGTACCCGTCACCGTTACCTCAGTCACGCTTACACGCTTAGGATCATGCGGCGCGGCCGGTACACATTGGAAGTGACTTTAGTCACTTGTCGGGGGGATTGCGGACTGCGCACTCGCCCCTGCAGCAGCACGTGAAATTAAATCTTCGTCTAACGCCGGTCAATTGCAGGTGGAGTCGCTCAATCACGGTGTCTATTTGTACCGCAGCGTCGCGGATTACCTGCAATTCGCGGACGCGAGAATTGTCGCTAGGAATGCCGGCGGCGATGCAAAAAGCGTGAGTTCAATCGGCGTCACCGAGAAATAGCGCCGCCCTCGAGGCCCGAGCCGGTAGGCGGATGTCATGCCCTCCGGCTACGGGAGCTTGCGCGCTTCAATTTCAATGGCCTTGGCTATCTTCACGGCCGTTTCGGCAATCTCGGTGATTCGGGAGGCAACCAGGCCGCTGAACCTATCGTAGTGCGCCGCCGCCATTCCTCCGGCTATGCTCGCGGCTGCCTGAATGAGCTGTGCTTGTTCCATGGTGAAGTTCCGTCGTCGTGGGTGAATTGATTAATTTTCCGCCATGGCCATGTCTATGCCGGACCCACACGGTAAGCGCAGAGCTTGTTGCCTTCGGGATCTCGGAAATAAGCGGCATAAAAGGCTTGCGGTCCTTCTTCGCCGCGAACACCCGGCGCGCCTCATCCGATCCGCCAAGTTGCAAGGCCTTCTTGTGAAGGGCATCCACTTTTGCCCGCTCGTTCAGCACCAGAGCCAACATGTTGCCATTGCCGGGCCGCGCTTCCTTGCCATCAAAGGGGGCGTAATTGCCAGCGCGGGCCGATCCATTCTGACCCCGTACATGGTGAAGCCATGGGGCAATTCCATCAGTCGTTTTGCTCCCACTTCCGCCAGTAAGGCATCGTAGAATGCCTGGGCTCGCGCAAGATCATTGGTTCCGAGGGTGGCGTAGCCAATCATGGGTCTCTCCTTGCGTGCCTCAAGTCCTACCCAAGTTTAACCTGATTAGATAACAGCGCAAACGTCGGGAGAAAATGCATGATGCGGCATCTGAAGATCGGCGCGGCTTCGCTCGCGGCACTGGTGCTTGTCTGCCTGATTGCCGTGATCGCGCGCGATCGGTTGAGCCAGCCTTCCGCACCGGCGCGCGCGACGCTCATTGCTCAAGCGGCTCACTATCACGCCCGCATCCAGCGCGATCGCTACGGTGTGCCGCACATCAGCGGTCCTACGGATCCTGACGTGGCCTTCGGATTAGCCTTCGCGCATTGCGAGGACGATTTTCCCACCATTCAGGACGCAGCCCTGATCGCGCGCGGCCAGCTGGCAAGCGTCGCAGGTGCCAAGGGAGCCGTAACGGACTATCTTGTGCGGCTTCTGAAAGTGCGCGAAACCGTGGCGGCGCAATACGACAGCGCCTTGCCGCAAGATGCCCGCGCAGTCCTGCGGGCCTATGCCGATGGGGTCAATTACTACGCCGCCCTGCATCCGGAAAAGGTCGCGCGGGGCTTGCTGCCGATGAGCGGCCAGGACGTGGCCGCCGGATTCGTGTTTCGAACGCCGTTCTTTTATGGTCTTGACCATGTGTTCGGGAAGATCATGGCGCCTGTGCCCAAAGCAAGTCAGGTCGCCATGATCATGACCGGATCTGTGCCAATCGGCTCCAACGGCATCGCTGTGGCGCCGTCAAAATCTGCCGACGGCGCTACCCGTCTTTTGGTTAATTCACACCAGCCCTATGTCGGGCCGGTCGCCTGGTATGAGGCGGTGCTCGACTCCGGGCAGGGCTGGCATGTGGCCGGCGGTTTCTTCCCCGGCTCGCCGTTCATGCTTCACGGCCACAACGCACACTTGGGCTGGGCCAACACCGTCAATGCTCCCAATGTATCGACGGTCTATCGATTGGACGTGAACCCCGCGAATCCGGATCAGTATCGTTTGGACGGGCAGTGGAAGGCCTTCGAGAAGGGCGATGCGGCGATTCGAGTAAAAATCTTCGGGCCGCTGATTTGGACGGTGCACCGCCCGCTGTTGTGGTCGGCGCACGGTCCAGTGCTCAAGACCGACCATGGAATGTTCGCAATCCGCTACGCCGGGATGGGCGAGGTGCGCCAACCGCTGCAGTACTATCGCCTGAACAAGGCGGCCAACCGCGAGGCTTGGTTGGCGGCCATGCGCCTGCAGGCGCTGCCCAGCATCAACTATATCTACGCTGACGAGGACGGAAACATTGGTTATATTTATAACGGCCAGTTCCCGCTACGGGCGGAGGGACGGGACTGGACCGAGGTCCAGCCCGGCGATCGATCCGATCTTATCTGGCAGGGTTATGTGCCTTTCGAGCGCGTGCCGCAAATTTGGAATCCCAAGTCCGGCTACGTGTTCAACTCCAACAACACGCCGTTCGAGGCCACGGGAGCGGAGGATGCGCTGAAGCGCACCGACTTCAGCCCCGCCATGGGCATTCAGACCGACATGACCAACAGAGCCTATCGTGCCCAGGAAACCTTTGGTGCCGACGCGGCCATTACCGCTGAGGCGTTCCGGACCTACAAGTTCGACCTTGCTTATAGTGAGCGCTCCGACATTGCCCGCGAGATTGCTGAGGTAATCAAGGCGGACCCGGGTTCGGACAACGATTTAAGTGCCGCTCAAGCCTTGCTCAAGGACTGGGACCGGCGCACCAACACAGGCAGCCGAGCGGCAGCGCTGGCGGTGTTGATGCGCGAGACCGCGCATTCCGACCACCATCCCGCCGTGCCGACCATCGAAGCGCTGCGCCAGGCAGTCAAGGCGCTCAAGAGCCGCTTTGGGCGCATCGATCCGGAGTGGGGGCAGGTCAACCGGATCCGCCGCGGCACTCTCGATCTGCCGATCGATGGCGGACCGGATACCTATCGCGCCGTCTACGGGGCTGCGCAGAGTGACGGCACCTTGAACGCGGTGGCGGGCGATACGTTGATTATGTTTGTGACCTGGGATAAGACGCACGTCTTATCCTCGGAGAGCATCAACCAGTTCGGGTCGGCCACATTGGATGCGCATTCGCCCCACTACGCCGACCAGACGCCGCTGTTCGTGGCGATGAAGACCAAGCCGGTTCTATTCGACCAAAGCCAGCTGGCCGGAAACGTGGAGGCCGACTACCATCCGGGTGATCGCGAACAGGCGGCGCGCTGAGCAAGAGCCCGACGGCCTCGCAACTTTTCGCGGGCTGCGGGGTCCTTGGCGGAGTGGATATTCTCTTACATGACAAGGGAGCTTAAGCAATGAACCCTCTATCGAAGAAAACGGCGGCGCAGCATACGCTTTGCATCGGCGCGGCATTGCTCATGGCTGCGGGCATCGCCGGTAACGCGCATGCCGGGGACTACTCCAAGTCATTCACGGTGGCCAACCGGGCGAATGTGCATGTCGATACCAATGATGGCAGCGTCAATATCATTACCAGCCCCGACGTCAAGCAAGTGGAATTCCATGTCGACTATGCTGGCTACGAGATTGACAAGAATCTGCGCATCGACTCTGAGCAGGCAGGGGACAATGTTACGTTGACGGCGCGGATCAAGAACGGATGGCACTTCACCCTCGGCGAGCTTCGCCGCTTGCGCATCGAAGTACGCATGCCGGCGGATGCCGATCTTCGCGTGGAAACCGGCGACGGCTCGATCAAGGCTGAGAATCTGACCGGCCTGGTGGACCTGCACTCCGGCGATGGCAATCTCACCGTGGGCGCAATCAAAGGATCCTTGCAGATGCGCACCGGCGATGGCGGCATTGACGCCAACAACATCGATGGCAAGATTTCGGCGGTGTCAGGCGACGGACATATCACCCTCGAGGGTCGATTCGACGTCCTTCAGGCGAAAAGCGGCGATGGCCGCATCAAGGTACGGGCGCTAAAGGGCTCGAAGCTGGACGATAGCTGGAGCCTGAGCTCGGGCGACGGCAGCATTGAGGTCGCCATACCGAGCGATCTGTCTGCCGATGTGGAGGCCCACAGCGGCGACGGCAGCGTCAGCACGGAGGTGCCGCTGACCATCCAGGGGGCAATCAGCAAATCTCAAGTCCACGGTAAATTGAACGGCGGCGGCCAGACGCTGACCATTCATACCGGCGACGGTGCCATCCGGCTGAAAGCGGTCTGAAAGACGCGATCAACCTGCGGGCCCTTGCGCGGTCGCCGATCGAGCGTTGCGCCGCAGGTTGACCAGTATGGGCAAAGTAAAAAGATACAGCGCCGCGGCGGCCAGCCAGACCAGGCCTGGAAACGAGGCACGTGTTGCGAAGTAGACGCCGCTCACCGCCACCGGCCCCACGATCGAGGTGAGGCTGAGAAGACTTGCCAATACGCCCTGCAGCTTTCCTTGGGCATCAGCATCGACCCGCTTGGCTAACAGCGATTGCAGAGCAGGCAATCCGATTGCGCCGAGACAGAAAAGCGGCATCAGAGCAAACGGCATCCAGCCCCGGTTCGCAAAGGCGATAAGCACGGAGGCAAGCGTGTCCGTGACCACGCCGGTGAGGATCGCAAATCGTTCGCCCCATCGTTCGGTCAACGGACCGGCGATGAATGCTTGCGCGAACGCGTGCAGCAGTCCGAAGCAAGCCAGCGATGTGCCCACCAGAAGGGCGACCAGCCATAGCGATCCGCGCCGTAGATGATCCAAATGCGTACCGCCCACCTGGCCATCAGCGAGATGACGATGAAGATCAACAGCAGCGAGCGCAGGCCGGGCATGGAAAACGCCCATCGGAATGCGGCGAAGGGATTGAAGCGCAGGGTCGAGGGTGCGCGCGGCGCTGCGCGGCGAGGTTCGCGCAATACTTTCAAGGTCACGAGGAAGGTAATGGCATTCAGCAGGGCCGCTGCGATGAACGGGGCGCGAACCCAATATTCCCCCAAGCGCCGCCCAACAGCGGCCCGGCGATGAAACCGAGACCTTGGCAGGCATTGAGCTGTCCGAATCGGTGTGCGCGCTCATCTCCGGGGTCACATCGGCGATGTAGGCGGACGCGACCGCCTGGCTTGCGCCGGTAATTCCGGCAATGGCACGGCCCAGAAACAACAACGCCAGCCAGGGCGCGCCGGCCATGAGCAGATAGTCCACGGTTGCTCCGGCGAGGAGAACAACAGCACCGGCCGCCGGCCGATGCGATCGCTCCAAGCGCCGAGGATCGGCGAGAAAACGAATTGCATGAGCGCATAGAGACTCGAAACGCGCCGAAGCGCCAAGCCGAGGTCGCGGTGTGTGCGACCTCCACCAGCAAGCGCGGAATGATCGGCAGGGTGAGGCCGATGCCGGCCACGTCCAATGCGACGATGGTGAGCAGGACGCCCACTGCTGGCTTTACCAAATGCGTCATTTCTGTCGGAAACCTGCAGGTGCCGGAGGGGCGCCTAACGATCCAGCACCGCACGCAGTTTCGCGTAGCCTGCCCGTGAAATGGGCAATTGAGTCTTGTCGAGCAGTATGGCGATGCGGCTTTCCTTTTCGGATAGCTCTATTTTCGCGAGTCTCGAAATATTCAGCAGGAAACGCCGATGAATTCGCACGAATTCTTGCGGCGGCAATTGCTGCTCCAAATCGCTGATCGCCTGTTCTTTCAGGTAGTTCTTGCCCGCCGCTCGTATCGAAATGTAGTCGTCCTGCGATTCCACGAAATCCACGCTGTCGACGGGGATGACATGGACATTTGAGCGGTCGCGAATCAACAAGCGATCGAGCGCAGCGCCGCCGCGGCGGGTTTCCAGCAGCTCGCGGGCGGGCACGGGCTCGGACTTGCGCAGTTGCGTCCGTGCCAGCGCCAGCGCCTCGCCGAAGCGCTCGGCGCTGAAGGGTTTGAGCAAATAATCGACGGCATGGACGTTGAAGGCGCGAAGCGCGTAGCTATCGTAGGCAGTCGTAAAGATGACGCCGCGAGCCTCGTTTCCGAGCAGTTCCAGGACCTCGAATCCATCGAGCTTCGGCATCTGCACATCCAGGATCATCAAGTCCGGCTTGTGCGTATTGGCGGCTTTGACTGCCTCGAAGCCGTTGGCGCATTCGGCGACCAGCCGCATGTCCGTATGGGCCGCCAGATACTCGCGAACCAAGCCTCGCGCGGGCGATTCGTCGTCGACCACGATCACGGTAGAGAGCGTCGGTCTCGCTCATGCTGCCGCCTCTTCGGCCGAGCGGCACGTGAATGTTCACTCGATAGGTACCCTCCGCCTCGATGGCCTCGAACAGGTACGACGCGCCGTAGTGTGCCTGCAGCCGTTGCCGCACCAGGTTCAATCCCAAGCCGCTGCCGTGGCTGCGCGGCCGATCCGCGTCGGTTGGATTCGCGATGCTTATCATGAGTACCGAATCGCGGCACTCGGCGTGAATCGACACGGTGCCGCCCTCCAAGCGGTGTGCGATGCCATGGACCACGGCGTTCTCGACCAACGGCTGCAAGAGCAGCGCCGGGATCTTTTCCTGCAGGGCCTGATCGCTGCCGTCGCACTGCACACTCAAACGCGAGCCGAGGCGCACCTGTTCAATGGCAAGATAGCGTTGCAGCACCGTGAACTCTTCGCGGACCGATATTCGTTGAGCGGAGCCCAGTCGCAAGGTATCGCGCAAGAAGTCGGCCAGCAATAGACACATGTGTCGGGCGGATGCGGGATCGCTCGTGGTCAGTGCACTGACGGAGTTCAAACTGTTGAACAGAAAATGCGGGTTGAGCTGCGCCCTCAAAGCCTTGAGTTCCGCCTCTCGAACCAAGAGGCTGGATTCCAGAGTCCGACTCTCCGACCGCTGCGCTTCTTGGGACGCGATGAGCGCATAGTGAAAGGCGATCGCCAGCCAAAATAGCAGCACACCCACCGCGAACAGCGTCCACGGCTGATCGAGATAGATTTTAGGATGGACATTGAGGTTCAACGTACTCGAGCATCGCCGACCATGTCCACGCCAGGCCGACCGAGATTCCGCCCGCGGTGAGGGCCGCCATGGCCTGAGCGGGAAGGGCGCGCCAATTCCGAGACTGCTGGGTGATGGGAAATGCCAGGCATACGTAGTATGCGGTCATGCCGAGAAAGCCGTACAGCACGGTGAGCGGCAAGAAAAATGCAGTGGCCGTGCCCAACGCATCCGCACGGCCGAAACCGATTACCAGCACGGCGCCGATGGGCAGGTAGCCGAAGACATACAGTGCCAGCATCTTCCCATTGGTAAGAATAGGATGCATGGCGGGCTCAAGCTCCGATCGATCAATTACTGATTTCGACGCCGCCCATCAACACGGTGCCGCGAATGTAGAGAAACTGATTGCCGCCCAAGATCGGGCGACTCTTGTCTTCAACACCGCCCATGATGGGCGTCACTTGAACCACCACCTTCCAGCTCGGCGGGACGATAATGTGGGCCGCACCCATGAGGGCAAACACTTCGACATACGCAGTTCCATCGGCGGCGAGCAAGGCATCGCGCAAATCAAGCTCGCAACCCCCCATGAGCGAGGTCATGTCGGCGCTGCGAAAAATCACCCCCGACACGCGCTGCTTGGTACCGCCCATCATGCCGAAAAGTGAAATGTGATCCGATGCCGGCGGCGAACCGCTCAAGGGCGCCGCATTTGCGGAAGGCGCGTTGCCGCCGGCCAAAGGAGGAGGCGCGGGCCGCTGTCGAGGGGCGCCTCGCATCAGAAATTGTGCACCCACCGCGACCAAGATCAGCGGCCACAAAAATTGCCACGGCATCAGGGTCAGCAAGTGCAGGGTGTTAAGCAACAACCACGAGCCAATCAGCACCATGATGCTGCCGTGGATCACTCCGCGTCCGCCACGCTGCAATATGGTCAGTCCATACAGAATCACCAGCACCGGCCAGAAGCGCATCAGATGATCGGCTTCCACCCAGCCCAATTGGTGGAGGGCCAGCAGCACGCCCATCAACACCAGAAACGCGCCGATGAGCAACCTCGGGACCGAGGAGAGTCTGGGCGGCGGCGGCGGTGGCAAATCAGACGACATGACGGTCCCTATTCAAGGAAGAACGCTTCGCGCGGTTCATACCAACCGCGATTATCCAATAATCGACACCGGCCACCAGCAGTGGAAACGCGAATTGCAGATAAGCCCAATCGGTCATGGTGTTCACGAAAAACCAGTCACCCAACAGTAGCAATCCCCATCCTTTCAGGCGCGGACTGCGCATTGTCATCGCTAGCTGCGCCAGCGCCAGGGCAATTAGGACCACCGGCCAACTGCGTTGTAGATCGACAGCCTTGAACAGCCCGGAATTCCCGAGGGCTGCCGCGGCCGCTGCAATGATCAATATCGTACCCGTAATCATCGGAGTACCCGCATGCATTTTGGCTGGAGATTCCATCGTCTGGCTCCGTCTTGATCGATGGGGCCATGGTCCCGCGGGGTAGCTTGAGGTTCATGCGATTTTCGGTGAATGCACGGCGATTCCCGGCGAATGACCGCGGCCAAAACCCTGGCAATTTTCCGGGTCCTGCGTGTTGTAAGGAATGCGCCATCCCATCACTGCCCCTGTGACCCTTTTGGTGCTTATCTGGGTACTGGGCGCCGGCTCGTGCTGGGCAGGCGGACCCGCCCAGCCGTCCGATGTGCGCGCCTCGCAATTGCAGGATTTGGCGCAACTGCGCCGCTATGTAGCACTGGATGCGGCTTACTCCAGCCAGCAGCGGGAACTCGCACTGCAAGCCATTAGCGAATCGGAGGGCGGAGCGGGAATGTGGTCGCAGGCCGACTTCGAGCTGCAAGTCGCTCGCGTAGTCGCACTCGCCGACAATGGCCACTCAACGATCTGGAGCGGGCTCCGCTCGGGACGCATGAACCGTCTTCCCGTGCGGTTGATGTTGTTCGCGGATGGCGTGTTCGTGCTGCGCGCGAAGGGCTCCGGTGCCGCCACGCTTGGAATGCGGGTCGATGCGATCGACGGCATCGCGACGTCAAGGATCCTGCAGAAATTGGCCGTCTATAAGGGTGGTCCGGCCAATCTTCGCAACCATGACAACATCAGCCTGCTCGAGTCTCCGCAGCTGCTGCATGCTGCCGGCATCGCGCAGTTGGAACACCGGGTTACCCTGACCGTCAGCCGCCAAAATACCTCCCGGGAGGTCGTCCTGCAGGCGCTGCCGCCGGATGCGGGCGAACCGGATGTGACTCGGCTGCGCTACCTGTCTGCGCAACGCTTGCGCAATGAAGGCGATGAGTGGCAGAGCGCACTGGCGGGTCGCGCAGTGCCGTTGTGGCTCAAAGAGCCGGATCAGGCATTTCGGCTCGTTCCGGTGCCGGCGTTGGCCGCGGTCTACTTGCAGCTAAAGGTCAATACGGATGCTGAGGATGGAGAACAAATCGGCGTGTTTCTCGCGCGTGCGCGGGCAGCGATAGCCCAGGCGCGGCCGCAGAATATCATTCTGGATATGCGATTCAACGGCGGCGGCGACTACACCAAAACCGCGTCATTCATGTCGGGGTTGGCGAGAATGACTCCCGCTCCGGGGCGAGTGTTCGTGATCACGCACGTCTCTACGTTCTCCGCGGCCATCACCAGCGTCGGGTTCGCAAAGCAGTCGGCCCCAGGACGAGTAGTCATTGTCGGCGAACCCTGCGGAGACAGGCTGATTTTCTACGGCGAGCCTCGATCCTTCGCACTGCCGAATTCCGGTATCGGCATGAGTTACGCGACCGGCTTGCACGACTACCGGCACGGCTGCCGCTGGTTCGGACCGTGCTATTGGGTGAATTGGATTTACCCCATTTCCGTGCCGACACTGGATCCCGAAATTTCGGCGCCGCTTTCCTTTGCGATGATTAGCGCGGGCAGCGATCCCGCGATGGAGGCAATCGCTGCCGCTTTACGGCGCCAAGTTGCCTTTAGCGCTCAGAGTGGCTCTAATGACAGCAACTAGATGGCGGCTTGCATGTTCCCATGGTTTGGGGTTCTGATACTGGTCGGTTAAACCAAAGAAACTGGAGTTGGCACATGCGGAAAATCGCGCTCACTTTATTGCTGGCCCTGTCAATCGGCGCGGCGACTACGGCATCGTCGCAGTCCCCGCAGTCTGCTGCACCGGCGCCCGATCCGGCGTGGAAAGTGCCGGAGGTTATCGCGTTCATCGGCCTGAAGAAGGGCGATAAGGTGGCCGATATCATTGGCGGCCGTCTAACGGCATCGCTGGCGCAGGCCGTCGGGCCCACCGGGAAAGTCTATGCGGTGGAAACTGCAGAGATCGTCAAAGGCCATCCGCAAATAATGGACAGGATGAAAGCAGTAGCGGCACAGTCGCCCAATGTCGTCGTCAGCGATGATCCAATCACCACTCCGCTGCCGTCGGGACTCGATGCCGTGTTCATTCGTCAGAACTACCACGATCTTTACGACAAGTTCATGGGACCTGCGGATGTGCCCGCCTTCAACAAGGCGGTTTTCGCGGCACTCAAGCCCGGCGGAGTCTATGTGGTACTGGATCATGCCGCCGTCGCGGGCTCAGGAATCGACGCAACCGATACCCTCCACCGCATCGACCCGGCGCGGGTGAAGGCGGATGTGCTGGCAGCAGGCTTTAAACTGGATGCCGAGAGCTCGATTCTCGCCAATAAAGACGACGATCACAGCAAAAATGTGTTCGACCCCTCGGTGCGCGGTCACACCGATCAGTTCTTATTTCGCTTCAAGAAGCCGAAGTAACACTGAAGCCAGAGCCAGCAGCCAGAGCCAGCAGCCAGCAGCCGGAAGTATTTAGGGGACGGCGTCGTGCGGTCTAGTTGGAAAAGGATATTTTGGGCGGCCGGTACGGTACTGCTGGGGATTTTTGCCTTTGTGCTGTACCTACAGGGACGAGGCGGACACTACCCAAATTATCCTGCCGCCAGTTTCCCGAAACGCTCGCCTGCGGTGCCAAGCGCCGCAGCGCCGGGCGAGGCCCTCGTGCAAACCGATGCAGGAACCCTGCGCGGGGCTTATGTCGGCTCGACACTCGCATTCAGAGGGATTCCTTATGCGCGTCCCCCGGTGGGCGAGTTGCGGTGGCAGCCGCCATTGCCGCCGGTCCCCTGGCAAGGCGTGAAACAGGCTGCTCAGCCTGGAAGTGCGTGCACACAGCGTGCGGAGGGTCTCATTCCCTTTATTGCGCCGATGGCCGAGGCGTATGGCGCAAATTTCTCGCAACCGCCGCTGCAATCGTCCGAAGACTGTCTTTATCTCGATGTCTGGGTGCCCCAGTGGCCGGTTAAACAAGCGCTGCCCGTCATGGTCTGGCTGCACGGCGGCAGCAATACGGTTGGAAGCGGGACGCAGTCGACCTATGGCGGCGTTTCGCTCACTCAGCACGGGGTAGTGTTGGTTACCCTGAACTACCGCCTTGGGGTGATGGGATTTTTTAGTCACCCTGAACTTAGCGCAGAGTCGCCGCATCACAGCTCGGGAAATTATGGATTGCTGGACCAACTCGCCGCACTCACGTGGGTAAAACGAAACATCGCTCAGTTCGGCGGCGACCCTGACAATGTGACCTTATTTGGCGAGTCAGCCGGGGCGATTGATGCCGCGCGGCTCATGACCTCGCCGCTCTCGGCGGGTTTGTTCCGGCGTGTCATTTCCGAAAGCGGTCCGGCGTTTGAGCCGGCGCGAACATTGTCTGAGGCGGAAGCCTTCGGAAGCGCGGTGAGCGCGCTGGCGCCGGCCGACCCACAGACAACGGCACTGCAACGGCTGCGCGCACTGTCAGCCGCCGAAGTTGAAAAACTGGTGGTCAAGGCCAAGGAACATTTACCGGCCGATATTACTTCGGCGACGAGCGACGGTTGGGTGCTGACGCAGTCGCCGCAGAGGGCATTCCTCAGCGGTGCCATTCAAAAAGTTGATTTGTTGATCGGCATCAACGGACGTGAGCTCAGCGCTTTTCGTCTTTCCGCCGCCGCCGCGGCCAAATCGTCAGGGAATCAGAACAGCGTCGCAGAATCCGCAGGTTTTAATAGATTCTCTGCCGCCGCCCGCCCGTATTTTGGAAGCTGGACCAATCCGGCCATCGCGCTTTATTTCGGCAAGATCCTCGTGAGTCGAACCGCCGGGCTTGATCAGGCTGCCAACGATCTGATCGGCGCCTGCCCGGTCGGCGCCATGGCGAATCTCACCCATGATTCCGGCCGGCGGGTATTTGTGTACCGCTTCGACCGGTCGATTCCCGGCAAAGGCGAGGCTGAACTGGGCGCATTTCACAGCCTGGAAGTTCCGTATGTCTTCGGAAGCCTGGGCGACTCTGAGTGGCAATGGCTGCCGTCAACGTCCGATGATGCAGCGCTCTCGAACCTGCTGCAGACCTATTGGACCAATTTCGCGAAATCCGGGGATCCCAACGCGCCTGGACTACCCGATTGGCCCGCCTGGAGCAGCGCTAAGATGGAGTTTCTGGTGGTCAATAAAGATGCCAGTGTTTCGGCTCAACGTAATTTCGCGCCGCTTTTCAGCCGGCTCGGTGCAAATGAACTGAGAGAAGGTTTCGAAGCCAAGTAGGGGAGGGTTAGCATGATCAACCGGCGGCGTTTGTTGCGCGTTGGGGTGACTTGCGCTCCGCTGGCGCTTGCGGCCCGTTGGGTTCGCGCAACTTCGAGCGATAGCATAAGCCAGCGCGCAATTCCCTCTTCCGGCGAGCGGCTGCCGGTGATCGGCCTCGGCAGTTCGGCCTCCTTCGAGCAGTCGGCCAACCGCAGCGATCTGCAAGGCCTCTCCGAGGTGCTCAAAGTCATGACTGATCAGGGTGCGAAGGTGTTTGACACCGCACCGAGTTATGGCGGTTCCGAGGCAGCGGCCGGGCGCATCGCGAAGGAGTTGGCGATCGCGGACAAAATTTTTTGGGCAACCAAGACCGAACCGTCTTACGGCAGCGACGGCGGCGCGTCTGCGCGCGCGCAAATTCAAGAGTCTTTGAAGAGACTGGGCGTGAAGAAACTGGACCTGGTGCAGGTGCATAATCTCGGCAACCTACAAACCCAATTGGCGGTTCTGAAGGACCTCAAAGGTCGTGGGCTTATACGTTATCTGGGCGTGACCACAACATTTCCGGGCCAGTATTCAGAGCTTTTGAACTGCATGCGCAGTGAGCGGCTCGATTTTATCGGCGTAAATTATGCGATCGATGATCGTGAAGTAGAGAAGCGGATCCTGCCGCTGGCAATCGATCGCGGCGTCGCCGTGCTCGGCTATGTGCCGTTTGGGCGCAGCAACCTGTTCAAGCGAGTCGCCGGTTCCGAGGTGCCGCAATGGGCGGCTGAAGCGGGAATGAATACTTGGCCGAAATTCTTTTTGAAGTTTGTCATCGCTCACCCGGCGATCACGGTTGTGACCCCCGCGACCAGCCAACGAGCCCATATGCTGGAGAATATGGCTGGCGGAGTGGGTCCGTTTCCGGACGAGCCTATGCGCAGGCGCATGATCTCCGTGATTGAAAATCTTCCCAGTGCTTAGCGTTTCGGATCAGACAACGTGCGATCCGGATTCTGGCGGCCCCCAGCGCAGCCTGCGTGTTGCGATCATCACCGCGGCCAATACAGCGAACAAGGCAATCGCGCCAATCAATAGCGAGTAGCTTTCCGACAGAACCAGCATGAAGAGCAATCCATAGACCAAACTCATGATCAGGGCGACGATCGCCCCCGACCGGACGCTGTTGAGAGCCCCGGAGATGTAAAAGCCGAGGAGACCGGCCAGCGCAGCCGCTCCCAGCCAGTAGCTCAACCAGAAGGGCAGGTGCTCGGCAAGGGCGATCAGAAGCAAATAGAAGGTACTGAGCGCAAGTCCCACCAGCCCGTATTGAACGGGATGGACAGCTATTTGCGCGAGCGCCTCCCAGGCCAGAAAAGACAGGAAGGTCAAGGCGATGAAAACCAGAGCATACTTCACCGCCCGCTCGCTGCGTTGATAGACATCGACGCTCTGAAATAGACCCACTCCATACTCGGCGCTCGCCAACTTGGCGGCATCCACTTGGGTGTCGACCCACGATTGGGCGAAGGCACGATTCAACGCCAACACCTGCCACTGTGCTTGAAAGCCGTGCGAATCGACATGATATTGCGACGGCAGGAAGGCGCCTTGAAATTGCGGATCGGGCCAGTTCGATTGCAGCTCCAAGGTTGATTTTGCCGCGGTCGGCAGGAAGTTCAGCGATTCGCTGCCCGCCAAGATGAGCTGCGCTGAAAATGGCAAACTTTCCTGCTGCAAGAATTCCGATAGGTCGATTTTAGCCTCGACGCCCGGAATGCCGTTCGCCAGAGCGGGACCGAACATCAATGGATGCTGCCCGACGGCCGCGCTGCCGATCTCACGGACACTGCGCACGTCGGACAAGGGCAGGCGGATGCGCGCTTCTTTCCAGTGAAGGGTCATGTTGGCGTAGGGGCCCGTCTCGGCCGCGGCGAGCACCTCGCTCATCCTGAAGCCGGCGTTTACGTTAATGTGCACCAGGTAAACGGGCACACCATAGATTCCGACACGACGGGTGGCGGCATGCTCGAGCGTCGCCTGCACTTTCAAGTCATCAGCAAGAATATAAAGTTGGTGGGATTCGATGGAGATCTCACCCGTCCTGGATTTTCTTTCGACATCGAACGGGACCCGTATTATCGGGCCGCCTGCGGACAATGAGCCGCCCCAGCCTTTGGCCACCGTTGCCACGGCCTGGGTTCGCATCTGACTGCGTTCAGCGATCAATCCGCGCAGCATCGATAGCGGAATCATCAGCCCTACAACAATCAGTCCGATCAACCCAATCTTGCCGGCCAGGGGGCGGTCTTCGAATATGTTCCACGCCATGATCTCTCCGTCAGCATTAATTCACCGACAGAGTGCATTGCGAAAATGGCCGATCGCCGATGGAATCGTGGGCAATTGTGGCAAGTCCCGCGCGGTTTGCGCGACTGCGCTTAGCCCATGACTTCCAAAACCTGCTTGAGCGCGCGCCGGGATTCTTGCGCGGCTCGCCCCCAGCTTTGTCTCCCCGACAACTCACTGTGGCCAAATGCGATGCGTCCATGACGCTCGCGAATGACTTCGAGCGGCGCCGGGTTGCCCGGCGTTCCAAAATAGAATCCTGGTTGCGGCGCAATGTAGGCATGGCCCCAGCGGTTGATGACGATACCCGCGATGTCGCGCTTGGCGTCGAATCCAGAATCGCCCAACATTCCTTGCAGCTGTCTGCGGATCTGTAATTCGAAATCCGCGTAAGTGGTGGCGAACAACCGGCCGCGTGCCGCGGCGGTTTGACGGTCGATCGGCACCCCGGACTGCGGAAATCCAACATAGAACGTGAGCATCGCCGGCTTGGACGGATCGAGCGGCACCGGGACGCCGTTGATCTTCATTGGCTGACGTACGTTTACGAAGAAACCGAAGCCGTCGAACCAGTGTGCGGACGAAATGCCGAGCTTCGCAAAGGCCCGCCAATTGCGGACGGCCACGTTGGCGACCAGTATCGGGCCATGATGAAATTGCGAATACGCGGCGACGTAGGAGGGCGGCAGATCGCGCACGATTCGGCGTGCAATCCATCCGCCGGCGGCAACGATGGCGCTTTTGCCGCGCACGCGCGCGAGTTGGTCGCCAATGAGATAGGTCACGTTGACGCCGCCCGCGCTCTGCGGTTCTCCCTCATGCCGTACGGCTAGGACCGTGGCGCCGAGCCGAATACGAGTGTGCTGCGGCCGGTCGAGCGCCGCGAAATCGATGGGGGCGTAGAGCACATCGGCGAACGATCGCGTACCCGAAATGGCATCCGGCAATATCGCCTTCACGATGTGCCGCATGATGGCGGCATTGCCGCCCGGGAAGGAAAACACATCGTCGCTGATGATGTTCTCTCCGGTGCCGGGCAGACCGAGCAATTTCGCGCCATAGGCGGAAACGACGTCCGAACTCACGCCGTAGTCGCCGGTCGCCACGAGGGGATCGGAAAGCCGGAACACATCCTTGGAAAGACCGAGTTCACGGATGATCAGATCGCCGTAAGACATCGAATCGAGCCAGCGATTCGTGGCTGCCTCATCACCGTGAGTGAGGATGGGTGAATGCTTTTTCCATTGCAGCCAGCTGCGGCGTGCTTCTGATGAAATAGGCGCGCGGCGCAAATCGTCGGACCAAGGATCGACCACCCACGCGCGCCTCGTCGCGAATGGCTCATCGAAGTAGTAGCCGAGTGAACTCGCGTTCTCATTCCAGTACATGGGATCGTAATGATCCCGCGCGAATTTCAATGACGATGCCGTTCCGGTGGGGGCGACAAAGTCGTAGGAGCGCGGCATGCCGATCTCGTCCCAGAGCCCTGCAACGTGTGCATAGTTATTGTCCGCCGCGGGGATGACCGCGTCGTTGGAGCCCTGCGGGCCGGTCAACATCACGCCGTCGACGAGCAATTGATTTTGTTTGGCCTCGCCGCCGAATACCGGATGATTGTCGAGAACGAGGCAGCGCCCGTTGGGACGAGCCTTATGAAATTCGTACGCCGCGATGATGCCTGCAAAGCCGCCGCCAACGATGATGAGATCGTAGGTTTCGTCGAGCAGCGGTGCCGTCTCAATTCGCGCTTCGTAGATGCCGTCGCGAATGCCGTGTGCCGCGTTGACGACGGAGGCGATGTTGCCGTTCGAGCGGCTGTAGTCGCCGATACCCGCATATCCGTTCCATGCCGAGCCGAGGCCCTGCGAGAAGGCCGGCGCCGGTGCGCCCAGCAGGACGGCGCCGGTGCCGATGAGGGTGGCACCGACGAAATCGCGGCGAGTAATATTGCGGTCCAGCCCAAGAGATCGAGCGTCGCTGTGATGGGGGGAGCGTCCCATACGGTTTTTTTGTTGTCATTCCTGATCCTTGTGTCGGAATGCCAGAATATCTCATTGGATTTCACGCCCCTCGAGATTTAGGGGCCGCAGGCTTCGCATTCTCCGCGTCGGCGGTCTCGCCAACCTGCCGCGCTGTTGGCGGACGCTGATATATCTCCGCTGGGCCAGTCCCTAAATTCCCATCGTTGCGAAGGCTGTTTTTTACATTCGCTAACGTTAGAGTGAATATTGACTGCGCAATTAGTTAGTGTGAATATCCGCGCAGGCGCCGAGAGAGCGCATTCGCAACGCAAAGGGGAGCCCATGAAAATTCAACATTTGTGCTTGAGCGCAGCCACGCTCGTCATAGGTTGGTGCGGTACCGCTGCCGCGCAGACGGTAGCGTCTGCAACCGCCGCTTCTGGGGATCAATTGGCGGAGGTCGTGGTCACCGCGGAACGCCGGCACACGGACTTGCAACAAACGCCGATCTCCGCGACGGTCTTGAGCGGCGGAGACCTGGCCAATTTGGGCGTCTTCACCATCGATCAGCTGCAGTTCGCCACCCCGGGTGCGACGGTCAATAATTTTGGCCAAGGAAATGATTTCAACATTCGCGGCGTCGGCAAGGGGGAGCACAACTCCCAGACCACCGTCGGGGTGGTCACGTACCGCGACGGCGTCGCGACCTTCCCGGGGTATTTCCAAGGGGAGCCGTACTACGACATCGCGAATATCCAAATCCTGCGTGGGCCGCAGGGCACCTTCGGCGGCCAAAACGCCACCGGCGGGGCGGTCTTGGTGAACACGAATGACCCGGTCATCGGCGGCGGCTATACCGGCTACGGGTCGGGCCAGATCGGCAATTATCATGACTACGCAGTGCAGGGCGCGATTAATCTGCCGATCAACGATACCTTGGCGGCGCGCTTCGCGTTTAACAGCGAATCGCGCGACAGCTTCTACAATATCGCCGGTCCTAACGGCGGTCCCTACACGGGCAATCCGGGTAATTTGCGCGAGGCCAGCGGGCGCGTTGGCCTGCTGTGGAAGCCTGACGAGGCACTGAGCGTGCTGCTGAAGATTGATTACAATTACCTGGATTTCGGTGCCTACCCCGCCGATCCGTATTACGCCACGGAAGATCTGTTCCATATCGGCGTGAACTCTCCGCAACAGGCGCTCGACCGCTTTGGCCGCGCGGCACTGAAAGTCGACTATGTGCTGCCCGATGGCATCACGCTGCGCTCGGTCACGGGCTACCAAAAGGGCAACACCTCTTATCAGGCCGATTTGGACGGCACGAATGGCTTGATTAAGGTTGGCGGCGTGCCTATTCCTCTGCCAAACGATTACTTCGCAGACACGGTCGATGAGACACTTTGGTCCGAGGAGTTCAATGTCATTTCACCGGACACGGGCTTTCTGACCTGGATCGCCGGTGTCTATTTTGACCACGACACCTACAATTTTCTGCCTCCCTATCAATTCTTGATCGCCACTCCGCTGGTCGTTCCGTCCGATCCGACGTTCGAGTACCGGCTTCAGGGCACCAATCCGGAGCAGGCGATTTCCGCATTCGGTCAGTTGAGTTTCCAGTTATCGAGCGCCTGGCAGCTGCAGATCGGAGGCCGCTACACCGATGCGAAGACCACCAATCATGTCGATGTGCTTCAGTACGGCCTGCCCATCTCGGATCAGCAATCGCAAAAATATACCAATACCTCGGGCAAGGTCTCGTTGAACTGGACCGTCAATCCGAACAACTTTCTCTACGCCTTCGTCTCGACGGGTTTTCGGCCCGGGGGCTTGAATGTTCCGGTCGGCCTCGGCACGCCGGAAGCGTTTGATTCAGAGAAGCTGACGAGTTTCGAACTGGGCTGGAAGTGGACCGGCTTTGACGGGCATCTGCGCACGCAGCTCGACTCCTTCTACTACAACTACAAGAATTTCCAGGTCATTGTCGGCTATCCTCAATTTCCGACCTTCGGCTTCGAACTGAACAACCCGAACCCGACCCATATCTACGGGGTCGAGGCGCAGACTCAGGCCGTGTTCGGGAATTTCTCCTTGGACGCCGGAACCGCTTTCATGCACAGCGAGCTCGGGCAGTTTTATGCCACGGATCCGAGAATTCCGAGCTTCACGCCCTGCGATCCGGAGACACGGCCCCTCGAGCGCTTCGTGCGTTAACCTGACCGGACACTCGCAGACCTATGCGCCGAATTTCACCTTCAATATCGGCACCCAGTACCGATTCGTCATGGGGGCGCAGGACAGCATCACGCCGCGCGTGAATTTCGGCTACGTCGGGCCGCAGTGGGCAACGCTGTTCCAGAATGAAGCGCTGGGAGACCATCTTGCGGGGCGCGACATCTGGGGCGCGCAACTGGCTTGGACGCACGCGCACTATGTCACGACGCTTTACAGCACCAACGTGAACGATCTGCACTACGTCTCGGCCCTGAACTCCGGTTTGCGTTTCGCAGGGTATCCGCGCCAATACGGCATACGGTTCCTGGCGACGTTCTAAAGGCGAACATACCGGCCGCCTTGCTGTAAAGCCGGGCGGCCATACCTCTACCTTCACGTACTTTGCCGTGCATGCAACCTTTCGCCCTCACCGTCGACAAGTTTCTCGATCACGCCGCCAAATGGTCGGGCGATCGCGAGATTGTCACTGCGGCATCCGCGGACAGGCGGTACGGCGCACTGACTACGCGAACTTAAGGGCGCGCAGCAACCGTCTGTCCGGCGCGCTCGCCGCGCTGCATCTGCGTCTCGGCGATCGCGTGGGCACACTCGGTTGGAACACGCAACATCACCTGGAAATGTATTACGCGCTCATGGGCAGCGGGATGGTCTGCCACACCTGAATCCGCGTCTTACCGCCGCGCATCTCGCGGCCATGATCAACGAAGCTGAAAACCGCGCGCTCGCCGTGGCCGTCAATCTGCTGCCGCTGCTGTCCGAGTTGGCGCCTCTGTGTCCCAATCTCGAGCACATCATTTTGATGGACGGCGAAAGCAGCGATGGCGAATTTGCCGCGCGGTCACCGCGCGCAGGTGTGGAACTATGAGGCGTTGCTCGAAACGCACGGCGCTGCGAGCGAGTGGGGCGGCTTCGACGAAGAGACGGCGGCGGGGCTCTGCTACACCTCCGGCACTACCGGCGCTCCCAAGGGCGTGCTCTACACGCACCGCTCCAACTACTTGCACACGCTGCGCGCACTGCAGGCAGACGCTCTCGCGCTGACGGGCCGCGATGTGGTGCTGATAGCGGTCCCCATGTTCCACGCGAATGCCTGGGGACTTCCCTTCGCAGCACCGGCGGTGGGTGCCAAAATCGTTTTGCCCGGTCGGCACACCGATGGCGCGAGCCTTGCGGCAATCATGCGCGATGAGGCAGTGAGCGTAGCGGTGGGCATACAAACGCTCTGGGTCGGCGTGCTCGATCATCTCGACGCGGTCGGCGGCGAGCTGCCCGCGTTGAAACGGGTCCTGATCGGAGGCTCGAACTGCCCGGATGCGCTGATCCGCAGGATGGAGCAGCGCCTCGGCGCGACGGTGCAGACCAGCTGGGGTATGACGGAGCTTTCACCGGTGGGTACGATCGCCTCCCCCGACTCGCCGGCAAGCGAGACGCGAGCTGCCGGCCGGCCGGTGATGGGACTCGACCTGAAGCTCACCGACGCTCATGGAGTCATGCTGCCCCGGCAGCGCGGCGTGATGGGCCATCTTAAGGTCAAGGGTGCGAGCGTCATCGAGCGCTACTTCAAGGCCGAGACCAGCTGCTCTGGACGCCGAGGGTTATTTTGACACCGGCGATCTGGCCAGCATCGATGATGCCGGCAATGTGTCGATCTGCGGGCGCTCGAAGGATCTGATCAAATCGGGCGGCGAGTGGATAAATCCTGCCGAAATCGAAGATATTCTGGGTACTCATCCGGCAGTGGGTCTCGCGGCAGTCATCGCCCGGCGCCGATGCAAAGTGGGGCGAACGCCCGGTTCTGATTGTGGAGCGGCGGCAAGGCCGCGCCGTGGACTCGCAAGCGCTGCTCGAGTTCCTGCGCGGCCAGAGTCGCCCACTGGTGGCTTCCCGACAAGATCCTGACGGTCGACTGCCATGCCGCTGGCCGCGACCGGAAAGATCGACAAGAACCAATTGCGCGCTGACTACGCAAATGGGAAACTGACCGCAGACTGAAGCAAATCAATCGACGCACTTCAGCCGCTTAGATGATCGCTGTCGACAAAAAGGGCTAGCTTGGTGCCGAAAGTTCCGAAGCGCCAACGGCGCAGCAAGGCGCAGCAGCGCGCCGAAAGCTTGGAACAAATCCTCGATGCCGCAGAGTATCTGTTCTCAAAACATGGACTTTATGGCGTAACGCTGCGCGACGTCGCTCAACGAGTCGGCATCCACACCACGCTCCTGCATTACTATTTCGAGGACAAGCGCAATCTCTTTGATGCCGTGTTTCGGCCGGCGAGCGAGCGTCACCAGCGACCGCAGAATCGCTGCGCTCGAGCACTACGAAGCAGAAGCCAAAGATCGCCCGACCGTTGAAGGCGCCCTGCACGCATTTCTGGACACGGATTTGGATCTTTACTATGAAGGCGGCGAAGCGTGGATGAATTATGCCGCCTTGTGCGCCCGCGTCAGCAATACGCCGGAAGGGGCGGAGCTCATGGATGTGCACTTCGATCCGGTGGTGTTGCGTCTGGTCAGCATCTTGAAGCGCGCGTTGCCTGATTATCCGGAAGAGGACATATTCTGGGGCTATCACTTCGTGACCGGCGCGCTCATGAACACGCTGGCGCGTACCGGACGCATCGACCGGCTCTCCGGCGGCCTTTGCCATTCCGATGATTTTCCCGCCGTGAAGCAACGGATCGCGAAGTTTATGGCCGCGGGGTTTCTGACCCTCAAGACTCGCAGTTAGGCGCGCTCTACCCGGCAACGCAGCCTCGCCGCTGACATAACGCCTTTCGACCTGCGACAGGCGCCGTGATTTTGCAGCCAATGACTTGCCACAAATCGAGGATCCCACCAGCATCGTTGTCACGGATCATTCCTTTTGGTAGGCCTTAGCTGGGGAATGCTGGATGCAACGCAACAGTAACGGTTCAGCGCCTGGAAGTGCCTTTGCCCCGTTTCCCGCGCTGCCGGGAGTCGGGTGGCGGCAGCACATGTCCAAAATAGCGACGCAGATTCTGCCGCTTCGCGCGCCGCTCAGAAGGCGCGGTCAAAAGTAGCCGGCGGCGATTTGATCCACGGGCTACCGGATCAGACAAAACGATGGAGGGGACGTATGAAATCCATGCTGTTTATTCTCGTGGCGCAGTTGCACTCGGGCGGGGCGCAGACGGTGGCTGCGTATCCGAGCTTGGAGCAGTGCCGGGATGCACTCCAGCAGGCAGCTACAAACGTGGCAGCGGACTACACGTGCGCAGCGACGCCGGTGGAGGGTAGGTGGTCGCAAAAGGATGCGCGCTTTCTCATGGTGAAGGAATGAGGCGCGGGCGCTGACGCCAAGCCCGCATCATTTTGGCATTCCGACATCCGGAATCTGCCCTGCCTCCCGCGCAGTTTCGCATTTTGCAAAATGATGCGGCGCCGGTGATCATCGGCAATCCCCCAGTCTTTGATCTCGTCTAAAGATCGAAAGCAGCCGAGACAGATAAGCTCGTCGTTCAGGCAGCAATTGCCCACGCACGGGGATTTAGTCGAGCTGTCGATATTATTTCCTCAAAGTGACCTTTGGCAAAAGATAGCGGATTTGGCCTTTATGGTTCAATGGCTTAGTGGCTTGAAGCATCGCTGCTATTGCGCAGCCATTCACAAAATCCCAATCTCGGTGCTGTAGCCTTCAGCAATTGGTAACGCGACGATCAGGAGGCCCAGCAGCATGAACACCGAGCAACCAAAGAGCCTCGCCCAGGTCGGCCCCTCTGCGCAGGTGGACAAAGCGCGCTACGAAAGACACTTATTGATAGACAAGGTCGTCGATCCGGCCAATGCCAGCGCTCGTGAGCGCTTTGCGGCATTTGCGCTGGCAGTGCGTGAAGTTATGGCACAACGCTGGGTGGACACCGAAAGCACCTACGCGCGCAAGAATCCCAAGCGAGTGTATTACCTGTCGATGGAATTTCTCATTGGCCGATCGCTCGCGAACAATGTAGAAAATCTTCTCCTGGATTCCGATGTTCGCCGCGCGTTAAAGAGACAGCAACCTGGATTGGCTTGCCACCTTGGAACAGGAGCCGGACGCGGGACTTGGCAATGGGGGTCTCGGGCGCCTGGCGGCGTGTTTCCTGGACTCCATGGCGACGATGCAGATTCCCGCAATGGGCTACGGGCTCAGGTACGAGTACGGCATGTTCAAGCAAGTCATCCAAGACGGATGGCAAATTGAATATCCGGATAACTGGCTGGCGCACCATGATCCGTGGGAAATACGCCGGGCGAGCGATCAAGTCGAGATTCAACTCAATTGCTCCTTCGAAGTACGCGAGGGCACGTTGCGCGCGATCGTCGGCAAGCCTTCGCGTCTCATTGGAGTTCCCTACGATCGCCCGGTCGTGGGTTACGGCGGCAAGACCATCAATACGCTGCGCCTATGGGCGGCCAGAGCGCCCGAATATTTCGACTTCCAGGCCTTCAGCCATGGACAGTTTGTCGGCGCGATTGCCGAGGAGCTTGAGGCCGAGTCGCTGACCCGGGTGCTGTATCCCGATGACTCGACCAGCCTCGGGCAGGGACTGCGGTTTGTGCAGGAGTATTTTTTGGTGGCCTGCTCGCTGGCGGATGCCGTTCGCCGCTTTCAGCGGCAGAACAGCGATTGGCACCTGCTCCCCGAGAAAGCGGCGCTGCAGCTCAACGACACCCATCCGAGCTTCGCGGTCGCAGAACTGATGCGCATTCTACTGGACGAAGCTCATCTGGACTGGGACACGGCTTGGGGCCTCAGCTGCCGCACTTTGGGCTACACCAACCACACCCTGTTGCCGGAAGCCCTTGAAAAGTGGCCGCTGCGAATGGTTTCGATTGCTCGTTCCGCGTCAGCTTGAGATCATCTTCGAGATCAACCGGCGCTTGCTGGACGCCGTGCGCGCCCGGTTCCCGGGCGACGAAGGGCGCGTGCAGCGAATCAGCCTCATTGAAGAAGGATCTGAAAAGCACGTGCGCATGGCCAATTTGGCCATTGTCGGTTCTCACAGCACCAATGGGGTCGCAAAGATCCACTCCGAACTGCTGCGCACGACCACCGTCAAGGACCTGGCCGAGATGTTTCCGGAGCGCTTCGGCAACAAGACCAACGGCGTCACGCCGCGGCGCTGGCTGCTATTGGCGAATCCACCGTTGGCCGACTTGATCAGCGAGTCCATCGGCAGCGCGTGGATCACCGATCTTGACCAGCTGCGCCGGCTGAAGCCGCTCGCGCAAGATGCAGAATTTTCTCGACAAGTTTATGCAGGTGAAGCGGGAGAGCAAAACACTCTGCGCGCAATGGCTCAAGGTGAAATTTGGACTGAACGTCGATCCGCAAACGATATTCGATTGCCACATCAAGCGCATCCACGAATACAAGCGGCAGCTTCTCAACGCGCTGCGCATCGTCGTGCTTTACAATCGAGTGCGCAGCAATCCGCAGGTACAGATGCCGCCGCGGACTTTCTTTTTCGCCGGCAAGGCTGCGCCTGCCTATTATCTGGCGAAGCTCATCATCAAGTTCATCGACAGCTTGGCCCGCACGATTGCGGCAGATCCGGCAGCGAACGCTCAGCTGCGCGTTATATTTTTGCCGGACTACGACGTTTCATTGGCGCAAAAGCTGATTCCCGCCAGCGACGTCTCGAATCAAATCTCCACCGCGGGCTACGAGGCCAGCGGCACGAGCAACATGAAATTCATGATGAACGGCGCCTTGACCATGGGAACCCGCGATGGCGCAACGATCGAGATGGCGTCGGAAGCCGGCGAGGAGAATTTTTTGCTGTTCGGCCTCACCGCACAGCAGGTGAGCGACAGTCGCGGCTGGTACGATCCGCGCTGGCACTATGATCACGATCCGGAGACTCGCGCGGCGCTCGATTTGATTGCCGCGGGACATTTCAGCGCTTCCGAGCGTGGATTGTTTCGGCCCCTGTGCGACGAGCTGATGCAGGGCGATCGATACATGCATTTGGCGGATTTGAAAGCGTATCTTGATGCAGATCAAAAGATGCGCGCTTGGTATGCTGACCCGCGCGGCTGGGGACGCAAGGCAATCCTGAACGTCGCTTCCTCAGGAAGATTCTCGAGCGATCGAACGATCGCTGAATATATGAAGGATATCTGGGGCGCGAGCGCCTGCCCCATTTCATAAAGAGGGATTGTATATGACTGACTCGCAGCAGCTGGATCACCAGGAATTGATTCGCCGGATCAGCCGCGACCTCGCTGACAGCTACGACGAGGAAGTGGAAATGGAGATCGAAGACCGGTCGCCGGCCCGCCTGCCCAACGAAGGGGACTGCGCAGGCTGAGAAGTCCTATCGACTGCGCTACTTCAATGATCTATTTCGCCTGCAGACCGAGCTGGTCAAGCTGCAGGACTGGGTGGTGGAGACCCGGGAGAAGGTGGTGATTGTTTTCGAAGGACGCGACGCCGCCGGCAAGGGCGGCATGATCAAGCGGATCACCCAACGCTTGAACCCGCGCGTATGCCGGGCAGTGGCGCTGCCGGCGCCCAACGATCGGGAGCGCACCCAGTGGTATTTTCAACGCTACGTGCCGCACCTGCCGGCGGCCGGCGAGATCGTGCTGTTCGACCGCAGCTGGTACAACCGGGCCGGCGTCGAGCGGGTGATGGGATTTTGCACGCCGGAGGAATATGAGGAGTTTTTCCGCTCCGTGCCGGAATTCGAGCGGATGCTGGTGCGTTCCGGGATTCGGCTGCTCAAGTACTGGTTTTCGATCACGGACGAAGAGCAGTATGCTCGCTTCCTCGGCCGCATCCACGATCCGCTCAAGCAATGGAAGCTGAGTCCCATGGATTTGGAATCGCGCCGCCGCTGGGAGGACTACACCAAGGCAAAGGAAGTTATGTTGGAGCGCTCGCACATCCCCGAAGCGAAGTGGTGGGTGGTTCACGCGGTCGATAAGAAACGCGCGCGGCTCAACTGCATGCATCATCTGCTGCAGCAGTTTCCTTACAAAGAAGTCATCAAGCCTGCCTTTGTGCTGCCGGCGCGTGAGCATCACGAGCACTATTCGCGCCAGGCTGTATCCGCGGAAATGCTGGTACCCGAAGTTTACTGAGCGACACGCTGAGATTGTCATCAGTGCAGCGCGAGGGTTTCGCGCCGCCAGGCCATGTCCTGCCACGAGCCGAAATCGCGCAGCAGCTCCGGACTGCTCGCTTGTCGGACCAAGGCGAGATCATCGAGCCGCAGTTCCTCGAAACGGCGCCGCAATCGCCCGTGATCCTTTCGCCTCGCGTGCAATGAGAAGACGCCTGGTGCCCGGCGCGAATCCGGCAAAATCGACGTAGCCTTGTTCGGGCTCGTCTGCTCCGGGTGAGAGTACGTCCACTCGCCCAGGCTCCGGCCATCCGATGAAACACCCACAGTTCGCGCCAGCTCTCGAGCGGCTGCACCGCGAGGACCAGGGCGGGCCCTTGGGGGATGTTCTGAGCCGAGGCCAGCCACACGATGCCGTAAGTGCAGCGACGCGCGAGCGGCACAGCGCCTCCCGAGCGGCTGTCGGTCAGAGCGACACACGTTTGACCCGAAGCCCCCGGGGTCGCAGTCAGCCGCAGTGGTCCGGCTTGCGCTACCGGCCCGCTCGCCGCCCAACGGACTGCGCTGACTCTTACCCGCGCCTCCTGGTACTCGCTCCGCTGATCATCCCGCAGATCATCCGCCTTTACGGCGAGGAGTTCGGCGAGCGCGCGCTCTGCTGTCGTACGGGCCGATTCGCCGCGCCGCGCCTGCTCATAGGCGATTGATGCCAAAACCGCGGCACGGCGAACATGAAGCCGGCTTTTGGTCATCAAGCTCAGCTCCCGCTCATCGATCTCGTCGAGCAAGTCGCGCCGTTCAATATCGAGGGTGGCGCGCGGCACGGGACTCAAGTCCGGATCGATGCAGTCCGGGCGCGAAAGCCCGAGTGCGGCATGTGCGCGTTCCTCGGAACTCGCGCCGGTCTGCGCCAGCACGCGGCGGAACATTTCGCCGTCGTAGCACACCTGCACGCGGCCATCGCGTTCGAAACTTCGCATGCGAATGCCGAATTGTTCCACGACCTCGCGGCGCGCCGCCGATTCAGCGCCGCGACTGCCGCTGCCGGACGCCGCGTCCGCCAGCCGCTCGGCCATCTGGGCGATGGCATCGAAGGGCTCGGCGGAGAGTGCTCGAGGCGGTACGGCTTTGAGATAGGCCGCGCCATAGCTGATGCCCAGCGCTTCGGATCCGGGGCTGTCGCGCAGGAAGCGCAGCACGGCGAGAAGTTGCGGCGCATCGGTCTCGGTGAGTCCGACCGGACGGACCGTGTCGCTGCGCAAATAGCCGCCTCGCTCGCGCCGGTAGTTGTAGACCTTGAAGTATCCGGCCCGCTCGCCGCGGATTTCGAGCACATCGCCCTGCGACACGGTGGTCAATTCTGCAGCGCTTGAACTCGGCGCAGCCCGGATCGGTGCGTGATCCCGCACGACAATGGCGAGGGTCGCGGCGAAGGCGAGGATCACCGCATAGGCTCCGCTTTTGGACTCACGCTGGCTGCAGCATCATCGTCCACGCCGGTTGATTCTCGCGTACCGATGAGGTTCGAGCCGATAAATCGGCCCGCCGCCGGCGTCGGGGCGATGATGACCTGCACCTTGTCCGACAGTTTGTCGGCCAGGGTCTTTTGGATCAACAAGGGGTAGCGCGCGATCAGCGCGCCTTCGCGCTCCATCTGGCCCGCATTGGCCTTGCCCACAAGCTCAAGCCGGTAGACCTCTGCATCGGCGAGCTTTTGGCGCGAGTCGGCTTCGCCTTTGGCCTCGATGCGGCGTGCTTCCGCGCTGCCCTCGGCGGTGCGGATGCGCGCCACTTTCTCGGCCTCGGCTTCAAGTTTGCGTTGCTCAATTTGTTTTTGCTTGAAAGGCAGGATGTGCTTCATGGTCTCCTCCTGCGCGCGCGCGGCAATGACTTGCTCCACGCCTGCCGCCTCCGCCGCCGTTTGCCGCCGCACCTTGTCGGCCTCAGCCTCGAGCTGCATCTGCTTCACCTGCGCTTCCTTGAGGGTCAGCGTGTAGCGAATCTTCTCGGTCTCGAGCTCCTCGGCGAGCAGCTTCTCCATTCCCGCCCGATAGTCCGGCGGCAGATCCACCTTGCCGATATCCACCCCGCGCAGCACGAGCCCGAGAGCCGCGAGCTTCGGCTTGAGCTCGGTCACCATTTCCTGTTGAATTTCGGCACGCCGGCTCGAGAAGATCTCGCGCACGGAATAGCGCGCGAACAGCGGAAATATGACGCCTTGTACGGCCGGACGCACGAGATCGCTGTTGATGTCGTCGGGGAACTCCTTCGACAGCTGCGCGATGCGCGCCGGATCGATGGTCCAGCGCACTGCCAAATCGATGCCGAGCGACAGTCCTTCGATCGACTGAAACGGTGCGGTACCCGTGGCGCTCGCGCTTTCGACCGGCCGATACACCTGATCGCGGGTCGAGTAGCGGCGCACCTGATGGACGGCGGGCAGCACCAGCACGGCACCCGCGGAATAGCCGCTTGCCGAGCCGTCGAGAACATTGGTGCGCACGAGCACCTCGCCGCGGTGTACGGCGGCGAAGGGCGGGCGCACATAGATGCCGTAGGCGAGCAGGGCGAGCAACGCTGCTGTCACCAAGAGGCCGGCGCCGCCGGACCGCCATCTCAAAAAGCGCGCGAGCAGACCGGGCCGTTGCAGCCGCCAGCCGGCTTAAGGGGTCGATGAGGGCCCGTTGGGCAAACTCCAGCAGCGCATCTAAGCGAGACATTTCCGCCACTCCCACTTGAGTTGATTGGTAACCAGTCGAGTGGAAGAGTCTTGCAGCGGATTGTGGCAAGACCGTGCGGCAATTGTGGCGCGATGTGGCACCCGATTCCAGGGAACACAAAGCGCAAGCCGGCTGCATTGAAGTCAAGTAGGCTACGATATTCACCATCGCATCAACCAAAAAGCCAAAAAATGCAAAAATCGCGCAGGGACTTTCTGACCCATACATCTCTCGGCGTGCTGGCCACTCTAGCCGCGAGCCGGCCTGCTGCAAGCACGCCGGATACGCCGCCTTCCGCGCCGGGCGCGCCGCCCGGCACCCCTTCGGCGTTTGCGACCGCGCCGCCGGCCGGACCGGAAGTTTCCGCATCCACCTTTGCCGCGGCCGAAAAACTCGTGCGGGTTGATTTGAGCGACAGCCAGTTGACGCAGGCGGCCGATAGTTGGCGAGTGGCCATGGCGGGGTTGTACGAACGGCGTACCGGACCCAAAAAACTGCCGCTGGAAAATGGTGCCGCACCGGCATCGCGCTGGAATCCCCGCCTTCCGGGGGTTGCGCAACCGGCGCTACAGCGCAACTTCGTTCGCTCCGAGTCAAAAAACGAGCCGCTACCGAAACGCGATGAAGATATCGCCTTCGCATCCGTGGCGCAGTTGTCGCGCTGGATAGAGCAACGACAGCTTTCCTCGCGGCGGTTGACGCAGATTTATCTCGAGCGATTGCAACGCTTCGATCCCAAGCTCAAATGCGTCATCACGTTGACTGCAGAACTCGCGCAGGCTCAAGCCAAACAGGCCGATGCCGAGATTGCCGCCGGCAAATACCGCGGCCCGCTCCATGGCATTCCCTGGGGCGCCAAAGATCTACTGGATACGGCGGGCATCCGCACCACCTACGGCGCTGAGCCGTTCAAGGACCGTGTTCCGGCTTCGGACTCCTTTGTGGTGAAGCGATTGCATGAAGCAGGCGCGGTGCTGGTCGCCAAATTGAGCCTCGGCGCTCTGGCGTTGAATGACGTGTGGTTTGGCGGTCAGACGGTGAATCCGTGGCTGCTGGAGGAGGGCGCCTCGGGATCGAGCGCCGGTCCCGGCGCGGCCACAGCTGCCGGACTGGTGGGCTTTTCGATCGGCAGCGAAACCGGCGGCAGCATCGTCAGCCCCAGCATGCGTTGCGGCGTCAACGGACTGCGTCCTACCTTCGGGCGGGTTGCCCGCACCGGTGCCATGACGCTTTGCTGGTCTCTGGACAAGCTCGGGCCGATGACCCGCGGCGTCGAGGACACGATGCTGGTACTGCAGGCGATTTCAGGGGCGGATGGCGGCGACGGGGACAGCGTTGCGGTCGATCTCGACTACGATGCGACCGCGCCGGTTAAAGGCCTGCGTGTCGGCTACTTCCCGGATTGGATGCGCGAGGCGACCGCGGTGGACCGTGCCGCCCTGGATGCGGCGAAGAAGCTCGGTATGCAGCCCGTGGAGGTTGCCATTCCCGATTGGCCGTATGACTCATTGGATCTGATCCTGTTTGCCGAGGCTGCTGCGTCGTTCGAAGAGCTCACGCTCAGCGGCGGTGCCGACAAACTCAAGATGCAAGTACCGGATGCATGGCCCAACATCTTCAGGCAGTCGAGATTTTTATCCGCCGTGGACTTTGTGCAAACCGACCGGATGCGGCGCAAAGTCGCCGTGGAGATGGCGCGTGTATTTTCGCACGTCGATTTGTTGCTGGTGCCGTCGCTTCGCGACGAGATGCTCACCATCACCAACTTCACCGGTCACCCGTCCTTGACCATTCGCGCGGGTTTCGTCGAGGTATCCGAGGCGAGAAGCGATTGGGCTCCGGATCCGCAGCACCCCCTGCCAAAATTCAACCCGCCGCGGCGCGTACCACACGGCGTCACCTTGATTGGACGGCTCTTCGATGAGGGTGTGCTGGGCCGGGTCGGTCTTGCGTTGGAACGCGCGTTTGGCGTCGCGTCTGCGCGGCCGCCGGGGTTCTAGCGCGGCTACGCCGATCTTGAGCGGCTAAGCGCCGACCTTGCCGGGGTCGGCGCCGACCCGGCCGCCCGCGATATCCGCGGACCCCTGACGCGCCAGAGTGAAATCGAAGTGCACGCTGGCCAGACCCTTGACCGGTGCGTCGGGGTCGTTTGCCTTCTCGTTTACCACCAGTTCCGGCGATGCGCCGAAGACCACATCCGTTTCAACGTACTGATCGGGAAAATAAAGCGCAGTCACCAGTTCGCGAAATCCGGGTGCGCTGATCAAAAAATGGATATGCGCAGGCCTGCAGCCCTCGCGCCTTTGTGCACGGATGAGGTCGCCCACCGGGCCGTCCATCGGAATGAAGTAGCCGAGCGGCCGCACGGTGCGAAGATGGTAATTGCCCCCGGCATCGGCATGGAAGGTGCCGCGGTAATCGATGGCCCGGCCATCATCCTCCTGCAGGTCATAGACACCGGAACTCGATGTCTGCCAGACCATGAGCCTGGCGTTCGCTATCGCCTTGCCGGCGGCGCTGCGCACGCTGCCCCACAAGAGGATTTCCTCGGATTTGTCGCGATTCGAAATCTGTCCGCCGAGCGGCAGCTGCGGCGCATCTTCGCGGAAGAACGGTCCCAATAGACTCGTGGACGTTGCTTCTTCCACGGCGGTCGCATCGTGCAGCGTGTTCACCAAAGTGCTCAATCCGACGGCGTCCGACAGCAGGATAAATTCCTGCCGCGTTTCGGTGCAGGTTTTGCCGACGCGGGTGAAGAATTCTATCGCCTTCAGCCACTCTGCCGGGGTGAGGTTCACTTCCCGGGCAAACTCATGCAGATGGCGGACCGCGCTTTCCACGATGGTTTTCAGCCGCTGATCCGGCGTGTCCGCCATCTGCTTCAGCACGGCCTCGGTCACGGATAGGGGCGTGTAATTCTTGATGAAGAACTCCTTAAGGCGCGCTCAGCTGCGCCGCCGCGCGACTACAAAGGCTTCGTCGTTGAACCACAGGCCTCCATGTTTCTGCAGCACGTTTTGCGTGGCTGCAAGGTATGCGCCGCTCGGAACAACTTCGTCGAGCCGTTCGTCTTCGATCTGATTCACATAGATCGCTGCATTCCATGCGGCGAACAAAGTCGAGGTGCCGATCCGGTCGCCGATTTCCGACGGCAGCGTGTGCATATCGTAGCGAAATACCGCCTTGTCATCGGGCGGCGCAGCCAGGCTGAAGTCGCGGACATCGCGACCCAGTTCGCGGCGCAAAGTCGACAGAAGTTCATGGCGGTCGACCTGGAAGGGACGCTCCTCCGGCCAGAGCTGCTGGATGATTTCCAGGCCCGGGTCGTGGCCATACGACTGAATGGCAAGCAGCCTGCCGCCCGGCGCGAGGCTGCGCGCGAGGGGCGCCAGTACCTTCTGTACCTTGAATTCGGCTCCCATTCGCGCCCGCCAGGGCTGCGAGGCAATCACCAAGTCGTAATGCTCAAAGATGCTCCCGGGCTTCGGAATCACCGTATCGAGCAGAAACTTATGGTCCTCGCGATAAATCACCAGTACCGATGGACGCACCACCTGTGGGTTGCCGGTCTTGGGGCTGGGCTTGGTCTGCCAGCCGTTGGCGAGCGCGGGCGCGAGATCCTCGATCTGCTCGGCATACTCGTGGGCGGTCGATCCGGTCAGCCGTACTTCCTGCCAATTGAGCGCCGCCGCCAAGTGCGCGTCGCGCGGCATCAGCCGCGGCGCTTCGGCATAATTCAGATTGGTGACGACAAAAACCGTTGCGGGATGCTCGAACAGCCGCTCCGGCAGCTTCTCCAGCCCCAAGCGGACATCCTCGAGGCTGATTTCCTTGGCCACCACGAACAAAGGAACGGTCGGAAACAGCTGATGGGTGCTGCGCATGACGCGCGTAATCACGGTGCCGTCGCCCATTCCCGCATCGAAGATGCGCAACGCCGGCGGCGTCGGCCGCAACAATGTCATCTCGTGGCCGGCACGGCGCGCGATCGCGGACTTCTCGTTGCAGGTTGTGACAAAGGCCAGATACTTCTGCCGGTTGTCGTAGAAACGAAAGGGAGTGGCGGCCGCTGCTTTGCCGCCGTCGCGATATTCGGCCGGCGAGCGCGGCGAAACAGAGCCCGGAAGACCGTGGGTTGCGCTCATGAGCGGCTGTTCAGCGATAGGTGTTGTTGGAGGTATGGTCCCCCGCCATCCAACGCTTGAGGTCGGCGTGCGCGTTCTTCAGCCGGGTGCGGTTGATCTCCTCCGCCCTGGGGGCGTCGAGCGTGAACTCCAGAATCAGTCCGTTAGGATCGGTGACGTAAACCGAACGGCAATAGCCGTGCTCGAGTACAAACGTCTGCGGTTCCTTGTAGCCCGCGGCGGCAAGCCGCTTCTCAATCGCCTGCTGCGTCTCCTGATCGACGTTGAGCGCGATGTGATGGAACGGCGAGGGCGGCATCTTCGGCCCGAACAGTTCCTCGTCCTCAGGCTTCGCGAACTTGAAGAAGGCGAGCGCGCCTCCGTCACCCAGGGCAAAAAACAAGTGACAGTAGACGCGTTCGGCGCCGAACAGTTCATCCACCTCGCACCAGGTCGCAACCAACGGCAGCCCAATGAGGTCTTCGTAGAACGTGCGCGTCGCCTCCAGGTCACGCGTTACATAGGCCGTGTGATGAAGCCGTGAGGGCAATTTGGATGTGCTGGCCATGAGAATTACCTCCGCATCAAAATTTGTAGTCGAGATCGACGCCGTAGCGCCGCGGCAGAGCGCGCCACAAGAATCCGGCACCACCGACGTTGCCCGGCGAGAATTCGGCATTGTAGATCGTATTGGTGAGATTCTTGGACCAGGCCGTGACCGCCCACTTCTGCGATTGCAGTCCGAGCCGCAGATCCACCAAGGAGACCGGATCACGCGAGGTAATGTTGTACGGTTCCCACCAGGTGCGGCCGATTTCGTTGTAGTCCAGGCGGATTGTGCCCGTCAAACCGTCGCCCACGGGCTGCTTGTACTGAATGCCGGCGTTGACCGTGTTCCTCGACACCAGCGGCGCCTGGTTGCCGATGACGGTCGGATCGGCCATCGCCGTGATCCGGCTGTCCGTGAACCCGACGCCGGCATACAGGTCGAGCCGGTCGGTCGGACGTGCGGTAAGCGATAGCTCCGCTCCCTTGTAGGTGGCACTGAGATTGCCCAGGTTCTGAGTCGAGTCCGCGGCGATGAACACGAAAAAGTAGCCGTTCTTGGATTGCGTGTGGAATACATCGCCCTCCAGACTCAGGCGCCGATCCAAAAACTGACTCTTGAATCCCACTTCGTAGGTATCGGCGATCTCGGCCTCGAACAGATCGTTGACGCCCAGCACGCCATTGGCGCGCGCTACATCGCCCACGCCGGTCTGGTTGAAGCCGCCGCTGCGAAATCCGCGGCTCCAGCCGCCATACAAGGTCCAGTCATCGTCGGGTTTGAAGCGCAACGTGGCCTTCGGCTGGGTCGCGCTGAACGTGGCCTTGCGAACCTCGCCGGTGACTGCCGACGTGGACGGCAGGAACGCGGTCGGGGTTTCCGTCGTGTTCTGGCGTTCATCCTGGTCGTAGCGCAACGCAACATCGAGTTCCCATTGCTTGTTGAACTCGTAGGTGGCATCGGCGAACACCGCCCAGGCATTGTTGTCCTGGCTGTCCGCGAGGAAAGTCTGGTTGGTGTTGGTTGCGTAGGGATTGGCGGGATCGACGATCGGATTGTAGAACACCTCGGGAACGCCCTCGCCGCGGTCCGCCAGATTACCCGTCGAAATGAAGCGCTTGGTGTGCACGAAGTACCCGCCCGCGATCCACGAGAAGCCTCCAACCACCGGGGAGGTGAAGCGCAGCTCCTGGCTTACCGTCTTGACGTCGATGAACTGGCTTTGGCTTTCGTCGAAAGGGCCGCCCTGTGCAGGTGTCGGTATGGGCCCTGCAAACGAAGTGAGCGCGTATTCCACGGAGGTCGTCACGGGCCGGAAGTCGTAGGCGTCGCCGGTGTCGATCTCTTTGGTGTGGTTGAAGTCCGTAATCGAAGTGACGGTACCGTAGGATAAGTTGTAGTCGAGCTTGAGCGCGACATCCACGATGGAGCGATCGTCGGTGCCCAGATTGTTGTTCTGAATCGGCGAGGTGGTGTCATTGGCATTGCCGGGCGTGGTGAAATCGCTGAATGGATTCGCCTCGTCGCTGCGCGGGATGACGAAATAGTACGCCGTGGTCTCCGCCTTGTCGTAGTTGAAGCGCAGGTCCGCAGTGAAGCTGTCAGCCGGCGACCACAGCAGGCGCAAACGCCCGGAATAGTCGCGATAGGGGTCGGACTTGCGGTCCAAATACGCATTCTCCAGATAGCCGTCGGTGTTGTAGTAGTTGAACGACGCGCGGTACTTCAAGGTTCCGGCGGAGTCGAGCGGCCCGCTCAAGTTCAGCTGGGCTTTTTCTGACGGGCCGTTGCCGAGGCCAACCCGTGTGCTGGCTTCGAAATGATCGGTCGGGTCCGCGGTGCGAATGATGATCGCCCCACCGATGGCATCGCGGCCGTAGAGCGCGCCTTGCGGCCCTTTCAGGACCTCGATCTGCTGGATATCGTAGAGTGCCTGAGTGAATTGGTACGGATTGGTTTCCAGCACGCCGTCGACCAGTACCGCGACCGACGGCTCGCTGTTGCGCGCCTGCGAGATGCCGCGAATCGTTACGAAGGAGTTGCCGATGTTCTGGGTCTCCACCAAGGTCATGTTCGGCACCATGGCGATGAAGTCGCGCGGGCTTTCGATTCCAGCCGCCGTGATCTCCTGCGAGGTGAACACGTTTACCGACATCGGTACGTCTTGAAAGTTCTCGTTGCGCTTGCGCGCCGTGACCACGATTTCTTCGAGCGCTCCCGGCGGCGCGGTTTGTGCCCAGACCGGCTCGACGATGACGATGATTCCCAACCCAGCCGCCAGCATTGACAGAGTTCGGCGCATAACAGTAAACATGTGAGATCCCCCTGTTCGTTTTTTAAGGCTCAAGCCGGAGCCTGCGCATTTATCAGCTGTGCGCGCACCATCTGCGCGCCAGCGACCATCGCTTGCAGCTTGCCAAAGGCCGCTTCGCGTGGCAGATACTTCATGCCGCAGTCCGGCGCTATCAAAAGATTTTTTGGGTCCACGAAAGGCAGCGCGCGCCGAATTCGGTTCGCGACGATCTCCGGGGTTTCGACGGTGGGGTCGGACAAATCAATGACGCCCAGGATGATTTTCTTGCCCGGCAACTGCGTGAGCACCGAGCAATCCAGGCTCGATTGAGCGGTCTCGATCGATATCTGCGTACAGCCGCATTCGGCCAATTCCGGCAGAAAAGAATAACCGGACGGACGCGAATGGATGATTGCCGCATAGCCAAAGCAAATGTGCACCGCCGTGGTGCCCGCGGCGTTTTCCAGGGCCCGATTGAGCGCTGCCAGACCGTATGTGCGCGCCTCCTCGGGCCGCGCCTGCATGTACGGCTCGTCGATTTGCACCACGTCCGCGCCTGCATTGAAGAGATCGCGAATTTCCTCGTTCAAGGCGGCCGCATAATCCATGGCCGCGAGCTGTCGGCTGCCGCCGTAATGGTCGATCTGGGCCTGCTGCGCCATGGTAAAGGGTCCGGGCACCGTCACCTTCACGCGCCGCAGCGTGTGACGGCGCAGGAATTCGAGATCGCGCACGCCGACGGCGTGCCGCCGGCGGATGTTTCCAACCACTCGCGGCACCGGATTGGGATGTCCGCTGCGGTCGAGTGCGGTGCCCGGATTGTCGAGATCGACGCCCTCGAGCGCGGTGGCAAAGCGGTTCGAATAGCTCTCGCGCCGAATTTCACCGTCGGTGATGATGTCGAGCCCCGCTTCCTCCTGCGCTTTGATGGCCATGAGGGTCGCATCGTCCTGCGCTTCCGCCAGATACGGCTCGGGCACGCGCCACAGCTCGAGGGCGCGAACCCGCGGCGGAAAGCGGCCTGCCAGGCGCTTGCGATCGATCAACCACTCCGGCTGCGGATAGCTGCCGACCAGCGTTGTTGGAAGCAGCATTAGCTTTCTCCTCCCCTCTGGGCCGGTATGGCTTCCGGCCACGACGTTGCGCTGCTGAGAGCGGCGCGAATCGATTCTCCGTGTTGATTGAGGAGCGGCGCCGCGCTCACGGAGTGGGCGCGCCGGCCGTCGAACTGTGCGGCGGGACGCACGGCCCGCGTCGCCGTATGCGGCGATTCGATCGGAACGACGATCCCCATGTGCTCGACCTGTGGATCGCGCACTACATCGTCGAGGAGGTTCACAGGTGCGAACGGCACGTCCTGTGCCTGCAGGCGCTGCATCCAGTAAGCAAGCGGCTTGCGCGCGAAACGCGCGTCGAGTTCGACGCGCAGCGTTTCGTACTCGGCAATGCGGCGCTCCCGCGGATTGAAGCGCGGGTCTTGCTTCAGTTCAGGCGCGTCCAGCGCCGTGCACAATCCCTGCCAGAATTTTTCCAGCGAAGACAGATGAATCGCGATGAGCCGCCCATCCGCCGTGTGCAGAATGTAGGCCTGGGCCAGGCGCGGCCGGTCGGCCGCAGTCGGTGTTTCGCCGAGCGCAAAAAAAGCGGCGAACGGCTCGATCGCAAAATGCGTCATGGCCTCGAGCATCGAGACTTCGACATGAGCGCCGCGGCCGCTGCGGCCGCGCTGCACCAGAGCTGCGAGAATTCCCTGGGAGGCGTACATGCCGGTAATCGCATCGGCCAGCGCAGGGCCCAAAAACTGTGGCCGCCGGTTATCGACTACCACGCTCAGGAATCCGCTCAAGGCCTGGGCGACCGAGTCATAGCTGGGACGATCATAGTAAGGGCCGCTGGAGCCGAAGCCGCTGATCGAGCAGCACACCAGGCGCGGATTTAAGGCCCGCAGCCGTGCGGCACCGGCGCCGAGCCGTTCAGCCGTTCCCGGCCGAAAGTTCTGAATGTAGACATCCGCTTCGCCCGCTAGCTTATCGAACAAGGCGCAGTCGCTTTTCAGCTTCATGTCCAGCGTTAGGCTGCGTTTGTTGCGGTTGTACGCCTGGAAGTGCGGTGAATATTGTCCGTCTTGGTAGGCGCGGTATGGGTCGCCCTCGGGGCTCTCAACCTTGATCACATCGGCCCCAAGGTCGGCAAGCATCATCCCGGCACAGGGTCCCGTTATGAAGGTGCCCTGTTCCAGGACGCGGATTCCCGCCAATGCCGGCTGCGTACTCATGCCCGTCAGGTGTCCTTGCTCGGTTCAAATCCGACGGGCACATCGCCGTCGTAATCGATTGCCTGTGCGCCGGCGTGCGAGAGGACAAAACCGATGGGCTGTTGCTGCTCCTCGAGAAGATGCGCGATCAGACCGGCGGTGCGCGCCAGAATGGGGATGCCTTTGAGCGCCCCGAGCGGGTAGCCCGCATCGAGGAGTACGGCGGGAATCGCGCCCGAGACGTTTAGCGCCAATTGCCTGCCCACTAAATCCGGCAGCAGAGTTTCCACTTCGCGCGCGATTTGCACATGCCTGGCGCTGCTGCCTGCCTCGCTCGCGACTTGAAATAGCCGTTGCACGCGCGGGTCCAGCTGCTTGTGCAGGGGATGTCCATATCCCGGGATCTGACGCTTTTGGCTGCGATATTCGCGAACCGTATCCTTGGCTGCTTGAGCGATACCGGCGCCGGCGTCAGCGCGTTTGGCGATGGCCGCAAACAATTGGCCTGCGGCTTCGGAGGAACCCAAAACAACCGAGCCGCAACCCAAGATGCCGGCGGCGACCGCGCCCTGAAGCGCCTCCGGGGCGGCGGCGAATGTCATCCGGGATGCCTGGACACTGGGCACGAGTCCGTGTTCCGCGATGGCAACCAGAGTGGAGTCGAGCACCCGGCGCTGGGCCGCGGTGGGCATCGCGCCGGTCACGAGCAACCAGAAATGCTCCGTGAAGCTGAGCGAGCCGATCAATTCTTGCGCAAGGTCGCGCCCACGGACGACAATGATCGCCTCGTTCGAGGTCGAAATTGCCGAACTGTGCTGGTCTTGCCGCCCGATCTTCAAATAGTCCCCTCTTATCCCCTTATTTTCGTATATCGAAAACGACGTCGATATACGAAAGCATAGTGAACCGTGCTCCGATCAATCGTCAAGCGACTGCACTAAGCCCTTTCCCGATTTCGGATATCGAAATAGACTTGACCGCGTGCCAGCCAGCAAAAAAACGCCGCCGCGCCGCGAGGCCATGGGGGGCCTCGCCAAAGGCTTGGCCGTCATTCGAGCCTTTTCCCGCGACCATGCGGCTTTGAGCCTAAGCGAGGTGGCACGCAGCGCGCGCATCCCCGCCGCGACCGCGCGGCGCTGCCTGCTCACGCTGGAGGAGCTGGGCTACATCACTCGCAACGGCCGCGACTTTCTGCTGCGGCCCAGGGTGCTCGAACTCGGTGCTGCTTATCTTGAATCGATGAACATCGAACAACTCACCAAAAACCATCTTGAGGAGCTGGCTCGCAACACCGCCGACTCGGCGGCACTATGCGTATTGGACGGCGTGGAAATCGTTTATGTGGCGCGTACTTCCGTGCGCACGCTGCTGCGGTTGGAAGCGCATGTCGGCAGCCGCTTTCCGGCGCATGCGACCTCGACCGGACGCGTGCTGCTGGCGGGCGTCAGCGGCGAGCGGCTGCAGCACTATTTTGAAGTTGCGAATCTCGAAGCCCTCACGGAGCGTACGGTGACGGATCCGGTAAAACTGCGTGCGCTGATCGATGAGTGCCGGCGCTGCGGATATTCCGCGGTCGAGGACGAACTGGCCTATGGCGTAATTGCGCTCGCTGTTCCCGTGTTCGACCAGACCGGCAGGGTGGTCGCGTCTCTGAACTCATCGAGCCATTCACGGCGCACCACCAAGACTAAGTTGATTCGCGAGCGCCTCGCCATGCTGCAGCTGGTCAGCCGCCAGATCTCGAGCGATCTGGCAATCGTTCCCTGGCTTTCCTTGAGTGCGCAAACTTAAAGTATCCGAAGCGCGGCTTGACGCTGCCGCGGGCAAGACGTAGCCTGAAAGCGAAAAATATTTCGCTATGCGAATTTTCAACCGTTTCACCGCAACGTCTGGACGGTTGATTTTTTCTTGGGCGCACCACAATTCAAATCATGAGGAGCCGCCATGGCCAAGGTTCTCGTTGTTTATTACAGCAGTTACGGACACATCGAGGCGATGTCGTATGCGCAAGCGGAAGGGGCGAGGCGTGTGGCGAGCGTGCAAGCCACGGTGAAGCGGGTGGCAGAGTTGTGTCCGCTTGATGTCGCACAAGCCTCCGGTTTCAAACTTGATCAGCCGGCGCCGCTCGCGACGCCGGAGGAGCTGGATCAGTATGACGCAATCATTTTTGGAACTCCGACGCGGTTTGGGAACATGGCCGCGCAAATGCGCAATTTTCTCGATCAGACCGGCCCCGCGTGGGGACAAGGCGCATTGGTAGGCAAGATCGGCAGCGTATTTTGCAGCACCGCCAGCCAGCATGGGGGACAAGAGACCACCATTACCTCATTCCACAGCACATTGCTTCACCACGGCATGATTATCGTGGGGCTTCCCTATACGTTTAAAGATCTGACGACCATGCGCGAGATCACGGGTGGAACGCCCTACGGCGCCAGCTGCGTGACCGGAGCTGGCAGCGAACTGCGCATGCCGAGCAAACTTGAACTCGAAATGTGCCGCTTTCAGGGCGAACACGTGGCGCGCATCGCCTCACAGATGGTGGCGGGCGCCGGCCGACACGCGACCTGACCGTTTTGCGCGCCAGGCAGCGCTCGTGAATTCGCCGCTACAACCACGGGTCTCTCCACACGTGGCGCTCAAGGAGCGCATTACCGCCTTTGTGCGGGCGGCTTCGATCGAGATCACGAGCTCAGACCAGCACCATTTGCCCGCCTTGCGCGAGCTGTTGCCCGCCGGAACCTCGATTTACGTCTCGCATGTTCCCAGCGCCAGCGTGGTGCAGGTCATCAAGACGGCGCTGGCAGTGCAAGCGGCCGGGTTTCAGGCGACGCCGCACATTGTCGCGCGGCGCCTTAACTATCCCGAAACCCTGCGTACTGCACTGGCCGAATTGGTCGCTCACGAAGTCGCGCAGGTATTGCTGGTGGCCGGCGACGCGCAGCACGCCGCGGGAGAATTCGAGAGTACCTTGGATGTCTTCGCGTCGGGACTTCTCGAGAAGTCCGGCCTGAAGAGAATCGGAGTCGCCGGATATCCGGAAGGGCAAAGGGGCATCGGGCCCACGCTGCTCGCCGGCGCACTCAAGACAAAACAGGCATTCGCGGATCGCACCGGCCTGCCTTTGTTCATCGTTACGCAATTTGGCTTCAATGGCAGTGCGCTGCGGAACTGGGAACCCGAGCTCGCGCGAATGGACATACGCATGCCGATCCTGGCCGGGATCGCAGGTCCTGCTCCGCTCTCCAAGCTCATCAAATATGCGATGCGTTGTGGAATCGGTGCGTCGCTGCGCGCCGTGATGCACAACCTGAGCGCGGTCGGTGCGATTGCCGAACTCGCCACGACCCCTGAGCAGCACGTGATGCGCTTAATGCAGCTGCCAAGCTCGACGCGGGTTGCTGCGCCCCATTTCTTCAGTTTTGGCGGCGTGATCGAGACAGCGCAATGGATCAACCGTGTTGCGTCGGGAAATTTTAGTTTGGACGCTGCCGAAACGAGTTTTCTGAGCGCGCGCTAGGGTTTGCGTCAAGCCTTGTCCGCGTAGATCAATCGGCCGGGGCCGAGTGCCGCCAATATTTCAGGCAGGCTCGAAGCAGCTACGGCGAAGCAACCCTCGCTTCGCCCCAGTACGCCATGATCCCGGACCATGGCTTCGCTCACATACCAGGCGCCGTGCACCACAACGGCGCGCGCCGCGGCATTGCTATTGCTGACATCAAGTCCTTCGAGACGAATTGACTCGCCATGGCCGCCGACATACATGTCGTCCGTCCGGTAGGCACCGGCCGACGTCGCGTATGAGTGAGGTTCGTTGGAGAAGCGCTCGAGCCATCCACTGTGCGACGGATCGGAGCCTCGTCCATGGGCGACCAAATGCGAATTGACGCGGCCGTCTGCCATATTGAGCAAATGAAACCGGGGCGCACTTGAGGGCAGCGAGAAATCCGCAATGCCAATGAGGTCTCTGTGAACAATGCTGTCGCGATGTCGTTCCAAGGCATCTCGGGCGCGGCCAACCAGTCTTGGGTCAATCGGACCTTTGCCTGAAATTTGTGCAAATGCGGGGCGGACCGCGGCGGCGGCCGCTCCGGCGATGGCGCCGGCTATAAATAAACGCCTAGAAACTCTCAATAGATGCTCCAGTAGAAGTGCTTGCCTCGCACGCTAAGACTTCAACCCGATCGAATAAGTTCACCGGCATCTTACGGGGTTCGGCAACGCAGGCGAAGCGCCACGGGTGCGTTTTTGATGCAGTGCGGCCCAGCGCATTCGTAACCTGCGAAAAAGCAACCGAAGCTCTGACGGAGGGCACGCTTTCGGTTTAAGATTTCACGATAACAGGCGTTCGAAGCCGGCATAACAATGAAGTCTGGCGAGCAAGTCTTGATTCTCACCTCGAAAGGCAGCGAAGAGCTGCGCAATCATGCGTTTCAGCTCGACGTCTCCGCGCGAAATATTCTGTCGCTGATCGAGCAAGGCTGTAAAACCGCCGATGCCATCCTGCAGCGCTCGATGTTTCCACGCAATACTGTGGTTGACGGCCTGCGCAGGCTTTTGACCAACAAATTCGTGGTCATCGCCGACGGCGAACCGGCCGGCCGCGGTGGTTCGGCAGGTTCCGCGCGCTCCGGACGCCGCGATTTGCGGCTCAAGTTCGGTGTGTCACCCAGCCAAGCGCGCTTCGCGTTGTCCAACTTTTGCATGGACGAGTTCGGTACTGACGGCCAATACCTTGTCGATGCGCTGAGTCTCTGTAATGACATCATGAGTTTGCAGGAGGCGCTGAACAGTATCCGCTCCGAAATCGACGAACGCTTTCCCGATCGGCTGCCCGCACTGGCCGCTTGCATTCGCGAGCTCAACGAAACCGACGACGCCCCCCCGACCGATTCCCCTGCGCAAGCCCAGGCGCCCGCTGCGAGGCCCGTGCCGGTCAAGCCCGTGCCGGCCAAGCCTGCGCCGGTCAAGCCCGCGCCGGTCAAGCCCGCGCCGGTCAAGCCCGCGCCAACAGCCGCCGCCAAACCTGCGGCCGCAAGCAGTGGTCACGGATCCGATCCAATGCGCCTGGAATCGGGCATTTCACTGGCTCAGGCGCGCTTCTCGCTGTCCGAATTCTGCCTGAATCAGTTCGGCGTCCAGGGACAGGATTTCGTGGATGCGGTCAATCGTTGCAGCGATGTGCCCAGTTTGCACAAAACGCTCAATCTGATCCGGACCGAACTGCTCAATCAGCACCGCGATCGCTTGCCGCTGCTCATCGCCTGCGTGCGCGAGATCAACGACACCGCGTCGTGAGGCTTTGAGCGCTACAGTTTGAAGCGGGCGATCGACTTTTCCAACAAGGCGAGCGTTCTGCCGACCCCCTTGGTTTGCCGCAACAACTCCTGCACCGTGGCTTCGTCGCGGCTGCGCTGAAAGGCGGCCGATGTCGCTTCGAACTTGTGCGACTGCTCGCTGACCTCAGCCGCGGCGCCGCTTACCGCCGAGATCAAATTCTTCAACTTCATCTGCATCAGCTTTAGCGACGCCATCAGGCTGTCCGGGCGACTGCCGTCAACCGCGATTTCCACCGCCAGGTCGCCGGCCGCAATTTTCTTCATGTACTCGGCAGCCGCCCGCGGCTCGCCGCCGAGCAGCTGCAGCACCTTCCAGTCCAGCAGGAAGAACAGGGCGATCGATATCGCGGCGCCAATAATCAGCCCCGCCAGGGCGACGCCATAGCCGATTTTTCGGCCCACCGAGTGCAATTCTGCGACTGGGTAGGCGGAGACGATGGTGAGTCCCCATTCTTCCAGAGGTACACGGTCGATGACCCAAGAACCATCCTTATTGTCGATGTGTTCTTGCGCCTCTTCCTTGGTAATCCAGGACGGCAAGTAGCGTACGGTCTTGGCGTCGAGCACCGCCACGAAGCCGCTCTTCAGTACCCGCGATTGTTCCAAGGACTGGCTTAATACCGGCAGCTCGGCCTTGTAGCCTACGTAGGTAAGCCCGATATAGTCGCCGTTTTTTGCATTGAGCGGCTCGTAGCCGGTGATGTAGGGATTGCCCAGGATGTCGACCACGCCGTAGAACGGCTGGCCATTGATCAAGGCTGCGTACGCCTTTGTGGTCTGGTTGAGTTCGGTGCCGACTGCGCGGCTGCCGTCGTCCTTTAAAACATTGGTGGCGATGCGCACAAAACGGTCGCCGTCCTTGGAGAAAATCGTGGCGGTGCCTTTGGCCAGGCGGGTCACATAATCGACATATTCGAAGTTTCCCGCCTGTCCCTTGCCGGCGACGACGATATCGGCGATGGGTTTGCCGGCGAGGGTGACGGAGGCACCTTTGTCGGCCCCGCCGCGCGCACCAATCTGTTCCTTGAGCAGTGCCATGCTCATGTGCACGCGCTCATCCATCAGCGTCGCGGTGGTCTGGAATACACCGCGGACCGACGCTACGTTATCTGCGACCTCCTGTCTGATCTGTGCTTCTTCGTGCTGCATCGCCCAAACGGAAAAGCCGATGGCTCCGACGCTGATGAGCAGCAGGGCGATGGCCGCGATCGGCAGCACTACTTGAAATTTAAATCCGCGAAGCACGACCCACTCCTCATTTTACATAGCGCTATTGCGCCTGCTTCTCCACCCGGCGGATACCTACGGGGTCTCGAAATCCGTGGAATTTTTGCTATCGGCGCCACGTTTTGGCGCTTTGCCCTGATTTTGCCAGCAGTCAGGAGCGCTCCAATGTAGAGGTACTACCAAGGGTCGAGCGCATGAGGCCGCAGCGCTGCCGCAAGCCTCAGTCGTTATGCGCGGGGTCGATCGGCTTGCGGCAAATTGTCTGAGGCGAGAGGGTGTCGAGCACCGTAATGTCTGAATGCCAGCTTGCCACCTGGTAGCAGTCGGCATTGATCCATACGATCCAATCGCCGCTCTCTGTCTTGAATCGATCACCAGCATGGTGCTCGCTGCGCGCCCAACGCATCCAACGAGGATGACACTGACAGTGCACTGTTCGAACCTTGATTGCGGCGGATTTCGAAAGCCCGTACGGCGCGCTGCGCTTCCGCAGTCCAATTCACTGCCGGCCCACGGCCGTCGGACGCCGAACCTGCGCCCGTTTGGGGCGATGAGTTGAGCGCAAGCGGCGAGACCGCAATCGCGATATTGGTGCTCAACTGCTGTGGGCGGACATTTTCGACGTGCACCATCGAGGTCTTCGTCGGAGGAAGGAACAGCAGTTGCAGAGGAGCCTCAGCTGCAGGCCGGTTGGTGTGCTGGCTGCGCGCAGACTGCAAAAGCAGCGCTAGCACGGCCACATGCAGCGCCACCACGACGAATAAAACAGTGGGTCGTGACGATGTTCTTGGCTTTGGCTCGACCATCTCCAGCCCTGCTCGCGAAATAGGCACGCTCCGCCTGATTTATTGACCCGCGACAATGCTTAAGGTTCCTGCTGCAAGCGGGTTGCGAAGGGCCGATCTATGGAGCCATCTCTGGGCTGTAATAGTCCAGAAAAACAATGAAATCCATGACTTCCGCCATGTCGCGGCCCACGAAGCGTATCGAATGAGAATCCGTGCGCTCCACGCCGCGCAGATAGCTTACGATTTCCGCCGCGGTGTAGCTCTTGAACGAAATCTCCAAGCTGATCGGCGCCGCCATCACGTAAGGCTTGCGCTGCTCGCGATGGGAAACGGCTGAGAGCGCCCCCTGATAGATCTTTTCGCACGCAGCAGCCGGAGTGAGCGATTCGGCCGAGTGAAATCCCAAAGTCTTTTTAGTGATCACCGATTCCATGTTGCCAAGACGGGAGGTGACCTCGCTGATGGCGGCATCGTCGCCGGAAATGAACACGATGGGGACGCCGAGCGCGCCGGCATAGGCGGCATTCAACTCTGCCTCGGTCACCGGGGTGCCGTTGAGTGCTACTCGCGTGAAGTGTGCGCTGGAAATGGTATGAGCGCGCACGCCCCGCGGATTCGTCGTCGAAGCGTGATAGCCGACAAACAACGCTGCCGCGAAGCTGGAGTCAAGTCCCGCCATCATTTCCCCGTGGCGCGGCCAGGAGCGCACAATACGCACGTCGTTTGGAAAAAGCTCTATCAACAGACTCTCGCCGTTGCCGTGTGAATCGCTGACGACGACTTCTGTGGCGCCCGCCGCCTTGGCTCCTCGAACTGCCGCCACTGCCTCGTCGGTCATGAAACGGCGAAACCGTTCGTATTCGAATCCGCCCGGAATCAACTGATCCCCCGTGACGACGCCCGCGACGCCTTCCATGTCCACGGAGATATACACTTTGAACCCGGCGGTCGCGGGCTTGGGGCTCGCCGCCGACGCCGATGCCGGTATCGCCGTTATCAGCGCTCCGATGAGCACGAACACGGCCGAGCCGGCGCTCCATTGCCGGATTGCTTTGCCAAGCGACTTGACGCGAATTGCAAACACTATGGACGGCTCCTCTCGGCGTTGCGAATTTCCCGGGGCGTAATTCTGTGCATCGGGCGCTGTTGATTCTGCACTCAAAGCTCTAAAACCGCACGCGGATCATGCAGGTGCAGTTGCCACGATAGAAGCCATCGCGCAGACTCGCGCGCGTGAAGAGGCAAACTGCAAAGATCGCGCGTCCACGCCGGATTCGGCGTGCAGCATCCGATATGCGCGCGCAGGCATTGGCCGCCGCGCGGCGGCTGATTGTGGAAGGACCGGACGATATCCTCACCATGCGTGCGGTGGCCGATGCGGCCGGGGTGACCTATCCGAATTTGAGTCATCATTTCGGGTCCGCCGCGGGGTTGCACGCGGCGATTGCTGAGGATCTCGTGCGCGAGCTTCTGGCAGGCTTGCAAACCGTCGGCGTGGAGATGAACAACCTCGAACACGATTACCGGGCGGTGGTGGATCGCGTGTTCGATCTGTTCGGCCAGAACGGGCTGGGGCGTGTTTTGGGATGGCTGGTCCGCTCGGGAGAGACTTCCCGGCTGCAGCCTGTGAATCGCATGATGGCCGATTTCATCGCCAGCCGCGCGCGCCCCAGCTCAAAAACCGACGCCAAACGTATTTCGCGCATCGCGCTGATCGTGGCTTTCGCCGCTTATGCGGAATCCTCCGTGGGCGGGCTGCTGGGCGATGTCCTGGGGGCAGGACCCACCAGGCGGCGCGACTACTTTGCCCAGGCGCTTGCTGCATTGCGGGAGTCTTAATTTATGTGTCCATCAATAGTATGTTGACGGATGCATAAATAGCGACTAAGTTAAGGCTTCCCTCAATTTTGGATCGAGGCTGCCATGGACTCCGTTTCTCCCACTCCCGCGGATTTAGCGATCCAGCCGCGCAATGTGATGTTTGCACGCGGCCACAGCGCGGCGCGTTGGTGGAATGGCGGCGATCCGATCGCAACCGCGTTTTACAACAGTCTGTCGCTCACCTTTCCGAAGGGCGAAGCATTCTTCATCGAGAGCGTGCGGGATTTTCGCGACCAGGTTCCTGCGCGCCAGCAAGCGCAAATCGATGCCTTCATCAAGCAGGAGGCCGCGCACAGCCGCGAGCACGGCCACTTGAACAGCCAAGTAGAACAGGCCGGATATGATGTGGCACCGATGCACGCGGATTTGGATGCGCGATTGGCGGAATTGAAGAGTAAACCGCCCATCTTGGGCCTCGTGACCACTGTGGCGCTGGAACACTTCACCGCCATCATCGCGCACGCCTGCTTGAAGAACGAGCGACACTTCAAGGGCGCTTCGGCGCAGGAGGCCCGTCTTTGGAAATGGCATGCGATCGAGGAGATTGAGCACAAAGGCGTCGCGTACGATACCTTTCTGGCCGCCACCAAGGGCTTATCTGCATACAGGCGCTGGAAGTTCCGCTCCTTGGTGATGCTGAACATCAGCTACACATTCTTGCGTGCCCGCGTACGCGCGATGCGGCAATTCCTCAAGCAGGACGGCATCGATGGACCGCGCACCTGGTTGCGCATTTTCTCGTATCTGTTGATTTATCCCGGTCTCTTGCGGCAGATCTTTCCGGCGTGGCTGTCGTTCTTCCGGCCTGCTTTCCATCCCTGGCAGCATGACGATCGCGATTTGGTGGCCGCGCACGAAGCCCAGCTGGGCTTGCCGGTGATGCCTAAGGACGCGTTGATCCGACTGGGCTGAAATTGCGCAGAGCGTGCCACCGCTCACTGGGTCAAACAGCTGCTACGCGTTTTTCGCGATTCCCTTAAGCGCCTGTTCGACCACCGAGTCGGTAAAATCGCCATCGAGAGAGCCGTGGCCCATGAGCAGCCGGTAAAAAATCGGGCCATAAATCATATCCAATGCCACGTCCATGTTGATGTTGGCGCGGATCTCGCGCTGGCCAATGGCACGGGCAACGATGGAGCGCCCCTCTTCGCGCCGGGCGAGGATGAAATGATTGCGAAAGGACTTGGATAATTCCGTCTCGGAGGCCGCCGCGGCAATCATCATGGTCACCTGGCGACCGGTGCGCGAGGCAAACACCGCGGCAACCGTACGCAATTGAAGTTTGAGCTGGGTCAGCGCCGACTTCGAAGGCGGCAATTTTTTTACAGAACCCCCATCGGCGCTGATCAGAGCGGCCATGGCAACGGCATAGGCGTTCGGCCATGTTCGATATATCGTCGGCTTGCCGACGCCGGCGCGGGCTGCAACGGCTTCGACCGTGACTCCGGTCAGCCCTTCTTCCATGAGAAGATCATGCGCCGCAGCAAGAATCGCGGCATGCGCCTTGGCGCTGCGTGGCCGGCCGCGGGACCGTACCGGAGCACCGCGCACATTTTTTTTCGTTGACATGCTTAGATTATATACGTTACGGTACGGAACGTAAACATATTAGGAGGCCGGTCATGAACTCAGTTCTGGCAACAGCAGATACGGTCAGTCAAATCTCGCCCTACATCGGTTTCAAAGATGCCGCTCGCGCCATCGCGTTTTACGTGAAGGCGTTTGCAGCCAAAGAGCTGTACCGTCTGACCGAGCCATCGGGGCGCATAGGGCATGCCGAGCTTGCCATCGGCAACGCGACGCTGATGCTGTCCGATGAATATCCGGACTTCGGCGCCGTCAGCGCGCAAACTCTTGGCGGCTCGCCAATTGCGTTGCAAATTTACGTTCCCGATGTCGACGCTTTTGTCGAGCGCGCGATCAAGGCGGGCGCCACCATGCTGCGGCCCGTCAAGGATGAATTCTACGGTGATCGCGCCGGCCAAATTGCAGACCCCTTCGGGTACAAGTGGATGGTCGCGACCCGCAAGGAACGCATCACGCCGCAAGAAATGCAGCGCCGTTGGTCGGCGATGATGGCGAGCGCTTAGCAAAGAGATCAGCGCCCCGGCGTCGACTTGCAGTTCTGCGGGCCGTAAGATTTGCACCTGCTGCGATCGTCGATGTGAAGGGAGATCCGATGAAAAAGAGACCATGCTCACCCTGCAAAAGCAGTGCCGAGGAATTAACGCTGTCGCGCCGCGAAATGCTCAAGGGTGCGGTGGCGCTGGCATGCGGGACTCTGGGTTCGGCAGCTGCATCCCAAGCGATCGGCGCGCCCGCGCCGGACCGCAGCCAGGAACCGCTGATTGCGGGCGACGGGGAGGCCATCGTAGCCACCCAAGCGGGGCGGGTGGCAGGCTACGTCCGCAATGGAATCTATACCTTCAAGGGTGTTCCGTATGCCGGCAATACCGAAGCGGCCAATCGTTTCATGCCGCCCACCAAACCCAGACCTTGGGAAGGTATTCGCAGTTCACGCCAATACGGATACGTCGCGCCGCAAGGTCCCCGTGGCGGCTGGGCAAACGACGAAGAGGCTTTCATGTTTGCCTGGGACGATGGCGTGCAGAACGAGGATTGTCTGCGGGTAAATGTGTGGACGCCCGGGATAGATCGCAAAAAGCGCCCGGTAATGGTGTGGCTGCACGGCGGCGGCTACACGGCCGGCTCCGGTCAGGAACTTCGATCCTATGATGGAGAGAATCTGGCGCGCCGCGGCGATGTGATCGTCGTTTCCTTGAATCACCGCCTGAACGCCTTCGGCTATCTCGATCTGTCGCCATATGGCGATCAGTATGCCGCGTCGGGCAACGTCGGCATGCTCGACATCGTCGCCGCACTCGAATGGGTGCGGGACAATATCGAAAATTTTGGCGGCGATCCGCGCGTCGTCACGATATTCGGCCAATCCGGAGGAGGCGGCAAGGTTTCGACGCTCATGGCGATGCCGGAAGCCAAAGGTTTGTTTCACCGTGCAATCGTCGAGAGCGGCTCACTGCTGCGCGGCATGACTCAAGAGAATGCGCACAAGCTAAGCGAGGCCATCGTGAGCGAACTGGGGCTCACCCGGACTACGATCGGGCAAATCCAGACCCTACCCGCCCAACAGATCCTCGCGGCCGCGGGCAAGGTGCTGCAACAACGCCGCTCGCGGCCCCCGGGTGGAATTCCCAATTTCCGCGGCGCCGTGGACCAATTGGGATTTGCGCCGGTAGTCGACGGCAGAATTCTGCCAAATCATCCGTTCAGTCCGGCGGCGCCGGCCATGTCCGCCGATATACCGATGATCATCGGCACCACACTGAACGAATTCGTCACCGCGATCAATCACCCAGAATACGAAGCGATGACTGATGCGGATCTGCAAGCGCGGGCGCGCGAGATCTATGGCGACCGGGCAATGTCCGTAATCGATGCCTTCCATGCCCGTACCCCCGCGGCGAAACCGTTCGATCTGTGGTCGCGTATTGCCGCCGCGGACGTGCGGGCAAGCGCAATCGAGCAGGCGAAACTAAAAGCCGCGCAAGGCCGCGCTCCGGCCTACTTGTATTGGTTCACCTGGCAGACTCCGATCCTGAACGGACGCCCGCGCGCATTTCATTGTGCGGAAATCGCCTTCGTCTTCGACAACACGGATCGTTGCGAAACGATGACGGGCGGCGGCGCCGATGCCCGTGCGCTGGCAGCGAAAATGTCCGACGCGTGGCTACAGTTCGCCCGCAGCGGCGATCCCAATCATCCGCATCTGCCGCACTGGCCGGCGTTTAAGCCGGAGACGGGGGCAACGATGATTTTCGACAATGTTTCCAAGGTTGCGCTGAATCCCGATCGTCACGAACAGGCCAGCATCGGCGAAAACGGCTGAGGGCGGCGGCGCATCGAGCCGCACGCTGCGCTCAGGTCCGGTTGGGCGGGGAGGAGCGGCGAATCGCGGTCCACGCGGCGGCGGAAAACACCAGCACGTTGGCGACGATCACGGGCGAGGCGTGGATCAGCACTCCGTAAAGCACCCAGAGCAGCGCTCCGAGCATCTGAACGCCGCGCAGCAGCGAGGGCCGCGTGAAAAAATACGACGCAACAAATATGCCGGTTGCCATCCAGCCCAAGCCTTCGACCCAATGATTCACCGTGCGGCAGCCGTGGCGGGGGCGGTGAAATTCAGGACTTCGCCGATGCTGACGCGGTCGGTGCGATCTCTTTCCCAGTCATTCAAGGTCAGTCCGTGAGTCTCGAATAGCTCGCGGATATCGCCCGCTTTCCAATGCATGAGCTGATCGAGGATCGGCACCATGATGCTGAAGGCATTGTCGCTGACGACGATGCGTTTCGCGATCCGTGCGAGCTGTCGATTCTCGGAGACCGCAATGGTGAACCCGTCGTGGTTGTTGACGTGCAGCATCACATGCACATCGGAGCCGCCATCGCCGACGTAAATGATGCGGTCCGGGGAAATACCGAGGCGGTGCTGCAGCTCCTCGATGACCGCCACCTTGCCGTAGCCCGCGGGCACGCGATTGATGGCGGTAACTTCTCCCGAACGGGAATCAAACTCGAGTTCCGTGCCGTAGATATTTTCCGGCGGCACCACAGATGCCAGGGCGGAGGAGACGATCTCGCGCGGGGCGGCTGAAATGACGAAAAAGGAAAACTTGAGCTCTGGTGTACCCCGCTCCATGAAGTCCATGAGGGCTGGAATGGCGCTTTTAAGACGGACGCGGCGCCCGGCTTCAACGAGGTGTTCGCGGCGCACACCGCGAAACTCCGGATCGTGACGAATGAGATAGGCCAATTCGCCGCCTTGCTGAATCAGGTTGCTGCGGGCGAGACCCGCTACACGCTGCTCGAATCCGGAAATTCCGAGTAACTCACTCAACACGACGCCGGAATCCTTGAAGCTCAAGGTTTGATCGAAGTCCGAGGCGAGCAAGTAATGTCTGGGCGTCTGGCGCATGCGTGATCCTCGTGATGAGCTGTCCATAATGAGGCAACAGCCGGGGAATGTCAGGCGAGAAACTATCGCCCTGGGCGCCAAATCATCTCATCTGGACCAAGCGGGCGTCTTCCCGCGTCGATGCCTCGAGGCGCACGCTTTTCGTGCGCATGGCGATCCGGTCATAATTCCGGGGAATCTCGCATTTCCCGCCTGGCTGACATCGCTCAGGTGGAATTTGCCTTACAATTCCCGGCACAGATGAATTTGGATTCGACCAGAAGAAAGTTCGCGCAATGAGGGGAGGCCTTTGAAGCGAATCTCCAGATCCGCAGGGGAGCGCAAAAAGAGCAAGCCTGCGACCGGCAAGCCGGCCGGCGCCCTTTCGACCGCGCGCCCAAAAGCCGCAAATATCATTGGGCGCCTGCGTTTCGAATCATTTCTACTCGAATTGTCCGCCTACTTCGCAAAAGCGCCGCCGGATTCCGTGGATCGAGGGATCGATGAGTGGATCGAGAAGCTCGCGGAATTCATCGGACTCGATCGGATCAGTCTGTGGGAGTGCGATCCCGACGGCGTGCAAATGCACCGCCAACATTTTTATATCCGTCCGGGACTGAGGAATAGTCCACCCATTGTGCTGCTCAGCACCGATTTTCCGTGGACCAGCGAGCAATATCGCCAAGGCAAGACCATCATTTGGGAGCGGGTGCCCGAGGACGTTCCTGCGGCGGCCACTTTTGAATTAGCGCACGCGCTGCGGGTGGGCGCAAAGTCCGTGCTCGGCATTCCGCTGCAGACCGGTACAGCGGTGTACGTCATGTCGTGCACCAGTCTACGCGCCTATCGGAAATGGCCCGTCGAGTTTGGTGCGCAGATTGCAGCTCGTCGGCGAAATTCTCGCGAGCGCGCTGATTAGACAGCGTACCGAACGCTCGCTGCTCGCCAGCGAATCGCGCAACAGGGCGCTGTTGAAGGCATTGCCGGACTTGATATTCGTAGTCAACTCCGACGGCGTGTACGTTGAGTATCACTGTCCGGAAACCCTTGATCTTTACGTGCCGCCTGAGCGATTCATGGGCCGGACCATGGAAGAAGTGATCCCGCCCGAGATGGCCAAGACATTTCGGGCGCTATTCCAGCGAGCCCCCAAGACCGGCGATGTGGTCGAGTATGAGTATGTGATGCGGATTGCAGGCGAGGAGCGGCACTTTGAGGCGCGCATGGTACGGCGGGATGACGGTGCCATGGTTACGATGGTGCGCAATATCACCGAACGCCACCGGGCCGCGAACAAGTTGCGGGAAAGCGAGGCGCTCTTTCGAGTGGCTTTTAGCCACTCTGCCATTGGCGTTGCCTTGGTCTCGCTCGACGGACGTTGGCTGCAGGTCAACGCCGCCCTGTGCCGCATTCTCGGCTATTCCGAGAGTGAGCTTCTCGGCATTCAACCACTCACGATCTGGCACATGCCGACGGATCTGGAAGCCACGCGTACAAATCTGCAACGCACGCTGGCCGGCGAGATTTCGCATTACGAAGTGGAAAAGCGCTATGTTCACAAGGACGGGCGGATCATCTGGACGTTGCTCAATATCGCCCTCGTCAGGAACGCGTTGAACGAACCGCTGTACTTCGTTTTTCAGCTGCAAGATGTCACCGAGCGCAGGCAGTCGCAGATTGAGATCGAGCGGGCGCGACTGGAACTGGCGCATATCGGCCGGGTCGCGCTCGTCGGACAATTGACCTCTTCCCTGGCCCACGAATTATTGCAGCCGATCACGGCGGTCGTGAGCAATGCCGAGGCCGGCCTGAATTCTCCTGATCTTGAGCCGACCTCGGAGATGCGCGCGCTGCTCCAGGACATCGCCGAGAGCGGCAAGCGGGCAGGCGATATCATCCAGCACGTCAGGGCGCTGCTGCGAAAAGAACGCGTGCCCTATATGGCAGTCGATTTGAACCGGCTCGTTCAAGAGGTGGCGCAGGTGATGCGCTCGGACTTGGTGCTGCACCAAGTGCGTTTGATCACCAGGTTGGACTCTGCCAATGCCGAAATCAACGGCGATCCCGGTGAATTGCAGCAAGTGCTGCTCAATCTGATGCTCAACGGGATCGAGGCCATGCACGCAATCCCGATTCATGAACGCCAGTTACGGGTCGCAACCATCGTTCGCTCGAATGCCGTCGAGTTGAAAGTGGAGGATAAGGGCTCCGGATCTCCGCCCGGCCATATGGAAAAGCTGCTGGAGCCGTTCTTCACCACCAAGGCGAGCGGCGTCGGCATGGGACTGTCAATTTGCGCAGATATCGTGCGCGCGCATCGCGGCCAATTGTTGGCGGAGAACAACGCGGACCGAGGCATGACCTGGCGCTGCATATTGCCGCTCAGAGAGGCTTCTGCGGCTTGAGGGCGGCTGGCGCTGGGCGTCAGGCGATATGCGCAGCCGGTTCGGTCTGCGGCCTCCGGCGCCGCTCCAGGATCGTCATCAAGCTATTTTTCGGGCGCAGCGTTATACGAACTTGCAGCTTGATGTCCTGCGGCTCCTTGAGCCGCACTCGAAATCGCTGCGCGAGCACCGCGAGGATCAATGTCGCCTCGGTCATGGCGAGCGCCGCGCCTATGCAGACCCTGGGTCCGCCGCCGAAGGGCAGGTAGGCAAAGCGCGGACGCTTGTCGCTGGCCTCCTTGGCGAAGCGCGCCGGATCGAAACGCTCCGGTTCGTCCCAGAGACGGCGGTGACGGTGCAGAATCCATGGCGAAATCATGATTTGCAATCCCGGTGTAACCTTGTAGCCGCAAATCTCGTCGGCTTCCCTGGCTTCGCGGATGGTGATCCCCGGTGCCGGCGGATACACGCGCATCGCTTCTTCGATGATCATGCGGGTGTACGGCAGGTTGGGTAGGTCTTCTACCGTCGGAACCCGGTTTCCCAGCACGGCGTCCAATTCTGCATGCAGCTTGGCCTCTTCGGCTGCATGTTGCGACAGCAGATACCATACCCAGGTCATGGTTACCGCGGTTGTCTCGTGGCCGGCCATGAATATGGTGATGACCTCATCCCGCACTTCGGCCGCGTTCAATCCCACACCGTCGTCCGGATCCTTTGCCGCGACCAGGCGGGTCAGCAAATCTTTGGGAGCCTCGTTGCGGATGCTTTCGCGCTCGTTGATCAACCGGTAGATTGCCGCATCCATGCCTTGAAAGTGCGCACGGATGGCCTCCTGTTTGTGCCTTATCCGCCGCGGACCGATGATGGGCAATACGTCCAGCAAGCCAAATTCCATGGATGCCTGCGCGAAGTCGAGTGCGCCGCCGGAGCACTGTGCCAATTCCTCAGCATCCGAGGAGAACATCGTGCGACAGATGATCTTCAAGGTAAGCGCCTTCATCTCCTGTGCAATATCGATCTGCGCCAGGTGCGGCAGTGTCTCCCAATGCTCAGCAAAGGCAACGGTGGTGTCGACCATCGCCGGTGCATAGGCCTCGACGGACCGTGTGCCAAAAGAGGGCGCCATGACTTTGCGATGCGTGCGCCACTTAGCGGCCGGTGCGCTCAACAGGCCTTCGCCGAACATGGCCGAAAAGAACTCGTCGCCCAGGGCATGCTTCGGATAGTTGGCAACGTTGTCCAGCAAGTATGCGGCGGATCCCTTCCGGATCGTTGACCATGAGCACTTGTCCGAGTGGTGACCTGGCCAGATAGACCGGCTGCTCGAAGGCTTGCAGTGGGATGACCTCGAAGGGATTGCCCTTGGAGGCACGCATGGTTTTTAAGAATGAGGCGGCCTTGAGCGGCGGAGGTGCAAGCCCTGCGAGGGTTGCGGTCGCTTTTGATGTTGTGGCCACCGACGGTCCTTGCAGGTATTGCACGAGTTGCCGACCGAGTATAGGCGATCTTAAGTTTCGTCGTCCCGATTCGCCCGCAACGTTTACTATGGAGTAAACGCCGAGGCCAATCATGCGAAAAATCCAATGGGGCATTCTCAGTACGGCCAACATAGGCATCAAACGGGTCGTCCCGGCAATCTTGAGCGGCACCCGCGGCGCGGTCGCCGCCATCGCATCGCGCAATGCATCCCGCGCGGCGGAGGTCGCGGGGCGCTTTGCCATCCCCCGCAGCTACGGCAGCTACCAAGCGCTGCTGGAGGATCCTGAAATCGAAGCCATCTACAATCCGTTGCCCAACCACCTGCATGTGGAATGGACCGTCAAGGCGCTGAACGCCGGCAAGCATGTGCTCTGTGAAAAGCCCTTGGGCCTCAATGCGGCGGAAACGCAGGCCATTGTGGATGCACGGGACCGGAGCCGGAAATGCGTCATTGAGGCCTTTATGGTGCGTTACCACCCACAGTGGCATCGCGTTCGCGCGCTGGTGCACGCCGGCCGAATCGGCACGGTGCAGGCCATTCACTCCGCGTTTTTATTTACGGTGCTTGATCCGGGGAACGTGCGCAATCAGGCGGACATCGGCGGCGGTGCGCTGTACGACGTGGGCTGTTACCCGCTGGTAACCGCGCGCTATGTCTTCGGCTCGGAGCCCGCGCGGGTGATATCCCTCATCCGGCGCGACGCTGCATTGGGAGTAGATACCCTGACAAGCGGTCTGCTGGAGTTTCCAGGCGGAGGTCAATTGCTGTTCAGCAGCGCGTTGCGGCTGGCCAGCTTTCAGCGCGTCACGATCTTGGGGACAGAGGGCCGCATCGATCTACCGGTGCCATTCACGCCCGGCAAGGATCATCTCTGCCGATTGGCGATCGACAGCGGCAAAAGCCCGGACGGCAGTTCGGTGGAGTTCGAGAATTTTCCCGCCGTCGATCAGTACGCCCTGCAATGCGACACGGCGGCCGCGGTATTTCGGGGCGAGGCACCGCAGGAATTTCCGATCGAGGATGCGATCGCCAACATGCGCGCGATCGACGCGCTGTACCGCTCCGCGGTCTCCGGCCGCTGGGAAACTCCGTGAGCGGCACCAGGCGAAGGGCGCCGGTGTGGCTTTTGGGCCTGACCAATGCCTTGTTCGGCATGTACGGCGGCATCTTGGTGATTGCCGTTCCGCAATTGCTGAGCGCCCGCCATGTTGCGGAGGCCACGATTGCGGGCATGACGGCGGCAGCGATTTCGCCGGGATTCTGGACCTTTTTGCTGAGCCCGATTCTCGATGTAAGGTTCAGCCGGCGCTGGTATTCTGTGTTGACGGCGCTCCTGGCCGCGGCGCTGCTCGCACTCGCTTTGATCAATCTCGAGCACCTCGCGTGGGTGGAGTTTTTCCTGGTAGCGGGGTTCTTTTTTGCCAACCTCTATCAAAGCGCATTGGGGGGTTGGCTCTCCAGCATCATTGCCTCTGACGAAGAGCACGCGTTGAGCGTGTGGATAACCATCGCCAATATCAGCGGTGGCGGCGCCATGGCCATGATGACCGGTGAGATTGTCCAGCGCCTGTCCCCGGGCACGGCGGCTTTGGTTCTCGGAGCCATCGTACTGCTGCCCACGCTGATTTTCTGTTGGATGCCGGCGCCCGGTCCGGATCGGCGGCTGGCACGCGAAAGCTTCCCGCAGTTCTTCGCCGAAGTGATCAGCCTCCTCAAGCGCCGCGAGATCCTTATCGCCATGGTCTTGTTTATTGCGCCGGCGGCAACTTTTTCTCTGGTGAATATTTTAGGCGGACTCGGCCACGACTTTCATGCGTCGAGTCGCTTCGTGGGGTTGGTGGGCGGAGCCGGCGTTCTCGATCGCCGGCGTCGCCGGTTGTCTGATGTTCCCATTGGTCGATCGATTGCTGCCGGTGCGCCACCTGTATCTGGCCATCGGCATGGTCGGGGCGGTCTTCACGCTGATGTTGCTGGCTTTGCCGAGCACACCCTGGGCGTTTGCGGCGGCGCTGATCGGCGAGAATGTATTCCAGTCACTGTCCATCACGGCCTCGACCGCGATTACCTTTGCCATCATCGGACGCGCCAATCCGTTCGCGGCGACCACCTATTGCCTGCTGGTGTCCGCCTTCAACGTCGCCAATACCTACATGTTGGTCGTCGATGGCTGGGGTTATGCGTGGCGCGGGGTGGCCGGCAGCTACCTCGTGGATGCCTTTGCCAGCTTGGCGGCCTGCGTCGTACTGGTTTGGTTGTTGGCACGCGTGCGATCGCCGGCGGCGCAGCACGCCGAGGCGTGAACCGCGCAGTTCGCGTCCATCTCCAGTCTCAATTCTAATCGTTGAGAATCTTCACGACGCTGCCGCGGGCCTTGGGGTCGTTCGGATCCTTCACGACCGTTACGTACAATTCTTTTTCGCCCGGACCGAACGCAACATTGGTCGTGCCGTCGCCTGCAGCTATCTCGAATACCCGCAGAAGCTTGCCGGCCGCTGAAATTTTCAGGATCTTGCCGCCGAACCACTGGGCAACGTACATGTTGCCCTTTTCGTCGATCTTCATGCTGTCCGGGCCCAGCCACCAGGAGCTTGCCTTGTTCGGCGTCAGAAGATTCAGCAGCGCGAAATTTGAGCGATTCTTGAGTGTGCCATCAGGATTGACGGTGAACTTCAGGATGCAGTTTCCGACCGTTTCACTGACATACAAGGTTTTTTGGTCCGGAGAGACCCCAATGCCGTTGGCATAGTTAAGATCCCTGGCCACCTCGATCCATTTCTGACTGCCGGCTGCCAGGTAGAGAATCTTTCCGGCCACAGCGGTCGGCAGGTCTTCCGGAGGTCCGAACACGGTCGCGTAGGCGCCGCCATTCGCCGTAACCGTGACATCGTTGATGCCGCCCTCGAACTTATTGCCCTTGTCGTCGGCATCCCAACGGCGCAACTGTTTGCCTGCCATGTCGAGTTCCAAAATCGCCCCGTGGTTGTCGGTGCAGGCGAGCAGGAAAGTCTTGTGCTTGGTCAGCGCCAAACCATTGTGGCTGCAGCCCGCGAGGCTGTTGAGCAGGGTTGCTGATTTGCCGTCCCATTTGGAGAGCGTATTTGACACCCATCCCACGTAATACAGGTTGCCGTCGACGTACAGGGGACCTTCAGGGCCCAACACGTCGCTCACGATGGTGATCTCCTCGGCGTGCAGCGCGGAGGCGGCGAACAGGGCGCAGATCATGCGGAAAAGGACGGCAGTTTTCATGTCGAGTTCTGGTATAGGGGCTGCAGCTGCGCGTAGTCTACTGCGATTTGTCAGTACAGAGCGGCGTGGCGGGGATGATGGCGCTCGATGCGAGCTTGATGCGGGCCGCTGTAAAGAAGTGCTTGCGGATCTCGGGCGGTAGAATCGCGCGGCGTCTGCTATGCTTCCGCCGATGAAATTCGGCGAATTTCGATAGAAAAAGACAGGAAGAAAACCATGAGCAAAGTCGCAATCGCCATTTTGTGCGCCATAGCCTCCGGCTGCAGCGGCGGAAGCGGGCCGCAAGGGTTGTCGGCGGACGATGCTGCATTCCAGCAGAAACTCCAGGAACAGTTCCTCGACGCAAAGCCCGGTTCGGTGATCGAAATTCCCGCCGGCCGGCATGCGCTCGATCGCGTTCTAACCCTGAGGGCGAACGGCGTTACCATTCGCGGCACCGGTTCGGACAAAAGTATCCTTTCATTCAAGAATGAGATCTCGGGTCCGGAAGGCATGCTGGTATATGCAAGCGATTTCACCATCGAACACCTGGCCATCGAAGACAGCAAGGGCGATGGTCTCAAGATCAATGATGGCGAGAACATCACCGTTCGCGACGTGCGCGTGGAATGGACCGGCGGCCCCAAAACCACCAACGGTGCCTACGGTATTTATCCGGTCAAGAGCAAAAATGTACTGATTGAGGATTCTGCGTCGATCGGCGCCTCGGACGCGGGCATTTATGTCGGCCAGTCGCAGAGCGTCGTTGTGCGGCGCAATCGCGCCGAGAAAAATGTCGCCGGCATCGAAATTGAAAACACCATCGACGCCGACGTTTACGAGAATACCGCGACTGGCAATACGGGCGGGATCTTGGTGTTCAACATGCCAAATCTTGCCCAGCCCGGGCGATCGACCCGCGTATTCAACAACAAGTCATACGACAACAACCTGGCCAACTTTGCGGCCAAGGGCGCCGCGGTGGCAAGCGTGCCGGCAGGATCCGGCGTGGTGATTAACTCCAATCCAAAGGTCGAGATCTTCGACAATGATATCAGCGGCAATCACACCGCCAACTTGATTATTTCCAGTTATTTTTCCACCAACTACTACAACACCCGCGGTGTCGATCCCAAGTACGACCCGTACCCGCGTGCCATATTTGTATACGGCAATCGTTTCAAGGGCGGCGGCGATTCTCCTGACGGCTTGGAATTAAAGACCTTGAAGGTTGCCATGTTCGGCATCAACGGCCATTTCCCGGATGTGCTCTGGGATGGGTACGTCGACTCTAAGAGTCTCGTCAACGGCCAGCCGCCGGCCGCAGAACGCATCTGCGTGCAGAACGGCGACGCCGAAGTGCTCAACGCGGATGGCCCAAACAAGTACAAAAATCCCAAAGTCGACAAGGCTTCCTTCCAATGCGAATTGCCCAAGCTCGCCGCCGTTGAGTTGCCGCATAGCTGAAGCTTGCGCCATGCTTGATGCAACTGTCCGTGGGTAGCAGTCAAGTCTCAAGAGCCCTTGGCCTCGGCGTGTGCGCCGGTATGCTGGCGCTGGCTGCTTGTTCTGGCGCTTCGCAGCCCGTGCATTTCTTTGCCGAGGGCCGGCCTACCAAGCTCAGTGACTGGCACGTGGTCTCGTCAAAGGACGGGAGTCTGGTGCTCAACGAGGGCGTGGTCCCTTATGATCTCAACACGCCATTGTTCAGCGATTATGCCCACAAACTGCGCACCATTTGGATGCCGGGCGGCAGCGTCGCGACCTACAGCGCCGACGGAAACTTCGAATTTCCGGTAGGCACGATTATCAGCAAGACGTTCTATTACCCGCTGCCGAAAGGCGCAGCGCACGATCCCAAAGCGGTAGCGCGCACTTATGATCAATCGCGCGACTTCAGCGATCATCACAACGGTAAGCGGGATTTGGATCTCGCCCAGGTGCATCTCATCGAGACCCGTCTTTTGGTACGCCGCGACGGCGGATGGCAGGCCTTTCCCTACGTATGGGATGCTGCGCAGAGGGAGGCGGTTCTGGCGCGCACGGGCGATGCGAAGCCGCTGGAACTCGTCGCTGACGACGGCGCGCGCGAGCCATTCACCTACGTGGTGCCCAATGAAAACCAATGCGCCGGTTGTCACGTGGCGGATCTGAAGAGCAAGCAAATCGCACCGATCGGGACCAAGGCGCGGCATCTGAATCGAAACTATGAGTACGCGGCGGGCGATGAAAATCAGCTGGTTCACTGGGCGAAGGTCGGGTATCTCACGGGCATATCGAACGCGGCGAGCGCACCCAAGAATTCCGACTGGCGCGACACGGCGCAGCCGCTCGATCGGCGCGCGCGCGCATATCTCGATGTCAATTGCGGGCACTGCCACAATGCCAAGGGGCCGGCAAACACCACGGCGCTTGATCTGACCATCTTCGCGGCGGCCGATCGTTATCTCGGCGTGTGCAAGCCGCCGGTTGCCGCCGGCCGAGGCACCGGCGATCACTATTTCGACATTGTTCCCGGCAAGCCGCAGGACTCGATCCTGCCTTATCGCCTGCGCTCGAACGAGCCCGGAGTGATGATGCCGGAGCAGGGGCGCACGACCACGCATCGCGAGGGCGTCGAGCTCATCGAGACCTGGATTGCGAGCTTGCGCGGCACCTGCGAATAGCAATTTTGAGCCACTGATTCATTGCGACAACAACTTGCGGGGAAGCTTATGACCGATCGCATCGACACGGGCACTCAGGACCTACTGGCCACGTTGCAGGGCGGCGTGCTGACCTTGACGCTTAACCGGCCCGAGGCGCGCAATGCCATGAGCGAGGCCATGAATCAGGCCTTGGCGGAGAAACTGGCCTGGGCTGAGTTGACGCCGGCGGTGAAGTGCGTGGTTCTCACCGGTGCAGGCAAAGGCTTTTGTGCGGGCGGAGATGTCAAAGGCATGGCTGAGCGCAGCGCAGAACCGGCTCAAGCCGAGACTGTGGATGAAGCGATCTACCGTCAGCGGGTTAATCAACGCGCAACGGCAGGCCGATTGTTCAAAATGCCCAAGCCTACGCTGGCGGCTCTGCCGGGTGCGGCCGCCGGTGCGGGATTGGCATGGGCACTGGCCTGTGATCTGCGCATCATGTCGCGCACGGCGATACTGACCACGGCGTTCGCCCGCGTCGGCTTTTCCGGCGACTACGGCGGTAGCTACTTTCTCACCCAGCTGGTCGGTTCAGCCAAGGCTCGCGAACTCTATTATTTGTCTGAACGCGTGAGTGCCGAGGAGGCGCTGCGCCTGGGACTGACCAACTGGGTCTGTGAGCCCGACGAGCTCGCGGCTCGCACCCAGGAAATCGCGAGCCGGCTGGCGCGGGGACCCTCTGTGGCCTATCGCTATATGAAAGAAAATCTCAATCGTGCCATGGCGGGCGAGGTCGACGACTGTCTGGATCTGGAGGCAACCCATCATATCCACTGCGTCGCCACCGACGACTATCGCGATGCCGTGCGGGCGTTTGTCGAGAAGCGCGAGCCGGTGTTTCGCGGCCGCTGAACGCGCTAAAAGTGCAGGTCAAACAATGCGTCTACGACAAATCGCGCTGGTTGCCAAGGACCTCGCTGCCGCTCAGGCTGACATCGCGGCGGTGCTCGGCGTCGATTACGCGTTCGATGATCCCGGAGTTGGCAAGTACGGGCTGCGCAACGCAGTCTTTCCAATCGGCGACACCTTTCTGGAGGTGGTCTCACCGAAGCAACCGGGCACGACGGCCGGAAGGCTGTTGGAAAAACGCGGCGGCGACGGCGGGTATATGGTGATTTTGCAAGTTGACGACTTGCCCGAGGCCTTGACCCGCATACGCAATGCTTCGGCGCGCATCGCCGATCAGAGCAACAAAGATGGCGCCGCCTTTACGCATATTCATCCCAAGGACATCGGCGGTGCCATTCTGTCATTGGACTTCATGGTTCCGCGGGAACGTTGGGAATGGGGCGGCCCCGAATGGCAGTCGCATGTTTGCACCGATACTGCCCTGAAGGTGGCCGGTGCCGAGATCCAAGCACAGAATCCGGCGCGGATGGCAGCGCGATGGGCGCAGGTCATCGGCCGATCCGCCGTCCTGGAAGGCAGCGTTTGGCGCATTCGACTGGACGACGGCGAGATTCGATTTGTCGCCGATAGCGACGGGCGAGGCGAGGGCTTGGCGGCGTTCGATGTGTCGGTTCGCGACAGTGCCGCGGTTCGCGCGGTCGCAGCGGCCAGGGGACTGGTGGCCGGCGACGACAGCGTTACGCTCGCCGGAACGCGCGTACGGCTGATCGAGGCTTAGAAAAGTATTGCCGCTAATTCACCCACGCGACCGGCGCGGTTCGCGTTATCCTGTTTGCTTGCATCCACCAGGAAACTAGCATGACTGAGAAATCCGCAACCGCGATATCGCGGCGACGTCTGTTGACCATGATTGGCTTGAGTGCCGGCGGCACCGCGATGTATCAGGCCATGCACAGTCTCGGATTTGCGGCGGAATCCAGGTTCCAGGGTCCGATCCGTTTAAGTGCGGCGCCGAAAGGCGCTTCAGTTTTGGTGTTGGGCGCGGGCATTGCCGGCATGGTCGCGGCCTACGAATTGCGCAACGCAGGCTACAAGGTGCAGGTGCTGGAATACAACGCGCGAGCCGGCGGCCGCAACTGGACGTTGCGCGGCGGCGATCGCTACACAGAATTGGGCGGAGCGACCCAAGAGTGCGGATTCGATCCGGGTCTTTACATCAATCCCGGACCGTGGCGCTTGCCCTATCACCATCGCGGCATGCTGAGCTATTGCAAGCGGCTTGGGGTGGCGCTCGAGCCGTTTGTGCAAATCAATTACAACGCCTACCTGCACAGCCGCAAGGCGTTCGCTGGAAAGCCGCAGCGATTGCGCGACCGTCAAGGCGGACTATGACGGCCATGTTGCCGAACTATTGGCGAAGGCGACGCAGAGCCACGCGCTCGACGCGGAGGTGACGGCCGAAGACCGCGCGATTCTGCTCGATTCGCTGCGCTCCAGCGGCGCGCTCGATCAGAATTACAAGTTCGTCAAGGGTTCCGACAGCAGCGAACGGCGCGGCTTCGACCGCGATCCGGGCGGCGGCCTGAGCGCACGGCCGGTGTTTTCCGAGCCGGTAGCGCTGCGCGATCTGTTGAAATCCGGCCTCTGGGCGGCGCTGCCGTTCGGCGAACTGTACGACATGCAAACAACCATGTTTCAGCCGGTCGGCGGCATGGGCCAAGTGGGCCAGGCGTTCGGACGCGAGCTGGCGCCGTTGATTCGCTACAACGCGAAGATCGTGGACATCCACCAGGACGAACGCGGCGTCACCGCAGCCTTTGAGGATCTAGGCGCGGGTTCCGGCCGGCAGACGGCACGCGCCGATTGGTGTATCTGCACCATCCCACTGTCGATTTTGGGCCAGATTCCGATGAATGTCGGTGGTCCGATGGCGAAGGCGATCACGGCCGTTCCCTACTGTACGGGACTCAAAGTGGGCTTGCAGTTCAAGCGCCGCTTCTGGGAAGAGGACGAGCAGATTTATGGCGGGATCACGTATACCGACCTGCCGATCGGGCAGATCAGTTATCCGAGCAGCCGCTTTTTCGCCGACGGAAAGGGCGTTCTGCTGGGCGCGTATATCTGGGACATGGTCAACTCCATGGACTTCACTTCGATGACGCCGGCGCAACGTGTGGCAAAGGCGGTCGAATATGGCAGCCAGATTCACCCGCAATACACCAGCGAATTCGACAATGGCATCGCGGTTGCCTGGCACCGTGTTCCGTCGGCCATGGGCTGTTTCGGATTATGGACGGACGCGACCCGCGCAGAGCATTACAACAATTTGTGCGCCTTCGACGGGCGAATCGTGCTTGCCGGAGAGCATGCCTCGTACCTGCCCGCCTGGCAGGAAGGCGCCGTGACCTCGGCGCTCGATGCGATTGACCGTCTGCACCAACGGGCGCACGTTGCCGGAGCGCGCGGCATGAACCGGAAACACTTCTCCGCGACCGCCGCATGGCGCTGTGCACCGCGATGGCGCTTGGCTTGGCGACCGTGGTGTTTTTGCGAGGCGCCGGCGCGCGCGGATACCGCGGGCATTCTGGATTCCGTGCCCGTGAGCACGACCGACGGCCGGCAAATCTACGAGCACATTTGCCAGGGCTGCCACATGGCCGACGCCGGCGGCGCCGTGGGAGCGGGACATTATCCGGCGCTCGCGAAGGATTTGACCCTGGCATCGCGCCAATATATGGCGCTGACGATTCTGCAAGGCAGGCGCAATATGCCGGCATTCGGCGCGAAGCACGCGATCGGATTCGGCGGGCCCGCGGTGATTTTGAACGAAACGCAGATAGCGGCCGTTATCAACTACGTGCGCACGCACTTCGGCAATCAATACACGGACTCAATCACCGCTTCCGAAGTGGCTGCGCTTGACCAGGCGGCTCGCTGACGAGAGCGGCGAATTTACGCAGCAGGCCTCTTCGCCGGCAAGCCGGCATCGCGCGCCGCTAGACGGGCGATCGCCGACCAATCCAGCGCCTCACCGCCGTCTGCCAACAGCGTCAAGAAACGATCGCGAATCAAACTTGCAAGCGGCAGGGGAACCTGCAGCGATTCTGCGGCCGCCAGGGTCAGGCGAATATCCTTTTGTCCCAGGGGAGCAGCGAAACCCGCAGGTTCGAAGCGTTGCTCAACGATCAGGCGGCCGTAAGTCTTGTAGATCGGCGCATCGAATAGCGTGGAGGTAAGAAGATCGAGGTAGCGTTGCTGATCCAGGCCGCCTTTGCCGATGAGCGCCAACGCTTCTCCGAGCGACTCGATCACGGCGGCGATGAGAAAGTTTCCGCTCAATTTGACCAGGTTGGCGTCCGCCGGCTTATCCGACATCACAAAGGTTTTCTGACCCACGGCTTGGAAAAGCGGCATGCAGGTTTCGATGAGCGGCAGCGGGGCCGCCCGCCACGACAAAGAGTTTGCCGTTGGCCGCGGCCTCGGGGCGGCCGAACACCGGCGCGGCCAGATAATGCTGGCCGGCGGCTTGGTGTGCTTCATCGAGTCGCTTCGACATCGCAACGCTGATGGTGCTCGATGAGATGTGTACAGCCCCCTTCCCAAGGCTTGCCAGGATGCCGCCGTTCCCGAAGACGACCGCTTCAAGTGCAGCGTCGTCGGCGAGCATGGTAAAGACCGCGTCACCCGCGCATGCCGCCGCAACGTTGGTGTGTACGCGCGCTCCGAGACGAGCCAGGGCATCGGTTTTGCCCGCGGTACGATTGTAAATCGCGAGCTCGTGCCCGGCCTTGATGAGGTTTGCCGCCATACCGGCGCCCATTTGTCCGATGCCGATAAATCCGATTTTCATAACGACATACTCCTCGGCGCCATCGCGGGCGGACCGTCATTGATTACGCGCCGCGTATGTAAGTCTTCCCGAATCGGCTCGAATCCATCTTTCAGCCCGTGCCTTAACCGCAGCCCTTATAAATAGCGGTTGGCGTGCTTGCAGGCCGTCGGGCTTGCGGGCATCAGGCCATCGCGTGCTCACTCTTTCGGTACGAAGATGGCCAACAGCAGGTACACCAATAGGCCCGTGCCCGCGCAAAGGAACAAGACCGTGAAGAATAGCCGCCAGACCCAGGATTCCATGCCTGTCGTCCGTGCGATGCCGCCGCACACGCCGGCGATCCATCGGTCGTCGCGGCTGCGCCGGAACGTATTCACCGCTGACACGAAGGGCGGCGGAACGCTTGTGCTACCAGCGTTCAAGAGCCGCTCCTTCGCGCGCCGGAACTCTTCGTCCGTGAGGGCGCCGCTCGCACGCAGTTCTTCCAGCTTGCTCAAGTCGTCACTCAAGGTCATCGCAGTCTCCTCGGCGAATTTGCTTGCTATCTGGCAGTGCACGCGCTGCGCCATCCGAGCCGCTATCGGGGGATTGGGCATTCTGCTTTGCCGCTTTGTCCTTCTCCTTCTCCCGATGATGCTCGATGACGCAACCGGCAGTGGCCCCCACGACGGCATGATGGCCCGCCACATGACCGACGACGCCACCGACCGCGGCTCCTTTCAGGCAGCCCTTGGCATGCCCCATCGCGGGCAGCATCGCAAGACACACGGCCAGGCTCAAACAAACAGTTAGTTGGCGCATTCTCGTATCCTCAAGCAGCCCTATCCATAGCCTAAATACACCGTGGGAGGTCAAAATTGCACGTCAATGTAGAGAAATTAAGAGTTCGATGAAGGCACTCGACAAGCGAATGGATAAAGGTAGCCAAAACAGCATGTTACGGCCAGGGCTGGAAGGCCCCCAGCGTCCTGTTTTCTCTCCGCAGGGTTGGTTCCCGGCCGCAATACATCGATACTTGCGCTCAAACAACTTCGCGAAAGCCCCCGTAGGTATTGTCATGGTGACCAAGCACAGCACATTAGGCAGTTTGATTCGTTTGGTGCGGCGGCAGAACTCTTGGACCTTGCGCCAGTTGAGCGAAAGGGTCGGAATTCCGCTCTCGACGCTGGCCAAGGTGGAAGCCGACAAGTTGTCGCTGACCTACGATAAGTTGCAGCAATTCACCGCGCGGTTGGGCTTGAGCATGACGGAGTTTCTTGCGCAGGGGGAAACGCCGCCGGCCGCTGCACCGACGATATTCACTGCACGCCGCAGCCTCACCAACAGCAGCAATTCGATCCAAATTTCGACTCCAAATTACGATTACGAGTATCTGTGCGCTGATCTTCGAGAAAAACGCATGGTGCCCATCTTGACCCGAATCCGCTCCAAAGACATCGCCGAATTCGGTGAACCTCTGAAGCACAAGGGCGAAGAGTTCATATTCGTGCTCGAAGGCACGATCGAAGTGCACTTGCAGTTCTACAATCCAGTGAAACTCTCCGCGGGCCAGGGCATATATATCGACAGCACCATGGGACATGCCTATGTCGCCAAAGACTGCGAAAGCGCGCTGGTGCTCGGCGTCTGCTCGAGCGAGGACCCGAATCTCGCGAGCGAGCTGATCAATCTCGCCGCCAATGAAGCCGCATCGACTTCAGCCTAATTGTTAACCGTGAACGTGCTCTCGGCGGTAGAACTCGCAACCCTACGTCGTTGACATGAATTCTCTCATGAGGCTAACTATGCCAGCAATTTCTCCTATTGGGATGATTTATATGTACGCGAGCATCCGGTTTCCGCAAGGTGTTGTTATGGTTGCCGCGCTCATTGCGCAGTCCGCATTCGCGGCAACTCAGCGGCGCCTTTTACCATCGAAGAAGTGATGCAGGCGCCATACCCTTCGAGTTTGGTCGCGGCTGCCGGAAATTCCGCCGCATGGGTTTTCGATACCAAGGGGGTCCGCAATATTTGGCTGGCGCAGGGTAACCGGTCACGGCAGATCACTTCATACACCCTGGACGATGGCTTCGACATCGGCGATCTGGCGTTGTCGCCGGATGTATCGCTGGCGGCATATGTGCGCGGCCAATCTTTGGAGGACGATCTTCCTGCCAACGTTAATAGCTCGGCGGAGGGTGCGTCGCCGCGCGAGGTATGGGTGATTCCCACCGCGGGCGGGAACCCGCGAAAAGCCGGCGCCGGTCATTCTCCAAATTATTCGCCCGACGGGACTCGGCTGGTGTTCATCGACAAGGGCAGAATATTCTCGAGCCCACCGGACGCCGCGTCAGCCGCAAGTTCATTGATCGTCGATTCGGGCCGCATCGCTTCCGTCACTTTTTCGCCCGACGGAAAGAAACTAGGCTTCGTCAGCGTGCGCAAAGAGCACTCGATTGTGGGTGTATATGAGTTCAGCACGAAGCTCATCACCTGGCTGACTCCCAGCCTTGATCACGACGTCTCGCCAATTTTCTCGCTCAACGGTTCCGAGGTTGCATTCATTCGAATCCCGTCCGAGAAGAACCCTGCATTCGTCTCGCATCGCGCGGGTCAGCCCTGGTCGATATGGATAGCCGACGCCGCGAGCGGTATCGGCAGGCGCGTCTGGGGCGCCGATAACGGCGTGGGCAGCGTGTTTCACCCCACGCTGTCGCCCAAGAATCTGCTGTGGAATTCCAATGATGAACTGGTGTTCCCCTGGGAAAAGACCGGCTGGCTACAGCTGTATGCGATCCCGGCGCAAGGCGGTGCGATCCGCTCGGTCACCAGCGGGTGCCTTCGAAATTGTGCATATGGTGTTGAGTGCGGATCGCCATCGTATCGTGTATTCCTCGAACGAAGACCTCGACCGAATGCACGTATGGAGCGTTGACTTCAAGCGCGGACCGAGCGCGGTTTCCGGCGGTCACGCCATCGAAGATTATCCGCAGATCAGCGGCGACGGAACAATCTTCGCATTGCAGAGCGATGCAACCAAGCCGCTGCAGCCGGTCGTTTTAGCCGGCGCACGGTGGCAAGCGCTGGTCCCGGAAGGTTCGGCGGCATTTCCCTCTTCAAAGCTGACCGTACCCGAGCCTGTGTCATTTGCCGCGAAGGATGGCCAACTCGTGCATGCGCAGTTATTTCTGCCGCACGACGGCGGGGCCGCCAAGCCGCATCCGGCGATCATGTTTTTCCACGGGGGACCCCGACGCCAGATGCTGCTCGGATTCAATCCCATGGGAGCCTATAACTGGATGTACGCGCTCAATCAGCGCTTCGTCGCCGAAGGGTTCATTGTCGTTTCCGTCAATTACCGCGGCGGCATCGGCTACGGACTGGATTATCGCGAAGCAAAAGACTTCGGTCCCGATGGCGGCAGCGAGCTGAACGACCTTCTCGGCACGGTGACCTATCTTCAGGGAAGAAAGGATGTCGATGCCCGGCGAATCGGGATTTGGGGCGCGAGCTATGGGGGTCTCATGACCGCCTTGGGGCTCGCGCGCGCATCGAAGGACATCGCTGCCGGCGTGGACTATGCGGGTGTGTACAACTGGGACAGCATGCTCGCCTCGCTCGGCGTGCCGGTCGAGCCCGGCGAGGCGATCAAGCGCGGCTTTGATTCATCGCCCATCGCCACCATCGATCAATGGCGCTCCCCGGTGCTGGTTGTGCAAGCCGATGACGATAGAAATGTCCCGATGCAGCAGTCGTTGGAATTGATCGAAGATCTACGGCTGCATCACATCGACCACGATGAAATAATGATGCCGAACGAAATTCATGACCTCGCGCGCTACTCATCGTGGACGGCGTTGTTCAATGCGACCGACGCCTACTTGAATCGCCATCTGAATTGAGGGGATGCCTTTGCCCTGAGCTGCAGTCGCGCCCTATACTCCGCGCTCCTGACGCCGAGCGGAGATGAAATGCATTTCAAACTGATTGTTTCGGCCTGCGTCCTGCTCGCCGGCGTTGCCGCCGCGACCCAGGCGCATGCTCAAGCCTCCGGCAAGCCGCAGTATGGCGAGTGGGGAGTGGATCTCACCGCAATGGACAAGAGCGTCCAACCCGGCAATGATTTCAACCGCTTTGCCTCGGGCTCGTGGCTCGCTCGCACGCAAATTCCGACGGACAAGCCCATGGCGTCGCTTCGCTACCTGATGAGCGACCTCACGGAAGCGCGGCTGCACGATCTGATGACCAAGGCCGCCGCGACGGCGGACGCGCAGCCAACGACGCTGGAAGAGAAGGTGGGCGGCTTCTACCGCGCCTTCATGGACGAGGCAAGAATCAACATGCTCGGTGCGGACCCGATCGCCCCGCAGATAAATGCCATCCGTGCGGCCCGTGATCGGCAGGACATTGCTGAATTGATGGGCCGCAATAACAGTGATTTTTTTGCCACCATCTTTACGCTCGGCATTGACGTCGATCTGAAGAACGTCAAACGCTATGCCGTGTATTCCAGCCAGGCGGGTTTGGGGCTTCCGGATCGCGATTACTATCTGCAAGCTTCCTTTGCCAAACAGAAGACCGCCTACCAGACCTATGTCGCGAAGCTCCTGGAACTCATCGGCTGGCCGGAAGCGAACGCGAATGCATCCGCCGTCGTGGCATTCGAATCCAAGATCGCCGAGGCGAGTTGGAGCAAGGTCGAACAGCGCAATATCGACAAAATCTATAACCCTGAAAACAGGCAAGCGCTCGCCGCTTTGACGCCCGGCTTTGCGTGGCAGCGTTTCCTGCGGGCAGCGGGACTCGACGGCGTCCAGCGCCTCGTGGTCGCCGAAAAATCCGCGATCGTGCGCATTGCGGCGGTCTATGACTCAACGCCGCTCGATGTCTTGAAGGCTTGGCAGGCTTTTACCGTTGCCGATAACGCGGCCTTTTATTTGTCGAAGCCGTTCTCCGATGCGCGCTCCGAGTTTCGCGACAGAACGCTTTCCGGCCAGCAGCAAGAGCCGGTGCGTTGGAAGCGCGGGGTTCGTGCCGTGAGCGGCGCCGATTGCAGCGGCGATCGGGTCGATTGCTTCGGCAATTTGGGCTTTGGAGTGGGCCAGCTCTATACCGCGCGCTACTTTCCGCCCGAGGCGAAGGCAAAAATTGAAGCGCTGGTCGCAAATGTAAAGGCCGCCATGCAGGCGCGATTGGCACGGCTTGATTGGATGGGTCCGGCCACGAAAGTAGAGGCCCAGAAAAAGCTCGAGACCTATCAGATCAAAGTCGGCTATCCCGATCACCCGCGCGACTACTCTGCGTTGGTGATTCGCTCGGACGATCTGGTCGGCGACGTGCAGCGCGCGGCCGAGGCCGATTGGCGCTTCTACGTCTCCCGCTTGAATGGACCGGTGGATCTCTCAGACTGGTCGATGACGCCGCAAACCAACGATGCCTACAACGGATCGCTGCGCGACATTGTTTTTCCAGCCGGCATTTTGCAGCCGCCGATATTCGATCCTGCGGCGGATCCAGCCGTCAATTACGGAGCGATCGGCGGTGTAATCGGACACGAGTTGACGCACGGCTTCGATGACGAAGGGCGCAAGCTCGATGCGTCCGGGCAACTGCGCGACTGGTGGACGCCGGCGGATGCTGCCGCATTCGAGGCCAGGGCAAAAAAACTCGGCGCGCAGTATTCGGGCTATGAGCCGGTACCCGGCGCTCACATCAACGGCGATCTGACCATGGGGGAGAACATAGCGGATCTAGGCGGTCTGAACGTAGCGCTGGAGGCCTATCACCGTTCACTGAAGGGCACGCCCGCGCCCGTGATCGACGGCTTCTCCGGCGATCAGCGCGTGTTTCTCGGCTGGGCGCAGGCGTGGCGCGGCAAAGTTCAAGAGGACTATATTCGCAAACAGGTCGCCTCTGATCCACACTCGCCGCGCGCATTCCGGGTGATCGGTCCTACGCGCAATATCGACGAGTGGTATGCGGCCTTCGGCGTTAAACAGGGGGAGACATACTATTTGCCTCCGGATAAGCGGGTCCGGATCTGGTGACTACGCCAATTTGATCCGCGTGCCTAAATGCGATTCAGCAATGCAATTGTCCGCCTTCCCGGCGCAAGGTTTGCTCAGGGCCTGACCATGTCGGGAGGGGAGTCTCCTCCCGATATCGGCACCGCCCTTGCGCAGCACGCCGCTTACTGCCGCGCGCTGACGGCGTGCGGTCTTGAAGTGACCGTCATGGCGGCGGACGAAGCGCATCCCGATGGAACCTTTGTCGAGGACACCTTCGTGATAGCGGATCGAGTCGCAATCGCCACACGGCCCGGCGCCAAGAGTCGCGCGGGCGAAGTCTCCGCGGTGGCGGCGGTGCTGCGCCGCTTTCGCGCCCAATTGGAGCAGATCGAATTGCCCGGCACGGTGGACGGGGGCGATGTCTGCCAAGTGGAGGATCACTTTCTCATCGGGGTGTCCGGGCGCACCAACGAGGCGGGCGCGGCACAACTGGCTGCGATACTTGCACGGTATCGCTACACCTCCTCGATGATTGATATTCGCGATCACGCCTCGCTGCTGCATCTGAAATCCGGCATTGCCTATCTCGGTGAACGTCGATTTCTCGTGGCGCCGGGATTTCCGTCAGTTGCAGAAATCGCAGCAGGCGAAAGAATCGAGGTCGCTGCCGGCGAGACTTACGCCGCCAATTGCGTCAGGCTGAATGACGATGTACTGGTCGCCGATGGGTTCCCCCGGCTGGCCACCACGCTTGCAAAACTGGGATATCGCATGCGGCTTCTTGGCATGTCGGAGTTTGCCAAGATGGACGGCGGATTGAGCTGCCTATCCTTGCGCTTTTAGCGGACCCGCGCTCCAGAGCGTCTAGTCCACCGCAATGATGACCTTGCCCTTGGCGTGGCCTTGCTCAAGATATGCGATGGCGGCCGGCGTCTCGCTCAGCGGGTAACGCTTGTCGATGACCGGTGTTACCTTTCCGGTCTGCATCAGATCGCGCAGCAGGTCGAGATCTTCCTTGTTGGCCCGCGCCAGCATGAAAGACATTTTTTGGCTGACGAAGGGCGAGACGAAATAAGCCTTCAGCAAGGTCGTTATCGGCCCGAGCCAAGAGTTGTCGCTCGGTCCCGCCCACCACGATCAGCGTACCGTTGGAATTCAGCACCTGTCGGTACTCGGATAGTGAGTGGTTGCCGACGTTGTCGATGATGAGATCATAACGCGCGCTTCCGTGAGTGAAATCCTCCTTCGTATAGTCAATGACATGATCCGCGCCGAGCGAACTGACCATCGCCGCATTTCTGCCGCTGCATACGCCGGTTACCTCAGCGCCGTAGACCTTGGCAATCTGCACCGCGAAAGTACCGACGCCGCCCGATGCACCATTGATCAGTACTTTCTGTCCGGCTTGTATTTTTCCCTTGTCGCGCAATGCCTGCAGTGCGGTAATGCCCGCAACCGGCACCGCCGCGGCTTGCTCCATCGTCATGTTGGTTGGCTTGATCGCCATTGCACCGTTTTCGGAAACGCTAACGTATTGCGCGAATGCGCCGTCCCGGTCGCCGAAAACCTCATCGCCCGCCTTGAAGCGGGTAACATTTTTTCCGACCGCCTCGACCGTGCCTGCAAAGTCCGCGCCCATGTGGATGCTGGTCGGCTTACCGAAACCGGCGCCCGGCCGCATGATGTATGGCTTGCCTTGCATGTAATGCCAGTCCAACGGGTTGACTGACGCCGCATGCACCTTCACCAAGACCCGGTCGTCCGCGGGTATCGGCTTGGCAATGTCTTCCAACTTGAGTACCGTCGGCGGGCCGTAGCAGCGGTAGACGATGGCCTTCATCAAAGGCGTGTTTGCGGCCGGCGGCGGCGCTGCGGTGCAGGGCGAATCGTGACTCATCGCCACAGCCAGAGTTGCGACCGCCACCACCAGTACCGTTGCGAAGGTGCCGAGCACCTTGTATCGAAGCTTCATAATTCGCTCCCTAGTATCGACGCCAAGGTGCAGCTAGGCTTGGGCATTACTTGCCGGCTCGTGCAATGGCCGCCGCCGCCGCGGATGACTCGCAGTCATTGTCGCGCAATTGCGGATTTTTTGTATGTCTTTACAGTGCCGGAGCCGACGGCTAATGTGCGTCGAGAAGAGGAGATGAACCATGTCCGCTGACAAAATAGACGTTCGCAATGCTGCTGCAGCAATCTCTGCGCCTGCGTGCGCATTGGAAGTTCTTCCTGATTGAAGGAATCGTGCTCTTGATCTTGGGAGCAATCGCCGTCTGCGTGCCGCCCTTGGCCTCGGTAACGGTCGAATTCTTGGTGGGTTGGCTCATTTTGCTAAGCGGGGTCCTGGGTCTGGTGATGACCTTTCAGACTCGGGGTTCGCCCGGATTTGGCTGGTCGCTGTTATCAGCCGTGGTCGGAATCCTCGTCGGTTGCATGCTGCTGATTTGGCCGCTCACGGGCGTGCTTTCGTTGACCTTTCTGCTGACAGTCTTTCTGGCGCTCGAGGGAGTCGCGTCGATCATGTATGCGCTGGCGCACCGTCGCGAGAAGTCGTCTCGCTGGGGGATGATGTTGGTGAGCGGCATCGTCGACTTGGTCCTCGCCGGCCTAATCCTCGCCGGCCTGCCCGGCACGGCGGCCTGGCGATCGGATTGATCGTCGGAATCAATCTTCTTTTCGGCGGCGTGGCCTTGATCGCCATGGCGCTGCAGGCACACACGAGCGCCGCGCCCAAAACGGCTTGAGGCGAACGGTTTGATCTTGTTGTCATGTGAGCAGATTGCGGCACAAATTATCAGTATGATTGGCACACAATACCAAGGGAGATGCCGCGTGAGATTGAATCTACTGATCCTGATGGCTGTCGGCATTGCGCCGCCGGCCGTGGCCGAATCCGCCACGATTCATCACGACATCATCATTCGCAACGGTCTGATCTACGACGGGTCGGGCAAGCCACCCTACGCCGGCGAGATCGCGATCGATGGCGACCGGATCAGTTACGCCGGCCCGCATGCGCCGGGCACAGGCCGTGCGGTAGTCGACGCGCACGGCAAGGCAGTGTCGCCCGGTTTCATCAATATGCTTGCTCATCCCGAAGAATCGCTGCTCGTGGATAAGCGGGCGCTGAGCGACATAACGCAAGGCGTGACGCTCGAGGTCATGGGCGAGGACTCGATGGGGCCGTTGACGCCGGCGATGAAAGCGGAAATGAAGAGCCATGAGGGCGACATTCACTACGATATTGACTGGACCACGCTCGGTGAATATCTCGAGAGGCTGCAGAGCAAGGGCATTGCACCCAATGTCGCGGCATTCGTGGGTGCGGGCACGGTACGCATCAATGTGCTGGGCGAAGACAATGTGCAGCCGACGTCTGCGCAACTCCTGCAGATGAGGGGATTGGTCCATCAGGCGATGGAAGAGGGTGCGCTGGGGGTGACGACGGCGCTGATTTACAACCCGAACACCTATGCCAAAACGCCGGAACTGACAGCGCTGGCGGAGGAATCGGCCCGCTGCGGCGGCATGTATATCGCTCATATGCGCAGCGAAGGCGACCGCATTGTCGAGGCGGTGCAGGAAACGATTGACATCGCGAAGGGATCCGGCGCTCCGGCCGAGATTTACCACTTGAAGGTTGGCGGCCAGGTCAATTGGGGCAAGCTGGATGCGGTCATCAACCAAGTTAACGCCGCGCGTGCCGCAGGTACCAGAATCACGGCCGACATGTACGTATACACGGCCGGTGCCACGGGGCTCGACGTGTCGATGCCCGCGTGGGTTCAGGAGGGCGGCCTCGATAAGTGGATTGCTCGCCTGAAGGATCCGGCGATCCGCGCGCGCGTCCTGGCTGAAATGCGCGACCCGTCGCCCACCTGGGAAAACCTATTGCAGCGCGCCGGCGCGAAAGGCGCGCTGCTGCTGGAATTCAGAAACCCGGCCCTAAAGCCGCTCACGGGCAAGACGCTGGAGGAAGTGGCGACCATGCGCGGCGTGAGCCCCGAAGAGGCCGCGATGCAGCTCGTGGTCGAGGACGGATCGCGGGTGGGGGTGGCCTACTTCTTGATGTCCGAAGACAACGTTCGCCGTGAAGTGGCGCTGCCGTGGGTCAGTTTCGGGTCAGACGCAAGCGCGCCTGCACCCGAGGGCGTGTTCCTGTTGTCCAACGAGCATCCGCGTGCCTACGGAAACTTCGCGCGAGTGCTCGCGAAGTATGTGCGCGACGATAAGGCCATCTCCCTCGAGGAGGCAGTGCGCAAGCTGAGCGCACTGCCCGCGCAAAATCTATCGCTGAAAGATCGCGGCATGCTGCGCAAGGGGTATTTTGCGGATGTGGTCATCTTCGATCCCCATACCGTGCAAGATCATGCGACGTACGAGCGCCCCCACCAGCTCTCGACCGGCGTGGAAGAAGTCTGGATCAACGGAGTTCAGGCCTTGGACAACGGCAAAGCCACGGGGCTGCCGAGCGGACGATTCGTCCGCGGCCGCGCTTGGAGCGGAGCGCCCGGGGGCGGCTGCCGTGCCGGCAGTCAACAGTGGACTTGGAGTAAATAACGGCGCCACCGTTGACTAAGCTCACGTCGTCCCCATAGGGGCTAACGACAGCCTGCGGGCGGAGCGCGCATTGAACTTATCATCCTCTGATCGATCCGAAAGCCCGGAAGCCGCTGCTGCGTTTGCGGTGGTATTCCGCGGCTCGAAATGGCTCTGTCACGAATACGGCTTGGTGCTGGAAGCCCGCGGTATCGAGTACGACGCTCGCGCGTGCGAAGACGCTTGGGCGCTGCTGGTGCCCTTGAGCCTGCTCCACCAGGCCTATGATGAGATCAGCCGCTATTCCGCAGAACGCACGGTTCCACGCCGCGTCTTCGAAGCGGTCCAGCCGCATTCTGGAGCGGCAGTCGGAGTCTTCCTGTACGTGTTCATTCTCCTGCTGACGGCTTATTGTGCCGGCAACGCGATGTTCGGCGTCGATTGGTTGTCGGCGGGGTCGCTCGATGGCGCTGCGAGGAGCGAATGGTGGCGAGCCGCGACGGCGCTGACATTGCACGTGGACCAAGAGCATCTGTTGGGCAATGTGCTGTTTGGAGCGGTGGCGGGAATCGCAGCAAGTCGATTGCTTGGGCCAGGTGTTGCCTGGGCGAGCATCCTCGGAGCCGCTACGTTGGCGAATTTGACGGAAACACTCATCACACCGATCGCACATCGCGCGCTGGGCGCGTCGACGGCCGTATTTGCGGCGTTAGGGTTGCTCTCGGGGATGGCCTGGAGACAACAACTCAGTCAGCGCGAGCGCTTCTGGTATCGCTGGGCGCCGTTGATTGCCGGGATTTGCCTGCTGACGTTGTTGGGAGCCGGCAATGCGCACGTTGACGTGCTGGGACACGTTCTGGGCTTTCTTTGCGGGCTCGGCCTCGGCTGGCTGTACATCCGAACCGGAGTACCCGGTCATCGCGGCAGGCGCCGGCAAATCGTCGCGGGTGTCGGCGCAATCTTGTTCCTCGGCATAGCCTGGAGCTTGGCGCTGCGGCATGCTATTTGACCGGAGTGCTCATTTCGATTGCAGCGCAGCGCGGATGATACTTTTCGAACCTCTTGTCGAAATCATGATGGTTGGTCCGTCGTAGTGTCATACGGCAACATTCAGGAGGCGACATGAAAGTCATGGTGTTGGTAAAAGCGACCGGAGACAGCGAAGCGGGCGTCATGCCGACGCAGACCCTGCTCGCCGAGATGGGTAAATTCAACGAAGAGCTCATCAAGGCAGGCGTGATGCTGGCCGCCGATGGCCTGCGCCCGAGTGCGCAGGGCAAGCGCGTGCGGTTCTCGGGCCGCAACCGCACGGTGATCGACGGACCGTTTGCGGAGACCAAGGAACTCGTGGCGGGCTTCTGGCTGTGGCAAGTGCGATCGATCGAGGAGGCCGTGGAATGGGTGAAACGCTGCCCCAATCCCATGCCCACGGACTCGGAAATTGAGATTCGTCCGTTATTTGAGGCGGAAGACTTCAACTGATAAATCCAACCGCGGGATTTGCACGATACTTTGCCCGTAATCGGATGTTCCACAGCGGTCGTCATGCCTGAGCCCAGCATCCAACGCACAATCGAGACGGTATGGCGGATGGAATCCGCCAAGATCATTGCAAAACTCGGCCGCATGTTGCGCGACGTAGGCCTCGCCGAAGAACTGGCGCAAGATGCCCTCGTGACGGCGCTTGAACAGTGGCCCGTGTCCGGTGTTCCGCACAACCCAGGAGCCTGGCTGATGGTTACCGCAAGGAATCGTGCGCTCGATCAACTGCGTCGCTGCAAACTCTTGCAGAGCAAGCATCAGACCATGGCACACGAAGCGGAGCTGCTCGTGCCGGCATCTGCGACGCCGGATGAGGCGCTGGATGATGAAGTGGGCGATGATTTGCTGCGCCTCATGTTCATTGCCTGCCACCCGGTGCTCTCCACGGAGGCGCGCGTGGCGCTCACGCTGCGCTTGTTGGGCGGCCTTAATACCGCGGAAATTGCCCGCGCCTTCCTGGTGCCCGAGCCGACCATCGGGCAGCGAATCGTGCGCGCGAAGCGCGCGCTCGCCGAAGCGCATGTTCCATTTGAATTGCCGCGCGCCGAAGAACTGTCGAGCCGCCTCGCTTCGGTGCTGGAAGTGATCTACCTGATATTCAATGAGGGCTATGCAGCAACTGCCGGCGATGAGTGGATGCGTCCGGCCTTGTGCGAGGAGGCGCTGCGACTTGGGCGCATTCTGGCCGAACTTGCTCCGCAGGAACCGGAAGTACACGGACTGGTCGCGCTCATGGAAATTCAAGCCTCGCGCGCCGGGGCGCGCATCGACGCTGCCGGGCAGCCAATTTTGCTGCTCGAGCAGGATCGCGGCCGCTGGAGTCAGTTGCTGATCCGGCGCGGTCTCGCCGCCTTGGAACGCGCCGAGGCGATGGGCGGCGCACTCGGGCCGTATGCGCTGCAGGCGGCGGTCGCGTCGTGCCACGCAAACGCACGCACCGCGGCCGACACAGATTGGGTGAGGATCGTTGCGCTGTACGATGCGCTGGCGCAGCTTGCGCCTTCGCCGGTGGTTGATCTGAACCGGGCCGTGGCGGTATCCATGGGCTTCGGTCCTGCCGCCGCACTTGAGATCGTCGATCAGTTGGGCACTGATTCCCGCCTCGACAGCTATCATCTGCTACCGAGCGTGCGCGGCGATCTCCTGGAAAAATTGGGACGCTTCGACGAAGCCCGCGGCGAATTTACGCGCGCAGCGGCGCTCGCGCAGAATGTGCGCGAAAGGACGCTGCTCTTGGGACGTGCCGCTTCGTGCGGCGCCGCTGAACAATAGACTAAACGGCGAGCGTGACTATAAAACCGTTATGACCGCCGTCCATCGCCGCGCAGCGGGCATCGCCGCCGTGACGGCGCGCGATTTGGCGCACCAAGGACAAACCCAATCCAGTCCCGATGCTGTTTTCGCTGTTAGCGCGCCGATAGAACGGCGTGAACAGCTGTTCGAATTCAGCCTGGGCAGGTCCAGGTCCGTCATCCCACACTCTCAATACGGCCATGCCGCCTTCCTGACTCCAGACGCACCCGTGTGGGGGGCACGCCGTGACGTTTGGCATTCTCCAACAGATTTCGCAGCAACCGCCGCAACAAGCGCGCATCGCCGTGGATTTTGAGCGGCTTACCTTCCAATTGCACGTCATCGTAACGGGAGCTTTCCTCGGCGGCGAGCGCGAGCAAATCAATCTCTTCGCGTACCTCGTTCTGGACGGAGTTCAGCCGGCTGGCCAGCAGTATTTCGTCGACCAGTTGGTCCAACTCAGCAATATCCTGTTCCAAGCCCGCCTTGGTTTTGGCATCCGCCGATGCCTTGAGCATTTCCAAAGCAAGCCGGATGCGCGCCAAAGGCGTTCGCAGCTCATGCGACGCATTGGCGAGAAGGGATTGATGCGCGCGTACCAGCTGCTCAATCCGGCCGGCCGCGCGGTTGAAACTCTCCGCCAATCGGGCCACTTCATCGTCGCCTTCCACGGCAACACGAGCGGCAAGGTCGCCGGCGCCCAACGAATCAACGCCGCGTTGCAGGCGTTCGAGACGGCCGCTCAACTGTCGCACAATGGGAAACGCCGCCAAGCCGATGCTTACGGCGGCGAAAATCAAGAGCAGGTGAAAATTCAAGCGTGAGCTGCCAAAGCCGATTGCAGCTGCGGCAACCAGCAGTCTGACCGTCGGCTAGACGGACGCTGGAGACGGTGCCGCCTTGCCAATGCTTGAAACTCAATAGGTGGGAACGGCGTGCATCGGGGATCGGCAGCGGACGGCCGATCGCCGCAATTACCGTGCCATCCTGCGCAAACAGCGTGACGTCAGCCTTGAGTCCTGCGGCGAGTTTTTGCAGCGCCAGCTGCTGCTCCGGAGCCGGCGCCGATGCCGGCGGCAGGACGTTTTGAACCAATCGTCCAACCGTTGCGCCAACCTGTTCCATCGGGCCGCTGGCAAAATGCACCAGCACCCCGGCGGCCAGACCGAACAGGGCGAGGCTCGCCAGCAAGGCGATATAAAAGCGCACGTATAGGCGCAGCATCAGTCTTGCGCCTTGGCGAACACGTAACCGGCAGCGCGCACTGTGATGACGCGGCGGGGTTTCTTGGGGTTATCTTCAATGGCGGCGCGAATGCGCGAGATATGCACATCAATGGACCGGTCGAAGGATTCGAATTCCTCCCCCTTAACTTGATCCATCAGGAACTCCCGCGACAACACCCGCCCGGCATTTTTCGCCAGCGCAACCAATAGGTCGAATTGATATCCGGTCAGCTCGCAGTCGGCGCCGTTGAGCCGGACCGCGCGGGCGGCGGTGTCTATCTGCAGTCGGCCGAAGCGCAGAGCCTTCGCCGCTGCTCCGCCACCTCCGCCGCGCCGCATGATGGCACGCAGCCGTGCCACCAATTCACGCGGCTCGAAGGGTTTCGGCAAATAGTCATCGGCGCCGAGTTCCAAACCGACGATGCGATCGATCGCATCGCCGCGCGCGGTCAGCATCAGTACCGGCGTCTCGTACTTGGTTCGCAATTGCCGGCACACGTCCAAGCCATCCATGTCGGGCAGCATCAGGTCCAACACTACGGCGTCGTAGACCTTTTCAGATAGTCGGTCGAGCGCCACAGCACCCAGCGAGGCAATGGTAATGTCGAATCCCGCCTGACCGAGATACTCAGAGAGCATATCGGCCAGGCGGGGATCATCTTCAACCAACAGAATTCGCTCAATCATCGTTCGGCGACTCTAAAGAGAGCGAGCCGTCAATACCAGCATTGTTATGTCTTGGCGTGCATTTGTTTTAGGTGCGCGGCCAGTGCGCTGCGTTGTGCCGGGGTCAGCACTTCATCGACGTCGGCGATGAGCTGTACCAACCGCTTGGAGGCCTGGTCGGCCAATTGCAGATGCGCCACGCGGGCGGCCTCCAACGCGTTTCGATCAACCGTATTCTGCGTGAGCGCCTGAACGGCCTGGGCACGAGCGGCTTGCAGCTGCGAATGCATCGGCAGCAGGTCATCCACGGCTTGTTTCACCAGCGGCGTGATCTGTGCTTTTTGAGCGTCCGTCGCGTCAATCTCAACATACAAATGTTTGAGCGCGTGATCTACGTGCGCCGAGACGTCCGCGGCGCCGTGTGAGCCGTTCATCATGCCGTGATGCCAACCGCAGGCGCCCATGCCGGATGCGCTCGCCACGGCGGCGATGCTCCCGGCCAGAGCGGCCCCGGCGACAAAAGCTACCAAAGTCATGCGGCTAAAGAGGGAACGGCGCGGGGAGCCGCCGGGTTCTGAGGAAGTATTCATAACGAGCCCTTCTTAAGTGGAGAGAACACGATGAACAGAGTACTGTGCCGACTGTTAGCCGTCTTTGCAGGGCGGGTAAAGTTTTGTAAAGCGCGAGGCCACCGGCCTGGAGTCAGCGATGCCTAGGCACGATCGAGCAACGCCGGCGACCTGCGATTCACAGAATTAAATGCGCTCTCGTAGGCATACGCCAATTGCAGGCAACTCGATTCCCGGCGATTGGCGGCGATGATCTGAATGCCGATCGGCAAGCCACGATCGTTGAACCCGGCAGGCGCCGCAAGTGAAGGGCAGCCTGACATCGACACGAGCAGCGTGGCCTTCATCCATTCATGATAGGTCTGCATTTTCCGGCCGGCAATTTCCTGCGGCCAGTGCTGCTCGACCTCGAATGGAAACACTTGCGCGGTAGGCAATATAAGGAAGTCATAGCGCTCGAAAAATCGGCGCACCGTCTGCGACCATTCTGTGCGGATCATGGATGCCGCGGTTATATCGTATGCCGATTGGCGCAATCCCGTTTCGATCTCGAATATCGCTTCGGGCTTGAGCAGGGCGCGCTTGGCTGGAACATTGTAATAGGCGAGAAGCGGGCTGCCCTGCTGCCAGCCGCGCAGGCGCATCGTGGCCTGCCACAGCAACTCGAAATCGAATTCCGGTACCGCCTCCTCGACCAGGCAACCCAGCGATTCGAGAGTCTGCGTCGCCGTTCTACAAACCTCGAGGATGCCGGGTTCGCAGGGCGTATGACCCTGGAAGTCTGCACCCCACGCAACGCGCGTGCCCTTGAAACTCCGCTCCGGCCGGCCCTGCAATCGGTCCCCCTCCCCGTCGAGAGACAACGGCAGACGCGGGTCAAAACCGGCCTGCACCGCGAGCAACAGCGCAAGATCAGCGACGTTTCTGGCCATGGGGCCGGCAACGCCCATTGACGGCAGCCAAGCATCGCGCGTGTCGACGGGGATGCGCCCGATGCTGGTGCGAAATCCAAAGACGCCGTTCCAGCCGGCGGGATTGCGAAGACTACCGCCATAGTCGGATCCGTCCGCGAGCGGCAACATCTGCAGAGCCAGCGCCACCGCGGCACCGCCGCTGCTGCCGCCCGCCGATCGGGCGGTGTCGTAGGCATTGCGGGTAGCTCCGTAGACGGGGTTGTAGGTGTGCGAGCCCAGGCCGAACTCCGGTGTATTGGTTTTGCCGATAAATACGGCGCCCGCCCGGCGCAGTCTTTCCACCATTAGGCCGTCAGTCGTAGGAACAAAGTTCTTCATGATGGGTGATCCCATCGTCATGCGGATGCCTTTGACTGCCAGCAAATCCTTGACTGCGTGCGGAAAGCCATGCAGGGGTCCTAAGGATTCGTCGCGGGCTAGTTGCGCGTCGCGCTCGCCTGCCTGCGCCAGCAGGCTGCCGCGATCTTGCAGAGCGACGATGGCGTTTACCTGCGGATTGATCCGATCGATGTGATCCAGGTACGCATTCATGACCTCCACGCAGCTAACTTCGCGCGAGTGGATGGCCTTGCTCAAAGCCGTCGCCTCCAAGGAGACGATGGTCATCCGCTTTTGCCGTGATGATTTCGGGCGCCGCGCGAGTATCCGACATGACACAACTCGCGCGGCAGCTGCCGGTACGCCGCGGCTACATCGGGAATCACGGCGTAGCAGCGCGTGAATTCCGATGGAAATCGGCATGGTTTGCCGGTATCCAGGTTCATGCAAAAATATTCAATTTCCGCATCAATCATGCGCTTGCCGTCCGAGACCCGCACGATCTCAAATCGACGCGTGCATCGCAGGCGGCCGTCGCAGGCCACCAGCCAGGTCGCGAGCAGCAACTCATCGCCAAGCAGTGCGGCTTCCAAATAGTCGATGCGCGTATGGCGTACCGCCATGCCGCGCCGCAGCGCCAGACAGTGCGCCAACGGTGTGCCCAGTTCTGCCGCATGAGTCCAGGCGGTGCGATCCAGCCACTGTAGATAGACCGCATTGTTGACGTGCGCATACTCGTCGATTTCGTCGGCAACCACTTGATGCGTGAGGGTGAAGGCCAACGGTAGCCGCAGGGGCGGGTGATTCAAGAACGGTCTCCACGAGCTTCTAGTTATTCACCGGAAAGATACTGCATCTCTCGCGGTCCTGTCCCCATTTTGCGACTCGCAAGAAGTCCGACTGCATTTTCAGCGTTTTTCTGACGGAACTTCGACGAGAGATTGACCCAATATTCACCGTTGCCAGGGCGGGCGGTGAACTTTAGACGGGGCAAGGTATGGATAAACTCTATCTTGGTTTAGGCGCGGCGATTTATTTGTTGTTCGTAGCTTGGTGCATCATTACTCCGCAGAAATAGATCGGACCGGTTCCCGCCAACAGCATTGGTCAGATGATCGGAAGTTGGATCGCTGACGCAGCAGACCGCGGCTCAAAAAATCCAGTGTGCTCATGGCCCGAAAACTTTCCGGGCAGTCGCCGAGGTCGGAGTATGCTGCAAACGCTATAACGGCGGGAACTTGAGCAGTTTGCGTGAGATTCAAGATGTCAGTAAAGCTTTGCTGAGCTGTCCTCATCGGCCGCCATGCCCGGGCTGTCCGAGGTTCGGCGAGTCCGGCATCGCGCCCGCCGCGCGCGCTGCGCTTGACGAGCTGGCCGCTGCTCACGGCCTGCCCGAAGTGCACGTGGTTGCGCGGGCCGACCTCGGGTTTTCGTCATCGCGCACGACTGGCCATCCGCGGCCGCGTGGGTACGCCGAAACTCGGGTTGTTTGAACTGGGCACCCACCGCGTGGTGCACATTCCCAGCTGCATGGTTCAGCATCCGTTGATCAATCACGCCGCGAATATTGTTCGGCGCGCTCTGGTCGAGACCCGCGTCACCTGTTATTCGGATGCCGCTCACTTGGGGGTCGCGCGCTACTTGCAGGTGGTGGTGGAGCGCAGCTCGCAAACGGCACAGATCGTCCTGATCGCCAACGCTGCCGCTCCCGCATCTGTCGCGGCATGTTTGAATTTGATTCGCGAGCAATTGGGGAGTGACCTGCACAGCCTCTGGTTCAACTCGAACGTTGAACGCTCCAACACCATTCTGGGTGCGGACTTCGAGAACTGGTGCGGACCTGAGAGCGTGGTGGAACGATTTGGCGGGGCGGCAGTGCACTACCCGCCGGGCGCGTTCGGCCAGAATAATCTTGAGGTAGCGCAGCGCATCATTGAGCACGTGCGCGGCCACGTGCCGGCGGGATCGCAAGTAACGGAGTTCTATGCCGGGGTGGGCGCCATCGGCTTGTCGCTGCTGGACCGGATCGCTGAGATCAGAATGAATGAGGTCGGCGCGAGTTCGCTGCGCGGGCTGGCGCTCGGAATTGAACAGCTCGATCCCCGGGACCGGGCCAAGACCTCGGTCATTGCCGGCGAGGCGGGCGCATCCCGCACAGCCGCCGCGGGTGCCCAGATTGTCATTGCCGATCCGCCTCGCAAGGGCCTCGACGCTGAACTGACCGACTATTTGCGTGATTGCCCCCCGGAGCGATTCATTTATATAAGTTGCGGCCTGGAGTCATTTATTCACGACAGCGCAAGATTGACGTCCGGCGGTATGCTGCAGTTGCGCTCGCTCGCGGCATTCAATCTCATGCCCTTCACCGACCACGTGGAGACCGTGGCCTGTTATGAGCGCCGCTGAGCGGTTCAGGCGCAACCTCCCCGTGGAGGCCCGGTACCGCAGCGCATTAAGTTGCGCGCAGGGGCGTAAATTTTGATCCCGGCGCTACTAGACAAGTCTCGAATCGCGCGCTATAGCTGGTGGAGTGGACAGGAGATTTATATGACGAACTACATGCGTATTACGGGGCTGATCGTCGCGGGTGCCTGTCTGTTTGGCTGCGCGGCTCCTGCCGAGAACGCGAAAGCAAAGCCACCGGCGTCGGCGGCGATGGTCAAGGATCCAAGTTGCCTCACTGAAACCGGCAGCCGCGTTTCTTCCGACGCGTCCAAGTGCCGCGGGTTTGGCCGCAGTTATTCCAGCGAGGCTATCGACAGAACCGGCACAACCTCGGCGGCCGATGCGCTGGCTCTTTTGGATCCGTCGATTACGGTACATCACTAGCGCGCATCCCGTCTGCGCAGATCCTCGATGATCATTTGCGCGCCTTTTTCGGCAATCATCGCGGTCGGCGTATTGGTATTGCCGGAGGTGATCGTCGGCATGATGGAGGCATCGACGACTCGCAGGTGCGCAACGCCGTAAACCCGCAGGCGCGCATCAACGACTGCTTCCGGATCGGCGGCGGCACCCATCTTGGCGGTTCCCACCGGATGAAAAATCGTGGTCCCGATGTCGCCGGCGGCCGCCGCGAGCGCATCAGTATCGTTGCCGACGCCGGGTCCCGGCAGCAACTCTTCTGGGGCAAATCCTTGCACCGCAGGTTGGGCCATGAGGCGCCGCGTCGCGCGGATCGCATCCGCGGCAACCGCGCGGTCCTCCGCGGTCGCCAGATAGTTCGGGGCAATCTTCGGCGCATCCAGCGGATCGGCGGATCTTAGCCGCACACTGCCGCGGGAACTCGGGCGCAGATTGCATGCACTCAAGGTAATTGCCGGAAATCGATGCAGCGGATCTCCAAATTTATCGAGCGACAGAGGTTGCACGTGAAATTCGATATTGGCCCGCAGCTGCCGCGGATCGGAGCGCATGAAAATGCCCAGCTGCGAGGGAGCCATGGTCAGGGGGCCGCGCCGCCGCACGGCATAGTCTATGCCCATCCAGGCGCGCCCGACCCTCGAGTGATAGGCCTCGTTGAGCGTGTTCACATTGCTGACTTTGTAGATCGCCCGCTGCTGCAAATGATCCTGCAAATTCGCGCCCACACCGCGCCGCTCCACCAGCGTCTTGATGCCGAACGGAGCCAGCCAGTCGTGTCTGCCGACTCCCGACAGGCTGAGCAGTTGCGGCGATCCGATGGCGCCGGCCGATAGAATGACTTCGCCGGCCGTTCGGACTTCGAACGTCTCGCCGTCACGGCGCAACTCTACGCCGCAGGCACGGCCATTTTCGATAATCAGGCGCAGGACGGTCGCGTGGATTTCGAGGCGCAGATTATTACGTGTCAGCGCCGGCTTCAAAAATCCCCGCGCGGCCGACCAGCGCCGGCCACGCTTTTGATTGACATGAAAATAAGAAACGCCCTCGTTGTCGCCGAGATTGAAATCATCGATCGACGGCAGGCCCAGCTGGACGGCGGCGTCGCGTACAGCGTCGAGGACCCGCCAGGCTACGCGCGGCGCCTCAACCCGCAACCCACCTCCCGCGCCGTGGTGCTCGCTCTCGCCCAAATAATGATCTTCCAGGTTCTTGAAAACCGGCAAGACGTCGTGCCAACCCCAGCCCTCGAGTCCGAGGGAGCGCCAGCTGTCGTAGTCGGCCGCCTGACCCCGCATACTGATCATGGCGTTGATCGATGAGGATCCGCCGATCACCTTGCCGCGCGGATAGCCGAGCGAACGACCGTTGAGGCCGGCTTCGCATTCGGTCCGATACATCCAGTCGGAGCGCGGATTACCGATGGTAAAGAGGTAGCCCGCCGGAATGTGGTACCAAATCCAATTGTCCAGGCCGCCGGCCTCGAGCAGCAGAATGCGCCGCTTGGGCTCAGCGGACAGGCGATTCGCCAAAATGCATCCCGCGGTTCCCGCGCCGACGATGATGCAGTCATAGTCTCCGGCAAGGCGCGTCATGACCAATATTCAAGCATGGGCAGGATAGGTGATGTAGCCCTCGGGTCCCTGCGAGTACCAAGTCTTGGGGTCATCGGGATTGAGCTCAATATTGTGCGCAAACCGGTACGGAAGATCCGGATTGGCCAGGAACTTTCTGCCGTAGGTAATCGCATCCGCAGCACCGCCCGCGAGCGCCGCCTGTCCGCGGGCGAGGTCATAGTCTGAGTTCAGCACCAGAATTCCCTTGTATGCCTGGCGGATCAAAGGTGCTACGGGTGGCCGAGCCGATTTGCCGAATGTACCGTCAGGGCCCGGTTCGCGCAATTCAAGGAAGATGGTGCCGAGCTTATCCAGGACCGCGGCGGCCGCCGGGAAGAGCTCGTCTTGATTGCTGTCATCGACCCCCTGCGACTCGCCGTTGGGCGAAAGACGCACGGCGGTCCGTTCTTTTCCCACGGTATCGACGATGGCCTGCACGACTTCACGCAGCAATCGGATCCGGTTCTCAATGGGACCGCCGTAATTATCGCTGCGTTTGTTGCTGCCGTCCCGCAAAAATTGGTCGATGAGATAACCGTTGGCCGCATGCAGTTGCACGCCGTCAAATCCGGCATCGATGGCATTGCGGGCGGCAAGAACATAGTCGCCGATCAGGCGCGGGATTTCTTCGGCCGACAGCGGACGCGCTGCGACGTACGGTTGTTTGCCATCGTAGGTGTGCGCCTTGCCGGGCGCGGTGGTTGCACTCGCGGAAACGGGCTGCACGCCGTGCAAGGAAGGGTGAACGAGGCGCCCCATGTGCCAAAGTTGCGCGAAAATACGGCCGCCCGCCCGGTGCACGGCATCGGTGACCGTCCGCCAGTGGGAAACGTGTTCGGAACTCCACAGGCCTCCGGCATACGGCCAACCGCTGCCTTCGAGGCTGATGTGGGTTGCCTCTGTGATAATCAAACCGGCCGAGGCGCGCTGCGAATAGTAGGCGGCCATAAGATCGGTTGGAACATGGTCGCGGGTACCGCGGCCGCGGGTCAGAGGCGCCATCCAGATTCGATTAGGACAAGTGAGCCGGCCGACATTTATGGGGTCAAACAGCGTGGTCATGAAATCCTCAAGAGACTGACGAAGTCTCAATATGCTAGCAGGGCCGGCAAAGCGGTCGATTTCAATTGACCCGCATTTTTTTCTCTCCCATTACTCGCGCGATGGAGGCATACTCCATCTGTCGGATTTGACTCACCAGGAAAGCCACGCTTGATGGCTCTTTTCGCACTTGTTCAATAAGAAATCATTGAGGATCTGCATGCCTATCATGACCCGGAAACTTGTTCTTCTCGCACTGTTAAGTCTCGCTCTGCCGGGTTACGGCGCCGATTCGGGAGCTGTGGGCGGATTTACGGTGGGCAAATACCTGGATCTGCAGTCGGCCAGCGCGCCGCAAATCTCGCCCGATGGGTCGCAGATCGTCTACACGAGGGGTTCGATCAATAAGCAAGAGGACAAGCATCAGAGCGCGATATGGATCGTCAATTCAGACGGCTCGCATCATCGTTTTCTGGCCAAGGGCAGCGGAGCGGTATGGTCACGCGATGGCAAGAGCATCGCCTTTCTGGCCGAAGGCGAACCCAAGGGCATGCAGATTTTCGTGCTGGATCTGGGCGTTCCGGGACCCGCGACGCAAATCAGTGCCGTTAGCGAACCGGTCAGCGACCTGCACTGGTCTCCGGACGGAAAATGGCTTGGCTTCACCATGAGGGTCCCGGCCACTGAAAAATGGTCGGTCGACCTGCCTCCGGCCCCGGAGGGTGCCAAATGGGCGAGCACGCCGCTGTATACCGAAAGATTTCATACCTTTAGGGACGGAGCCGGCTTCACGGAGCGAGGTTGGCGGCATCTCTTTTTGATTGCCCGGGACGGCGGTGCGCCGCGCGACGTTACCCCTGGCGAATGGAGCGTTGGCGCGGCGTCGTTTGAAATCGGCACCAATGCGGTCTGGGAGTTCACTCCAGACGGCCGCTCCGCCATCATCGAGGGATTCAAGGAAGGTGACTCTGATCATAATGATCGGGGTAGCTATATCTACTCGGTCGATCTGAATACCGGGGCCACCAATCGCCTCACAACCACACCCGGCGCCTGGATACGTCCCGCGCTGTCGCCAGACGGTAAAACAATCGCCTACACCGGCTACACCAAAACCGATTCGCAGCGCATCGCTGACCTCTGGACGATGTCCATCGACGGCTCCAATGCCGCCATTCAATCCCAGGGTTTCGACCGCGAACCTCAGAACCTCGAGTGGGCACAAGACGGCAGCGCATTGTATTTCACGGCCGAGGACAAGGGCAGCGTGCACCTGTACTCATGGTCTAAGGCTAAGGGTATCCATCAGCTGACCAATGGTGCGGAAGTGGTCTCCAATCCGACCGTCAGCAAGGGCGAGATTGCCGCAACCCGCTCCTCGTTTCGCTCGCCGAACGATGTGGTTCTGATCAATCCGCGACGGCCTGAAGGTGTGCAACAACTAACCCATCTCAATGATGGAGCGCTCAGAGACGTGGCACTCGCCGATGCCGAGGAGATATGGTACGACTCCAGCGGCGGGGCGCGGGTTCAGGGCTGGGTGGTGAAGCCGCCGAATTTCGATGCCAAGCGTCACTATCCATTATTGCTCGAAATCCATGGCGGCCCGTATGCCATGTACAACGTGGGCTTCAGCGCGCAGTTTCAAAATTTCGCAGCCAACGATTACGTTGTGCTGTTTGTCAATCCGCGGGGATCAACCGGCTATGGATTCGCCTTCACCGATGCCATCGCCAAGCACTATCCCGGCCCTGACTACGACGATTTGATGGCCGGTGTAGACGCGGTGATCAAAAAGGGCAGCGTCGACGAATCCCGCATGTACGTGTCGGGCTGCAGCGGCGGCGGCGTGCTGTCGAGCTGGGTAATTTCTCATACGAATCGCTTCGCCGCGGCGGCGGTGCGCTGCCCGGTGATCGACTGGATCAGCATGGCGGGAGAAACGGACATTCCGTTCTTTACCTACCGATTCTTCAAGAAGCCGTTTTGGGAGGACCCGACCGATTGGCTGGAGGAGTCCTCGCTGATGCACGTGGGCAACGTCAAGACTCCCACGCTGATCATGACCGGACAGCTGGACGGCGCACGCCCATTCCTCAGAGCGAAGAGTTCTATCAGGCGCTCAAGTACCGCGGCGTCCCGGCTGCATTGCTGCGCTTCGACCAGGAGTATCACGGCACCGGGCAGGTCAAACCGTCGAACTGGATGCGCACCCAGCTTTACATGATGAGCTGGTTCCAGCGTTTCAGCGGCAATCCGCCGCTGCCGGCGCCGCACTGAGCGGAACGGGGCAATGAATATGAAGTCCATGAGCCGGCGCGACGTGCTGGCGCTGAGTGTGCTGGCAGCCGCGCCGCTGGAATTTCTCGCAGAACTGGCAGACGCAGCGGTGCCGGCCGCTGCCAATTCCATGCGGACCTTGGACCGTTTCATCGCCGGCTACTGCGCGGCCATGAATGCGCCGGGCCTGACGCTCGGACTGGCCAATGCCGAAGGTCCGATTCGCGTTGCTTCCTATGGCTATGTCGACCTGGCCGCGAAAGTGCCTGTTGCCACTTCGCATCTGTTCGAAATCGGCTCGATCACGAAATCGTTCGTGGCATTGATCGTTTTGCAATTGCATGAAGAGCACAAGATCGATCTACAAGCGCCGATCCGTACCTATCTTCCCTGGCTCGCCATGGAGACCCGCTACGGCGATATTCTCATTCATCATCTGTTGACGCATTCGAGCGGAATGCCTGACGATGCTCCTTTGATTCCGAGTTCGCCGGAGCGCCGGCCTCAGCAAACGCTCAAGCCGGGATCGGAATTCCATTACAGCAACTGGGGCTATGACGTTCTCGGCCGCTTGATCGAAACAGTCGACGGCCGCCCGTGGCAAGCCGCCGTCACCGCGCGCATCCTGCAGCCGGTCGGCATGACCGATACCTCGCCCACGATTACCAGCGCCGTACGCCCGCGCATCGCGCAAAGCTATGTCCCGTTACACGATGATCGACCGTATCCACGTCACGGCGCGCTGGTTCCCGCGGGCAATTTGGCGGTGGAATTTGCGGCAGGGTCGATCGCATCGACGCCTAAAGATATGTCGCTGTACATGCAAATGCTGCTCAATCACGGCGAGATTCGCGGTGGACGCGTGATTTCCGAAGAGAGCTTCAGGCTGATGTCGACGCCGCACATCGCCGCGCCGGCGTTCGGTCCGACCGCCGGCTACGGTTATGGGATCGCGGTCGATAAACTCGACGGACATGTGCGTTTGCGGCATACCGGCGGCATGGTGTCATTCATGTCGGCCATCCATTTGGATTTGGACGCCAAGCTCGGCGCGTTCGCCTCCATCAATGCGCAATTGGGATATCGCCCGAATCCGGTGGCGCAGTTTGCCCTGCAGCTGCTGCGCTCTGACAAGGAACACGGCAAGGCGCCGGCACTGCCGGAATTCGATGCGGCGGCGAAAGTTGAGTCTCCCGATAGTTATAGCGGCGTTTACACTTCCGGCGCGGGACGGCAGATCGAAATAAAGAACGCCTCCGACCGCCTCGATCTCATTGCAGCGGGGCGTGCGATTCGATTGCAGCAGACTGAGGACGGAAGCTTCCTCGCCGATCAGCCCGGTTTTAATCTATTTCCGATCGTGTTTGAACGCGCCGAGGCGCCGGCGGATGCAAGCGCCAAGTCTCAACCCCCGGTCACGGCGCTCGCTTATGGATCGGACTGGTATGCGCGTGCCGGAGTGCCGGGACAAAATTCACTTGAGCCGTCCCCGGATCTGGATAAATACGTCGGAGAGTATTATTCGGAGAATCCTTGGTTCGGCACCGTTCGCGTGGTGCAGCGCCAACGCCAATTGTGGATGGGCGGCACGGATCCCTTGATTGCAATTGGCAATCATTTATTCAGGATAGGCGTGGCTCCGACGAGCCCGGGTGTGGTCGAGTATTCGGAATTCGTCGCGGGAAAGCCTAATCTGCTGTGGATCGACGGCGTCGAATTTCGCAGAATTGAAGAGGTCAATACCTAGCGAGCTTAAGTTGCGGGAGGCCGCTTCGGTACTTAGGATCTTTGCCTATGAAACTATTGCGTTATGGCGCGCCGAAGCGCGAAAAGCCGGGACTTCTCGACAACAATGGGGCAATCCGCGATCTCTCGGCGCATATCGCCGACATCACGCCGGAAACCGTGACGGCGAATAACTTGGCGCGCCTCGCCGCCCTCAAGAGCGACGAGTTGCCGTTGGTCGGCGGTGCTCCGCGCCTCGGCATCCCGATCAAAGGCATCGGCAAGTTCATCGCCATCGGATTGAACTATGCCGATCACGCCAAGGAGGCCAATCTGGCGATACCTGCCGAGCCGCCCATGTTCACCAAGGCGATCAGCTGTTTGAACGGGCCCAACGATGAAGTCATGTTGCCCAAAGATTCGCGCAAATCGGATTGGGAGGTCGAGTTGGGCGTCATCATCGGACGCACGACGCGCTATGTCAGCGAACAGCAGGCGCTCGAGTGCGTGGCGGGCTATGTGTTGGCCAATGACGTTTCCGAACGCGCTTTTCAAATGGAGCGGGGCACGCAGTGGGATAAAGGCAAGGGTTGCGATACGTTCGGGCCGATCGGGCCTTGGCTGGTCTCCGCGGATGAGGTCGGCGATCCGCAAAATCTCGAAATGTTTTTGGATCTCAATGGACGCCGCATGCAAACCGGCAATACCAAGAGAATGATTTTCCCGGTGCGGCAGCTGATTGCCTACGTCAGCCAGTTCATGACGCTCTATGCCGGAGACCTGCTGATCACGGGTACACCGCCGGGCGTTGGGCTAGGCCATAAACCGGACCCTATTTTTCTCGAGCCGGGCGATGAGATGCATTTAGGGATAGAAAAGCTCGGCACGCAAAGCCAAAAGGTCGTCGCCTGGCGGCACCGGGGCGATGAGATGCTGCCATGAACCTTAGGGCTTCGTTGGAGCGAGCACACATGGGTGCGCTCGTTTCCAACGATCAGGCCGGCGCGATTGATGAATCGCGCCGGCCCGATGATTGTTGGCCCGATGATTGTTGCTGGCGCTAAGGTCGTTCGCTAGCGGTTTTGCGCCACCAGTTTGGAGACTTCCGACCATTGCTCCGATGCGCGCGCGATGTTGCCCGGGACGTCTTTCTTCCAGTTCTTGCGTGATTCGAGATCACTGAACATATAGAGCTTGCCATCGACAACGGCAAAGACGCGCGGGTGTGCACCCACCTTGCGCCCCTGCGAAACGCCGTAGGCGTCAAAGCCGCCATACTGCGGTGCATACTTTCCCGGGTCGCTTGCAAAGGTGTGCAGATGTGCAGGGGTAATGAAGTAGAACTTCGAGCCCTTGTAGTCGTAGCTCAGACTCGTAACTCCGAGCATGGGCTCCGGGGCCGGCGTAAAATAGGAGAGCGCGTCGTAGCTGCTGAGCGCAACGCCTTTCTCTTCATAGAAATCGCCCGCGAACACCTGTGCAGCGGACAGCGACAAGATCGCGGCAGAAGCAAATCGAATCATTGATCGGTAGTTCACGGTACTCTCCAAGGGTTCAAAAAAATGCAGCAAAGCGTTAAATCGCCTCCAGTAATCTCGGCCTTCACCGCGCTGTTTCTCCCCGCGATGAACCAATGGGGGCAATGTAGGCGCTTGCGCAGGCTTTGGGCGGATGTGCGCCGGACCGTCGAATCCACGGCGCCAGCGGTAGGGGCGGGTCGCGAGCGGTAGGCTGCCTTGGGGGGTGCCGGGTCAGTGCATGCTAGAATTTGGCCATGATATTCGAGACCGTTTCGAGCGGGGGTTGCCGTTCCTACCTGCTGGGCTGCGATGAAACCTGCGCGGCGGCGCTGATCGATCCCGAACTCAGTCAGATCGACCGCTACCACGCGTTAGCCGCTCGACATGGCCTGCGATTTCATTACCTCGTCGACACCCATACGCACGCTGATCACTTCTCGGCGACGCGCCAGCTGGCGAAGCTGCTGGATGTTCCGGTGGTCATGCACCGTGCGAGCCCGGCGCCTTTCGTCGATTTGCGCCTCGAAGGCGGCGATTTGCTGGTGATCGGGCGCTTACGGCTGCAGTCGTTGCATACGCCGGGACATACCAGCGACTCCATGTGCCTGTGTCTCGAAGATCGGGTGTTCACCGGCGATACCCTGTTGATCGGCGCAACCGGCCGCACCGACCTGCCGACCGGCGATGCGGCGGCGTTGTACGAGAGCCTGTTTCAGGGCGTGCTCAAGCTCGATCCTGCGCTCATGGTTTTTCCGGCGCACGAATACAAGGGCCGAACGCATTCGACCATTGGCCAAGAACTGGCTGAAAACCCGCGGCTGCAAAAGACCGAGCGCGGCGCGTTCGTTGCTATGATGCAGAGCCTCAATCTCACCATGCCGACGCATGTGACCGAAGCGCTGCGCACCAATATGAGCGGCGGAAAAACCGTGGCGCAAATGCTTTCCGATGCTGCTGCATCGGTTCCGTTCATGTCGATGGCGCAACTGAAGGCCAATATCGACAGTGGCCGGGACGATATGATCGTCCTGGATGTGCGCGAACGCGATGCCTATGACCTGGGGCATGTGCCAGGAGCGCTGCACCTGCCCCGCGGGCAATTGGAGCTTCGCGTCAACGACGAGTTGCGGGATCCTACCCGGCGCATATTGGTCTGTTGTGAATTTGGGCGGATATCCACGCTGGCAACCGCAACGCTGCGCAGTATGGGATTTTCGGGAGCAGTCGCACTTGATGGCGGCCTCAAGGCCTGGCGGGAGGCGGGCTACCCGTTAACCGCGGGAAAACAAGCTTAACGGTAGGCCGAGTCCGCTTTTGATCGATCCGAGGGCGGCCTGGGTTCGCTTAACTCGACCCAGGTTGGCGCGTGATCGCTGGCTTTTTCCCAGCCCCGCACGTCGCGGTACACGCCCGCGCCAAGCAGGCGGTCTGCGATCGAGGGACTTAGGAGCAAATGATCTATCCTAAGTCCGGCATCCCGCCCGTAGGCATTGCGGAAATAATCCCAGAACGTATAAATCTGCTCGTTGGGATGCATGGCGCGTATGGCATCCACCCAGCCATGTTTAAGCAGATGCGCGAAGACCTCCCTGACCTCGATTCTAAATAGTGCATCATCCACCCAGCGCTCGGGCTTATAGACGTCCGCCTCGGTCGGGATCACGTTGAAGTCGCCCGCGAGAACCACGGGCGCCCCTGACAGAAGCAATTCTGCGGCGTGGGCGAGCAGGCGGCTCAGCCAGCGCAGTTTGTACTCAAATTTAGGCCCGGGGGCCGGATTGCCGTTGGGCAGATAGAGACAACCGATTACAACGTCCGCGACGGTCGCCTCAATGTAGCGGCTGTGAACATCCTCCGGATCGCCGGGAAGGGCGCGTCGGATTTCCTGAGGCTCTGAGTTCTTGGCAAGAATGGCGACGCCGTTCCAGCTCTTTTGTCCGTGCCAAATGACGCCGTAGCCGGCAGCGCGAATGGCGGCTTCGGGAAATTTATCTTGCGGCGCCTTGAGTTCCTGGAGGCAGACGACATCGGGCGATGCTTCCGCAAGCCAGCGCAGCACATTCGTCAGGCGCGCATTGATGCTGTTGACATTGTAGGTCACGATTTTCATGACCCATTATGGTTATTTCTCCGCTCGATTTGCAAAAGCGCAGTCCGATTCGAGCGGGCATCGCCCGCACGCCGGCGTGTTGCGCTTGCAAAGCTCGCGCGCATGACGCGCGACCAGCAAGTAGCCGCGGATCCTCGCTTCATAGGTGGCAGGGAGGGCGTCCAATATGCGTTGGGCGGCCGCGTAGTCGGCCGTGTATTGGATTCCTTCCGTGCCGTGCACGATGCGCACCAGGACATGCGGACATGCGGAGGGAACTGCTGCCACGGGTGCGAGACGGGAAAACAGCGCAATGCGATCGGCACCGGGATTGCCGATGCCGGGGAAGGTCTTCAGGACTTTGCGGGCGTCGGGCGCCGCCAGTTGCGACAGCGCGCAGCGCAGATCGTTGCCATATTCGCCCTGCACGCGTGCCGCGATTTCCTTGATCCTGACCGCGCGCACTTCCGGAACCATCCCGCCCGCTTTCAGAACCTTGGCAAGCTTGGCGCTGGACGCAGCGATAAGCTGCCCGGGTGCGATGCCGATGTGGTCGATCAAGGACTGCCAGCCTTTCCAGCAACGCTCCTCGCTCGCGGGGTAACCGCAGTGCCACCAAATCAGGAATTCATACGGATCAGTGGGGGCTTGGGCGTGCAGCACGCCGTAGAGGGACTCCAGGGCGTCCAGGATCCGAGTGATTCGCGCTGCTGCCACCTTGTGCGTAGTGTAGCGCCATGGGCTGAAAGTCTCATTGCCCCGCAAGGCCGGCGAAGTTAGCTTCGAGGAAAGAATAGAGCACCTTGAATGAATATGAACTCGGCAGCGCCCTTTTCCGCCGACAGTTTCTTGCGGGACCCTCCGGATTTCTCGATCGTCCTCGGCGGTCCGTTGTTCCAGCTGTTGCGTCGGGCGCATCTCTCAGACGAGGCGCTGCACCTGATGCACCGGCGCATAATCGTCATCGCGTCGATCTGCTGGCTTCCCCTGCTGTTGCTCTCGGCCCGGGGCGGTGAATTGCTCGGGGGTAAACCAACGGTGCCCTTCCTGCTGGATTTCGATGTTCACCTGCGATTTCTGCTTGCGGTACCGTTGCTGATCAGCGCGGAGTTGGTCGTTCATCTGCGCATGCGCGACATAGTAAGGGTGTTTCTCGACCGCCGTTTGGTTCCCGAAAATTCCTTGGCGCGCTTCGAGGAGATTGTCAACTCGGCACTGCGGCTGCGCAATTCTGTACGCGCCGAGATTCTACTGCTCATTCTAGTTTACGGTGTGGGTGTCTTGGTCGTCTGGAGGCACTACACTGCGCTCGACGCGACCACTTGGTACGCGACTCCGTCGGCCGAGGGCCCGCGGTTCTCGCCTGCGGGATTGTGGTATGGCTACGTCAGCCTGCCGTTGTTTCAGTTTCTGCTCGTCCGGTGGTACTTCCGGGTATTTATTTGGGCCCGATTTCTTTGGCAGGTGTCGCGCATCAAGCTGTGCTTGATTGCCACCAATCCGGATCGCGTCGGCGGCTTGGGAATTCTGACCGGCATGGTGCACGCCTTCGTGCCGGTGCTGCTCGCGCACGGCGTGCTGCTGGCGGGGAGCATCGCCAATAGAATCTTCTATCTCCGGGCCACGCTTCTTGATTTCCAGCCCGAAGTCATCACGTTGACGGTGCTGCTGCTGTGCATGGTCGGCGGCCCATTGCTGGTATTTACACCGCTTCTCGCCCACACCAAACGCACGGCTCGCCGCGTCTACGGAACGCTGGCGCAGCGATACGGGCGCGAATTCTATGCCAAGTGGTTGCACGACGGCGCGGCGCCGCCCGATGAACCGCTGCTGGGTGCGCCCGACATTCAATCGCTGGCCGACATGGGAAACAGCATCGAGGTGGTGCAGACGATGCGCACGACCCTCATCAGCAAGGAGATGCTCATTGTGCTTGGATGCGCGGTGATTGCCCCGATCGTGCCTCTTGCGCTGACCATGATGCCGCTGAATGAACTGGTTAAAAAAATGGCCGGTATATTGTTCTGAGCAGCGGCCGGTTAGCCTGTCCGGGCCGCTTTTGCGGCCAATATCAGGGCTTTTGCGCCGCCAGCATGGCTTTGGCATTGGCCTTTGCGAGGTCGTATTTCGCATCGGCCTGATCCTTGCAGGCCTTCTGCGCGTCTCCGGAGACGGCATCGCATTTTTGTAGTGCTACCTTGTGGTCTCCATCAGCCTGCGCCATGGCGACATCGTAGGCGCCTTTGGCATTCACGTTGTTAAGGTCGTTGGTCTTATCGTCGACTTTTGCCTCCGCGCTATCGGCGTCCTTGGCGGCGCCTTGCTTCGCGTCCGCCACTTCCGCAGCCCGCTTGGCTTGAGCCGCGGCGACATCCTTGGCCACGGCATCCGGGGATTTGGCGTTGTTGCAGCCTGAAACGGCTACTGCGAACAGCACAGCGATCACTGGACCGATTAGCTTTTGCATGGTAAATCCTCTTTCGAATTATTCGAATCAATGGCCGCTACGATGGGCTCCATCGGAACGCGGCTCAAGTCCCGGCGCATCGCTTCGGATGTCAGCACTGTCCTACGCGTAGCGCTCGGCGGAAGCGCAGCTATTGCACCACTTTCAGTGTAGATTCAGGGCGTGCCTTTGCAGGAAAAGGGAGACAAATAGCTGTGTTACGCGGCAGTAGGCATGGCAAGCCTTTACCGGCGAGCGCCGGCCCGTCTGGCGGCGAGGAGATGCTGCGCGCCATAATCGCGACCAGCCGGGAGTGCATCAGCGTGGTTGCCCGAGACGGCCGCTTGTTGCAGATGAATCCGGCCGGTCTCGCAGCGATAGAGGCTGATTCGTGGCAGAGCGTCGAACACGCCTGCACATTCGACCTGATCGCACCCGAGCACAAGCACGATTGGATCGCGAATCACGAACGGGTGTGCAACGGTGAAAGCCGCGTGTGGGAGTTTGACCTTGTCGGTTTGAAAGGCGCTCGCCGCAAAATGGAAACGCGCGCCACCCCGTTCGCCTTGAACGACGGCAGCACCGCGCAGCTCGCCGTCACATCCGATGTGACCGAGCGGAAAAAAGCAGGAATGATTCAACAGCAGCTCAATGCCGCATTGGAAGAGAAGGTGCGGGAGCGCACCCGCGAACTGGAGGCGGCGCTTGGCCGTCTGCAGGACACCGAGCGCAGCTTTGAGCTTCTGGTTGATAGCGTGACGGATTACGCGCTCTACATGCTGGACCCGACCGGCCGCATCGTGAACTGGAATTCGGGCGCGCGACGCATCAAGGGTTATGAAGCGGCGGAAATAGTCGGCCGGAATTTCGCGTGCTTTTATAGCGAACAGGACCAAGCCGCGGGGGTGCCTCAATCCGGGTTGCGGACGGCGGCGCGTGAAGGTCGATTGGAAACCGAAGGATGGCGCGTGCGCAAGGACGGGACGCGGTTTTGGGCCAACGTCATCATCGATGCAATTCATAGCGGCGGCGAGCTGGTGGGTTTTGCCAAAATCACCCGGGATATCACCGAGCGGCGCGCTACTGAGGCGAAACTGCGTCAATCGCAAAAAATGGAGGCCGTCGGACAATTCACCGGCGGCGCGGCACACGACTTCAACAACCTGCTGATGGCAATTCTTGGCAGCCTCGAGATTCTGCGCAAGCGGTTGCCGGACGATCCGCGTCTCCTCAGTCTTCTGGACAATGCCGTGCTCGGCGCCAAGCGGGGTTCGTCGCTGACCCAGCGCATGCTGGCCTTCGCCAGGCGCCAGGAACTCAAGCACGAGGCGGTGGACCTTGCCGCTTTGGTCAACAACATGCTGGAACTTCTGGAACGCTCGCTCGGACCCACCATCGACATTGAGACGCGTCTTCCGTTCAAAACCGTGCAAGTGCGCAGCGACGCCAATCAACTCGAAACCGCGCTTTTGAATCTGGCGATCAACGGCCGCGATGCCATGACTGAGGGCGGCACCATCACGATCTCGGTCACAGAACACGCCATCGACGGCCTGCACGCGACGAATTTGCCGCCGGGCCGCTACGCGTGCCTCGCGGTACGCGATACGGGTCGTGGAATGGATGAAGTCACCCTGGCGCGCGCGAGCGAGCCGTTCTTTACCACCAAGGGAATCGGCAAGGGCACAGGTTTAGGCCTTTCGATGGTCGACGGTCTGATGGGGCAGTCGGGCGGCAAGCTGCTGGTGAACAGCGTGCTAGGACGTGGTACAACGGTTGAGCTCTGGTTGCCCGTCTTCGCCGGGCCTTTCGAGACAGCCCAGCCCGATGCCCGCCAGGAAGAGCAAATTGCCTCCGTCGAGCGGCAGCTGCGCGTACTGGCGGTGGATGACGACGGTCTGGTCTTGGCCAATGTCGCGGCGATGCTCGAGGATTTGGGCCACAAAGTCATCGCGGTGGGCTCGGGTGCGAGAGCCATGGAGGAAATCGAATCCGCATCGGAAATCGATTTGCTCATCACGGATCAGGCGATGCCGGCAATGACGGGCCTTCAGCTGATCGAGACCGCCCGCAGGAGCCGGCCGATTCTGCCTGCAATTCTCGCGACAGGGTACGCAGAATTGCCGCAAGGGGTGAGCCCGTCCATCGGCAGGCTCGCCAAGCCCTTCACGCAACGAGCCCTTGCCGCGGCACTGGCGGCGATACGTTCAGCTGATCTGTCTTAGCTCATCAATGTCGACCAATCCTTCCTGACTGTAAAACGTCAACGACATGGCACGACTGCTGTTGGGGCAGATTCCGCTGATCTGTAAATCACCGGTATGGTAGATGGCGAGTTTGCCGCAAGATTCCACGATCAGCCGGCGAAGCTCGCGGAAGTAAGCATAGCGTCTGCCGTATTGCGCACCGCAGGTGGCGGGTTGACCGAGTTTCGCAGGCCACCAAATATCCGCTTCGCGCGCGCTCATGAAATGCTGTTCCATTTGGAATCCTTATCTGCCGGTTGGATTGAACGCGAATCCTGCCCAGCCTGAAAATTCTTGTCTGTAGGTGAAAATCTCTTATTTTGTAAGACGGCTATTGTTGCGGCCGGGACGCCGGCGCACCTCGGGCATTTTTCTTGCCGTCGAGAAGTGCAAAGGCGCTCACCGAGGCGGCAATGCAGATAGCTGCGCAGAACAGCATGGCGATGTGGAATGCGGCCAGAAGCCGATCGCCCTCGGCAGCCAGTACGGATCCCAGCAACGCGGTGGCCACCAATCCGCCGGTGCGCGCCACCGCGCTATTGAGTCCGGACGCGGAGCCGGTGTGCTCGCCGTCCACCGAGGTCAATACCGCTGTGGTAAGGGGCGCGACAGCGGCACTCATGCCCAGTGCGATCAGCAGAATCATCGGCAGCACCTGAGTGCAATAATTGGCGCCGGCATCAATCCGCAGCGCGAGCAGGAATCCCATGGCCACGACGAGGGGGCCGGTCGCGAGCGGCAGCCTGGGACCGATGCGACTCGCAAACGCGCCCGCGAGCGGTGAAGTCACTGTGAGCAGCAGCGGCAACGGTACGAGCGCCGCACCCGCGGCCGTTGCTGAGTAGCGGGCGCCTTTGATGAGCACGTAGGGTACGAGTACAAATAATGCTCCCAGCGCGGCGTAAAGCAACAGCGTGAAAATGGTCAGGCCGAGAAAGCTCCTGGAGGCGAACAAATGCAGGGGCATCATCGCCTGCGCGCCGCGCGTCCCTTCAAATCGCAGGAAAATAATCAGCAAGGCTGCCGAGACTGCCGCAACGGCCAGCGCGGCAGGCGTCCAACCGCGGCCGCTGGAGCCGATGGTCAGCGCCCAGGTCAGCCCGGCGAGGGACGCGGTGGCCAACAATCCGCCTCCGGTATCAAGCACAGACGCGCGTCGGATCTGATCATGAGGCACGAATCGCCATGCCAGGATGACTGCGCCTGCCGCGAGCGGCAGATTGAGAAGAAAAATCCCCCGCCAACTGCCCAAATCGATGAGCCATCCGCCGATCACCGGCCCGATTGCACCCATGGCTGCCCCGGTGGCCGCCCAGATGCCGATCGCGCGTCCCTTGGATTCGCCCGAAAACGATTGGCCGAGTATGGCCAGGCTGTTGGGCAGCAGCATGGCGGCGCCGATGCCTTGCAGCAGCCTGCAGCCGAGCAGGGTCGAAAGTTCCGCCGCCACTGCGCAACCCAAGGACGCGACCCCGAATAACGCGGTTCCGGCAATCAGGATTCGGCGGCGCCCGAAGTGGTCCCCGGCCGCGCCGCCTAACAAGAGCAGCGCGCTTAACGGCAGCAAATAGGCGTTGACGACCCACTGCAGAGCGCCGGCATCCGCATTCAGCGTGCGCGCGATGGTGGGCAGGGCGACGTTGACCACGGACCCGTCCACGAATGCCAGGCCGGAGGCCAGAATAGTCGTGGTCAGAACCAGGGTTGAATGCAAGGGACTCGACGCCGGCGCTGCGCAATGCGCAGCGGCGGAATCACATGCGGGGTGGATGGCACTCAAAGCGTCGCGAATTTCGCATACAACCGTTCGCGGCTATCAGGATCCACATTGAGCTTGGCTATGTCGCCGCCCGCCCAGCGCATGAGCTTCGGGTCCATTACCTTGAACCACAGCGGCGGAAAAGCTGCCAATCCGAACGAACCGGGATAGCCGCTCGGCAGGCGGGGCAAGTCCTGGAAATCGCGCAATGTCTGATAGGGGCGCAGCGCGTTGGCATGGTGATCCGAATGACGCTGCAGGTGGAATGTCAGCAGATTGGAGAAAATGTGATTGGTATTCCACGAGTGGCGCGGCTTGCACGTTTCGTAGCGGCCGTTCGGCATTTTCTGCCGCATCAGTCCGTAATGCTCCACGTAATTCGCCTGGGTGAGTCCATACCACGCGTACAGATGGTGGATCAGTAAAAAGGGCAGCAGAATCCAGCCGAATATCGCGATCAAGGCGGCGCCGATTGCCAATGTCAACATCCACGATAGCAGGATTGGGTTGCGCCAACTGAAGAGCGCGTGACCAGATTTCGCCAGGCGTTCGCGTTCGTGCAGCCAACCACGCTTGAATGCTCCCGGTATCTCCCGGCGCACAAACTTATATATGCTCTCGCCCATTCGCGCGCTTGCGCAATCCTCAGGCGTAGCCACATGGACGTGATGCCCAACATTGTGTTCGATGCAGAAGTGTCCATAGCCCACCAGGCCGTTGGCCATCTGTGCGGTGATGCGGTCGGTGCGATTGTTCTTATGCCCCAACTCGTGGCCCAGCAATATTGCTCCGCTGCTCTGGAAGCCGGTCCCTAGAGTCAGAACCGCGTAGGCCCACCACGGCAGCGAACACGTTCCCGAGAACCAAGCAACCACAAGGAAGCTGGCGAACAACAAGGCGATGCCGACATAGAGCAGCGTGCGGTAATAATTATCGCGTGCCATATGCCGAACGACTTCTTCGGGAGGATTGTGATGATCCTCGCCCATGATGGCATCGATGGTCGGTATTACCGCAAACGTGTACAGCAAGGGGAACAGCAACATGAAGGGGTTGCGGCCGGCCGCGAAGTACAGGGCGATGGCAATCGGCGGATTAAAGCCGCCAGTCAGCGACAACAGCCATAGGTAACGCTTTCTATCAATATAGCGAACCGCTCGGCCGTCCACCGTCTCTCCCACGAATTCCATCGCGGCCACCTCGCTCAAAACCATAGGCGCACACCCAGGCCCGGGAAATTATACGCTGACGGCCGCAAAAAAGAGCCAGCGTGGGGCGCCGGCTCTCTCGGTTTAAGCGAACGCGGTTGTTGGCGGAATCGTTTGTTTAGCTCAAGGAGGAGGGGACGCCGTAGAAGGAGTGCACATCCGAGGCCCAAGTCTTGTCCGCCATGCTGGGCCAGTGGTCCTTGTCAAAGCCCGGTGCATTCTTCAATTTCTCTTTGCTGGCATCGAGGGTGAACCGATGGTTGATGGTGTCCAACTTCAACGCGCGCCAAGGTACGGCAAACAATCGATCTCCCATTCCGAGAAAGCCGCCGTATGACAGCACCGCGTAGCTGATTCTGCCGGTTGCCATGTCAATCATGTATTCTTTGATCGAACCCAGCTTCTCGTCGGCGCCATTGTAAACATCGTTGCCCAGCAAGGTGTCTGCGCCCATCAATGCGGGGCCCGGACCGTGTCCGCTCCCGCCCTTGTACATTCCGTAGGTGTCGCGCGAGACGTAGTCGGCCTGATCTGATTCCATCATGATTTAGCTCCTGGTATTTGAAGGGTGATTTCGAGAAGTCCTGTTAAGCGAACTCATCGTTGGAGCATGCTGACCCCGCACGGGAAATAACCGCATCGGCGATTGCGCCGCAATTTGTACGCAGGGGTTGGCGCACGCGGTAGGCGCCTTCCGACCGCAGCCTGAACAGCGCTTTGAGTCTATCTTTTGTTAGTGACCGTTCATGCATCACGGATGCAGTGTGAGTTTTTGCGCCCGCCAATTCAGTAGTTCTGCGACATACAGTTCATTCTCGGAAGGACAGGCTATTTCGTGAATCCAGCCGAATTTTTTCAAAGTTTTGCCGGTACCGCCGAGCCATCCGAGGATTTTTCCGTCCAGCGTCAACTTGTAGATACGGCCCGGGTAGGCGTCAGAGACGTATAGGTATTGCACGGGTCCAGGCGTTATACACAAGGCCCACGGCGAACCGGGATGCATGTTGCCGGGACTGGCGTCGGTCGGCCGATTGCCGATCGCCACAGCAGTATCAGGGGGTGCCGGAATATCGATCTTGATGGTGTTGAGCACCCTGCCCGAAGTGTCGAGCACCTGGATACGCACGTTGCCCCGGTCGGCCACATAAATGCGGTTCTGCAAATCGATGGCGATGGAATGCAAGGTATTGAATTGCCCGGGCCCCGACCCGGGTTCTCCCCAGGATCCGAGCCAATTACCGTCCCTGTCGTATCTTGCGATGCGCGAATTGATGTAACCATCGCTGATGTAAAGATTGTCATTCGAATCCCAAGACATGTCGGTGACTTGCCGGAACAGGCCGTCGATCGGCGGCAGCGGCGGTTTCGGGTGCTCCAACGGATGCGCGCTCTCATCCGAAGCTTCGGCCTTACGGCCGAACACGCGGGTGACCCGGCCTTGCGGGTCAAAGCGCACCACCACGTCAGAGCCCTTGTCGGCAACCCAAACATTGTCGTAGCGATCCACACGGACCGCATGTGCGAAGGACCACGCGTACAAATTCTTGCCGATCTCACGCACGAACTTGCCTGCCGCGTCGAACTCGAGCAATTGCGCCGCCGCGGCTCCATAGGCAGGACCGCTGGTGTTGCCGCGCGACAGCACAAATATGTGCTTCTTCGAGTTAACGGCGATGCCGGACACTTCCCCGAAATAGGTGCCCTCGGGAAGTTTGAAAAAGTCCGGTATGGAGTCGAAGGCAATCTCGGGTGCCGATTGACCCAGAGCCACGGCCGACAACAGCAGCGCCGGTATCGCCGCCAGCAACAGATTCATTTAGACTCCCTTCTGCGGCCCCCGCGGCGGCGCCGACCTCCGCAATACTACACCGCAAGCACGATTACACCGCAAGCACCGCCACCTTCACGACTGGACTTAGTGCGAACTCCGCGGCGCATATGAAAACTTCTGGCCCGCGATGGAGGCAGAGTACATCAGACCTCCCTTCGCGACCGTAAAGACCGCCATGCCTTTCTGATAGGTGCCGCGGGTGGTGGCGTCATTCTGTCCCGCGCTTACCCCGGAACTCGCCCCGTTGGTCGCCGCGCCCGCATTCGCAGCCGCGGTGACGGCCACCACGCTTGCGTCGGCGCCGAACTCGAAGTTGCCCGACTCGAACTCGTCGAGTGCGCGTTTATCCTCGAAGAAAATGATTTGGCTGTACGCCTTGCCGCCGGCCTGAAAGCCAACGCTTACCTGAGCGAGCGAGGCGTCTCCCGTGTACACGCCGTTCACATAGACCCGCCCCTTGCCATAGGCGCCGCCGACGAGCAGCGCTCCCGAACCTACCGTTGGAAACACGGCGTAAGCATAACTTTTGCCGAAGAACGTGCCGCTGGCGCCGGCGTTTTGGAACAATGCAATGGTGCCCGAAAAATCGGCGGCATGCGCAGCCGCCGGTGAACAGGATGAATACCGGCATCAGCGCCAAGGTTCGCCACAGCTTTTTCATAAAATCCCCCTTTTGACTTTTCCAGTGTGCATCCGGCGCGCTGAACAGCGCAAGTGTGCGCCGCTTTGGCAGCGCGGGGTGTGAGGCTTTAGGGTTCGTGATCGCCCGAATTGTCGGTCAAATGCACGGCTTGCAGACTGAGTGCCTTACGGAGGTCGGCAACATCGCGGACCCCCACCGACGCCGCCTGATTGCCCCAGCTGTTGCGAATGTAGGTAGACACATCCGCGATTTCTTGATCGGTGAGTTTCCAGGCGAAGCTCGGCATGCCCAACGGCGATGGACGCGATGCGCTGACACCGATGCGCGTGCCCGCCAGAATCAGATGCTCAAGCCCGGTCGGGTCGGGTTGCTGCAGCATGGCGTCTTTGCCGAGCGGCGGGAACAGCCGCGACTGGCCGAGACCATTGTCCAGGTGACACGATGAGCATGCGTCGGAGTAGATTTCTGCGCCCCTGTGCATCGCCCCGCTGTCGGGCGCGGAAGATGCCGCCATGGGACTCGCTGGTTGGCTCTTGAGATAAACGGCGATGGCGCGCCGATCGGCGTCGTTGAGAAATGATGTGGAATAGGTGATGACCTCGGCCATGGCGCCGCCCGCGGCGGCGTGAGCGTTGCGGCCCGATGCCAGGAACTCGGCAATCTCATCGACGCTCCAATCGCCCAAGCCAATGCGGATGTTGCCGGTCAGATCGGGGGCCACCCAATTGTCGAGTTTTCCGCCCTGGAATTCCTGCTTCGATTTGTCGGCGCCGAGGTAATTTTTCGGCGTATGGCAGGCGCCGCAATGACCGAGACCATTGACCAGATAGGCGCCGCGATTCCATTCCGCCGATTGCCCGGGGTCGGACTGAAACCCGTGACTGTCGAGGAACAACAGGTTCCAGGCACCCACGGAGGAGCGAAAATTGAATGGGAAGGGCAGATCGGTTTTTGGGGGCGCATAGCTGACCGGCGGAACGGTCATCAGGTACGCAAAGATCGCGTCGTCATCCTCGCGGCTCACACGCCGGAACCACGGATAGGGAAAGGCGGGGTAGAGATTCTCTCCGTGCGCCCCCTTGCCGTCGTGCATCGCATGGTAGAACTGCTCGGCTGTCCAGGCGCCGATGCCAGTATTGCGATCCGGAGTGATGTTGGAGGTGTAAATCATGCCGAAGGGAGTGTTCAAGCCCAATCCGCCGGCGAACGGTTGGCCGCCCTCGCGCAGGTGACAGGAGATGCAGTCGCCTGCGGCCACCAAGTACTGCCCGCGGCGCAGTTGCGCGGCATTCTGCGCCGCGTCATCCACGTGCCGGGTGAGTAGTCCTTGCGGGGTAATGGCTGAACTGGGATGCGCCGGCAGGGCGAGCATCTGGCTCACCGCGAGGCCGGCGACCCCGGCAAGTGCCAAAGCGGAACCAACCTGTATCGACTTTTGCAGTGTGAGTAATCGCCGCATGGCTAAGCCCTCACCAGAGGCCCGGGATTTCTCAGATATTGCGACTTGATCGCATCGGCGGACATGTACGCGAGTGCGGCCAGCGTTCCGGTCGGGTTATAGCCTGCGTTTTGCGGAAAGGCACCGGCGCCCATCGAGAAAACATTGGGCACATCCCAGGACTGCAGGTACTTGTTGACGACACTGTTTCGCGGGTTCTCGCCCATGATGGCGCCGCCTGTGTTGTGCGTTGTTTGGTAGGGCGTGACGCTCCATGAGCCGGTGCGCCGATTGAGTTTGATTTCGCGCGGGTTCATCGCTTTGGCCACCTCGGCCGCGCGGTCGGTCAGGTAATCCGACATCTTGTGATCGTTCTGCGTGAAATCGAAGGTCATGCGCAGCATCGGCCGGCCATGGATGTCCCGATAGGTTGGGTCCAAGTCCAGGTAGTTGCCGCGCGCACTCATGCACGAGCCATGGATGCTCAAGGAAAACGACCGCAGATAATTCTTCGCCGCGGCGTGCTTCCATTCCATCCCCCAAGCGGGCGTGCCTTGCGGCGTGTAAATCATTTCGATGGGGCGGCCGCCGGTGACCATGCCGGCAATATAGGCACCGCCGATGAAACCCAAGCCGCCGTGATCGAAGTTGTCGCCGTTGAAATCGTCGATGACGGTGGCGAGTGCGCCCGCACCAATGAAAGGATTGATGATTTTGTCGTCGAAGAAGACGTTTACCGAAGACATGGTCTGATAAGCGTAATTTTTGCCCACGACGCCGTCTCCGGTTTTGGGGTCGTAAGGCTTGCCGATGCCGGAGAGCAGCAGCAGCCTGACGTTTTGCAGAACGTAAGCAGAGAGAATCACCATCTCAGCGGGTTGAAAGAACTCTTCGCCCGCGCTGTTTACGTAAGTGACGCCGGTCGCTCGCTTTTTGTCGGGCGAAAGTTCCACTTTGAGCACTTCGCACTCGGTCTTGAGCGTGAAATTCGATTTTTGCAGCAAATAAGGCAGCACGGTGGTTTGCGGGCTGGCTTTGGAATAGTTGCCGCAGCCGAACTTCTCGCAGAATCCACAATAGGTGCAGGCTCCCATCTGTGCGCCCAAAGGATTGGTATAGGCCTGCGACATGTTTCCGGTCGGATGCGGAAAGGGGTGTCGTCCGAGCTCTGCAGCCGCCTTGCCGAACAAAGTCGGTCCATAGGTTTGCGCCATGGGCGGAGTGGGGTACTCGTTCATCCGCGGCCCCTCGAACGGATTGCCGCCGGGCTGGATATTGCCCTGCAAATTCCCTGCTTTGCCGCTGGTCCCGCACAATTTGTCGAACCGATCGTAGTGCGGTTCGAGCTCATCGTACGTGACGCCCCAATCCTGGACCGACATGTCATAGGCCGAGACAACTTTCTTACCGTAGCGCTTCTCGTTATGGCTCTTGGTCAAAAAATCGGTCGGCAGAAAGCGCCAGATCTGGCCATTCCAGTGAACGCCGCCGCTGCCGACGCCCGTGCCGAGCAAAAACGAGCCAAGGCGGCGCATGGGCAGCGCCTCTTGATTGACATTGTTGCGGATGGTGAGCGTATCGTCGGACAAGTTTTGAAACAAATGGTGGCGCCACATGTAGCGCAATTCGTCCTGAGCAAAGCCGGTGGCAAAATCGGTGGGCGTGTCCCGCCACGGACCGCGTTCCAGCGCGAGGACGTTCAGTCCCGCATCGCATAATTGCTGTCCCATGATGGCGCCGGTCCAGCCGAAACCGACCAGGACCGCATCGACCGGTTTGAGCGTGGTGGCCATTTAAGCCTCTCTCCAGCCCGCGCGGCCTTTAAATCCAACCTGCGGAAACGGCACGGGTTCGCCGTGGCGGGATACCCAGTCCTTATAGTTGTAGTGCGCGCCGGGGAAACCAATCATCTTCCAGGCGCTCATATCCTTGTTGCCGCCGTAAATTGGGTCCGAGAAATAGCCCTCCTTGGTGTTTTGCAGCAGCATGGCGAAAAACGCTTTTGCGTCGACGCCACCGTCAAGCTTGGTGTCGCCGCTTTCCAATCCTTTTAGAAGCTTGTCCTGATCGGCAGGGGCTAGCTTCGCAAACGTAGCTGCGCCCGAATTGGCGCTCACGTACTGGTCGATGGCGGAAATCGCGGCGCGATACAGTTGCGCGGGACTAAAGCGGCTTTGATAGCCCTGTTCCGGCGTGCCCTTGGGCCAAGGACCGCCAAGATAAAAGTGATCGCCTCTGCCGAAAGGGCCGGCAAGTTGGCGATCCAAAAAAAAAGGAACGTTGGCCTCGAGGGCGCCGGGTCCAACCGGATCGTCGGGGATCAATCGCGCCACGGCGGCTTCGATGAAGGCCGCCTCGGCAGGCGTGAAATACACGTACCCGGAGCCCGATACGCCCGGCGGCGCGTCAGCGGTTCCTTCCTTCCAAGGTACGGAACCGTTGATGCTTTGCGCGGGCGCACCGAGTTCTCCGTCGTGCACGGCAGCCGCAGTTGCACCCGTGATTCCGGCGGCAACGCTGCCGAGAAGCAGGTGTCGGCGTTGCAAATTTACTTTCGTCACCATAGCGAACCCTCAGGTCCGCGCGCGCGAACTTTAGGAGATTAGTATTCTTTGAGCCCGCGAGCGAAAGTGCACGGCAATTGTTGAGCCGTCAATAGGACAATCTCTACAGAATCCATTTAATTCGCTGCCGTGCGTGCAGAGCGCTGGGCTTGTAACGCCGTTGTAAATATTTCTACTTTATAGGCGTCCCAGCGACTGCAAGTACCCGTTGATCTGCCTGTCCCATTCCTCGCCCGCTGTCCGATCGCATGCTGCCATGCCTTCGACAATCTGGTTCACCTCGGCAGTTAGCGCCGTGCGTTCGTAGACAACCTCGACGTCCGTCATGCGGTCATGAGGCGTGAACCTCAGGGTGATTACGGTGACGACGACATCAGGAATGAAGTAGACATATTGGATTCGATTGGCAACGCGATCCATGGCCGTGTTCACCCACACCGCCGTTCGGGCGCCATGTTTTATCCTAAAGACCATGCCTTCCCGGTCGGCGGCTGTTTCCGGCCAGAGGAAAATGGGATCCCAGCCGGGAGCCCAAGCCCTCTCCGCTTCCGCGCCAAAAAGCGGCCAGGCGATTGCCAATGGCGCCGTTGCCGTCACTGAAAATTGCTCGCGCGTGTGCAGCAGCTGCGCGCATTTTCACGCCGGTCTCTCCTTCAGCTGATGACTGTCGCCGGCGCGCAGCGTCATGCGATATATTTTTTTGAGATCCGCGATTTGCACCAGCGTTTCCTTGGAAAACGCCGCCTTCCCCTCAAAAGCATGAAGGACGATGCCCTCGAGCAGATCGCCGAGGGACAGATCCTTGAGTTCAGCCAGTCCCTTGAGCACCTTCAAGAGCCGCTTTTCGATCCGGATACCCGTTTGCACTCGCTCGATTTCTATCATCTGGATTTCCTCCGGAAAAGACATAATGGTACCTATGTACCATGGTACATAGCAAGATTGTCGGCCATTCCCTACGCGGACTTGCGCAGTTCGGATGGCGGTGCGGCGCGTTGCTGCACCATAATGCGGTCAGTCAAAGGAGAACTGGGGATGGCCATGGGAAGACGCGAAAAAGACATCAAGTTGCTGATCGCCAAATTCATGAAGTTGGTCGACTCGCTCAATCCAGGAGAACGCTTGTCCATTCGCAAGATGGCCGCCAAGAAACGGCCGGGCGCGGCAAAGAAGCCGCGCAAGCCGGCGCCTAAGGCGCCGGCAAAACTGAAGACCCGTTAGAGCAGCCTCGGGCGTTCGCGCCGCGCGGCTGGAAAAATCAGCGCAGCTGGCTGTCCTTGCTGCCGCGCCGGTTATATCCGCTGGAGTGCGCGGTTTCCTGGTCGTGGGTGTTCTGACAAGCAACGCAGAAGCGCACGCCCGGCACTGCCTCGCGGCGAGCCTGCGGAATTTCGGCGCCGCACTCGGCACAATGGCTCAAGCTCGGACCTTGCGGCAGGCGGCTCTTCGCAAGGTTGATCGCATCCTTGACGGTGGCGTCAATCTGATCCTGTACCGCGCCTTCTTTTGCCCAGCCTGTTGCCATCAAATGGTCCTTTGAACAGTGTTCATCGGCAACATTAGAGCCGAAACAGCAAAATACAAGGCCAATCCTATGCGGCTTCGCAATAGACGCTTCCGGCGGCCCGGCGCGCGGATATAGCCAGGGCGATTCGCCGGTACGCTTCGAAGGCGTACCGGCGATCCCCTATTTCAAATCAGCCCAGAGTCACCGGAACAAACAGACGTGCATCGCCGCGCTGTATGAGCAACGCGATCTGCTTGTCGTGATCCTTTACCATTTTGCGCAATTGCGCGACGGTCTGGACGGGCGTGCCGTCAACCGAAAGGACCACATCGCCCGGCTGAATGCCGGCTTCCGCCGCACGGCCTTGCGCATCTTCGACCACGAGGCCGCCAGGAACGCCCGCTTGTTGACGCTCCTCCGGATTCAAGGGCCGCAAGGCCAACCCCAATTTGGCCTGTGATGAATCGCCGCCAGCATCGTCGTTGGCAGTCAAAGTTCCCGCATTGCCGATGACCGCGGTCAAGTCGAGCGACTTGCCATCGCGCCAAATTTCAATCGCGGCCTTGTCGCCGGGAGCGGTGACTCCCACGCGTTGCGACAACTGACCTGCATCGATGACCGGCGAGCCGTTGAATTTGAGGATGACGTCGCCCACCTTTATGCCGGCCTGTGCCGCGGGGCTATCGGGTACAACCTTGGCGACCAACGCGCCGTTGGGCGACTTCAATTTAAACGAATCAGCCAGGGATTGGTTCAACGTCTGTACTTCGACTCCCAAGCGCGAGTGCGCCACTTTGCCGGTCTTGACGATTTGATCCTTGACCTGCACCGCCAAGTTGATCGGGATGGCGAATGAGACGCCCTGAAAGCCGCCCGAGTTGCTGTAGATCTGCGCATTGATGCCGACCACGGATCCCGTGGCGTCGAACAGCGGGCCGCCGGAATTGCCGGGATTAACCGCAGCGTCCGTTTGAATGAACGGAACATAGCCATCGCCGGGCAAGGAGCGGCCCTTCGCGCTCACGATTCCCGCCGTCGCCGTCTCTTCGAGGCCGAAGGGTTCGCCGATGGCCAGTACATAGTCACCTACGCCCAGCTTGTCCGAGTCGCCCAGCATGACCGCCGGCAGATTGCGCGCATCGATCTTGAGCACGGCGATGTCGCTGCTCTTGTCGGCACCCAAAACCTTGGCCTTGAATTCACGATGATCCGAAAGCTTGACGGTGACTTCCTTGGCGCCGTCGACGACGTGCGCATTGGTGAGTATCAAGCCGTCACCGGAGATCAGAAATCCCGAGCCCTGAGCATGCTGAACGCCATGCGGCCGCGGCATGCGTCCGCGAAAAAATTGCGCCAGCGGATTGTCATCGTCATTTGGACCGCCAAAGCCGAATTCCTGCGGACCGGACGTGGTAATCGGGCCGGCAGTCGTGATCGCGACGACGGCAGCCTGATTGCGCGACACAATGGCCCGGTAATTCGGCGCCGTCATGAGCGGAATGGGTTGCGATGGGGCGCCTTGAGGCGCATCGATGGCCGCCGCGGGGGTAGACGGGCGGGCGCCCTGCAGCAAGCCTTGGGCAGACAAGCCCGTTGCGGTAGCGACGGCGAGCAGGCCTGCCGCCGACCATACCAATGTCTTGGTGCGAAATTGCATGAAGGTCTCCTAGAATGTGAATGCCGAGCGCAGTTGCTCTTGAGCGCTCAGCATCACATTGCATTCCTTAAGGCAGTCTTAAGAGCCTTGCGGAAACCTTACGGTCACGTGCAGACCCCCGCCGGCCGCCTGGTCGAGGCTGACACGCGCTGCATGGCGTCCGGCAATAGCCTTGACGATTGCCAATCCCAAACCGGTGCCGCTTTCTTGTTCTGCGGCGCGGCGATAGAAGCGGTCGAACACCCGCTCCCGATCGGCAGCAGCGATTCCGGGCCCGTTATCGGTCACCTCGAGCAGCGCATCCTGGGCAACGGTATGGCTGCGCACCTGAACGGTTCCACCGGGCGGCGTGTAGCGCACGGCGTTGTCCACAAGATTGCGCACCAACGTCCGCAAACCCTCGCGATCGCCTTTGATTTGCAGATTCGGCGTCGCGTCCAACCCCAGGTCGATGTTTCTCGACAGCGCTAAATCGTGGGTGTCCCGAATTCCCTCGGCGGCGGCGGCCGACAGATCCACCATCTGCAGGTCGCCGACGGCTTCTTGAGGCTCGCTGCGGGCCAGCGCCAGCAACTGTTCGACCAGGTGAATTGCGCGTTCGACCGCGGCGCCCAGCCGTCCGCGTGCTTCGTGCCGCGCGGCCTCATCCGGCGCGCGATCGAGCAATTGCAGCTGCAGCCGCAGCGCCGTGAGCGGCGAGCGCAACTCATGGGCGGCATCGGAAATGAATGCCCGTTGCACCGAGAAGGCGCGTTGCAGCCGCTCCAGGAGCCGATTCAACTCGCCGACCAAGGGTGCTATCTCGCGCGGCAGGTTCTTGGTGCCCAAGGGCGCCAAGCTGCGCACATCGCGGCGCTGCACCTCGGTCGTCACGAAGCGCAGCGGCAGCAAGCCGCGGCTCACGATCCATGCGACTGCGCCGATCATGATGGGCAGCAACAGAATGAGGGGAATGACCACACGCGCCGCTGCCGCGCGCGCCAAGGCTTCGCGCACCTGCGTGGGTTGCGCTATTTGAATCACCCCATCGGCGGTCTGCAATCCATAGGCCCGCCATCGCTGTCCTCGCAGGGACAGATCCGCGTAGCCGAGCACCGTTTGGTTGATCATCGGCAGGCCCGGCCGCGACAGGTAGGTGCGCGCGCCGAATACGTCCCATATTTGCACCACGAAATCCGTATCGCCCTGATCCGGGGGTACTTCGATGCGCGGCGCCAGAGAGATTTGACTGCGCAACGACAGCGCCATTTGCCGCAGCTGATAGTCGAACAACGTCGAGGTTTCGCTCAAGACGCGTCGATAGGTTACGCCGGCAGCCAACAGCGATATCATCGCCACCAAAATGCTCAATGCGATCAGCAGCCGCGCGCGGATGGATTTCATTTCTTGGGCACGAAGTAGCCGACGCCGCGCAGCGTACGGATGGATTCATTGCCAAGTTTGCGCCGCAAGCCGTGAATATAGACTTCGACGGCATTGCTGCCGATCTGCTCATCCCATCCGTACAACCTATCCTCCAATTGCGCGCGCGACAGCACCGTCCCGGGCCGCTGCAGCAGCGCCTCCAGAACGGCGAATTCGTGGGCAGAGACGCTAACCGCGACTCCGTTGCGCTCAACGGTGCGTGCCACGGGATCGAGGCGCAGCTCGCCGTGCTGAATGCCGGGGTCGCCTCGTCCTGCCGCACGCCGCAGGACAGAGCGCATTCGCGCGGTGACTTCGTCGAGGTCGAATGGCTTGACGATGTAGTCGTCGGCGCCCGCGTCCAGACCGCCAATACGCTGCTGAATTTCATCGCGCGCGGTAAGAATGATGACCGGCGTGGCGTCGCCGCGCTTGCGCAGCTCGCGCAGCACGTCGATGCCGTCGCGATGCGGCAAGCCCAGGTCGAGCAGAACGACATCGAACACTGAAGTCTGCAGTGCATGCGCAGCGCTTCTGCCGTCGCGCATCAAGTCCACCGCAAATCCGCTTTGCCGCAACGCAGTCTGCAGCCCTTGGGCAATCATGGCGTCATCTTCAACCAGCAGCACACGCATCGGTGCGGCGTCGTGCTCAGGCTGTCAGCCGCGGCTTACGGCGCGGGCGCTGTCCCGCGCGGACGCACCGACCTGCCCGAAGCGCCGCTCGCGCTTCGCGAAGTCATCGATGGCCAGCGTCAAGGCGGCCGCATCGAAGTCCGGCCAGAAGCATTCGACGAAGTGCAATTCTGCGTACGCACATTCCCACAGCAAAAAATCGCTCAAGCGCTTTTCGCCGCCGGTACGAATGAGAAGATCCACGTCCGGCGCGGCGCTCGCGCAGTGGTCCACATCGGCCAGATGCTGCGCGAAGCGGGCGCGGTCGGTGCTGGATTCGGCTGACATTCGCCGGCAGCTCTCCAGCAACGTGTGTTGCGAGGAGTAATCGACCGCAATGCGCAATCTCATCCCCGTGCAATGCGCGGTGGTGCGCTCGCTGTGCTCGATGGTGCGCAGCACTTCCGGTGCAAGGCGGTCACGGCGGCCGATCACGTTGATCCGTATGGCCTGCTCCAGGCAGCGCGGCGTTTGCGTGAGCAGGTAGCGGCGCAATAGTCCGAACAGCGCGCTAACCTCGGTTCGAGGTCGGCGCCAATTGTCGGCCGAGAACGCATACAGGCTCAAGGTCTCGATGCCGTGGCGCGCTGCCGCTTCCACGATTTGATCGACTGCCTTGGCGCCGGCGCGATGACCGGCGGGACGCGGCAACCCGCGCTGCGCCGCCCACCGGCCGTTGCCGTCCATGATGATTGCAATGTGCATGATTGTATACTTTGTATTACAGAGTAAATTGCCGAAAAAAATCAGTTACGGCGCGTCGCCTTGATCACCGCTTCGACATGATCGAGATAGCGGTTCAAGGCAGTCTTGCCGAGTGCGGTCAGCCGGTATACGGTTCGCGGACGCCGCTGTTCAAAGGATTTCGTGCAGGTCAAATACCTGGCCTCCTCGAGCTTGCGTGCATGCGCGCTCAAATTGCCGTCGCTGACATCGAACAGCGACTTGAGCTCATTGAAAGTCAATTCTTCGCGGACCGCCAGCGCACTCATGATTCCCAGGCGCACACGCTCGTACACCAGCCGGTCGAATGTCGCGTCGTGGTCGGCAGCGGCCGCCGGAACGGCGGCGAGCTTCGAGCGCTTCTGCCCGGTTGCGACGACGGCGCGCACGTTAGATTTTGCGGCCATGTCCCAAGCGTCCGATCAAAAACCCAAAGACAACGTGCAGCCCGCCAAAACCGGCGCCGAGCATCATAATCTGCAGGCCATCCGGCAGCAGCAACGCCGTGAGTCCAAACAACACGAACAGGGCGCCGAGTGCGGCGATGATGCGCGTGGTCGCGGCGCTCGCAGTCAACAAGGCGCATCCGTAAAGTAGCAGCCAGGTCCCGGGAATTGCGTGCTGATTCCCGCCGAACCAATGCACCGCCGTCATGACGAGGCCCGCGCCCAAGGACGGCGACAGGTACAGAGCGAATTTTCGCAGCGGCGTCCCGTCCAGCCGCAGGTCGCGCAGCGAGGACTCGCGCACGATCAGTATGCTGCCCAGAACCGCACCGAGCAGTGCCGCACCGAGCCATATGGGCAACCAATATTTGTGCAGGCCGGGGGCGATGCACAGAGCCGCCGCGCACAAAGCTATCGTGCCGAGTACGATGCCGGCGGATCCCGGAACGGCCAGCAACACCGCGCCCTCCATCGAGGACCGGATGTAGCGCAGCGTGGCCGCAGCGTGCGAATCGAGACGTACCGTGTTGCCCACGCCGCGACACTACCGGGCGGACCTTGCATCGTCAAGTACTCTGCTTTGTAGAGTTAACAGAATGCGGCGGCAGTGGCGAGCCGACACGCCGGCGATGCCCTCGGCGGCGCGCGCGTTCTGGCCGGTGAAGACTACTATCCCGGCATCAACGATGTGCTGGGAGCGGATCCCGACCACATTGCGTTCGACGGGTCCAGCATGACTTTGTTCGCGGCATGGGAAAACGGCGGCCAGCCGGAAGAGGAGCGCGGCCGAGGGTTCGAACGCCGCGCTGCGCGCAGCGATATCGCGGCGGGAGAGGCGCTGTTCAATACCGCGCCCCTGACCATCAGCGCCGTCCGTGGTCTCAACGATAGCGCAGCCTTGCACAACCCGGTTTCCTTCCAGGGCACGTGCACCACCTGTCATGATGCGCCGAATGTGGGCAATCACTCGTTGCCGCTGCCGTTGGATATCGGCATCGGACACACGACGCGCGCCGGCCTTGAGAACGATCCCAATATCGAAAAAGGCATCGCGGAACTCGACGAGCCGGATCTGCCGATTTTCCTGGTCAGCGGCTGCGCGAGTCCGTTCAGCGCGGGTCAGCCGGTATCGTTCTACACCACGGACTTGGGCAAAGGCATGATCAGCGGCCTTTGCAGCGACGTGAATCGCGTCAAGGGACCGATCTTGCGCGGTTTGGCGGGGAGAGCGCCTTACTTTCACAATGGCGCCGCCGCCACCTTGCTGCAGGCGGTGAATTTTTACAACCAGCGCTTTGCGATGAATCTAACCGAGGAACAAAAGCGGCAACTCGTCGCCTTCTTGAATTCGCTGTAGAAGCTAAAGACCGATCACGTATCATAGTAACCCGATAAAACCAGCCCGATAAAACGGCGGGCGTGCGATGCGTCGATCGGTCAACTACAGGGGAATGGCATGACGAAATTGAAGACGGGATTGACTGCAATATTGGCGATCGCTGCGTTGGCGTTGGTGCAAGTCGCAGCCGCCGCGGATGTCACGGGTACCTGGATCATGGCGGTGGAAACCGGCGCCGGCAGCGGTTCGCCGACCTTTGTTCTGGTGCAGAAGGGCGAAGCGCTTTCGGGCAGCTACAAAGGGCAGTTGGGCGAGGCGCAGGTGACCGGCAGCGTAAAGGGCGATGACATCGTCATCGAATATAAAGTCGAGGGGCAGGCTGGAAGCCTTGCCGTGAAGTATTCGGGCAAGACCGACGGCAAGACCATGAGCGGCAAAGTGTCGCTTGGCCAACTGGGCGAAGGCACCTTTACCGGCACCAGGCAGTAATTTCGGGCCGTTCTCCCGCCAAGGACATTTAAGGGGAGAGGGCTCCCCTTAAGTTCGATCAAGCGCGCGAATTCTCGCTGCGTTTCGCTCCCCTGCTTAAAACCTGGGACCTCGCCAGGGGTGTATGCCGTTGCGCGGCCAAACTGTGCGAAGCAGTTCTCATCTTGCGTGTTTACCCCGACTGCGACGCCCATTCCGAGGCGCGGGCACGGCCAAATGTGACCCAAAGCATGTCGGAAACCCCTGATTTGCCGGAACCTTATTGTGTTAAGCGAAGCACCGGACATTCGTAGCGCACGAATGTGATCGCAGCGCAACAAGGCGGGTTAGATGGCGATCGCGATATGGGACCATAACGATGCCTAAAAGCTTGAGAAAACAAGAGCTTGCCGCACCGGAGCACGCCGAGCGGCCGGCGGTTCAATCGGTCAAAAAGCAAAAACTGAGCGTGCTTTTGGTCACCGAGGACGAGTCGCTGTGGCCGCAGGTCGGAGCGGACTTGAGCTCCGGACTGGTGCTCAAGCAACTCGATTCCATCGATGAGCTGATCAATTCCACCCCGTCCGGCCAGGCGGCGATCGTCCTGTGGGATGCTCGCAATCATCCGGATCCCGCCGGGGTGCTGTCGCGGCTGCACTTGCACTCGTCGCGCTTTGCCATCGTGGCGCTCGATGAGGCCAGCAGCGCCGATGCGTGGACGCTCCCCATTCAACATCGGCAGGTCGTCGCGCACGTGGGCGTTCCGATCGTCGATAGCATTTTGGCCGGCGTGCTCGACAGTGCTCAAGAAGAAGTCAATTCACGTTTGGCGCTGCTCGGCGACGGCTCAGCGGTGCCTGCTGCGGCCTCCGGCTCACCCAAAAAGCCGTGGCTCGTGCCCGCGGTGATCGGCGTCGTGGTGGTCGCGGCAGTCGGTGCCTACATGCTCACACGCGGCGGCTCGCCGGACGTCAAGCCCGGCCCGGCCGCGCCGACGACTCAAGGGGCAGCGTCTCCGGCACCGGCGGCCAAATCGCCGGCGGAAGCCGATGAAAAGGTGGACGCGCTCATCGAGAAGGCGCAGCAAGCCATGATCGATCGGCATTTCATCGATCCCCTGGCCGGCAGCGCGCTCGCCTTATATAGAGAGGTGCTGATCATCCAACCGGATAACGGCGAGGCCCGCCAGGGCTTGCAGCGCCTGTCCGAGATCTTGATTGCGCGCGTGCAGTCGGCTCTCGACGACCGTAAGTTCGACGTCGCATTGCAATTCCTGGAAACGGCACGAAGCATCGATGCCAGCGACAAGCGCCTCGCGGCGCTCGATGAAAAGATAGCGAGCCTGCGCGCCGAACTCGGACCCGCGCAGATCCTGGCCGCGCTCAATGCGCAGAATTTCGATCGCGCCACGCAGCTGATTGACGAGGCGGCGCGCAGCCAAAGCGCTGCCTGCGGCGAAACTGGCGCAACTGCGCGACGAGGTTCATCGACGCCGCGACGATTTTGAAGTCAACCGGTTGCTCAAGCTGGTCGATACGCGCATGCAGCAGGATCACGTGATCGATCCGCACAACGACAGCGCCCTCTACTACCTCGATCAAGCCAAGCAAGCGGGGGCCGCCGGGCCGGCTCTGCAGGGCCAGACCCAGGAAGTGCAGAAACGGCTGACGCAGATGGCACATGGCGCGATCCAGCAGCGCAATTTCAACGACGCGGAGCGGGTACTCGCGGAATTGCACACTCTCGGCGCGCCGCAAGCGAGCCTCAACGGCCTGCAGCGCGATCTGAACACTGCGCGCAATCAGGCTGCGCAAAAAGCCGATCAACCGCAATATCTCGAGCTGGCGCAGGCGCGGCTGACGCAGGGTAAATTGACGGACCCGGACAACGACAGCGCTCTTTACTACGTGAATCAGCTGCGCAGCGCCGATCCGAAGAACGGCGGTCTCGCGCAGATCAGCGGCGCACTACAAGCGCAAATCCTCGAGCGTTCCGGCGCCGCGCTCGATGCCGGCGACACGGAAAAATCCGAGGCGTTGCTGCAAAAGGCCGCGACTCTCGGCGCCTCCGCAGACCTCGACGCTTTGAACGACAAGATTCGCCAGCGAAAGGCCGCGGGCGGCGATGTGCTGCAGATGCCCGAGCAATCCCTGACGCGCATCAACAAGCTGGACGTTCAGTATCCGGCGCGCGCCCTGCAAACCAACGTCGAAGGCTGGGTGGAAATTGGCTACATCGTGGGACCGGACGGTTCTGTCGGCAACGTCCAGATCCTGAACTCGTCGCCTCCCAAGACTTTCGACGCATCGGCGAGCAAGGCGGTAACCCACCTGCGCTATCAGCCTGTGATTCAGAACGGCAAGGCGATCGCCGTTCGCACGCAGGTGCGCATCGTGTATCGCGTACCAAAATAAGGGCATGCGATGAGCAGTCAAACGGCAACCGCCGACAACGTCGACAACGATTACAACCACAGCGCTGGCTCCGCCGGCGGCCGGTGAACGCAGTCGCGGCACGGTCCTATGTCTTATCGTGCACGACGAATTGGAATTGAGATTGCGGCTGGCGGGCCTGGTGCGCCGTGCGATGCCGAAAATCGATGCGGACACCGTCACGCGCGCAGGCTTCGATGCCATTTCAATCGAACGCCTGCGGGCGTATGTGGCTGTGATGTTCATCGTCGAATTCAGTCCGCCGGAGGCGGCTGCCGGTTCGCTGGCCGCGCTTAAGCGCGTGCATGAGCAGGCGCCGAGCCTGCCCATATTCGTGTTCGCCCGCGGCGGCAATGAGCGCAGCGCCGCGCGCGCCATGAAGCTCGGCGCCAGCGACTACTGGCCCATCCATTCGGTGATCGTCGGCGAATTGTGCAGCGCCTTGCAGCCGCTGATCGAACCGTCCCCGCCGGCGCCCGGCGCGAGCGACGCGGCGGCCGATCGCTGGCGGCAACCGGAGATCGCCGGCTATACGATGATGAAGAAAATAGCCCAGTCGACCGCAGCCGGCGTTTATCTTGCGCGCAATGACGAGTTCCCGCAGCCGGTGGCGCTCAAAGTCGAGGCGATCAAAGGGCAGCACGTCGTACCGCCGGCCGATCGCGAGCGTTTCACCAAGGAATGCGAGATTCTCTCCAAGCTGAATCACCGTTCGGTCGCCAACGTGCTCGATTTCGGCACCACGGACGACTATTTGTATCTGGCCCTGGAATACTTTCCCTGCGGCAGCCTGCGCGAGCGGCTGAAGCATCCTGTCAGCGAAGCGGATGCGGTGAATTACGCGCATCAGATCGGCGAAGCACTGCAGATCGTGCACGCGGCGCGGGTCGTGCACCGCGATTTGAAGCCCTCGAATCTCATGCTGACCAATGAAAATCGCCTGGTGCTCATCGACTTCGGCTCGGCTCGTGCGCAATTCATGCCGAGCGACCTGGCGCGTTCCGGCGATTGCACCGGCACGCCCTACTACGTGTGCCCGGAACAGATCGAAGACCGGGAGCCGGATGCGCGCGGCGATCTCTACAGCCTTGGCGTGGTGTTGTTCGAAATGCTTTCCGGCACGTTGCCCTTCACGGGCAAGACCCTGGCGGATATTTTGGCGGCGCACCGTTCGGCGCCCGTGCCGCGGCTGCCCGAGCAGGCGTCGGCTTACCAGCCGATCGTCGATCGCTTGCTGGCCAAGGACCCGAATGACCGCTACGCATCGGCGGCCGATTTTCTCGATGCCCTCGATGCCTTGCGTGCGGAAATACTGTCCCGGAAACCCAGCAAATCACAGCGGAGTGCTTGATTCATGAACTCTCGCATCGCCAGATCTTTAGTGCCGCGTTTTTCCGCCGGCGGTCTAATGGTGCTGGTCATCGTTCTCGCCTTCAGTTTCGTGGCGATCGTGTTGATACCCGGTTTGGAACTTGCCAGCGAGTTGGCGGACACGCAGCGTTGCGCTGAAATTCGCCGGGCAGCAGCAACGCAATCCGGCGCTGATCCGCGCTTCGCTGGAATCGATGCACGACCGGTTGACCAATCGCGGCTATATTCAGGAATCCTTGGATCAGCTGCGCGACGTCAGCGCCAAACTGGATGCCGGACTGCGTGAAATGAACAAGGCGCGGCCGGCGAGCTGGTTTGCCTTGTCGGGAGACACCTCCGCCAAGGGCGAGCCGATTTCCGGAAAGCACGCCGCCGCGCTGCGCGAACTGTGGGCCACGCAGCAGGAAGCATTGCAACCGTTGTTGAAATTTAGCGGCGTGCCGTATCAGGACAATGAAACCACGGGCACGGTGCTCAACGAAAGCGGCCGGCAATTGGAGCGCGATGTTACGGCGGCTTTGCGCGTGGGACGGCGCGCGATTCCGCAGCTTGACGCCGAATTGACGGCAATTGTTTCCGACCTGCAGTCCGACAACGCGCGTTCCGCCACCGAGTTGCGGCTGGTGATGTTGACCGGCCTGCTGATCGCCATTGTGCTCGGCGTGCTGGTCGGCACGCTGTTGCTGGCCCGCAACCGACAGGATGCATCGCTGCGCGAGGCCCGCCAGCAAACCATGGACATCCTGCGTACCGTCAAGGACGGTCTGTTCCTGCTCGACGAGAATCTCGTCATCGGCGCGTCCTATTCGAGCGCGCTCGAAGTCGCTGTTCCAGCGCAGCGATTTCGCCGGGCTGCATTTCGAGCAATTGCTGAAAGGCGTGGTCTCGGAAAAGACCCTGGCCACGGCATTGAAATTCGTCGCGGTGCTGTGGTCCGAGCGCACCAAGGAGAACTTGGTCAAGACCATCAATCCGCTCGGTGAGGTCGAGGTCAACGTCGACGGGCCCGGCAAGGTCTCCACACGCTATCTGCAGTTTGAATTCCACCGGGTGCGCGTCGACGGCAAGATAACCCACGTGCTGGTCGCGGTATCGGACGTCAGCGCGCGCGTCGATCTGGCCCGCGAACTGCAGTCCTCGCAAAATCAAGCCCAGGCGCAGGTCGACACCTTGCTCGGCATCCTGCACGTCGATCCGACTCAGCTTGCCTCGTTCTTGAATGACTCCAATGCCGCCATGAAAATGATCAACGCGGTGTTGCGCGAGCCGGCGCGGGAAGAAAGCGCATTCCGCAAGAAGCTTGACACTCTTTTCCGGCAGGTGCATTCGGTCAAGGGCGAAGCGGCCGCACTGGGGCTGTCGTCGATCGAAAGCCGCGCGCACTCCTTCGAAGACGATTTGAAGATCCTGCGCGAAAAATCCGACCTATCCGGCAATGACTTCCTGCCGCTGGTCATCAAATTGGACGACCTGCTGACCCATTTGCAATCCGTGGGCGATCTGGTGTCGCGGCTTGCGCGCCTGCATGTTGCAGCGACCAATAGCGGCGAGGCGGATTCGCATACGGAGACGGCCGTCATCGAGCACGGCAGCAGCCCGGAATTGCCGAAGCCGGATGGCAGCCTCACCTCCATGCTGCAGCAGCTCACCACGCGCGTCGCCGGCGAAAACAACAAGGAAGCGGCGCTGCAGTGCATGGGATTCGACACGGTTCCCGACGAATATCGGCGCATCGTCAAGGACATTGCGGTGCAGGCGGTGCGAAATTCGATCGTGCACGGCATCGAGTCGACCAGCGATCGCGTGAACACCGGCAAACCGGGCCACGGGCAGTTGAAACTCATATTCCAGGACCTCGGCGATGCCGGCTACAAGCTCATCGCCGAAGACGACGGGCAGGGCTTGTCGACCGACAAGATCAAGGAAGTCGCTCTGAAGAAGGGCTTCATAACCCCCGAAAAGGCCGCGACGCTCGATGCCAAGCAAACTTTCTCCCTGCTGTTCCAGCCGGGATTTTCCACCGTAGAGCACGCCACCAAGGATGCCGGACGCGGGGTCGGAATGAACTTGATGGCCGGGCTGATGCAGCAGATTGGCGGAAAAGTCTCCGTGGCCACGGTGCCTGGAAAATTTACCCGCCTCACGTTAAGCCTGCCCCCGGCTAAGCGCGCGGGGAATACGGCAGCAGCCTGATGGACAGCTCGGCGGCCCCCAAGGCTTCCCTGAAGCTGATGATCGTCGATGATTCGAATATCATTCGTCGCCGCATAGAACGTTCCCAGCAAATCGCGCGCCTGGAAGTGGTCGGAGCCGCGAGCAATGGGCGTGCGGCCGTGGAAATGTTCCTCAGGACTCAACCGGATGTCGTGACCATGGATTTGACAATGCCGGAGATGGATGGCATTGAATGCGTGGAGGAGTTGATCGCGATCAACTCCAATGTGCTCATTTTGGTGGTCTCAGCGCTTGCGGACAAGGCGACGGCAGTGGAAGCGATAGAAAAAGGCGCAAACGGATTTCTGTGCAAGCCGTTCACCGATCGGCAGCTCAACGATGCGTTGGAAGAGCTGCTGTCGGAGGCTTGAGAATGTTCAAAGAAGCAGAAATCCGCACGTTTATCGAGGGGACGACCAACTACTTCGAAACCTCGGCGCAGCAATCGGCGACAGTGGGATCGCCGTATCTCGTTACCGATGGTAAGCCGGGAGCCTACGAGTACACGGGCGTCATCGGCATCACCGGAGCGCGCAAGGGCATCGTCTACTTCACCGCGCCGCGTGGAATGCTCACAGTATTGCTGATGCGCATGCAAGAGACCGATACCAGCGACGAGAATATCAAGGACCTTGTCGGGGAAGTCGCCAATACCATTTCCGGCAACGCGCGCCGCGATTTCGGCAAGAACTTCAACATCTCCGTGCCCATTGTCATCGCGCATGACTTGGAGAAGGTCACAACTCCCTATGCGCGCTCCTTTGTCATCCCCATCAATTGGCGCACCCACTCCGCCAAGCTCGTGGTCTGTCTCGAATGACGCGCAAGGCCGCTTGCCGGTGCCGCGCTGCCTTCCCGCTACTCTCCGTCGATCGCTACTTTCCGTCGATCGAGAAAGCCAACAATACATTGACGCCGTTGCTGCCGGTGCGCGCTGCCCCATTGAATCCGGACATGGTGTACACCATGCCGCCTGCGATGGTCGGTCCCATGCCGTCGATGCCGCCGCCCGGCTGCGCCGGATTGCCGTTGACGGTGCTGTAGGTCTGCGCGGTCGTGCTGAATTCCCATACGATCTTTCCGGTGGACGCGTCATAGGCGCGAAACCAGCCGTCCAGCGTTCCTGAAAAAACGATGCCGGGCATCACTGCCGGCGCTGCGGATTGGGCCCGCACGCAGGCGCCTTTCGTATAGTCCTTCGATCGATCGCCGGCATAGTGGCAAGGGGCGACCGGGGCGGGCGTGTACCACACCACTTTACCGGTAAAGGGATCCAGCGCCGATAACCCCGGCTTGCCGGGCGCGCTATTCTCCGGCGCGGGTGACGGCGCGCCGGCGGCAACTGCGATTTCAGTGAAGACCTCGCCGATGTCGGAGTTCGGAACGAACACGTATCTGGCGTCGGCGCCGATACCCCATTCGATGCCGCCCAGCGGCGAGCCGGCTCCGACCGCGGTTTTCCACAGCGTTTTTCCGGTGTCAGGATCGACGCCATATACGATACCGGACTTCTGGCCGGCGACCAGGATCTGCTTGTTGCCATGTTTGAACAAAATCGGCGTGGCACCGAAATCGAAGTCCGGACCGGTCGGCGCAGGGCAATTGGCTACTTTGATCGGACCGCTGCAACCAACGATGAAATTATCATTGGTGGTGACCTGATTCTTCCAGCGTATGTTGCCGGTCTTCATTTCCAATGCCACGATGGCATCGTCGCCCCCGGTTGTCGCATCCGTATAGCTGTCGCCGGTGACCACGTAAACCAAACCCCGCTTGGGATCGACTGTCGGCGAGGCCCAGACGGGAGCTCCCGCCGGGCCTTGCATTTGCACGCCATTGGCATTTTTCCGCGTGGGCTGCAGCGGCTCCGTGATCATGGAGGTCTGCCATTGCTTGCGGCCGGTCTTTAAATCCAGCGCGGCCAGACTGCCGCGAAAAGTGCAGCAGGAATAATTCGGCTGCATCGCAGCCACTTCCTCGCCGGAGGAAAGCGGCACGAAAATCTGATCTCCCGAGACCACCGGCGTGCCGGTGATGCTCGATGCCGGGTGGTCTTCCAGCGATTCGCTGTGCCAGATTTCCTTGCCGGATTGTGCATCGAAAGCGCGCACCACGCGCTTGCCGGCGCCGATGAAGGTCGCCCAGCCGCTGGGCGAGATCGACGAGCGAATCACCATCGGTGTCGTGCGCGAGGGGACGTCCTCGACCGCCCAGTGCACGCAGCCGGTCTTCGCGTCCAAGGCGTAAAACTTGCCGCCGCGGTTGGTGATGAAGAGCCAATCGCCGATGACGGTGGGTTGACCGCCCCCGGGCATTGAGAACGCCCATTTCACCTTGAGCTTCGCAACATCAGCCGCCCGAAATCCGGGATTCGCTTGAAAGCGGGTGGAGTTCTCATCCGGACCGAGAGCCGGCCAATCGGAAGTGCCCGCCTTGATCGGTCCATTGCTTGCGCACATCTGGTCCGAGCCGGCGGATCCCAACTGCTGACCGGGTGCCAGAAACAATGCGACTGCTTCGATCTCGGGCCGCGACAAGCCTTTGGCCATCGGCGCCATCACGCCGGTGGTTAATGCGGCGACAATGTCGGCAGGCGAGCGAAACGCCAGCTCCGGGCGGGTAGGGGCGCGCTCTACGGCCGGTTCGTGGCAGGTTTTGCAGCGCGTATTGAACACTGTCTCGCCGCTCGGGCGTTGCGCCGCCGACTCTTGCGCCAGGGTAAGTGAGCCGATGCCGAGTGCGAATGTAAGGACTGCGCCGACGATCCAGATCTGATTATTGTTCATGAAATTCTAAACTCCCAAAAGCCGAATTCTAGTTATGAGAATCCAATCCAGCGGCCTGCCATGGCAACCATCAGCCATGCGCCCAGGGTCAGAAGCGTTACCCCGCGCAAGGCCGCCCCTGAGGCGCCGCGCCTGATCAGAGGGTTGAAGGCGAAGTACGTGACCAGCAGCGCAACAGCCAGTGAAATCATCTTCACCCAAAAAGCCTGCCGCCCGTAGAGCTTTACCGGCTCGGAAATGCCGAGCAGTATTCCGGTGATCAGCAGCGCGATTACTGCGGCATTCATGTAGCGATGTGCGCTTTTGTAGAGTTCAGCGACGGGGGTTTTTAATCCCAACCCGAACACCGTCAGGGACATGATCAGGATGGCGCCGCCGAGCAGCGCCAATGCCAGCAGGTGCGTCGATTCGATTGCGGGAAACAGCCAGGTCGATTCGCGGATGGTTTGGCCGAGCGCGGACGCTTCGATGTTCTGCGCGGTGTGATACAGCGTCATGGCTTAGCCGGGATCCAGAGGGCAGCCGGTGAGCTCCGCCATGGTGGGAGAGGTAATGCTGTCGCAGTCAAACCAGTTGTACGCGATGAGCCGCCCAAAGACGATGACGCAGGCCCAGGCGCTCAAGGAAATGACCGCGCAAATCTTGGACTTTTTTGGTACCGGACCCACGTCCCAGCCGGCCTTGTCGCGCTCTACCTTGAAAGTGAAGACTGCAATATTGATCGCTGCCAGCAGAATCATGAGGCATTTGAGCCGGAACCATATGCTGTGATAGGTGCGAACGGGTATCGCCAAAAACAGCATTGATCCGGTGATTACCAACAGCGCGAACCCCGCGATGGTCCACGGCAAGATCCCGGAAAGCATCTGTGAAACCGGCACCTTAGTATAGGAAATACCTAACAGGCGCAGGTCCACCATCGCAATGGTGCCGACGAACAGCATGATGGACATAACATGGGTGGATTCGGTGATCGCATACATGTAGAGCGATTCGTGCAGTGCGATGCTCCAAGGCGTGTCCGCAAGTTTGGTGACGAGTTCCTCGAGCATCGATTCCCCGCTTGTTATATATCAGCCCTTTGTAAAAGCCGGAGAAATCAAGGGCGCAAAGGAAATTGTATTGCAATAACAGCTATCTAAAGCGATTATAAGCAGTGATTATACGGGCCCTTTACGCGGCGTCCAGCATGCACGGCGCGGCAAGCAAGATATCGATAAGTGGAGATCTCGAATGAAAGTACGCACTGATAAAGCTGCGCGAATTGCAGCCGCCTTGATCGCGGCAGCCGCCATGGGCGCACCCGCACTGGCGCATCACGCATTTCAGGCCGAGTTCGACGGCAATCAACCCATCATGCTTCAGGGCAAAGTCACCAAGGTCGAGTGGATCAATCCGCATACCTGGGTGCACATGGTCGTTGTGACCGACGGCGCCTCGCAGGAATGGATGGTCGAGGCGGGAACGCCCAACACGCTGCTGCGCGAAGGGCTGACGCGCGACTCTCTGAAAGCGGGAGAAGAAATTATTGTTCGCGGTTATCGGGCCAAGGACGCCCGCTGCCGGCCGGCGTGCAAGGCCAATGGCCGCGATGTGACATTCTTGGACGGCCACAAGGTGTTCATGGGATCGAGCGGCACGGGTGCACCGAAGGACGGAGCGGATCCGAACGAGAAATAAGCTTTAGCGAATAAATTAAGAGGCATTGCGCAACGAGGGGGACGTTCTGAATAAGAAGATGAAGCTATTGGCCCTGGTCACGTTAACCGGCTCGGTGACTGCGCTGACCCAGAGCTATGCGGCGCCAACGGCGGCCGCGCACAAAACACCCGGCAGCGGAACAATTGCACGGGTGGGCGGACACCCCAATTTCAGCGGGGTTTGGTCCGTCATGAACACGGCAAATTGGGACATCGAGCCGCATCTCGCCAGCGCCGCGCTGGAGCTGCGTCCGGGTCCGGTGGTTCCGGTGCCCGCCAAGGCCATAGTGGCGCTCGGCGCCGTGGGCTCGGTGCCGGCAGGAATGGGCGTGGTTGAGGGCGGAAAGATTCCTTATACCGCCGAAGCACTCGCCCAAAAGCTGGACAATCAAAAGCACTATCTGGAGCGTGATCCGGAAGTAAAGTGCGATCTGCCCGGTGTGCCGCGCGCGAACTATATGCCTTTTCCGTTTCAAATCGTGCAGTCAGCAAAGACCTTGCTGATTTCGTACGAGTATGACGGCGCGGTGCGCGACATTCTGTTCACCGACCCCGGTCCTGCACCGATTGATAGTTGGATGGGTCAATCAGTTGGCAAATGGGACGGCGATACCCTGGTCGTGACGGTCACCGGTCAAAACGACAGCACCTGGTTTGACCGCGCGGGAAACTTTCATTCAGGCGACATGAAAGTGGTCGAACGCTGGACCCTGATGAACGAGAACACCATTCACTACGAAGCCGAGATCACCGATCCTGCAACCTTCACGAAACCCTGGAAGATGAGCATGCTCATGTACCGGCGTCTCGGCGAGGACGCGCGATTGCAGCAGTTCAAATGTGTCGAGTTTGTTGAAGAGCTAATGTATGGCGACTTGCGGAAGGAGCCCCTCAAATGAGCACCCAGAAATCGACCGCTTTGTTGGCGTTCGCGGCAATAGTGGCGTCTGCTGCGGGAGCCGTGTCCGGCGCGCCGTCGGCGCCGGCCGCCGGTGCGTACAAAGCCCCGCTGAATGCCTATGGCCAGCCGGACCTCGAAGGTACGTGGACCAATGCGTCCTTGACCGTTTTGGAGCGCCCCAAGGAATACGGCGCTCGACGCGCCATGACAGATGCCGAAGTGAAGAAAGTCGAAGGCGACGACGCAAAGCTCATGGCTGACGGCAACAAGCCCACCGATCCCAAGGTCAAGACCACGGATCTGCCGCACGAGTGCGGCCGCGGCTTCAGCGGTGCGGGTTGCGGCTACAACTCCGCCTGGATCGACCCGGGCACGACGGTCATGCGGGTCAATGGCGAACCGCGGACCTCGTTCATCACGGATCCGGCCGAGGGCAGACTGCCGCCGTACAAGCCGGGCGTCACGGTGCCGAACATGTACATGCGCGCGCACTACGGTGAGAATCCCGAGAATCAAACGCTGGCGGAGCGCTGTCTGACCTCGTTCGGTTATAGCGCAGGTCCGGTGATGCTGCCGCTGCTGTACAACAACAATTACGAGATCGCACAGAGCAAGGACACGGTCGCCATTGTCGTGGAAATGGTGCACGACGTACGCCTGATTCACATCGGCGCCAAGCATCGTACGGACGGCGAGCGTCCGTGGATGGGGGATTCCATAGGTTGGTATGAGGGACCGACGTTGGTGGTCGAAACCACCAATTTCCCGGAAGCGACCGCGCTGCGCGGCGCATGGAAGGAATTGAAGGTGACCGAACGCTTCACCCGCGTCGGACCGCATCGTATTCTTTATCAATTCAAAGCCGAGGATCCGACGGTATGGGATCGGCCCTGGAGCGGTGAATACGAGTTCAGCGCTTCAAAGGGACGGATCTTTGAGTATGCCTGTCACGAAGGCAATTACGCGCTCGAGGGAATTCTCTCAGGTGCGCGCGCCGACGAAGCGGCTGCCGCGGAAAAGGCCAAGGCAGCCGCGGCGAACAAGACGGCGGCAACTGCGCCGGCACCGGGCGGAACGAAGAAGCAGTAGTCCGATCTTCGGGAAATTAGCGAATGCCGTGCCCCTTGGCGCGGCATTTTTTATGACTGGTGGCGCGTGCTGACGACGGGATGCGAGCTCGACAGCCCGCCGTCCACAGCAATTGCCTGGCCATTGACGTAAGAGGCCGCATCCGAGGCCAAGAAAAGCGCGGTTTGCGCAATTTCCTGCGGCATGCCGGAGCGTTGCAGCGGGTTCAGCTGGCCGATCTTGCGCTCCGTGCCGCGTTCGCGCGCCCGTTCGAACATGGGCCGGGTCATGCCGGTTTCGATCAGGCCGGGGCAGATCGCATTGATGCGCACGCCGGTGCCCGTGAGCTGGTAGGCGACTGTTTGCACCAAGCTGATCACCCCGGCCTTGCTGGCGCTATAGGGCACCCCGCCCGCACCGGAGCGCAGCCCCGCAACCGATGCCGTGCAGATGATCGAACCGCGTTTCCGCTTCACCATTTCCATCGCCGCATACTTGGCCAGCAGAAATGTGCCGATCAGATTGATCTTGAGGACTTCCGTCCAATGATCGACGGTCTCTTCAAAAAAGGGCACGAGGCCGCCGCTGATGCCGGCATTCGCGTAACACGCATCGAGGCTGCCGTATTCCTCGATCGCTGTTGCGACTGCCGCGGCGACGTCGGTTTCGCTGGAGGAGTCCTTGATCAATGCCAGCGAGCGGCCGCCGGCGGCGCGGATTGCCGCCGCAGTCGCTTCGACTTCCGGCGCACGGTCGAGCGCGACGACCGCGGCTCCCTCGGCGGCGAACAGCATTGCGCTTGCCCGCCCGATGCCGCTGGCGGCACCTGTGACGATGGCGGTCTTGTCTTTGAGTACGTTCATGTTGTTCCCATTTTTTTGCGGCGGTGCTGAAGCGTCGCCGGAAGTATCGCCGTATGTTCCGCTGCAGGCAACCTTAAGCCGCCGCGGCAAATTGACCGCTCAGATTCCTTTGCTATAGCCTTCAGCGGTGAAATCTTCCGCATTGACGCGATCGGTTTACCGGCACGGCGAACTCGACCGCGTCCTCAATCCTAAAAGTGTTTGCATCGTCGGCGCTTCTCCCAAACCTGGATCCTTCGGCGAGCGGGTGCTGACCAATCTTGCCGGCTTCGGCGGCAACATTTACCTGGTGAATGCCAAGTATGACTCGATCGGCGACCGGCGCTGTTATCCCTCATTGGCTGAGCTGCCCGAGAATCCCGACTGCGCGGCGGTAGTCGCGCCGCGCGACGCCGTGGAAGACATCGTGCTGCAAGCCGCACGCCTGCGCGTGGGCGGAGTCATTTTATATGCCTCGGGCTATGCCGAGACACGTCTGCCGGAGCGAATCGAACTGCAGCACCGCCTCTGCAGCATTGGCTTGGAATCCGGATTGAAGATTTTGGGTCCGAACTGCCTGGGGATTGCGAATTACCTGCGGCGCGCGCGCATTTCTTTCTCCGACTATCCGGCGCCGCGCGAAATGCCCGGCAAGTCCATTGGCATTGCCAGCCAATCAGGTGCGCTTTCGCAATCGTTGGCGCAAGCAATCGAGTGCGGCGTGTCCGTCAGCCACGCATTCTCCGCCGGCAATCAGGCCGACGTGGATGTGGCCGATCTGGTCGCCTATTTGGCGGACGAACCCTCATGTCATTCCATTGCCTGCGTGTTCGAAGGCATGGCGCACCCCCATCGGTTGCTGGAGGCCGCCCGGATCGCCTGGCGCAACGGCAAACCTCTGTTGATCAACAAGGCTGCGACCGGAATTCTGGGCGCCGAAGCCGCCATTTCACACACCGGGAGTCTGGCTGGCTCGGACAGCGCGTATCGCGCCGCATTCGAACGCGGCGGCGCAGTGATCGTCGAGGAGTTCGAGGGGTTGATGGAGGCTGCGCAATTCTTTGCCAAGGCTCCGCCGCCCAAGGCGCGGGGAATAGCGGTTCTCGCAGCCTCGGGAGGTGCCGCCATCATGGCTGCCGACCAAGCCGAACTCTACGGCATTTCGTTGCCGCAACCAGGGCACGAGGTGCGCTGCATCTTGGAAGCGAACATTCCGGATTTTGGCTCGGCGCGCAATCCCTGCGACGTGACCGGGCAGGTGGTGAACAATCCTCTGTCGATGCCGGCGTGCAGCGATGCCCTGCTGTCGGACGCGGCATACGGCGCACTGGTGGTACCGCAAACCCTCGCCTTCGAGATGTATAAATCGCGATTGGATTCATTGGCGCTGCAATCCGAGCGCCACGGCAAGATCACCTGTAGTGTATTGGTCTCGAACTGGCTGCAGGGTCCTGGGACGCTGGAGGCGGAGAGAAGTCCGCGCGTCGCATTGTTTCGTTCCATGGAGCGATGTTTCCGTACCATCGCCGCCTGGCATCATCGCGCGGATTTGCAGCTGCGCGGCGAGCGCGTTGCGCCGCGCGTAGCGGATCCGGGCGCCGCGAAACACGCCGCCCGCTTGATCGCGGCGGCGCGTGCTGATCGGCTCAACGAGCGGGAATCCAAGGCGATCCTGCAGTTGTACGGCATTCCTGTGGTGCCCGAGCTTGCCGCCCAATCGATCGAGTCTTTGTTGGCGGCAGCCGAGAAGCTTGGATTTCCACTGGCCTTGAAAGTGGAGTCGCCCGACATTGTCCACAAAACCGAAGCGGGCGGCGTGGCGCTGAATCTTCGCTCCGTCGCCGAACTTCGTACGGCCTATGACCAAGTCTTGAAGGGTGCCCGCAAGTTTGCGCCGCGGGCGAAAATCGACGGCGTGCTGCTCCAGCCAATGGTGCCGCCCGGCCTCGAAGTGGTGGTCGGCGCTCGAATCGATCCCTTGCTCGGGCCGCTGATCGTGGCCGGCTTTGGCGGCGTGCTGGTGGAACTGCTGCGCGATTCTGCGCTGGAACTTGCGCCCATCAACCAGGGCGAGGCTGCTCGCATGTTGCGCAAGCTCAAGGGCGCCGCGTTGTTCGATGGCTTTCGCGGCGGTCCACCCATCGACATGCTGCGCCTCGCCGACATCCTGGTCCGGGTTGCGGAATTTGCCGCCGATCAGCAGCAGCTGATTTCTGAACTCGATATCAACCCCATGATCTGCGCGGGCGGGACCATGACGGCGGTCGATGCGCTGATCGTTCGCGCGCGACCGCCCTGCGGTGCGCCGCCCTGAATGCCCAAGCAGCACGGCTTGGGCCTATAATTCCCGGCTGCGTTACCAACAATTTTCGCCCCTGGGGGAATGCATGACCGACGAGACAAACAAAATTTCGCGCCGTGAATTCACGGCACTATCGCTGGCGGCCGGCGTCACTGCGGCGGCCCGCGCCGGCGCTGCCGGCGCCGACATGGTGGACAGCGATGTGGAGATAAAGACTGCCGACGGCACCTGCGAGGCTGCGCTGATTCATCCGCAGGGGAAGGGTCCATGGCCCGGCGTTATTTTATTCGTGGACATATTTGGTCTGCGGCCGACCATGCGCGAGATGGCAAAACGTCTGGCCGCGAACGGTTATGCCGTGCTCGTGCCGAATCCCTACTACCGCACGACCAAGGCGCCCGGATTGCCCAGCACCCTGGACTTCGCCAGCGCGGATGATCGCGCGAAAATCGCCAAGGTGCGCGAACCGATGACCGACGCGGCGGTGATGTCCGATTCGACCGCCTACGTGAAATTTCTCGACGCGCAGACAGTGGTCAACAAAAAAGCCAAGATGGGCGTGTTCGGCTACTGCATGGGCGGCCCGATGACCATGCAAGCGGCTGCAGCGAACCCCGGGAGAGTGGGCGCGGGGGCCTCTTTCCATGGCGGCGGTTTGGTCACCGACAAGCCGGACAGTCCGCATCTGAAGGTGCCGACGATGAAGGCGCAGTTCTATTTCGCCATCGCAGCCAACGATGATCAACGGCAACCGGATGCCAAGACCAAGCTTGCGGAAGCCTTCAAGGCGGCCAATCTTCGGCAAACACAGGAAGTCTACGCGGGCTGCATGCACGGTTGGTGCGTGAAGGACATGCCCAATGGTCCCGACGGAAAACCACTCTACAACGAGGCGGGAGCGGAAAAGCGTGGGGTGAGCTGACCGCGCTTTACAAGCGCGCGGTGACCTAACCCCTTGAATTGCGGCGGCTGGGGCGCAGCGTGCGCTTGAGCCGCCGCGGCCTTGCCGCCGCCGCGCTGCGCCCTGGTTATTCCCGGTCTTTCAGCGTCCCCTTTCTTCTCAAAGGGCACTCTGCGCTGTTACATTACTCGGCCGAAACGACGGAACCCAGTTCTGCAGAGTGGAATAAAGAATGAGCATGAATAAGGCTGGCTCGGAGAACAGAGACGGTATTGCGGTCCTCAAATTTGATAACCCGCCGGTCAACAGCCTAGGGCTCGAGCTGCGGCAGGCAATCGTAGAGGGCATCGAGCGCGCCAATGCCGATTCCAAGGCCGACGCAATTGTTTTAATCGGTGCCGGCGCGGGATTTTCCGGCGGTGCGGATATCCGTGAATTCGGGACGCCGCGCGCTTCGGCGCAGCCGCATCTGATGACCGTTATCGACACGGTTGAGGGCAGCGCCAAACCGGTGATCGCCGCCATCGGCGGTGTGTGCATGGGGGGCGGACTCGAACTGGCTCTCGGCTGTCATTATCGCGTGGCTGCCGCAGGGGCGAAAATTGCGCTGCCGGAAGTCAAATTAGGTCTCCTGCCCGGTGCCGGCGGCACTCAACGGCTGCCTCGAGTGATCGGCGCCGAAGCCGCGCTCAACATGATTGTCTCCGGTGCGACCGTCTCTTCAGAAAAATTGCGCGAAACCCCGTTGTTCGACGCTTTCGCCGAGGGTGACTTGCTCGATGCGGCGGTCGCATTCGCCCGCAAGGTCGTGGCTGAGAAGCTGGGCGTGAGGCGCGTGCGAGACCTGAAGGTGAACATGCCGAATCATGAGGCCTTTTTCCAGTTCGCCCGAAATACCGCCAAGGCTGTCGCCGGCCGCTATCCCGCGCCGGTGGCGTGCGTCGAAGCGGTTGCCGCCGCCTTCGATCGACCCTTCGATGCCGGCATCAAGCGCGAGCGCGAACTGTTCACGACGCTCATGCTGTCGCCGGAATCCGCGGCGCTGCGTCATGTATTCCAGGCCGAGCGCGCGGCGTCGCATATTCTCGACGTTCCGAATGACACGCCCGCTCGTCCGATCCGAAAAGTCGGCATCATCGGCGCCGGCACCATGGGCGGCGGCATCAGCATGAGTTTGATCAACGCCGGAATTCCGGTCGTGCTGCTGGAGATGAAGCAGGAGGCGCTCGACAAGGGACTTGCCACCATGCGGCGCAACTACGGCGGCGCATTGAAGAAGGGGACCTTGACCGAGGCGGCGCTCGATCAACGCATGGCGCTCATCGCTCCGACACTGGACTATGACGCCCTCAAGGATGTCGATCTGGTCATCGAAGCCGTGTTCGAAAGCATGGACGTGAAGAAACAGGTGTTCGAAAAACTGGATCACGTCGTGCGCCAGGGCGCGATTCTTGCCTCCAATACTTCGGCGTTGAATCTCGATGAAATCGCGCAAGTTTACCAAGCGGCCGCAGGACGTCATCGGACTGCATTTCTTCAGTCCCGGCGAATGTGATGCGCTTGCTGGAGATCGTGCGCGGCGCGCAGACCGCGAAAGACGTGCTCGCCACGGCCATGCAATTGGCCAAGAAAATCGGCAAGGTCGCGGTCATCTCCGGCGTCTGCGACGGATTTATCGGCAATCGCATGGTGGCCCGCTACGGCGCGGCCGCCCACGATCTGATCATGGCCGGCGCATTGCCCAATCAGGTCGACAAGGCGCTGGAAGACTTCGGCATGGCGATGGGGCCCTTCCGCATGAGCGATCTGGCGGGCCTCGATATCGGCTGGGCCGCGCGCAAGCGGCGTGCCGCCGAATTTCCGGATCGCGATCTGTCGAACGTCGCCGACGAATTGTGCGAAGCGGGACGATTTGGGCAGAAGACCGGTGCCGGCTTCTATCGCTACGAAGCAGGTTCGCGCAACGCCATCCCCGATCCCGCCGTCACAGCGATCATCGAAAAGTACCGCAAGCAAAAGGGCATCACGCCGCGCAAAGTCGGCAGCGAGGAAATCGTCGAGCGCTGCATCTATGCACTGATCAACGAGGGCGCGCGCATCGTCGCAGGACGGCATCGCGCAGCGCAGCTCGGATATCGATATCGTGTATCTCAATGGCTATGGCTTTCCTCCTTGGCGGGGAGGCCCGATGTTCTATGCCGACCAGGTCGGATTGAGCGAAGTCGCGCGCTCCTTGAAGGCGATCGCCGAACAACCGCGCGCCGACAAGACTTTCTGGACTCCGGCGCCCTTGCTGGCGCGCCTTGCTCAGGAAGGCAAAACGTTCAGCGCACATAAAGGATCAGACAAGTGACAGAAGCAGTCATCGTATCCACGGCGCGCACCGGCCTCGGCAAAAGCTGGAAGGGCGCATTCAACATGACCTACGGCGCCACGCTTGGCGCTCATTCCGTGCAGCACGCGGTGGCGCGCGCCGGCATCGATCCCGCGGAGGTCGAGGATGTGATCATGGGATCCGACCTTCGGCGAAGGCACCACCGGCGGCAATATCGCGCGCCAGATCGCGCTGCGCGCAGGCCTGCCGATCACCACCGCGGGCCTGAGCATCAACCGGTTCTGCAGTTCGGGATTGCAGTCCATCGCCTTGGCCGCGCAACGCGTGATGACCGAGGGCGCGGAAGTGATCGTGGCCGGCGGTTTGGAAAGCATTTCGTGCGTGCAGAATGAAACCAACCCGCATATGCGCCGCGATCCTTGGATCGATGAGCACAAGCCGACGCTGTTCTGGAGCATGCTGCAGACCGCCGAAACGGTGGCCAAGCGCTACAACATTTCCAAGGAAGCGCAGGACGAGTACGGCGTGCGCAGCCAACAGCGCGCCGCCGCCGGCGCAGGCAGCGGGCAAGTTCAAGGACGAGATAGTGCCGATGACCACCACCATGGGCGTGGTCGACAAGAACACCGGTGCCATCGGCATGCGCGAGGTCACGATCTCGAGCGATGAGGGCATCCGCGCCGACACGACCTTGGAGGGTGTTTCGAAAATACGCTCCGCCCTGCCGGGCGGCGTGATTACCGCGGGCAATGCCAGCCAGTTCTCCGACGGCAGCAGCGCCTGCGTGGTCATGGACGCCAAACTTGCCGAGAAACGCGGCCTTTCGCCGTTGGGTATTTTCCGCGGTTTCGCGGTGGCCGGCTGCGAGCCCGACGAAATGGGCATAGGGCCGGTCTTTGCCGTGCCGCGTCTGCTCAAGCGCGCGGGGCTCAAGGTCAGCGACATCGACTTATGGGAGCTGAACGAGGCATTTGCCTGCCAGGTGCTCTATTGCCGCGACAAACTGGGGATCCCCGATGAACGTTTGAACGTCAACGGCGGCGCGATCGCGGTGGGGCATCCCTACGGCGTCAGCGGTGCGCGTCTGACGGGTCACGCTTTGATCGAGGGCAAGCGCCGCGGCGCCAAGCTGGTGGTGGTCACCATGTGCATCGGCGGCGGTCAGGGAGCCGCCGGTCTGTTCGAGGTGGTCTGATGGCGATTACGCGATCTGTTTGAACTGGGCGGCAAGGTGGCGCTGATCACCGGCGGCTCGCGCGGGCTGGGACTGCAAATCGCCAAGGGCTTGGGCGAGATGGGCGCGAAGATCGCCATCAGTGCGCGCAAGGCGGCCGAACTCGAGGAAGCCAAGGCGGATCTTAAAAAGCACGGCATCGATGCGCTCACGGTCACCAACGACCTGTCGAAGCCGGAGCAGATTCCCGCGCTGGTCGATGCGGTGGTCGGGCACTTCGGCGCCATCAATATCCTCGTCAACAACGCCGGCGCCAGCTGGGGTGCCAGGGCCGAGGAGCATCCGCTCGAGGCCTGGAACAAGGTCATGACGTTGAACGCCTCCAGCGTGTTCGCCTTGAGCCAGGCGGTCGCCAATCGCTGCTTCATACCGCAGCGATCGGGCAATATCATTGTCATTGCCTCCACTGCGGCGCTGCGCGCCGGCATGCAGATGAAGGCCGTCGCCTACTACTCATCGAAGGCAGCGGCGCTGCATTTGACCCGCGCGCTCGCCGGCGAATGGGGCCAGTACAACATCCGCGTCAATGCCATCTGCCCGGGATTTTTTCCTTCAAAAATGGCGAGCGTCCTGCTCGAATCCATGAAGGCGGACGTGATCGCGCGCACGCCCTTGGGCAGGATCGGCGGCGATACCGATCTACAGGGAGCGGCCGTTTATTTGGCGTCGGATGCATCGCGGCACGTCACGGGGCAGTACATCGCCGTGGATGGCGGCGCCTCAAGTACATGACGATGGACATTCCCGCAGCCGGACTGCGGCAGATCCCGCCGCAGCATGCCTTTGAGACGGCACGGCTCGCGGCGTGGATGCAAACACACATTGCGGGATTCGCCGGGCCCATTGAAGTGCAACAATTTGCCGGCGGCCAATCCAATCCGACATTTCTGGTGCAGACTCCCGGCCGCCGCTATGTGTTGCGGCGCAAGCCGCCGGGCAAGCTGCTGCCTTCGGCCCATGCAGTGGACCGGGAGTTTCGCGTGCTGGCCGCGCTCAAAGACTCCCCAGTGCCGGTGGCGCCTGTTCACGCCTTGTGCGAGGACTCTGAGGTTATCGGCAGCGCGTTCTATGTCATGGACTACGTCGAGGGCCGCATATTCTGGGATGCCTTGCTGCCCGAAGTCGCCGCGGCGCAACGCCGCAGCATTTACAGCGAAATGGTGCGGGTGCTCGCCGCCTTGCATTCGGTGGATTATGCGGCCGTGGGTCTTGGCGACTACGGCAAGCCCGGTCATTACGTCGAGCGCCAGGTTTCGCGTTGGACTCAGCAATATCGAGCTTCGCAGACTGAGAAACTCGAGGCGATGGAACGCCTGATCGACATGGCTGCCGCAACACATTCCCGCCGATGAGCAGACGTCCATCGTGCACGGCGACTTTCGCCTCGATAACGTCATTTTCCATCCCACCGAGCCGCGCATACTCGCGGTGCTGGATTGGGAACTCTCGACGCTCGGCCATCCGCTGGTCGATTTCGCCTATTACTGCCTGCGCTTTCACCTGCCGGTAGCGGAGTTTCGCGGTCTCGGCGGCATCGATGCGCACAGCTACCTACTTCCCAGCGAAGCGGAGTCCGTGGCCGAATATTGCCGGCTGCGCGGCATCGCGCCGGTGCCGCAGAAGGACTGGGCCTACTATTCTGCATTCTGCATGTTTCGCCTGGCCGGCATTTTGCAGGGCGTGCTCGCGCGCGCACTGCAGGGCAACGCTTCGAGCGCCACGGCATTGCAGGCCGGGCGCAGGGCCCGCCCGCTGGCCGAGCTGGGCTGGAAGCTCGTACAACAATCTTTCGACGTCTGAACCAATAGCCAAAGGAATCCCATGGATTTTTCGCACAGTGAGAAGGTTCGCGAACTACAAGAGCGGATCAACCAGTTCATGGACCAGCATGTCTATCCGGCCGAGCCGCTCTATCACAAGGAGCTGGAGGAAAATCGGCGCGCGGGCAATCCTTGGCAGGTGACCAAGGTGGTGGAGGATCTGAAAAGAAAAGCCCGGGCCGCGGGTCTGTGGAATCTGTTTCTGCCGCACTCCGAACATGGCGCGGGACTGACCAATCTCGAATACGCTCCTTTGTGCGAAATCATGGGGCGTTCGCACATCGCTCCCGAGGCCTTCAATTGTTCGGCGCCGGATACCGGCAACATGGAAGTGCTGGCGCGTTATGCCACCAAGGAGCAACAGCAACGCTGGCTTGCGCCGTTGCTCGACGGCAAGATCCGGTCGGCGTTTGCCATGACCGAACCCAGCGTTGCTTCGAGCGATGCCACCAACATCCAGTCCTCGATCGTGCGCGACGGCGACAGCTATGTGATCAACGGCCGCAAATGGTGGACCTCGGGCGCCGGCGATCCGCGCTGCGAAATCCTGATTTTCATGGGCAAGACCAATCCGGAGGCGGGCCGCCACAGCCAGCAATCCATGATTCTGGTGCCCATGAAAACCCCCGGCGTCAAAGTCCTGCGCACCTTGACGGTGTTCGGCTACGATCACGCGCCGCACGGGCACGCAGAAGTCGATTTCGTAGACGTACGTGTGCCTGCGGAAAATCTGCTGTTGGGCGAAGGCCGGGGCTTCGAAATCGCGCAGGGCCGTTTCAGGCCCGGGCCGCATCCATCATTGCATGCGCACCATCGGCGTCGCCGAACGCGCGCTGGAATTGATGTGCAAGCGTGCGCAATCGCGGGTCGCCTTCGGCAAGCGGCTGTCGGAGCAGGGGGTGACGCTCGAGCGCATCGCCGAGTCGCGCATCATGATCGATCAGACCCGCTGGCTGGTGTTGAACGCGGCCTACATGATGGATACGGTCGGCAATCGCGCCGCGAAGGCGGAGATCGCCATGATCAAGGTGGCCGCTCCCACCATGACTCTGAAGGTGCTGGACTGGGCCATACAGATGCACGGCGGCGGCGGCGTCAGCGATGACTTTCCGCTGGCGGCTTTGTGGGCCGGTGCACGCACCTTGCGGCTCGCTGACGGCCCGGATGAGGTGCACCGCGAGCAGGTCGGCAAGCTGGAGCTGTCGCGCTACCGGCCGAAGGCCTGAACGACATGGGCAACGCGCATTTCAAATTTTGGCCGAGTCAGGCGATGCACAATTTGTATGCGCCTGCCACCAACCTGTTCTACAACGCCGAAGTCTCGGCGCGGCGCTTTCCCGACAAACCGTTCCTGGTGTACTACGACACCCAGGTCAGCTTCGCGGAGTTTCACAACGAAGCCGAGCGCATCGCCGGATTTTTGCAGCAGCGCTGCGCAGTCCGCCAGGGCGACCGCGTGCTGCTGCTCATGCAGAACAGCCCGCAATTCATGATCGGCTATTACGGCATCCTGCGCGCGAACGCCGTGGTGGTGCCGTTGAATCCGATGAATCTGACGCAAGAAATTCTCGGCTACGCGCAGGACTCCGGGGCGCAAACTTTGCTCGTGTCCCAGGAGCTGTATCCGCGCGTCGCCGCGCTGCTCAAGGACAATGACCTCAAGCATGTGATTGTCGCCGCCTATTCCGATTACCTGAAAGAGGCGACGACTTTAGCCGTGCCGGACTTCATCACCGCGCCGCGCATCGATCACCAGGCGCCCGGGTTGACGCTGTGGAAGGATGTGCTTGCCGCCAATCTCGCTCCCGGCCCGCTGACCGCGGGCCCGGACGATTTGTGTGTAATGCCCTACACCTCCGGGACGACGGGAAAACCCAAGGGCTGCATGCATACCCACCGCACCGTGATGCACACCGCAGTGGGCGGCATGCAGTGGTTTGGGCTGCAGCCCGAACTGACTCTGCTGGCAGTAGCACCCATGTTTCATGTGACGGGCATGCAGGGGGGCATGAACGGACCGCTTTTCACCGGCAATACCATGGTGCTTCTGCCGCGCTGGGACCGTGAGGTCGCCGCGCAGTGCGTGGAGCGCTACCAGGTCACCAGCTGGACGGCGATTCCGACCATGATTCAGGATTTTTTCTTGAATCCCAATATCAATAATTACGATTTGTCGTCGATTCGCCGCTTGAGCGGCGGCGGCGCGGCGATGCCTGCGGCGGTGGCGCAGCGGCTCGCGAATGTGGGCATCACCTACGTGGAAGGATACGGGCTGACCGAGACCATCGGCGCCACCCACATCAATCCCGCCGATCACCCGAAGCAGCAATGCCTGGGAATACCCATCTTTGATACCGACTCGCGCGTGATTGACCCGGCGACCTTGCGCGAACTGCCGCCCGGCGAAATCGGCGAGATCGTCATGCATGGGCCGCAGGTATTTTTAGGGTATTGGAACAAGCCCGAGGATACCGCGCAGGTGTTCATCGAACTCGACGGCAAGCGCTTCTTTCGCAGCGGTGATCTCGGGCGCATGGACGAGGACGGCTATTTCTTCATCGTCGATCGCCTGAAGCGCATGATCAACGCATCGGGCTACAAGGTCTGGCCCACCGAAGTCGAATCGCTCATGTACCAGCATCCGGCGGTGCAGGAGGCCTGCATCATCGGAACCAAGGATGCGCATCGCGGCGAGACCGTCAAGGCCGTGATCGTGCCGCGTTCCGAATGGCGCGATCGCATCGAGGCGCAGGCCATCATCGACTGGTGCCGCGAGCACATGGCAGCCTACAAAGTGCCGCGCCTGATCGAATTCGTCGATGCACTGCCCAAGTCGGGCTCGGGCAAGATCATGTGGCGCGAGCTGCAGGAGCGCGAGAACGCAAAATCGACTTCACCCATGGCGGCACCATTATGAAAGCACTGCTCAGCCGGCAACCCGGCGGTCCCGAAACCCTGACCCTGGAAGATGTTCCGGATCCGCAGCCGGGGCGCGGCGAGGTTCGCATCGGCGTTCGCGCCGTGGGCGTTAATTTCCCGGATCTGCTGATCATCCAGGATCTGTATCAAATCAAGCCGCCGCGGCCATTCTCCCCCGGAGGGGAACTCGCGGGCGTGGTCGAAGCCTTGGGCGAGGGGGTGACCGGCCTCGGCATCGGCGATCGGATTCTGGCGAGCCCGGTACGCAGCGCCATGGCGGAAAAGGCGGTCGCGCAGGCCGGCAATTGCTGGAAAATTCCCGACGCCATGAGCTTCGATGAAGCGGCGGCGCTGCTCATGACCTACGGCACTTCGCAGCACGCGCTGAAGGATCGCGCGCAGTTGCGCAGCGGTGAAACGCTGTTGGTGCTCGGCGCCGCCGGCGGCGTGGGCCTCGCCGCGGTGGAACTCGGCAAGGCGATGGGGGCGCGAGTGATTGCCGCGGCTTCGAGTGCGGAAAAGCTGGCGCTGGCGCGCGAACACGGCGCCGATGATGGCGTGCAGTACAGCCGCGGACCGCTTGATAAGAATGCCGCCCGCGCGCTGACCGACAGCTTCAAGGCGGCCTGCGGAGCACAGGGCGCCAACGTTATTTACGATGCGGTCGGCGGCGATTATAGCGAGGCCGCATTGCGTGCCATTGCCTGGGCCGGACGGCATCTGGTCATCGGCTTCACCGCCGGCATTCCGAAGCTGCCGCTCAATCTGCCCTTGCTCAAGGGCTGCGAGATCGTCGGGGTGTTCTGGGGCGAGTTCACGCATCGCAATCCTGCGCAGCACGCAGCCAATGTCGCCGCGCTCATGTCGCTGTATCTGGATGGTAAAATAAAGCCGGCCGTAACCGAACGATTTCCGCTGGCGCGCGGCGGTGAAGCCATCGCTCGATTAGGCTCGCGCTCGGCGCGCGGTAAGATCGTGGTCACGGTGGGTTGAAGGACGCGCCTTAAAAGGAAACAAGCATGGATCTCAAATACACCCCGCAGGAAGAAAAATTTCGCGCCGAAGTGCGCGCCTTTTTCGACGCTGAACTGCCCACCGACATTCGCACCAAGCTGCAGCTTGGCAGGCGGATCTCCAAGGAGGACATGGTGCGCTGGCAGAAAATTCTGTTCCGCAAGGGATGGGGTGCGCCGAACTGGCCGAAATCCTTCGGCGGCACCGGGTGGGACATCGTGCAGCAGCACATTTTCGAGGAGGAACGCGCGGATGCCTGCGCGCCGGGTCAAAACCCGTTCTCGCTCAAGATGCTGGCGCCGGTCATGCAGACCTTCGGCAATGCGGCGCAACAGGAGTACTTCCTGCCGCGGATCCTTTCCGGCGAGGACTGGTGGTGCCAGGGTTATTCCGAACCGGGCTCGGGCTCGGATTTGGCCTCGCTGCGGACCAGCGCGGTGCGCCAGGGCGATCACTACATCGTCAACGGCCAGAAAACCTGGAACACCCTGGGCCAGTATGCCGACTGGATCTTTTGCCTGGTGCGCACCAGCAGCGAAGGCCGCCAGCAACAGGGCATTTCCTTCCTGCTGATCGACATGAAGTCGCCGGGCATCACGGTCAGGCCGATCATCATGCTCGATGGCGAGCATGAGATTAACGATATTTTCTTCGACAACGTCAAGGTGCCGGTGCAGAACTTGATCGGCGAGGAGAACAAGGGCTGGACCTACGCGAAATTTCTGCTGACGCACGAGCGCAGCGGCAACGCCGGCATCGGCATTTGCAAGCGCGCGCTGAAGAAGCTCAAGGAGATTGCCGCCGAACAGATGTCCAACGGCCGGCCGCTGATCGAAGATTCGCGTTTCCGCGATCGCATCGCCCAAGTGGAGATGGAGTTGATGGCACTGGAGATCACCAATCTGCGGGTGCTGTCGGCGAGCGCCAAAGAGCGCGGGGCATTGGGTCCGGAAGTGTCGGTGCTCAAGATCAAGGGCTCGGAGATCATCCAGCAGTTGGCGGAACTCAAGATGCATGCGCTCGGGCATGATGCGCTGCCCTATGTGCGCGAGGCCCTCGACATGGATTGGGTCGGCAACCCCTTGCTCGGCGCCCACTACCGTTCCTATGCGCCGCCGATCTCGGGGCAATATTTCAATCAGCGCAAGACCACGATTTACGCCGGTTCCACCGAAATACAGAAAAACATCATCTCGCAGATGATTTTGGGGTTGTAAAAGAGCACCTATGGAATTCAATTACAGCGAAGAACAGTTGGCGCTGCAGGATACTCTGCAGCGCTTCATTTCCCGCGACTACGACTTCGACAAGCGCCGCGCGTTCTCCGCATCGGCCGCAGGATTTTCCGCGGCGGCTTGGAGTCAGTACGCCGAACTGGGGCTGTTGTCGCTGCCGTTTGCGGAGGAATTCGGCGGACTGGGCGGCAGCGCGGTCGACATCATGTTGGTGATGGAGCAATTCGGCCAGGGATTGCTGCTGGAACCGTACTTAAGCACCGTCGTGACCTGCGGCGGCTTGATTCAGGATTCCGGCTCCGATGCACTGAAGCAAAAATTACTGCCGCAGATTGCCGCCGGAAGCCTGAAGCTCTCGCTGGCTGCTTACGAGGCGGCCGGGCGCTATGATCTGTCGTATGTCGCCTGCACCGCACAGGAGAGCGGCGGCAGCTGGCGCCTGTCGGGCCGCAAGACGGTCGTGCCGGATGGCGCATCCGCTGACTTCTTCCTGGTGTCCGCGCGCAGCGCCGGCAAGGTCGGCGACCGCGACGGCATCTCCTTGTTCCTGGTGCCGCGCGACGCGAAGGGTCTGACCGTCGCGGCTTATCCCACGCAATCCGGCGCCCGCGCAGCCGACTTGCTGCTGGAGAATGTCGTCGTCGACGCCGCGGCGTTGATCGGCGGCCGCGGGGCGCGCATTGCCCCTCATCGAGCGCGCAGTGGACCGCGCCGTGGCCGCGCTATGCGCCGAGGCGGTCGGCATCATCAACGCGTTGAACCAGGCCACCTTGAGTTATCTGAAGACCCGCAAGCAATTTGGAGTGGCGATCGGCACCTTCCAGGCGCTGAAGCACAAAATGGCCGATATGCTGATTGCCGCGGAGCAGTCGCGTTCGATGGCCATCATCGCGGCGGTCAATGCCGATTCGGACAATGCCGCTGAACGGCATCGTGCGGTCTCGGCCGCCAAAGCCTATATCGGTCAGGCGGGCCGGCTGGTCGGCCAGCATGCCGTGCAGATGCACGGCGGCATGGGCGTGGTGGACGAACTCATCGTCAGCCATTACTTCAAGCGGCTGACGATGATCGACCTGAGCTTGGGCGATGCCGACCATCACCTGGCAAGTTTCAGCGAGACATTGCGACCGGCGGCCTAGTCCGCGAGCAGCTTCAGCCGGCGTGTGCGCGAGTCTCCTGCTTGCGCACGTCCTTTTCCATGGTGCGCGAGGCCGCAAACAGCACCACGGCAGCCGCCACTGCCAGTACCGGAATGACGTACATCGCGTTGTGCAGGCCGATGGCCTTGAAGGCTTCGGTCATGGTGCCGGCGCCCGCATCGACCATCGCCTTGTGCGCGAAATAATCGCTCAAGCGGCCGGTGGCGTAGGGTCCCATGCTGGCGCCCAGGATGTACATGAAGCAGAAGTACAGGGCCACCGCCGTGCCGCGCAGGCGCGGCTCGATGACGTCTTGAATTGCCGCATACACCGTCGCGTAGTACACGAACATGGTGATGGTGCCCACCGACATGAAAATGATGTACGCGGTGATCGAGCCTTTGGGTTGATTGATCGCTAGAAAGATGCAGGGCGCCGCGATGGTCATCGCCGCGGAGGACAGCACGAGCCGGCCATTGCGCCGCTTCGCGCTCATCTTGTCCGCCAGCCAACCGCCGACCAAGAGGCCTATGGCGCCGACCGCGCCGACGGAAATGGAGGATGTGAAGCTCGCGTTCAGCAGGCTCATTCCATGAAAGCGCTGCAGGAACGGCGAGTTGAAGGAGTTGATGGCATACATATTGAAGTTATGAAAGATGCCGGACAGGATGATCCACCACATCGTCGGCAATCCCAGCACCGTCATGAAGGCCTCCTTGCCGCCCGCCTTGGCGGTGGTCACGACGCGTCCGGGATCCAGGCCGCCGCGCACCGGTTCGGGAATGCGCAGTGCCATCAGCGCCAGGATGATTCCCGGGATGCAGGCAAACCAGAAGGCCGCGCGCCAGCCGAATTTGGTGGCGATGGCGCCGGCGCTGATGTAGGCCAGGAAAATGCCCGCCGGCAGGCCCAGCATGAACACACCCATGGCTTTGGCGCGCTGATTCTGCGGAAACAAATCGCCGATCAGCGATTGACCGGCCGGCGCGCAGGTGGCTTCGCCAACGCCCACGCCCAAGCGTGCGATGAATATCTGCGCGTAATTCTGCGCGAAGCCCGTGGCCGCCGTCAGCAGACTCCAGAATGCCGTGCCGATGGCAATCAATCGGTTGCGATGCCAGCGGTCGCTGAGCGCGCCCAGCGGCAGGCCGACAAAGGCATAAATGATGGTAAAAACGGTGCCCTAAAGTTCCGAGCGCTGTATCGTTCAATTGAAATTGGCGGCGGATCGGCTCGCCGAGCGCGCCCAACAATTGACGATCAAAAAAATTCAGCAGGTTGATGGCGAACAGCAGGAATAGGGCGTATTTGGCGCCCATCGCCGCCTTGGCGATGACACCGGTGGCCGACCCCGCGGGTGCGCCGCCTTCGAGCGATTGCGGACTAACAGACATTTATTCTACTCCCCCATATGACCGGGCATGCCCCTGCTAGTTTGCCGCACAACGCCGGCAAACGCTTATATTTCAGCCGAGCGGCCCGGCCGGCGGCGGCATGTGCTCCCAAAAGGTGCGAATTTCGCTGCGCGGATCATTCTCCAATCTGGGTCGGCGTACCGAAGATCATCGTTGCCCGCGTCTTCGCAGTCGAAGGTCGGCCACGGCGGTATGCGGGCATTGTTCGGGTTGCCGGTTTTGGCGAATGCGACCCAGCTCGATGACAGCTGATCGGCGACTCGCGCCATATCGTTGCCGTCGCGCGCTTCTCGAAATGATCCGGATACATCCAGGCCGTGCACCGCGCCGTAGCGGCCGCCGAATGCCGGCGTGGGCCATTCCCACTGATACATATAAATGTCGCCCTTGCCCTGTGCTGCCTTCAGTTCAGCCTGTTTGAACGCCGAGCGCCGAAAACCCCCATCCGTGAACATCATTGCCTGGATCAAAAACGGCGACTTTTCCGGGTAGTATTTGCGGTACAGCGCCAAAATCTCCGCGCCTTTGTTGTTATAGCGCTTGTCGGCAATGGCTTTCAGGTCGGTTTCGCCAATCGTGAAGTTAGTGAGACTCAAAGCTGCATCTTCCAGCGTGGTCGATACGATGAGCGGAATGTCCGCCGACTCCGGCGGGGCACCCGGATCGAACGGATCATGCGTCAGATATTTTCCATCGAGCACCGGGCCGCCGCCGATACCGACGCCGGCTGCCACCTGTGCTTCTAGAAGCTGTTGCCACGATACCTTCTGCAAATCCGCGATGCGCGATTTGGCAATTCCCAGTTGCTTGAGCAGCGCTTCCGCGCCTTGCGTCGCTCTTTCTTTAGACACGAATTTCAGCATCGATCCGCTCTGCACGGCAGCGCGGTGAAACAGACCCTTCGCCGCGGGCGTGGCCAGAATGGCGCTGGTCTTTGCACCGCCGCCGGATTGGCCGAAGATCATGACATTGCGCGGATTGCCGCCGAAGCTTTCGATGTTGTCGCGGACCCATTCCAGCGATGCCGTCAAATCCATGATGCCGGCGCATCCGGCATGGGCAAACTCGGCGGGCGCGCCCAAATCGGCGAGCTGCGTATAGCCTAAAACGCCGAGCCGGTGATTCACGGTGACGACCACCACATCGCCGAAGCGCGCCAGTTGCGCACCGTCGAAACCAATGGCATTGCCGGATCCGGTGGTGAAGCCGCCGCCGTGGAAGGACACCAGTACGGCTCTCTTTGCGCCATCCTTAAGGCCCGGTGTCCAGATGTTCAATGTCAGGCAGTCCTCGCCCATGCCGCCGGGCTGATAGTCCCAGTGAATCATCATCCCGTAGTCGGAGCGCAGATCGGTCGGCGGTTGCGGGCTGATCTGACCGTGTGCAAAACATTCGCGCACGCCTTTCCAGGGTGCCGGCTTTTTCGGCGGCATGAATCGATTGCGGCCGCCGGTGGGCGCGCCGTACGGAATTCCCTTGAACTCCTTGATGCCCGTGTTTTGAATTCCCTGAACCTTGCCGTAGACGGTGTCGGTTTCCACGAAGATGCTGCCGGTGGCGCCGCCGCCCAACGCGCTTCGCGGTGAAGGCTGCGCCGGAGGAGTCTGCGCCTGTCCCTGCGCTGCCAACGATGTCACACCCGCGGCCGCGATAGTCAGGGCGGAGGACTTGAGGAAATCGCGGCGGCTGGTTGCTGGGTCGACCTGATCGGCGTCACTCTTTTTTTCCATGGAGGCTCCCCTTCGCTGTACGAATATTTTGGGAAAAAAAACGGCGGGGTGTTCAGGCCCGCCGTTGTATTCAACTTATATTTCGAGAACCAATTTATTTAAATTTCACCCGCACCGTGAGACCGAAGGTCCGCGGAGCGCCCAGGTAAGAAGAAATCGTGTTGAATTGGAACGGCGAATCGAACGCAACCGCGTAGTAGTACTTGTCGGCCAGATTCGCGCCCCACGCCTCGACCGCCCAGGACTCATCCAGCGCGCCGACCCCAATGCGCGCATTCAGCAGACCGAAGCCCGCCTGAATCTTGCGCGGGTCGAGATCCGATCCCGTGTTGTAAGAGGAGTTGTACTTCTCTTCGACGCTGGTGCGGATTCCCAAGGTGCTGGAGACGGGCAGCAGGTAGGCCGCAGAGAGCGCACCCGACCAGAGCGGCGCGAAGGACAGGCGGTTGTTATCGCGTGCCGTGCAACCATTGCCCGGACCGCCGCAGAAGTCCGGCAGCGCATTGCCAAAGTTATCAATGTTGGTCAGGGCTTGGGTCACACCGCCGGCAAAGGTCAGACCGGAGAGAGGCGTTGCCCACGCGAAGTCCACGGCAACACCCTTGGAGACCACCTTGTCGAGCGAGGTCACGACGAATTGAATGCCGGTGAAGGTGTTCAGCTGGAAGTCGGTATATCGCTGATAGAACGCCGCCGCATTCAAACGCAGGGTCTTGTTGAACAGCGTGGTCTTGATGCCCACTTCGCCCGAATCGACCGTCTCGCGCGGGAAATGCGTGTCGTAGTTCGGCGTCAAACCGATCGGATCGGCCGCAGAAGGCGCTGCCGTGACGCGCGACAGGTTGAAGCCGCCCGCCTTGTAGCCATTCGCGGCCGAAGCGTAAACCATTGCTTCTTCGTTGAAGCGATAGGACAGCTTGACCGTGCCGGACAAATTGCCTTCGGTATTCGACTGGTCGAACCCGGTGCCGGTGAATAACGGGTTCAATCCCGTAAAGCATCCGTAGCCCACCAAGAACGCTTGCGCATTGGTTCCGTTCAGCGGTGGGGCAAAGAGGCCCGGCGACTTGAGCAGCGCGCCGCAGCCGGGTCCGCCGCCGGTATCATTGTAGCTCGCCGTCGCGGTCTTCTTCTCCTGCGTTCCGCGCAGGCCGACGGTCAGATCCAAGCCCTGCGTGATGTTCCACGTTTCGTTGGTGAACAGGGCAAAGCTTCTGGCAGTCTGTTGATAGCCGTCGTTGTAGCCGGTGCCGACAAAGGTGGCGCCCGGGAGCGTCGCCCGTGAGTTGCGAAACCAACAGCGGATTGAACGGCCCACCGATCGAGGCCGATGCCACGGCACTGATGTAGGTCTCGAATTGACTTCCGATCGCACCCAGCGTTCGCGTCGAGAGAATTTCATTGTTAAAAAACCCGCCGACCAACCAGTCCAAGGAGCCGGCCTTGCCGGCCAAGCGCAGCTCCTCGCTGAACTGCTTGAAGTCAGTGGAGTTGGCATTGCCGTTGTCAGGGAAGTACAAAAGATCAATGCCGGTGTAATCGACGTCATTGCCGCCGGAGACGGTGTTGTCCCGCCAAGCGGTGATCGAGGTCAGCTTGCCGAATCCCAGATTCCAGTTCAGTTCTCCGGAAATGCCCATGTCGCGTACATGTTGCGTAATGATCTGGTTGTCATACGCGACGTAGCTGGGGGGCAAGCGAACCACGCCCGGTTGGCCGACGAGCGGAGAGTTGCCCAGGCCTCCAGGTACGCCGCCCAAGGCAGGCGTCGAGGCAAACACATTGACCAAGGGTTGAAACGGTCCCGGATACTCCACCACGGCGCTGCAGCAGGACTCATTGCGCTTGGCGTAATCGGCGATGAGTAAAAAATCGATATCGTCGCTCGGCGTGATCAGCAGCTGACCGCGGGCGTTGTAGGCGTGACGGTCGTTGGTATTATTTTGAATGCTGGGTCCGATGCCATTGACCACTTGCAGAAAGCCTTTGTTCTGCTGAAACCCGGCGTACAGTCGGCCCGACATGATGTCGCTCAGGGGTCCGGTGACGGACGCGCGGTATTCCTGGTCATCGAAGTTCCCCCCGGTCACCTCCGCGGTGGCGCCGAAGGTGCTCGACGGGCGCTTGGTGGTGATGTTGATCACGCCGGCGTCGTTGTTCTTGCCGAACAGTTCGCCCTGGGGGCCATACAGCACTTCGATTTGTTCGATCTCGCCGAGATCGCCGAAGGCCACGCCATTGCGGGGCCGATAGACGCCGTCGATGTTCACGCCGACAGAGGACTCCAAGCCCGGATTGTCGCCGACCGTACCGATACCGCGGATACGCGCCGTCGTGATGGCTTCATTACCCTCGGAGGTGACCGTGAGGCCGGGGGTCAGTATGGCCAAGTTTCTAATGTTGGTGATGCCGGCATCCTGCACCTGCTGCGAGTTGATGGCGACCACGGAGATCGGCACGTCCTGCAGGTTTTCGGCGCGCTTCTCGGCTGTCACAATGATCTCTTCCAATACCGGGGCAGTCGAGGCGTCCGCCGCCAGGGCGTGCGCGCCGCCGAGCGCTCCGGACATGGCGAGAGCGAGAGAAATCATTCGTCTCGAGGTCAAGGTTTGATTTGTCATACGGTCATTCACCTAGTTGGATCGAGGGTATTTGCGCAATTTGGCCGCGCTGCCACGGATCGCCTATCGGTAGGGCTACTCCCAGCGTCAGAAACATTGAGTCTCCGGTATCCTTAGACTTGTGGACGCACTCCCGCCAGTTGCGTATCTTGAGCCTACGGAAAGCGTGGCGCAACCACCACGCTTTGCGCGACATTTGATTGACAAACGGCGCCACATGCTTGATTTAACCGCTAGGAAGACCCCTAACCATTAGTGGTGCAAAAGATACAGCGTGAGAAACCCAGATCCATGGCAGCCCGGAGAGCCTGAGCAGGAACCGCCCCCCACAACGCGCCGCGGGGCGGTCATCGGACTCATCGTGATCGTGATTTTGATGGGCGCAGGGCTGCTGCTCACCCACATCTTGGGCGGCATGGCACGCGTGCAGGACTGCGCCCTGTCGGGCCGGTCGAACTGCTCGACGAATCCTCAAGGCCCGGCGGTCAGTCCGGCTGACTAGGCGAGAACGCCCTTTCGCCTTGGCCGCATGCGTGGCAATCAGGTCCATCAATGGCGGCGATAAGCAGTCGTAGGGCTCGAGCTTCAATTCCTTGAGGCGCGCGCGAACGCCGCTCATCTGCTCGGGCTTGGTTCCGGATTCAATCACGGAGGAGACGAACGCCGCGAATTCCGGCGCGGCCCAGCCATTCGCATCCAACAGTTCCGGGTGAATGAAATCAAACCCGTAGATCGGATGACCCTTGTTCTCGATGCGCCCATACATATGCACGCCGCAGCCGCTGCAGGCATGCCGTTGGATCGGGGCATTCGCATCGACCACCTTCAATTTTTGCGCATTCGATCCCACGGAGAGTTTGTCGCGCGGCACGACGGCCACCAACGAAAACATGGCTCCCTTTGGTTTCCAGCACTTGGTGCAGCCGCAGACGTGGTTGAAGGCCACGTTGCCGTTGATGGTGACGGTCACGGCCGCCTGCGCACACTTGCACTTCAAAGTTCCGCCGCTGAAGGAAGGGTTTCCAGCTTTGACGCCGCCGTCCACGGCCGGATGAATGGCTACACTCATGCTTGTGCTCCTCGCTGCTATTATTGGTTACGCGCGCCCCGACGCGTCGCAGAGTATACGCCGCCAAAATGCAGGCAAATCCATGCGCGCACGCTCATCGCGGAACACCCGGCGCTTGGAATAGCGAATGACATAAACGACTGCTATTATATACAGTACTCCTGTTACCGGGCACTTTCTTCGAACGAGCGGCAATGAGCGTTCTTCACACCTTTCACCCGGCCGTTGCCGCGTGGTTCTCGCGCACGTTTGACGCACCGACGGAAGCGCAGCAGCACGCGTGGCCGGCGCTGGCGGCCGGAGAGCACGTCTTGGTCGCGGCGCCCACGGGATCCGGCAAGACCTTTGCCGCCTTTCTGTCCGCGATTGATCAGCTGGTCAAAGAGGGCATGAGCGGTCCGCTGCCGGATGAGACGCGGGTGGTCTACGTGTCGCCCCTCAAGGCGTTGTCCAACGACATTCAGCGAAATCTCGAGGCACCGTTAAACGGCATCCGCGATGAGCTCATGGCGCTCGGATTGCCGGATGTGGAGATACGCGCAGTCGTGCGCACCGGCGATACCACGCAATCGGAGCGCGCCGGCATGCGGCGCAGAGCGCCGCACATCGTCGTGACCACGCCGGAATCGCTGTATATCCTGCTGGGCTCGCAGTCCGGACGCGACATGCTGAAGTCCTGCCGCACGCTGATCGTGGATGAGATTCATGCAATTGCCGGCAACAAGCGCGGCGCGCATCTGGCCTTGTCGCTGGAGCGCCTGCAAGCCCTGACGGGGGCCTCGCTGACCCGGGTGGGCTTGTCGGCCACGCAAAAACCGATTGAAGAAGTGGCGAAGTTCTTAACCGGCGCTCACCCCGTGCCGTGCACCATCGTCGACAGCGGCCATGTGCGCCGCCGCGATCTGGCCTTGGAAATACCGCCTGCGCCGCTGGAGGCGGTGATGTCGGGCGAGGTCTGGACTCAAGTCTATGATCGTCTCGCGGCGCTGGTTCAGGAGCATCGCACCACGCTGGTCTTCGTGAATACGCGCAGGATGGTCGAACGTTTGGCGCGGCACCTGTCGGAACGGGTGGGCGAGGAGAACGTGGCCGCGCATCACGGCAGCCTGTCGAAAGAAAGGCGCTTCAACGCCGAGCAGCGTCTCAAGCAGGGCGATCTAAAAGTCTTGGTGGCTACTGCGTCGCTGGAACTGGGCATCGACATCGGCGATGTGGACCTGGTCTGCCAAATCGGGTCGACCCGCTCGATCAATTCTTTCCTGCAGCGGGTGGGGCGTTCGGGGCACCAGGTCGGCGGCATATCCAAAGGGCGTTTGTTTCCACTCTCGCGCGACGAACTCATCGAGTGCGCGGCGCTGCTGCATGCGGTGCGCCGTGGCGAACTGGACCGGCTCAAGATTCCGGAAAACGCGCTTGATGTGTTGGCACAGCAAATCACGGCGGAGGTCGCGGCCCGCGAGTGGCCTGAAGATGCGCTGTTCTCATTGATGCGCGGCGCGTATCCCTATCGAAATCTCAAGCGGGAAGAATTCGATGAGTGCGTGAAAATGCTCGCCGAAGGCTTCAGCACACGGCGTGGACGCCGTGCGGCTCTGCTGCATCATGATGCAATCAATAAAATGCTGCGTCCTCGCAAGGGCGCCCGCCTCACCGCCATCACCTCCGGCGGCGCGATACCCGACAACGCCGACTATCGCGTGATGCTCGAGCCGGAAGCCATCATTGTCGGTTCGGTAAACGAAGACTTTGCGGTCGAAAGCTTGCAGGGCGATATATTCCAGCTCGGCAACACGTCGTATCGAATCCTGCGCGTGGAGCGCGGTACGGTACGCGTCGAAGATGCCCGCGGACAACCGCCCTCGATCCCGTTTTGGCTGGGCGAAGCCCCCGGACGCACGATGGAACTGTCCTCGGCGGTTTCGGATCTGCGCAAGGAAGTCGAGCGGCGCCTGGGCAGCGATCCGCCGACGGCGCTCGAGTGGTTGATCGAAGCGGTTGGCCTCGATGAGGCATCCGCGTTACAAATCGTTCAGTACCTAAGCGCGGGCAAGGCGGCGCTCGGTACACTGCCCACCTTGGATACGGTGGTGTTCGAGCGCTTCTTCGATGAATCCGGCGGCATGCAGTTCATCATTCATTCTCCGTTCGGAAGCCGCGTCAACCGCGCCTGGGGGCTGTCTCTGCGCAAGCGCTTTTGCCGCACCTTTAATTTCGAGCTGCAAGCGGCGGCGACCGAAGATCACATCGTACTGTCGCTGACCCATGCACACAGCTTCGAACTGGCGGATGCCGCGCGCTATTTGAATTCGAATACCGTGCGTCATGTGCTCATTCAAGCCTTGTGCGCGGCGCCCATGTTTGAGGTGCGATGGCGTTGGGACGCCGGCATTGCCCTGGCGCTGCCGCGCTTTCGCGGCGGCAAGAAAATTCCGCCGCAGATTGCGCGAATGAATGCCGAAGATCTGCTCGCATCCGTGTTTCCGGATCAGGTCGCCTGCGCCGAGAATCTGCCCGGCGAAATCGAAGTTCCGGATCATCCGCTGGTGAAACAGACCATCCGCGATTGTCTTGAAGACGCCATGGATATCGATGAGTTCGAAACGCTGCTGCGGCGTCTGGAAAGCGGCGATCTGCGCGTTGTTGCGAAGGACCTGACCGAACCCTCTCCCCTGGCGCTCGAGGCGCTCTCGGCACGGCCTTACGCCTACCTTGACGATGCTCCGCTTGAGGAGCGCCGCACCCAGGCTGTGATGAGCCGCCGGTGGCTGGATCCCGCTGAGGCGGCCGACATCGGCAAACTCGACGCGGAGGCCATCGCACGCGTCCGCGCGGAAGCGTGGCCGGATGCCGGTACGCCGGACGAACTGCACGACGCACTGTTGTGGCTCACATTCATGACGGAGGAGGAGGGCCGATCCAACCCCTCCTGGCCCGCGTTAATGGAAGATCTCGCGCGCCAGAACCGCATCGTGCGCATGCCCCTCAAGGCCGGGGCCGTGTGGGCGGCGGCCGAGCGGCGCGCGCTCTTTGAGTCGCTCGATGTATCTCTGGCCGATATCGTGCGCGGCAGGCTGGAAGGCTTGGGTCCTGTGACCGCAGCACAGATCGCCGGCTCTCTGGCGCTAAGCGAAGCTGCCGTCAATAGCGCGTTGATCGCGCTGGAGGCGGAAGGATTTGCGATGCGCGGACACTTCACCGGCGACTCACCGCAAGAAGAGTGGTGCGAAAGGCGCTTGCTGGCGCGAATTCATCGCTACACCGTGAAGCGATTGCGGGCCCAGATCGAACCGGTGCCGGCGCGCGATTTTTTGCGTTTCTTGTGCGAGTGGCAACGGGTATTGCCAGGCGCACGGATGCAAGGATCGGACGCGTTGGCGGCGATACTGGCGCAACTGGAGGGATTCGAGTCCCCGGCCGGTGCGTGGGAAACCGAAGTGCTTCCGGCGAGGATCACCGAATACGAGCCGCAGTGGCTCGACGAGCATTGCCGTGCCGGGCGGTTTATTTGGACGCGGCTCGCAGCCCGTGGCGGGGCGCGCGCCGATGAGGCCGCTGTGCGCGGCGCCTCCCCGGTTCGTTCCACTCCCATCGTCCTACTGGCACGGCGCAACGTGCCGTTTTGGTCGATGTTTGCGGATCAATCGGATGCGAGACTGCTGACTTCCAAGGCCCAGGCGGTCGCGGACTTCATCCGCGAGCAGGGCGCGTCTTTCTTCGACGAGATCCAAGAACATGTCGGGATGCTGCCCTCGGAAGTCGAGGAAGCGCTGTCGGAATTGGTGGCGGTGGGCCTGGTGAACTCGGACAGCTTCGCGGGACTGCGCGTGCTGCTGATGCCGAGCGGGCGTCGCGGCGGCCGGGCGAACTCCTATGCAGCGCGCCACAAGCGGCGCTTGGCGCTCTTCGGTATGGCCGACGCGGGACGATGGGCGCTGGTGCGCAGAAATACCGGCGCATCCGGCGAGCGCAGGGATGAGGCAATCGAGCAGATCGTTCGCACACTGCTGCGCCGCTGGGGCGTGATTTTTTGGAAACTGCTTACACGCGAAGCCGATTGGTTGCCGCCATGGCGCGAGATCTTGAGTTGCTGCCGTAGATTGGAGGCGCGCGGCGAGATTCGCGGCGGCCGTTTCGTGGCGGGATTCTCCGGCGAGCAATTCGCGACGCCGGAAGCAATCGGCTTGTTGCGCGATGTGCGCCGCAAGCCGCCGACCGATAGCTATGTCTCGTTCTCCGCCGCGGATCCTCTCAATCTGATCGGCATCATCACGCCGGGAGCGAGGTTGTCCTCCCTTGCCGGCAATCGATTGCTGTTCAAAGACGGCCTGCCTGTGGCGACGTTGGCCGCCGGCGAAATTCAGTACCTGGAAGACTTGCCGCCGAAAGACCAGTGGGAGGCGCAGGTTGCGCTGCTGCGCCGGCATGCGCCGGTGGCGCTCGATGAGATGGAATCACCTCCGGCGCAATAGTCTCGGCACTGTGAATTTGACCGGTTGGTGTAGCGCTCGCCCTCCCAGGCGAATGCTCGAACCGATCGGTATCACACGCCGACGCTACCGGCGCGAGTTGTGCGACAGCTGATTCTCTGGCCAACGAGTGCGAATGAGGCCAGCCGATCGTTGGTAAGCGATTCGAAACTCGTCCTCCGACACCGTCACCGTGAGATTGAGCGTCCGGCTTGAAAGTCCTACGGGGATAGGAAGCTTCAAGGCACTGCGCTCTTCCGTGCCTTGAAGCTTCCCATCCCCCTAGGACATGCGAACCGGTCAAATTCACAGTGCCGAGGTTATTTTTCGGTGGCCTGGGAGGCATCCCAGCCGCCGCCCAGGGCCTCGATCAGCGCCACGCTGGTTTGCAGCCGGGTCGACAGCACCGACAGGGCGGTTTCTTCCGCGGCCAATCGGGTAGTTTGAGCGGTGATCACGCTGCTGTACGGGACCGTGCCGGCCTTGTACTGATTGAGCGTCAGCGCTTCGGCTTCGCGCGCAGCTTTGACCGTTTCATCTTCGATCGCGCCTTCCTGCTCGAGCACGCGCAGCGTCACTATTTCATCCTCGACCTGCTGAAAGCTTGCGAGCACCGTTTGGCGGTAGTTATCAACCGTTCCCTCGTAGGCGGCGCGGGCGCCGCGTACCTGGGCGCTGACCAGTCCGCCGTTGAACAGGGTCAGTGCCAGCGCGGGCCCCACGGACCAAACGCGATTGGTAGTGCGAAACAGGCGCATGAAGGTGCTGTTCGAATACTGATCCTGGCCGCTCAAGGTGAGATCTGGAAAGTAGCCGGCTTTGGCGACGCCGATTTGCGCATTCGCGGACGCCATTTTGCGCTCCGCCTCCGCGACGTCCGGCCGCCGCTCCAACAAAGTGGAAGGCACGCCGGCAGGAACCGTGGGCACGTCGCTGCGCATGCTCGCGGGATCGACAGAAAAATCCGCGGGTTGTTTGCCGATCAGTACGGCCAGGGCGTGTTCCAGGATGGCCCGTTGAATCTTGGCATTCACCTGCTGCGCCTGACTGCCCAGCAATTGGGTTTGCGCGGTGACAACGTCGGCGCGGGCGGCTACCCCGAACCTATAGCGGCTCTCCGTGATGTGCAGCGATAGGGTTTCCGCTTCCACCGTATCGTCCAGCAGCTTTTGCAATTGATCTTGCGCGCGCAATTCGAAGTAATCCGTGGCCAATTCAGCCTGCGCGGAGAGCCGCGCCGCGGCCAATGCCGCTGAACTGGCTTGCGCCGAAGCGACATTGCTTTCGGTGGTGCGCCGGATGCGGCCCCAGATGTCGATGTCCCAGTTGGCCGACACGCCCCCGGTGACCGTATTTTCGGTGCGGGTGCCCACGCCGATCGGCACGCCTGCGGCGTTGGTGACGCCAATCGGAGCGCCTCCCCGCTGCGCTCCGAAGTTGCCTGCGATGGTCGGCCAGAATCCCGCGCGCGCCTGCGACACCAGCGCCCGCGACTGCTCGAAGGCGGCCTCGGCCGCTTTCACCGTTTGATTGGAAATGTCGATCTGCGCTTCCAGCCCATCGAGCACATCATCATTGAAGATCTTCCACCACGGACCGCGCGACAGGACGTCGTTCGGCTCGCTGGGCTTCCAGTTGCCGGCTTCTTTGTAGTTCGCGGCGGTATCGAACTGCGGGCGGTGATAGTCCGGGCCCACCGCGCAGGCAGTCGCGAGCGCCGCTCCCAGGCCTACACAGAGAGCCCGCGCGATGAGCCGGGTCACGTGGCGACTCCCAGTGAACCGAAGTCGCGGTCCTCGTTACTGGTGGCGCCCGGCTTCGTCGGCGCAGAGTACTTGCCCTCCTTCAGGTGTTTCCAGTAGCGGCGGAAATACAAATAGACCACCGGAGTCGTGTACACCGTGAGCAGCTGGCTCACCAGCAGGCCGCCCACGATGGCTATGCCTAAGGGCCGGCGCATTTCGGTGCCATCTCCGGTGGCGATCGCCAAGGGCAGCGCGCCGGCGATGGCAGCGCAGGTGGTCATCATGATCGGCCTGAAGCGCAGCAAACAGGCATGCTCGATGGCGCGCAACGGATCCATCCCCAAGGTGCGCTCCGCCTGCAAGGCAAAATCCACGATCATAATGGCATTCTTTTTAACGATACCGATTAGCAGCAGAATTCCGAGAGTTGCGATCAAGCTGAATTCGGTGCCCGTGGCCATCAGGGCCAGCAGCGCGCCGAGTCCGGCCGACGGCAGAGTTGAGAGAATCGTCAGCGGCTGCGAATAACTCTCATACAGCACGCCCAGCACGATGTAGATCGCGACGATTGCCGCGAGCAGCAACCAAAGGCGTGTTGCTATTGCTTTGTTGAAACAGCCGCGCGGTGCCGTAGGCGCCGCCGCGGATGCCCACGGGCATATGAATGTCGACCATTTTCTTGGCGATCGCGTTTAGAGCTGTGCCGATCGACACGCCTTCCGGCAGATTATAGGCAATGGCAGTGGATACCGACGTGCCCGTGTGATTGACCGATATCTGCGTTGTCCCCGTCGTGAAATGGCTGAACGCTGAGAAGGGAACGACGGTTTCCTGCGCAACGCTGACCGCCGAACCGGTCGAGGTGTTGCCTCTGCCTGAGTTGGCCAGGGAATTCAATGACAGATTGCGCGCAACGTCCTGCGCCACGGAAGTCTGGGATGCCGCCGTTGTACCCTTGATCACCGTGGTGCCTGCCACCGCCTGGGTCAACTGTGTTCCGGATGCGGCACCGCCCGCGGTGCTGACGTACAACTCCCTGAGTATTTCCGGGTTCTGCCAATATTGCGGCGCCACTTCCATGACGACGTGGTATTGCTGCGGACTGAAGGGATTGTAGATGTTCGACACCTGCGCCTGGGCGAACGCATCGCCCAGCGCATTGTCGATTTGTATTTCGGATAAACCCAGCCGCGACGCGCTGTCGCGATCCACAATCAGATCGGTCTCGAGGCCGCCGGGCTGCAAATCGGTATCGACGTCGGTTATTTCCGGAATGTTTTGCAACGCCACGCGCAGCTTTTGCGACCAGGTGCGCAATTCCGTCAGATCATCGCCGAGCAAGGTGTATTGATATTCGGCGTTGGCCGACCGGCCGCCGCCGCCGCCGAGATCTTGGACCGCCCGCAGGAACACGGACACTCCCGCGACCGCGGCAAGTTTCGGCCGCAAACGCGCAATGACGCGGTCGGCCGAGATACGGCGCACCTTGAGGGGTTTGAGTGCAATGGTGAGATTGGCGCTGGCGCCTCCGCCGCCAAAGGGCCCGAAACCGCCCGCTCCCACCGAACCGGTCACGGTGTCGACGGCAGGGTCCGCCTGGACGACGCCCGCCACTTCTTGAAGCTTGCCCTTCATCAACTGAAACGAACTCGACGCATCGCCGCGAATTCCGCCCTGCAGCTGACCGGTGTCCTGCTGCGGCAGAAAGCCTTTCGGGATCACGACGTACATGAAAATATTGAGGACGATGGTCGCCCAAAAAATGGAAATCATGATCCGCCGGTGGCGCAGCGCCCAATCCAAGGTCGCCGCGTAGTTGCGGCGCAAGTGTGCGAAACCGCGCTCGAAGGCTCTGCCAAAGCGGGTGGATTTGTGTTCCCGATCGTTCTGCAGCAGCAAGGAACACATCATCGGCGTGGTGGTCAGAGAAATGACCAAGGAGATCAGAATCGACACCGACAACGTCATGGCGAACTCGCGGAACAGGCGGCCCGGAATGCCGCCCAAGAGCACGAAAGGAATGAAGACGGCGACCAGCGACAAGCTCATGGAAAGAACCGTGAATCCCACTTCCTGGGCGCCCAAGAACGCTGCCGCCGTGCGGGTCATGCCGGCTTCGATATGGCGCGTCGTATTCTCCATCACCACGATGGCGTCGTCGACGACGAAGCCGGTGGCCACGGTCAGCGCCATGAGTGAAAAGTTATCCAGGGTGTAGCCCAGCAGATACATTGCGCCGAAGGTTCCGACCAACGACACCGGCACTACAATCGCGGGAACCAGCGCGGCACGATAGCTGTTCAAGAAGATGTAGACGACCAAGATCACGAACGCCACGGCCAGGACCAGCGTTCGCTCGACTTGCTGTACCGAGGCACGGATCGTCACGGACCGGTCGAAGCTCACCAGCAGATCGATCTTGGGATCGATCGAACTTTTTAGGACCGGCAGCTCGGCCTTGACCGCGTCGATGGTTTCGATGATGTTCGCGCCGGGCTGCTGCGTAACCGTCACAAACACCGCCGGTTTGCCGTTGTACAACCCGTAGGTGCGGACATTCTCTGTGGCGCCATCCTCCATATCGAGCACGGTTGCGACATCGCCCAGGCGCACGGTCGCGCCGTTGCGATTGGCGATGATCAGATTGCGATATGGCGCCGCATCGCGCGCGTTGTCGTTGGTATAGATTTGATAGTGAAGATCATCCGATTCGATCGCGCCCTTGGGGGCATTGGCGTTCGAATTCGAGATGGCGGCGCGCACGTCCTGCAGACCGATGCCGTATTTGGACAGCGAATGAGGATTGAGTTCGACGCGCACCGCAGGCAAGGCGCTGCCGTTGACGTTGACGCCGCCCACCCCGGATATTTGTGAAAGGCGCTGAGAAATGACCGCATCGGCTGCATCGTAGATCTGCCCTTGAGTAAGCACGTCCGAAGTCATCGCAATCACAATCACCGGAATCGCGGAAGTATTGAGCTTGCGATAGGTCGGATTGCGGGTCAGGGAAGTGGGCAAATCCGCATGCGCTGCGGCAATCGCCGCCTGTACGTCGCGTGCCGCGCCGTCGATATCGCGATCGATGCCGAACGTGAGCTGGATGCTGGTGGTGCCGACGCCGCTCGTCGATGTCATGTCGTCGACATCGGCAATGGCTCCCAGATGCCGCTCCAAAGGAGTCGCCACCGTGGCCGCCATGACTTCCGGGCTGGCGCCGGGCAACTGCGCCGAAACAAATATCGCCGGGACATCGATACGCGGCAGCGGCGCGACCGGCAGCAGGGCAAACGCCGCCACGCCGCTCAAGGCTACGCCGATCGTCAACAAAGTGGTTGCCACCGGCCGCTTGATGAAGGGCGCGGAGATGTTCATGCCGGGCCTTCCGCCAAGGGCGCATCGGCTGCTGCTCCTAAGCGGCCGCGCATGCGCGCTGCGATACGATCGAACGCCAGATAAATGACCGGCGTGGTGAAAAGCGTCAGAACTTGACTGACCAACAGGCCGCCGACAATGCTGACGCCCAAGGGATGCCGCAGCTCGGAGCCCGTGCCGGTGCCGAACATCAGGGGCAGTGCGCCGAAAATAGCGGCCACCGTGGTCATTAAGATCGGACGAAACCTCAAGAGGCAGGCCTTGTAGATCGCGTCCCGCGGCGACAGGCCCTCATCGTGCTGGGCGACGATCGCAAAATCGATCATCAATATCGCATTCTTTTTGACGATGCCGATCAACAGAATGATGCCGATCAGCGCAATGATGGTCAGATCATCGCCAAACAGCATGAGCGCCAACAACGCGCCAATACCGGCAGAGGGCAAGGTCGACAAAATGGTAATGGGATGAATGAAGCTTTCGTAGAGAACCCCGAGCACGATATACATGACCAGCACGGCGGCGACCAGCAACAGCAATTCATTGCTCAAGTTGCTGCGAAATGCCAGCGCGGCGCCTTGAAACGTCGTGCGGATGCTGATCGGCATGCCGAGGTTGCGCTCAGCCTCCTCGATGGCGGAGACAGCTGCGCCAAGCGAGGCATTGGCCGCAAGGTTGAATGACACCGTCGTCGCCGGGAACTGCGCCAGATGATTGATCAGTATGGGACGTGTTTCCACGTCGACTTTGGCAATCGCCGACAATGGCACCTGACCGCCGCCGGCGGAGGGGACATAAATGGATGCCAGATCGTCGATCGACCGGTAGGCCTTCGGATCTGCCTCCATGATCACGCGGTATTGATTCTGCTGAGTGAAGATGGTTGAAACGATCCGTTGGCCGAAGGCATCGTAAAGCGCGTTGTCGACGGTGCCGACGCTTATCCCCAGGCGCGCTGCGCTATCGCGGTCGATGGTCACGTACGCCGCAAGTCCGTTGTCTTCCTGATTGCTCACCACGTCCGCCAACTGCGGCAATTGCGCCAGCGCCGCCACCAGTTTTGGCGTCCAAGCCGACAGCGCGGTCGAATCCGCGCTCTCCAGGGTGAACTGATACTGAGTGCGGCTGATGGTGTTATCCAGCGTGAGGTCCTGCACGGGCTGCATGTAGACCGTAATCCCGGAAACATCGGCTGTTTCGGCGCGCAGCCGCCGGATCACGTCGGTGACGGTGGTGGAGCGGTCGGCGCGCGGTTTCAGATTGATCAGGAAGCGGCCGCTGTTCAATGTGACGTTGTTGCCGTCCACGCCGATGAAGGAGGAGAGGCTGACGACGTCCGGATCCTTGAGAATCGCGGCGGCGAGGGCCTGCTGGCGGGTGGCCATGGCGCCGTAGGAAATCGACTCGGTCGCTTCGGATACGCCTTGGATCAAGCCCGTGTCCTGATCGGGAAAGAAGCCCTTGGGAATCAGCACGTAGAGAAGCGCCGTGAGCACGAGCGTCCCCAGCGCGACCCACAGCGTCAATCTCTGATGATCGAGAACCCAGGTCAGGCGCCGGCCATACCAGTCGACGACCGCGGTAAACCACTTGCCGGAGTCCGTCTGCGCGCGCTCATTTTGCGGGCGGTGTTTCAGCAGCCGCGCACACATCATGGGCACCAGCGTGAGCGAGACCACCGCCGAGATCAAAATCGTAACCGCAAGCGTGACGGCGAACTCGCGGAACAGCCGGCCGACGACGTCTTGCATGAAGAGCAGGGGAATCAGCACGGCGATCAGAGAAATGGTCAGGGAAATAATGGTGAATCCGATCTGCCCGGCGCCCTTGAGCGCCGCCTCGAGCGGCGATTCCCCGGCTTCGATGTAGCGGGAAATATTTTCGATCATGACGATTGCATCGTCGACCACGAATCCGGTCGCTATGGTCAGCGCCATCAGCGACAGATTGTTCAGGCTGAAATTAGCCAGATACATGACCGCAAATGTGCCGATCAGCGACAGCGGAACCGACAGGCTCGGGATGATTGTGGCCGGAATGTTGCGCAAGAAGAGCCAGATCACGAGCACCACCAGCACGACCGCCAGTATCAATTCGAATTCGACATCCTTGACGGAAGCGCGGATGGTGATCGTGCGGTCCGTGAGCAACGCCACGTCCACGCCCGCCGGCAAATCTGCCTTGAGCGACGGCAGCAGCTCGTGGATTCTATTGACCACGTCGACGACGTTGGCTCCGGGTTGCCGCTGAACGTTGAGGATCAGCGCCGGCAGGGAATTCATCCAACCGCCCAGTTTGGAATTTTCCGCACCCGAAACGAGGGTCGTTACATCCTTGAGGCGTACCGGTGCGCCGTTCTTGTAGGCCACCACGATGTTGCCGTAGTCATCGGCGTTTCTGATCTGATCGTTGGTGTTGATCGTATAGGCATTGGCAGGCCCGTCGAGCGTGCCCTTTGGACCATTCTGATTGGCGTTGTTGATGGTGGTACGCAAGTCGTCGAGGTTGATTCCATATGCCGCCATCGCCCGTGGATTGGCCACCACGCGCACGGCGGGACGCTGGCCGCCGCTGATGCTGACCACGCCGACGCCTTTGATTTGCGAGATCTTCTGCGCGATGCGCGTGTCGACCAAATCCTCCACGTCCGTGAGCGCCATGGTCTTCGATGTAATGCCGAGAATGAGCACGGGCGCGTCGGCTGGATTGACCTTGGCGTAGATCGGGCGGCGCCGGAAGATCCTGGGGGAGCAGGTTCTGGCCGGCGCTGATGGCGGCTTGCACTTCCTGTTCCGCGACATCGATCGCCAGAGACAGGTTGAATTGCAGCGTAATCACAGAGGCGCCGGCGGAGCTTGTCGAGGACATTTGGCTCAAGCCGGGCATCTGTCCGAATTGCTTTTCGAGCGGCGCCGTGATGGCGGACGTGATCACCTCGGGACTTGCGCCGGGATAGAAGGTCTGCACCTGAATGGTGGGGTAGGCGACTTCAGGCAATGCCGACAGCGGCAACTGCAAATAGGCCATCGCGCCCACGATCAAAATCGCCACCATCAACAGGGTGGTGGCGACCGGGCGCAGGATGAAGATGCGTGAGGGGTTCACGGCACTACTGCGATGGCGGTGGTTTGCCGCGCCCCTTGCCGCGTCGTGCGCCGGCGGGTGCCGGGCGCAGCCGGCTGTGCCGGCCGGTTTCGCGCCCGGCAGCAGGAGCCGGCGCCGAACTCGGCAGCTGCACCGTCGCGCCGTCGCGCAGCCGGTCTCCGCCTTCGGTGACGACGACCTCGCCGGCCTTGAGTCCCGCGGTCACCGCCACCTTTTCGCCGTCGATCACACCCAGCGTTACCGGACGCACGCTCACACTGTTGTCCGGATTGACGACGTAGACGAAGGTCGTGGCAACACCGTTGGGCGCGCCTCTGCGCACCGCTGAATTCGGCATGATGATTTGATTGGCGAGCACGTCCTGCAGCAGTTGAATATTGACAAATTGATTTGGAAACAGCGATGAGTCCGTATTGTCGAACTGCGCGCGCAGCTTGATGGTGCCGGTCGTGATGTCGATCGAATTGTCGACCGTGAGCAGCTTGCCCTCGGCGATCTTGGTGGCGTTGGTGCGATCGAGAGCTTCGACGGGGAGGGCGGCGCCGGATTGCACGCGCTTCATCACTGCGGAGACATTGTCCTCGGGAATGGAGAAGATCACCGTGATGGGCTGCAGTTGATTGATGAGCACGATGCCGTTGGCATCGCCCGGCGTCACGTAGTTCCCCTGATCGACCTGGCGCAACCCGACCCGCCCCGTCACCGGAGCGGTGATGTGTGTGTACACCAGATTCACCTGCGCCGTCTTGACCTGCCCTTCATCGGCCTGGATTGTGCCGACCAACTGATCGACCAGCGCGCGTTGCGTGTCGAGCTGCTGCTCAGCGACGGAATCCTCTTTGACCAAGCCTTCGTAGCGCTTCAAGTCCACTCTGGCGTTGGCCAGCAGCGCTTGGTCGCGCTTCAAATTCCCCTCCATCTGCTGCAGGGCGGCCTCATAGGGGCGGGGATCGATCTGCGCCAAGGCATCGCCTTGGCGGACGAATTGGCCTTCGGTGAAGAATATCTTTTGCAGCGTCCCGGTGATTTGGGTTCTGACGGTCACTGTGGCCAGGGGTGTGACGGTCCCGAGCGCCGGAATCTTCACCTGGATGTCGCCCGAGAAGGCGGTGGCCACCGATACCGCGACCGGGGCATTCTGTCCGCCGCGGCCGCGCGGCGGCGCGGCGACCGGCTGCTTGCTGCGAAGGTAGAGCACGAAGCCGGCCAACAGCGCCACGATGACCAGCGCGATGATCAGCGCTCGCCAGTGTCTGGCAATGAAAGGTCGAGTGTCCCGCTGCGGCGCCAGAAACTGCGGATCTTCTTGTTCGGTTGTCACTAATTCACCAATACGCGGGCCCATGCCGTGGCACGCACTGCCAAACGATCATTCGGGCGAGCCGCAGACTATAACCAGATTCGACCGTTAACTACACACTGATCAATGGCAGCATGCATGTAGAGCAGCGGAAGACTCGAAAGTTCATAAGCCAATGTAAAGTATTGTGAATAATGACCCCTGAATCTTGGGCGACCTGAGCGGGCCGCCGGCGGGAATGGCGCAATCCCTTAAGGCCCGGATGCTAGAATTCGAGCCGCCCAAAACATTAAGGAGACTCGATGAAACTGAACAAGTCCGCTGCATGCTGGGCCGCGCTGGCCTGGGCTGCATCGATGTCCGCCCACGGTGCCGAAGCTTGGACCGAGGGCGTGAACTATTTTCTGGTTCAGCCGGCGCGAACGCCCGTCGGTGCCGGCGGGCAAGATCGAAGTCACGGAAGCCTTCTCGTACGCGTGTCCGGCGTGCAATATTTTTCAGCCGACCATGCACAAGCTGAAGCAATCGATGCCGGCCAACGTGGTGGTGGACTATCTTCCCGCGGCCTTCAATACCGCGGAGGATTGGCCGATGTTTCAATTGGCGTATATAACCGCGCAGATTCTGGGCGTGGACCAACAAACGCACGATGCCATGTTCGACGCGGTGTGGAAGGGGGGCGATCTTAGCATCACCGATCCGGCCACCCGCGGACTGAAGAGCCGCATGCCGACCATTGAGGATGCGGCCAAGTTCTACAGTCAGCACGCCGGCGTTCCGGTGGAAAAATTCATCGCAACCTCCAAGTCCTTTTCGGCAGATCTCAAAGTTCGCACGGCTCAGGACCTGTTGGTTGCCTACAAGGTGGACCGCACTCCTACCATCGTGGTCAACGGCAAGTATCGATTGCATGTGGAATCGGCCGGCGGCACCGATCAGCTGATTGAGTTGGTGAAGTTCCTGGTGGCAAAGGAAACCAAATAGCTCCCGCCCCAATCCGCCAGGCATGCAATAAGGGACTCCGATGGATTCCATGAAAAATTTATTCCTCGGACACCCGCGATTGTGGATCTCATTTATCGCCGGCAGCGTGCTGTTCTTTTTTCTTCCCGCCGACTGGTCGGCCCTGAGCCGCGTGCTGCTGAGTTGGAACGCGGGTGTTGTGCTGTTTCTGGCCCTGATCTTTTTCTGGATGACCCGCCTCACCGCCGCGCAGATCTGCACCGAGTACATTGAAGAGGACGAGACCGCGCCTTTCATTCTCGCTGTGGTGGTGATTGCCGCAGTTGCCAGTCTCGCTGCCATCGTCGAACCGCTGGCCACCATCAAACAGGTAACCGGCTCGGTGCGCGCCGCGCATTTTGCGCTGGCCGCGCTCACGCTGATCAATTCCTGGGTGCTGGTTCCCGTGATGTTCACCACGCATTACGCGGATCGGTTCTACAGCGTAACGAAGGAGCATCGGCCGCTGCGTTTTCCCAACACTCCGGAACCGGTGTTTTGGGATTTCGCTTATTTCTCCTTCACCATCGCGGCGGCCTGCCAAACCGCGGATGTATCGACGCAGGACGCAGGGATCCGCAAGGCCGTGGTGGCGCACACCCTGATCTCATTTCTCTTCAACGCGTCGATCTTAGGGTTTGCCATCAACGTCACCGCCGGCCTCATCGGCGGCAGCTGAAGCAGACAAGGGTTCGCGGATCAGTTGGCTGCCTTGACGACTTCGCCCCCCTTCATGACGAACGCCACCGACTGAAGCCGCGCGACGTCCGCGAGCGGATCGCCGTTGACGGCGATGAGATCGCCATAGCGCCCAACCGCGATGGCGCCGACATCGCTCTGACGGCCCAGCGCATCGGCGGCATTGACTGTGGCCGCCTGGATTGCCTGCATGGGCGTCATCCCCCACTTGACCATGGTGATGAACTGACGAGCGTTGTACCCGTTCGGGTATACGCCGGCATCCGTACCGAATACCATTTTGACGCCGGCTTTGACGGCTGCCTGGAATGTCTGCCGCTGTTTCAAGCCGATCAGCCGTTCTTTTTCCAGCGACTCCTTATACACGCCGTTTTTCTCGCCTTCGGCCATGATGTAGTCATCGTTGTAGATGTCCATCGAAAACCAGGTTCCGTGCTGCTTCGCCAACGAAAATGCTTCATCGTCGGCGAGGCTGGCATGCTCGATCGTATCCACGCCGGCGCGTATGGCGTCCTTGATGCCCGATGTGCCATGGGCATGTACCGCGACGCGCATGCCCAGCATGTGCGCTTCATCGACGAGCGCCTTCATTTCCGCCAGATCATACTGCTGTCCGCCCACGGTGTCGGATTTGGAAAGCACGCCGCCCGTGCCGCAAAACTTGATGACCTCCGCGCCGTATTTGCGCAATTTGCGTACCGTCGCGCGGATTTCCTCGGGGCCGTTCGCCACCGCCGGCCGCGGTACCGAGACCGATGGCGGATAAGCCGTCGCGTCGCAGTGGCCGCCCGTTGCGCCGATCGCATAGGTCGCCGGCACAATGCGCGGTCCGGGTACGATGTGCTGTTCGATGGCCTGTTTGATCGCAACATCGTCGAAGTTGGCCGAACCCACGTTGCGAATGGTGGTGAAGCCGGCCAGTAAGGTCTTTTGCGCGTTCGCGACCCCGACCACGGTCCAAAAGTTATCGGTGAACTCCAGGTGTCGATAGCCGCTGAAATGCGGATCGGAAGTTAGGTGCGTGTGCATATCGATCAATCCCGGCAGCAAGGTCATGCCCGAAAGCTCGATGCGGCGTGCCTCGGCCGGCGGCGCCGATCCTTGCGTGCCGACGGCCGCGATGCGGCCATCGACAATCGTGATCTGCGGGTGTTCGACGATGCGTCCCGTCAGCACATCGACCATCCGGTCGGCGCTGACCACGACAGTGTCGGCGAACGCGGTGCCCAAGGCGCCATTGGCCAGCGCGGCGGCGGCAAAAATTGCCGCGCGCAAAACAAGGTTCGATCGCATTTCCATCCCCTTTGCCATTTTTTTGCCACGCTATCACAACGAGGGCGTCGCCGGTTCCACATCGGATAATAAGACATTGAGCCGCGGCGCTTCCGCGCCTCTCACGGATGCGAAGGCCACAATATGCTCCAAAATGTGCTGCACATAGGCGCGTGTTTCGTTGTAGGGAATATTTTCTATCCACACCGCGGCTTCCATCTGCGTGGACGGCAGCCAGCGGGTGGCTGCGGCGGGCCCTGCGTTGTAGGCGGCAAGGCTTACCGCCAGCTGCTCGCCGTAGCGGTCCAGCAATTCGCGCAAGTACGCGGCGCCGAGCGGCACGGCGATGGCCGGATCGAACAGGCCGTCGCGGCCCGGCGCTGCCAGGTGCCAACGGCGCGCGACAGCGGAGGCGGTTGCCGGGACCATTTGCATGATGCCGCGGGCATCGGCGCGCGAAACCGCATCCTTGCGAAACAAGCTTTCCTGGCGCATGACGGCCAGAATCCAGTCCTGCGGCAATTGCGCCACTTTACCGGCGCGGCTTACCGACTCCAGGAAGGGCCGCGGATAGCGCAGCGTCACGTCATCGAATTCCCCGCTTTGAGCCAATGTGGTGATGGCTTGAGCGAACCAGCCCCACTGCGAGGCGAGAACGGCCGCCTGCACCTTCAACGCAGCGTCGGCGCCTTCCAGCGCGGAGTTCCACTCGGACCCCGCCTCGTCCACCATGTCGCAACCGAACAGTTCGCGGGCGCGAATCATCCCCGGCGCTTGGGCGAGCGATGTTTGCGCGGCCGCATCGAGCGGCGATGGGCGCACATTCAGATTGTAGGGCTGCGCCAAGCGGTCGGCCGCCAAATATCCGTAATAGTCCCGCAGCCCCGCGATCTCGCCGAACAATGGCGCGGCCGCTTCATCGCCGCGTATTGCCGCAACGGCACGCGCGTGCCAATACCGCCAACGCGGCAGCGCGGCGAGGCCCGTGGGCATTTGTTCTGTCCAGGCGAGGGCTTTGGGGTAATCGCCGTTCCACAAGGCCGCCCGCACGCGCCATTCTTGCACCTGCGAGTCGACTGCCGAGGGCGGCAGCTCATCGAAGGCCGCGAGTGCGCGGCTGTCACGGTCGTAGGCGGCACCGAGTGCAGCCGCGCGCCGGAGCCGATCCTTGATCTCAGGCGTCAGTCCATCGCGCGCGGTCAGCTGCGGCAGCAAGTCCAAGGCATATCTTGGCTCTGTGCGCGAGAGCTTCTCAAATCCGGAAGCCAATGCTTCCGCTTCGACCGGCAAGGATGGGTGCGTTGCCAAAACATTGAGTGCCGATCTCGGCGAGTCCAGCAGATCGGACCACTGTAGCAGCGCAGTGCGCGAGTCGATGGGGACATCGGCCGCGAATTCGCGTGCCAATCGTGGGGCATCGGCCGCCAACGCCGCCCGGGTGCGGCTCAGTGCGAGCGCCGGCGTCAACAGGCGCTGCTGACGCAGCCAGGCGAACACGCCGCTGCACTCGGTGGGTGCTCTTTGCGGCACAATCCAGCGCACCAGCGCAGCGGCGGCGAGACCCTGGGTATCGCCCGTGGACAAGCGGCCTTCGAGCCTATCGCAAACCAACACCGGATCGCTGACCTCCGCCGTACGAGGTAGAAACAGCTCCCAGCGCCGGCGCTGCGCCAGACTTGCCAGCCAATCGCGCCGCAACCCGCGCGTCACCGGTTGTGCACCTCGCGAGTGCAGAAACGCATCGATCGATGAGTCCAGATTTTCATCCGCCTTGAGGCTCAAGTCGCGCCGCATTCTCGCGGCGATCAGATAGTCGTGAATGGCATACGCTTCCAAGGCCGGCGAGTCCGCGAGGTCGGGCTGATGCAGCCGGACGCGCTGCATGGCGGCTACGAATTCATCGCGCACGTTGAGCGGCTGCGCGGCGAGCATCGGCGCAAAGGCTGAGATAATGGTGGCGCCCAGCAGCCTCTTGAGCCAAGTCGACATCCCCTCATTATGATGGTTGAATGGCGCGGGCATGAAATCTAAAGTCGTGGCGATTTTGGAAACCCGCGCCGGCGCGCATCTTGCCGAGCTGGTGACGCGCCGCGGCGGCGTACCCCTGCTTGCACCGGCTTTGGAAGAGGTGCCGGATGTCGATCCGGAGGCGTTGCGTGCGCTGCTCCGTCGCTGGCAGGTCGATCCTTTCAAGATTTGTATTTTTCAAACCGGCGTCGGCACACGGGCGCTGTTTGCCGCCACCGACTGCGCCAATCTGACCGCAGATCTGCAGCAACTTTTGGCTGCTGCGACGGTGGTGGTGCGCGGGCCGAAGCCGGTCGGCGAACTGAACGCACGCAAAATCCGCATCGATATCAAGGCTGCTTCTCCCTTTACCACCGAAATGGTTCTTGCGGCGCTTGCCGATGTGCCGGTCATGGGCGCCAAAATCCTGGTACAGCGCTATGGTGAAACCAATCAAGCGCTCGCCTCGACGCTGCAAGCCCGAGGCGCCACGGTGCAGGAAATCGCCACCTACCGCTGGGCTCTGCCTGCGGATACGCAGCCTCTCGCGGACCTGTTGCAGGCATTGGCGCGAGGCAGCGTCGATGCCATCGTATTTACCAGCGCCGTCCAAATTCACAACCTGTATTCAATTGCCGAGAAAGCCGGAAGCGCGGCAAAACTAGCCGGCCATCTGAACCGCTCCCTCGTGGCCTCAATCGGTCCGGTTTGTTCGCGCGCATTGCGCGGCTACGGCGTCGCTCCGGCCTTGGAAGCCAATCCCCCGAAGTTGGGACCTCTGATGGCCGCGCTGGATGCAGCGCTGGGACTGTATAGCCTGATCTGTCGGTACAAACCCGACAGCTGCTAGGCCTGTCGTCTGACGAAGTTACGTCCGATGTTCTCTGAAAATGCCCGTCCGCCGGTGTATAAATACGGCTGCGTCGCAGCCCTCTAGGAGCAATAAGCAGTGGACAAGCCAAAAACAAAAGCCGAGCCGTTTTTGACGGATGTAAAGACCCTGCGCGAGCGGGCGCGAAAAAATATTGACACCGGGGGCGTGACATTCACGTACCAAGGGGACGTAAAAAAGACCATCGATATTCTGCAGGCCGTCCTGGCAACCGAAATCGTCTGTGTGCTGCGTTACACCATGCACGCGGTGGCGGCTCAGGGCATCTCCAGCGAAGGCGTCAAGGCGGAGTTTGCCCAGCACGCCAAAGAAGAGGCGGGGCATATGCAGGAGGTGGCCGAGCGCATCAACCAGCTGGGCGGAAGGCCGGACTTTAATCCCACCGGGCTGGCGACGCGCGCCGCCTCGGAATACGGCAATGCACAGAATTTAATTGAGATGATCAAGGAAAATCTGATTGCCGAACGCATTGCGGTCGATCACTACCGGGAATTGATCCGCTATTTCGGCGATGACGATCCGGGGACCCGCAAGATGCTGGAAGGAATTCTGACGGTCGAGGAAGAGCATGCAAACGACATGCACGACTTGCTCGTCGCCCATGAAGGCCGCCCCATGTTGGCCAAATAGCAGGGAAGCGTTTCTGCTTTAGCTGCTGCCGCCCACTGACGGCGAATCGCTGGCTGGGAAGGACTCCTCCAGGGCCTCATCCAATAGTTTATCCATGTGGCCCTTGTCCTCCGGCTGAGCGTGCCTGCGCATATAGGCCGCGGCGTAGGAGCAGGCCGGATTGACCGACCAGCCCTGCTCCGCCGCGAGTTTCAGTGCTGCCCGCATCAGTTCGGCCGCGATGCCGCGGCCGCCGATGGCCTGCGGCACGCGGGTATGAGTGATGGTCATCACGCCGTCGGCGAGTGTGTAGTCCAATTCCGCCGCATGGCCGTCAACTTCAGTGGTAAAGCGTGTTGCGTTCTGATCATGACTAATGGTGCTCATGTTCGTCGGGATGCTCCGCTGAATGCGGCGCCGGATGCTCCTCCGGACGCGGTGCTGGGTGAGCCTGCGGGTTTGGCGCAGGCTTGACGGCCGCAGTGTGCTCCGGTTCGCGGCGCGGCTCAACCGGCTTGGCCGGCGCCGCGTGTTCCTGCGGTTGCGGCTGCGCATGTTGCTGCGGGTGTTCCTGCGGCGGCGCTCCGGTCGGCGTCACCGGCCGCACTTCGTGGGCAGGTGCCCCTCCGTTTTTGCTCGACGCTGCAGCTTCTCGAGTGGCAGGGGCCGGCGTTTTGGGCGCAGCTTCCGTTGGCCGCGGCGTGCTCAAGCGCGGCTGCGGATTCGCGTGCTCGGTCCCGACCGCCGCGGCGTTGCGCGCCGGTACCGCGTTGGCGAAACTGCCCGCTCGGGGAGTGGCGGCAATGGAAGGGTGGCCATGGTTGGAGCTGGCGCGCAGTTCCGGATTGGTGCGCGCAGTCTGGACGTGCTGGCGTTGCGCGGCAGTGGCTTCGATATGGCGTTCGCGCCCGGCCGCGGTCTCCGTCGCCGTTGGTTGTGCTCGGACTCCCCCGTTGCCGCCGTTATAGCTTACCCGCGTCACGCTGACGTTGTTGATCACCGTTTTGTTGTAGACGTTGGTGATGTGCGCCGAGCCCACATTGACGACCGCGCGATTGTAGAAAAGATGGCCGTCTTGCCAGTAGCCGCCTTCATAGCCGCGGCCACCGTAGCCGTAGCCGTAGTTGACGCCGCCATAGAATCCGACCTGAGGTCCCCAGTAACCGGCATGCCACAGGAAGGCGGCGCCTTCAGCGCCCCAGTATCCGGGTGTCCACAAATACTGCGGCTGAGGTGCTTCGACCCACGTGCCCGGTACCCAATAGTAATCTTGGATGTCGTCGCCCCAAGCCCAGTAACCGGGCGTCCAGATGTAGCCGTCCCCGGGTATGGGGGGCTGGTCGTAAACCGGAAGTTCCGGTGGTGCGACAGTGACGGAAACACTCACCTGCGCCATGCTGAGCGCGGGCGAGAGCGCTAGCAGCAAGACGGATACCAATGAGAGAAGCTTGAACTTCTGGAGCATGATTTTTCTCCGAACGAGTGAGAAGCGCGCGGCCGCGAAAAATTCTTATGGTTACCACGTTATCCGGAATGCTCCGCCGTCTTAATCAGCGGGTTGCGGGCACGCCTGTAGGATATGGCTTATAGCTCCCAAAAGGGTTTGCTCCCTCCTTTATAATGGTTCTTCCTATGACAGCCGCCCCGGTAATTGCGCAGAATGCGGATGTTAGGTTTCTCGGCAAGCTGCTCGGCGAGGTCATCCGCACCTACGGCGGCAGCGGATTGCTCGATCGAATCGAAGCGATTCGCGCCGCATCCGTCGATCGATTTCGCGGCATTGCCAATCCGCGCGGCTTGGCGGCCGGGTGGGAGAGCCTGTCGCTCGACGAAACGGTCGCCTTTGTGCGCAGCTTCATGCTGTTCTCCATGCTCGCAAATCTCGCCGAAGACCGCCAGGGCACGGCGGCTGAAAAGGACAGCACCCTGGTATCGGCCTTGAGCTTCCTCGAAGCCCAGGGTGTCACGCGCGAGCAGGCTGCGTCGCTCCTGGACCATGCGCTCATCATGCCCGTGTTGACTGCGCATCCGACCGAAGTGATGCGCAAGAGCATGTTGGATCACCGCAACCGCATTGCGGCGTTGATGGCGCAACGGGATCTGGGCCGCCAAGAAACCAGCGCCGGAGAAGTGATCGACGAGGCGATCGCCGCCCAGATTGCATTTCTGTGGCAGACGCGGGCTCTGCGGCACGAAAGACTGTATGTTGCGGATGAAGTTGATATAGCACTTACCTATCTGCGCGATATTTTCCTGCCGGTCGTGCCGGCGCTGTATGCGCGCTGGGAACGGTTGTTGGGCAGGCGGCCGCCGAGTTTTCTGCGTCTCGGATCCTGGATCGGCGGCGACCGCGATGGCAATCCGCATGTCACGGCGGCTTCCTTGCGGCTGGCGTTGGGCCGCGCGAGTCAGGCGTTGGTAGCCGAATACCTGGAGCAGCTCAATGCCATCGGCGCGGAGCTGTCGCTCTCCAGTGAACTGGCACAGGTATCTGCGCCGCTCACGGCGTTGGCGGACGCCGGCGGCGACCAAAACGCGGCGCGCGCTGATGAGCCGTATCGGCGCGCCCTAACCGGCATGTATGCGCGCCTGGCTGCGACCTATCAAACCTTGACCGGACGCGCGCCGCAGCGGCCGGCCAGCGTTGAAGCGCGCGCCTATCCCGACGTTGCGAGCCTGCGCGCAGATCTGCAAATCCTCGAGGACTCGCTCAAATCCGAAAGCCGGGTGCGACTCAATGGCGGCGGCGCGCTGGCGCGGTTGAATCGCGCCGTCGAAACGTTCGGCTTTCATCTGGCATCGCTCGATCTTCGCCAGAACGCCGACGTCCATGCTCGGGTCGTTGCGGAATTGCTCAAGGTGGCAGGGGTGGCACCGGACTATGAGGCGCTGAGCGAAATGCAGCGCGTGCAGTTGCTGCGCCGCGAACTGGCAAGCGAACGCCTGTTGGCGAGCCCGTTCGCCAATTATTCCCCCGAGACAATGTCGGAACTTGACATCGTGCGCGCGGCCGCGGAAGCGCATTCGCGCTACGGTCCCGAATGCATCCGCTTCTATGTCATTTCGAAGTGCGAGAGCGTTTCGGACCTGTTGGAGGTCAATATCCTTCTCAAGGAGGCCGGCCTGTACCGCACGCAGGGCGGCGCCTCGGCCGCGATCATGGCAGTGCCGCTATTTGAGACCATCGCCGATCTGGAGAGTGCCGCCGCACATCATGCAGGAGTGGCTTGCGATTCCGGAGACCGCGGCGATCGTCGCCGCGTTCGGATTTCAAGAAGTCATGGTGGGTTACTCGGATTCGAACAAGGATGGCGGTTATCTGACCTCGGTTTGGAGCTTGCACCTCGCCACCCGCATGCTCGCCGCCGTTTTTGAAAAATCCTCGACTGCCATGCAGGTGTTTCACGGCCGCGGTGGAGCTGTCGGCCGGGGCGGCGGATCGTCGTTCGCCGCAATCCGCGCGCAACCCCACGGTACCGTGCGCGGACGGATACGCATCACCGAGCAGGGAGAAATCATTGCCGCGAAGTACGGCACCCGCGACAGCGCGGCTGCGAATCTGGAATCGATAGCGGCCGCGACGCTGCTGGCCTCGTTGGAGAAGCCTTCCTTGTCAGCGGACAGCGGCCGCCGCTTCGCGGATGCGATGGAGATGCTCTCCAGAGACGCATTTCGCGCCTACCGCGCGTTGGTCTATGAAACCGAAGGGTTTGCGGCATTCTTCCGGCAGATGACGCCGCTGCTGGAGATATCCGAACTCAAGATCGGCTCGCGGCCGGCGTCGCGCACCAACTCGCAACGCATCGAGGACCTGCGTGCCATACCCTGGGTGTTCAGCTGGGCGCAGGCGCGGGTGATGTTGCCGGGCTGGTATGGCGTGGGTCAGGCGATGGCCACGTCCGATGTGGGACTGCTGCGCGAAATGCAGGAGGCATGGCCGTTCTTTCGCGCGACACTCGACAATTTGGAAATGGTGCTGTCGAAATCGGACATGGGAATCGCGGCGCGCTATCTCACCTTGGTCGAGGACCGGTCCTTGGGTGAGGCGCTGTTCGGCCGCATCCGCGGCCAGTGGCTTGCCACCCACGATTGCCTATTGACTGTAACGGGCCAAACACGCCTGCTGGAGAAGCATCCCGCGCTGGACGCGTCCATACGTTTGCGGCTGCCGTACATTGAGCCGCTCAATCTGCTGCAGGTCGAATTGTTGAGGCGTCACCGTGCGGGGGAGATCGATCCGCGCGTGCGTGAAGGAATTCAGCTTTCGATCAACGCCATTGCGACGGCGTTGCGCAACAGCGGCTAGGAGCCTGTCTGAATACTCGCACAGGTTCCTAGGTATGCCTGCCGAAGGCAAGATCTCGGCGGTGGAAGAGGGCTATGCGCTGCTCGCGGCGGCAACGGACGATGTCGATCGCATCACCGCGACCGCATCGCTCATCTTGGCCATCTTCGATGAATTCTACAAAACCTTCTGCGATTACTCGCATCGAGCCAAGCGCGCGTTCGAAGAGATGGATCCGCGCGCTTCGGTGACCGTCAGCAGCGAGCGCCTCGGCTTATACACCCGCTACATCGCCGAACACGGACCGCGCATCCGTTCCGCGTTCCCGGAGCTGTCGGTCGCGCCGCATCTCTGGGATTCCCTCGATCGGCTTTTTGCAGCCATGATCGTCGATCGTTATGACGCCGACATTGCTTTCAGCTTCGCCCACTCAGTGCGCCGCAATATCCACCACGGCTTGTGGCGGCCGGTCGCCTATTCGTTTCCGCCGCCGAGCAAGCTGCGCGCGCTGTCGATGGCGTCGGTACATCGCCGCTTAGCGGTGCCCGGCCGCATAGACGATGAGTTGTTTTGCACAGCGCTGCAAATACCCCGGTTTTCCGTGCCGTTCAGGGATCTGAAAGCCGATGCGCGTAAGATCCGGCTGCGTGTCGAGGAATTATTGGATGACAAGGGCGAGGCCGGAACTCCGGAGGCCTTGGATGTTGTCGAGGCGGGGTTTTTCCGCGATCGCAGCGCGTTTGTCGTCGGCAGGTGGGTCTATGCCGACGAGCATGTGGTGCCCCTGGTGGTGGCGCTGTTGAACGGCACGGACGGAATTTACGCCGACGCGGTGTTGCACCGTATCGCCGATATTCACAACCTGTTCAGCTCGACGCTGGCGAATCTGCATGTCAGCACACCTCTCTACTATCAAACCTGCGTTTTTTTATTCAGCTTGATGCCGCGGCGCCCGTTGGGAGAGCATTATTCGACCATCGGCTACAACCATCTCGGCAAGGTCGCCATTTTGAACGAGATCACCGCGCAGCTGCGCAACGGCGGGCAATTCAAGCGTTCCCCGGGTGTACCGGGCACCGTGGCGCTGGGTTTTACATTTGACGCCTGCTCGTATCATTTGAAGGTCATCCGCGACCATCCTACGCAGTCTTATAAATGGGGCGCGTTTCCCGGCGTTGCCGCCGTTACCGAGAAGTACCGGGTGGTGCATGAGATCAACCGCGCCGGCAGCATGCTGGACAATGTCATGTACTTCAACATGCGCCTCGATCGCGAGATATTCGAGCCCGCGCTGTTGCGGGAAATCAGCGCTGAGGCCTCGGAAAGCGTGCAGGTGGTCGAGGACGGGGTGTACCTGCGCTCACTGATCGTGCAGCTGAAAATAACCCCGCTGCCGGTGTACCTGGAGCGCGCCGGCGAGGCCGAGATTCGGGCGGTGATTGCCGGCCTCGGGCACTGCATTCGCAACAATGCGGCCACCAATATCTTCAACAAAGACCTGGATTCGAGGAATTACGGAGTTGGGCGGTATGAGCGCGTTTTTCTATTCGACTACGACGCGGTCGAGAAGCTGACCGATGTCAAGATCCGCAGCAACGCGGACCGCGAACCGGGGGAGGATGAGGTGCCCGCTTGGTTCTTCGAGGAAGGAGTGATATTTCTGCCCGAGGAACTCGAGCACGGCCTGCAATTCAAGAATGACTTCGCGCGCCGCTGTTTTCGCCAGCAAAATGCCGACCTGCTGAGCGTGCAATACTGGCTGGACGTGCAGCAAAAACTGCAGCGGGGCGAAGTGCCGCCGCTGCGCATGTATCCGGGCAGCACCAAACTCGATGCTGATGCAGTCCGATAGCCGCTACGGTCCGTGGAACCCCGGCATAGAGTCGCAGGTGCCGAAGGAATTGCGACACCTGGCGACGATCTTTCGCAGCGAGAATACCTGCACGAGCATCGCCGCCGCCGCGGAACTGCGCGGCCTGACCGGGTTCGGCTTGAGCGAACTGGTGGTATTCCGGCCGCAGCGTCTGGCGTTGCATGAGGTGTTGGTGCGGGTCACGGCGGACTTCGCGGTTCCCGACGGGACGCGCATAGAGGATCTGGGCTTGAACTTTCGCGAGATCGCACGGCAGCTGTTGTCGCGCTATCTCGAACCTGCGATGCACGAGCTCGTCGGGGTCCATCAGCGTGCACGCCGCGAGGTGCAGGCCCTGATCGAGCCCGCCTGCTCGCGCTTGAGCCGCAGCTGGGGACCGGCCGAGATTGACCGCTTCGAGCAGCTGGCCGCCGGGTCGGATTCCGCGGCGCAAATCGCGGCCTACAAAAGCCTCGCACGGGTGATGTCGGCATTGTTTGCAAACCAAGGATTTGCCTGGGGGACGAAGGAGTTGATCGCGGGCATGGCGAGCGACCTTGCCGGCAACGATTTTGGCAGCGACTGCATCGGCCAGGCGATGACGCCCATGCTGCAGGCTGCGGCGCGCGAACAAGAATACAAACTGTTGCCGAGGCAGGAGCATCCGGTTGTCATCAACACCAAAGGACCGTCGGCGTCCGGCAAGAGCACGCTGCGACCGCTGCAGAAGAAGCTCGCCGGCGATATTGGCGTTCAATGGAGCGACTTCGCGCTCATCAGCCCCGACATCTGGCGCAAGCAGCTGTTGGACTACGGCTCGCTCGGCGCCGCGTATAAATACGCAGGCGCGTTCACCTCCGACGAGGTGCAAATCATCGATCAGAAGCTGGATCGCTACATGGCGGCCAAAAATCGGCGCGGCGACATGTCGCATTTGCTGATCGATCGATTTCGTTTCGACAGCTTCGCGCCGGATTCCGACGAAGCTGGCAGCAATCTGTTGACTCGATTCGGCCACACCGTTTATCTATTCTTCGTGATCACCCCGCCGGAGATGCTGGTGGAGCGCGCCTGGAAGCGGGGGCTCGAATTTGGCCGCTACAAGGCGGTGGACGATACCTTGGCGCACTCGGTCGAGGCATATTCGGGAATTCCGGACGTGTTTTTCACCTGGGTGCGCCGCAGCGACAAGCGGATTCAATTCGAGTTTTTGGACAACACAGTGCGGCTCGGCGAGCGGCCGCGAACCGCCGCCTTCGGTGACAACGAGACCTTTAACGTCCTCGATGTTAAGGCCATGCTGGACATCGAACGCTATGCCCGAATCGACGTCGATGCCGCGGCCGCGGAATTTCTATATCCCGACCGCTCGCAGTTGGCGCCGGAAAAGAATTTGGACTTCCTCAGGCGCTGCGTCAAAAGCTTCCACTGGGTCAATTTTGCCGATCAGGCCAGCGGCCGGGTCTATTTGCGCATCGAACGCGGTATCGCGGCCCTTGAGGATCGCGCCGCCTTGCAATCCGCGGTGCTGGCCGCCGATACGCTGGCGGCCGTTCAGGCTCTGGCGCCCGCGGCGCTCGCGGGCGATGTTCAGGACGCGCAGCGCGCCGTATATCTGCACGCCAAGGACGGCCGCAGCGCGCCGACGACTCTGGGCCGGTGGGGTCCGCTAACCTAGAAAGCCGCAGTGCCGGTCGACGTGCGCGGCGAGGTCAAGCGTGTGTTGGCGCGTGAGCTGCTCCGCTAATTCCGTATCGCGCTTCTCCAGTGCTTCGATGATTTTCAAATGATCGATGATGGAACGCGCGGCGCGATCGCTTTGCGTGATCGTTGCGCGCCGGATGGCGCGCACGTGCATCAGCAGATTCTTGGTCGCATCGATGATCATCTGCGATCCGCCCAGCGCGATGACGGCGGTGTGAAAAGCGATGTTGGCGTCCGAATATTCGCACAAGTGTTCCGAAGGGGGCGAGTTCTGAAACTCATCGAACAAGTGGCGCAGCTTGGCGATCTCCTCATCGCTGGCGTTGAGCGTGCCGAGCCGCGCCGCCATGGATTCGAGCGCGGCCCACATTTGAATCATTTCGATCATCTCGCGCTTTGATTTGCGGATGATGTAAATGCCGCGCCGCGGCACCGTGCGGATAAATCCTTCCTGCTCCAGCAACGACAGTGCCTCGCGGATCGGCGTGCGGCTGACGCCCAGGGCAGTGGTCAATTGGCGCTCGTCGAGCCGCAATTCCTGCTCCGGGTCATAGATGTCGGTATCGGCGATGGCGTTCTTCAGCAGCGTGTAGGCCTGATCTCGCAGGCTCGTTGCATTCAACGGAGCAAGTGCCAGCGGAGTGGCGGAGGTGGTTCTTTGAACCAGCGTGACTATGGAATTCATTGGTACTCTTTAAGGTGTGCCCAGATCAGCGGCAGATATATTACATGGCAGCAGATAATTTCCCACCGAATAACTCACAGGCGTCTACGGCGCTGCGCGGCGGCGGAGCACAATTGCCCGGCGCCCGGCGAAGGTCGAATCCACAATTCCACCTGCCGGTCCTGCCCTCGACTGGGGGCTTTGCAGCCGAAAGTGGCAACGATTGCATGCCCCAAGGCCTATGCTTGAACTCCGAAACGCGTTCATATATGGTATACCACGGCAAGCGAAGCTGGCTGGCCCGGTGTCGAATTTAATAATTCGAGCTTCGTGATTGGGGAATATGAAAAGTGAATTACTTTTTGCGCGGCCCACTTTTGCCTGAGCGGCAGGCGAAAATGAGCACTTCTCAGCGCCAACACGGAGAACTATAAAATGAACGAGCAAGTTACTGCTGAATCGGCTTTCGCGAATCCCTGGGTACAGCTGATCATCGGCGTCATCTGCATGGCCTGCGTGGCCAATCTGCAATATGGCTGGACCCTGTTCGTCAACCCCATCGACGCGAAATATCACTGGGGGCGGGCATCGATTCAGGTCGCTTTCAGTCTGTTCGTGCTCTTGGAGACCTGGCTCATTCCGGTTGAGGGCTACATGGTCGACCGCTTCGGACCGCGGTGGGTGGTGATCACGGGCGGCATTCTGGTCGCCATCGCCTGGATGACTGAACTCTGTCGCAAGTTCATTGCCGATGCTGTATTTCGGCGCGGCCGTCGGCGGCATTGGTACCGGCTGCGTTTACGGCACCTGCGTCGGCAATGCGCTCAAGTGGTTTCCCGGGCGCCGCGGGCTTGCTGCCGGCATCACCGCCTCCGGATTTGGGGCCGGAGCGGCGATCACAATCGGACCGATCAGAAGCATGATCGAGACTTCCGGATACGAGCATGCGTTCCTGACCTTCGGTCTGATCCAGGGAGGCATCGTCTTCGTGTTGGGATGGCTGCTGTTGGCTCCGCCGCCCAGCCTCGCGTCGGCGACGGTCAAGCCCAATCAGACAGCGCACGGTTATACGCCCGTCGAGGTCTTAGCAGAGTCCGGTGTTCTACGTCATGTACGTCATGTTCGTGTTGATCGCGGCGGGTGGTCTTACCATGGCTGCATCCATGGCGCCCATCGCCGACGATATGAAAATCGCCAAGATCCCGGTCGATTTGTTCGGCATGCTCATGCCGGCGCTGGGATTCGCGCTGTTGTTGAACCGCATTTTCGACGGCATCGGCCGGCCGTTCTTCGGTTGGCTTTCCGATCAAATCGGCCGCGAATACACGATGGCGCTGGCCTTTGGCATTGGCGCGCTCGCGTTGTTCACCTTGAGCCAGTCGGGAAGGAATCCGGTCGTCTTCGTGCTGGTGACGGCGCTGTATTTCGGCGTGTACGGCGAAATATTCAGTCTGTTCCCCGCGACGCAGGGCGATACCTTCGGTTCCAAGTATGCGGCTGCCAATAACGGCATGCTGTACACGGCCAAGGGTGCCGGCTCGCTGCTGGTTCCCGTCGCCGCACTGATTGCGAGGAACCAGGGCTGGAACGCCGTCTTCACAGTGCTCGTCACCTGCAACATCATCGCGGCGCTCATGGCGCTGTTCGTGCTGAAACCCATGCGGGTCAAGCACTTCGCCAAGAGCCGCGCCGCCTTTCCATCCTCGTTTGCCGCCGGCGCCGCCGTCAGAAATGCCTGAGGCATAGCGCCATTTCACTGGAGATCCCATGGCCACTGTAAATCCCACCTCGAGTCCGCCCAAGGCCACGACGGCCGAAGACACCCTGCAACGAAAGAGCCGCGACGCGAGCGTGATTTCCGGCGGCCACCTGGTTGCCAAGGCGCTGAAGAATGAAGGTGTGGACACCATCTTCACGCTGTGCGGCGGCCATATCATCGACATCTACGACGGGTGCGTCGATGAGGGCATTCGCATCGTCGACGTGCGCCACGAGCAGGTTGCGGCACATGCAGCGGACGGCTATGCGCGCCAGACCGGTAAACTTGGCTGCGTGGTTACCACCGCCGGTCCCGGCTGCACCAATGCGGTCACCGGCATCGCAACGGCGTTCCGTTCGGAGAGCCCGATTCTTCATATCGGCGGCCAGGGCGCGCTGACGCAGCACAAAATGGGATCGCTGCAGGACCTGCCGCACGTCGAGTTGATGACGCCGATCACCAAATTTGCGGCATCGGTCTCGAGCACGGAACGCGTGGCGGACATGATTTCCATGGCGGCGCGCGAGGCGTTCAACGGCGCGACGGGTCCTGTGTACCTGGAGATTCCCCGCGATGTGCTCGATCGTGAAGTCGACCTCACCAAGGCCGTTGTGCCGCAGCCCGGCAAGTATCGGGCGTCGACCAAATCGATCGGCGATCCGCGCGACATCGAAAAGCTGGCGGATCTCTTGGTGAACGCCGAACGGCCGGCGATTCTCTACGGCCAGCAGGTGTGGACCGCGCGCGGGCACAAGGAAGCCATAGCGCTGCTGCGCGGCCTGGACATTCCGGGCTACTTCAACGGCGCCAGCCGCGGACTGCTGCCCCCGGGAGACCCGCATCATTTCGACCGGACCCGCACCCAGGCATTCGCGAGCGCCGACGTGCTGGTCATTGTCGGAACGCCATTCGATTTCCGCATGGGTTACGGCAAGCGCATCAGCAAGGACTTGAAGCTGGTGCAGATCGACATGGACTACCGCACTGTCGGCAAGAATCGCGACATCGACCTTGGCCTGGTCGGCGATCCGGGCGCGATCCTGGGTGCCGTGCTGGCTGCCGCCGGCGGCCGCATCAAGGGCGACAAGCGCCAGGCGCGCCAGCAGTGGCTGAAGCAACTCAGCGACGCCGAAGTGGTCGCGGGCGACAAGCTCATGCCATTGTTCAAATCGAACAGCGTGCCGATTCATCCGTATCGCGTCGCCTATGAGCTGAACGAGTTCCTCGCCGACAACACCATCTACATCGGCGACGGCGGCGACGTCGTCACCATTTCCGCGCAAGCGGTGCGGCCGCGCGGACCCGGGCAATGGATGGATCCCGGTGCGCTCGGATCCTTGGGCGTGGGCACCGGCTTCGCGATTGCCGCGGGCCTCGCCAATCCGCAAAAGGAGGTCCTGTGCTACTACGGCGACGGCTCGTTCGGCATGACCGCCTTCGATATGGAGACGGCCAACCGCTTCGGCGTGCCTTACATTGCGGTCATCGGCAACAACTCGGCCATGAACCAGATCCGCTATGGCCAGCTTGCCAAATACGGCGAACAACGCGGCAATGTCGGAAATCTGTTGGGCGACGTCCCGTTCGGCAAGTTTGCCGAGATGCTCGGCGGCTACGGCGAGGAAGTGCGCGATCCGGCGCAAATCGCGCCGGCTCTGAAGCGCGCGCGCGAGTCGGTGCATAAATTGCGCAAGTCGGCGGTGATCAACATCTGGGTCGATCCGCGCGAATATGCTCCCGGCACCAAAAATCAAACCATGTACAAGTGACGGATCTCTGGGAGTTTCCATGGGTAAGGCGTTAGACGGGGTCCGCATTCTCGATTTCACGCATGTGCAGTCGGGCCCGACGTGCACTCAATTGCTGGCGTGGTTCGGCGCCGATGTGATCAAGGTCGAGAAGGCAGGTGCGGGCGACATCACGCGCGAACAACTGCGCGACATACCCGATGTGGACAGCTTGTATTTCACGATGCTCAACCACAACAAGCGCTCGGTGACGCTCGATACCAAAAGCGAATCGGGCAAGCAGGTGCTGGAAAAGCTGGTCAAGCACTGCGATGTGCTGGTGGAGAATTTCGCCCCCGGCGCCCTCGATCGTATGGGCTTTACCTGGGAGCGGATTCAGGAACTCAACCCGCGCATGATCGTCGCCTCGGTCAAGGGCTTCGGGCCGGGACCCTACGAGGAGTGCAAGGTTTACGAAAACGTCGCGCAGTGCGCGGGCGGTTCGGCCTCGACCACGGGGTTCGACGACGGGCCGCCCTTGGTGACCGGTGCGCAGATCGGCGACAGCGGCACGGGGCTGCATCTGGCCCTCGGCATTGTCGCGGCGCTGTATCAGCGCAATACCACCGGTCGCGGGCAGAAGGTGTTGACCGCGATGCAGGACGGCGTGCTTAATCTGTGCCGCGTGAAGCTGCGCGATCAGCAGCGCCTGGAGCGCACGCACGTGATGAAGGAATATCCGCAATATCCGAACGGCAAGTTCGGCAGCGCCGTGCCGCGCGCCGCCAACGCCTCGGGCGGCGGACAGCCGGGTACCATCGTCAAGTGCAAGGGCTGGGAGACGGATCCCAACGCCTATCTCTATTTCATCGCGCAGGCGCCGGTGTGGAAGGCCATCTGCCAGGTCATCGGCAAAGAAGCGTGGCTCACCGACCCGGACTTCGCGACGCCCAACGCGCGCTTGCCGCGGCTCAAAGAAGTGTTCGCAGCGGTGGAAGCATGGACCTCCACCAAGACGAAATTCGAGGCGATGGCATTGCTCAATGAGCACGATATTCCGTGCGGCCCGATTCTATCGATGGAGGAATTGGCGCACGAGCCTTCGCTGCGCAAGACCGGAACCATCGTCGAAGTCGACCACCCCAAGCGGGGCAAATATCTCACCGTGGGCAACCCCATCAAGATGAGCGACAGCCCGACGCACGTCATGCGCTCGCCGCTGTTGGGCGAGCACACCGACGAGGTCCTCGCCGAATTGGGGTACGCGCCGGGCGATGTGGCGGCGCTGAGATTGAAAAAAGTCATTTGATTCGCTGGGCGGAAAGGCGCATTGCCAAGGTCCGCGGAAATCCTAAGGAAGCCTAAGTCATGTCAGACGATAAGAACGCCGTTCGCAAGATTCTCGATCAAGCCAAGGCTGCCGGCCGTGAGGCATTGACTGCGCCCGAGGCGCGCGGTGTTTGCGAGGCGTACGGAATCACCATTCCCAAGGAAGGCGTGGCAGGCTCCGCCGACGAGGCGGGCAAGCTGGCCTCGGCAATCGGTTTTCCGGTGGTGATGAAAATCGTGTCGCCGCAGATTCTGCACAAGACCGAAGCGGGCGGCGTGATCGTCGGCGTCAAATCGGCCGAGCAGGCCAAGGAAGCGTACACGACCATCGTCGCCAATGCCCGCAAGTACGACGCCAAGGCCGAGATTCTCGGCGTGCAGGTGCAGCAGATGCTGACCGGCGGCCAGGAGGTCATCATCGGCGCGGTGACCGATCCCGGCCTTCGGCAAGCTGGTGGCGTTTGGACTCGGCGGGATCCTGGTGGAAGTTCTCAAGGACATCACGTTCCGGCTCGCGCCCGCGTCCAACGAGGATGCGCTGTCGATGTTGGACGGCATTCAAGCGGCGGAAATTCTGCGCGGCGTCCGCGGTGCCAAGCCGGTGGATCGCGCGGCGCTCTCCGGCATGATCGAGCGGGTGTCGGCACTGGTCGCGGACTTTCCCGGAAATTTCGGAGATGGACCTGAATCCGGTGTTCGCCACCGATCATGGCGCGACCGCCGCGGACGTGCGCATCGTTCTCAATTTCAATCCGGCGCCGCCGCGCGATCGGCCGAGCCAGGCGGCCATCGTCGAGAAGATGAACCGCATCATGAAGCCCAAGGCGGTGGCGGTGATCGGCGCATCGGCCGAGAACGGCAAGATCGGCAATTCGGTGATGAAGAATTTGATCAACGGCGGCTACAAGGGCGAGATCTATCCGATCCATCCCAGCGCCGAGAACATCATGGGCAAGAAGGCCTACAAGAGCGTCAAGGACGTGCCGGGCGACATCGATGTCGCGGTGTTCGCCATTCCGGCAAAATTCGTGGCGCAGGCATTGACCGAAGTCGGCGAGAAGAAGATTGCCGGCGCCATCTTGATTCCGTCCGGATTTGCCGAGACCGGCAATGTCGCCGGCCAGAACGAATTGGTGGAGATCGGCCGCAAGTACGGCGTGCGCCTCATGGGTCCGAATATTTACGGCTTTTACTACACGCCGAGCAATCTGTGCGCGACGTTCTGCACCGCGTACGACGTCAAGGGCCACGCGGCGCTGTCCTCGCAGTCCGGCGGCATCGGCATGGCCATCATCGGCTTCTCGCGCTCGGCCAAGATGGGTGTTTCGGCCATCGTCGGCCTGGGCAACAAATCCGACATCGACGAGGATGATTTGTTGACGTTCTTCGAACAGGACGACAACACCACCATCATCGCGCAGCATTGCGAGGATCTGAAGGATGGCCGCGCCTTCGCCGAAGTGGCGAAACGCGTCTCGAAGAAGAAGCCCATCGTCGTGCTGAAGGCCGGGCGCACCAGCATGGGCGCGCGCGCCGCAAGCTCGCACACCGGCGCGTTGGCCGGCAACGACAAGATCTACGAGGATGTGTTCAAGCAGTCCGGCGTCATCCGTGCGCGCTCGTTGCGCGACCTGCTCGATTTTGCGCGCGGTATTCCGGTGCTGCCGACGCCCAAGGGCAACAATGTCGTCATCATCACCGGCGCAGGCGGCTCCGGCGTGCTGTTGTCGGACGCCTGTGTCGACAACGGCCTGTCGTTGATGGCGATGCCGGCCGACCTTGATGCGGCGTTCCGCAAATTCATTCCGCCATTCGGCGCCGCCGGAAACCCGGTCGATATCACCGGCGGCGAGCCGCCCGCCACCTATCAGAATACCGTGCGGCTCGGCCTCCAAGATCCGCGCATCCATGCGCTCATTCTCGGTTACTGGCACACCATCATCACGCCGCCGATGGTATTTGCGAAACTGATGGTCGAAGTGGTTGCGGAAATGCGCGCCAAGGGGATTGAGAAGCCCGTGGTGGCCTCGCTCGCGGGCGATGTGGAAGTCGAGGAGGCAGCTGAGTACCTGTATCAGCACGGCATTCCGGCCTACGCCTATTCCACCGAGATACCGGTGGCCGTTTTGGGCGCCAAATACAAGTGGGCGCGCGGCGCGGGATTGATTCCCAGCTAGCAGTCGATTACATATTGCCTTGTAGGACGAGACCTCGTCGCAGGCAGGCTGCCGGGTAGGTGCAACAGCCGCTGCGGCCGTGCAAACTGGTGTTCTTTGTGTCGGCGAAGCGGCGGCGGTCATGAAGATAGCGATTATTGGGGTCGGTGCCATCGGGGGTTATGTCGGGACCCGGCTTGCACGGGCAGGACACGACGTCACATTCATTGCGCGCGGGGCGAATCTTGAGGCGCTGCGCACCCGAGGCATCCGCTTGGTCAAGGCCGACGGTACCGAGGAAGCGATCCCGCGGGTCAAAGCCACCGACAGTTATGCGGATGCGGGAATTCAGGACATGGTGGTGCTGGCGTTGAAAGCTCACCAAGTCGAGGCGGTAACGGGCGATGTGCCAAAATTGTTCGGACCCAAGACCGTCGTCATTCCCATGCAGAACGGCATTCCCTATTGGTACTTTCACGGTCACAGCGGCCCGTTCGCGGGGACGCGCGTGACCAGCGTCGATCCAACGGGCGCGATCTACGAGAAGATTCCCTGCGAGCGCGTGATCGGCTGTGTGGTCTATCCGGCGGCTGAATTGATCGCGCCCGGCGTCGTCAGGCATGTCGAAGGCAATCGATTTCCGGTTGGCGAGCCCGACGGCACCACCAGCGAGCGCGTCACGCAGGTTGCACGCTGTTTCGTCGACAGCGGAATGCAGGCGCCGATTTTGAGCGACATCCGTGCGGAAATCTGGCTGAAGCTGTGGGGCAACTTGAGCTTCAATCCGATCAGCGCGCTGTCCCGCGCAACTTTGGCGGGCATCTGCCAATATCCGCCGAGCCGCGCGATTGCGGCCGCGATGATGAGCGAGGCGCAAAGCGTCGCCAATCAGCTCGGCGTCAAATTCCGCGTCTCGCTCGATAAGCGCATCGCCGGCGCCGAAAAGGTCGGGCACCACAAGACCTCCATGCTGCAAGACGTCGAAGCTGCGCGCACTTTGGAAGTCGACGCGCTGTTGGGTTCGGTGGTCGAGCTGGCCAGGCGCACCAATACACCGACCCCGCATATCGACACGGTGTATGCGCTCACCAAATTGCTTGCGAAAACGTTGGATGAAGGAAAACTGTAGTGCGGAGCTCCATCAATATATGAATGTTCACGAGTACCAGGGCAAAGAGATTCTGCGCAGATTCGGCGTCGCGACGCCGCGCGGCGTGCCGTGTTTTTCGGTAGCCGAAGCGGATGCGGCGGCGCGCCAGCTGGGCGGAAAGGTTTGGGTCGTCAAGGCGCAGATTCACGCCGGCGGCCGCGGCAAGGGCGGCGGCGTCAAGGTGGCCAAGTCCTTGCAGGAAGTCCACGATTTTGCCGCGAAAATTCTCGGCATGACGCTCGTCACGCATCAGACCGGGCCGGCGGGCCGGCTGGTCAAGCGGCTGCTGGTGGAGGAAGGCGCCGATATCCGCAAGGAACTCTACGTCGGCATGGTCGTCGACCGCGCGACGCAACGCGTCACGTTGATGGCGAGTTCCGAGGGCGGCATGGAGATCGAGGAGGTCGCCGCGCAGCATCCGGAGAAGATTCACAAGGTGGTCATCGACCCGGACGCCGGATTGACCGACGCGCAAGCCGACAACGTCGCGCGCAAGATCGGCGTGCCCGAAGGCTCCATCTCGCAGGCACGGCGCTTCATGCACGGTCTGTATCGGGCCTTCGTTGAGTGCGATGCCTCGCTGGCCGAAATCAATCCGCTGATCATTACCGGCAGCGGCGAGGTACTCGCGCTCGATGCCAAATTGAATTTTGATTCGAACGCATTGTTCCGGCATCCCGACATCGTCGCGATGCGCGATCTGGACGAAGAGGATCCCGCGGAGGTGGAGGCATCCAAGTACGATTTGTCGTATATCTCGTTGAGCGGCAACATCGGCTGCCTGGTCAACGGCGCCGGCCTCGCGATGGCGACCATGGATACCATCAAGCTGTTCGGCGCGGAGCCTGCGAACTTTCTCGACGTCGGCGGCGGCGCCACGGCGCAGAAGGTGACGGAAGCCTTCAAATTGATGTTGAAGAACCCGGCAGTCAAGGGCATTTTGGTGAACATTTTCGGCGGCATCATGCGTTGCGACACCATCGCCGAGGGCGTCATCGCGGCGGCAAAAGAAGTAAAACTCAATGTTCCTCTGGTCGTGCGCATGAAGGGAACGAACGAGGAGTTGGGCAGGCAGGCGTTGCGGGCCTCGGGATTGCCGATCATATCCGCGGACAACATGGCGGACGCCGCCCAGAAAATCGTCGCTGCGGTCAGCGGCAACGGGGGTCAGCGCGCATGAGCATCCTCATCGACCGCAATACCAGGGTGATGACCCAGGGCATCACCGGCAAGACCGGTGCGTTTCATACGCGTTTGTGCCGCGACTACGCCAACGGCAAGGCCTGTTTCGTGGCCGGGGTCAATCCGGCCAAGGCCGGCGAGAATTTCGAGGGCATTCCCATCTACGGCACCGTACGCGAGGCAAAGCAGCAAACCGGCGCGACTGTTTCGGTTATCTACGTGCCGCCGCCCTTCGCCGCGAGCGCCATTGATGAGGCAGTGGATGCGGATCTGGATTTGGTCATTTGCATCACCGAGGGTGTGCCGGTGCGCGATATGATCGCGACGCGCAATCGAATGCGCGGCAAAAAGACCCTTCTCGTCGGGCCGAACTGTCCCGGCGTCATCACGCCGGATGAAATCAAGATCGGCATCATGCCCGGCCACATTCACAAAAAGGGCCGCATCGGCGTGGTGTCGCGTTCCGGCACGCTGACCTACGAAGCGGTGGGTCAACTGATGGATTTGGGGTTGGGGCAGTCGACCTGCGTTGGGATCGGCGGCGATCCGGTCAATGGCCTGAAGCACGTCGATGTCATGCGGCTGTTCAACGATGACCCGCAAACCGATGCCGTCATCATGGTGGGCGAAATCGGCGGCGACGATGAGGAGACCTGCGCCCGTTGGATCAAGGCGTATATGAAAAAGCCCGTGGTGGGTTTCATCGCCGGTGTCACGGCACCCCCGGGAAAGCGCATGGGACACGCCGGCGCCATCATTTCGGGCGGAAAAGGCACGGCCAACGAGAAGCTGGCGGTGATGGAAGAATGCGGCATCAGGGTCACGCGCAATCCCGCAGAGATGGCGACTCTGCTCAAGTCGGTGCTGTGACGTGACTCACTGGGCGCGATTTCGCGCGGGCGACCGCGTCGGATTCGGCGGACTCGAGAATGGACATATTTTGGTGCACGAAGGCGCGATGCTCACCGCGCCGCGGCCGAGCGGCGAGCGGCTCGCGCCCGGCACTTTCTCGCTATTGAATCCCTGCGTGCCGAGCAAAATCGTTGCGCTGTGGAATAATTTCCATGCCTTGGGCGCGAAGCTGGGCAAGACAGCGCCCTCGCACCCTTTGTTCTTCATCAAGTCGGCAACTTCCGTTGCCGGTCCCGGCGCCCCCATCAAGCGCCCGGCGGGCTATGCCGGAAAGATCGTCTTCGAAGGCGAGCTGGGCATCGTGATCGGCAAGCACGCCAAAGAAGTGCCGTTGCACGAAGCCGCCGATTACATCTTCGGCTACACCTGCGTCAACGACGTGACGGCGATGGATTTGCTGTTCGAGAACGGTGATTTTCCGCAGTGGAGCCGGTCGAAGAGCTTCGATACTTTCGGCTGCCTCGGCCCGGTCATTGCGGCTGACTTCGACAGTGCAACCGCAAGCCTGATTACACGTCTCGACGGCGTGGAGCGGCAAAACTATCCGCTCTCCGACATGATTTTCCCGCCGCGGGAACTGGTCAGCCGCATCTCGCATGATATGTCGCTGCTGCCCGGCGATGTGATCGCTTGCGGGACGTCGCTCGGGGTCGGTTCAATCAAGGAGGGAGCGATCGTCGAAATCAGCATCGAGGGGATCGGCTCTCTGCAAAACACCCTTGCCGCCTGATTCCGCCAAGTCACTGCTGCGAAAAATGTTTGACGCGGCCATTGCGTCGGCACAACCGTCCCGGTGCATCCCACCGCATCTTCCCGAGCCGCCTCGCGGCCGGATGCTCATCATCGGGGCGGGCAAGGCGTCCGCCGCGATGGCGCGTGCGGTGGAGCAGAGTTGGCGCGGAGGATCGTTGTCCGGGCTGGTCGTAACGCGCTATGGCTATGCGGTGCCTTGCGAGCATGTTGAAATCGTCGAGGCGGCACACCCGGTTCCGGATGCCGCCGGCATGCGCGCCGCAGAGCGCATGCTCGAGCTGGTGGCGCACTTAAGCGAAGATGACCTGGTGCTGTGCTTGATTTCCGGCGGCGGCTCTGCGCTCCTGCCATTGCCCGCCCCCGGGTTGACGCTCGACATGAAGCAGAGTGTCAGTCGCGCGCTGTTGGCCTCGGGGGCGACCATCAGCGAAATGAACTGCGTTCGGCGGCATCTTTCAGGCATCAAGGGCGGACGGCTGGCTGCCGCATGCCATCCTGCGCGCGTGTTGACCTTGTTGATCTCCGATGTGCCGGGAGACCGGCCGGTGGACATCGCTTCGGGGCCCACCGTGGGGGATCCGACCACCTGTGCGGACGCCTTGAATATCGTGCGGCGCTACGGCATCAGCCTCCCGCCCGCGGTGCTCGAACTGCTGCAGAGCGGGCGGGGTGAATCGGTCAAGCCCGATGATCCGCGGCTTGCGCGCGCCGACGCCAGCATCATAGCCGCGCCGCAAATGGCCCTCGAGGCTGCGGCTGCTGCGGCCCGCAAGGCGGGGATCGCAGTTCATATCATGAGCGACGCCATCGAGGGCGAGGCCCGCGACGTCGGCAAGGTGTTTGCGGGTATCGCGCATCAGGTGGCGGAGCGCGGCCAGCCGTTCAGCGCGCCCTGCATTTTGCTGTCCGGCGGTGAAACCACCGTAACCGTACGCGGTACGGGGCGAGGAGGCCGCAACGTCGAATTTCTGTTGTCGCTCGGCGTTGCGCTCGAGGGGCATCGGTGCGTTCATGCCCTGGCGGGCGATACCGATGGAGTGGATGGCCAGGAAGAGATCGCCGGCGCCTACTTAAGTCCCGATTCGCTCGAGCGGGGGCGCGCGCTGGGACTAAAAGCGCAAGACATGCTGGCCAACAATGATGCGCATAGCTTCTTCGGGGCGCTGCACGACTCCGTCATTACCGGGCCGACGCTGACCAACGTCAACGATTTTCGCGCCATTCTGATCGAATAGCGCAAGACCGCGTTCATGGCGCCCAATCTGGTACGCTTTGGCCCCCATGGAAACTCCGCTGACACCGCTCGAATTCGCTCGCCGGGCACGCAAACTGCATGGCCAACGCGAGGCCGTGGTCGACGGCAATCAGCGATTTACCTACGCCCAATTCGGCCGGCGTTGCGACCAATGGAGTGCTGCGCTTGCGAAACTGGGCGTGCGCAGCGGTGATCGTGTTGCGACGATAGCCCCCAACACGCATCAACATCTCGAACAATTCTACGCGATACCGCAGCTCGGGGCGGTGATTGTGCCGATCAACTACCGGCTCGCGGCCGACGACTTTGTGTACGTGACCGCTCATAGCGGCGCCAAGGTCTTGTGCGTTCACGCCGATTATCTGGATGCCGTCGACCGCGTTCGCGAGCGTATGCCGGATGTTGCGCATTTTATCGCATTGGAAGGCGAGAAAGCCGGCTGGCTGTCCTACGAGGCGCTGCTGGCGGGCGGCGCCGAATCATTCGAGCCTACGGCGGTTGCCGAGTCGGATCTGCTGGCGATCAACTACACCAGCGGCACCACGTCCCGTCCGAAGGGCGTGATGATCACGCATCGGAATGCGTGGATGAATTCGCTGGGCGCCCTGGCGCACTGGCCCATGACGCCCGCGGACCGGTATCTATGGACGCTGCCGATGTTTCACGCCAACGGCTGGACTTTCGTGTGGACTGTGACCGCAGCCGGCGCATGCCATGTCTGTTTGCGCGCGGTGGATGCGCTCGGCGTCTACGATTCCGTCGCGCGCGAAAGGGTGACCCATCTTTGCGCCGCGCCTACCGTACTCATCGGCATTGCGAACGGCCCCGAGGAAGCGCGCAGGCGGGTGCCGCGCAACGTAAAGGTCATTACGGCCGGCGCGCCTCCCGCCGCAGCAACCATTGAACGCATGGAATCGGATCTCGGCTGGGAAGTGCTGCATGTTTATGGTCTCACCGAAACCGCGCCGTTCATCAGCATCTGCGAACCGTTGCCCGAGCACCACGGGCTGGCCGGCGCCGAGCGCGCCACGGTCAAATCCCGCCAGGGCGTGGAGCTCATCACTTCCGGCGAATTGCGCGTAGTGGATGCCGGCATGCGCGATGTGCCGCAGGACGGTACCACCATGGGCGAGATCGTCGCCCGGGGCAATGTGGTCATGAGCGGCTATTACAATGATCCCGAAGCCACTGCGGCGGCATTCGCCGGCGGCTGGTTTCATTCCGGCGACGGCGCAGTCGTGCATCCCGATGGCTACATCGAGATCAGGGACCGCTTCAAGGACGTGATCATCAGCGGCGGCGAGAATATATCTTCGATTGAAGTGGAGGGAGCTTTGTTGCGCCACCCTGCGGTGCTCGAAGCGGCGGTGGTCGGCATGCCGCACGAAAAGTGGGGCGAATCGCCCCACGCCTTTATCGTGCTGCGCGGCGGCGCAGCGGCAACACAGGATGAGCTGCGTGATTTCGCCCGTACTGCGCTGGCGCACTTCAAGGTTCCAAGCGCCTTTCATTTTGTGGGCGAGTTGCCGAAAACCGCCACCGGAAAAATTCAGAAATTTGTGCTGCGTGGAAGGCGCCCTGCGATAATGCGGCAGTAATTTGCAGGGAGCCTTGAAATCTTGACGACAGCCCATTTCACCGACGCAGAGCGGCGGATCACGATCATCGGCGTGATGATCGTTTTTCTGCTGTCCGCTTTGGACCAAACCATCGTTTCCACGGCCATGCCCGTGATCATCAGTCAGCTGCATGGCCTGGAGTTGTACGCGTGGGTGACGACTGCCTACCTGTTGTCCTCCACCGTCATGGTGCCGGTGTGGGGCAAATTGGGCGACCTATACGGCCGCAAGCCGGTGTTGCTGGCCGGCATCGGCCTGTTCCTTTTGGGTTCGTGGCTCTCGGGCCTTGCGGGCGAGTTTGGCACGCTGCCGCTGCTGGGCGGGGGAATGGTGCAGCTGATCGTGTTCCGCGCCGTGCAAGGCTTGGGCGGAGGGGCGCTTTTCACGACAGCCTTCGCCATCATCGCGGATCTGTTTCCGCCCCGGGAACGCGGCAAGTTTGCCGGCCTGTTCGGCGGTGTCTTTGGTCTTGCCAGCGCCGTCGGTCCGCTGCTCGGGGGCTACTTCACCGATCACGGAACCGTGTCCTTCGGCGGCCATGTCGTGGAGGGTTGGCGTTGGGTGTTTTATCTCAATCTGCCGCTTGGCTTGGTGGCATTGTTCATGGTCATCGCGAAGATGCCCAAGCTTTCGCATGCCGTTAAGGGCAGCATCGACTATCTGGGTGCGGTGCTGATCGTGGCTTCCTGCGTTCCCTTGCTCCTGGCCTTGACCTTCGGCGGTCAAAAATATCCGTGGGGCTCGCCGACGGTGGTCGGATTACTGTCCATGTTCTTGATCTGCGCGGTGCTGTTCGTGATCGTGGAAAGAAGAGTCAAGGATCCGATCATCCACATGGAGCTGTTTGCCAACAAGGTTTTCACCTGGGCGAACATCGCCGGATTCTTCTCGTCCATGTCTTTCTTGAGCGTTGTGGCGTTTTTGCCCTTGTTCATGCAGCTTGGCCAGGGCGTGCAGGCAACCACCAGTGGACTGTCGACATTGCCGCTGATGATCGGTTTGATCGTGGCGGCGACGGTAAGCGGGCGGATGGTGACCCGCACCGGCCGGTACAAGCCATTCATGCTCGCCGGCATGAGCATCCTGCTGATCGGGACATTCTTGATGAGCCAGATGACGTACCACACGACACGCCTCGATCTCGGCTGGCGTATGGCGATTCTTGGCGTGGGCTTGGGTCCGCTGCAAAGTCTGTACAGCGTGGCGATTCAAAATGCGGTACCGATGAATCGAATCGGCGTCGTGACCAGCGCCAATCAGTTCTTCCGCCAGATCGGATCCACAGTGGGCGTGGCGATCTTCGGTACGCTCTTGACCAACGACCTTAACTCCAAGCTCAGTGCCTGGGCGTCATCGATGGGTTTGCCGGCGATGAACTTGTCGAAGCTGCGCGGCCTCTCGGTGGACGCCCAAATTCATTCCGGCGCAATGGACCTGCCTGCGTCGATTCGCGTGCTGATCGCCGATTCAGTCACGCACGTGATGCTGTTGAGCATCATCGTGGTGGTGATTGCGCTCAGCGCAACCCTGATGATCCCGGAGCTGCCGATGCGCGAGCGCCCCAAGGTGACCCCCAAGGATGCCGTGCCCGCGGACGCGCACCTATGAGCATTCTAGGAGGCTAGCCGATCATCGCCCGGAAGTTTTCGCAGTAGAACTTGACTCTTGGCCTCTTCCGAGATTCCTTGGAAGGTGCGCTCAAAGCGGCCGATCGGATCGTCGGTGCCTTCGGGATGGGGGTAGTCGCTGGAAAACATGAACAATTCGGCTCCGGCGTCGCGGATCAGGCGGCCGACATCTTCGCCGGGGAAGGGCGTGAATTTCATCGCACGGCGAATATAGTCGGATGCCTTCATGTGGCAGCGCTTCCACCGACGGGTCGGTGCGCTTGAAAATCCTTTGACTGAGATCGAGAGTGCGCAGGTATTCCGGCACCCAGCCGGCCCCGAGCTCGATGACACCGCCGCGTAGCAGCGGAAAGCGCGCGAATACGCCGTCGAATACCAGCGCCGAGAGAAACTGCTGCGGTCCGACCGACAGCAGCAGAAAATCGCGCACGCGCAGATTCTCGCCGCCCTCAGCCCCGGTGATGTCCTTCGGGCGCGGCTGCCCGTTATTTTCGTAGGCGCGCGATCTTCGTCGGGCTATTGGGACCGACGTGCAGCAGAAAGGGCACGTTCAGCGTGCAAAACGCCTGCCAGACCGGGTCGAAATCCGGGTGTCCGGGAGACTTGTCGCCAACCGGCATCCCGGGAACCCAGAAGGCGCCGCAGCCCAAGCGGACTGCCTCTCGCATCTCGGCAACGCAACGCCGCGGATCGGCCAATGACACCTGGCCGGCGGCGATGAGGCGCGGGTCTGAAGCGCAGAACGCCGCCATCGCGCGGTTGTGCGCACGGATTCCGCCGTAGCGCACATCCAAGTCATCGTGATGCAGATATTGCGTCGCGGAAAAGGTCGAAAATACCAATTGGCGCTCGAAACCCAGATCATCCAGCGCGGCCTTTCTTTCCGAAGCATCGAAGGCGCCCGGAGCGTTCCAGCCCTTCAGACCCTTGACCACGTCGATCGGCGCCTCGCCGCGCGCGCTTCGCTGCTGTTGCTTCAGGACAGCGTCATTGATCACTTCGAAGCTCTTGGTACCGGATTTCAGCAGGCTCATCGTCGGCAGTTTTTGGCGGATCTCCGGGTCGGTGTATTTCGCGACCCAGTCCTGAGTTTCCATGATGTGGCTGTCGGCATCGCAGTAGGGGCGATTGGTCGCATAGGTCATGGGCGGCGCTCCGAATCCAAGTCTTAGTAGACTCAACTTATAATTATGGCGCGCGCAAGTCAACCAAATGGCGCCGGCGGGTCGGCGGCCCGGGCGTCAAGAATTAGCCTTCTTCCCGCGCGTTCTACCAGGTTTGCGTTTGGAGTATTTCAGCTGCAAGGCGTTGTTGCCGCCGATGATGAAATCGCTCCAGATCTCGGCCGCGCGGTGTGCCGCAATGCCGCTGCTGCGCAGGGCCCGGGCCGAGAGTATCGGCGCATTGACTGTCATGATTGAGCAGACGTGCGCGACGTCGCGCGGAAAACCATAAACCTCAATACAGCGCTTCGTGAAATATTCAATGATGACGCTGCGCTCATCGCGGTCCTGGCGTTTTGCCAGGCCGGCAATCGAGCGATCGCTGGCGAGCAAGCGCATGATCGGGCCGCGCTCGTACAGATATTCCATGGAACGCAGATTGGAACGGTGGATCACCTCTTCGTAGGGCACATTTTTCGGTAAGACACCGAGGCCGCGTCCCCGCAAAAAACGGTATTCGCGGTCAACCAGCGCCTTGAAGAGGTCCGCTAGCCGTGGAAAATACTTGTAGATGAGCGGCTTGCTGATGCGTGCTTCGGCGGCGACAACCTCAAGCGTGCAACTCGATAATCCGCGGCTGACGATGAGCGCCACTGCGCTGTCCATTATTTGCTCGCGCCGTTTTTCCGGCGACATGCGCTGGGCGCGCTTTTTTACGGGCATGGAGCCAAGTCTCCCAATCGGCTGATGAGGCCGGGAACCCATTCTACGCCAGTCCACGCCGCAGAAAATGCCTGACGTATAATGGCGCACAGTAATCTATTATGGATGAAGACCTTGAATTACCGGATTCGATCGCTTGCGATCGCGAGCTTGCTGGCGATCACTGCATCGCGCGCCGCCGACGTGGCTGAGTTTGGCCCTTCCAATCCGTTCTACGCGCCCAGCGTGCTGCCGTTTGGCGCGCCGCCATTCGACAAGATCAAGGACGCTGACTATCAGCCGGCGATCGAGGCGGGCATGAGGCAGCAGCTCGCTGAAATCGAGCGCATCGCGAACAACCCGGCGCCTGCCAGTTTTGCAAACACGCTGGTGGCAATTGAACGCAGCGGCCGGCTTCTTGACCGGGCTTCCGCGGCATTCAATGGCGTGAGTGGGGCGAACACCAATCCGGCGCTGCAGAAAGCCAAGACTGCGCTGGCGCCGCAGCTGGCCGCGCACCATGATGCGATCCATTTAAACCAGAAGCTGTTTGACCGCATCGCGGCGATCTACCGGCAGCGAGAGTCGCTCAAGTTGGACGCCGAATCCCGCCGGCTGCTCGAGAGGCAGTACGACGAGTTTGTTCATTCGGGCGCCAATCTGTCGGATTCCGACAAGGGACGTCTGAAGAGCACCAATAAGGAACTATCGTCGCTGTCGGACGCCTTTTCCAAGAGACTGCTCGAAGCAACCAAGGCGGCCGGTTATGCGACCCTGGATACGGCCGCTCTGGCCGGCCTCTCGGATGCGCAGCTGGCAGCGGCTGCGCAAGCCGCCAAGGGCCGCAATGTTCCTGGCTATGTAATTCCACTCCAGAACACCACGCAGCAACCCGTGCTGGTTGCATTGACTGTGCGCGCGACCCGCGATGCCATCTTCGGCAACTCGTGGAATCGCGCCGCACGCGGCGACGCCAACGATACCCGCGATATCCTGGCGCACATTGCGCAGCTGCGCGCGCAACGCGCCAAGCTGCTGGGATTTGCCAGCCATGCTGCGTGGAAGCTCGTGGATCAAATGGCCAAGACTCCGGAAGCTGCGCTGCAGTTCATGGACGCCTTGGTGCCGGTGGCGAGCGCAAAAGCGGCCGGCGAGGCAAAGGAAATTCAACAGGTGATTGATGCGCAGGGCGGATTCGCCCTGCAGCCCTGGGATTGGGACTTCTATGCCGAGCAGGTGCGCAAGGCAAAGTACGACCTGAATGACGCCGAGATCAAGCCGTATTTCGAGCTTGATGGGGTTTTGCAAAACGGCGTTTTCTACGCCGCCAATCAGCTATATGGCATCACGTTCAAGGAGCGAAAGGACATCCCGGTTTATGAGCCTGACGTGCGCGTATTTGAAGTCAGCGATGTCGGCGGCAAACCGCTGGCGCTATTTTATTGCGACTACTACAAGCGCGATAACAAGAACGGCGGCGCTTGGATGTCGGAATTCGTCGGCCAGTCCAAGCTGCTGGGTACCCTGCCGGTCATTTACAACGTCGCAAACCTGCCCAAGCCCGCGCCCGGCGAACCGGCGCTGATCAGCTTTTCCGACGTCACGACCATGTTCCACGAGTTTGGCCATGCACTGCACGGCATGTTTTCCGATACCCGCTATCCGACGCTATCCGGCACTGCGACGGCGCGCGATTTCGTGGAATTCCCATCGCAGTTCAATGAGCACTGGGCAATTTATCCCAGTGTGTTCAATCATTATGCGAAGCACTATCAGACCGGTGCGCCCATGCCCGAGGCGCTGGTTGAAAAGATAAAGCAGGCCAAGAATTTCGCCGAAGGCTACAGTTTGACCGAAATGCTGGCCGCCGCAGAACTGGATATGCAATGGCATGTGTTGGCGGCCGAGGCGCCCTTGCAAAATGCCGACGAGTTCGAACAACAGGCGCTCGCCAAGACTCATCTGAACCTGCCGGCGGTGCTGCCTCGCTACCGCTCCAGCTACTTCAGCCACATCTGGGCCAGCGGCTATTCCGCCGGCTACTACGCCTATTTATGGACGCAAATGCTGGATGACGATGCCTATCAGTGGTTCGATGATCACGGGGGCTTGAGCCGTGCAAACGGCGATCGCTTCCGGCGCATGGTTTTGTCGCGCGGCAATACCCAAGACCTCGCGGCCATGTATGTTGCCTGGCGTGGCAAAAGCCCGAGCATCGACGCCATGATGAAGTATCGAGGGTTGGCTCCCGCCCCATGACGGGCAGGATCGCGGGCAGGCTTCACTGCCCGACGCCGGCGAACCGGGCAGTTCACTGCCCGACGCTGGCGAACCCCTTGCCTTCCGCGACCAATTTCTCCAGCAGCGGTGAGACCTTGAGCCACTTGCCGCCGGTTGCCGCGCTGTATTTCTTGAGCTTGTCCAGCGCTGCCGGAAGCCCGACCGCGTTTTCCGCCCAGAACATCGGGCCGCCGCGATACGCCGGGAAACCATAGCCATACAAATAAACGATGTCGATGTCGCTGGAACGGTATGCCACCCCTTCGCTCAACACATCGCAGCCCACATTCATCAGCGCCAGGAAGCAACGCTCGACGATTTCTTCGTCGCTGAATGTGCGCCTGACGATGCCGTACTCCTTTGAGACTTTTTCGATGATGTCGGCCACGGCCGGCGACGGCCGCGGCGTGCGATCTCCCGGCGCATAGTCGTAGTATCCCGCTTGCGTCTTTTGACCCATTCGCCCCATTTCGACCAGCAGATCCGCGGAACGCGTCACGCGCCCATCGAATGTTGCCGGATCGCGATCCTTGCGCGACTTGTAGCCCACATCCAAGCCCGCCAGATCGCTCATCTGCAGCACGCCCATGGGCATGCCGAAATTGCGCAACGCGGCGTCGACCTGTTCCGGCATGGCGCCTTCCAACACCATCAGCGAGGCTTGGTAGGCGTATCCGCCCAGCATGCGGTTGCCGATGAATCCGTCGCGATTGCCGCAAACGACGCCGACCTTATTGATGCGCTTGGCGATATCGATGACGGTGACCAGTACGTCCTGCGCCGTCTTTGCACCGCGCACGATCTCCAACAGCCGCATGACATTGGCGGGCGAAAAGAAGTGCATGCCGACGACGTCGCCCGGCCGCGAGGTTGCGCCGGCGATATCGTCAATGGAAAGATAGGAGGTGTTCGATGCGAGAATCGCACCTTTTTTGGCCACTCTATCGAGCTTGGCGAACACGTCCTTTTTGATGGCCATGGTCTCGAACACCGCCTCGATCACCAGGTCGGCTTCGCGCAGGTCATCATAGGAAAGCGTGGGCTTGAGCAGGCCCATGCGCTGCTGTACCTGCTGCATCGTGAGCTTGCCCTTGGCAGCGGTGTTTTCGTAGTTTTTGCGGATCACGCCGACGCCGCGATCCAGCGCTTCTTGCGTCATTTCGAGCAGCGTGACGGGAATGCCGGCGTTGAGAAAATTCATGGCGATCCCGCCGCCCATCGTGCCGGCGCCGATGATTGCCACGGACTTGACGTCGCGCTTGGCAACGTTCTTGTCGAGATTCGGAACATTGGCCGCTTTGCGTTCCGCAAAAAATACGTGCTGCAGCGCCTTCGACTGGCTGTTTTGCGCGCATTGCAGGAACAGTTCACGTTCACGCGCCATGCCCTTCTCGAAAGGGAGCGTGGCTGCCGCTTCCAAGGCATCGACGATGCGCTGCGGGGCAAAGAGATTTTTCTTCTCCTTGGCGACGCGCTTGCGCGCTTCGTCGAAGAAGCCGGCAGATATCTTGCCGCTGTCGACGTTGAGTTCGCGAATCTTGCGCAACGGCGCCTTCCGCTCAGCGAGGCCGCGCGCGTAGTCAAGGGCGCCCTCGAGCAGGTCTGTCTCGATGATTTTGTCGATGACGCCGGCCTGCGCCGCCTGCACGGCGGCAACCGGATCACCGGAGACAATCATGCCGAGCGCAGCCTCAATCCCGATCAGGCGCGGCAATCGCTGAGTGCCGCCCGCGCCCGGTAGGAGCCCCAGTTTGACCTCGGGCAGGCCGACCTTGGCGCTCGCGACGGCGACGCGATAGTGACAGCCGAGCGCCAGCTCCAAACCCCCTCCGAAAGCAGTGCCATGAATCGCCGCAACAATGGGTTTCGCGCGAATTTTCCACGGCATTGATCGCCTCGTGCAGACTGGGCGACATGGGCGGCTTGCCGAATTCGGTGATGTCGGCTCCCGCCATGAAGGTGCGGCCTTCGCAAGCCAGCACGCCGATTTGGATTTCCGGATCTTGCATCAGTTTTGCGACGCCATCGATGACGGCTGACCGCACGCCGACGCTGATGGCATTGACCGGAGGGTTATTGACCCAGATGATGCCAACGTTGCCGCGCTTCTCGAATCTGCCTTGCATGGGTTACTCCAGTGGAATTGCGAAGCTTATCGCGCTAACGTCCGGCGCGTCGACCGCCATCGACCAAGTGCACCTCGCCGGTGGTCTTCGACGCCACCGCGCCCAGGTAATAAATGGTCTCCGCCACTTCTTCGGGCAGAACCAGCGTCCCGAGCGCCGATGCCGCCTGGTAGTTATGCAGCATGGCCTCGAATCGCTCGGGACCTAGGCCGTTTCTGAGCCAGGGAGAATCGACCATGCCGGGGGCGACGACGTTCATGCGGATTTGCGGACCGAGCACCCTCGCAAGCGTCAAGGTGAGCGCATTGAGAGCGCCCTTCGAGGCGATGTATGCCAGGCTCGAACCGCCGCCGATCAAAGGAGCGATCGACGAGACATTGACCACCGCGGCATTTTCGCCGGCTTTGAGCAGCGGCGCAAAGGCGCGGATCATTTGAAAGGGCCCGATGAGATTGACCGCGTAGATCTTTTGAAAGTCAGCGGCACTCAGCCCATCGAGGTCCGCGAGTTCGACGAACTTCGTGGTGCCGGCGTTGTTGACGAGCGCGTCGCAGCGCCCGAAATGCGTCCGCACGCGTGCCGCGAGACTCACGCACTGCAGATCGTCGGAGACGTCTGCGCGTTCGATCAGCACGTCGGCTCCGTGGTTTCGGCAGGCCGTCGCGACCTGTTCCGCCCGCTTGGGATCCTTCGAATAATTCACGCACACATCCCATCCGCGCTGCGAGAACAAAATGGCGCTGGCCGCGCCGATACCGGACGACGATCCGGTGACCACGCATACTTTCTTGCTCACAGTGAATCCTCGCTGACTTGACTTAAGGCTTGGGACCTTACGGCCCGGCTCAATATTGGCATGCTCCGCAGCGCCGGTACATCGATGGTCGATTGACGGGCTCGCGCCCGACGCCGCACACACGCTCGGTTGGCTGAAGGGACAGGGCGAAACCCAGGCGCAGTTGGACGTCGTGAGGGGCAGTGCCGGCAATTCCGAACGACATCTTCAATGACGGCAACGTTGAGAACTTCCGCTGGCTGCAAAACTTCGGTTCCAAAGGCGCACGCGGCAATCAAAAGCTCGTGATGGTGCCGGCCGGCCACGGCGGCTTGGGCGGGGAGAAGAGCGATGTCGAATACAACCAGCCCGGCGCGGTCGTACCGCCCACGGAATCATTCTCGACAACCCAATTCGCACGCGCTACCGCAACGGCCGCGATCCGGACGATGTGGCGCTGATGACACCGGGCAAGCCTGAAGAGCTGCACATCGATCTGTGGAACACCGCATTCACTTTCGAGAAAGGCCACAAGATCCAGGTGACCGTGACTTCATCGAATTCCACCAAGTTTGAAATCAACCCGAACACCGGCGAGGCATTCGGCGCGGCGGCGACCGCGCCGCGGGTGGCGACCAATACCGTCTACTTTGACAAGCGCCATCCCTCGGCGATGATCTTGCCGGTGCTTAGCGTTGCGCCGTAGCCTAAGCGTTCGCCCGCGACGGCGGCTTCCACGATGCGCGGGTCCGGGCGGTCCGCGTACAGCAGCGCCACTTCGTTCGCGCGGCGCTCCAGGGTCAGCCGCTGGTTGATGGAGCGTTTGTCGGTGATTTCGCCGGCTTCGGGCGAAGGCGGATCCTTCAATATCAATAGCCGGGCAATCGTGTCGGCGCCGCCCTGCCGGGCGTGATTGAACGCGGCGAGTTTTTGCGCAAGTCCGACGCGCAGCTTGGGGTCATCCGGCGCCGTCAGCCAAACCAGCGCTCCCAGCCAGGGATGATCGGGCGCGCAAATCACCGCATCGCTCACGTAAGGCTGCAGCGCTTCGACCAGATCGCGGCGCACGATACTGGCTTGAACCCATGTGCCGGACAGCAACTTGAAGTCCTCAGCGATGCGGCCGGCGAATTCCAGCCCTTCGATGGGCCGTGCCGCGTCAACCCATCGAACCGCATCGCCGGTTCGAAAGTAGCCTTCTTCGTCGAAGGCGGCAGCATTCAGGGCGTCGTCTTTGTAGTAGCCCGGCATGATGTGGACGCCCTTGATGCGCAGTTCCAGCCGATCCCCGGCGGGCACCAACTTGAGTGTCGCGCCGGGCTGCGGAAGTCCGAGCAAACCGGTCCGCGTCGTGTTCCAGTACACCGCGACGCCGGTTGCGGTGGTTTCCGTCATGCCCCACCCAGTGCCGAAGGGGAGTTGCTCGCCGGTCTCTTGAACGGCCACCCTTTGCATGCGTTCCCAAACGGGCTGCGGCAACAATGCGCCCCCATAACCCAGCGAGCGCATGTTCTTGAAAAACTTCTGGCGCAGATCAGCATCGTTGCTCCAGAGCGGCGGCGAGCGCGCCGAAGGCAGCGGGGACGCAGCCAAAACCGGTGGGCGAGATTTCCCGCAAGTTCTCGATGGTGGCCTCGAACCAACCGGGAATCGGCCGGCCGGTATCGATGTACAGTGTTCCCGCGAGCGATAGGACGCCGTTGAATTGGGCATTTCCGCCAAAGGCATGATGCCAGGGCAGCCAATCAACGATGGTGACTGTGCGATCGGGATCGAACGGTTCGCTCACCATCCGGGCCATTTGCACTGAGCCTGCGATGTTGCCGTGAGTATTGATCACGCCCTTTGGGGCGTCCGGTGGATCCCGAGGTCAGCAAGATCTTTGCAATCGTGTCGTCGCTGATTGCCCGACGCCGTGCCGCGACCGCTGGCCTCGTCGACGTCTCGCAGCAGCTCCGAGAATTCTGCACCGGCAATCGTCGGGGTGCCCGGAGCCTTGGCCTTCACAAATTCGAGCGCAGGCGCGTAACGCGCGGCATCGCCGGCATACACCAGGGATGGGCGGGTGAGATCCAACGCGTAGCCCAGCCTGCCGAGATCATGGCCGAACGAATAGGTCGGCGACACCGGCACGACCGCGACTCCCGGCGCGCATCGCACCCAGCATCAGCACCGCGTGCTCGATGCTGTTTTCGGACAGGATCATCAGCGGCGCGCTGTCGGGCCCCAGTCCTTTGCGGATGAGCCAGGTGGCAACCGCAGCGGTGTCGCGCCAGGCTTCGGCGTAGGTCAGGCGGCGCCATTGTTTGGCACCGTCGCGCTCGGCCAGAAACGTAGTTTGCGGCCGCAGTTCGGCGGCACGAGCCAAATAATCGATTAGCGAGGGTAAGCCGGGCTCGTAGGGCAGGCCGCAGCTCAGGTACACGATGCCGTCATCGCCGCGCGCCGCACCTCAACGCAAGGTTCGGGGCGATTCAGCGCGCGCATCGGATATTCGCTGCAAGGGTCTACTCAGCATCTTTGCCCCCGATCAAAGCCCAGTCGTTTATTGTAAGAGTTTGCTCGCAGCGCGAAGTTTCGGCCGAACAGCCGAAGAATGGAAGCCGTCCGAAGGAATGTCGACAATTACGGCCTGTGGCCGCTAGGATCGGACGAGGCACGGGGGTACGCAAATGCAGTGGACAAAAAGTCAAAAGAACGTCGTGGTGGCCGCCTACCTCGGCTGGACACTGGATGCGTTCGATTTCTTCCTCATGGTGTTCATGTTCAAGGACATCGCCGCGACGTTCCACGTCGATGTGAAAAACGTGGCCGAAGCGATGTTCTTGACCCTGGCCGCCCGGCCCGATCGGCGCCTTTGTCTTCGGCAGGCTCGCGGACCGGTTCGGCCGCAAGCCCACCCTGATGTGGAACATTCTGGCGTTTTCGATTCTCGAAGGTGCATCTGGTTTCGCTCCGTCGCTCACGACTTTCTTGATATTGCGCTTTCTTGTTCGGCATCGCCATGGGCGGCGAGTGGGGCATCGGTTCCGCCCTGACGTTCGAAACCATACCGTTGCGCGCACGCGGCGTGGTCTCGGGTCTTTTGCAGGCGGGCTATCCCAGCGGCTACTTCGTCGCTTCGATCGCTACGTACTTCTTTCTACGACAGTCTTGGCTGGCGCTACATGTTCCTGCTGGGGATCGTCCCGGCGATCCTGGTGTTTTTCATCCGGATGGGCGTGGATGAGTCCCCCGCGTTCCTCGAGAAGCGCGGTCAGAAGCGGACGCATCAATCTTGTGGGCGGTCCTGCGCCGCGAACTGGAAGCTGGCTCTGTACGCCATCATTCTGATGACGGCCTTCAACTTCTTCAGCCACGGTTCGCAGGACGCTTACCCGAACTTGTTTCTCAAGATTCAGCATGGCTTCGATACCCAAGCCGCTGTCGACCATGACGGCCATCATGAACATCGGCGCCATTCTGCGGCGGCATCGGCTTCGGATTTCTGTCCGAGCGCATCGGCAGGCGCCGCGCCATCATGTTTGCGGCGTTGCTGGCGCTGCCGGTGATTCCCTTCTGGGCGTTTGGCTCCACGCCGCTGGTCCTGGGCGATAGGCGCCTTCCTCATGCAGGTCTCGGTGCAGGGCGCCTGGGGCATCATCCCGGTGCATTTGAACGAGCTGTCTCCGCCGGAGATTCGCGCGACCTTTCCCGGCGTTGTCTATCAGCTCGGCAATCTTATCGCCTCGAGGAATCTGCCCATCCAGGTCGATGATCGCGGAGGCGCATGGCAATAACTACGGCCTTGCCATGGCGAGTGTGGTGGGCACGGTGGTGGTGGTCATTATCTTGATGGTGCTGTGGGGTCCGGAGCGGCACGGCGTGGCCATGGCTGACGCGCAGCGGCCGCCTGCACCCGCTTAGCGCATCTAGTAGAAAAAGAGTATGCTCGGCACGAGCCCGGCCGGCACTGGGACGGGCTGCGAAAAAATGAAATCAACTTGAAGCCACTCGGCCGGGGGTTAAATGGCAACGCAGTCAAATGCCGGCGCGGCGGCGCCCAGCGGCAATTCTCCTTCCTACCCTTCATCCTTTTGCTGCGTGGTACAGCGTCGCTGTGCTGATGCTGATGTACATTTTTTCCTTTATCGACCGAACGACAATTTCCTTGATTGTCGAGCCGATGAAGCGCGATCTGAACATCAGCGATACGCAGATCGGCATGCTGCAAGGCCTGGCGTTCGCGCTGCTTTACACCTTCCTCGGCCTGCCGATTGCGCGCCTGTCCGATCGCTTCAGCCGCCGCGCAATCATCGCCGCCGGCGTGTTCATCTGGTCGATCATGGCGACGTTGTGCGGACTGGCGCGCACTGCGATGCAGCTGTTCATTGCGCGCATAGGCGTCGGTGTCGGCGAGGCGGCGTTGTCGCCGGCCGCGTATTCCATCATCACCGACAGTTTCCCGCGCTCCAGACTGGGGTCTGCCTTTGGCGTGTACAACATCGGCATCACCATCGGCGCGGGAGTGGCGTTTCTGGTCGGCGGCATCGTCGTTGCTGCGGTTTCGCACGCCGGCGCGAGCTACACGCTGCCTTTGTTCGGCGAGGTGCGCGCCTGGCAGATGGTGTTCATCGTGACCGGCGCGCCGGGCATTCTGCTGCCGCTCCTGCTGTTGACCTTTCGCGAGCCGGCGCGCCGCGGCTTGCTGCGAACGCAGACGGATGGCGGCGACCGCTGCGCCGCTCAAACCGCCCTTGAGCGAAGTTCTCCGCTATGTCTGGTCGAACAAGAAATTCTATCTTATGCACTTCGTGGCGCTGGCATTGCTGTCCATGTGCGGCTATTGCGTGGCGGCGTGGCTGCCGACCGCGCTTATCCGTGCCTACGGAGTCAGCTACGGGCAGGTCGGAAAGGTCTGGGCGTATCCACGATCGTCATGAATTCCTCCGGAATGCTGATCGCCGGCATTCCTGTGCGATCGCCTGACGCGCCAGGGTTGGAGCGATGCGCCCATCGTGGTCGCATTGCTCTCCGCGTGCGGCATTGCCTGTTTGGCTGTCTGCCGAGCATCATGCCGACGGTGCCTCTGGTTTGGATGGCGCTATTCGTGGCCGGGCTCACCTTCAACGCCTATAACGGCGTCGGGCCGATGGCCGTCAATCAGGTCACGCCGAATCAATATCGCGCGCAAGTCTCGGCCGTTTATTTGTTCGTGGTCAATGCATTGGGCTCGGTGTCGGACCGACGCTGGTGCCGCTGCTCAACGATCATGTATTTCACGATCCGGTCAAGATTCGCTACAGCCTGATGATCGTGGTGTTCTGCGTCGGCAGTTGCGGCCATCATCTTGCTGCTGGAAGGTGCGGCCCGATCTATCGGCAGAAATTGGCCGAGGCGGCCCAATGGCAATAGTATAGTCAGATTATATTAACCATGAAGATACTGCGCCGGTGTCAGGGAGTGCCGATGAAAACGAGCGATTCGCAAAATAGCGCGTGCTTGACGGTCTTGTGCGTCTTCGCCGCAGGTTCGGCCATGGCGCAGCAGACGCATACGCTGTTGGGCGTGAACTGCGCGGCGCCGCCGGCGTATCACTGTCCCGATGCGGATTGTCCCGGCGCCATGGTGACGCAGCCCGGCGATACGGTCGAATTGAAATCGCGCCGCACTTTTTTCCTGGATTGTCCGGCCGATTACAAGCCGGGCGACAAGGTCAACATCGTGTTGAGCCTGCATGGCTACGGCTCGTACGCCAACTGGCAGCGAAATTATTTTCCGGCGATGGACGTCAAGGACAAGTACAAGCTCGTCGTGATCACGCCGGGGTCGCCGGTTCGCTACTGGAGCGATGCTGACGACGAGTATCTGCACAATATCGTCGATCTGGTCGTCGCCACGGTCGGCAAGGAAAACGTGCAGCACTTCATCCTGGCCGGACACAGTCAGGGCGGCCTGACGCAGCAGCCGCCTGGTTTGCACCGACTATTTCAAGGATAAAGTCGACGTGCGCATCAGCTTGTCCGGGGGCCGGGTAGGGCCCGTGACTTACGCCAATCGGGGCTTCTTTGGCGGCACGCCGGTGTACAAGAGCGGCGGTAACCCGGCGCCGCCGCCGCCGTTGCGCCTGCCGCCGACGCCGGCCGGGCCGCCGGGCGGCGCCTGCGATTATTCGTTCATCTTCTCGAATGGCGAATATGAGTCGATGCCCGGCGACGACTTCGCCGCTGGCCGACAAATATCGCCTGCGGCAAGCGCGAGGAATTGCCGGAAGTCTCGATCCGAAGCCGGGGTATGTGTGGGATCCGACCCGCCAGGATCCCGGATCGGACGGCTGGGGCCGCTATCCTAAATCCGGCCGCGCACTGGTCTTTGTGTTTCCCAATTGCAAGGACGGCCGCGTCGTCGCCGACATCGTCAAGCTGCAAAAGGGTCACACCGAGGGCTACGAGCCGAATATCACCGACAAGATCATCGAACTGGCCGTGTCGGCCAAGGGCGGAAAGATCGCGACGGGCTCATGGACGTCCGCCGCCGCCTCCGCCGCCGCCGAGCGGACCCTTCGGCTAAGCGGACTCAGACGCGGGTCGAGGGTTTCGCGTCAGGCCGCGCTCAGTCCCGCGGTGGCGCAGATCCTGGCGGCAATCCTTCGCCCATCAGATCGACGAAAGTTATCGCAATAGAAGCGATCCACCTGGCGCGCGGGCGTGCTGCAGCCAGCGAGTCGTTGAAACGCTTCAACGGATTGCGGCCGCCTTCGACGTGCGGATAGTCGGAGGAGAACAGGCACACATTCTTCGCCGGAGTTGGCGATGATCCAACCGACATCCTCGTGCGGATAGGGCGTGACGCGCACCTGACGCTGCACGAATTCGCTCGGCTTCAACGACAGCTTCTGCAGTCGCGGTTCGTTCTTGATGAAGGCATTCGCGGCCGCGGAGTCCATGAAGCGCATCCAGCTCGGCACCCAGGATGCACCGAGTTCGATGGCGCCGAATTTCAAGCTGCGGATAGCGATCGAACACGCCGTCGATGATGAGCGCCGCCAGGTGATTTGCACCGAATGCGGAATCGGCATGAAGCTCAACGAGGTGAAATTCTCCTCGCCGCCATGGAAATCCTTGACCCGGGGAAGTCCATTGTTGAAGTAATCGGGAGACAGCTTTTCCTCGCCGCCGACGTGAAACACAATCGGCAGCCGCGCTTCCTGCGCGAGCGCCCACAACGGCTCGAATCCGACATGGCTGGGCGAATGACCCGGCGGGCAGCGCGATGGAATCAGGAGCGCCTTGCAGCCCGATTCGATCGCGTCCTCGCGCAGTAGCGAGCGCGTCGTCGAAGGTCACCAGCGGCACATAGCCGGTGCCCAGGAAGCGCCGATCGACCGAGCAGAAATTGCTCATCATCCGATTGTGGGCGCGCGCAACGGCGTAGCACAGATCGACATCGCCCGACTCGATCGAGATCGAAATTGCCGAGACACCAGGTGGTGAATATCAGCTGACTGGCGAAGCCCAGTTGATCGAGCGCGTGCGGCCGGTCCTCGCGCCGAAACGAACCGAGCGCCTCGTAGTTCTTGCGCAGCAAGATATTGTCGTCGGCACCCCGGCGAAATGCCGGATCGTCATGTGGGCGCGGGCGCACGCCACGTACTCGGCGTTCCGCGGATGCTTCTTGAGTTTCGGCAGAGCATCGTAGCGCGGCGCGAAATTCTGCCTCGAGAAATTCGTCCAGGGCGTCCGGCAATTCCATGAGATGCGAGTCGGCATCGTGGACGACGCGATTTTCTACGTAGGGCATGATCTGCTCCTCAGGAGCCTGTCTGAGTATTCAGCGTGAGCCGCGGCCCCTGCCGGCGCCGCCGGCTACCAGGCGTCGATCCAGCGCAGTTTTTTTGCAACGCGCTTCGCGGCCGGCGGCAGGGAACGCAGCGCCGGCGACGATCCAACGGCGCGTATCGGCCGGGATCGATCACCTCGTCGATGTGATAGGTGGCTGCCTGATTCAACGCCTTGCCGTGTTCGTAGGCGGCGGCGACCATCTCGTCGAACTTGGCCCGGCGCTCCGCGGGATCGCTGATCGCCGCCAGCTCGTTGCGATAGCCGAGCTTGACCGAGCCCTCGAGACCCATGCCGCCGAACTCGCCGGTCGGCCAGGCGACCGCGAACAGCGACGCCGGGTAGCTGCCGCCGGTCATCGCCAGCGCGCCCAGCCCGTAGCTCTTGCGCAGTACGACGCTGAGCAAGGGCACGGTCAGGTTCGCGCCAATGATGAACAGCCGCGAGCAGTGCCGCACCAGCGCGGTCTTTTCGATCTCGGGCCCGACCATCATGCCGGGCGTGTCGGAGAGCGACAGGACCGGGATGTCGAAGGCCTCGCAGATCTGCAGGAAGCGCGCGGCCTTGTCGGAGCCGTCGGAGTCGATCGCGCCGCCCAGGACCTTCGGGATTGTTGGCGATCACGCCCATCGGCCGGCCCTCGATGCGGATCAAGGCGGCTGATCATGGTCGGCCCGAACTTCGGGCGCAGCTCCAGCACCGAACCCGTGTCCGCGAGCGTCGCGATCAGCTCGGCGGATGTCGTAGACCCGCAGGCGGTTTTCCGGGATCGACCCGACGCAGCAGCCGCTGGTCGGCGCAGGTCCAATCGGGCAGCGGTGCCTTGAAAGTACGACAGATACTGCTTGGCGATACGCACCGCGTCGGCCTCATCCTCGGCCAGGATGTCGATGACGCCGTTCGGCTCCTGCACCTCGACCGGTCCGATTTCCTCCGGTCTGAAGACGCCGAGGCCGCCGCCCTCGATCATGGCCGGGCCGCCCATGCCGATGTTCGAGCCTTTGGTGGCGATGATCACATCGCAGCAGCCGAGCACCGAGGCGTTGCCGGCAAAACAGCGGCCCGAGGTGATGCCGATCATGGGCGCGACCGCCGACATGCGGGCCCACAGTTCGAAGCCGCGGCACATAGCCGCCGCCTTCGGTGTCGCCGGGACGGCCGCCGCCGCCCTCGCAAAAGAAAACCGTCGGCAAGCGCCAGCGTTCGGCGAGCTCGATCAGCCGGTCCATCTTGCGATGGTTGTAGGCGCCCTGCGTGCCGGCCAGCACCGTGTAGTCGTAGGCCATCACGGCGCAGCGCGCGGCCTCGTCGCCGAAGCGCGCGCCGTTGACGCGGCCCGAGGCCCATGACCATGCCGTCGGCCGGCGTTTGTTCGATCAGCTTCTCCAGCGAGTGGCGCTTGCGCCGGGCGGCCACCACCAGGCTGCCGTATTCGACGAACGAGCCCGGATCGAGCAGATCGTCGACGTTCTCGCGCACCGTGCGCTGCCCGGTCTTGCGGCGCCGTGCCACCGCCGGCGGACGCGCCGCGTCCAAGGCGCCCTGTGCCGCGCTCAGCACCGCGGCCAGATCGGGACGGATGAAATCGAGATCGATGTTCTCGTCGCGATCGCTTGGCCGGCGCCGGCGACTTCCGCGGGCTCGAAAAGGCGAGCGGGTGGCCTTCGAACACCGTATCGCCCTGGCAACACGTTCAGTACGCGCACCACACCGCTGATCGGCGCGCTCGATCACGTGCTCCATCTTCATGGATTCCATGATGAGTATCGGATCGCCGGCGCGCACCGCTCGTGCCGGCGCTGACCGCGATGCTGATGATGGTCCCTTGCAGCGGAGCGGGCAGACCGATCATGCCCTCCGGAGCCCTCTCGCTTGACGGTGCCTGCGGCGCCGGTTTCGGCGCGGCCGTCGCGCCATTATTTTTGCCGTGCTCCAGAACTGCGAGCGGGTCCGCGCCGGCAATTTTGCGGCCGGCACCGTGCGTCCGCTGTTCGGCCGGCGTCAGCACGAGAGCCTCGGCGTACAATGCGGCTGCATGCTCTTCGACGTAGCGCGTATGCATCTCGCCGGCGGCAAAGGCGGGCGACCGGAGCAAAGCACGCAGGAACGGAATGTTGGTCGCCACGCCCGCCGATGCGAAACTCCGCCAGGGCGCGCTCGGCTTTACGCGCGGCCGCGGCCAGATCGCCGTCGGCCGCGTGGACAATCACCTTGGCCAAAAGCGAATCGAATTTGCCGCTGGTTCGATAGCCCGAGTAGCCAAATCCATCGACGCGCACGGCGGGTCCCGTTGCAGGCTCGTACAGCGACAGCGTGCCGCCGGTCGGCCGGGCGCTGCCATCGGCATTCATCATCTCCAGATTGACGCGCGCCTGGATGGCGATGCCGCGCGGCGGTGCTATCGCGAATTGCCGCAGTCCCAGCTTTGCCAGCGACAGGCCTGCCGCGAGCTGCAGTTGGATCCGCACCAGATCAAGGCCGGTGATCGCCTCAGTGACCGTGTGCTCGACCTGCAGGCGCGGATTGGCCTCGATGAAGGCAAAAGGCGTGGCCCCATCTGCGTTCTGGTCCACCAGGAATTCGATGGTGCCAAGGCCGCGGTAATTGACCGCCTTGCCCAGCGCCGCGGCAAGCTGCAGCAGCTGCGCCCGCAAATCGGCGGACAGGCCGAGCGCGGGCGCCGTCTCGATCAGCTTCTGGCGCTGGCGTTGCACGCTGCATTCGCGGTCCCAGAGGTGGGAAATTTCCGCACCGTCGCCGACGATTTGCACTTCGACGTGACGCGCGTGCGGCAAGAATTGCTCGACATACAAATCGTCGTCGCCAAACGCCTGCCGCGCCTCGGAGCGGCAACGCTCGTAGGCGGCGGCCATCTCCGTCGACAGAGTTCACGACGCGCATGCCGCGCCCGCCGCCGCCGGCGACGGCCTTCAGCATCACCGCACCGCCCGTCGCCCAAGCCCGTCAAGAAAGCGCTGCGCTTCCTCGAGGGATGCGCCGCCCGCGGACCCCAAGAGTACCGGCGCGCCGACGCGTCGCGCCAAGGCGCGCGCCTGCAGCTTGTCGCCGAACAGGGTGAGCGTCTCCGGGAGAGGGACCCACGAAGGCCACGCCGGCGTTGTTGCAGAGCCGCGCGAAGGCGGCGTTTTCGCTGAGAAAACCGTAGCCGGGATGAATCGCCTCGCAGCCCGACTCGAGTGCAAGACGCAGTATCTGCGGCCCGTCCAGGTAGGCGGCGGGACCGGTACCGTCGAGCGCGAGCCGCTTCGTCGGCGGCTGTCGATGTGCAATGAGCCGCGTCGTCCTGCGAGTAGATCGCCACCGTCGCGACATTCAGGTCGGCCGCCGCGCGCGCGATTCGAATCGCGATTTCGCCGCGGTTGGCGATGAGCAGCTCTTGAACATCGGATCGTTGCCTTTGCTAACCGGGGCCCGCGGACGCTCGAAGAATTGCGCTATGCGTCCGCCGTCGACGACCAGGTCGTGTGCGTTGATGAAGCTGCCCTCATCGCTCGCCAGGAAAACGGCGGCGTAGGCAATGTCGTCCGCCACGCCGGAGCGGGGCAGGGGCGTGGCCCGCGCCAGATTGCCGGTCAGTTTCGCGAGTTTGCGGGCATTGTCCTCGGCACTTAAGGTCCGCGCCTTGGCCGATCCGCCCCAGAAGATGGGTGTAGCAATCGCCCCGGGTGAAATCGAATTCACCCGAATGCCGTTGGCGCCGAACTTCGCCCCGGCGATGCGGGTGATGTGGCTGACGGCGGCCTTCGCCGCGGAATACAGGGTGCCGCCCTGTCCCAGCCGATGCGCCGCGATGCTCGAGTTGTTGATGATGGACGCCGCCGTGCGTTCATCACGCGCGCCGCATGCTTGATGCCGAACATGACGCTGCCGACCAGAAGCTTCATGCCGTAGTCGAATTGCTCTTCCGTGATGGTAGTCGAGTTCGCCGGGTGTGGCGGCGCCGGCGTTGTTGAACAGGCAGTCGAGTTTTCCAAAGCGGCTGACGGCCGCGTCGATGACGGCGGCGATCTCGGCTTCGTGCATGACATCGGCGCGCTGGAAGATCGCTTGACTGCCAAGTTCGCTCTGCAGCGCGTTGCCGCGCTCTGCGGATCGACCGGCAATGACGACGCGGGCGCCCTCGGCGACGAAGCGGCGGGCGGTGGCCTGCGCCGATGCCGCTGGTCGCGCCGGTGATGACTGCGACTTTCCCGTCCAATCTGCCTGGCATTCTAGCTCCCCATGCGCTTGAACCTTTGCGGGCAGAATATCACTGCGGGCCGAAGCGCATCACGTCCGCATGGCAAGAAAGGCGCTGGTGGATGCCGCGGCCGCCGCGGCGGGCAGCCGCGCGTCGATCCCGGGGCCCGGTTTATGGGAGGCGGTGTGGCGCAATGATTCGACCACGTTGTTCCACATCGTTTGCCAGTTCTGCGCGAAATGCTCGAAAAACTCATGCACCTGCGGCACGTGGGTGTAGGCGAACCAACACACCAGAATCAGCACGCCGGTGGAGAGAATTTCATACCAGGCCGCGAACCACAGATAGTTGTGGCCGCTGGTGTTGAAATAGATGGCACGGCGCGCGTGCCGCAGCGGCCGCGAGATGATGCTGTAGAAGACGATCAGGATCAGGATGGATGCCCACAGCGGGATCGAGCCGGAGATCACCCAGCCGAAGATCGCTCCGGTCGTGGCGAGCGACACAATCGCCGCGATCCAAACGCAAAACAGCACTGCGTTGAAGATGGCGAGGAAAGGTATGAGCAGCGTTGCAGCCAGGTGGCCGCCATAGCCCGCTGTGGTGCTGAATTGGTGAACATTGCGCTGCAGGTTGTGTCCCCACCAGTACGCACCCTCGTGCCAGCGGCGCCGCCATTCACGCCGCTGCTGCCGCCAGTGGCGGCGCCATTCCTTGCTGTCCTTGAATTCCGCATAGTGTTTCTTGGCGCGATCGATCACTTCCTGCGCGTTGAACGGCGCGCCGGCCGCCGCGGCATGCTCCTCGCCGGTGTTCGCGAAAGGAACCACCAGCATCATGACCAGATAGACCAGAATCCAGATTCCGCTGGTGAGCAGGGTCAAGAGCACGAAGCCAATTCGCACCAATCGTGACGTCGATGTTGAGATAGGCCGCAAGTCCGGTGCACACCCCGCTCAGCATGGCGCCTTCGCGAATCTGGTACAGACGCTTGGGGGCAGCGGCGGCAGTGGCATGGGGTCTCGCCTCCGCATGCGGCGGGTTGCCCGCGCCGGCGGCGCCTGGCCGCGGCTGCCTCGCTCTGAACCGGGCCCATTTGCCTCAAGACATCGTCGATCTCCGCGGCGGTGAGCACGTTCTTGTGCGGCCGCAGAAAGTGCGCGCACTTGTCCGCAATCGCCTGCTCCAGGTCAGCCATGATTTCGGTCTTGTCAGGATTGTCCTTGAGCTGCGCTTGAGCCTGTTCCAAATAGGCCCGCAAGCCTTGAAAGCCGGGCTCTTCGAGATGAAAGGCGATTCCGTTCAGATTGATGATGATGACGGTGTTCATGCTCAGCGACCTAATTGGTTGATTGTGGTGTTAAGGTATGCCCAATAGTCTTTGAACTCCGCCAGTTGGGCTTTCCCCTTGGCGGTCAGCTTGTAGTATTTGCGAGGCGGTCCGGACTCGGATTCCTGCCACTCATAGTCGACGAACTCTTCGCGGCGCATTTTGCTCAGCAGCGGATACAGGGTGCCTTCCTGCGTGGCGAAGTCCGTGTCCTGCAAACGCTTCATCATGTCGGCGACGTAGACCTTGTCCGCGGAAATGATCTGCAGGATGAGAAATTCCAGCAGGCCTTTGCGGAGCGGATTGAATTTTTGATCGGCCGTCATGTCTATAAAGCTACCTTGTAATAAAAAGGTACCAGCTTAATAAAAGGATGTCAAACGAGCGCATCCGCGGGCGGTTAAGCCGCTTTCAGCGATGGGGATCAAGGATGAGCGGGGGCCCTTGCCTGGCGCGAGCAGAGCGAGAATCAGCCGAGCGCGTTCTAGCCAGCCGACCGCGCGTTCTAGCCAGCCGACCGCGCGTTTAGCCCAGCCGGCCGCGTACCAGCTGAAAAACAGCCTCGCTCTCTTGAGCGCACGCCGTCAGCAGTTTTTCGATTTCAATTAGCGCTGCGTCCGCATAGCCGCGATCCTTGAGCGAAGGTGCGTTGATGTAGACGTTGAGTGCGGCGCTGCGCAGGGCGCTGTAGGCCGCAAGCACGCCAACGCCGGCATCGCTGACAACTCCGGAATAACCCTGTTCACCGGCGCGCCTCGACAGCGCGACGACCTCGGCGCAGGCCCGTGCGCAGGCCAGGGGCGTCTCTGTTGCGGCACGCAGATTGATCTCTATCGCCTCCGCTCGCAAAGCCTTATCCGCGTCGCTCGCCTTGGGAAGCCGATAGGCTGCCATCAATCCATCGAATGCGGCGACGTCATCGGCGACCATGGAGGTCAATTGCGCGCGCAGCCGTTCGGACGCGTCGCGCACGCTTCGCATCTCCGGCCCGACCGCTTCCTGTCCTTTCTTGCCCAGCGTGACGTTGCATACCATGGACACCAACGCGGCGCCCATCGCTCCCATGATGGCCGCGGCGCTGCCGCCGCCCGGCGTAGGTGCGCCGCTTGCCAATTCATCCAAGAAGGTGTGTAGCGGACGCTGCGCAATCATGTGCCGACCATACCCTTGGCGATGCCATAAATTTCTTCCGCATCGAGTACCAGATCGTTTTGTTCAAACAAGCGTGCGATGCAGGCGCGATGCAGCGCCAGCTTGAGCGCCCCTACACCTAACGGTCCGAACAGGATTTTGCCGTGTGTACTCGCGCCGCGATCGTTCAAGCCCACGCCCTCGATGCCGGGCGGCGGCGAGGCGTTGGCATCGGCAATCAGTTCCAACGATCTGTTCTCCTGCCAGTGTCTTGTTTCGAGCAGCGTTATGCCCGACGCGCCGGTCGCGAGCACGATCTGCGCGTCCGCGAGAGCCGCGGCACGCGCGTCGTTGCTCGCGGCTTCGATGGCTTGCACACCGATGGCGTAGCGCGCGTTGAGCGATTCGCACAGCGCTTCTACGACGGCAAGCTTGCGGCCGGTGATCGCGACCTCTGCGCCCTCGCGAGCCAACAGTACCGCCGCCCGCTGGCCCACCGGGCCGGAACCGGCCAACACCACGGCACGTTTGCCGTTCAGCCTGCGGCCGTGCGCCAGCCAGGCCACCGCAGCGGCCGCCGTGGTATTCGAACCGTTGCAATCGAACATTATGGAGACGCGAAATTTCGCAAAGAATTTAGCGCGGATCGCCGCGAGCACCGCCTCGCCCTGCGCCAGGTTCGAGCCGCCGACGAAGATGGCCGTGTTCTTTTTGTCCTTGGGGGCGCGGGTAAATATTGCGCCTTCCACCAAGCCGGCCGACAGTCGCCGCGCTCACGCCGCCGTAGGCCGTTATGCGGTCCGCGCCGCCGTCGTAGCCGACGACGTTGTCAAATACAGAAGGGTGGGCGTCGGTATCGAACTGGTACAGGAGCTTTTTCATCCGGCAACATTCTATCAAGCCGTCACGAGGTGCTGTGGCTTACCCGCCACCCAGGCGTCGATATTGTCGACCAGCTGGTCGGCGAGAAACTGCATGGCGCCGTCCGACGCCCAGGCTACGTGCGGCGTCAGAATGAAATTGGGCCGCCGCACATCGAGCAGCGGATGCCCATTTTTCGGCGGTTCCACCGTCAGCACATCGAAGCCCGCGCCGGCAATCAACCCCTCCTCGAGAGCCTGAATCAACGCAGTCTCGTCCACCAGTCCGCCGCGGGCGGTATTAATGAGCAATGCATTTCTCTTCATCTTGCGAAACGCATTGCCGTCGATCAAGTTGCGGGTCGCGGGCAGCAGAGGGCAATGCAGAGACAGAACATCGGATTCAGCCAGCACCGTATCGAAAGGAGTGAACTGCACGCCCTCCACTTTGGGAGGAGGGTGATCGGCAAACAACACGCGCATGCCGAACGCACGCCCAATCGCTGCCGTGCCCTGGCCGATCGCGCCCTCGCCGATGATTCCGAGCGTGGCGCCGTACAAATCGCCGATGTCGTGGGTGAAGAAGCAGAACTGCTCGGATTTGTTCCAAACGCCGGCTTCGACATCCTGGCGATAACTGAGAAGATTGCGCCGCAGCGCAAGAATCATCGCAAACGCATGTTCCGGAACCGTGTGCACCGCATAATTGCGGATGTTGGCCACGGCGATTGCATGCTGGCTGCAATAAGGCACATCGACCACGTCGTAGCCGGTGGCTGCTACCGCAATCATCTTAAGCTGCGGGAGCTGCCTGAGAGTCTCCGCGCGCATGGGTACTTTGTTGACAATGGCAATGTCGGCCTCGCGCAGGCGCTCCACGATTTCGCCGTTTGCGGTCTTTTGATGCTCGATGTACTCCGCCGGAAACGCGAATTTGCGCAACCGCGCTTTCAGCGAGGCGCGATCGAGAAACACCGCGCGCATGCTCAGTTCTTCCTCCAAAAGGATTGCGCAGCAGCGGTGCCGCTGCCCGGCTCAATGTTCATGCCGCTGTCCAGCATCGCCATTTCGGATCCGGCGATTGCACCGAGCAGCATGAGTTCATTGAGGTCTCCCAGGTGTCCGATGCGGAACAGCTTCCCGGCGACTTTGGACAGTCCCGCACCGAGAGACAAATTGTAGCGCTTATAGGCGCGCGCGATGATTGCAGCTGCATCGACGCCTTCCGGCACCAGGACGGCGGTCACCGTGTCCGAGTACCACTTCGGTTCAACGGCGCAAACCTTCAACCGCCACCCTTGCAGGACGGCGGCTCGTGCGCCGCCCGCGAGATAGCGATGGCGGCGGAATACATTCTCCAGGCCTTCCTCGGCAAGCATCGCGAGTGATTCGCGCAACGCAGACAACATCTGCAAGGACGGCGTGTATGGAAAATAGCCGGAGCGGTTTGCGGCCACCATATCGCCAAAATCGAAGTAGCAGCGCCGCGATGTGCTGCCTTTGGCGATCTCGAGCGCTTTCTGACTGACGCAGGTTACACCTAAGCCGGCGGGCAGCATCAGGCCTTTCTGCGAACCGCTGATGCAAATATCCACGCCCCATTCGTCCATGCGAAAGTCGACGCTGGCCAAGGCACTAACCGCATCGACGAACAAGAGTGCCGGGTGCTTGACGCTGTCCATGGCACGGCGGATGGCGGGCACATCGCTGGCGACGCCGGTCGCCGTTTCGTTCTGGCACACCAGAACCGCCTTGATCCGGTGCTGTCGGTCCGCGTCCAACGCCGCCAGGTAGCGATCGACCGGCGCGCCTTCTCCCCACGGAGTTTCCAGCAGTTCAACCTCGAAGCCGAGGCGGCGGCACATCTCGGCCCACAGATGGCTGAACTGGCCGAATCGTGCGATAAGCACCTTCGCTCCGGGATTCAAGCAATTGGTCAGCGCCGCCTCCCAGCATCCAGTGCCCGAGGACGGAAACAAGATGGGGTGAGCCGCGCTGGTTTTGAAAATCGGTTTGAGACCGTCGATACAGGCGCGGGTTAGCGCGGGAAAATCCGCCGAGCGGTGGTCTTCCGAAGCAACTGCCATGGCGCGCAGAACCCGATCCGGCACGTTGGTGGGACCTGGAACAAACAAAAAATTTCGGCCTGACATAGTCGATCTCCGTTAAACATGCGTCGATCATGCTGCTATCACGCCGCTCAATTAACGAGTATCCTGCCCGGCTGCGGCGTCCTAGAACAGGTTTGAGGATACGATTGTACGCCCAGACTATTCAATGATATATGAGATATCAGGAGAGGATCATGCGCGTTGCCATCGTGGGGCAAAGGGATTTCGGCACAGCGGTACTCGGATGCGTTCGCGCAGCGCGGTGATACGGTGGCCGGCGTATTTTGCGCTCCGGAAAAGCCCGGCGAGCCTGCCGATCCGCTGCGCGCTGGCGCCGAAGAAAATCGGCATCCCTGTCTACGCGCTGCCGTCGTTGAGGGTGGAGGAGGCGCGCCAGGCGCTGCAGCGCCCTGGACGTCGATGTCGCGGTTCTGGCATACGTACTGCAGTTCGTGCCGCAGGACTTCGCCACCATCCCGCGCCACGGGACGATTCAGTTCCATCCCTCGCTGCTGCCGCGTTATCGCGGATCCGAGTTCCATCAACTGGCCCATCATCTTGGGAGACACGCGTACCGGCCTCAGCATCTTCAGGCCCATCGACGGGTTGGATGAGGGTCCGATCATTTTGCAGAAGGAGACGCACTATCGGTCCCGACGAGACCGGTGGGCAAGGTGTATTTCGGCCGGCTGTTTCCGATGGGGGTGGCCGCGCTCTTGGAGGCCGCGGATTTGGTGGTGAGCGGGCGGGCGGTGCCTGCGATCCCAGGACGAATCCTGTGCCAGCTATGAGGGCTGGTGCCGCGACGCGAAGCGCGGATCAACTGGCACACCCACGTCGATCTGATCCACAACCTGATTCGCGGCTGCGATCCGGCGCCGGGTGCGTGGACACTGTTCAACAACAAGACGCTGCAGTTGTATCGACGCGCGCAAGCACCCCGCGCGCGACCTTCTCCCAGGTCAAAGGCACCATCGGCGCCGTCACCGCCATCGGCGAGCAGAGCCTGATGGTGTCCGCGCAGGGTGGCCAGATCGAAGTGTTCAAACTCAAGTTCGACGGCGGCAAGAAACTGCCCGCGCCGCAGGTTTGCGCCGAGGCAGGGATTTGTCTCGGCGCCATACTCGGCGCGTGACGATCAGATGGTGAGTACGATTTTGCCGATGTGATTCGAGGACTCCATGAGTCGATGCGCTTCACTGGCCTCGGCCAGCGGAAAAGTCTCGTAAATGATGGGCCGTACGCGGCCCGCCGCAAGCAGCGGCCAGACGTTGTGGCGCACGGCGTCGGCAACCGCCGCCTTCTGCGCGACGGTTCGCGACCTCAAGGTCGAGCCGGTCAGCGTCAGACGTTTGGCCAGCACCGTGCCCATATTGATTTCGGCGCGCGAGCCGCCGAGCAGCGATATCGTGACGACGCGTCCCTCGACGTGCCGCGATTTCCAAATTTCGCTGCACATAACTGCCGGCGACCATATCGAGCGTGATATCGACGCCATAGCCGTTGGTTTCCGCGCGGATCACTTGCAACGAAGTCCTCGGTCTTGTAGTCGATGCCGCGCACCGCGCCGAATTGCTCGCAGGCGCGCGCCTTCTTCTCGGATCCCGCGGTGGCGAAAACCGTGGCGCCCCACACGTTCGCGAGCTGGATCGCGGTGGTGCCGATGCCGCTGGTGCCGCCATGAATGAGCACCACGTCGCCGGACTTTGCAACCGCCGCGCTCAAACAGATTGGTCCACACCGTCAAGAAGGTTTCCGGTAGGGCGGCCGCCTCCACCATGCTCGAGTCCTGTCGGCACGGGCATGCACCAAGGGAGCCGCTGCGATCGCGTAGTCGGCATAGCCGCCGCCCGGGCAGCAAGCGAGGTAATCTTGTCGCCGACGACAGACCCGAAACTTTGGGTCCCAACGCCACGATTTCTCCCGCGATCTCCATTCCGGGCAGGTCGGAGGCGCCGGGCGGCGGCGGGTAGCGGCCTTGGCGCTGCATGACGTCGGGCCGGTTGACGCCCGCGGCTTCCACGCGCACCAGCACTTCGCCCTCGCCGGGTTGCGGCATCGGGCGAGTCGCGGGCTTCAACTGTTCCGGACCGCCGGGCGCCGCGATTTCAACCACTTTCATTTCAGCGGGGAAGATCATTGGTTCTCCGCTTAAGCGAATCTAAAAGGGCGGTCAATCTAGACGCTCTGCGATATTTCGGCAAGATTCGCGGATTTGCGGCAAGATGCCGTCCATGTTCATCCGACAACTCGACTACCTGGTCACTCTCGCTCGCGAAAAGCACTTTGCCAAGGCGGCTGAGGCCTGCCACGTTTCGCAGCCCGCGCTGTCCTCGGCGATTCGCAGCCTCGAAAAGGAACTCGGCATCATGATCGTGCAGCGCGGACGACGCTTCATGGGATTGACCGTCGAGGGCGAGCGAGTCCTGCTCTGGGCGCAGCAGACGCTCGACCTCGCTGTCGCACATGCGCGAGGACGCGTCGATCGCCAAGTCCAACTGGCCGGCACGCTGCGCCTCGGCGCGATACCCACGACCATGACCGTCGACGGCATTCATCACCGCGCCGTGCCGCGCGGCGTATCCGAATGTGCGCTACTCCGATGTCCTCGTTGAGCACCGAGGCGATTGCCGCCCAGCTGGACAGATTCGAATTGGATCTGGGTCTGACTTATCTCGACGAGAAGACCATTGACGGCTTTGAATCGCTGCATCTTTTCGATGAACGCTACGTGCTGTTGTCCGATCGCAAGGCGACACTCGAGCCGACGCTGACCTGGGAGCAGGCAGGGCGGCTGCCGCTGTGTCTGCTGACGGGAAAAATGCGCAATCGTCAGATCATCGATGCGGCCTTTCGGCGCGCCGGCGTGAAGGCCGAGGTGATTCTCGAAACCGACTCGATTTTTTCGATGTACGCGCACGTCAGCGAGGCCGGATTGTTCAGCGTGGTGCCGCACAGCCTGCTCAATTTCTTCGATCTGACCGAAGGTGCGGGCCCACGCCGCTGTTGCCGTATATGACGCGCGCCATCGGCCTGATTGCGCGCAATCGGCCGGCACTCGCGCCCATCACCGCCGCGGTGTGGGAGATCGCGCGCGGTCTCGACCTGCAGCGGCGTTTCGATCTCGCTTGGACTAGCGTTTTCGCTCATTGGCGCGATCTATCAGCCGATCAACTCAAACGATTAGACCTGCCCGTTCTGCTTGATTACACACTGAATGACGCCATTTCAGCGTTACAGCCGCGCCTTCAGGCGCCGCTTCAGGAGGAATCCCATGGACCAGAAAGTCGATCTTAGACACTACGAATTATTCATCGATGGCAAGTACGTGGCGCCGGAATCCGCGGCGAGTACACCATCGATCTTGATCCCGCCACGGAAGAACCGATCGCCGAGGTCGCGTCAGGCGGCAAGGCCGACGTGGACAAGGCGGTGAGCGCGGCACGAGCCGCGCTGCAGGTATGGGGCTGCTCTGCGCGCCGCCGAACGCGGCCGCATCTTGCAGCGAGCCGCCACGTTGCTGGAGCAGCATCAGGAGGAACTGATCGAGATCGAGAGTCTGGATGCCGGCAAGCCGCTCGCAGCGGTGCGGCGCCAGGACATGGCCGCGGTCATCGATACGCGTGCGCTACTACGCCGGTTGGTGCGACAAGATCACCGGACAGGTCATACCGGCGCGCCCCGATGCGCTGACCTACACCTTGCGGGAACCGGTGGGCGTGGTCGCCGCGATCGTGCCGTGGAATTTTCCGCTCATGATCGGCATGTGGAAAATTGCGCCGGCATTGGCCTGCGGCTGCACCGTGGTGGTCAAGCCCGCGGAGCTCACGCCGCTGTCGATGCTGCGCGTCGCCGAGCTTTTCCTCGAAGCGGGATTGCCGCCGGGCGTGCTCAATGTGGTGTGCGGCAAGGGCAGCGTCGTGGGCGAAGCGCTGGTGCAGCATCCCGGCGTCGACAAGGTGACCTTTACGGGTTCACCGAAGGTCGGGCCGCGGAATCATGCAGGGTGCTGCGAGCAACTTCAAGAAAGTCACGCTGGAACTCGGCGGCAAATCCGCCAATGTGATTTTCGCCGACGCGAATTTGGAGCGGGCGGTGCGCGCCGCGGCGTCCGGAATTTTCTTCAACGCCGGCCAGGTGTGCTCGGCGGGCTCGCGCGTGCTGGTTGAACGGCCGGCGTACGACGAGGTCGTGCAGCGGCTGGCTGATCGAGCACGCTCGATCCGCGTAGGCGATCCGTCGGATCCCAAAACCACCATGGGACCGGTCATTTCGGCCGGGCAAATGAAGACCGTGCTCGACTACATCGACGATCGGTAAGGCCGAGGGCGCATCGCGTGGTCACCGGCGGTGCGCGCCTCGGCGATCAGGGGTACTTCGTCGAGCCCACCGTATTCGCGAATGTCGAGCACGAGATGCGCATTTCGCAGGAAGAAATCTTCGGGCCGGTGCTGTCCGTCATTCCGTTCGACGATGAGCAGGACGCGCTGCGCATCGCCAACGGCACGGCCTACAGCTTGGCCGCGGGTGTTTGGAGTGCCGATATCGGGCGCGTGCATCGCATGGCGGCCGGACTCAAAGCCGGCACCGTGTGGATCAACACCTACGGCTACACCGACGTGCGTCTGCCGTGGGGCGGCTCGGGCGAGTCGGGTCTCGGTCGCGAACACGGCGAGGCGGCGATCGAGAACTTCACGCAACCCAAGGCGGTCTGGCTCGCGCTCGATCACTAAGACAATGCTGCAACGCAGCGCGGCTAGCGGCCGGGGAGCCGCCGCGGCGCGGCAACGGTCTGTCGGATATCTCCTACAACAATTTCCGAACTCACGCTGCTCGCGAAGTTTGGACTTTCGCCACTCCCTTTGACAAGCTTCGTCGCCATGTCTTGCCAAGAAAAGCCGCGGCCAGCGGCTGTTACAGGATTTAACACTCGTTCATTTAGATCGAGTTAATGGCACCACCGGTGCCGGCTCGCGTGCGACGTGCGCGTGGGATAGGGAGTGATCATGGATCAGCCACGCAATGCCGCGGCCAAGTCTCGCAGCGGCGCCGCCAAAAACGGCGCGGCGCAAGCCGGCCGCCAATGGCCATGCTCCGGCTGCGCTTGCGCTTGACCAGCACGAACTGCTCAACGCATTGCACGCCATGCAGGCCGGCGACTTCTCGGTGCGGCTGCCGGGACATCAAACCGGGGTGGCCGGCAAAATTTGCGATGCCTTCAACACCATCGTTGCCGCGAATCAACGCATCGCGCAACAGCTCGAGCACGTGGGCGAAGTCGTGGGCCATCAAGGCAAGACGCGCACCCGCGTGCGTTTCGGGTTGTCGGACGGCGCGTGGGCCGACATGGAAGGCTCGGTCAATGCGCTGATCGACGATCTGCTGTGGCCCACGACTGCCGTCACCCGCACCGTCACCGCGGTCGCACGCGGCGACCTGCTGCAGACCGTGCCTCTGGATGTCGATGGCCGCCCCTTGAGGGGCGAGTTCCTGCGTTCCGCCAACATCGTGAACACGATGATCAAGCAGCTCAGCATTTTTACCTCGGAAGTCACGCGAGTCGCCCGCGAAGTCGGCACCGACGGCAAGCTCGGCGGTCAGGCTCAAGTCAGCGAGGTGACGGGCGTCTGGAAGGACTTGACCGAAAGCGTCAATTCCATGGCTTCGAACCTGACCGCGCAGGTGCGCAATCTTGCGGAAGTCACCATCGCCGTCGCCAACGGCGACTTGTCGAAAAAAATAACCGTCGACGTGCGCGGCGAAATTCTGCAGTTGAAAGAGGCCATCAACACCATGGTGGATCAGCTGCGCTCTTTCGCCTCGGAGGTGACGCGCGTTGCCCGAGAGGTCGGTACCGAAGGCAAATTGGGAGGCCAGGCTTTGGTGCCGGGCGTGGCGGGAACCTGGAAGGATCTCACCGACTCGGTAAACGCGATGTGCGGAAATCTCACCGCGCAGGTCAGAAATATCGCGCAGGTGACCACCGCGGTGGCGCGCGGCGACTTGTCGCGCAAAATCACCGTGCACGTCTCGGGCGAGATCCTCGAGCTCAAGGAGACCATCAATACGATGGTGGACCAGCTCAACGCCTTCGCGGGCGAAGTGACGCGCGTGGCGCGTGAGGTCGGCACCGAAGGCCGCTTGGGCGGCCAGGCGCAGGTGCCGGGCGTTGCCGGCACGTGGAAGGACCTGACTGACAACGTGAATTCCATGGCGTCGAATTTGACCGCCCAGGTGCGCAATATTGCCGAGGTGTCGACGGCCATCGCCAGCGGCAATCTCGCGAAGAAAATCACCGTGACCGTATCGGGGGAGATCTTGGAGCTCAAGGAGACCATCAATACGATGGTCGATCAGCTCAACGCCTTTGCCTCGGAAGTGACGCGCGTCGCGCGTGAAGTGGGCACCGAGGGCCGCCTGGGGGGCAGGCCAACGTGCTGGGTGTGGCCGGCACGTGGAAGGACCTGACCGAAAACGTCAACTCCATGGCCTCAAACCTGACCGGCCAGGTGCGCAATATCGCCGAAGTGACCACCGCTGTTGCCAATGGCGATTTGTCCAAAAAAATCACCGTCGACGTGAAGGGCGAAATCCTCGAACTGAAAGACACCATCAATACGATGGTAGACCAGCTGAATGCGTTCGCGGGCGAAGTGACGCGCGTCGCCCGTGAGGTCGGTACCGAGGGCAAGCTCGGCGGACAGGCGCAACTGAAGGGCGTGGCCGGTACGTGGAAGGACCTGACGGACTCGGTCAATTCCATGGCCTCGAATCTCACCGGCCAAGTACGCAACATCGCCGAGGTCGCAACCGCTGTCGCCCAGGGCGACCTGTCCAAGAAAATCACCGTAACGGTATCGGGTGAAATCCTGCTGCTCAAGGAAACCTTGAACACCATGGTGGATCAGCTGCGCTCGTTCGCGGGTGAGGTAACACGTGTCGCCCGTGAGGTCGGCACCGAAGGCCGCCTGGGCGGCCAGGCACAGGTGCCGGGCGTTGCCGGCACCTGGAAGGATCTCACGGACTCGGTCAATTCGATGGCCGGCAATCTGACGGCGCAGGTACGCAACATCGCCGAAGTCTCCACCGCCATCGCCAACGGCGACCTGTCGCGCAAAATCACAGTCGATGTGAAGGGCGAAATTCTCCAGCTGAAAGAAACGCTCAACACCATGGTCGACCAGCTGAATCGCTTCGCCTCGGAGGTGACGCGCGTGGCGCGCGAAGTCGGTACTGAAGGTAAGTTGGGCGGCCAGGCCAACGTGCCGGGCGTCGCCGGCACCTGGAAGGACCTGACCGAGAACGTCAACTCCATGGCCTCGAACCTGACCGGCCAGGTGCGCAACATCGCCGAAGTGACCACGGCCGTGGCGCGCGGCGATCTGTCGCGCAAGATCACCGTCGACGTGAAGGGCGAAATTCTCGAACTGAAAAATACCATCAATACCATGGTCGATCAGCTCAACGGGTTTGCCGGCGAAGTGACGCGCGTGGCGCGCGAAGTCGGCACCGAGGGCAAGCTGGGCGGCCAGGCGCAGGTGCCCGGGGTTGCCGGCACCTGGAAAGATCTGACCGATAACGTCAATTCCATGGCGGGCAATCTCACGGCGCAGGTGCGCAACATCGCGGAAGTCGCGACCGCCATCGCCACCGGCGACCTGTCGCGCAAGATCACCGTCGATGTGCGCGGCGAGATTCTGCTGCTGAAGGAAACGCTCAACACCATGGTGGATCAACTGCGCTCGTTTGCCGGCGAAGTGACGCGCGTGGCGCGCGAAGTCGGTACCGACGGGCGCTTGGGCGGTCAAGCGGTGGTGCCCGGCGTCGCCGGCACTTGGAAGGATCTGACCGACAACGTCAACCTGCTTGCGGCAAATCTGACGACGCAGGTGCGCAACATCGCCGAAGTGACCACGGCCGTGGCGCGCGGTGACCTGTCGCGCAAAATCACCGTGGACGTAAAGGGCGAGATTCTCGAACTCAAGAACACCATCAACACGATGGTGGACCAGCTGAACGGCTTTGCCGGCGAGGTGACGCGCGTCGCCCGCGAGGTGGGCACCGAAGGGCGCTTGGGCGGCCAGGCGCAGGTGCCCGGGGTGGCGGGCACCTGGAAGGATCTGACCGACACCGTCAATGTCATGGCGGCGAATCTGACCGAGCAAGTGCGCGGCATTGTGAAGGTCGTGACCGCGGTCGCCGACGGCGACCTGAAGCAGAACCTGACCGTCGCTTCCAAGGGAGAAGTGGCGGCGCTGGCTGAAACCATCAACAACATGACCGATACGCTGGCAACCTTCGCCGACCAGGTCACTACGGTTGCGCGCGAGGTCGGTGTCGAGGGCAGGTTGGGCGGCCAGGCGAACGTGCCCGGTGCGGCCGGCACGTGGAAGGATCTGACCGGCAACGTGAACTTGCTCGCGGCAAATCTCACCACCCAGGTCCGTGCCATCGCCGAGGTGGCGACCGCCGTGACCACGGGCGATTTGACGCGTTCGGTGCAGGTGGAAGCCCGCGGCGAAGTGGCGGAACTCAAGGACAACATCAATACGATGATCGGGAATTTGCGCCTGACCACCGACCGCAATACCGAGCAGGACTGGCTCAAGACCAATCTGGCGCGCTTTACCAACATGCTGCAGGGTCAGCGCGATTTGAGCACTGTCGGCCGCATGCTGCTGTCGGAACTTGCCCCTTTGGTCGGCGCGCAGCATGGCGTCATCTACCAATTGCGAACCGACGGCGCCACGCTCGAACTGCTGGCAGCCTACGCCGACGATCTCGCCAACGGCTATCCGGCGCACCTGGCGCTCGGCGAAGGCTTGATCGGGCAGTGCGCACGCGACGCGCGGCGCATGTTGATCACCGAAATGCCGGCGCAGGTGGTGCCGATCAGTTCCGGGCTGTTCCGGGCGCCGCCGCGCAACGCCATCGTACTGCCGGTATCCTTCGAGGGCCAGGTCAAAGCCGTCATCGAGCTCGCATCGCTCGGCGCGTTCACGGATTTGCAGATGTCCTTCCTGGAGCAGCTCACCACATCGATCGGCATTGTGCTGAATTCGATTGAAGCGACCATGCAGACTGAGGGCCTGCTGAAGCAATCGCAGGAGCTGGCCACGGAACTGCAGACCCAGCAGCGCGAGCTGCAGCAAACCAACGAGCAACTCGAACAAAAAGCGCAGCAGCTGGCGGACCGCAACGTCGAAGTAGAGGCGAAGAATCAGGAAATCGAGCAGGCGCGGCGCGCGGTGGAAGAAAAGGCCACCGAGCTGGCGCTGACCTCGAAGTACAAGTCCGAATTTCTCGCCAACATGTCGCATGAATTGCGGACGCCGCTCAACAGCATTCTCATCCTCGGGCAGCAGCTGAGCGAAAATCCCGAAGGAAACTTGAGCGGCAAGCAGGTGGAATTCGCCCGCACCATCCACGGCGCAGGCACGGATCTGCTCAATCTGATCAGCGACATTCTCGACCTGTCGAAGATCGAGTCCGGCACCGTGTCGGTGGATGCGGAAGAAGTCTATTTCAGCAATTTGCTCGATATGATCGGCCGGCCGTTCCGCCATGAGGCGGAAAACCGCAAGCTGCAATTCGAGATTGCCATAGCATCCCATCTGGAGCGCAGCATCATCACCGACTCCAAGCGCCTGCAGCAGGTTCTGAAGAATTTGCTGTCGAACGCGTTCAAATTTACCGCGGAAGGCGGAGTCAAACTCAGTGTATCGCCGGCAAGCGGCGGCTGGAACGTGGATCACCCGGTGTTGAAGCACGCACCGGCGGTGGTGGCTTTCGAGGTCGCGGACTCGGGGATAGGCATACCCCCGGAAAAGCAGCGCATAATTTTCGAAGCCTTTCAACAGGCGGACGCAGGCACCAGCCGCAAATACGGCGGCACCGGGCTGGGACTGGCAATCAGCCGCGAGCTGGCGAATCTTCTCGGCGGCGAAATTCAATTGCGCAGTACGCCGGGTGCCGGAAGCACATTCACCCTGTATTTGCCGCTCACCTACATCGGCGGTGCATCGGTGAAGACGCCGGCACCCGCCGCCGTGGCCGCGCCTGCTGACGCGGGCCGGGCGCAAATGCGCATCGCCGAAATGCCGCTCGATCAGGTCATCGACGATCGCGGGGATCTGGCGCCGGATGACAGCGTGGTTCTGATCGTCGAGGACGATCCGCACTATTCGCGCGTGATGGTCGAACTGGCCAAGGAGGAGGGATTCAAGGTTTTGGTGGCACATCGCGGCGCGGACGCGCTTGCCCTGGCGCGCGCGCATCGGCCGACTGCCATATCGCTCGATATTTTCCTGCCCGACATGCTCGGCTGGACGGTCTTGAGCCAACTCAAGCAGGATCCGACCACCCGCCACATTCCGGTGCAAATCGTCACCTTGGATGAAGATCGCCATCACGGCCTGGCGCGCGGCGCGTTTTCATTCGTGCAAAAGCCGACGACCACGCAGGGGCTGGAAAACGCTTTCGCGCGCATCAAAGGCTATGCGAAGGCGCGCCGTAAACGCTTGTTGTTGGTCGAGGACGACGACGCGGAGCGCCAGGGCGTCACCGAGTTGCTGGGCTCGGATGATATCGAGATCATGACCGCCGATACCGGCGCAAGCGCGCTGCTGCAATTGCGCGACAACAGCATCGATTGCGTGGTTCTTGATTTAAAGCTGCCCGACATGTCGGGTTTCGAGGTATTGGAGCGGATCCGCGACGACGCCTCGCTGTGCGATATTCCGGTGGTGGTGTTCACGGGCCGTGAACTCGCGCCGGATGAGGATGCCAAGCTGCATACCATGGCTCGCAGCGTGGTGGTCAAGGGCGTTGAATCGCCCGAACGATTGCTGGATGAGACGGCCCTGTTCCTGCATCGGGTGGTTGCGGATTTGCCTGCCGCCAAACAACGCATGCTCGAACGCCTGCACAGTTCGGACGAAGACCTGATTCGACGCACGGTGCTGGTGGTCGACGACGATGCGCGCAACATTTTTGCCCTGAGCAGCGTGCTGGAGCGGCGCGGCATGGAAGTGCTGACCGCGACCACGGGCAGCGAGGCAATTGCGGTGTTGGGCGCGCGTTCCGACGTCGCCATCGTCCTCATGGACATCATGATGCCCGGGATGGACGGCTACGAGACGATCCAGGCCATCCGCTCGGACCCGACCTACCGGCGGCTGCCGATTTTGGCGCTGACGGCCAAGGCCATGAAGGGCGATCGTGAGAAATGCCTGGACGCAGGTGCGTCCGACTATCTGGCGAAGCCGGTAAACATTCAGCAGCTGATGTCGGCGCTGCGGATGTGGCTGCACCGCTGAAGGCCGCCACCATGACCGCCTCAGACAAGGTGAATATCCTCCTGGTCGATGATCAGCAGGCCAAGTTGCTGAGCCACGAAGTCGTGCTCGCGGAAATCGGCGAGAATCTGCTGATGGCCGGTTCGGCGCGCGAAGCCTTCGAGTGCCTGCTCAAAAATGAAGTCGCACTGATTCTCATCGATGTGTGCATGCCGGATCTGGACGGCTTCGAACTGGCCACGATGATCCGCCAGCATCCGCGCTTCCAAAACATCTCGATCATCTTTGTGTCCGCGGTCATGATGGCGCACCTCGATCAGTTGCGCGGCTACCGCTTGGGCGGAGTCGACTATGTGTCGGTGCCGGTCGTTCCGGAATTGCTGCGCGCCAAAGTCAGGGTGTTCGTCGAGCTGTACCGCAAAACCCGGCAGCTCGAACAATTCAATGCGGACCTCGAACGGCGCGTCGAGGAGCGAACCGCGGAATTGCGCAAGTTCAATGAAGAATTGGAACTGCGCATCGAAGAGCGCACCCGCGAACGCGAGCTGGCGTTGGCGCAGCTGTTCGAAGCGCAGAAAATGGACACCATCGGCCGCTTGACCGGCGGGGTCGCGCATGACTTCAACAATCTGCTGATGGCGGTTTTGGGCAGCCTCACGCTGCTCGAGAAAAAACTTCCCGAGGATCCGCACATCCGGCGGCTCTTGCACAACGCCATTCAGGGTGCGGATCGCGGCAAGGCCCTGACCCAGCGCCTGTTGGCGTTTTCGCGCCGTCAAGAACTGAAACCGCAGGCGGTTGATTTTGCCCAGCTGGTTCACGGAATGGAAGAGCTGCTCAAGCGCGCGGTGGGACATGGCATCGTCTTCAGCAGCGAATTTCCACTTGATTTGCCGCCGGTGGTCGTGGATGCGAATCAGCTGGAATTAGCCTTGTTAAATGTGGCGCTGAATGCGCGCGATGCCATGGCGGAGGGCGGCACCGTAAAAATCACGGCGCTCGCCGCTACCCTGGGAGCGGAGGGAGCGAAGAAAACCCCGGCGCCGGGCAACGGCTCAGCCATGCCGCCGCACGCCGCGGGGGACAGCGTTTCTCTGCCTCCCGGCAACTACGTGCGGATCACCATCGTCGACACCGGTGTCGGCATGGATCAATCAACACTGGCGAAGGCAACCGAGCCGTTTTTTACCACCAAGGGTCCGGGAAAGGGCACCGGACTGGGATTGTCCATGGTCCAGGGTCTGGCGGCCCAATCGGGCGGCTTGCTGCAGATTCACAGCCAGCCAAACGCCGGTACCGTGGTTGAACTTTGGCTGCCGCGCGCCACCACTGCGGCGGCGGCCGTGGTGCGCGCGCCCGGGCTTGAGGCCAGGCCGGTGACGGACCCTTGCACCGTGCTCATTGTCGACGACGATGCGCTCGTCATGACGGGAACCGCAGCGATGATTCTGGATTTGGGACATACGGCGGTCGAGGCGCATTCGGCTGCTGAGGCGCTCGGCCTGTTGAACTCGGGGCTCAAGGTCGATGTGGTACTGACTGATCACGCCATGCCCACGATGACCGGGTTGCAGCTGGCGGAGTGCATTCATCAGAGATATCCCGGTCTGCCGATCATTTTGGCGACCGGTTATGCGGAATTGCCGGTCGATCCAGCCACGTTGGGGATTGGCAGGCTGGCGAAGCCTTGCACCCAGCATGAAATCGCCGCGGCCATCCATCACGCCGTGGGCTCGAGTTCAGCCAATCCTCGGATGGCTTTGTCCGAAGAGGCCACTTAATTTAAGCTTTGCAGGATGAAGTTCTGCATCTACGGCGCGGGAGCGATCGGCGGCTATCTCGCCGTGGAGCTGGCGCTGTCGGGCCAAGAAGTGTGCGTCATCGCGCGCGGCCCGCATCTTGCCGCCGTTCGCGAGCACGGGTTGACGCTGAAGATCGGAGGAGCCACCAAGGTCGTCCGGGTGGCCGCCGATTCGGACCCGCGCGTTTTTGGACGACAGGACGTCGTGATCTGCGCGCTCAAGGCGCATCAAGCCTACGAGGCGGCGCAGGCCTTTGCCCCGCTGCTCGGGCCGGAGACCTCCGTCGTGACCGCGATGAACGGTATTCCCTGGTGGTATTTCTACAGGAGCGGCGGCCCTTTCGAAGGCCGGCGGCTGGAATCGGTCGATCCGGGCGGCCGTCAATGGGACAGCATCGGTCCGCAGCGCGCCATTGGCTGCGTGGTGGAGCCGGCGTGCGAGGTCGTCGCGCCGGGAGTCATCGCCCACCATCAGTTCAACCGATTCATTGTCGGTGAGCCGGATGGCAGCCGCTCCGCGCGTGTATTGGAATTGAGCAAGGTTTTGAGCGCGGCGTCCTTCGACGCCCCGGTGCGCGACAACATCCGCTGGAATATTTGGTTGAAGCTATGGGGCAATGTTTGCTTCAATCCCATCAGCGCGCTTACCGGTGCGACGTTGGGCCGCATGGCCGGCGATCCGGATTTGCGCGCGCTGTGCAAGACCATGATGCGGGAGACCCAAGCCATCAACGAAGCGCTTGCGGTGCAGATTCCCGCCGAGATGATGGACCGACGCCTCGATGGTGCGGCCGCCGCAACCGGTCATAAGATGTCGATGCTGCAAGACCTGGAACGGGGGCGTAGTCTGGAAATCGATGCGCTGGTCGGCTCAGTGCAGGAATTGGGCCGGCTCACCGCGGTGCAAACACCGGTCATCGATGCGGTATTGGCGCTGATAAAGGAGCGGGCCCGTGCTTCCGGTCTCTATAGTCAACTTGTCAGACCCGCCTAAAGGTAGTATCGCGCCATGAAAACGGCTTACATCACCCATGCCGATTGTCTGCGCCATGAAATGGGCGCCGGTCATCCTGAATGTCCGGATCGATTGAGCGCAGTCAATGCGGAGATGCTCTCCTCAGGTTTGCTGGAGCAATTGCAGTGTCTCGAGGCGCCGTTGGCGCGCGCCGAGGATCTGAAGCGGGTGCATCGGGCCGCCTATGTGGATGCAGTATTTGAAAATGCGCCCACAGAAGGATATGTGCAGCTGGATCCGGACACGTCGATGAATCCGCACAGCCTCGCCGCGGCACAACGCGCTGCCGGTGCGGGAATATTGGCGGTGGACGAAGTGATGGCCGGGCGGTCGGCCAACGCATTCTGCGCCATCCGGCCGTGCGGTCATCATGCCACTCAGATTCGCTCCATGGGCTTTTGCATCTTCAACAACATTGGCGTTGCGGCGGCCTATGCATTGGAAAAGAAGGGCCTGGAACGGGTCGCGATCATCGACTTCGACGTGCATCACGGCAACGGCACGGAGGACATGTTCAGTCCTGCTCATTGGCACAAACGCGTGCTGATGGCGAGTTTCTTTCAGCATCCATTCTATCCTTACAGCGGCACGTCGAATCCCGCACCCAACATGATCAATATTCCCTTGGCCGCCGGCAGCGGCGGCGCGGCTGCGAAGAAAGCCATCGAGGCACAGTGGATGCCCGCGCTCGAGAGCTTCAAGCCGCAGATGATTTTTATTTCCGCGGGTTTCGATGCTCATAAGGAAGATTTGTTGGGCGGAATGGCGCTGGTGGAGGCCGATTACGCCTGGATGACCCGCGAGCTGAAACAGGTGGCCGCTCGCCATTCCGACGGGCGCATGGTTTCGATGCTGGAAGGCGGCTACAACCTATCCGCCTTGGGCCGCAGCGCCGTGGCTCACGTCAGAGCCCTATCCGAGGCTTGAGATCTAACCAGGGCTTGAGATCCATCGAAGGCTCGATCAGCTGTAAAGCCTGCCGACGCTCTCGGCCACGCAGACCGGCTTGCTTTCTCCCTCGCGCTCAACCGTCACTTCCGTGATCAGCTGTACGCCGCCTTCGATGTCCTCGTACGACAGCAGTTTGAAGTGTGCGCGCAGGCGGCAGTTGACCGGCACGGGCGCCGGGAAGCGAACACGATTCAGGCCGTAGTTCACAGACATGCGCGGACCTAAGACCTTGTGCGAACTGCGGATGAAGAAAGGCAGCAAGCTCAATGTCAGAAATCCGTGCGCCACCGTGGAGCCGAACATGCCCGAGGCGGCGCGCTTGGGATCGACATGGATCCACTGGTCATCGCCGGTCACGGCAGCAAACTGGTCGATGCGGGACTGTTCGATGGTGATCCAGTCGCTGACGCCGATCTCGGAGCCGACCAAGGATTTCAGTTCCGCCGGATTTTGGTAAGTTTTCACCGCGCACCTCGCTAAAACCCATGATCGCACATGCCGCAACCCAGGGTGCCTCTGGAAAAGTGTCTTTTAGGCCATATTGATATCCGCTTAGGCGAACCGCTTCAGGAGGCAGTGTGAACAAGGGCGTGCTTGGTGTTTATCCCAGTCCCCAGGGTCATTGGGTCGGCGATGGTTTTCCCGTCAGGAGCCTGTTCAGTTATGACCAACTGGGACGGTATATAAGCCCGTTCTTGTTGCTGGATTACGCGGCTCCTGCGGTGTTCCCGGCGGCCGCGCGGCCCCGGGGCGTAGGCGAGCATCCGCATCGCGGATTCGAGACGGTTACCATCGTCTATCAGGGCGAGGTCGCGCATCGAGACTCGGCGGGCAACAGCGGAGTGATCGGGCCCGGCGACGTGCAATGGATGACCGCCGCGTCGGGCGTGCTGCACGATGAATTTCACTCGCTGTCCTTCACGCAACACGGCGGCACCATCGAGATGGCGCAGCTTTGGGTCAATCTGCCGGCGGCGCACAAAATGTCGAAGCCTCGCTATCAAAGCATTTCGAGTGCGCAAATTTCCCAAGTGGCATTGCCCGACGGCGCCGGAACGCTGCGCATCATTGCCGGCAATTTCGCCGGCGAGAAAGGCGCGGCGAGCACCTTCAGCGAACTGAATGTCTGGGACGTGCGGCTACGTGCAGGGCGTACGGCAACATTGCAGGTGCCCGAGGATCACAGCGCGGCGGTTGCGGTGCTGCGCGGCGCCGCAGCGATCAATGGATCTCGCGAAACCAAGGACGCGGAACTGGTGCTTTTGGACCGCAGGGGCGGCGAGATACAGATCACGGCCTCGGCTGACAGCACGCTCTTGTTATTGAGCGGCGTCCCCATCGCTGAGCCGATCGCCGGTTACGGGCCTTTCGTCATGAATACCCAGCAGGAAATCGACACAGCCATGAACGATTTTCGGCTCGGAAAATTCGGCAGGCTGCCGCCCCTCGAGCGCAGCCCCGATCCGGCTGCCGCTGCACGGTAGGGTGCGGTAACTCGTCTGTCAGGACGCAACGGCCCCGGCCGGGGTCGATACGGCGAGATTTGACCTATGTCGGCAAGGATATTGGTGCGCAGGAAGCGCGGTGCTATGCTGCGGCTCTGAAGATTACGCGGGTTTTCGGGGCGGACGATCGACGACGGCATAACGACGTTGCAGCGTCTAGGCGGGCACTTGAAAGAAACCATACGCAGCTTTTTCTCCCGATGCCGGCATGGAATGCGCTGGTTCGGGGCAGCGGTCGTGGTCGGCGCGCTCGCCGGCTGGCCCGTTTGGACCGGCGCAACCGCTCCGGAAGTTTCCCCGCCCTCGACACCAATTGTCGATCCAATCGATGAGCTCACGGAAATCATGGTGGAGGCACGCGAACCGCGCTACGTGTCGCCGACGCGCCGGGATCAAATTGGCCGCATCTGGGCTCCCGTCATGATCAATGGGCGCGGGCCGTTCCGCCTGGTGCTCGATACCGGTGCAAGCCACAGTGCGATCACCGCCCTGGTCGCCTTGGCCCTGGGCATTCCGACAGACCGCTCGCCGCCGGTGATTTTGCGCGGCGTAACGGGATTTGCCACGGTGCCGACCATCCGCGTGGACACCTTGAGCATCGGCGACGTGGCGGTCGATCAGGCCATACTGCCCATCGTGCCGGACGCGCTGGGGGGCGCGGAAGGCGTTCTCGGTTCCGAAGGCTTGGTGGGCAAACGAATCTTCATCGACTTTCGCCACGATCGCATCAACATTGCCTACTCGAAAAACGAACGATCGGGCGCCGGATTCGTCAGCGTGCCGTTTCATTCGTTGCGCGGCACGTTGGTGGTTGTGGACGCATTCGTGGGCCAAATTCGCTGCAAGGCAATTATCGACACGGGCGGCCAGGTGACAATTGCAAATCTGGCCCTCAAAGATGCTCTGGCGCGCGTCGGCGGGCAGCCAAGATCCAAGATGGATACCATCATCGGCGCCACCAAGGACATTCAAAAGGGCGAATTGATGGACACGCCCGCCATTGGGTTGGGCTCGATTACCATTCACGATCCCGGCGTGACGTTCGGCGATTTGTACATCTTCAAGCAATGGCGGCTGACGAGTGAGCCGGCGATTGTGATCGGCATGGATACCCTGGGACTGCTCGACACCTTGATCATCGACTATCGCCGGCACGAGCTGCAGTTGCGCATGCTGAACGCGAGCTGACCGCCGAAAGCGCATGGTCAATAAACCCATCGTCGGCGTAGCGGTCTTGATTTTCGTGCTGGCGGCCGCCGGCCTGCTTTACCTGCGAAACCGCAGTGCTCCTCTGCCGGCCGCACCCACCGCGCCGGTTGCTGCCACGCCCGAGGCGGCTGAGCCGGGTATTTCGCATCCTCTGCCGGCGGCTGCCGGTAGTACCGGGTCTGGTGCACCTCTGCCTGACTTGGCCGACAGCGATGCGCCGCTGCGCGATGCGCTGGCGCAGATCAGCAGCGCCGATGTGGTGAAGGATTTTCTGGTGCCCCAGGATTTGATCCGCAAGATGGTGGTGACCATCGATAATTTGCCGCGGCAAAAGGTCGCCGTCGACAAGCGCCCGACCACCGCCGATACCCGGTTCATTCGTGGCCACGGGCGACGAGCTGCATTCGACACCTCGATGCGCGCAATTTCGAGCGCTACAAACCGTTGGTTGCGGTGATCGGCAAACTCGACGCCAGGCAACTTGCGGCGGTCTATATTCACTTCTATCCGCTGTTCCAGCAGGCGTACCAGAGCCTGGGCTATCCCAACGGCTATTTCAACGATCGGCTCGTTGAGGTCATCGACAACTTGTTGGCCGCACCGGAGCCGAAGGAGCCGATCGGGCTGGTGCGCCCCAACGTCATGTACACTTTTGCCGACCCGACACTTGAGTCGCGTTCCGCGGGACAAAAATTGCTGATTCGGATGGGACCGCAGAACTCAAAGGCGCTCAAGGCAAAATTGACCGAACTCAAGGCGGCGGTCACGGCGGGGACGCTCAAGCATTAGCCCAATTCGCTGGACTGGTTTTTCCAGGCGACGATCGAATTTCATAAAAAAGCAGGGGAATAGAATGGCGACTACGTCCGCAGATGCAGGATTGCCCAACAGCACGGCGGCAGTGCAAAGCAATTGGCTGGTCATCGGTGCCTCCTCATTGGGCACGGTATTCGAGTGGTACGACTTTTATTTGTACGGCTTGCTCACCGCCATCATCAGCTCGCAATTTTTCTCCGGCGTCAACGAAGTGACCGGTTTCATATTCGCATTGGCGGCATTCGGCGCAGGCTTTGCGGTGCGGCCTTTCGGCGCGCTGGTGTTCGGCCGCTTGGGCGATCTGGTCGGACGCAAGCACACCTTCCTGATCACCATGGGCATCATGGGCGGATCTACCTTTGCGGTCGGGCTGTTGCCGAACTACGCAACCGCCGGAGTTCTGGCGCCGATATTGCTGCTGGCGCTGCGATTGCTGCAGGGATTGGCGCTGGGCGGAGAGTACGGCGGCGCGGCCACTTATGTGGCGGAAAATTCACCGCCCGGCAAGCGCGGGCTGTTCACCAGCTTTATCCAAACCACGGCGACACTGGGGTTGTTCGGCGCGCTGATCGTCGTCATTGCAACTCGCACCAGCCTTGGCGAGGACGCCTTCAAATCGTGGGGATGGCGCATTCCGTTCCTTGTTTCCGCGATTTTGCTCATCGTCTCGCTGTGGATTCGCATGCGGCTGGCGGAAAGCCCGGTATTCGTCAAGATGAAGAATCAGGGTACGACATCGAAGGCGCCGCTCTCGGAGGCCTTTGGACGCTGGCCCAACCTCAAGATCGTGCTGATCAGTTTGTTGGGCGCGGTGATGGGACAGGCGGTGGTCTGGTACGCCGGCCAGTTCTACGCCTTGTTCTTCCTGGAACGCATCGTGAAAGTCGATGGCGCCACGACCAATATTCTCGTGGCGATAGCGCTGGTGCTGGCCACTCCATGTTTCGTGTTGTTCGGGTGGCTGTCGGACAAGATCGGAAGAAAGCCCATCATCATGACGGGTTTGTTGTTGGCAATGCTCACATACTTCCCGCTGTTCGGTGCGCTGACCAAGTACGCCAATCCGGCGCTGTATGCTGCGCAGTCTGCGACACCCGTCACCGTCGTCTCGGATCCCAAAGAGTGTTCCTTCCAGTTTGATCCGGTCGGCAAGAATCCGTTCGACACGACCTCGTGCGACATCGCCAAGAGCTACCTTGCCAAAGCAGGCGTCTCGTACAAGCGCGAAGACGCCCCGGCGGGATCGGTGGCCAAGATTCGCAGCGGTTCCAGTAGCTTTGAGGCGCCCGATCCAAAAGTGGTGAAGGGAGCCGATCGCAAGAAGGCAATTGCCGACTTTCAGAAGCAGGTGAAGGCATCGCTCACCGCGGCCGGTTATCCGGACAAGGCGGATCCTGCGGCCATGAACAAGCCGATGGTGGTTTTGGTGCTGTTCATCTTGGTGGTGTACGTCACCATGGTGTACGGGCCCATTGCAGCGTTGTTGGTCGAATTGTTTCCGGCGCGCATCCGCTACAGCGCCATGTCGTTGCCGTATCACATCGGCAATGGCTGGTTCGGAGGGTTTCTTCCAACCACGGCTTTCGCCATGGTGGCGGCTACCGGTGATATCTACTATGGCCTGTGGTACCCGATCGTGGTTGCAGCCATCACTCTGGTGCTGGGTTTGTTGTTTCTGCCGGAAACGTTCAAACGGTCCATCGATGCCTAGGAGCTCGCAGACAGGCTCCTAGGGTCGGAGCGCCGCTCATCTGACCCGCGGCACTGAGCGCCGTCGCTAATTTGCGACGGCGCCTTCCGCGTTACATTCCCGTCACAGTAATAGCCCTTTTGCAATTTGTGACGTTATGCGTTCTGTAAAGCGCGTACTTTTGCGTACGCTATCTCATAACCATCAAATGGCGGGACACTATGGCTACCTGTAGCAAATACTCTTTAGATTCAAGGCTTCCGATGGCCGGCGCGTTGATTTTGTCGGCTGCAGCGCTGCTCGGAGGCTGCGTGGTTCGCGAAGTGGCACCCTCACCGCCGCCGCCGCCCGTCTATGTACGGCCGACGCCGCCACCGCCACCGCCTCAGGCTGATTATGCCGAGCCGGCAGGCGACGCGGAAGTGACGGCGAACGAGGCTCCCCCTCCGTTGCCGGAATACGATCAACCGCCCATGTCCTGACGACGGCTACTTGTGGACGCCCGGGTACTGGGCTTGGGGTGGGGGCGGCTACTACTGGGTGCCGGGAACCTGGGTACAGCCGCCGCGTGTGGGCGTGCTTTGGACGCCGCCCTACTGGGGATTCGTCGGCGGGGTCTATGCCTTTCATGCCGGCTATTGGGGCCCGCATATCGGCTATTACGGCGGTGTGAACTACGGCTTCGGCTACGTGGGCGTCGGATTTGCAGGCGGCCGCTGGGTCGGCAATTCGTTTGCCTACAACCGTGCGGTCACCAACATCAACGTCACCGTCATTCACAATACTTACCACGAAACGGTCGTCAACAATGTCTCGGTGAACCGCGTCAGCTACAACGGTGGTCCCCATGGGACGGCGGCCGTGATGACCGCTGAAGAACGAGCCGCAGGTGCTGAACGGCATATTTCCGCCACGCCGATGCAGCGGCAGCATTTCCAAGAGTCTGCGCGAAACCCTGCTCTCATGGCGCGGGCCAATGGCGGTCATCCTGCGATTGCGGCGACTCCAAGGCCGGCCGCGTTCAACGCGCCCGGTGCCGTCGGCGCGCACGGTGCCACCATGCCGCCGGCCGCAGCAGCGCATGCCGGTCAGCCGGCACCGGTCGCGCAGCAGAATGGCGGTGTCCACGCGCCGGGACAACCCGGTCAAGGGCAGCCGAACAACTTCGTGCACACACCGGGTCAGCCGACCGGCGCAGCCCGCACTCAGGGCCAGCCTCAGGGCCAACCTTATGGACAACCTGGGCAGCAGGGCCAACCTCACGGACAACCCGGGCAGCAGGGCCAACCTCACGGACAACCCGGGCAGCAGGGCCAACCAGTTGCTGCGAACGCGCCCAAGCAGCCAAAGCCTCAACAACATGCCAAGCCCGAAGAGAAAAAGGGCGAGCACGAAAAATAGCGGCCCAGAGGGCAATTTGCGATTCAGCGGCCGAGTAGTACTCGGCCGCTCTCATTGGATCGCTGCGATTTTGGAGGTCGACACCACCGGCAGGATCACGATACGGCGCGCGAATCGCGCATCGTTCGCCCGTGCGCCGAGCCGCCATTAGCAGGCCAACGATTAGCTCTCTAGGGGTCTCCTTGCAGTGGCGAGAGGTAGGGGGCATGATCAAGGTGCGGACCCCGATATAAGGGCGGCTTGACTAAATAAGTCAATGAGTTGCGGGGCCTGCGGCTTAAGGGTGGATAGGGGGCTGCAGCATGAATTCTTTGTCCTTCACGGTATCCGATGGGGTTGCTACCTTGGCGCTGCAACGCTCGACCTGCAGCAACGCGATCGACATCACCGTTATTCGCGCGATACATCTGGCGCTCGATCAAATTCAAAAGGGTGAAGGCGGCGCAAAGGCGGTGGTCATCACCGGCAGCAACGATGTGTTTTGCAGCGGTCTGGATCTTCATTCAATCGACCTCAAGACGGCCGAAGCCCGGCAGCGTGCACATTTTGAAATGCGGCGCTTCATGGATCCGTTGATTCTCCGCTTGAGCGGTTTTAGGTTTCCCATCGTCGCTGCGGTCAATGGCGCGGCGGTAGGCGCAGGCATGAGTCTCGCGCTCGCCAGCGATATCATCATTGCGGCGGATAACGCCTACTTCCTGCCCTCGTTTGCGCGTTTGGGGTTGGTGCCCGATGCCGGCATCACCTTTCATCTGGCGCGACGCATCGGCGCGGGTCGGTCGCTGTCTTCATTGATGCTCGCGGAAAGAATTGACGCCAAAACCGCGCTTGAATGGGGTTTGGCCTATGCGGTAGTCCCGGCGGGCGAGCTTATTGCGCGGGCACAGGCCGTGGCGCACCGGCTTGCCACCGGACCATGCGCGGTTCTTGGGCAGATTCGCACCTTGCACGCGTCCACTTTCGACAATTCACTGCAAGAGCAGCTGCGCGCTGAGCGCAGTGCGCAAGAGATGACTCTCGAGACCCAGGATTGCGTGGAAGGTGTGCGGGCGTTTTTCGAGAAGCGCGAGCCTAATTTTTCCGAGCACTAGGAGCTGCGTCCGGTTTCGCGGTAATCGCGATGCGGATCGCGGCCAGGGGCGCGCGATCATCGAAGGGCTGCGTTAAAGGTTCTCCGGGAACGCCGAGCAGGGTCCAAAGCAGGTCAAGGTTGGGCGTTTGCGGCGTCGTCCGGATTTGCTGGTAGAGCCCGGACAGCACGTGCGTACCGGTGGCAGCGTCGCCGATTCGCAGCACCTCCCCAATGTTGCTGTCCAAGCCATAGCCCCCGGTCTCTTTGAGGATGGCCCGCAACGCCGTTTGCAGCCCGACGCGGTTCGCTGTCTGTTCCCGGATCGCCACGTCCGCCTGCAAGCAGTAAAGCGCGCCGCCCCAGTAGGTGCGGCCCCATGAGGGCGATTGGTCCATGCCTCCCTCGCCGGGCTTAGGCAGCCCCTTGGGCATGGATTGCCGATCTTCTGCCCAGACATCGGCAATCGTCCGATTGCCGTATTGCGCCCGCGCAACGCCTTCGACATAGGTGGCCAGTCCTTCTGCCAGCCAGTCGTGGGTCTTGCCGATCTCGGGCAGCGCCAGATGCACCATCTCGTGAACCAGCACCCAATCCGCCGCGAACGCCTCTGCGCTGGTTTCACGGCCGACGCGCATTTGGATCATCAACCCCGTGTCGTTGGTGGTGCGGCCGCCGTTGACGCCGCTGCCGTCCATGCCGCGCAACTCAATGACAACCAGCGGGGCGGGAAATTGGCCGTAATAATCGGCGACGATGTGGGCGGAACGGTCGATCCAGGTGCGCAGCAGCGGCAGCTGCTTGGCCAGCTTGGGATCATCTATGGCGACGCACAGCGTCGCGGCGCTCAATTGCACTTGCGCCGTGACCTGAGCGGGACACCCGCCATGCGCAAGCGCACCAACCGACATTAACAGCGCCGCGCCGACAAAGCCGGATGTGCGCACAGAATCCCCTTTACTCATTGAGCCTCCGCGGGCCGCTTAGATAGCGGTTGCCGGCAACAAAGTAGCGCAGCCGCTCATCGGCCGCCTTGGTCAGCCCGATGCGCACGCTTTCGCCGATCGACTCGATTCTGTGACCGTCGTTGCCGATCCAAAGTTGCTGGTCGGTAAATAGATTCAGTCCGTCGTGACGCCGGTCGACCCGCAGTGCGGCGGTCAACCGTCCCGGTCCGCGGGTCAAATCCGCCGCCTTGACATGCCTGGCGTTACCCTGCATATGTTCGCTACCGTACAAAGGTTCGAGCGCGCGCAACAACACGCCGGAACCAACGCCGCTGGATTCACTCGATACATTTAGCAGGTACGACGTCCCATAGCAGAGGTACACATATGCATGGCCGTGTTCGAGAAACAGCGAACGGTTGCGCGCCGTCATCCGGCCGCGAAACGCGTGACAGGCGGGATCGTGCTGCAAATAAGCCTCGGTCTCCACGATGCGGCCCGCAGCTATGCCGCTGCTAAACTCACGCACCAGGACTTTGCCGAGCAAAGCGCGGGCCAGCGCCACTGTGTCGCAGGGTATGCTGCTGCGCGGGATCCGCTGGATGGCTTTTTTAATCTCGCGCGAAGTCTCGCCGACGATGGTAGTCTCCGGGTCGTTCGATGTTAAAAGAACAATAAAGTGGGATCCTTAAGAGATCGCAGTCATGTTAAGCGCCCAGGCCATCAAGAATCACCACTCCGATATTTTCACATTTCTGCACGGCAATTTAGGAGTCGCCGCCGAACATTGCCGCGTTCCTGAAGAGGCGGTGGCGCAAAGCCTGGTGTATGTCACTGATGTTGCGCAACTTTCCGAGGCGCGCCGTCGTAAACCGGCCATTCTGATCGTGCATGCGAATATGGCCGACCGGCTGTGCGCGGTCGCGGACGCGGATAGCTGCTGTTTTTCAGTGAAGAACATCTCCATGGGGATGGCGATTCTCCTGAAGTACTTCGACGCTAAAGCGGCTCGATTTACCCAGTGGGGCGAACGCCATCCGACCGCCGTCGTGCATCCCGATGCAATAATCGGCAATGGCGTGTTTCTGGGCCCGTATTGCGTGATCGGCGCGGGCGCGGAAATTGGCGATGGCTGCATGATCGGCTCTCACTCCGTGGTGGAGAACGCGGCCAGGATCGGCGCCCGCAGCATTCTGCACCCGCAGGTATTCGTCGGCGCACGCTGCCAGGTAGGCGAGGATTGCGAGATTCATCCCCATACCAGCATCGGCAGCGATGGCTTCGGCTACGCCGTCGATCCAAACGGCAAGCCGCGCAAGATCGCGCACCTGGGCAATGTAATCATCGGCGATGGCGTTGAAATCGGCAGCAACTGCGCCGTCGATCGCGCCACTTTGACCTCGACGCGTATCCGTTCGGGCACCAAGCTGGATAACATTTGTCATATCGCGCATAACTGCGACCTCGGTGAGAACGGGTTTTTCACCGCGGGCTTCATGATGGGAGGCTCTACCAAAATTGGGCGGCAGTTCGTCACCGGCGGCAATTCTGTCGTCACCGCGCACGTCACGGTCGGCGACAACGTCGTGCTATCCGGCAGATCCTCGGTCACCAACGATATTCCGAATGCCGGGGCATACGGCGGCTATCCGCTGCAGCCATTGAAAGAGGCGCTGCGGACCGCGGTGAGCATCGGTCATCTCAATGAGATTCGCCGCAACCTCAAGCGTGTGATGAAGTACCTGCATCTTTCGGAGAATCCGCAGGACGACGCCGCGAACGACGCAGTGGACCGCGCCGCGGAGCGGCAGGAACCGTATGAATATTCAGACAGGCTCCTAGCTATCCAATCGAAATCATCTCCCATCGCCGTGCCGATCACGGCCTTGACCGTCGCGATGCTCAGCTTCCAACTGGGCGCGACGCTGGCCAAAGGACTGTTTCCTATCGTCGGTGCCGGCGGCACAGCGGCGCTGCGCTTAGGCATCGCCTCCGCGATCCTGCTGATCGTGTGGCGTCCGTGGCATATCCGTTTCACGCCGGCGCAGCTGCGCACGCGTCATCGTCTACGGCGTCGCCATGGGGTGGATGAATCTTCTCTTCTACCTGGCCATCAGCCACATCCCGCTCGGCGTCACCATGGCGCTGGAATTCACCGGTCCGCTCGGCGTGGCGCTGTTTGCATCGCGCCGCGCCGTTGATTTCGTATGGATGTTGCTGGCGGCTGCTGGGCCTGATGGCGCTGCTGCCGCTTGGGCCTTGGCGGCCAGGCCGCTGTCAGCGCTCGGCGTCGCCTACGCGCTCGGGGCCGGTGCATGCTGGGCGCTCTACATCGTCTTTCGGACGCAGAGCCGGCGCTGCGCACGGCGGCCAGATCACCGCGCTGGGAACGGTCATCGGCGCGCTGATCATCGTGCCCGATCGGCTATGCACAGAGCGGCGCGCAGCTATTTTCCTGCCGGCGATCCTGCCGGCCGCCGTCGGCGTTGCGGTGCTGTCGAGCGCGCTGCCGTATTCGCTCGAAATGTTCGCCATGCCGCGAATACCTACGCGCACTTTCGGCGTGCTGATGAGTTTGAATCCCGCGCTCGGCGCGGTCGCGGGGCTGATTTTTCTCGGCGAGATGTTGACGCTGATTCAATGGGCCGCCATCGCCAGCATCGTGGCGGCCTCCGCCGGCAGTGCCGCGACGCGCGATCTACCGCCCAATTAGCGTGATCGCCAGATACAGCACCGCGGCGCCGGCGAGCGTCATGGCGGTCGTCAGAAATTTCGGATGCGCGTGATAGCTTTCGGGGATGAGATCGCTGGCGCCGATGTAGAGAAAAAACCCGCGAGCAGCGCCAGTATCGGCGCCGAATGCGCCGGCGGGCAGCGTGAAGAAATAGGTCGCAGGCCACGCCGAGCACGGGCGCCGCGGCATCCAGCAGCAGCCAGCGCAGGCCCTGGGTGCGATTGCCGTGGTTCTTGAGCACGATGTTCATCGTGTTGATGCCGTCGGAGAAATCATGGGTCAGCACCGCAATCGCCACGACGATTCCCACCTCGTGCGAGGCCTGAAAAGCAAGTCCGATGGCAATGCCGTCCAGCAAACTGTGCAGGCACAGCACGCCGGCGGCAAAGCGGCCGCGAGGCGCGGCGTCGCCGTGAAACAGCAGAATCCGGTCGAGCACCAGATAGAACAGGAAGCCCAGCGCGGTCCACGACAGCGTCGTCGCCGGGGAGTGGAACTGGCGCACCGAAATCGATCGCCTCGGGCAACAGGTCGAAGAACGCAACGCCGATGACCGCGCCGGCGCTGAAGCCCAAAATCAGGTGCAGCTTGTCGCGCAGACGCAGCGCCAGCAAGCCGCCCAGCAGCGTGCACAAGAACGCCGCGGCGGCGATGATTAGCAGTAACACGGTGTTATATTGCGGGCCACGTTTTTAACTTCTTGGGGGCAGCGTGAGTTACGACACGTATCATAAGCGCAAAATCGGCAAACACGTGCTCAAGCCCGAAACCCAGATGATGGGCTACGGCTTTGATCCTAGCTTGTCGGAAGGATCGCTGAAGCCGCCGATTTTTCTGACCTCGACGTTCGTCTTCAAGACGGCGCAGGACGGCAAGGACTTCTTCGACTATACCTCGGGACGGCGCGAGCCGGTCGCAGGTCAATCGTCCGGCCTGGTGTATTCGCGCTTCAACAATCCCAATCTGGAAGTTCTCGAAGATCGACTGGCCCTGTGGGAAGAGGGCGAGGCCGCGGCCGTGTTCTCGAGCGGCATGTCGGCGATATCGACGGTCATTTGGACGCATGTGCGCCCGGGCGATGTCATTTTGATGAGCCAGCCGTTGTACGGCGGCACCGAGACGCTGATCGAAAAAACACTGCCGGGTTTCGGCGTGCGCGCAGTCGGATTTAATCTGGGTCACGATCGCAACGCCGTGCTCGAGGCGGCCGCTCAGGCTTCGCAAAAAGGCCGCCGAAACCAAGGGCCGCGTGTGCCTCATCATCGTCGAGACGCCGGCCAATCCGACCAACAGCCTGGTGGATCTGAAATTGATGCGCGAAGTCTCCGAGATGATCGGTTCGCGCCAGGCCGGCGGACGGCCGCCGGTGGCGGTCGACAATACTTTCTTGGGACCGGTGTTCCAGCGTCCGCTTGCTGCATGGCGTCGATCTGGTCATGTATTCGCTGACCAAGTACGTCGGCGGCCACTCGGACTTGGTCGCCGGCGGAGTGGTGGGCTCGCGCGACGGCGGTCGGATCCGGTCAAGAAATTGCGCGGCGCGCTGGGCACGCAACTCGATCCGAACACTGCGTGGATGATCATGCGCTCGATGGAGACACTGTCCTTGCGCATGTACAAATCAGCGGAAAATGCCGCGCTGGTGGCCAATTTTCTGCGCACGCATCCGAAGATCGCGGCGGTAAACTATCTTGGTTTTCTGGCTGCCGACGATCCGCGCAGCGCCGTATTCGAGCAGCAATGCGAGAGCGCGGGCTCGACCTTCGGCTTCGCGGTCAAGGGCGGCGAGGCCGAGGCGTTTCGCCTGCTCGATGCACTACAGGTGATCAAGCTGGCGGTGAGTCTCGGCGGAACCGAAACCCTCATGTCGCATCCGGCCAGCACGACGCATTCCGGCGTCGCCAAGCAGACGCGCGATCGGCTCGGCATCACCGACGCGCTGATTCGCATTTCGGTCGGCATCGAGGATGCCGGCGATCTCATCGCCGACCTGAACGCCGCCCTCGAGAAAGTGTAGAGCCTGTCTCAACTCAGAGGAGGCTCGCAGCCCGCGGGCTCGCCCGCGGCTATAGGCTCTTGGAAATGCCGAAAAACAATCCGCGCCTCGGGCCGAATTGCGGCGCGCCCACGCCGACGCCGGTGCCATTGCGAATTTCGTAGACCTTGTCGAGCGCGTTGATGACATCAAAGCGCGCGGTCAAGGTGCTCGACTCGGTGAAGTGGAACACGTGGTTTACGCCGAGATTTATTTGTGTGTAGTAGGGCAAGTGATCGCCGTTCGGAATCGACGTCCCGTCCGGCAAGACCAAGTTGGCACGCAGCCCCGAGCCCTCCAGGAAATTCGCGCTGAAGGTCGTGTGGTTCCACACATACGAGACGCCGCCCGAGGCGGTGAATTGCTGCTCATGGTCCAGGTGAATGTAGTGCGAGGCAACGTAGGCAAGATCGTCCGCTGAGAAATTGAACTGTGCCGAAGCGAAATTCTTACCCTTCGCGCTCTGATAGGCGAGGTTCAAATAGGCGTTGAAGCCCTCTGGGGTGAAATTGGCGGTGATCTCGGCGCCATACTGTTTGCCGTAGGTGTAGTTGAAGGGCGTTAAGATGATGGGTGCGCCGAACTGGCCCTCGTCGATCAAGTTGTGCGATTGCTTGTAGTAGGTGTCGAGGCCCACCGTGAACTGGGAGTGAACTTCTGCTGCACACCGAGATCGTAATAATTGGCCTGCTCCGCCAGCGGCGAGTCGGCCAACGTGACGGCCGGCGCGGCGGTGGTGTTGGCGAACTTCGCCACGGTCTCGCTGCCCACCAGTTCGAAGGGCGGCGGCGAGAGATACACGCGAATAGCCGATGTGCACCGTGGTGTCGGGCAGGGCCTGCCAGACGACGTTGAACGCGTGGGCTCACCTGGTGGGCGGCGGTAAAGGCGGTGAACTTATCGAAGCGCACGCCGTAGTTGAGGGTCAGCGCGGGAATCACCTTCCACTCATCCTGCAAGTAGAGGCTCTCGATCCATTCGGTCTTGGCGCCGTTGTCGACGATGTTCACCGGGACGTCGCTGATTTGGTTACCGTGCGTCATCCAGGGCGATGACCTGCGGAGGTGGTCGCGACTCTTGGAGTGGTCGCTTTGAACGAAAATGCCGCCGCGCAACGTGTGCACGTCGTCGAGCCGGTAGGCCGCATCGGACTGCAGCGCATAGGCCACGTTCTGCTTGTAGGCATCCTGAGCGATGCCATTGAACAACAGATCACCGAGCGGATCGGGCGTGAAGGTCAGGCTCGAGTAGCGGGCGGTCGCGGAAGTCTGCACGTCGAAAGCGCCCTGCGAGTGCTGCCAGCTCAATATCGCGAAGTGATTGACCTCGCGCTGGTTTTCATTGAGCGCCTCGCTCGGGATAGGTGGTTTGGCCGTTGACCGTGAGCGGCGTGCCATCGGCATTGGTGATGCCCGGTGTCTGTCCGGCGCGGTTGGGAATTTGAAAGTTGCCGACCGAGCTGCTCAACACCGCGCTGACGCGGTTAGCCTCATCGAGGATGTACTCGAAGTAGCCGAAGCCATGATATTGCGTGGTATGGTCATGGATGGGATCGGAGCTGCCGTCGGGAGACTCGATGCCTAAATCATTGCGTAGAAAGTCACCGGAGACGAAGTAGTTCAGGCGTCCCTCGCTGCCGCCATAGTTAAAGCTCGGCTCCACGGTGCCGTGGCTGCCGCCGTAGATGGACACGGCCCCGCCCGGATCGATCGCTCCGCTCTTGGTCTTTACATCGATGATGCCCGCGGTGCGCAGGCCATACTCGGCCGGCAGCGCTCCGGTGACCAACGTGAGCGAGGAGATCAGGCGCGGATCGAGCGATTGCCCGAAGACGCTGATGCCCTCCGGCAGGATGATGCCGTTCAAGCGGTATTGAAGGCCGTTGTGCTCACCGCGCACGTGGAATTGTCCAAACGAGTCCTGGGCCACATCCGGCGCCTGCATGATCACCTGATTGAGCAATTGATTGTCGCCGCCCGGTGCTGCATTGATTGCGGCTTCATTGATCGTGTAGGTCGACGCGCCGATCTGCGTTTGGATGCCGTTGCGCGCCTCGTTGAGATGCTGTGCGATGACCACCACTTCGTCGACGGCGGGTGCACCGTTGCCGATTTCTGCTGCAGTCGACGTATCGGAAGCATCCGGAGTGTCGGACTTCTCCGCCAGCGCGGCGCGCGGCAGACAAACCAAAAGGCCAATGACGAGCGCCAACGGCGCCCCGAAGAATTTGAAATTGCACATGAAACGAGTTCTCCACGCCAAATAAGCCACGGCCGCGAGGCTGCGGCGCAAAAGACGATCAGGGGCTTAATGCGTGGCGGGAGGAGCGCGAGAGCGAAAGGCGAGGCGGAACTTAAGTTCGACCAGACAGGCGATTTGCGCTTGCGGCGCAGTGATGCAGGCCTGTGGTAGGGAGAAGGGCAGCGCGAGTGGGAGCGCCGGCGGCCGAGAGCAACGGTGCGAAGTTCAAGCAATCTTTACAAAAATCATGAATCCCGAGCTTTGCCTGCTGCGCGGAAACCGAACCGGTTTCAGGCTGGTGGGAATAGGCATGCGACATCGCGCCCAGCTGGGCAAAGATCAGCGCCAGCGCTGCAAGCAGCGCGACGCGTAACTCGTGGCGAGCGTTAAGTTTGCGCAAGGCGAACACCTGACAACCGATGCTCATGCTAGCACCGTCTGCGCAAAGGCGGAATTGCTTCACACAAGGCGGCTCAGCGGACCGCTGCGGCGTAACGCCGATCTCCAGCCGAATTGCCGGCAAATTGAGATGGGCACCGGCAGATTGTCGCAAAACTTGAGCATGCGCTGACCGATCTGCGAGGGCGGTCACAAGGGATTTGGGCGCATCCCGCAACAATGGCCGCCACTCGGGGATTTCCCGCGAAATGACGTCACGGCCAAATTTCAGGAGCTTTCATGCACAAGATTCTCACCGCAACCCTCGCCGACCGGAGTAATGGCTGCGGGCGTTGCACAAGCTGCGACCACAACCACCACGACCTTCGCGGTGACTGCGACGGTGCAGTCGACCTGCTCCGCGACGGCCGGCGACGTTGGCGTTCCCCAACTACACCCCCGGCGGCGGCGCGCAGATCGGCAACACCTAGATCAGCGTCAAGTGCACGAAAAACACGCCCTTCACCGTCGCGCTCAACGCCGGTTCGACCACGGGCGATGCCTTCGCTCAGCGTCTGATGGGTTCAGGCGCCAACACCTTGCAATACAACCTGTATACGACCGCGGGACTCTTGACGATTTTCGGCGATGGCAGCGGCACTACAGGCACGGTTGCCGGCACCGGTCTCGGAGTCGCGACCGTGAACACGGTGCAGGTGTTCGGTCAGGTGCCGGATAGCGCCACCAATCAAGCGGCCATACCGGGCAACTACACCGACACAATTACGGTCACCGTCACTTATTAATGAGCGGATAACCGGCGGCCGGTGAGGCCTGCCGCCGGACATCCAATTGGGTTTCTAGCTTCTCGAGGATTTCATGCGCAAGATTCATGCAATGACGCTGATCTTAGGTGCGATGGTGGCGGGCGTCGCCAATTCTGCAACCACCACCGCCACGTTTGCGGTCACGGCCACGGTGCAGGCGACCTGCTCGGCCACCGCCACCGCGTTGGCGTTCAGCCCCTACACGCCCGGCGGCGGGCCGGTCGCGAATAACAGCACGATCAGCGTCAAGTGCACCAAGAACACCCCTTATACGATCGCCTTAAACGGCGGTGCGACCACCGGGGGAACGGTGGCGCAGCGGCTCATGGGCGTAGGCGCCAATACCCTGCAGTACAACCTATTCACGACCGCGACGTTCACGCAGGTCTTCGGCGACGGGTCGGGCACGAGCAAGACCGTGGCCGGCACGGGCGCCGGTGTCGCAACCGCCAATGCCGTCACCGTATTCGGCCAGCTGCCCGACAATGCCGCGAACCAGGCGGCGGTACCGGCAACTACACCGACACAATCACCGTCACCGTTACTTACTAGACATGCGAACGCTCTTGGCCGCGCTCCTGATCGCCGCCGCGGCGGCGCCGGCGGGCGCCAGCACTTTCAACATTTCGCCGATTCGCGCCGAGCTCTCGGCCGCCCATCGTACCGAAGCCCTCACCATTATGAATGCCGACGACAGTCCGGTGGTCGTGCAAATTCGGGTCGTGCGTTGGTCGCAAAATGACGGCACAGAGCAGCTCGAGGACACGCGCGAGCTCTTGGCCACGCCTCCGGTCCTGCAGATTCCCGCGAACGGTCAGCAAATCATCCGGGTGGCTTTGCGGCGCGAGCCCGACTCTGTCCAAGAACTGACTTATCGCGTGATCTTCGAGGAAGTCCCGCAGGCAGCGCCGAAAGATTTCGTTGGGCTGCGAGTTGCCCTGCGCCTCAGCATCCCCGTGTTCGTCGCTCCTGCACACGGCAAAGCGAGCGCCGAGCTGGCGTGGCAGTCGCGCTGGCTCGCCAACGGCCAGGTTGAACTCGCTGCGACCAATACGGGCAGCGCGCATTTGCAGATAACCGATTTCGAAGCGCAGTTTCCGGGTTCCTTGATGCCGCTGCGGGGCATTGCTTCGAAGTACGTGCTTCCCGGAAGCCGCATGAGCTGGACATTGACGCCACCCGCGGACGCTAACAGACAGGGCGCGATACCGATCCGCGGTCATAGCGATCAGGGAGATTTTTCCGCCGACGTTGTGCCCAGCGATCTCTGAAGAGGCGCGAATTGGCCCGTGTCCATGACAAGGCTAATTCGAATTGCCTATGCGCTGCAGACATATTCCGCACTGCTGCTCATGCTTCTCTGTCTTGCGGCCCGCTCCGCACCGGCAGCCGAACCGCCGCAACTCACTGAAGCGGTTTTGGAAGTGACCTTGAGCGCCGGCGAACCCGGCGAGATGACGGTCGTGCTGCGCGGGTCTGACGGACAGCTCTATCTTGAGGAAGGCGATTTTGCGCGCCTGCGGCTGCCCTTGCCGCTCAGCGCGCCCACGATGCATGAAGGGCGGCGTTTTTTCGAACCGCGGGCCATCAAGGGCTGCACGGTGACAATCGACGAAGCCGCGCAGCGCGCAATCATCTTCGTGCCGCCGGCCTCGTTGGACATGACGCGCTTCAGTGCGGCGGAACGGCGCTCACCCGACATCACGCCCGCATCCCCCGGTGCTTTTTTCAATTACCAACTCTCCGCGCAGCAAATCGACGGCCAGAACATCGGCGGCGCGTTCGCGGAACTCGGCGTCTTTGCCGGTTCCGGCGTCCTGACCAGCAGTGCGGTGGCGCGCTACGGCGGAATCGACACCGACAATCAACTGGTCAGATTGGACACCACCTACACGCGGGACTTTCCGTCCACGCTCGAGACTTTGAATATCGGCGACGCCATCAGCGACGGCGGCACCTGGGGCAACGCGGTGCGCTATGGCGGCGTGCGGTGGAGCCGGAATTTCGGCCTACGCCCGGACTTGCTGACGACACCGCTTTTGGCCACGTCGGGCATCGCCACCGTTCCGTCCACGGTGGACGTTTTCGTCAACAATCAATTGGTGACGAGCAGTCAGTTGCCGCCGGGCCCATTCGTCATCGATCGGTTGCCGACGGTATCCGGGACCGGCGATGTCAGCGTTGTGGTGCGCGATGCGCTCGGCCGCGAACAGGTGCTCACGCAGTCGTTTTATTCGAGCGTCATTCTGCTCGCCCCGGGACTTTCTCAGTACTCGGTGAATGTCGGCGAAATCCGCAACAACTATGCCTTGGAAAGCAATGATTACGGACCGATGCTCGGCGAAGTCAGCTATCGCCGCGGCATCACCGACAGCTTTACCCTGGAAGGCCACGGCGAGTATTTGTCGGGCGATGCGCACGCTGCGGGAGTCAACGCCGCCTTTGCAATCGGCCAGTTCGGCATCGTCAATTTCACCGCGGCCGGCGGCGGCGATTCAGCCGGATCCGGCACATTGAGCGGCGTCGGGTTCGAGCATCGCGGCAAGAATACCAGTCTCGTCGCCGGCAGCCTCTGGGCCAGCCGCGATTTTGCCCAGGTCGGCGAACCCTTGGATCCGGCCATGCGCATCCGGCAGCGAAGTCTGCTGCAGACCGGAATGGGATTGGGCAGGTTCGGTTCTCTATCTCTTGCCTACGTGCGGCAAACCTATCGCGATTCTCCCACGCAGCAAACGCTGGGCCTGACGCACAGCATCAGTTTCGGACATGTGGGGTCGCTCAATTTGACGCTCACGCAAACCCGCACGGCGGCGCAGTTCTCGACCGCCGCTCAGAACTCAACCAGCGCCTATTTGATATTCGTGCTTCCCTTGGATTTCCGGCGTGCCGCCACGTTGAGCGCGGTGGGAGGCAGCGGCGGCGGTTCGCCCGCCAACGAGGTCATCGCGTCGCTGACCCAAAGCCCGCCCGTGGGGCCCGGCAGCGGCTATCGCCTGAGCGCGTCCACGGCGGGAAACTATGATGCCGACTGGCGCCAACAATTCAGCGGCGCCGACTTGGAAGTGGAGGCGGCGCGCAATCACGGGCTCGATGGCCGCAGCGCCTATCTATCCGGCGCGATGACTTTTCTCGATGGCCAGGTCAACACCACTCGCTCGGTCAACGGCAGCTTTGCCATGGTGGACGTCGCCGGTCTCGCCAACGTGCCGGTGTACGTCGAAAATCAACTCACCGCGCATACGGATGCCGGCGGGCGAGCGCTGCTCTACAACCTCAGGCCCTATGAGGCCAACCGCATCAGCATCACACCGGAGGATTTGCCGCTCGACACCACCATCGGTGCCAGCAGCACCATCATGGCCCCTCCCTATCGAAGCGGCGTGATTGCTCGATTTCCCGTAGAGCGCGTGCGCAGCGGTACTTTTCGACTGGTCACCGACGATGGCGTGCCGGTGCCCGTTGGAGCTGTCGTGACGCTCAAGGGCACGGAGTTCCCCGTGGTGCTCGACGGGATGGTGTACGTCACCGGCTACGACCATGGAATGTCGGCCGAGGCGCATTGGGCCGGTGGGCACTGTGCTTTTCGATTGGAACCGCCGCCGCCCGACGACCCGCTTCCGGACATGGGCACGGTTCAATGCCGCAGAATTCACGAGACCACGGTGCGCAACCCGTGAGAGTCCGCAAGCTCGCCGCTGCGTTGTGCGCGATGGCGCTTCTGGCGCAAAGCGCGACCGCGGCCACCACCGTAAATTGTACGGCGAGCGCGAGCGGCATCGCCTTTGGCGTCTACAATCCATTGAGCGCGGTGGCCAATACATCCACCGGCACTTTGCGCGTCACCTGCAACGGCAGCGGGACCGGCACGGCCAATGTCACCGTCAATGTGACGTTGAGCACCGGTCTGAGCGGCAGCTACGCGACGCGCAAAATGTTTTCCGGGGTCAATGCGCTCAATTACAACATCTACTGGAGTACGGCCTTCAATCAGATCATCGGCGACGGTACCGGCGGTTCTTTCGCCGGCAGCGCCGGGCCCTTCGTGGTGCCGGCGGGCGGCAGCAATCTCGCTACCGGCACGCTCTATGGGATGATGCCTGCCTCCCAGGATGTAGCGCCGGGCGGTTATAGCGATGTCATCACCGTGACGGTGACGTACTAGCAGCTATCCCACGTATTTAGCTTATTCCAGCGGCCGCACTGCCACGCGAATCGGCCATGGATAATTGCCGGCGGTCAGACCCGGCGCGAGCGCAAAGCGAAATTTCAGCGACAGACTTGCCGGCCGGGGGATTTGCCAGCGCTGCACGATCGTTCCGCCGTCCGCACCCAACGCAAGATCGCCATCCAGGCCGGCGACGATCATGGACGAAAGCACCGGCGCGACGGTGAGGATCTCGAGAGTGAAGCCCTTCGGGCTGTTGCTTCGCACCGTCAATTGCGTGGGTTGCACGACGTCGACAAAACCGCGCCGCAGATCCGCCGGCGAGATCTGCAAACCGCTGGGCATGGAATTGATTTCAACGTTGGCAACCGCTCGAACGGTGACGCTCACGGCAATGTCGGAATGCACGTCCCTGGCGCCGGCCGCAGTGACGCCGGCGGCGACGATCAATGCGAATCGTGCCGTGCTCAAGCCCCGGTTGTGCGAAGATTTGCTCAAGTCCATAAATAGCGGCAAAAAGCCGCGGTTCTTGAGCGGCCTGCTGCGGACCGCCTTCGGACATAACGCAACATTGGGGTAGGGAAGGGCACTCTTTGATCATACGCGGACCCATTTTACTTGGCGGCATCGTCCTGTTCTCCGGGCTCATGGGCGTGGCCTGGTCGGCGCGCGGCGGGGAATCCGGCGAACTTGCCTCGACAGTCGTGACTGCCACCCGCGTTGCGGAGGACAGCACGGACTTGCCGGTATCGATCGATCGGATCGACGCGCGAACGCTGCGCGACGGGCAGCTGCAGGTCAATTTGTCGGAATCGCTGCTGACCGTGCCAGGCGTGTCTGCGCAGAGCCGGCAGAATTACGCGCAGGACCTGCAGTTCTCGTTGCGCGGATTCGGCGCGCGATCCAGTTTCGGCGTGCGCGGCGTGCGCCTCTATTCGGACGGCATTCCCGGCACCATGCCCGACGGTCAGGGACAATTTTCGCAATTCGATCTCGGCTCAGCGGATCACATCGAAGTGTTGCGCGGACCGTTCTCGGCGCTGTACGGCAATTCGTCCGGCGGCGTCATTGCGATATTCACCGAGGATGCGAAGCCCGGCTATTGCGTGGGCGGCGAGCGCGGCGTACGGCACGTTCAATACGCAGCGCTATGCGCTCAAAACCACGGGAGACGACGGCGATCGTCAATTACGTGGTTGACGCGTCGCACTTTCAGACCGAGGGCTACCGCGTGCATTCGAGCGCAGAACGCAACCTGTTCAACGCCAAGGTGAGCGGGAGTCCGAATGACGACGGCAAGTTGACGGTGGTGGCCAATGCAGTGCAAACGCCGTTCGTGCAAGACCCTTTGGGCCTGACACGCGCGCAGGTCGCGGCAGGATCCCACGCAGGCGGGCGTCAATGCCATCGCCTACAACACGCGCAAGTCGCTCGCGCAGGAGCAACTCGGCGTGGTTTATGACGACAAACTGAGCGCGGCCGATGATATCGTCGCCGCTGCCTATACCGGGCATCGCGCCACCACTCAATTTCAAGCGATACCGCAGTCGACGCAGCAGGCCGCGCCACTGTATCCGGGAGGCGTCATCGATTTAGATCGTTCCTACTGGGGCCTAGATGCGCACGTCACCGATCAGCGCACCTTGAACGGCACGCCGCTGCTGCTGGTGGCAGGCCTGAGTTACGACGATTTGGCGGAAGCGCGCAAAGGCTATCTCAATTACAGCGGCTCGCAATTGGGGGTGCAGGGCGCACTGCGCCGCGATGAAGCCAATCATGTGTACGACTTCGACCAATATCTGCAGGTGCAGTGGGACCCGGCGGACCGCTGGCGCCTCATCGCCGGGGTGCGCAACAGTCTCGTGGATGTGACGTCACACGGACATTTGGCGGTGCTCGACGCGGCCGACAGCGAAGTGCGCTATTCGGCCGTCAACCCGGTCGCGGGCGTGACCTACCGCGCCACCTCCGCGGTCAATGTATATGGGTCTTACGGCAAGGGCTTTGAAACGCCGACGTTGAACGATCTGGCCTACCGCTCGGTCGACGGCAGTCTGCCCGGATTGAATTTGGGCCTGCAGCCGGCACGCAGCGACAATTTTGAGGTCGGCGTCAAAGCGGGCAATGAATTCGTGCACGCCAATCTCGCCGCCTTCTATACCAAGACCGTCCATGAGCTGGCGGTGCTGCAGAACTCCGGCGGGCGCAGCGTCAATCAAAATATCGGCGAGACCACGCGGCGGGGTCTGGAACTCGAGTTGGATGCGAGGTGGGCGTCCGGATTCAGCGCACATGTGGCATATACCTATATCAAGGCGGTGGTGGCACAGGCGTATTTCACCTGTGTCACCGCGCCGTGCAATCCTCTCGCCAATCCGGGCGGTCCGCCGCCCGCGAACTACCGGCCGGTGGCTGAAGGAAATTTCCTACCTGCCGTCGCGCGCAATGTGTTGTATCTCGGGATGAGTTGGAATTATGCGCCGCTGGGATTTTCAACTACGTTGGAAACGTTGAACCGCGCCAAAATCTACGCCGACGACCGCAACACGGATGCAGCTTCGGGTAGTGGGTGGCGAATCTGCGAGCAGGTTTTGTGCAAGCGACCCGGCACTGGCAATTTAGCGAATTTGCGCGGCTTGATAATCTGACAAATAGAGCTTATGTAGGCTCTGTTATCGTCAATGAGACGAATTCGAGATTTTCGAGCCCGCACCGGGCCGCACGGCCTATGTAATGTTCAATGCCGCCCTGCGTAGTCAGGCCGGCGATTAAGCTAATGTTATGTACACCAAATGGCCTGAACCGCGTTAAGTACTTAGAGTCTTATTGATTGAGTCTTATATGCATAGCCGGCAGGCGGCTGGTAGGTAAGGAGAGGCAAATGCGCATCAATGGCAAGAGCGTTCTTTTGGCGGTTAGTGCTCTAGGGATTGATCCTGGCAGGCGCTGGGCCGGCATGGGCGCAGCATAGCGGCGGCGGTGGCGGTGGCGGTGGCGGTGGCGGCCACGGTGGTGGCGGCGGCGGCCACATGGGGCGGCGGCGGCCACGTGGGCGGCGGCGGCCACATGGGTGGCGGCCATGCAGCGGTCGGACACGCCATGGGCGGGGCTCATTTTGCGGGACCGGGCCACTACGCGGGCGGTCACGTGGCGGCTTACCACGGGGCCTACCATGGTGCGAACTTTGCCGGGCACACCGGCTACACGGGTGGGCACGGCTACTACACCGGCTGGCACGGCGGCGGCGGCGGCGGGGTGGTTGGCACGGTGGACCGTGGCATGGCGGCTATTGGCATGGCGGGTATTGGCCGCGTGCCTACTACGGCGTCGGGTTCGCCTGGTTTCTGCCGATTCTGCCTTTGGCCTACGCGACCTACTGGTATGGGAGCGTTCCTTACTACTACGCGAACGATGTCTATTACACCTGGAATCCGAGCTATTCGGGCTATGTAGCGACCGATCCGCCGCCGGTGGCCGATTCCAGTGGCTCCGCTGATGTGTCTGGGGCTGGGCCGGCTCCCGGCGGGAATGCGGGCGCGCCTGACCAGGGCCCCGGCCCCGGCGGACCCGCGGCGGGGCAGATCTTCATGTACCCGAAGAATGGTCAGAGCGCGGACGAGCAGGCCAGCGACAAGGCCGAGTGCCAGAAGTGGGCTGCCGATCAGGCAGGCGAGGTCGCGCAGAACGGCTCCGACTATAACCGGGCGATGGTGGCCTGTGTCGAGGGTCGAGGCTACAGCGCCCGTTGATCCTTTCGCTCGTGCAAATGAAAAAGCCGCGCAGGGTGCGCGGCTTTTTTTGGGCTGCGCCGGCAGGGCGCACCGCTGCGTGCACTCTTACTCCACGGTCGGTATTTCGCGCCAGTTCAATATCCGAGTCGCGAGGGTGCTCGTGAGATTCGCGGGCACCTTTTCAGGAACTCCGGTCGTGAATCCGACGACGATCTCCGGACTGCCATTGGCGCCGGCAAACCGTAGGTTGATGGCCGCGACCGCAAACAGGTCGAATGAAGGTATTGGATCTCCCGCTACGGTCGGCTGCAATACTGAGTTGACGGTTGCATAGTCAACTGCGTAAACGCGGCTTGAACCCTGCGGGCTGCAGGGATCGGTGGCCGTCGTCAACGACGTAGCAAAGGTCACAATGCCATTGAACGCCTGAGGGTTCAGCACCACGCGCCAGGCGACGCCTGAAGCGGAGTCGATCCCTAAGTCGGTGTACCAGCCCTTCGAGCCCGCAGGCAACATGTTGGGGACGGGTGGGCTGCTGGTAGTGCCGCCCAGTTGCGCGTTGGTGACGGCGGTGAGGTTCGCCCGGGTAATGGGCGTACCGACGACGTTGAAGCCGCTGGCCGTACCATCGAGGATGGCATAGAACGATTGCATCTGTGTACTGGGTACGTCAGTGACCGCCAGCAATACGCCGGTGCCAAACAAGACGTATCGCTGCCGCGTGACCGGGTGGATCTCGATCAGCGGCGCGGTGGAGATGGGTTGCGGCACACCGCTGCCGTCCGTCACGGTGGCCAGCAGTACCGGTTGCGGGTACGAACTGGGAGTCCCGGTCAGATCGAAGCGCCACATCTGCCCGTTCAAGTCGCCCACGTACACAGAGTCGGCGGTTTCGTCGCTGAAATCCTTGACGAACGCCGAGGCTTGGGTGAGTCCGATCGACGGGCTCGGCGTTTTAATCGGCGCCTCCAGCAACGCGCCGGTTTTCGGATTGACGATGTAGAGATATCCGAAGCCGTCGGCATTGTCGTAGCCCGAGGTCAATATGACCACCCAACCGTACTTGACGGTTTTGACGACCACCGGCGTGCCGTAACTGTATCCCATGGTGGGATCGGTAAATTCCCATAGGACGTCGCTCGCCACCACAGCCTCCGACGTCATGGTCGTCGGACTCGGATCGGTGACATCCAGAGCGTAAAAGCTCTTGCCGCCCTTGCCGAGACCGCCAATCAACATGGTGTGCCAGTCCGGCGCGCCGGTCGCACCCAGCGTGTGGTTCATATCGACATCGAACGCGGCCGGCGTGGCATCGACATAGTTGTGGTGGACGTAGTTCGGATCACCGAGCTCGGCGAGGCCATCCACTTGCGGTGTGCCGTTGGGTCCCAGGAATAGCGCGCTCGGCACGTAGGCAAACTGCTCAATGCCTGTGACACCGTTGAAAGCGTGCAGCATCCCGTCATTGGCGCCGGCATACACCATGGTGGGCCGCGGCGTGGTGGTCGTCCAGAGGGCCTTGAAGGCCGCATAGCCCGGATTGTTGGCCTCCGAAAAGGTCTGCTGCGGGGTCGATACGGGCGTCAACCCGGCGTCGACGATATCGCCCAGCAGCAGTTTGCGGTTGCGAAACGCCTGGATGCTGCCCGAAACCACGGAGTCGACTTCGTTCGATTGGTCGCCGCGCAGATAATTCAAGTAATTGGTCTCGTCCGCGGTGGAGTTACCGCTGCTGTAGAAGCCGGGCTGTAGTGCCGCCTTCTCCGTTGGGCTGAGATTGGCCATCTCGAACGGCACGCCCACGTGGGTGGCGTCGTTCCAGGTGGCGACACGGCGCGCGGTTTGCCAGCCCGTGCCCGCGAGCTGAGTCTGGAGCGTGTTCGAGATCGGGGCAGCAGGTGTGCATACCGAGGTGCACCATGCCGGGGTCTGCAGCGGATTGCCGTTGGCGTCGAAAGTCAGCGTGTAGCCGATCACGGTGCCGGTCCAGCCGTTGGAATCGAAACTCGCTCCGAAGGACTGCGTGCCGGACCCCGAGGTGACATTGGGCAGCGAGAACGAGAACGAGGTGCTCAGCTGCGTGATGGAACTGGAAATGCTGGTGAACGCGGATTTCAATCCGGCCACCATCGCATTGGCATTGCCGGCGTTGTAGTAGTTATCCGGCAGCGGGTGCACATTGCCAACCATGTTGACGGTGGCGCCGGTCGTGTCGAATTGGCCCTGTGTTATGGCAGTCGTCATGTCGTATGCCGGCGGGGCCGTGCGGGGGGGCCGGGGTTCGAAACCGGGAGGACCCTGCGGTATGGTTCCCGTGTTGAAGCCGCCGTACTTGGTGGCAAGGTAGTACGGGATTCAGATTTTCGAGGCGCTGGTTTTCCGCGACATCCATCCAATAAGTGGAAATGGTCTGCGCCCCCGATAGGTCGGACGTATGTCGTTGACGTGCACGCCATACGCCAAGCCCGCGATAAAGTACGTGGCGCCGGAAAGATTCGGCCACACCGGCGTCTGGCGTGATGCCTTCGATGTTTTGCAACTCTGTTGTCCAGAGCGAGGCCTGATTGAAGGTGTCCGCCGTCACGGCGGCCGGCATCGCGCGGCCGCCGGGCCCCGCATAAGTGCTGCCGCCCACGTCGTAGTCATACCAGGTATGGTCGTCGCCGATACCTAGGATGAAGTTCTTCTGGCAGGTATACAGAATGGAGGCGCCCGGGTTCGGGCTCGGGGTGGTATCGCTGGGATAAACAGTCAAGGCCGGAAATCCGTCCAGGATGGCGGGAGTCGTGTTGTTGGTCCACTCGGGCACATTGCCCAAATTCTCGAAGTATCGTACCGCCGCGTAATAGAGCTCGCCGACGTTGTCGTACGTCTTATAGACTTGTCCGCCGGTTGCCGCCCCGTACTCGCCAAACTTATTCAAGTAATTCATGACGCCGCTTTGCGTCACGCCGCTGGCGGCAGCCGAGACGGTGTCGGGATTGACGTTCATGATGCCGGTGGTCGGCATCCCACTCGGGTCTGGGGTTGGTGAGGAGCGTGGTGGAAAGCGGTTGCGGAATCCGTCGGGCCCGATGAAGCCCATCGGCGCACGCATGGCACCGCCCTCGCGAACGTTGCCGCCCTGATTGAGATAGCCAAAAGCACTGAAGCGAATCTTGTTGGCATATTGCTGCAGCAAGCCCTCAGGCTTGTAGTGGCTGCCGTACTGCACGCAATTGGCTTCCAACATCCCAGGGACGCATACCGAGACGCGGATGTAGACGCGGTAGGCGCCGTTTTGCGCCGGCGCTCGTATTGGAACTGTAAGACGTGGTCAAGTCGGTGACCTGCCGCCGACGTAGTCGCTGCGTGTACCCGCCGCCGCCCGAGATCACCATGGTGTTGCCGTTTCCCCAGACGCCCAAGTTCAACTGCGACCAGGTGTTGAAGGGGGTGACATTGGAGATCAAGTTGCCCGGCGCTTAGATTGTTGCCGCCACCTTGACTGGTGCCGCGATAGGGAAAGTTTGCGCCTGCGAGCCCTGGGTCGATCCCCAGGCCTTCTCCAGGATCGTCATGAAAGTCGGTGTCGACGCTGCGATAGCCGCCGGTCAGCGCCCAGCGAAACGGGTCGATGGTCTGCATCGTCGCCCAGTTCATGAAATTGCCGCTCCACTGATTGGGCGAGGGCGGCAGATCGTGGCGCCCACCGGATACCAGGCCGCCCGTCGGCTGAAATGGCTGTTCGCCGGAGTCGTCGTATTGTAAATATAGATATAGCACTTCGCCGGGTCGAAATAGCCCAGGTACTGCGTCGTGTCCGAGTAGTCGCCGAGGTTCGCGATACTGATCGCGGTCGGGAATTCCACCGAGAGCGCGAGCGCCAGGTTGCCGGGCACGTCCGCACCGGCGGCAATCGGCTTGTCCGCGAGACTGGTTTGCGCGTGCGACGGTGCCATGCAAACGAGGCCGAGCAGCAGCGATCACGAGACTGCGAGACTGCGGAAAAATGGGCTGTTCATGGTTTAGTCCGGCTTGGTGAAAGTGGTTTGCAGGAACGCCTGAGTGCTGCGCGGTCCATCGACGCGTACGCTGATGCGATAGATCGTCGCCGAGGGCGGCGCGACCGCGGTATTTCGGTTCGCGGTGCCGCCGGTGGGCAAGCCGGTCGACTGCACGCAGGCGGTGCTGCTGGCAACGACGGTGAGCGGCGTGCACAGCCGGTCAATGACATAGCGAATCGTCACTTGCGAGGTCGCGCTGGGGACGATGTCGTTGGCCGCCGTACCGACGGCGACAAAGCGGGGCCGTTGGTTCGCGAGCAACGCCGTAGGGCACGCCCTGCGCATTGGTGGGCAGCGTCGAGGCGCTGTAGTTCGCCGCCAGCAGACTCGCGGTGGTCTGCGCCCCCGGAGCGGCAGGCCGCATTGGTCTTGAACTCGCTAACGACATTCGCAACCGCCTGCTCGCCCTGATTGATCAGGTCGCGGTGAAAAGCAAGATTGCCGGCGCTGGCCAACGAGCTGTTCACCGAACGCAGCAGAGCCACCGCGCCGATGGCCAATATCAACAGCACGATCAACGAGAAGATCAGAACCACGCCCCGCTGGCGCGCCGCTGTAGCGAACTGCGATCGATTCATCACGCCCCCGCCAGCAACAGCATGTTGCGCAAGGGCACGGTGAATTCGAACACGCGATAGCGGAACTGCTGGTCGGTGGGGTTCAAGTTGATGATCTGCTGCAGCGGAGCGGTGGTGACGCTGTCCACCAGGCCATTGAATATGGTGAGCGTCGGCGGAGTAACCGCGACCGGGTTGCCGGCGGCGTCCCGCTTCGTATCGTAGTACTCGCCGCGCACCACCAGCGCAATGCGCACCGAAACAATCTGTTTCATTTTCGTGGGAGAAGCCATGACGGTGTTGACATCCCAGGCGCCGACTTCGCCGGGCCCGGCCCAGGTGTCCTGAATACCATCGCCATTGGTATCGATGCCGTACAGGGCATTCATTTGCACGACACCATCGGCGATGGCCTGCGCCACATCGCCGCCGGTGTTGCCCACCAGGTTTAGGTTCCGCAGCAAATCGTAGCTATAGAGCGTGCGGGTGTTGTCGAGGCCAAACAGCGTGAATTGGACATTGTTCGCCGCGGTATTGCCGAGCGGCGTGACGTAGCTCGTGGTGCTGCCGGCGAGGGCCGCCATGCTGGTGGTGGCTGCGGTCGCCGTGTAGTAGATGCCTGCCAAGGTGAGCGTCGGCGCCGCGAAAGTGTCAACTTGCTCCAGCAGGCAGTCCGCCACGCCGCTTTGACTCACCAATAGCAAGTCGTTGTGGGCGAAGCCCACGGTATTGTCGAGCGTCGCGGCGGTGGCGTTGCCGCCGCCGCTGATCTGGCGCGACACGCCGCCGGCGGCGCCGGAGCCGCTCATGACCATGATGACGTCGGAGACGCCATCCTGCGACTGATTCTGGCCGATCAGCACCGGAGCCACTTTCAGCGTGCCGGCCGCGCCGCCGAGAAATCCCGCGAAGGGTGCGGGAAACGGGGCGACGCGTGGGAGAATCACGGGAGCGGTGCCGGCGTTGAGGCGGCAGCCGAGCACACCCACGTCGGTCGGGAACGCCGAACCTGCGATTGCCGATCCTGCGCCGCGCAGCGCCCGGTCGAGCGCGTAGAAGCCGTAGGAGCCGGTCTGCTGCGCGTCATTGGTCGAAGTCGTGGTGCGCTTGTGATTTTCGCTGGCGATCAGCACGCTGCTGATTGCCAGCGTTATCCCCAAGCCGATGACCATCGCCACCATCAGCTCGACCAGTGTCATGCCTCGCTGCTTCATGGCAAAACCACCCGGGTGGTCAGCGTGCTGCCCGGACCCGCGGCATCGGAAACCTCGTGCCAGGTAACCGTAATGTCGGCCGCGTTGGTAGTGCCGATCTGCGTGACTGTCACGAGGCCGCCCGGCAGGCCGCCCTGGGTCTGATCGCTGGCGTTCGCTCCCGCCGCGACGATGGCCGGAGCGGTGGGCGACACCGTGTTGTTCAGCCACATCTGGCTGGCCACTTCGCTGGCGAGCATCGCCGCGCGATTGCGATTCTCTGAATCCACCGAGATATTCATGACGCGCGCCTCAAGTCCCAATAGTCCGAGCAGCCCCACGGAAAAAATCAGCAGCGCCATCAGACATTCGAGCAGCGCCATGCCGCGTTGCGCGCGGGTAATACGCGGACGTTCTGAGAAACGTTTCATTACGGGCAGCCCTCCGGGTGTGCGTTGCTGAGAGCCACGCCCGGATCGCACATGTGGACTTGGCCGCCCAGGCTGAGATTGACCTGCAAGGGCCGATCGGCGCCGGGCGTGGTGATACTGAATGTCTGCACCGGCGGCACACCCGCCGGCTGCGCGCAGGTGTCTCCGCCGGTGATGGCGATGACGTTGGGGCCGGCATTGGCAACCAGGCGGCCCATGGAATTGAAGCAGACGGTGGACACCGCATTGCTGGGAGTAACGGTCACGTTTGCGCTGGCGTTGGACAACACGCCGGAATCGATGAACTCGGGAATTTCAGTCCCATCCGTCATCGAGGGCACCGTCCAGATGGCCCAGGAGGTGCCGCCGGCGACGGCAGGAAGCGGAATGGCGTTGGGGGTGGTGCTGTTGGTCATCGAAAACACGACTTGACGGCTGCGGCGCAGCGACTCTGCCTGCGCCAGGCGCAAGCCGGTTTGCAGCGCGTCGCTCACGGTGCGCACCTTGTTGTTCCTGATCCACGCGGTCATGGTTGGAACGCTCAGCGCCACCATAATGGCGAAGACCGACATGGTCACCGCCATTTCGATCATGGTGAAACCCGACGCGCGCCGCGAGCGTTGCATCAGCATCCGCCGGTTCTCGTGACCCACGCGGTGGCGCAGCCTTGAAATGTGGCGGGGGCCGGCGGGGTCGTAACCGTCGTTGCCTGGGTGTTGGCTTGATCGACCGTGAACGTAAAGCCGGCCAGAGCGCCCGCGGCGCCGACAGCCGTCGCGGTAAATGCGGTGGCGGTGGCGGCGCAGCTGATGTTGAATTTTCCGTATGCGACAACTGCAGCGGCACAGGGAGGGGTGAACGTGCCCACCGGCAGATAGGTGCGGTTGTCTTGGAAATACCGCTCCATATTGGCGCGCACGGCGGCCAGGCCTTGCGTGGCATCCACCAGCTGCCCGCGAATCACGTAGTCGCGGTAATTCGGGTAGGCAATGGTGGTGAGAATGGCCACGATGGCGACCACGATCATGAGTTCGATGAGCGTAAAGCCCTTGGCGCGGCTGTGACCAAGCAAAGAACGTGCGGACGATTTAGTGTTCATGGCGCGCACAGTACGGCAGCTGTCTTGCACGAACCTTGCGCCGCGGCAGCGGGCCGCCAAAGTGAGAGCTGGTTCGCAGTTTTTAGGAAGTCAGAGCAGGGCCGGGCGTCGGGCTAAGGAAATTGCACCGAAACTTGCGTCCCCCGCCCCCCAGTCCCCGATCCGATGTTTACCGACGCCGAGTACAGGTCCGCTATTTCATCGACGATCGCCAGGCCCAGTCCGCTGCCATGGCCGAGCGAATTCGGCATCCGGTAGAATCGTTGCCGCACCCGATGCCGCTCCGACTCCGGGATGCCGGGACCCGTATCTTCCACGCTCAAGAAGGGACGGCCATCCCGTTCGCCCCGTAGTGACGGTGACGGTGCCGCCCCGAGGGGTGTACTTCAGTGCGTTGTCGACGAGATTGCTCGTGAGGTCATCGATCAGCGACGGGTCCGCGACGATGCTGACGGCGCGTGCATCTCGACTCCCAGGTCGATATCCTTTTGCAGAGCGCGGTCGAAGAATTTGGCGGCCCACGACATCAACCGACCAGGACCTGAAGCTGCATCGATTGTGCCTTGGCCGCGATATTGACGGCAGGATCGGCACGGGCAAGGCTGAGCAGTTGATTGGCCGCATGCGCCAGTTGCCTGACTCCCTCCTGCAAGGTGTGCAGGCGGCCGCGGATGGGCTCGGCGGCCGGCTCTGCCAGCCAGCAGATCGATCTGCGCCTGCATGCCGGTCAGCGGCGTACGCAGCTGATGCGCGGTGTTTGCGATGAATTGCTGCTGCGACTGCACGGAGGCGCGCAGCAATTGAAACAGGCGATTGAGGGTCACCGCGACCGGTGCGATTTCGCGCGGCACAGCGGCTTCATCGATCGGCCGCAGGTCCAAAGCCGAGCGGGCTGCAATCTCATCTCGCAGCCGGGTGATCGGGCGCAGTCCCAAGCGGATTCCTACCCACACCAACACGAGCGTGATGTCCAGTTGCACGAAGTCCCACAGCAGCGTGCTCATGAAGCTGTAGCGTACCGCCGGCTCACCGGCATGCTGCACATCGGCGACGGTGATGAGCACCGCTCCTCCGCGGGTGTTGAAGCGTGTGGTCAGCGTGCGCACACGATGCTGATTTATCTCCGCCATGGCGAACACGTCGCTGTTCGAGCCGGTCATTGCGACGACCGGCAGCTGCGCGTCCCCGAACAGCAGACGCCCTTGCGCATCGCGCACCGCATAATCGATCGAGTCGCGCGTGGGCAGCGGTGGTTTGGCGTTGGGGTTCGCGTCCGGTGTAATCCGCTGGTTTTCGACACCCAGATGTATCATCAAGGCGTTCGCCGCGGCCTTCAGACGCCGGTCGCTGCTGATTACGCCGGGGGCCACGCTATTGAAGTAGTGAATCAAGCCTCCGCACAGCGCCAGCAGCATGAGCGGCACGGCCAGCCAGAAAATCAATCGGCGGCTGATGGAGGAGTTCAATCGGGTTTCACTTCGTCCAGACGATAGCCCAAGCCGCGCAGATTGCGAATGATTGCGGCATCGCCAATCTTCGAGCGCAGCCTCGAGATGTGCGCCTCTATGGCATTGGCGCTCATGTCCTGCTCGGGACCCGAAATCGCCTGCAACAGACGCTCCTTGGAGACGATGAGACCGATACGCCTGACGAGGCATTCGAGCACGAGCCACTCGCGCGCCGTCAATTCAACATCGCCGTCGTCGATGCGCAGTTGCTTTCCCAGCAAGTCGACGCTCATTCGATTGAGCTTGATGAGGCCGTTCAGCGCGCCGGTGGAGCGGCGCATGAGAGCACGGCAGCGCGCGGCCAACTCGGCCGATTCAAACGGCTTGCTTAGGAAATCGTCGGCGCCCAAGTCGAGCGCCTTGACCTTGTCGGTGAGCGTGCATCGGGCGGTGAGAATGAGTGTGGGCAGCGACTTGCCGGCGCTGCGCAGGCGGCGCACCAGGGTCAAGCCGTCGGCGCCGGGCAGTCCTACATCGATCACGGCCATTGCGAACTCTTCTTCGGCAATGGCAGCCTGCGCGGCCTCGGCGCTCATGACCCGGTGTACGGAGTAATTCGCCGCGGTCAATCCGCGCACGATGGCGTCGGCAACGATGTCATCGTCTTCTACAATTAAAAGCCGCACGAGTCACTTTACTACGGAAGGCGCGGATAGACGAAGCGCAGCTAATCGCCGACTGCTTGGGCGTTGGGATTTTGCGGCTCGTCGCGATCTGCGCCGAACGCACTGCGCTTGGGCGGGGTCAGGGCGCGCAACCGGGCTTCGAAAACGTTGCCAAACGTTTCGATGAAGACGTGTGGAAATCCGTCCGCGGGGCGTTGCGCCAGGCCGGGGAACAGCTCGGCATACAGCTCCCAGTACTTCGCCTTGCTCTGACCGCCAAATACCCCGCGCTTGCCGGCGCGTTCAAAGCGGTCCTCCAATTCCTTTGGGTCGACGCGGCTCAAGAATTCCTCGAAGGCTGCCCGCGTTGCGGCGAGCGACGCGGCGTTCTGCGCTTTGAGCTCGCGGAAATTGTTGCGGATGGCTTCGACCGATCCGGCGCGGGTCGACAGGGTGGTCAACAATCGCACCAATGCCTCGTCCACTCCCTTGGAGAGGTTCAAGGGCGATTCGGCGGGATCCCCGGACGGGGCCGGAATGCGAAATTTATTGCGAAACTCATTGCGGCCTTGATTCAGATCCATCAAGCCGAGCACCGCCTCGCGCAGCAGCTGCCCGGCGAGCTGCAGCGCCGCGCCGCGGGCATCGGTGCTGATGGAGCGCGGATCGACCCCCGCGCCGCGGCAGAATGCCGCCAAGCCGATGTCGAAGTCGCCTTCATACAAGGCGAGGCTCTGCGAACGAGAGAGATTGGGACTGGGCGCATTGTCGACGACCGCAGCGGCGGAGGCCTTGGGCGCGTCGACCTTCAGTGGCCGGGTCATCATGTGCCAGGGCGTGCCCGCTGCTTCCGCCGGGTCCCCAGGCTGGTCCACCGGCGGCAGCGATTGACCATACAGATCGCGGGACCGTGAGCCGGAGTCGGCGATCGAGAGGCCGCTGGGTTCGAGCAGTTGGCTCAAATCCAGGTCGGCGCCCAGGTCATTGGCGGTCGATTTTTTGATCGCGGAGGAAGGCGACTGGCCGTCGTAGGCGATGACGGCGCTTTCTTCGGCCGGGAAGTCGTTGGTCTTATCGATGCTGACCAGGAGTTCGTATTCGCCCAAGCGAATGTAGTCGCCATCCTTGAGCGAATAGTCGTGATACTTGCCCAAAGGCACCTGCGCGCCGTTGACATAGGTCCCGTTGGAACTGGTATCGACCAGCACGTAAGCGCCCGCGCGGAAGTCGATGCGCGCATGTTTGCCTGAGAGATAACGCTCCGGGTCGGGTAGAATCCAGTCGTTGTCGGTGGCGCGCCCCAGGGTGCCCCCGTGCACACCAAAGACTTTGGTGGCAAGGGTTCCTATGCGGGTTGAGTGTTCGCTGACGACGCGCAAGCGCAGGGCCATATGCAATCCCTCCAGCGGGTCTCAAGACTCGCGCTAAGTGCCGGTATAATATGGTGAAATACTAGCAATGCTGGGAGCCTTCTAAATGGCAGCGAGTCACATTTTCAAAGTTCTGTTCGTAAATCAGGGCAAGGTCTATGAGATCTACGCCCGGAAGGTCAGTCACGGCAGCCTTTTCGGCTTCATCGAAGTCGAAGAGCTGGTATTCGGCGAGCGCTCGACCGTCGTGGTCGACCCGGCCGAGGAGAAAATCAAGGCTGAATTCAACGAGGTAAAGCGCACTTATCTGCCGATGCATTCGGTCCTGCGCATCGATGAAGTCAAGAAGCAGGGCGTCAGCAAGATCGTTGCGCTCGAAGGCTCCAATGTCTCGCAGTTTCCCGTACCGATTTATACGCCGGGGGGCGACTCCAGCGCTCGTAAATAGCCTGTTACCTGTAGAATGATGCATGTTTAGCCTTTTTGGCGCGCCGGCGCTTTCGCAGTTTCGCCTCGATGCGCTGCTGCGTGTACTGAAAACCCAAGATTCGCGAGTTGCGGCTCTGGCCTCCCGCTGGATGCACTTCGTCGATGTCTCGCGCCGCTTGAGCGACGCGGAACTCGAGGTTCTGGGAAAGCTTTTGACCTACGGGGCGCGCCTTTCCGACGCCCCCGGCGATCCTAAGTCCGCGCATCGCATCTTGGTAACGCCGCGCGTCGGCACCGAGTCTCCCTGGTCGAGCAAGGCCACCGACATTTTGCATGTCTGCGGCTTGGAGGCGGTAACCCGGGTCGAACGCGGCACCGTGTTTTACATTCAAGCCGCCGCCTCTGTGAGCGTTGCGGATCTGAACAAGCTGGCCGCCCATTTGCACGATCGCATGACGGAATCGATTTGGGTGGACTCCCTGGAGCCACAGGGCCTGTTTCACGCGGCGCCGCCGCGCGGCTTACGCAACGTGGTTTTGGGCCGGCACGGCCGCGAGGCATTGGCGCGCGCCAATCGCGAGTGGGGGCTCGCGCTGTCGAGCGATGAGATCGACTATCTGGTGAAGGCCTTTGCGGCGCTGGGTCGCGATCCGACCGACGTCGAATTGATGATGTTCGCGCAAGCGAACTCTGAGCACTGCCGCCACAAGATCTTCAATGCGCAGTTCATCATCGATGGCGAGCCGATGCCCGCGTCGCTGTTCGCCATGATCCGCGCGACTCACGCGCGCAATTCCAGCGGCGTGCTCTCCGCCTATCGCGACAACGCTGCCGTCATCGTCGGCGCCGACGCCACGCGATTCTTCCCGGATCCGTATACGCAGCGCTACGCAGGCGTCAAAGAAGCCATTGATATCCTGATGAAGGTGGAAACCCACAATCATCCCACCGCCATCTCGCCGTTCCCCGGAGCCGCCACGGGGGCGGGCGGAGAAATTCGCGACGAAGGGGCGACCGGCATCGGCGCCAAACCAAAGGCCGGATTGACCGGCTTCTCGGTATCGAATCTCAAGATCCCCGGCATGACGCAACCTTGGGAAATCGAGGCCGGCAAGCCTGATCGGATTGCCTCCGCGCTCGACATCATGATTGCCGCGCCCATCGGGGCGGCCTCCTTCAACAATGAATTCGGCCGCCCGAGTACCTGCGGATACTTCCGGACTTTTGAGCAGCAAAGCGCCGATGCCGCGACGCATTCGCGGCTACCATAAACCCATCATGGTCGCGGGCGGCTTGGGCAGCGTACGCCGTCAGAACGTCGAGAAAAAAGATGTGGTGGTGGGCGCGCCGCTCATCGTTCTCGGCGGCCCGTCCATGTTGATCGGATTGGGCGGCGGTGCCGCATCCTCGCTCGGCAGCGGGCAAAGTTCCTCCGACTTGGATTTCGCCTCGGTACAGCGCGGCAACGCGGAAATACAACGCCGCGCTCAAGAGGTAATCGATCGCTGCATCGGCCTGGGCGATGCGAATCCCATCCTGCTCATCCACGACGTCGGCGCCGGCGGATTGTCCAACGCCTTGCCGGAAGCCATCGCGCATAGCCATCGCGGCGGCCGGATCGACCTGCGTAAAATACCCAATGCCGAATCGGAACTCTCGCCGATGGAGATCTGGTGCAACGAAGCGCAGGAGCGCTACGTACTCGCCTTGGTGCCGGGCAGCGTCGATGTGTTCAAGGCTCTGTGCGAGCGCGAGCGCTGCCCGTTTGCCGTGGTCGGCGAAATAACCGGCGACGGCTTGCTGAAGGTTTCCGACCCGCTCCTGCACGCGCACGCCGGTTGATATGCCCATCGATGTATTGTTGGGCAAGGCGCCGCGCATGCTGCGCGATGCCCGCTCAGTCAAGAAAATCACCCGTCAGCTTTCGACTCAAGGGAGCACATTCAGCGAGTCGCTGGATCGATTGTTGTGCTTGCCGACGATTGCCGACAAGTCATTCTTGATCACCATCGGCGATCGCACGGTCGGCGGTTTGATCAGCCGCGACCAGATGGTGGGGCCCTGGCAGGTTCCGGTCGCCGATGCCGCGGTCTCGCTCAGCAGCTACGATGAATATACCGGCGAGGCGATGGCCATGGGCGAGCGTGCACCGGCGGCTCTTCTGGATGCGCCGGCTTCCGGCCGATTGGCGGTCGGCGAGGCCATAACGAATATTCTGGCGGCGGATATTTCGCGCTTGACCGACATTCGCTTGTCCGCGAACTGGATGGCTGCCTGCGGCGAGCCGGGTGAAGATGCCGAACTGTACCGCACCGTGCGCGCGGTCAGCGAACTGTGCACTACACTGGGGATCACGATTCCGGTGGGCAAGGATTCCCTGTCGATGAAGACGGCTTGGAACGATGCTGCCGGTGAGCACTCGGTGGTTGCGCCGGTTTCGCTGGTCGTGTCGGCATTCGCGCCGATACAGGACGCGCGTGCGACCCTGACTCCGCAACTGGACTTGTCGCAGGCGTCGCGGTTGCTGCTCATCGACTTGGGGAAGGGCAAGAATCGCTTGGGAGGTTCGTGTTGGGCGCAGGTGCACGGCCGAACCGGCGGCATGCCTGCGGATCTGGACAGCCCTGATCTCTTGAGTGCTCTGTTCGCCGCGGTCACCGAGATGAAGCAAGACTCGCTGATACTGGCCTATCATGACCGCTCCGACGGCGGTCTGTTGATAACGCTGCTGGAAATGGCCTTTGCAACGCATTGCGGTCTGACGATTGACTTGGGAAACGCACCGGACTTCATAGCAACCGCCTTTGCCGAGGAATTGGGTGCGGTGTTACAGGTCCCGGCCGCGCGCATGGCCTCAGTGCGGAGCATTCTCGAGCGGCACGGGCTGGCGGATCTCACCCGCGATGTTGGCGAGCCCAAGGCGGGCAGCGACGTGCAGGTCAGCGCCAACGGCGGCATTGTTTATTCCGGTTCGCGCATCGCGTTGCATCGCCGCTGGAGCGAAGTGTCGTTTCGCATGCAGGAGCTGCGCGACAATCCGGACTGTGCGCGTGAGGAATATGCACGGCTCGAGGATGCAGCCGATCCCGGCCTGCACTCCTCGTTGAGCTACGATCCCGGTGCCGATGTCGCCGCGCCTTTCATCAACAGCGGCGTGCGTCCGGCGGTGGCGATCCTGCGCGAACAGGGCGTCAACAGCCACATCGAGATGGCCGCGGTTTTCACCCGTGCGGGGTTCGATGCCTATGACGTGCACATGACCGACGTACTCGCGGGGCGTGTGCACTTGAGCCGATTCCACGGGTTGGTCGCTTGCGGCGGATTTTCCTACGGAGACGTGTTGGGGGCCGGCGAAGGCTGGGCGAAGTCCATCCTGTTCAACCCGCGTGCACGCGGCGAATTTGCCGGGTTTTTTGCACGCGGCGCGACCTTTACGCTCGGTGTCTGCAATGGCTGCCAAATGCTGGCCGCCCTCAAGGAATTGATTCCCGGCGCGCAGAGCTGGCCGCGGTTCGTGCGCAATCGCTCCGAACAGTATGAGGCGCGGCTCTCGCTGGTGCGCGTTGCCGCGCTCCAATTCCGTGCTATTTGCCGGTATGCAGGATTCGATCCTGCCGATTGCCGTCGCGCATGGGGAGGGTAGGGCGGAATTCGACGCCGGCATGAGCGCATCCGCATTGCTCGAACGGCAATTGCTGACGCTGCAATACGTGGACCATCGCGATCGACCCACGCAGGTCTACCCGTTCAACCCCAACGGCTCTGACTTAGGGCTGGCAGGGCTGTGCAGCACGGACGGACGCGTCACTGCGCTGATGCCGCATCCGGAACGGGTGTTTCGCAGCGTGCAGAATTCCTGGGTCGCGAAACAGTGGGGCGAGGACGGCGGCTGGATGCGCTTGTTTCGCAATGCGCGGGTGTTCCTAGGCGGTGATTGGGCGAGAGCTTCGTCGGCGCGTATGCCATCGCGTGGCTGAGCCGTCTTTCCTCCCGGCCTACCCCGCTTCTGCCTGATTGGGCGGCGCCACGAACCTGCGAAATGTCACAGCCTGCACGAGGCGCGCCTTGCGTACGAAGGTCTGATAGAGCAAATCGCGCATGACCTCCAATAGGATCCCGGCGTGCTCTGAGGTCAGGTTGGGGTGATTGGGCCAAGGGTCGCTATCGCCGCCGAACAGGACCGCCCGCAACACCGAAAACGTTTCGTCATCCAAGTCCGCGAGCGAGCGGATCTCCTGCAGGGTGTCGAAGAGTTCGAGCTTGCCGCGTTCGCCCAGCTCGCGAAACAAGGATTGCGCCGTGCGCCGGCTCATCGAGCCGAATGCGTTGAAACAGGCGGCCGAGTAGCAATTGAGCGCCTCTTTGAACAGTCCCTCGGCCTCTTCGGGCAGGTAAGTCAGCGGGAAGTGCTCGCGTGCGCGCTCGATTTCCATGAAGCTGGAGGCCAGCTCGACGCGCAAGCGCGGTGTACGCCTTGACGGCAAATTTCAAAAATATCGGTTCAATGCAGGTGTCGCAGCGGAACACAATGCCGATGTTCTTGGGCTTGCGCCGGCTCAGCTCCTCGAATTTGGGCACCGCGATCGGCGTCAAGTGCGTCAACGTCTGGCAATGCGGACAGGTCAGGGCGATGCCCTGGTATTCCACGTGCAGCTCGTCCTGGGGCGTGATGTAGATGCTCATGGCTCAACCCGTCAGTGGTTTGTAGCGGATTCGGTGAGGCTGGCTGGCGTCCTCGCCCTTGCGCTTTTTATAATCCTCGACGTATTCCTGATAGTTGCCTTCGAACCAGACGACTTGCGAATCGCCCTCGAACGCCAGGATATGCGTGGCGATGCGATCCAAGAACCAGCGATCGTGCGAAATGACCACGGCGCAGCCCGGGAAATGCCACCAACGCGTCTTCGAGGGCGCGCAGAGTCTCTATATCCAGATCGTTGGTCGGTTCGTCGAGCAGCAAAACGTTCCCGCCGGCCTTCAGCACCTTCGCGAGATGCACGCGGTTGCGCTCGCCGCCCGAAAGCTCGCCGATCATTTGTCCCTGCTGCACGCCTTTGAAGTTGAAGCGGCCGACATAGCCGCGCGACGAAGTCTCGTAATTGCCGACCTTGATGAGATCCAAGCCGCCTGAGATCTCCTGCCACACGGTGTTCTTGTCGTTGAGCGCCTGCCGCGATTGGTCGACATACGCCAGCTTGACGGTGGGCCCCAGGCGAATTTCGCCGCTGTCCGGCTTTTCGATCCCGGACAGCATGCGAAACAGCGTGGTCTTGCCGGCGCCGTTCGGTCCGATGATGCCGACGATGCCCCCGGGCGGCAGATTGAAACTCAAGGAATCGATCAGCAGCCGGTCGTCGTAGCCCTTGCGCAAGTTCTTGCATTCGATGACCAGATCGCCCAGGCGGTCGCCGGGCGGTATGTAGATCTCATTGGTTTCGTTGCGTTTCTGGAATTCCTGCGAGGCCAGTTCCTCATAGCGTTGCAGCCGCGCCTTGGATTTGGCCTGGCGGGCTTTGGGATTGGTGCGCACCCATTCCAGTTCGCGCTTCAGCGTCTTCGCCAAGGCATCCTGTTGGCGCTCTTCCTGCGCCAAGCGCTGTCCCTTCTGTTCCAGCCAGGACGAATAATTGCCCTGCCAGGGGATTCCGTGTCCGCGGTCGAGTTCCAGGATCCACTCGGCGACATTGTCGAGAAAGTACCGGTCGTGCGTGACCGCGATCACCGTGCTCGGATACTCTTCCAAGAAATGCTCGAGCCAGGCCACCGACTCGGCATCCAGATGATTGGTCGGCTCATCGAGCAGCAGCATGTCCGGCTTGGACAGCAGCAGGCGGCACAAAGCAACGCGCCGCTTCTCGCCGCCGGAAAGCTTGCCGACCATGGCTTCCCAGGGAGGCAGGCGCAGCGAGTCGGCGGCGATCTCGAGCTTGCGCTCCAGTTCCCAGCCGCCGACCGCATCGATCTTATCCTGCATCTTGGCCTGCTCTTCCAGAGCCTTGTTCATTTCATCATCGGACAGGGGCTCGGCGAATTTGTCGCTGATCGCGTTGAAGCGATCGATCAGGCTTTGCACATCGCCGACACCTTCGCCGACAACCTCACGCACCGTTTTGCTGTCATCCAGCACCGGCTCCTGGGGCAGGTAGCCGACCTTGATTCCCGCCTGCGCGCGTGCCTCGCCCTCGATATCCTTGTCGACGCCGGACATGATTTTGAGCAAGGTCGATTTACCGGAGCCGTTCAGTCCCAGCACGCCAATCTTGGCGCCGGGGAAAAAACTCAAGCTGATATCGCGCAAAATAATGCGCTTGGGCGGCACGACCTTGCCAACCCGGTTCATGGTGTAAATGAACTGAGCCATCTATTGCCTGTAATTGATTGGTTGCGGGAATTCGCGGGGAAACAGCGGAATTATCCGCGAGTGCAGCCGGCTTGTCACGGTGCGGCTTTCTCCCTAGGGAACATAGGTCCGATAAGCTACAATTGGCGGCTATCTTTGGAGATCCGTTCATGTATAGCCCCCAAATGGCCATTGCCGGCTTCGATCCTGAACTTGCGCAGGCAATTGCGGGCGAGCGCGGCCGCCAAGAGGATCATATCGAACTTATCGCCTCCGAGAACTATGCCAGTCCGCGGGTGCTCGAGGCCCAAGGCTCGGTGCTGACGAACAAGTATGCCGAAGGCTACCCGGGCAAGCGCTACTACGGCGGTTGCGAATTCGTCGACATTGCGGAAAGCCTCGCCATCGAGCGCGCCAAACAGCTGTTTGGCGCGGCCTACGCGAACGTCCAGCCGCATTCGGGTTCCCAAGCAAACGCCGCGGTTTATTTCGCCTTGCTGAATCCCGGCGATACGATCTTGGGGATGAGTCTCGATCATGGCGGCCACCTCACGCACGGCGCCAAGGTCAATTTCTCCGGAAAGTTTTTCAAGGCGGTTCAATACGGCATTGTCGCCGAAACCGGCATCATCGATTACGCTCAGGTCGAGCGTCTCGCGCAGGAACATCGTCCCAAGATGATCGTGGCGGGTTTTTCCGCCTATTCGCGGGTCATCGATTGGGCCCGCTTCCGCAGCATCGCCGATTCAATCGGCGCCTACCTGTTCGTCGACATGGCGCATGTGGCGGGACTGATCGCGGCCGGCGTGTACCCCAATCCCGTGCCCTTCGCCGACGTCGTCACCACCACCACGCACAAGACCTTGCGCGGTCCGCGCGGCGGCTTGATTCTCGCGCGGCCGCACGCCGATTTGCACAAGAAATTCAATTCCATGGTGTTTCCGGGGATTCAAGGCGGGCCGCTGATGCATGTCATTGCCGCCAAAGCGGTGGCATTTCTTGAAGCGCTGCAGCCGGAATTCAAAAGCTATTCCGCGCAAGTGATTGCGAACGCGCGCGCGATGACCCAGGCGCTGCAGCAGCGCGGCTACCGGATCGTTTCCGGCGGTACCGACAATCACTTGTTCCTGCTCGATCTGATCGGCAAAAACATCACCGGCAAGGATGCCGACGCCGCGTTGGGGCGGGCGCACATGACGGTCAACAAGAACGCCGTGCCCAATGATCCTCGTCCGCCTTCCATCAGCAGCGGATTGCGCATCGGCACCCCCGCGGTAACCACGCGCGGCTTCAAAGAAAGCGAGGTGCAGCAGCTGGCCCACTGGATCGCCGACTTGTTGGATCACATGGGCGATGATGCCGCGCTCGAGCGCATCCGTACCGAGGTGGTGGCGCTGTGCCGTCGATTTCCCGTCTACGGTTAGCGAGCGGTGAGTAGCCCCGATGCACTGCCCGTTTTGCGGTCACACTGAGACCAAGGTGATTGACTCTCGCCTCGCCGGCGAGGGACGGCAAATTCGCAGGCGCCGCGAATGTCTGGCATGCAGCGAACGGTTCACGACCTTTGAAGCCGCGGAGTTGCTGCTGCCGACGGTGGTCAAGAGCGACCGCAGCCGCGAGCCGTTTGACGACAAGAAATTGCTGACCGGCATGCAAAAGGCTCTGGAGAAGCGTCCGGTTTCGCGGGAAGCGATCGAAGCGGCCGTAGCGCGCATATGCCACAAATTGCGCAGCCTGGGCGAGCGGGAGATCGCGGCGCGCGCGGTCGGAGAAATGGTCATGGAGGAGCTGCGGCATCTGGATGAAGTAGGCTACGTGCGTTTCGCTTCGGTCTACCGAAGCTTCCAGGATCTGGACGCGTTCCGCACCGAGATTGATCAGCTGCGCCGGCATCGCCGCCGCCGCGAGCCGAGCAAGGATCAGTTGCCCCTGTTGCCGGGCGATGCAGCCGACGACCAGGAAAAATGAGCGAGGCCTTGACATCGCAGGATCGGGCGCATGCGGCGCAAGCGCTGGATCTGGCCGCGCGCGGCCTGTACACGACCGATCCAAATCCGCGCGTCGGATGCGTGATCGTCAATGACGGGCGCGTCGTGGGCGAGGGCTGGCATGTGCGCGCCGGCGACCCGCATGCCGAAGTCCTGGCGCTGCGCGCGGCCGGATCGCAGGCCCGCGGAGCGACGGCGTATGTGAGTCTGGAACCATGCAGTCACACGGGACGCACGCCGCCCTGCGCTGATGCCCTGATTGCGGCCGGCGTCGCGCGGGTCGTGTGCTGTACGCCGCGATCCGAATCCCAAGGTTTCCGGCGCCGGAATCGAACGCCTGCAAAACGCCGGCGTTGCCGTGCAGGTCGGCGCGTACGCCGACGAGGCGCGGCAGCTCAACGTGGGTTATTTTTCGCGCCACGAGCGCGGCCGCCCCTATGTGCGGTTGAAATTGGCGATGAGTCTGGATGCTCGCACGGCGCCGCCCGGCGGCGGCCGGATGTGGATCAGCGGCGCAGCCTCGCGCGCCGACGTGCAGACCTGGCGCGCACGCAGCTCCGCGGTACTGACCGGCTCAGGCACGGTGCGCTGCGATGACCCGCAGCTCAACGTGCGCATGAATTATGGTCCATGGATACGTCAGCCGTTGCGCGTGGTGCTTGATACCATGCTGACCATGCCCCGCACGGCCAAGATACTAGACAATAATGAGGCGCTGGTTTTTGCCGCGGCCGAGGCGCCGCTGGGAGCGTTCAAAGACGTCAGCGTCGAGCGCATTGCGCGCGCCGCCGGCGGCTTGGATCTCGATGCAGTTATGCAGAACCTGACCGCCCGCGAAGTCAATGAGCTGCTGGTCGAATGCGGACCGACGCTGGCCGGAGCCTTTGTCTCGCGGCGGCTCGCTGATGAGCTGGTGCTGTATGTTGCGCCTAAACTGCTGGGGTGCGATGCGGCGCCGCTGCTGCACATCGATTCCGCCGCGGCGCGGGACTTGCCGCCGCTCGATTTTCGCGATGCGCAACAGTTTGGAGACGACATGCGCCTGATTCTGAAGCTTAAGCAGCAATAGACATGTTTACCGGAATCATCCTGGCAAAGGGCCGGATCGCGTCCATCACGGAGCGCGGCGGCGATCTGGAGCTGGGCATCGATGCCGCGGGCCTCGATGCCGCGAGTTTGAAGCTGGGCGACAGCGTCTGCGTGCAGGGCGTCTGCCTGACGGTGACGCGCAAGCAGGACGCATGCTTTTTCGCGGACGTATCGCGCGAAACCCTGGCCAAGACCACGCTCGGCCGCCTTAAGGCCGGCTCGCACGTCAATCTCGAACCCAGCCTGCGCGCAGGCGATGCGCTCGGCGGACATTTGGTCAGCGGGCACGTCGATGCGCTCGGCGTGCTGCGGCGGATGCATCAAGATGCGCGTTCCTGGCGTATGGAGTTCGAACTGCCCGCGGAACTGACGCGATTCGTGGCGGCGAAAGGTTCGATCTGCATCAACGGGGTGAGCCTGACGGTGAACCATGTGGCGGGCGCGCGCTTCGACGTCAATATCATTCCGCACACTCACGCGGTGACGACGCTGGGCGAGCTGCGCGAAGGCGATGCAGTCAACGTCGAAATCGACGTGATCGCGCGATACTTGGAACGACTTATGGCGAAAACCGGAACCTAAGGCACTATATGGCTGCGTTTAATACGATCGATGAAATTCTCGACGATCTGCGCCGCGGCAAGATGGCGGTCATCATGGATGACGAGGACCGCGAGAATGAGGGCGACTTGATCATGGCCGCCGAATGCGTGCGCCCGGAAGACGTGAACTTCATGGCGCGCTACGGCCGCGGCCTCATCTGCCTGACGTTGACACGCGAGCGCTGCCGTCAATTGCGCCTGCCGCTCATGGTGAGCGATACCGACACGTCGCATCGCACGAATTTCACCCTGTCGATCGAGGCCGCGGAAGGCGTCACCACGGGCATCTCGGCGCACGACCGTGCGCACACGGTCAAAACCGCGGTGGCGCCCAATGCGCGTCCCGAGGATCTGCGCCAGCCTGGACATATTTTTCCGCTGATGGCGCAACCCGGCGGGGTGCTGACGCGCGCCGGCCACACGGAAGCCGGCTGCGATCTGGCGCGTCTGGCGGGATTTTCCGCGGCAGCCATGATCGTGGAGATTTTGAACGACGACGGCACCATGGCGCGGCGCCCGGATCTCGAGCGGTTCGCAAAAACTCACGGGCTGAAGATCGGCACGATTGCGGATCTGATCCGCTACCGCCTGAAGAACGAACGTTCGGTCGAGAGGATCTACGATGAGCCCGTGGATACGGAATACGGCGCATTCAACCTGTGCTGCTACGAAGACCACGTCAACAAAACCGTGCACATTGCGCTGGTCAAAGGCGATCTGAACTCGGCGCTGCCGCCGCTGGTACGCGTCCACATCAAGGACACCTTGCGCGATGTCGTGGGCGTCAACAACGAAAAACTCGGCTGGCCGCTGCGCGCGGCGATGCGCCGCGTGGCGCAGGAGGACTCGGGCGTGGTGGTGATTTTGCGGCCGGAGGAATCGCCGCGCGATTTCATGGACAGCGTCCGGCAGCTGGACGCCAAACCTGCGCGGCACCGGGTTGGCGCGACGGTGGTGCGGACCTATGGAATCGGCGCCCAGATACTCAAGGACCTGGGGTTGAAGCGCATGCGCGTGTTGAGCGCGCCCAAGCAGCTGCAGGGACTGGCCGCTTTCGATCTCGAGATCACCAGCTACGTCGACGGCGATGAATGAGCGCCAGGGCTTATACTGCCGGTCTGCCAACGCGAGGAATGACTTGTGCCGAATGACCAACCGAAAGTAATCGAGGGAGAGTTGCAGGCGCGCGACTTGCGCTTTGCGCTCATCGCCGCGCGCTTCAACGATTTCGTCGTCGAGCCGCTGCTGCGCGGCGCGCTCGATGCCTTCAAGCGCCACGGCGTCGCAGAGAAGCAGATCGAGATCGTGCGCGTGCCGGGGGCATTCGATATTCCCATCGTCGCCCGCAAGCTGGCGCTGTCGCAGCGCTACGAGGCGCTCATCGCGCTGGGTGCGGTGATCCGCGGTCAAACGCCGCATTTCGATTATGTCGCCGGCGAATGCGCCGGCGGCATTGCACGCATTGCGCTCGAGACCGGCGTGCCCATTGCCTTCGGCGTCCTGACCACCGATACCGTGGAGCAGGCGGTGGATCGCGCGGGAGGCAAGGCCGGCAACAAGGGCGCGGATGCCGCCCTGGTGGCGATCGAGATGGCCAATCTCTTGCGCCGCCTGGACAGTTAAATGACCGCGGGGGCCTCAGCCCATCGAGCCCGAAGTCTGGCGCGCCGACTGGCGCTGCAGGCGCTTTATCAGATTCAGATCAATCCGCTTCCCTGGCAGGACATCCAGCAGCAATTCGCCGACGATCCCGAGGCTGATCGCGTCGATCTGGATTACTTTCAGCCATTGATCGAGGCGATCGCGCCGGATCGCGAGGCGCTCGATCTGCGACTGGCCGGTTTGTGCGAAATTCCGCCGCGGGAACTCGACCCGATCGAGCACGCCGTGCTGTGGCTGGGGCTGCATGAACTGCAGTCGCGTCCGGAGTTGCCTTATCGCGTGGCGCTTGCCGAAGCCGTGCAGTTGACCAAGCAATTCGGCGCGACCGATGGGCATAAGTTCGTCAATGCGGTGCTGGATCGAGCCGCACAGGAATCGCGGCCGCACGAGTACGGTCGCCCGGCAGGGTGCGATGAGCCCGGACCCGACCTCGACGAATTCGAACTGATCCGCCGTTTTTTCGTGAGGCACGGCTCGCCTTCGCGCGCAGTCCGGCGTGATTCTCGGAATCGGCGATGACGCGGCCTTGCTCGAGCTTGCCGCAGGGGAGGACCTGGTGGCCGCCGTCGATACCATCGTGGCGGGCCGGCATTTTCCTGAGGGCAGCGACGCGCGCTCGATCGGCCACCGCGCGCTCGCGGTGAATTTGAGCGATATGGCCGCCATGGGCGCGACACCGGCCTGGGCGACGCTGGCATTGACGATGCCCAGCGCGATCCAGAGTGGCTCGAGGCGATTTTCGGCGGGCCTGCTGAATCTCGCCGACAATACTCGGTGACGCTGGTCGGCGGCGATACGACCCGCGGTCCGCTCACCGTCAGCGTGCAGATTCTGGGGTATGTTCCGCACGGGATCCGCGCTGCGCCGAAGCGGTGCTGCCGCCGGCGATTTGTTGGCGGTCAGCGGCACCTTGGGCGACGCCGGCGCGGGCCTCGCGTTTCTGCAGGCGCCGCCGCCGCAGCCATCGCCGCACGTTGAGGAACTCATTCGACGCTTTCACTATCCGACACCGCGAGTGCGGCTGGGCCTCGCGCGCGCGGCATTGCCACGGCGGCGATGGACTTGTCCGACGGTCTGGCAGGCGATTTGCCGAAACTGGCGCAGGCCAGCGGTCTCGCCGCGCATGTCGAACGTCGAGCAGCTGCCCCTGTCCGCGGCCCTGCGCAATGCCGTCGAGCAGCCCAGGCGCGCGATTGGGCGCTCGCGGGGGGCGATGACTACGAGTTGCTGTTCGCAGTGCCTCCGCAAGGCTTCCGCGAGCTGCAATGGCGGCGCTGCAATTGAACTTAACGTTGACCATGATCGGCGAACTGCGTTCCGGCTCGGGCGTGACGTGGTCATTGAATGGCGAGGATTTCGTACCGAGCGTCTCAGGTTTCGACCACTTTGGCCGAGCCTCGACCCAAATCACAGTTTAGGCGGGGCCGGCCCAGTATCCTCGCGTTATTGAAGTCGAATGACGCTGCGCGCGCACGGTTACCCTTGACCACTACTCGCTCCACTACACTCGCGAAAGCCCAGCCGGGACACGGATCGCTGCCCGAGAAAATCGGCAAGTACGTGATCATCAACGAGGTCGGGCGCGGCAGCACCGGCGTGGTCTATCTATCGCACGATCCCTACTACGGGCGCGACGTGGCCATCAAGGTCTACAACGTCGATGCCAGCGGCGATGAGAATCGCAAAAAAATCGCGCGCAAGATGTTCTTGTCCGAAGCGCACATGGTCGGGATGCTTCAGCATCCGAACATTCTGCCGATCTACGATGCCGGCGAAGAGAACGGCCATTGCTACATCGTGACCGAACACGTGCATGGCGCGCGCACGCTGGCCGCGTACTGCCGTCCCGACAACCTGCTGCGCATCGACGATGTCGTCGAGCTGATCTACAAGGCGGCGCGCGCACTGCACTACGCGCATAGCCGCGGCGTCATTCATCGCGACATCAAGCCCAGCAACATCATGCTGACTCTCGACAGCGACGTGCGCATCATCGACTTCGGCATCGCGCTGGTCGCCGATTCGGAGATCTCGCGCATCGAGGGCATTGCCGGCAGCCCGTCCTACATGTCCCCCGAGCAGGTACAGTCGATTGAGTTGACCAATCGCTCCGACCTGTACTCGTTGGGCGCGGTGATGTACGAACTGCTCACCGGCACCCGGCCGTTCCGCGCCGGCAATCTGCAGAAGCTGCTGCATCAGATCGTCTTTGCCACGCCGCCGCCGATCCACACGCTGCGCCCCGAGATCCCCGAGGAGCTCGAGAACGTAACGGCGATGGCGCTGCAGAAGGATCCGGAAAAACGCTACAAAACCGGCCTGGATTTCGCCGCCGAATTGACCCGGGTACACCAGAAATTGCGCGCGCAGTACAATCGCATCGACCAGCAGGAGCAGTTCAGCCTGCTGCGCAAGTTGAAATTCTTCCATGAATTTTCGCACGGCGAGATCTGGGAAGTCCTGCGCGCCAGCAGCTGGCAGGACTATGCGGACGCGGAGGAGATCGTCAAGGAAGGCGAAATGGATGATCGCTTCTACATCATCGTCCAGGGGCGGGTCGGCGTGCAGCGCAACGGCAAGGCGCTCGGCTATCTGGACAGCGGCGATTGCTTCGGAGAGACCAGCTATGTGCGCGGCGCGAAGCGCACCGCCACGATCTTCGCCTCGGGTTCCGTCACGGTCATGAAAGTCAGCTCGACGCTGCTGGAGCAGGTCTCGGCTGAATGCCAGCTGCGCTTCAATCAGGTGTTCCTGCGCAGCATGATCGGCCGCCTGCAGAGCGCCGAGCGCGGAGCCTCGTAGCTTACAGAGCGGTCTCTTTGTCGTGCTCGATCATCGCGTACGCCGAATGATTGTGAATCGATTCGAAATTTTCCGATTCGACCACATAGGCGCGAACGCGCTTGTCCTTGTTGAGCGCCACGGCGACGTCGCGCACCGTGTCCTCGACGAACTTCGGATTGTCGTAGGCGCGCTCGGTGACGAACTTCTCGTCCGGACGCTTTAAAATCCCATAAACCTCGCAGGAGGCCTCGCGCTCCGCCAGTTCGATCAGCTCTTCCAGCCACATGTGCTCGGCCAGCCTCGCCGTCAGGGTAATGTGCGAGCGCTGGTTGTGCGCGCCGTAGTCCGAGATCTCCTTGGAGCATGGACACAGGCTTGTGGTCGGTACGACGACCTTGAGCCAGACTTCGGTCTTGCCGGCGCGATGTTCGCCGAAGATCGTGGCCTGGTAGTTCATCAGGCTCTCGACCCCGGATACCGGAGCCTTCTTCATGACGAAGTAGGGGAACGTCATTTCGATGTGGCCGGCGGAGGCGGCCAGATGCTCGGTCATTTCCGCCAGCATATTGCCGAATGACTCGACCGAGATCTCGCGCTCGTGGCGGTGCAGAATTTCCACGAAGCGCGACATATGCGTGCCTTTGAAATTATGCGGCAAATTCACGTACATGTTGAAGTTGGCCACGGTGTGCTGCTCGCCGCGCGAGCGATCCTTCACCTTCACCGGATGAAATATGTCCTTGATGCCCACCTTATTGATGGGTATTTGCCGCGTGTCGGCATGCCCTTGGACATCCTCAACGGCGACAGCACTCGGTTTCTTGGCGGGGACGGCGACAGTCATATGCACTTCCTATAAAGCGATCAGTACCCAAATGGTGCCTAAACCGCCCAACTCAAGAATTTTAGACCATTCGACCCGGCTTGGCAGGGGAGCGTGCATTGCCCGCCCGCGACCGACAGGCGGAAACAGGGCGGATTGGCTCAAATCAGGCTATTGAGCCGTTCTTTTGTGAGATCGGGCCCTCAGGCGCGCCGTTCAATGACATAGGAGGCCAGCCATGCCAAGACATTGGCCGCTTCGCCCAAAGGCGCGAGTCTTTCGCAGGCGCGGACTTTTAGTTCTCGTGCCAGCTCCTTGGCGGCCTCGAGGCCCAGCACGCTCGGATAGGTGGGCTTGGCCCGGGCGGCATCGGCTCCGCTGGTCTTGCCGATCTCTTCGGTTTTTCCCTCGACATCCAGGATGTCATCCTGGATTTGAAAGGCCAATCCGATGTCCTGCGCGTAGCCGTCCAACGCATCCCAATTCGCGGCGCTTAATGCCGGCGAACATGCCGCGGCCATCAGCACGCTGGCGCGGATCAGCGCGCCGGTCTTCAGCCGATGCATGGCCTCAAGCTCTGCGAGGGTCAGTTCAGCGCCCACGGCAGCCAGGTCGATCGCCTGACCGCCGGCCATGCCGGCGGTGCCGCTGGCATCGGCGAGGATTTGAATCATCCTCAGGCGGGCTTCGCCGGGCACGCCGGGCGTGCGATCGCGCGACAGCAGCGAGAACGCCAGTACCTGCAATGCATCGCCCGCGAGAATCGCGGTCGCTTCGTCGAAGGCACGATGCGTGGTCGGCTGTCCGCGGCGCAGATCGTCATCGTCCATCGCCGGTAAATCGTCGTGAACCAGCGAGTATGAGTGAATCAGTTCCACGGCCGCGGCAGGCGCATCCAAGACGGTCTCTGAGACGTTGAGTGCCTCTCCGGTGAAGTAGACCAGGAGGGGCCGCAGCCTTTTGCCGCCTCCCAAGACTGCGTAGCGCTGCGCCGCATGCAGCCGCTGCGGGACCAGATCGGCGGCCGGAAGCGCGGCATCAAGGACGGCTTGCACGCGTGCTTGATAGCCACGCATCCGCGCTTCCATCGCGTCCGCATTCAGCGATCGTGCGCTCAGCCGTTTTTCGGTTCGTCGGGCATGAAGTCTTCAACCGCCGGTTCGCCGGCCTTCTTCAATAAAATCTCAACCTTCTGTTCGGCTTCCTTCAGTGCGCTTTGGCAGGCGCGCGTCAGCATCACGCCGCGCTCGAACGCCGCCAGCGATTCCTCCAGCGGCAAATCGCCGTGTTCCAAGCGCTCGACCAGTTCCTCCAGGTCGCGCATGGCCGTCTCAAAATCGGGCGTTTCCGGTTTACTGGCTTTTGGGGTCGGCATGGGATTTGAACGGTACACATGCGCTTCGGCGCGGTCAAACGCGCCGCGCGCCATGTTCCTCTCGCAGGTCCTTGTAGGAATTTGTCAAGTCGTGAGGCGCGTCACAACCAAGGGGCCGTTTTGCGCCCCATTTTGGGTAACATTGCTGTTGGGAAGCTATATGCCAATTTCAATCAAATCAATGATCGCCGCGTGGCTGTGTTGCCGCCGTTGTGGTGGCGATGGCAGCGTGCAGCCCGCGCCGTATTCCTCCGATGACCGTGAGCGGATCTCATGGAGGATCGGGTCGCTCTGGACGGCGTGCTCATGAAGTGCAACCAAGATCCCCGCAAGGCACGCAGCGATTCAGACTGCCTGAACGCGCGCATCGCGATCGAGCGCCTCGCGAGCGCGGGTCGATCCGGCGGTCGAGGCGAAGCGGGCCGAAGACTTCGAGCGCAGCCGCGAACAATTGCGCGTGACCGAAGACAAGAAGCGCCAGGAGCAGGAATCCAAGGTCAAGGTGGATGCCTACCATCTGCCGGTAATACCCGTCGAACCGACGCCGGCGCCGAAAGATCCGCAGTCTCCGACGGTCAGCCAGATCAATCCTTGAATTTGAGCGGCGGCTTCGCAGCCGTACCCGATGGCGACGCCCGCACTCGACGCGGGTCAGTCTGTACCGTTGCGCCGGCGGGCTTTTAGCAGCACGTCCACCGGCTCCGGCCGATCGTCCCAATAGTCCAGCCGGATCCGGTTGTCCGGCAACTGCGTGACGGTGGCGGGCGCCGCGCTATAGGTGCAGTACCAGCCTGTCGGCAGCACGACCGCATTGCGCGGCCTTCCTAAGCTGCGGTCGAACACCAGCTCATCGCCATCCAGCTTGTAGCTCGCCGGCGCGGTGTAGGTCTCCGCAATTCTCAGGCGCAGCGTTTGGCCCGGCTTGATCGGCGGAAAGGGAATTACCACGACGCGCGCGGTTGCCGCAGCCGCTTCGCCGGCGTTGATCTTTGACGCCGCCAGCTCCGCGCCGCTCATCTCCAGCGTCTTGAGCTGTTCGCCCGTGTCCAGCACGCTCGCGGAAGGATGGCTCGCGACGCTGCCTTCGCGCACGATATTCGCGTAGCCGCTGATGCCCGGTCTCGACTCCGTGTAATCGTGATACAGGCTGAACGCATGCGTTTCAGGCTGCTGCAGAAAATAGACGATGTCGCGATCCTGATGGGCGCGCTCCGCAAGCCGCTCCTGCTCAGTCTCTCCTGTAAATGGCGACTCCCAACTGCGCGTTGCCGCCAATGGCCTGGGCAACGCGGCCGCGCCGATCTGCGCTGTCTTGCTTGCCCGCAACACCAGTGGGGCCTCACCGGCTCCCGCATGCAAAAAGCTGATGGCGATGCGGCCGTCCTTCTCCGTGAGAATCTGCGACGGTACGGTCAATCCGGTGACTTCATAGCCTGGCGGCAGCACGACTTTATTGCGCTTTACGCCCAAGGGCCGGTTGAACACAATGGCCTTGCCATCCGCATGGTAGCTTTTTGCATCCTGGTAGGTCTTGATGATCACCACTCGGCCCTGGCCGCCCATCGGCACCGGCCGCGCCAGCGTAACCTTGATGTAATTGGTGGCCGGATCCGCCTCTGCCATCAGCGCGTCGGTTCGCGCCTGCGATCCGCTGACCACCTCGAAATGCAACGGCGTGCCGCTCATGGCGTCATAGACGCTCTCCTCGCTCGCGACGCTGCCTTTGCGAATCGGGTTGTAGAAATACTTTGCGCCGGGCGTGGTCGCGGTGACCTCGTAGTAAATCTTGAAGCTCTCCGTCTCTGGAGCGAGCAGTTCATAGCGAGTGTACTCATCGGTTTCGGTCTGGCCGATTGCCGTCGGAAAATACAATCCATCCTTGGTCGCTGGCGATCCATCTTTAGTCTCCGGCGACACTTCTGCGTGAACGGCTGGATGGAAGGCGCAAACGAACGCCAAGAGTTGCCGCGGTCCAAGGGATTGCTTTCATATGAATGTGTGCTCTGGTGAAGATTTGCAAAGAAGGTGCGGCATCGCCTCACTATAGGCGAGCAGGGGCGTTGAGGGAATCCACTAGGAGCTTCGACTTACTTCCGGCGCGGTGTCCCGCTAAACTTGGCCGAAGAACATTTATAAATGAATTCAATCGGAGGACGGACATGAAGCGATTCAAATTCGGCGCTTGGCTCGGTGCGGCTCTGGCGTTGGCGTTGCCGGCGTTGGTGGTTGCAGCACCGAAAGCCGACGGCGAGCCGGAGAAATCGGATGGCGGTAAGTTCGAGCCGTTCAAGGCCGAGTCTGTGAGCAGCACCGGCAGCGTCACCATCAACGGACAGGCCATCTCATATCAGGCGATCGCCGGAACATTCATCGTGCACCCGAAGGATTGGGACGATGTTCCGCGCGATCCCAAGGCGGATCGCAAACTCCGGGGCGGGTGAGGAGGGCGCCGAGGGCAGGAATCCGACCGCTGAAGCTTCGATGTTCTATGTCGCCTATTTCAAGAATGGCGGCGGTTCCCGGCCGGTGACCTTCCTCTATAACGGCGGTCCCGGCTCAGCGACCGTCTGGCTGCACATGGGCGCCTTTGGGCCGCGCCGCATCGTCACGGCCACGGACGCGCACACGCCGGCCGCACCCTATTCCCTGGTCAACAATGCATCGAGTTTGCTCGATGCAACCGATCTGGTGTTCATCGATGCGCCGGGCACCGGCTTTAGCCGCATCGCCGGCAAGGATAAGGAAAAGGCGTTCTTCGGCGTCGATCAGGATGCCTATGCCTTCGGGGAATTCATCTCGCAGTTTCTGTCCAAGTACGGGCGCTGGAATTCGCCCAAGTACTTGTTCGGCGAGAGCTACGGAACGCCGCGTTCGGCAGTGCTCATCAATCAGCTCGAATCCGATCGTTCGATCGATTTCAACGGCGTGATTCTGCTGTCGCAGATTTTCAATTTCGACCTGAGTCCCGATCGTCCCACCGGAAATCCAGGCATCGACCTTCCTTACCAGACGGTGCTGCCCACCTATGCGGCGACTGCCTGGTATCACAAGAAACTGCCGGGCGATCGCCAAGATCTCGAGTCATTGCTGGCGGAAGTGGAGCAATTCGCGATGGGCGACTATGGGCGCGCGCTGGCGGCGGGCTCGGAACTGAGCCCGGCGGACAAGCGGGCGGTCGCCGAGAAGCTGCACCAGTACACGGGCCTTTCCGTGGACTACATCTTGAAGGCGGATTTGCGCATCGACGGCGGGGAATTTCGCCAGACTTTGCAGGATGACCTAGGGTTGACCACCGGCCGGCTGGATACGCGATTTTCGGGTCCCGACATCGATCCCCTGAGCCAGCGTGCCGATTACGATCCGCAATCCACCGCGCTGAGTTCAGCCTATGTTTCCGCGTTCAACGAATACGCCCGCAAGGAGCTTCGCTATGGCGAGGGCAAGGACTTCAAGCACAGCATTTCGGCCGGCAGAACTTGGAACTTCCTGCACCAACAGCCGGGGCAAAATCAGCGCTTCGGATCGTCGCGTCAGGGCTCCAACGTGATGCCCGATCTTGCGAATGCGATGAAGATCAATCCGAATCTGAAGGTTCAGTTGAACGCCGGCTATTTCGATCTCGCCACGCCGTTCTATCAGGGCGTGTACGAAATGCATCACCTGCCGATACCGGCGAATCTGCAGAGCGAATATCGAATACAAATTCTACGACTCAGGACACATGGTCTACGCCAAAGACTCGTCGCTGAAGCTGTTGCACGACAACGTCGCCGGGTTCATTCGCCGAACCAGCAACCAAGGCAACTAACGGCCGCGGATCGCGCAACGCAGATGTTGCGCGATCCTTTCGCCGCTATTGCGCGGGCGCGGGCGTGCCGTCCTTGAGATAGATGGCCAGCCACTGATGAACCTCTTCGTAGAAGTGGCGGCTGTCCTCGGGTTTGAGGATCCAATGCCAGGCGTCCGGCCAAACGAGCAGGCGGCTTGGCTACATGCATGCGCTGCAGCGCGCTCCAATTCTCCAACGTGTTATTGATCGGCACGCGAAAATCCCGTTCACCGATGCTGAGCAGCATCGGTGTCTTCCAGTTTGCCGCATAGCTCAAGGGACTCTGATCGCGCCAGACCGGATTGCCTTCCCACGGCGGTCCGCCGTTGGTCACTTCGCGGCCGTATATTCCGTCGCTCGTGCCCCACTGACTGGTGAGGTCGACCTCGCCGGCGTGGCTGACAATGCATTTGTAGCGGGTGGTCGTCGCTTCAATCCAGTTCGCCAAGTGTCCGCCATAGCTGGCGCCCGCGGCGCATAACCTCGACCCATCGACAAAGGCATAGCGCTTGATGGCCTCGTCGACCGCCTGGTTGATTTCATCGCCCGGCGTCCGCAGCGGATCGAGCTTGATGGCCTGCGCGAATTTTTCGCCGAAGCTGGTCGAGCCGGTGTAATCGGTCATCAGAATTACGTAGCCGGGCGCGGCCAGCAGGTGATAGTTCCAGCGCAGCCCGATCTGATCCGGGTTGTTGCTGGCCGCACCGCCGTGAATCAACACCAGCATCGGATATTTTTTGGCGGCATCGAAAGCCGGCGGCAGCACGATCATATTGTGGATGTTGCGGCCCTTGGCACTGGTGAAATAGAAATGCTGCGGTGGTTGCCAGTCGATGGCCGCAGCCGCGGCGGTATTGACCTGCGTGAGATTGGCATGCGTGCGGCGCGCCGGATCAATGCGCACGATTTCGGCCGGACTGACCGAACTGCCGTAGGCGGCGATGAGGATGGGCTTTGCGGCCTTTTGCGGGATCTCAAGCGAGGTATAGCCGCCCGTGGCGGGCTCGATCACCAAGGTCGGCTTGCCGCCGTCAGCGGCGACTCGATAAAGATTTTCCTTGCCGGCTTCCGGCACCAACAGATAAATGATTTTGCTGTCGGGGGTCAGTGCGTAGCGGGATGCATCGCGGTCGAAATCGCGGGCCACGAGCGACGCTTCGCCGCCGGCGGGCCACGCGACCCGGTACAGCCTCGGCAGATGATAGACCTCCGAATCCTGCAGCTCGTATTCAAAGTAGAGCGCTTTGCCGTTCGCACTAAAGCGCGCATCCCCATACTCGCCGGTTGCAGGACTGACGATCCGCGGTTCGCCGCCATCCGCGGGCATGCGGTACAGGTGATATCCCACGTGTGCGAATGCCGCGTGCCAGCGCTCGGTCGTCGCCGTGAACACGCACCTCGCGCCCGTCCGGACTCCACAGGGGTGCGAGCGTGACATGGGTGTCGGTCTCCGACCCGGAAAATCCGGACGTCCGCGCCAGACCCGTGCCGGAAAGGATGTCTTTGGGAACCGATCCCGGCTCCACGCTCTGCACCATCAGCGTCGGTTGGCGATCGTCCAGCCACTGATTCCAATATCGGATCGGAAAATGCTCGTACGTTCGCACGTTGTACTTGCGCGCCTTGCGTTCGGCCGCTATTTTCTTGTTGGCCTCATCGTCCTCCGCATTCGGATACACGAATGACTCGAACAGTATTGCCTTGCCGTCGGGACGCCACTTGGGATTTGCGGCGCCCGTTGAAACTGTGGTCAGCCTGCGGGCCTCGCCGCCTTCGGCGAGGTTGAGAATGTAGATCTGCTCGACATCGTCCGATTCACGTTTGGTGGTAAAGGCGATGCTGCCGCTGTCGGGAGACCACGCGACGTCGCCTTCGGGCGCCTTGGTGTTGGTGATCCGCCGCGGGGGCTTGAGACCGTCGACGGCAACCAACCAGAGGTCGCTCATCGGCCTTGTCGGTGTCGTAAGACGGTTCGTTGACTGAATACACGGCCCATTTGCCGTCGGGGCTCGCAGCGGGCGCCCCGACGCGCTTCATCATCCAAAGCGCCTCGTGAGTTATCGGCTTGAGCGCGGCGCCGGACTCCGCCAGCGATGCCGCCGGAGCCATCGGGCAACCGGCGATTACAATCATGCAAATTCGAACCGGTAGATTCATCGGATGCCTCTCGCTTGGCTGATACGCGCGGTAGTGTGCAAGTCCATGGATATCTGGCCCCGCTTCAGCGCGCGTGACCTATCAGCAGGACGTTTGCAAACCGAGTGCCTCGGCTCATCGGGCGCCGGCTGGACTTCGAAGCCGCAGTCGTGCAGCAGCTGGCGCCATTGCGATTCGCTGCGGCAATGCGTGGCGACGGACCCATGTCCGCGGAACAGCATCACCATCTTGTCGACCCATTGACCATAGTGGAAGCGCAGGCCGCCGCTCGCGTCGCCGATACGCAGCAACAGCAGGCCGCGCGCCGGCAACGCGGCGCGCACTCTCTTCAGCACCTGCAGTTGTTCTTCCGGAGTGATGTAGTGCAAAACATCGAGCATCACCACTGCGTCCGTGCTGCCGAATTCCGCATCGCGGATATCGCCTTGGAATACTTCGCATTGGGGCCCCAGCGCGATGCGCGCACGCTCAACGTCGCGGCTCATCAATTCGATTCCGCGGGTGAAACTCGGCCTCGGCGCGGGCGGCCAGTTGTGCGGCCAACTGCCGCTTTCGTAGCAGAGCTGCGCGGCCTTGAGCCAGGCGCTGAGCAGTCCCTGACCGCAGCCCAGGTCGAGAATGCGGCCTCGTCCCAGCAGCAATCCGCCTTCGAGCAGCGCGTGAACACAGGGTCGCCGAGCAATTTGCCGCGGGCGAATTTGTAGGCGAATAATCCGGCGCTGCGATAGGGCTCGCAGGCCCGGTCGATCAGCGCTGTACTCGGGCGCCTCACCGTGCTGAGCAATTCGAAACGGTCGAATGAATTTCATTGCGGTCTCCCTGGGGTTGACCAGACGCAATATTACTCCTTCAGGCCAGCGGTAGATGGTGCGGCCGCACCAGCATGTGCCAATCCTGATGTTCCTCCAAAATCAGCTCGATCGCCGCCATGATCGACTCCTTGATCGGGACCGGGTCGAGGGCCGCGCCTTGTACTGCCCGTATCGCCCGAATCGAGCCGATAGCGCGCTGCAATTCCCCCCACAGCCGCTCCGAGGTTGCGCCCAGCCGATAGGCCTCGGATTGGGCCAAGGCGCCGTGCAGCGAGGCACCCAGCGCCGGAAAGAAAGTCGTGAGCACCGACAACCACACGGTGTGCACGGTCAGATGCAGCAGGGCTCCGAAAGCGGTCAGTCCAAACAGTCCAATGTTCACGGAGTGGACCCGATGCAGCAGCGCGTGCTGCTTGATGGACACCCGATGATGATAGTGCGCCTGCGCTTCAAGAATGCCGCTCGTCCAGACCGCATACCTTGAGACGAAGGCCGGATCCGACCAGGCGCCGTCCAGCAGGGTGCGCGCCAGGGACTCATTTTTCGACGCAAATGGTTTCCAACTCGTCGCCGCTGCGCAGGTGATTGCCGGGATCGAATACCCGCATATACCAGTTCGCGGCAGGTTCCGGCTGTGCAAAATCGATCAGCGGGGCAACCAATGGCAGATACCAAATCAATTCCGCGGCAGTGCGGGCGCGCAGCCATTGACCCTGCCAATCCCGACGATGGCCCAGCCAATAAATCGTGCTGACCGCGCCGATCACCAGTACCTCGGCGATGGCCCAGAATCTTAAGCCGGGGTGCAGCAAGTGACGGCGATCGTCCCAGCCCAGCGCAAGCGGCAGCACTGCGAACAGCACGGCGACCGCGCTCAACAGATAAATGGCCCAGAAACCGCTGCGATAGCGATGGCCGAAGTGCACGGCGCGCGCGTCAAACATGAGATGAGCCGGCGCCAAGGCCTCGATCAGAGGCAGCAGACGCTCCGGAGGGCTGGGAACCGGTGGCGGCGACGGGATATCCAATCGGCTGCCCACGAGCAGCACGCGTTGAATGGTCTGATGCAGCGCCATCTTCTAACTCAGGATTTCATAGGTGGTCGCAAAAATCTCGTGGGCGACAATGCCGAGACTGCCGTCGCCATAATCCACCAGCCAATCGCCGGCGTGACCGCTGAGCTTGGAGACTTCGTCCGTGAGTATGACATCAAAGGGCTGTTGCAACTGCACCGCCAAAATATGATACGGCAGGCTTATATAACGGCCTGACTGGCCGGCAGTGGTCGGTGGGATGGGCCGGTATTTGTGCGAAAATTTGCCCAACGAGACGCGCCAATGTTGGCCGCCGTTGCCGGTTAGGATCGCGTCGCCCGGATGCGCGTGCACCGCTCCTTCGGGCGTGCGCACGATGCAGGCTTCCTGGGTGAAGCGAACCTCTACCTCGCGTTCGAGCTTTCTGGCTTCCACATGCTGGGGATGACGCAAAACTTCAGCGGAAAATCCGCTCTTTCCGCTACAGCGAAATATCAACGCAGGGCATCCTTTGTAATTTTCTGATCGCATGATACACAACAAGTAACCGGCGGTTTGGCAGGAATCGCGTGATTGCCGTTATGGTTGGCCAAACGATTCGCAAACGCAGGGGCGACGTTCAACAGGCAGTTGATGTACACCAGAAGCTTGCCGGCGGGGACTTCGCCAAAGGTGCGCTGATCGGGTTGGTCACACGTTGCCGTACTGTACGTCCAGTAACGGGATCATCAGGGGCGGGAGCCGCGCCGGCCGCGACGATGCGCGGCCGGCGAGACTGCGGCTCACTTCTTCTGTTCCTCCAGCGGATACGTGCGTGCCGGCTCGGCGGTGGGCGCGACACCCGGCTGCTGCCCGCCCGGCGGCTGTCCGGCCGTTGCGGCCACATCCGCCTGCGGAACAGGCGACGTACGCGGCGCCGTGCCGGTGGCCTGGGCCAGCCGCTCGAGGAACCGCTGTGCGGCAGCGGGCGGCGCGGGCGCCTGCCCGGAAATTATCTCCGACGCCGTCACGCCGCTCTTGTGATAGAGCGATGCATTGGCGGAACGGTCGATGGAGATCGCGCTGCCATCCAATGCAACGCCGCCGAATAACCCGCGCGTGCGTGCGTAGGAATAAATCTCCGCGTTGAAACTCATGTCCGTGGCAGCCGATCCTTGCCGGCCGACCGGACCGGCTGCCACCGAGGCATCGGCGCCCAAGGTGAGCTTGCCGCCGGCGATGCCCTCAATGCCGGTCTTGGTCGTGAATACCAGGATGATATCGGAGGACTGCGCGCCCGCCTGAAATCCCCAGCTGCCGCCGGTCAGAGAAATGAAAACCGGATTGCTCCACGGCGAGGTCAATTTGTCGCGCACTGACAGGATGCCGTTGCCATGGCGTCCGCCGAAAATGAAGGCCACCGTGGTGACATCGGGTATCACGGCAATGCCGTAGGCATGGGCGAGCAAGGTATCCGGCAGCCGCACGTCCGGCATGGCTCTGATTTCTTCGAGAACTTCGGTTGCCGTGAGCAAGCGTCCCTCTTCACGCGCTCCGGCCGCTGCAATGTTTACAATCACGGCGGCGCACAGGGCCGCAAGCAACGCCGCGCCGAGGTATTTTCTATTTGGCATCAAGGAACCCTCCAATAATGCGGATAGTTTACCGCAAGACGGAGGTGGGGGCCTGCTTCAGTTCGGCTAGTACTCAGCGCGGCATCGGCTTCGCGATGATGGTTGCGATAATATTCGGCGAGGCGTTTGCTTGCGAGCAGGACTTCAGGATGCAGAGGGCCGACCGTCTCCAAGAGTTTTGATCGCGCCGAGCGCAACATCGGTTCGCCTTCCGCAGCATTATTTTCCGCGATCAACAGCCACCCCAAGCTCGCTTCGGTGCGTGCCGCGCGCCAGTCGCCGGGACCCGCCGAAGCCAGGTCAATGTCCCAGGCGGCGCGCAGTTCGGTTTCGGCTTCCGGCAATTGTCCACGGCGCAACAATACTTCACCGAGCAGGTGTCGCGTAGCGGCTACATACAAGTGGTGGGCGGGCAGCGACTTCTCGTAAATCTTGAGCACCTGGCGCGCCGTGCTCTCCGCCGCATCCAGGTTGCCGGCGTCAAGATGGAGTTTGGCCACCGCGTCCATGAAGTAGCCGACCTGGTAATGATTGGGATCCAGGCGTTCGGAAATGATGCGCAAGGCATCCTTGGTCATCTTCATTGCGCGTACCGGGTCTCCCTCCCGCTCGTAAACCGTACCGAGATTGGCTTCGATGGAAGCCACGCGTTGATTGTCGATGCCGAAGTCGCCGCGCTCGATTTGCATCGCCTCGTTGAGCATCTGTTCTGCGTCGCCGTATTTGCCTTGCTGCATGAGCAGGTAGCCAAGATTGGCCATGGCTGCGGAGTAGTCGGGATAATTGCGGCCGACGGTCGCGCCCAGCAGGTTCATCGAATCGCGCGTCAATTGTTCCGCATTGGCGAAATTGCCCGACCATTGCGCCGCGCCCGATAGGGCGCCCAGAGCCGAGGCAATCCCCAGGCGCTGATCGCCCGGTACGCTGCGATAAATGGACAAAGCCTCGGTGAACAGCTTCCTCGCCAACTCCGGGTCGCTTTTGGCGTTGAGCGAGAAATGGCCGTACTGATACAGAATATCCGCCGTCTCCACCGACGGCGGCCTGCCGGCCGCCTTGCACAGAGCGACTGCCTCTTTAATATTTGCTTCGGCCCCCGCCAGGAGGCCGGCGTCGGTCAGCGCTTGCGCCAAATTGGCCAGCGCTGCCGCCAGCCGGGCATTGTCGAGCGGCCTGGCGTCGCGGCGAATAGCCACGGCCTGCTCGAACAGCGGTATGGCGCGGTCGTTGGATCCCTGTCTGCGATAGGCGAGGCCGATGCTTTCCAGCAGTTGCGCGCGCACTTCAGGCTGCAGGTTCAAGTTGCCTTTGATCTTCTCGGCACCTTGATCCAGCAGCTCCTTGGCGGTCGGTACGCGGCCCTGCGCGGTGAACGGGTCGGCTTGCGAGAAGACATCGACCATAAAGGCGGAAACCTGCTGCGCCCGGTCGCGCTCGAGCGCGGCGGCGTCGCGCGCCAGCAGGATGCGGTGATTTTCCCAGAGCGTCACGCCGGCGATCAGCGCCAGGCCGACAAATGTGGCCGCGGTTGCGACTGCGGCGAGCAAATTTCGCCGTAAAAACTTGGCGGCGTTGTAGCGCCAATCGCCCTGGCGCGCATGGACCGATTGACCGAGCAGGTGCCTGCGCAGGTCGTCGGCAAGCGCCTCGACCGAGGTGTAGCGCCTGTCGGGTTCCTTGCGCATCGCCATGCCGACAATCGCATCCAAATCGCCGCTCAAGCGCGCGCGCAGGCGCGCCGGGGAAAGCCCGCGCTGATCCGAAATGCGGCTGCGATCGCTGTCGCTTTCGCCCTTGAGCTTGGCCACCACCGCCTGGCTCGGACGCGCCGGATCATCCATGCAGATGGCGCGCTCCAGCTGCAGCTGACTGTAGCTGAGCAGACGGTAGGGCGAGCGGCCGGTCAACAGCTGATAGAGCAGTACGCCGAGCGCGTAGATATCTGTTGCGGTGGTGATCGGCCGGCCGAGAACTTGCTCCGGCGCGGCGTTTTCCGGCGTGAGTATGCGTTCCTGCAGGCGCGTGACCGGCAGTGTATGCGACAAATTTTCCGGCGCGAGCAATTTTGCGATGCCAAAATCGAGCAGCTTTGGATTGCCCTCATCGGTTACGAAGATGTTGGATGCTTTGATGTCCCGGTGCACCACCAGGTTGCGATGCGCGTAATGAACCGCGGCGCAAACCGATATGAACAGCTCCAAGCGCTCGCGGATGAAGAGAGTGCGGCTGTCGCAGTAGCTGTCGATGGATTCGCCGTCGACATATTCCATGACCAGGTATGGTGTGCCGTCCTCGAGGTCGCCGCTGTCGATGAGCCGCGCGATCGAACCATGATCGAGGGTTGCAAGAATGTGGCGCTCGCTGTGCAGGCGGCTGCGCAGCCGCGGATGGACCGTCGCATGCTGCAGCACCTTGATTGCGACCACCTGGTTATATTGCAAGTCGTCGCGCTCGCCGCGGTACACGACGCTCATGCCGCCGTGGCCGAGAATCGAAACCACCCGATAGGGACCGACGCGCGTTCCGAGCAGGCGATCGCGGTGATCTTCCAGCAAGGATTCGGCGGCCGCACCGACGGCGTGCAGCAGCGGATCCTCCTTGCTGCCATCCTGTGCCAGCAGCGATTGCACCGAGGAACGTAGATCCGCGTCGCCGCCGCAACATTTATCCAACTGCGCCAGCTGTTCGGCGCCGTCCATGTCCGCGACCTGCTCGAACACGGATTTTATTTGCTGCCAGCGGGAGCGGGAGGGCATCCGATCAGGCCCCGATTTCGTTGAGCAGCCACGCCTTTGCGAGCCTAATGTCGCGATGCACGGTGGCCGCGGACGAGCCGACGGCGGCGGCGATTTCGTCGTAGGTCATGCCGCCGAAATAATGCAGCTCGATGACCTGCGCCAGGCGCGGTTCAAGCTGCAACAGGCCCTCCAACGCATCATCGAGCGCGACCACGCCGACATCGATCGGCAGCGATATTTCGCTGAGTTCGACGCCGGTATGTTCGCGCACGCCGGCGTCGCGCTTGACCCGCGAGCGTGATTTCGCATGATCCACGAGAACCCGCCGCATCAGGCGCGAAGCCAGCGCAAAAAAATGTTGCCGGTCCTGTAGATCGACGTTTGCCTGCACCAAACGCAGGAATGCCTCGTGCACCACGGCAGTTGCCTGCAAGGTGTGGCTGCCGCGTTCGGTGCGCATGTGGCTGCGCGCCAGACGGCGCAATTCGTCGTAGACCAGGGGGGTTAAGCGCTCCAATGCCTGGGGCTGGCCGGTACGCCACTCGCTCAGCAATTGGGTGAAATTCGCCGGCACTTCCATCGTCATTTATCGGCAACCATAGACGGTTTTTGCGCTCCCCGGCCGGCCAGGGCTTTTCCCGCAAGCATACATTGTTATGCAATGTGAGGGGAATTGCCTGCGTTTGTCGCTTACCCAGGTAGGCCACGCGTGCCGACGGGTCGCGGTCCTGTTACCAATTTTACGCCGGAGCAAACACAATGAAGATCAGTCTAGCCGCTTTGATCACTGCTTGCGCAGTAGCCGCTTTTGCCTCATTCGACATTCCGCCGATCATTCCCCCGCATTCGGCGGCTGTCGCCTCTTTCGACTTTCCGCCGATCATTCCGCCCCATTCGTCAGCTATCACTGTCGCTTCGCAGCAAAATGCCTAACTGAGGACTTCGAGCCATGCATCGTCGAAGAATTACCGTGGCAGTTGCGGCTGTATTTGCGATCGGCGCCGCGTTTGCGGCGCAGCCCACATCGCTGCGTGCTGACTGGGGTCCCGGTCTGATGCAGCAGCGTTCGCCGTGGATACCTGGCTCGACCAGCCCGATGTCGGCACACGAACCGCTCGAGTCACCGCTAGCTCCGCCACGATAGGGCGGCACAGACTCTCCGGACGAGGCTGCAATGAGCCTCGTCCGGACGTGCGTGCGTTAGACTCCACGCAAATGAGCGCCAGTCCCCCGCCTAATATTGCCGTTATTGCGCATCGCGGTGCCAGCGGCGAGCGGCCGGAGCACACGCTGGAATCCTACCGTCTAGCGATCGAGGAGGGCGCGGACTACATCGAACCGGATCTTTGCATGACCCGCGACGGCGTGCTAGTAGCGCGCCACGAGAATGAAATCAGCGGCACCACCGATGTCGCGAGGCATCCTGAGTTTGCCGGGCGCCGCCGCACTCAGACGATCGACGGTGAAACCATGAGCGGATGGTTCACCGAGGATTTCACGCTCTCGGAGCTCAAGCGGCTGCGCGCGCGCGAACGGCTCGGGGAATTGCGGCCGCAAAACTGCCGTTACGACGGGCGCTTCGAAGTGCCGACGTTCGATGAGATCATGCAGTTGGTCATGCGGGCCAATCGACAGGCGGGCGGCACTCGGCAGATCGGCGTGTATCCGGAAACCAAGCATCCGGCGCACTTTGCGGCAATCGGACTGCCGCTGGAACTGGCGCTCCTGGACACCCTGCAGCGTTACCGCTACGCCGCCGCCGGTTCCCCCGTATTTATTCAATCCTTTGATCCAGGCAACTTGCGGCAGCTGCGCACCATGACCCGGTTGCCTCTGGTTCAGTTGTCGGAGCACGAGTTGGGCGATTTTGACGAGATTGCGCGCTATGCCGATGTGATCGGCATCGACAAGGCGTTGGCAACTGCCCAAGCCATACGCGCGGCGCACGCCGTAAATTTGAAGGTGCACGTCTGGACGTTTCGCGCGGAGAACGAGTTCTTACCCGATGATCTTAAAGCGGCCGGCGGTCCCGGGGCGTCCGGCAATCTCGAAGCGGAGATTGAGCGCTATCTCGAGCGCGGCATCGACGGCTTCTTCGTCGATTTTCCCGCCGTCGGCGTGCGCGTGCGCAACGCCTATATTTCCGCGGTCCAGCCGCTGCACCAGCCGTTGACGGAAACCAGCTTGCCCGGGAATAAACTACAGGGCCGATAATTTGCGCCGGCCGCGCCCTGCAGCAGCAGACAATTGTCGCAATTGGAGCCCTTGACGTAGCCCGGATATTTCTTCGCATCCACCTGGCCGGCGTTCTCCACGTATCCGACCTTGACGGCGGCGGGATCTTTAACGTCGAGATGCGGCGATTCGGCACCCGTTGAACGGCGATTCGCCAGAACCGAGGCGGCTGCCGCTGCCGCCAGCAAATTCTTGAGCAGCGTTCTGCGGCCGAGCGGGGCGTTTGTGGGTCTGCGACGGCTCATGACTACCTTCCTGGCCGGCTCAGAAATACACCGACACAAAGATTTGAAATACGTTGGCATTGAACTGATATAGCGGCTCCTCGCCGGGAGCATACTGCGGAAGCCCGAAGTCCTTGATGTTGCGGAAGTCCAAATACTTGAAGCGTATTCGGCTGGCGTCGAAGGTCACCGTGCCGCGCTTGAAAACCTTCCAGCCCTCGGGCCAGAACGCATAGGTGACCTTTGCGCCGATGGTCGAATTGTCCAGGGCCGCCAGGTTCTGATCGCGCGCGGTGAAATTCTGCGAACCGGCGAAGGGGAACAAGTCGCTGTAGAAGGTCGCCGCAGTCTGTTTGTAGTAACGCAGGCGCCCTTCAAATATCCAGCGATTGCTGACGGGGTGGGTGTAGTCCACTTCGTAGGTATTGCCGCGTACGCCCCAGGTATCGGTGTAATAACGGTACAAGGCCGTCACCGCCGCGCGGTAGGGCAGATAGTACTTGCCCTGCAGCTGCACCGCCGTGCTGGTATGCGTATCCGGATAGACTTGACTCGCCAGGCTGTAGCCCTTGGGATTGGTCGGATCGAGATAGCGGATCGAGCGGTATGGATTCGCGAGGTATCCCGCATCCGTTATCACCTGAAGGTTCAGGTCCGCAATGAAATTCTTGGTGATGATCTGCGACACGCCGCCGCTGTAGGCCCGGGTCAGGGCATGCCCCAGCCATGCAACGTTGGGATCATTGGCGGTGCCGTTATTTTCACCGACCTTGTTCTGGGTATTCGCGAAGCCCAGACTCACCGTGGTCAAATCGCCGAACATGTCCTGACTCAGCGAAATGCTCGCGGTGTCTGAAATATAGTCGCGCTCGACGCTCGACGTGTACGAGGCTGTATAGGTGGTCTTGTCGCGCAAGTATTCGATGGTGCCGCTCTTTTGCTTGCGTTCATCCTTGATGACGCTGGCCTGGCTCAACACGTCGACCGACGCGCCGCTCACCTTGTCGATGAAATAGTTGGCTTCGACTGCGAAGTTTTCGGTGATCTTCGCGCGCGCGGTGGCTGAATAGCCGGTGATGTCCATGCCGCCGCCGCTGTACTTGCTCCAAAATACGTCGGCGCGATTGTCAGGCAGCACATCCGCGCTCGTGCTGCGAACCAGCAGCAGAGCGGCGATCACTGCTGCGCGAGCGAAGATGTGCCTATGCGTCATGCGTATGCGTCGGGCGCTGCGTCAATTGCAGCCGCAGCCGCCGCCCGCGCCGCCGGTGGCGCCGCGCGAGCCTTCCCGGGATTCGCGAATGTGGTCCATATAAGCGCTGGAGATCGCGTCGCGGTCCCAGGCCATGATCGGATCGGCCAAGCGGTCGCGCTCATAGGGCTTCACCCACGGTTGAATGCTGCAGGCGCTCGACAAAAGGACCGCGCACAGCACGGTCCCCGACATCACGATTTGACGACAGCGCATGGCTACTCCCGGATGAGTTGACGGATTCGATCCTGGTAGTCGTTTTCGTCGCCCGGCTTGTAGCCGCGGTGGATGTAGCGAATCTGACCCTTGCGGTCGATGATGACCGAACTCGGCATTTCATCGACGTGATAGGCCTTGCTCACTTGGTTCGCAGGATCGAGCAGCACCGGGAAGCTGACCGGCTTGCGCTCCAGCAATTGCTTGACGGGCGGCGCCTCTTTGTCGACGTTGACGCCGATGAGCGTGAATCCGGCCGGCTTGTACTTCTTGTACATCTGGTCGAGCAACGGCATTTCCTGCTGGCAGGGCCCGCACCAAGTCGCCCAGAAATTCACCATTACAACCTGGCCCTTATAGGCGCTCAAGCCGCTCGTCTGGCCGGCCAAGGTGGTCAGCGTGAAAGCGGGCGCGGGACCGGAGGCATCGCCGCCCGCCGCGAACGCCGTCGAGGCAACGACAATGGCCGCCATCGCACAGCGCTTTAACAAAGATGAAGTGCTCATCATGAATCTTTACTCCTCATCAAAAGAAAACGGTTAATCCAAGAGTGGCTTCGATGTTGTCGACATTCTTGGTGCGCCCGGTCAGGTTGGTCTCGAAAATGTGGTCTCTTACGTCCACGTGGACCGCCAGCCAGTCGGTTATCAGAAGCCGTTCACCCACTCCAAAGTTCAGCGCGAACTGATCCTTATCGGCAAATTTCACATCGCCCATGCCGACCGTGACGTACAGAGCCGAATTGAACGCGCGCCCTCGCCCGAGAAAGATCTCGCCGGGAAGTACGTTGTAGCCTACGTCCAGGTCGTAATACGTGAAGCGTCTCCCAGAGTCGCTGACCACCGTGATGTCCGGAAAAACATCCTCGAGACTGGTGGTTCCGGCCTTGGACCGCGCCAGGAAACCCTCCAGGAAAATGTCCTCGGAAACGTGATACGCCGCGCGCACCCCATAGAGCGGATTGGTGCCGAAATCCTGAATGCTGAGCGCGCCGTAATAGGCGCCGAGCTCGAAGTCCTTGGCCTTGATGTGCGGCGTTTTCACGACGCGCCGGGTGACCTGAGGCTCGACGATGGACGGCTCGCCCTGCGGCTGATCGACGATGATTTCCGCCGGAGCCTTGTTGCCCCGGTGGAACCAGCTACAGCCGGAGAGCAGCGCGACGGCTAGAAGAATACAGCTAAGCCGAATTTCCATTCTTCTAAATCCTCGTACACATTCAGGTCGTTGAAGACGACATAGTGGCGCCAATCGACGCGCCACAGAAATCGCCGGGTGATAAAGCCGCGTGCTCCCAAGGAGACGTAGGCCATCTCGTTGCTCGCTTGCAGCGGCGCAGGCGGAACCTTGTCCTGCACATATTGATAAGCGGTGCCGAGGCCGGCGGTGGGTGAGAACCACTTCCACTCCGGTATGAAGGTGTGCCGCAGGCCGATCGACGCCACATAGCGGTTATCGAGCGTGCCGAAGGCTTGCTGAACGGCGAATTCGACGTCGAGGCTGTTGGTCAGGCTGAAATCTGCGTAAGTTGTGACGAGATTCTCGCGGTTGTAGACGCCGTAACCGGCGCCGAGTTCCCAGCGATGCGAGGCGAATTCAGGATAAGGCGGTATCGGCGCCGGCTCGCCCGACTCCAGCAAGGTGCGCGCCAGATCCGCGCGCCGCACCCAGCCTTCATCGCCGTGCAGCGCACGCACCTTGAACCAGTCGGTGCGGCTGTACAGCACGGTGACCAGCTCGTCGCGCCCGATGACGTAGACCACGGGAAATCCGCGTCCGGGCCCGGAATGCATCTCGATGAACGGATCGGCGACGACCAGCACCAGATTCTTTGCCGCCGCATTCGCAAGACCACCATGTAACGCCTGCACCAACAGCACCAGCGCGAGCAGACGACGCATCAGGTCAGTTCGCTACGGGCGCAACAAACGGATCGTTGTAGAACTGCGCGCCGATATCCAGCCATTCGGCGATCAATCGCAACTCCGCGGGAGACAAATAGCCGGTGTGATCGAGTACAGGGTCATGAAAACTACCGTCAAACATCCTAAAAAAAGCCGTCGAATCCGCAGCGCTGCCGGCCGACATCGGCGGCGCCAGCGACACCGGCACCATAATGGTGGTCGGCTGGCCGGTCACCGGGTCCGGCGGTCCGGGCGCCGGCACCAACAGGTCCTGCAGCACGCCCATATTAAGCGTCTGTGCATTATGTGCAAACAGAAGTTGCTCATAGGAGGTGACGACCGTGGTGTCGACATTCGATGCCGTGCCGGTCAAGTCGAGCTGACCCTGCGGCACTTGCACCATCGCCATCGCGTTGACGGGGTCGTGACAGACCGAGCAGGTGGTCGAAGTCATCGCCACGCCGTTGACCGTATTGGTGCGGCTCGCCTTCTCCAGATCGATTGCAGGAACAGTTGGTGGTCGCGACGCCGGTCAGGGTCACGGCGTAGTGGATGGTGCTGCGGCATTGCGCGCTCCACGTCACGCAATTCGCATTGATGGGCGGCGTCGGCGTGGCGTCCGCATAGGTATACGCGAACGGTGCATCCGCTTGCGGCGGCGTCGTGCCCACCGTCCAGATGCCGTCATAGATCACGTCCGTGCTCAGGATCTGCGAGCACGGCGTCGTGGCGCCGCTCGGTGTGAGGCCGTTCGCGGTGCAGGTGCTCAGCGCCAGAGTTTGCGCCATGGTGTCGCCCGCATTGGTGAACGCGATCGCCGGATTGGTGTTCGGGAACGGCGAACCGGTGGTCGGCGCGCCCGGATTGACCGGATTGGTCAAACCCGCGCGGCCGTGCGAGGTCTTGTTGACCGTGCTATGGCAGCCGTTGCAGGTTTTCGTCTCTCCCGGCAGCAGCTGCAGCCAGCTGGTGTGCTGCGCCGTGATGCGCTTGGCGTTCACATCGACGATGTCGATGGTGAAGGGCACATTCGCGGGCACCTGGACCCGCACCGATCCATCGGGTTGTATGGGCGCGTACCCCAAGATCTCGCGCATGCCCATGCCTGCCGGACCAAATGCGGAGTTGTTGATCTTGCGTACCGTCTTGCCGGGGATCTCGACGGCCTTTTGGATTCTGATGAAACGGTAGGGGCGCGAGTAAAAGCTGGCCTGGCCGGGATCGGACACGCCGGCAATGCTGGGCGTCGCCGTATCGACGCCGTCGACATCGTACACGCTGCTGATATCGAGCAGGCCGACACCGGCGTTGCCATGGTCGTGGCCTCGCCCGGCGCCGGCGCGGCGTCCACCAAGGTGACGGGCGCGGGTTTGCGCGGCTGCAGGATGATCGGTTCCATGACCATGGTGCCCACATCGGCGCTCAACACCGGCCCCAAGGTGCCCTTGTCCAGGTCGTAGACCCATAGCGTGTACTGCGGCGGCGCCAGCGTGACATTGGCGCCGGCGGTGTTCGACGAGGTGCAAAGATTGGTGGTATTCGGCGTCACGGTGGTGTCGAGCACCAGGCAGGGTGACCAGCTCACCAGCATGCGATTGGTGCCGTCATACAACGGGAATACCGACGCAAATCTGCCGCCCAGGGAGGGCATGTTCGCGTCCGTGGTGACGCCCAGGGTGGTCACGCTGGTTTGCGCGGTACCGGCGGCCCCGCCCGGCGTCGCGGGCTGATGGATTTCGACGAAGCCCGCGGCATTGATCTGCACGATGTCGCCGCCGAGCTGCGTGCCGAGGAACGGCCGCACGATGGCGACCAGCGTGCCGTTGGCCAGCTCGCGCACGTTCAGGAACTGAATGACATTGTCGTTGGTGCCGGCAATATTGGCGCCGGTGGCGTGGCTGTTCGCGCCGTAGAAGAGCTCCAGCCCGGTGCCGTTCGGGTTGGCGCGATACAGGCTGATCTGATCGCCGTTGGTGGCTTCCCAGCGCGAGAAGACGAGCTGACCGTTGCTCAAAACAGACGGCGCGAAATCGTGATTGGTGTTGAAGCTGATCTGATGCATGCTGGTGCCGTCGCCATTCATGACGTGCAGCAGGAAGATGGACTGGCTGCGATCGTCGGTCTGCGCCGCGTACTGCGGACGGCCCTCATCGAGCAGAATGGACTGGGTTGCCAGCTGGCGCGTCGAGGCGAATACGATTCTGCCGTCCGGCAGATAGCGCGCGCCCACATCGTGACCGGCGGTGATGCTGTCGTTGGTCAGCTGCGTGACCGTCTGCGTCGTGGCATCGTATTTATAGATGTGCCAGTTCGGTTGCGTGACGTCGGTGTTCGGCTTCTTCGGATTCAAGGGAAGCCGCAGCGAAAATACGATCTTGGTCCCGTCGGGCGACACGTCGAGATCGCGCACGTCGCCCATTCCCTTGGTGATCGATCCGGTGACATTGACTTCCTGGCCGGCCGCATTGGCCTGGCTGCGGATGTACAAATCTCCGCCGGTGATGGAAGTAATGAGATCGCGGACATCGATGTCCTTGGTGAGGACCGGGCGCTTGACGTAGGCGAGGGGAAAATTGGTGATGCCCGGGGTCAGCGTCTGACCGCCGGCAACGCCGGGCGCATGACCGCTCGACGCGCTGTTGCATCCGAGCACGATCAGCAGCGGCAGCGCGATTGCCGCCAGCTTCAGCAAACCGTGACGCTGTTCACGCGGTGTGAAATTGTTCATAAAAGACTACCTATACTCATAGTTTCGGTTCAGCGATCCGCCGGCACGCGCGCAACCGGCGACATTGAACTTAATCGGTCTCATATGCGCATCTTCGTTTGATGCTCATACGCATACTGTTAACGCACTCACAGAAGAACTTGTCCATATCCGTTTCTCTGTGCACGCCGCGCGAGACCGTGCGGGAATCGAGGTCAGGATATAGGTCTGGTATCGGTGCTCGTACTGTCGCGAAACGCCGACGTCGTTCGGATGAGACATTACTTGACGGGAAGTTGGCTGCGTATATTCGCACCCCAAGTCGAACCCACAACTCACGCGAGTGGATGTGCATATGAAGAACGGGATGGAGAAACCAATGATGCAGAGTGCGCTCGGTACAGCGGCGACGCCAAATCTTGTTGCGCGCGCGGTACGCGCCACCGTCTGTGCCGGCGCCCTGGCGCTGCTCGGTACACACGCGCTGGCAGCGAACCCCAACGCGGACCAAGCCACGCGCATCTACAATCGTATCGCCGGTGTACCGCCGAGCGCCGCTCAGCTGGCGCAAATGACGGCCACCGACGCCGTGAGTGCCGCGCTGATAGCGACCCACGATCCGGCCTTCTACAACAACACCATCCGCAACATGGCGGCGCCGTGGACCAACCGCGACCAGTCGGTGTTCGTACCTCTTAACGACTACACCGCCACGGTGGTCGGCATGGTGCGCGACGACGTGCCGTTCAATACCTTGCTCAGCGCCGACCTGGTCTACACCGCCGACGGCGCTTCCGGGTGTGCCGGCGTATTCTTACTCGAACAACGCCATGTACGATGCGATGGACGCCAACAACGTCGATCTCAAGGCGCACCTGGTGTCGAGCACGCAGTCGGCCCTGACCGGCATCCCCGCGGCCGCGACCGCGGGAATCATGACGACGCGCGGCGCGGGCAGCGCGTTCTTCATCAACGGCACCAACCGGGCGATGTTCCGCTTCACCATGTTGAACCACCTGTGCAACGACATGCAGCTGGTCATGGACATCACCCGGCCGCCGGATCGGATTCGCCAGGACGTGACCCGCAGCCCCGGCGGCCAGAGCTCGCTGTTCTTGAACAACTGCGTGGGCTGCCACTCCGGCATCGATCCGATGGCCGGAGCCTTCGCCTACTACAATTTCAACAACATCGATCCGACCACGGCGGACACCATGGGCACGGTCGTGTACACGGCCGGTCAGGTGCAGCCGAAGTACTCGATCAACAATACCAACTTTCCGCAAGGTTTCGTCACGATGGACGACTCCTGGAACAACCACTGGCGCGCCGGCCCGAACTCCATATTGGGATGGAGTGCGTCTCTTCCCGGCAGCGGCAACGGTGCCAAATCGTCTGGGCATGGAATTGGAGAGCAGCGCGGCCTTCGCCAGCTGCCAGGTCACGCGGGTGTTCAAGGATGTGTGCCTGCGCGCACCGAACAGCCCGGCTGACTTTACTCAAGTCAACTCGATGATCTCTTCGTTCCAATCGAATGGCTACAAATTGCGGCAGGTCTTCGCTGAAGGCGCCGCCTACTGCATGGGGACCTGAGCATGAACGTTACACGCATCACCGGCTTAGCAGCGCTCGCGGCGTCGTTTGCCCTTAGCGCATGCGGTGGCGCCGGCGCTCCGACGACGACCAATCCGGCTCCATCGCAGACAGTGCAGGCGGATGCCTACACGGGACCCCCGGCCGCGACCGCCGATGTCACCGCGTTCCAGGTCAATTTCTGGAACAACGTGCGCGTCCAGAATCGTTGCGGTCAGTGCCACAACGCAACCTCGCCGGCGCAGATGCCGAATTTTGCGCGCAGCGACGATGTGAACCTTGCGTACGCTCAGGCCAACACGGTCGTGAATCTGGCGACGCCCTCGACCTCGCTGATCGTTACCAAGGTGAGCGGCGGCCATAATTGCTGGCTCGCCGACAACGGCGCTTGCGGCCAGATCTTGACCACCTGGATCGCGAACTGGGCGGGTGCCTCGGGCGCCGCGTCCGCTACCACGGTGCAGTTGCAGGCCCCGCCGGATCAATCCGTCGGACAGAGCTTGAATTTCCCGGCCGATTCCAGCGCCTTTGCGACCACGGTTTGGCCCGTCACCCACACGAATTGTGTGCGCTGCCATTCCACGACGGCGGATCCGTCCGTTGAGCAGTCTCCTTATCATGCAGATCCGTCGCTCGCGATTGCCTACCCTGCGGCCATCCCGAAAATCGACTTCACGGGCTGCGCGGGCTCCGGCGGCAACAATGGCGGCACCTGCGGCACGAATTCGCGCCTCTATCAGCGCTTGCTGACCGACAATCACAACTGTTGGACCACCTGCGCGTCCGATTCCGCGACGATGCTCGCCGCAATTCAGGCGTTCGCCGCACAGCTGACACCGTCGAACCTCGATCCAACCTTGGTCACCAGCAAGTCGGTCTCCCTGACCCAGGGCACGATCGCGAGCGGTGCGAGCCGCTACGATGCCGATACCATCGCCAAGTACGAGTTCCAGTCGGTGGTCAACAACACGACCTTCGACACCAGCGGTATCGATCCTTCGGCGGACCTGACCATTTCGGGCAACGTCACGCTGGCGGGCGGCTGGGGCATCAATGTCGGCGCCGGCGGCAAGGCACAGGCGACCACTCAGGCGAGCCAGAAGATCTACAACTTCATTCAGGCGACCGGCGAATTCTCGGTCGAGGCCTGGGTGGCGCCCGCGCTGGTGGCCGCCGACAAGTCCTACATGGTCAGCTACTCCGGCGGCGACACCACGCGCAACTTCACGCTGGGTCAGACCAACCAGGACTATGACTTCATGCTGCGCAATTCGAACACCGCGCTCACCGGTCTGCCGCAATTGCAGACGCCGAACGCGGCGATGGCTTTGCAGGCATCCTTGCAGCATGTCGTGCTCACGTACGATGCCGTCAACGGCCGCCAGATCTACGTCAACGGCGCGCTGGTGCCGGTGCCTGATGCACAGAAGGGCGGCACGATCTCCAACTGGGACAGCACCTTCGCGCTGGTGCTCGGCAACGAAGTGTCGGGCGACCGCTCGTGGCAGGGGCTCATCAAGTTCGTGGCCATCCACAGCCGCTCCATGACGCCGGCGCAGGTCATGCAGAACTTCAATGCCGGCGTGGGCGAGCGCTACTACGTGCTGTTCAACGTGTCGACGGTGACGGGCGTATCGCAGGCTTACGTCATGTTCACGGTCAGCCAGTACGACAGCTACGGCTATCTGTTCTACCAGCCCACGTTCATCTCGTTGGATCCGACCGTGACTTCCAGCAATCTTCCCAGCATCCCGGTGCAGGGATTGCGCATCGGCCTGAACGGCGCGGTGCCGCAGGTGGGCCAGGCCTATATACCGCTGAAGACCACGATCACGCCGGCGAACTACACGTCGCAGGGCGAAGTCTTGTCGACTATCGGTACGGTCATCGGCTTGCAGGCCGGACCTGCGACCGATCAGTTCTTCCTGACTTTCGACGTGCTCGGCAGTCACAGCAACGTGGTGGTCGAGGCCTCACCCAGCATACCGGCGCCCGCGCCGGGCCCGGTGGTCGCCGATATCGGCGTCAAGACCTTTGCACAGGTCAATTCGACCCTGTCGGTGCTCACGGGAGTGCCGACCACGGACCCGAATGTCAGCGCGACGTACTTGGCGGTGCAGCAGCAGTTGCCGGCGACCCCGACGCTCGAAGGCTTCTCGTCGGCGAATCAGGTCGGCATTGCGCAGTTGGCCATTCAGTACTGCAATGTCATGGTCAATAACCCGAGCTACTTCGCAAGCGTACTGCCCGGCGTGACCTTGAGCGCCTCGCAGTTCTCCTCGCAAGCGGGTATCGACCAGGTGACCGCACCGCTCGCGGCCCGCGTGCTCGGCAGCGGACTGCACAGCGTGCCGGCGGCATCGACCATGACGGGCGCGTCGGGCGAGCTCGACAAACTTGATCACTAATCTTTGCAGCGCGACGGCTTGCAACAACGTGGCCCGGGTACAGGCAGTCACCGCCGCAGCCTGCGCGACGGCGTTCGGCAACGCCAACATGTCGATCAATTAAGCATCGGAAGAGGTCTGAAATTTATGAGCAAGAAATCAAAGGTGCCGGATTTGAACGAACCGTTCCGTCATCAAGACCACCCTCGGCCGCGCACTCGCCGCGAGTTCGTCGCGCAGGGCTTCATGACGGGCGCCGCCACGGTCATCGCCCCGACGCTGGCGGGCATGCTCGCCTATCCGCGCGCCGCGCGCGCCTCGCTCGCTCCGGACATCCAAACCGCGGTGACAAACTGCAATATCACCACCGGCGCCGGCAAGATTCCGTTCATCTGCTTTGACCTCGCGGGTGGCGGCAACATCGCGGGCTCCAACGTATTGGTCGGCGGTCCCAAGGGACAGATGGATTTCCTCACGGTGGCGGGCTACAGCAAGCTGGGTCTGCCGGGATCCATGGTGCCGAATGCCAGCGCCGCCGGAAGTTTCGTGGACGCGAGCTTCGGGCTGCGCTATCACTCGGACAGCGCGCATTTGCGCGGCATGAAATTGCGCGCCAGCGCCAAAGCCATGGCGGGAACCAACGGTACGGTGATTCCGGCGATGTCGAACAACGACACGAATACCAACCCGCACAATCCGATGTATGGCATTTATCAGGCGGGCGCCCGCGGCGGATTGCTCGATCTGATCGGCTCGAACAGTTCCCAGTCCGGCGGCAATTCGATGTCGCCGCCGACCATGGTCATTGCCTCGGCGATGCCAACGAAGATTTCCAGCTCGCGGGACAGCAAGGGCCTGGTCAGCACCGGACAGCTGAGCACTCTGTTGCCCAACGCTGCCGACGTCACCAATGTGCTTGAATCCATGAAGCGCATCAGCGACGCCAAGTATCCGCAGGTCTCGGCTTATACGGATGCGACGCTGAATGCCGCGGCCTTGGGACCGGCCGGAATCCAGGCGTGCGGATACACCAAGTCGGCGTATATCGTCGACAAGTACAACAGCCCCTCGGCGGTGAATCCGGACGTGGATCCCAATATCGTCGGCGCGAGCGGCATCTTCACGACCGCGGAATACCAGGCGAATTCGGACTATCAGAAGACCGCGGCGATCATGAAACTGGTCATCGACGGCAATGCCGCCGCCGGCACCATCGAGATGGGCGGCTTCGATTATCACAGCGGCAATCGCATGGACGGTGAAGCGCGCGACTTGAACCTGGGTAATTGTATCGGCGCCTGTTTGGAATATGCCTCGCGCGTCAACAAGCCGGTCATGATCTATGTATTCACCGACGGCTCGCTCGCCAGCAGCGGCATGATCGACAATTCGGTCGGGCGGACGCGGCAAGGGCGTCTGGACGGCGGACAATCAAAGTGTCGCGGCAACCTATTTTCTGGTCTTCAATCCCAACGGCAAGCCGGTGCCCGCCCAGGCTAACCCGGAGATGAGCTTGCAGATCGGCAACTTCAATCCCGACGGGTCGCTCAATTCGACCGGCAGCCCCGCCGGCAACAACGTGCTCAATTTGGTGCAGATGGTGGTGCTGAACTACATGGCACTGCATAGCGCGAATGCGGCCGCGGCGTGGCCGACGGTCTGGCCCGCGCCGAATTTGAACAACACGCTCGGCAGCGGATCGGCGCTCGACCCTCTGATTGCCTTTCAGCCCCTCGCCGGGCTGGTGAACGGAAAAGTTACTTAAAGACAGTGACCGTTGTTTTGGGGTCCGACGCCGCGTCGGACCCCGGTTCCGTTCCAATGTCTCATTCCGGAGACAATTACCTGATTGTGTTTTGGCTTGTAAGGTACGCACCGGCACGGTGTGTGCTGCGCGAGCTTTGCGGCACCAAACCTGCTCTGTCATGAGATTGCACGAATGTGCGCTAAGTCATATAGAAATCCAGTGAACGCGCAGCCGCTGCGTTGACACTGCGGCTCGCATTGTGCGATTTTGCATAAGGTCTGATCAGGGCAAACTCGCTGAAAGGCGAGGGCGCAAAGCTTCCGGTCTACGGGCGTTCCTAGGACAGCGGGGTTACCAGCGTGATTTGTGAGTCGCGGCGCTTCGGCGTCTATTTGAGCGTTGCAGCGCATGCGTAGAGCCGCGCGTGCCGCGAGCCTGATGCTCGGGCTGGCAGTGGGCGCTGCCGCGCTTGCCGCCGCGCCGAGCATCGTCGGCAAGCCTGCGCCCGATTTTGTACTGCGGGGTTTGGATGGCAGGAATCTGCGCTTGTCCGAATTTCGCGGCCAGGTCGTGCTGGTGAATTTTTGGGCGCGCTCGGACGGCAATTCGCGCCAGCAGATGCCGGCGCTCGATCGCATCAACATCACCTATCAGCGTGCCGGCCTGGTGGTTATCGGCGTATCGGTGGACGACGATCTGCGCCGTGCCAAGGAGTTTGCCTCGGCGATGAGCGTGTCATATCCGATCTTGTTCGACACCGGTTCCGATATCGGCAAGGACTACTTCCTGCAAAAAATGCCCATGACGATCTTGGTGGATCGCTCGGGCGTCGTGCGTTATGCGGCCGTCGGCTACAAGCGCGGCGACGAGCTCGTTTATCTGGATCAAATCCGCGAATTGCTGCGCGAATAAAACGATAGGTCAGTTATGAATCTCAAGCATCGAATGTTGTCGTTTCTGGTCTGCGGCGCGCTGCTGCTTCCCGCGTGGATGGCGCTCGGCGACACGCCGGCGCCTGCGCAGACTCCTCCTGCAACCGCCGCGCCGGCCGCGCCCGCGGAGGCACCGCCGCCGCCCGCTCCCGATGCTCCGCCGCCCGAACTGAAGACGCTGGATCAAGAGGTGCAGGGCCTGAAGAAGGACGTGGTCGACCTCAACAAGGATCTGTTCGTGCTGCAGGAAGAATTGCTGTTTCCGGCCAACACGCAGGTCGCTCTTTATATATCGATGGACGTCGGAACGTTCTTCGCGCTCGATTCGGTGACCGTGAAGATCGATAACAAAGAAGTGAAGAATTATCTGTACACGGCGCGCGAAGCCGACGCGCTGCTCAAGGGCGGCGTGCAGCAAATCTATTTGGGCAATCTTAAGGTCGGCAAGCATGAGTTGGTGGCGTTTTTCACCGGCAAAGGCCCGGTCGAGCGCGGCTACCGGCGCGGCGCCAATATTAATTTCGAAAAGGGCGTCGGCGCGAAATATCTGGAACTTAAGATCACCGACCGTGTTCCCAAGCATCAACCTGAGTTCATGATCAAAGACTGGGAATGATGTGCGTGGAGCCTGTCCGAATATTTCGCGTGGCCGCGACCGTGGCAGATTTCGCTTCAGGCGAGGCGGAGCCGACGCGGTTGGGTTTATTGCCAATGAGGAGGCGACAACAAAGCCTGAAGCGAAATCTGCCCGGTCCCACGGGGTTGGCAGCGAGAGGGGCGTCTGCGGTGTTGCGCGGCTTGGCCGTGGGACTCCGCCACGGCCTGCGCCGCGCGCCTTGCATCCGCTCCCTCGCGCTGCCAACGCGGCTCACGCGAAATATTCGGACAGGCTCCTGCGCTTGATCTACACACTGCGGCCGTTGGTGCTCGGCGGATTGCTGCTGGCGGCGCCTTGGCCGCTGCAGGCCAAGAACGTCAAGCCGGATCCCAATGGGCTGGCGCCGCATGAAGTCCAGGATCTTGCCTACGGCGATGTGCTGTTCTACTTCTTTCAAGACGACTATTTTGATTCGATCACCCGCCTGTTGGCGGCGCGGCAGCTGGGCCGGGTTCCGCACACCCCGGAGGAGGCCGAATTGCTGCTCGGCGGCCTGTATCTTTCCCTGGGCGAGCATGTCGAGGCGGGCCGGATATTCGAGGCCCTGCTGAAAAAGAACACCTCCGAATTCGTGCGCAACCGGGCCTGGTTTTATCTCGGCAAGGTTTGGTATCAGCGCGGTTATCTGGAGGAATCGGAGCGCGCACTGCGCCAGGTTTCCGACAAGATCGATCCGCGCATCAACGCAGAACGATACATGCTGCTGGCGCAGCTCATGATGCGCCAGGGGCGCTACGACGACGCCATCACCGCGCTCAGCAATTGGAAAGGCGCGCCTGATTGGACCGCGTATGCGCAATTCAATCTCGGCGTGGCCTTGGTGCGCCGGGGCCGCCTGCCAGGAGGCCATTACCTACCTGGATCGGGTCGGCACCATGCAGACTCGCAGCGAGGAATTATTGGCCCTGAAGGACAAGGCCAATCTCGCGCTCGGCTTCGCGCTGCTGCAGGGTCAGCGGGCGGCGGAGGCGAAACCGATTTTGCAGCGGGTGCGTCTCGAGGGTCCGTATTCGAGCAAGGCGCTGCTCGGGGTCGGTTGGGCGGATGCCGGCATGGGCGAATTCAAGCGCGCCTTGGGTCCGTGGCTCGCGCTGCGCAAACGCAGCATGCTCGACTCCGCGGTCCAGGAATCCTTTCTCACCGTCCCTTATGCTTACGTGCAGCTCTCCGCGCTGGGACAGGCGGCGGAATACTACAATACGGCAATCCAATCGTTCGACAGCGAACTCAAGCAAATCGACGATTCAATCGCAGGCATCCGCAGCGGCAAGCTGCTCGATCGCCTGTTGAATGACGACAAGAAGGACACGCTGACCTGGTATTGGCAGCTGACCAACCTGCCGAATGCCCCCGAGTCGCGCTACCTGTACGCGCTGCTGGCGAGCAACGAATTCCAAGAAGGTCTCAAGAATTATCGCGAACTCAATTTCATGAGCCGCAATTTGGACGAATGGCGCGATGATGTCTCGGCCTACGACGACATGCTCGATACGCGCCAGGAGGCCTATAACCGGCGCGTGCCGAAGGCGGACGCAGTGCTGGCGGCGACGGATTTGGATGGACTGACGCAAAAACGCGTGGATTTCGAATCGCGCATCAACGAGATCGAAAAATCCAATGATGTGGCCGCGTTGGGAACTCCGGAAGAGCAGCAGACCTGGGCGCGCTTGAAGAATATCGAGGATTACCTGGCGGCTCATCCGAACGACCCGGACCTGGCCGATATGCGGGAGAAACACCGGCTCATGAAGGGCGTCATGTATTGGCGTCTCTCGGAGAGTTTCAAGGCGAGGCTGTGGAATGAGCGGCGCTCGGTCAAGGAACTCGAGGCCGAACTGAAGGAGACGCAGAGACGAGCCGTGCTGGTACGTCAGGCGCGTGTCGGCACGCCGTTGACAACCGGCGGCTATGCGACGCGCGTCGCCGCCGTTCGCGCCCGCATCGATCAACTGCATGAACGCCTGGCCGACATCTCCGAGCGGCAGAACGAATTTCTGCAGTCGCTCGCCATTCGCGAACTCGAGGACCAGAAGCAACGCATCGAGACCTACGAGGTTCAGGCGCGCTACGAGCTGGCGGCCATCTACGACCGCACTTCGAACGGTCCGGCAAATTCGCCGGCCAAGCCGCCTGCCACCGCGGCACCCGCCGAGACGCCCGAGAAGCCCGAGGCGCCTGAGACGCCTCCGCAGGGGCAGCCATGAGAGCGCCGCTCTCACAACTGACATGTGGCGCTGCCATGGTGAGCATGTTGTTCGGTGCATCGCTGGTCTCGGCTGCACCCAAGAAGCCGGCGACCATCAAGGATCTCGAGAACCAACAAGTCGACGTCAGTCCCGATCCGCCGCAGAACGTGGATTCGTCCAAGACCATGGAGAGCTACAAGCGCTTTCTCGATTTGAATGCCGGCGATGCCGCATTGCGTTCCGAGGCGCTGCGCCGCCTGGGCGATTTGAATCTGGAAAGCTCGGAATCCGAACGCATCGAACGCGAACTCGTCACCAATGAGGGATTGCGCGCCACGGAAGCAATTCATTTGTATACGGCGCTGCTCAAGACCTACCCGAAATATGAGCGCAACGACTCGGTGCTCTACCAGCTGGCGCGCGCCTATGAATTGAACGCGCAGCCTGACCGGGCGCTCGCCTCGCTGGATCAGCTGGTGGCGCAGTACCCCAACAGCCGTTTCATCGACGAGGCGCAGTTTCGCCGCGGCGAATTATTATTCTCGGACAAGGCCTATCCGAAAGCGCAGGCGGCTTACGAGACGGTCATCAAGAGCGGTTCCGGTTCCGCGTTCTACAACCAGAGCCTGTACAAGCATGGCTGGTCGCTGTTCAAGCAGGGCGAGAATGAGCGCAGCCTGGAGTCCTTCGCCGGAGTTCTGGATTCGGTGTTGATTTCCAAACGCGACCCCAATGCCTTGGTCGAGCTCGATACCTTGAGCCGTGCCAACCGCGAATTGGTCGAGGACACCTTCAGGGTGATGTCGATCACATTCTCCTACCTCGACGGCCCGAAGAGCATTCAGGAGTTCGTGAAGCACCGCAAACCCCGGCCTTACTCCTATCTTTTGTACGCGCGCCTCGGCGATTTGTACATGGAGAAAGAGCGCTACACCGATGCGGCCGACAGTTACCGCGCCTTTGTTTCGCAGGAGCGCAACAACGAAAAGGCGCCGTTGCTGGAAATGCAGGCGATCGAGGCCTATCAAAAGGGCGGCTTCCCGCAATTGGTCCTGCAGGGCAAGAAGGAGTTCGTCGAGAACTACAGTTTCGGCACTGCATACTGGCAAGGGCGGCAGCCCAGCAGCGAGCCGAAGGTCGTGGCGGTGCTCAAGACCAACCTCAGGGATGTCGCGCAGTACTATCACGCGCAGGCGCAACGCACCAAGGATGTTGCCGACTATCAAGAAGCGGCGAAGTGGTATCGCAGCTATCTGCGATCGTGGCCGGATGAGCCGGGCTCCGCGGTCACCAACTACCTGCTTGCCGACACGCTGTTCGAGAGCAAGCAATATCTCGACGCCGCCCAGGAATACGAGAGCACCGCGTATCACTACGGCGATCACGAGAAGGCGGCTGCAGCGGGGTACGCCGCGATCATTGCATACGGAAAACAAGAGGACACCCTGTCGGGCGAGGCCAAAGCGACGCTGCACCTGAAGACCATCGACAGTTCGCTGAAGTTTGCGCAAACATTTCCGGCGCATCCGGAGAGTTCGCAGGTTTTGACCAAGGCCGCCACCGAATTGTATGCGGCGAAGGATTACCTGCGGGCTGTTTCCGCCGCGGAATCCCTGCTCGCGAAGCAGCCGCCGGTCGACATCGCGAAACAGCGCATTGCGTGGACGGTGATCGGCAACTCCAACTTCGACCAGGGCGTCTTCGACAAGGCGGAGACCGCCTACACGCACGCGCAGGCGGTCATGCCGCCGAATGATCCGGAGCGCGCCGTGATCGTCGAACGTCTGGCGGCATCGATCTACAAGCAGGGCGAGCAGAAGAGCAGCTCCGGCGACAGCGCCGCCGCGGTCGACGACTTTTTACGCGTCTCGGCGCTTGCGCCGACTTCGAAAGTCCGCGCCAATGCCGATTTCGATGCCGCCGCGCTGCTGGTTACGCAAAAGCAATGGGACCGTGCCATCCCCGTGCTGGAAGGCTTCCGCCGCAATTTCCCGCAGAGTCCGCTGCAGGCGGACGTGACGCGCAATCTTGCCGTGGCCTATTCAGCCTCGAACAAGCCCGGCGCGGCGGCGGTGGAGTTCGAACAGATTGCGCAATCGCCCAAGGAAACGCCGGAAGTTCAGCGCGAAGCAACCTTGCAGGCGGCGGATCTTTACGACAAGGCCGGCAATTCGGCCAAGTCGCGCACCATGCTCGAGGCTTTCGTGAAGCATTTTCCGCAGCCGTTGAATCCCGCGATGGAGGCGCGCAACAAATTGACGCTGATGGCGGCCAAGGCCGGCGACTACAGCGGCCGGGATTACTGGCTCAGGGACATCATCGCCGCGGACCGCTCCGCGGGCGCGGCGCGCACTGATCGCAGCCGTGCTTTGGCGGCCACAGCGACTCTGACGCTCGCGGCGCCGGTGCGCGAAGAGTTCAAGAAAATCAAACTCGTGATACCGCTGAAGAAATCGCTCGCCGAGAAGCGCAAGGCGATGGAGGCCGCGCTCAAGGCCTACGAGGCCGCCGCCGACTATCAGGTGGCCGAGGTCACCACCGCCGCGACTTACGAGAGCGCCGAATTGTATCGGCAGCTCGGCAAGGATTTGATGAGCTCCGAGCGCCCCAAGAATCTCAAGAAGGACGAACTGGAACAATACGACGTGCTGCTCGAAGAGCAGGCTTTCCCGTTCGAGGAGAAGGCCATCAAGCTGCATGAAGTCAATGCGGCGCGCACCAAAGACGGTACCTACGACGAGTGGGTACAGAAGAGCTTTGCGGCGCTCGCGCAACTCAATCCAGGCCGCTACGGCAAGGTGGAGATTGGTGAACAGCAGGTTGATTCGATCCGCTAGCTTGGGCCTGGCTGCTTTGCTGGCCGGCTGCCACAGCACGCCGGTGCAGCCCCCGCGAGCCCCGGCACAGCACCCCGTTCCCGCGACGGCTGCGAGTGCGCCAAAATCGGCCGCCGGAGGTTCGGTCGCGGCCGGTGCCGCGGGGTCGGTAAATTCTACAAATAATGCAGCGAGCGGCGCCACGGCCGAAGCGCCCATTCCGCCGCGCGCCGCAGAGCAGTACAGTCAAGCACTGCAACTGATGAAGTCGGGCCGCACCACGGACGCAGAACTTGAGTTCAAGCAGCTCACTGCCGCGTATCCGCAATTCGCAGGACCGCAGCTGAATTTAGGGTTACTGTATTTGCACGATTCGCGTCTGCCTGAAGCGGAGGCCGCATTCAAAGCCGCGCTGCAGGTGACGCCGGCCAGCGCAATCGCCGGCGATGAACTCGGAATCGTCGAGCGCAAGTTGGGCAAGTTCACGGATGCCGAGGCCGCTTATTTGGGTGCAATTGCAGCTGAACCAAATTACGCGCATGCACATCTGAACTTGGGTGTGCTCTACGATTTGTACCTCTCGGAGCCGCAAAAAGCGCTTGAGCAGTTTGAGCGCTACATCGAGATCGCCGGCGAGAACAAACAGGTCGCCGGGTGGGTGATAGAGCTGCGCAAACGCGTCGGTGCACCGGCACCCGCCGCCAAGAAGGAGGAGCCCGCATGAAAAATTTAGCCAATTATCTCGGCTTCGCCGCGCTCTGTTGGACGCTGAGCCCGGCTCATGCGCAGCAACCTGATCCGTCTAAGCCGCCCAAGGCGACCCCTCAATCCGAGGCCGGCGAGCCGCGCGCCGATACCTCACGGCCCGCGAGCCCCCAATCCGAGGCCGGGGAACCGCGCGCCAATACCCCACGGCCGCCGGCAGCCGCTCCTCGATCAAGCCCGGGAACCGGTCAAAAGGCCCCAGGCGCCTCCGATCGGCTGGAATTGGGTACTGCCACGGTGACCGGCGATCGTGAGCAGCCGAAGGTCATGTACATCGTGCCCTGGAAGAAGTCCGATATCGGCGATTTGGCGGGTAAACCGATGAATAGCTTGGTGGACGAGATCCTGGCCCCGGTCGACCGGGACGTTTTCAAACGCGAAGTCGTTTATTACAAGGCCGTGCAAGCAGACACGTCCCAAAATGGTGCACCGGCCCACCCGTCGGACCAGGGTGAGAAGTAAGTCATAGCCGATTTTACCGAATCTGGTTGAATCGCATATTCGAGAGATAAGGGTTTATCTAGGAGCGCGCAGATGAATTTCATGAATTCGGCAGTCAATTTCTTCAAGGATGGCGGGATATTCCTGTACCCGCTGGCCTTGATCTTCGTGGTGGGCGTCTCCATCGCCATTGAGCGATACGTGTACCTGACCCGCGAAACCATTCGCAATCGCAGTCTCTGGGACTCGCTTGTGCCGGCTTTGAGCGCCGGAAATTTCAAGCAGGTCGTCGGCCTGTGCCACAACTCAAAGGCATCGATCGCGACCATCCTGAATTACGGCGTGGCGCGCGTCGCCAGCGCCCGCCGCCGCGATGACATCGAAAAAGCGATGGACGAGAGCCTGCTCGAAGTCATTCCGCGAATCGAAAAGCGCACTCACTATCTGTCGTCGCTGGCGAATGTCGGCCTGTTGATCGGTTTGCTCGGCACCATCACCGGCCTCATCGGCGCCTTCAGCGCGGTCGCAACCGCGAATCCGGCCGAGAAGGCCAGCTTGCTGGCGGCCGCCATCTCGGTGGCGATGAACAACACCGCGTCCGGCCTGTTCGTCGCCATCACCCTGCTGCTGTCGCACATGTTCCTGGAATCGAAGACCACGTCGCTGATCGACAGCCTGGAGATTGCGTCGGTGAAGTTCCTGAACTCCATCACCGAGCGCCAGAGCGACAAATCGCATGAACCGGCGGCGCCGGCGCCGGCGGTGCGCGCTCCTGCAGCCGCGCGCGGCAGCATCTAGCTCAATGTGGCCAGCATCGTAGGTCGCCTCTCATGAAGTCAAAAGCTGCGCGCCTCGTCCGACGCAATCACGCCCGCTATCACCAGGGGCGCGATGATTTGAACATCGTGCCGATGATCGACATGATGGTGATCCTGGTGTTTTTCTTGATATTCACTGCCGTGTTTTCCAAGACGAACATCCTGCAGCTCAACCTCCCGGCCAGCAACACCGCTCCTGTTGAATTGCCGAAGGGTTTGAAGCTTGAGGTCATCATTCGGCCGAACGATCTGGTCGTGAACGACCGTAATTCGGGACCGCTGAAAGTCATAGAAAACATCGCCGGCGGTCCGGATTTGGATCATCTGTCGGAATTCATGCGCCAGGTCAAATCGCAATTTCCGCAGATGACCGATGCCACGATACTGCCGGGACCGGCGGTGGCCTACGACACTCTGGTGCAGGTGATGGACACCGTGCGGGTGTACCAAATTCCGACGCCGCCGTTCGCCAAGGCGGAGTTGTTCCCGGACATCGCCATCGGAGATGCGCCGACATGACGTCCTACCGCATCAAGCGACATCGTCAACGCAAGCACGGTGGCAGCCACTTCGCGCTGATTCCCTTCATCGACATGATGACCATTCTGGTCGTGTTTCTGCTGGCGCATACCGCCGAAGTGGACATTCTGCCGAACACCAAGAACATTTCGATTCCTCAGTCGATGTCGGACCGTAAGCCGAGTGCCGCGGTGGTGGTTATGATCACCAAGGATTCGTTGTACGTGGACGGCGTTCTGGTCGGATCGCTCCAGGATGTGGTCGCAAACCAAGGCCCGTTCTTCGCTCCGCTGAAGACGGCCTTGATGGCGCAAAACGACCGCAGCATCCACAGCGCCCAGCAGACTGACATCGCCAAGCGCGAAGTCACGATCATGGGCGACAAGAGCACGCCCTACAGCGTGTTGAAGAAGATCATGTTGACGTGCAGCGAAGCGGAATACGGCAAAGTGTCGTTTGCCGTGGTCGAACGCGAACGGGCGGCGACTTAAATGGCCGCCCTAAATCCCGCAAGCCGCATTCCCTCAGGCATGGTGCCTTACTACCGCCGCTATGACTTGCCGTGGGCGCCGTCCGAGGAGACCGAGCGGCGATTCAGGGTCATTCTGCGCAATCTGGCCATCGTGTTCGCGATTATCGCGGTCATCCTGCCTTTTCTGCCGCGCACCGAGCGCGTCACCAACACCGATTCGTTGCCGGAGCGGGTGGTGCAATTGGTCATGGAGCCGCCGCCGCCTCCCCCTCCGCCGCCGCCTCCGCCGAAGGAGAAGCCGGTCGAGAAGGTGCCGGTGCAGAAAACCCCGACACCGCCGCAGCCGGTGGATCCGCGCGTCAAGGCCTCCAAGAGCGGCTTATTGGCGAATCTGGATGATCTGGCTGCTCTGCGCGACCAGATCGACCTCGACAAATTTCAAAAGAATCAGCAAAAGACCACGGATCCGGGCGACGTCACGCAGGTGACGCGCAGCCTCATCAGCTCCAAGGCGGGCGGCACCAGCGGCGGCATCAGCGCGCCCACCAGCAGCGGCCTGGCCTCCGGTTCGGGTTCGCTGCGCGGCATTTACACCACGCAGGTCAAAGATCCGAACCTCGGCGCCTCCGGGCAGGCTGCGACGCGCGCAGGCGGCAGCGGCAAGGCTTCGCGCAGCGCCGACGAAATCGCATTGGTGTTCACCAAGAACAAGGGAGCGATCGATGCCATGTACGCGCGCGCATTGCGCGACAATCCTGCGCTGCAGGGCAAGGTCGTCATCGAGCTGACCATCGCTCCGTCGGGCGACATCACCGCGGCGCGGGTGATTTCCTCGGAACTGAATGATCCGGAATTCGAAAGCAAACTCGTGGCGCGAATCCGATTGTTCAAGTTCGATGCGAAGGATGTCGCGGCACTGACGGCCACCAAACCCATCGACTTCTTCCCAGCAGGATGAACATTCAATCTGAAATCGAGTTCTTCAGCGACTTGGGCCTGGTCGACAAGGCGCGATTCGTCACGCGCTTGATTTGCGAGATTGCCGAGGAGGCCAAGGTCGGCAACGGCGACGGCGGCGACGCGGTGCGCTTCAAGTTCGCCAACGAAATGGCGCAACGATTGGCGCGCTTTACCTATCAGTTATTGGGCGAGGACCTGGCGCGCCCTCAGGATGATGTGGTGATCCGCATGCTGCTCGGCGCCCGCGCCGATAAGAATGCACAGCGCATCATGCACAACGCCTACCGGCGCGTGCTGACGAGCTTCGAAAGCTTCGATACCACGGTGCTGCTGAACCCGCACTAGAGCCGGAAAGTCAGATGTCGCCTGCTACGAGCGGCGGCGCGGCGCGGCGCGGCATCGGCCGGCTGATCGCTGTCCGCCTCGAACAGGTGCAGCAGCTGCTCGGCCGATTCGCGCGTGGTTTGCAGGAACTTCTTTTCGTCGTCCTTCACGGCTTGCTGTTTGGCCATGGTCGCCTCGTCGTGCACGCGAAATTGCTGCACCGTTTCAACGGCCTTGGATTTCGACAGACCCAGCGATTCCAGCACCTGCACCGACATCTCCAGACTGGACACCAGGGTCTCGCGGATCGGATAGCGCACATCGAGGTCCATCAGGCGAAATGCGTGCTGGCGATTGCGTGCGCGCGCGAAGATCTTCAGATGCGGAAAATGCTTGCGTATCAGCTCGGCGGTTCTTACCGACGCCTCGACATCATCGATGGCGAGCACGAATACTTCCGCGTTCTCTGCATGGGCCGCGCGCAGCAGTTCCAGCCGCGAGGCATCGCCGTAGAACACTTGATTGCCGAAACGGCGCAGAAAATCGACTTGCGTCTGATTGGCCTCGAGCGCCGTGAAGGAAATCTGCTTGGCGCGCAAGATGCGGCCGACGATCTGGCCGAAGCGGCCGAAGCCGGCGATGATGACCTTGGGGTAGATCTCGACCGGCGTGTCGAAAGGGCGCCCGTCGTTTCGGGCGCCTTGAAAGTGACGTCGTACAGCGACAATAGCACCGGGCTCAAGATCATCGACGCCGTGACCACCAGCACCAGCAACTCGGCGGTCTCGGTGTCCATGATGCCAAGGTGGCGGCCAGCCCAAATAGGACGAACGCAAATTCGCCGCCCGAGGGCAGGCTGATGGCCAGTCCGCGGCTGGCCATCGGGGAGAGGCCGGACAAGCGGCCGATGGTCCAGAGAACGGCGATTTTCAGGACCATGAGACCGAGTGTTAAACCGATGATGAGAAAGGGCTTTTCTCGCGCCAATGCCAGATTGGCTGACATGCCGACGCTCATGAAGAACAGGCCCAGCAGCAGGCCTTTGAAGGGTTCGATGTCCGCCTCGAGTTCGTGGCGAAATTCGCTGTCGGCCAGCAGTACCCCGGCCAGAAATGCGCCCAGCGACAAAGACAGGCCCACCTGGCTGACCAGCAATGCCGTTCCGAGCACGATCAGCAGTCCCGCCGCAGTGAATGCTTCGGCAACGCCCGAGTCGCCGCGATGATGCGCAGCATCGGACGCAGCACATAGCGGCCGCCGATGATGACCGTGGCGAGTACCGCGATGAGTTTGAGGACCAGCCAGCCGCCCGGATCCGCGGTTTTGGCGGCGTCCACGCCCAGCAGAGGCAGCAGCGCCAGCGCCGGCAATACCGAGACATCCTGGAACAGCAGGATGCTGAACGAGGAACGGCCAAACTGGGAATTGAGCTGCCCGCGTTCGGCGAGCAGTTGCAGGGCGAGGGCGGTCGAGGACATCGACAGGGCGAAGCCGATGACCAGCGCGGATTGCCAGTTCTGCGGAAAATAAAGTAGGCGGCGGCACCCACACCGATCGTGGTTGCCGCGACTTGCGCTGTCCCAGGCCGAAAATCGACTTTCGCAGCACCCACAGCCGCGAGGGCTGCAATTCGAGGCCGATGACGAACATCAGCAGTACGATGCCGAACTGCGCGATATTTTCCGTGGTGTCGACGGTGCTGATCAGTCCCAGGCTGGCCGGCCCGATGATGATGCCGGCGGTCAGGTAACCGAGTACCGCTCCCAATTTGAAGCGGCGGAAAATCGGGATCGCGATGACCGCCGCCGCGAGAAATATAGCGATCTGCGCCAACAAGCTCATAATATTTCCCCAGTGTGTACTTCTAGAGCCTAGCATTATGTATCGCCAAAGCATTCAATTTCCGGTCAAGGACGCCGCGCTGCGCGAGGATGTGCACGCGCTGGGCGGCTTGATCGGCGAAACGCTTCGCGATCAGGGCGGCGAGGAGTTCTTCATGCTCGTCGAGGGCGATCGGCTCGCGGCGATTCAGCGCCGCGAAGGGGATGCCGCCGGCGCGGTCGAATTGCAGAAGCGCACGATGGCCCGCACTCCCGCGGCCGCTACCGGTCTGACGCGGGCGTTTTCGATTTGGTTCATGGCCGTGAACACCGCCGAGAAAGCGCACCGCGTGCGCCGGCGCCGCGAATACCTGAGCGATTCGAAAACATCGCAGCCCGGCGGAATCGCGGATTGCATCGCCCGCTTGCGGCGCAGCGGACTCTCGCTGCGAGCAGATGCTGCAGTTGATAAGCACCATGAGCATTGAGCCGGTATTCACGGCGCATCCAACCGAGTCGACGCGCCGCACGATATTGCGCAAGCAGCAGCACATCGCCCACGACCTGTTGGAGCGTCAAAACCTCGCATCGACGCGCGCGGAACTGGCCACGCTGTGGGCGCGGGTGCGGCTGCGAAATCACCAGCATCTGGCAGACGGAGGAGCATCCTCGTGAAGGTTTGACGGTGGTCGACGAGCGCGAGCACGTCTTGTTCTATCTGATCGACATTCTTTACCGGGTCGTGCCGCTGTTCTATGAGGAGATCGAGGCGGCGCTGGCAAATGCCTACGAGGTTCCGGTCGAAACACTCGATGTGCCCAACATCCTGCGCTTCGGCTCCTGGGTGGGCGGCGATATGGACGGCAACGCAGATGTGCACGGCAAAACCATACGCGAGACCCTGCACCGTCATCAGCAGCTGATCATTTCGACGTATTTCACGGAGTGCGAGCAGCTGGCCGAATCCTTGAGTCAAAGCGCAAATCGCGTCGCCGTGAGCGCCGCCATTGGCTGCGCGCATCGATGCCTACAGCGACCATGCTTGCCGGGCGCCAAGGCTCTGGCGCCGGCGCGCCATGACCGCATGCCCTACCGCGTGTATCTTCGGCCAGATCAGCGAGCGGCTGCAGGCGACCTACGAAGGCAGGCCCAACGCGTATCAGAATCCCGACGAGTTGCTCTCCGATGTCGCGCTGGCGGCGGACAGTCTGCTCGAGAATCGAGGGCGTCACGCCGGATACTTCCTGGTGCGCCGTCTGATGCGGCGGGTGCGTACCTTCGGTTTTCATCTTGCGACGCTGGATGTCATTCAGCATGCGCACTTTCATGACGAGGTCATTGCGCAGGGCTTCGGATCAGAAGACCTGGCCGGCGCTGCCGCCGCGGAGCAAAGGCTGCGGCAACTGCGGGATTTATTGCTGCGCGATCAAGGTCCGTCGACGGCCTTCGACGCCATGGGCCGCCGCAGTCTGTGGGTATTCGAAGCCATTGCCCAGGCGCGGCATAAATTCGGCGGGCGCGCCATAGGCCAGTACATCGTGAGCGGCGCGCGGGGGCCCGAGGACATCCTGGCGGTGCTGCTGTTGGCCAGATGGGCCGATATCACCGACAAACGCAGCGGCGAGAGTCCTCTCGATGTGGCGCCGCTGCTCGAGTCCATCGACTCCCTTGAAACGGCCGGCGAGGTGCTGCGCGCGCTGCACGCCGAGCCGGCGTATCGCCGTCATCTTGAGTCACGCGCGAATCGGCAGATGGTGGTGATCGGATACTCGGATACGAATAAACAGGGAGGGATCGCCGCCTCGCGTTGGGCACTGCAGGTGGCGCAGGTTCAGCTGTTGGAGGCGGCGCGCCTGGCCGGAATCAGCCTGACGATTTTTCATGGCCGCGGCGGCACGCCGGCGCGCGGCGGCGGCCGTACCGAGCACTTGGTGGAATCGCGTGCCGAGCGGGGCCATGCGCGGGGTACTGCGCCTGACCGAACAAGGCGAAGTGGTCAATCAAAGCTATGGGCTGCGTCCCATCGCGATGCGCACCCTCGAGAGGACTTTCGCGTCGGTGGCTCTGGCGACGGCCCATGCTGCCGACACGCCGCCGATCGCGCCCGATCAAATTGCGGCCATGCGCACGATTGCTGCGCACAGCCTCAAGGCGTATCGCGACCTGGTGTTTGGCAGCGCGAATTTTTCGAGTACTTCCGTGCCGCCACGCCGCTCGATGTCATCGAGCGCATGCATATCGCGTCGCGGCCCGCGGCGCGCGCAACGGCAACGGTGTGCAGGCGCTGCGAGCCGTTCCCTGGGTTTTCGCGTGGACTCAAAGCCGGCATATGTTGCCGGGATGGTTCGGATTCGGCAGCGGTCTGCAGGCGGCGCTGCAGTTGCACGGTGAGGAGGTCGTGGCCCGCATGACGGCGCATTGGCCGTTCTTCGGCCACTTGCTCGACGATGTGGAGGCCATGCTGGGACGAACGGATCTGGAGATCGCCAGCCATTACGATGCGCTCGCGCCGGAGAGACTGCGGGCCCAGGCAGCGCCGCTCGCCGCAGAGTACGCGCTGACTTTACGTCTGGTGCTGCATCTGCGGGGTTCTGCGCGCTTGCTCGACAGCGATCCGACGCTGCAGCGCTCGATTAAATTGCGCAATCCGTACATCGACCCGATGCACCTCATGCAGGTGGATCTGTTGCGGCGCTGGCGTGCAACGCAGCGCCGGGATTAAGCATTGTTCGCGGCGCTGCGGGCGACGATCAGCGGGATCGCACAAGGCTTGCAGGCGACGGGCTAGGGTCTTTGCGCTCCTAACATTCCGGCACGTTGACGGCCAGTCCGCCTTGCGAGGTTTCCTTATAGATCGTCGACATGTCGAGACCGGTCTGGCGCATGGTGTTGATGACCTGATCGAGCGACACCTTGTGAGAGCCGTCGCCGCGCAGTGCCAGGCGCGCCGCGTTGATGGCTTTGACCGACCCCATGGCGTTGCGTTCGATGCAGGGAATTTGCACGAGGCCGGCCACAGGATCGCAAGTGAGGCCTAGGTTGTGTTCCATGCCGATTTCCGCGGCATTTTCGATCTGCTCGTTGCTGCCGTGAAGCGCCGAGACCAGGCCGGCGGCCGCCATCGAGCATGCGACGCCGACTTCGCCCTGACAGCCCATCTCGGCACCGGAGATGGATGCGTTTTGCTTGTACAGCATGGCGATCGCCGCGGCCGAGAGTAGAAATCGGATCACGCCGTTGTCGTCGGCTCCCGCCTCAAAACGCCGGTAGTAATGCAGCACCGCAGGCACGATGCCGGCGGCGCCGTTGGTCGGCGCGGTCACCACTTGTCCGCCGGCGGCATTTTCTTCATTCACTGCGAGCGCATAGGCATTGACCCAATCCAAGGCGTGCATGGGGCTCAACGGATCGCCGCTGGTGAGCTGCCGGTAGAGTTTCGGCGCCCGCCGCCGCACTCCCAGCACGCCGGGCAGCAGACCCTGAGCCTCGAAGCCGCGGCGCACGCAATCTTGCATGACCTGCCAGATTCGCAGGAGACCCGCCTGCACTTGCGCATCGCTGCGCCAGGTGCGTTCGCGCGCCAGCATCAACTCGTGGATCTCCAACCCGTGAGCCTTGCCGTGCTCGAGCAAGCGCTCGCCCGAATCGAACTCGAACGGCGGCGTGCGGCGCACGGCGCCCGCCGCGGCCTCCGCGCCGGCTCGAACCACGAATCCGCCGCCGATGCTGTAATACTCCTCGCGCGCCAAGACCTTTTGCGCTGCGTCGTGCGCGCTGAAGCGCATGCCGTTGGAATGGCCGGGCAACACCTGATCGGTGTGAAACAAAAGGTTCAATGGCTCATCGAAATCTACTGCATGCGTGCCGAGCAAGCTCAGGCGTTTGGCGCCGCGAATCCGCTCGAGCGCCGATTCGGCGGCACGGGCATCGATGGTGTCCGGGCTCATGCCTTCGAGACCCAATAGGATTGCGCGGTCCGTGCAATGTCCGCGGCCGGTGAGCGCGAGCGAGCCATACAGCTGCGCGGACACCTGGGCGGTGGGCGCCAGCAGGCCGCGCGCGCGCAGCAGTTCGGCAAAGTCGCGCGCCGCGTTCATCGGACCCATGGTATGGGAACTGGAAGGACCGATGCCGATCTTGAAGATATCGAAGACGCTCAAACTCATGCGCACGACCCAAGTTAAGCCAGGAGCCGCACATAATACGCCGCTGCTCCAGGGCGCAAATGCTAAACTCCCCGCATAACAACGTGTTTGGCCGGCTGACAATTCAACGGGAGTGTTCTTATGAATCGCAATCCACTGATTCTGGCAGCGTCGCTGACCGCGTCGTTGTTGCTTTCTGCCTGCGTCACACCCAGCACACCAAGCGCGGCAAGCACCGGAACCATCGCCGCGGCGGTCGCGGATGCCAATCGGCCCGATGCCGACAAGCAACGCGACGCCAATCGCAAGCCGGCTCAAACCCTGGAATTCTTGGGCATCAAGCCGGGCGAGCAAGTCGCCGAAATATTGCCGGGCGGCGGCTATTTCACGCGCATCTTCAGCAAAGCGGTCGGCCCTCAGGGCCACGTCTATGCCCTGGTGCCGGAGCGTCCCGCCAATGCGCCGGCGGACATGCCGGATCTCGCCGGCAAGGTGAAAGCGATTGCCGCCGATGCAAATTACCCCAATGTGACCGTCGTGATTCAGCCTCTCAACAAGCTGGTTACGCCGGCGCCGGTCGATGTGGTATTCACCGCGCAGAATTATCACGACCTGCACAATTTTCCCATCGATGTGGTGGCATTCAACAAAACTATTTTGGCGTCATTGAAACCGGGCGGCTTGTACGTGGTGCTGGATCATTCGGCGCCCGCGGGATCCGGGCTTAGCGGATACGAAGACCCTGCACCGAATTGACGCCGAAGTGGTGAAACAGGAAGTCACGGCGGCCGGATTTGAATATGTGGGCGCCAGCGACATTCTGGCAAATGCCGCCGATGCCCGCACCGCGATGGTCTTCGACCCGTCGATCCGCGGCAAGACCGATCAATTCATATTAAAATTTCGTAAGCCGAAGAAATAATCGCCCGGCTTACGACCCTAAGGCCGGGACTGTCCCGGCCTTGAGGGGCTTTGCGTCCCCAAAAAGCGAACTCTAGGGCTTTTTTCCTGTCAACTAAGGGCGATGTTCGACGTTGAATTACAAAGGGAACCAGAGGGTTTTGAACGCATGAATGCTTTACATTATTTACGGGTGACGCGCACCGCGGCGAGGACGATTCCAATCGCTTTGTTGGGACTATTGAGCGCGTGCGTAACGCCGCCGCCGCGCACCTATGCGGTTCCGGCGCCGCCGCCGCAGCGTGTATTTGTATATCCGGCCAACGGCCAGAATCCGGAACAAACGGAGCGTGATCGCTACGAGTGCCATAACTGGGCCGTTCAGCAAACCGGCGTGGACCCGAGCCGCGCGAATGCCAGCCCATACGAGCGGGTCGTCGTGCAGCCTGCGACGCCGCCCGGATCCAATGCGGTGGGCGGTGCGATCGTGGGTGCCGTCATCGGCTCGATCATCGGCGGTCCGCGCAACGCCGGCGCGGGCTTGGTGCTCGGCGGCGCGACTGGAGCCATTGTAGGCTCCGCAGCCGACGCGAATGCCCAGCAGCAGGCGCGGCAGACGCAGGCGCAAATCAACGCGAGCGCCGCGGATGGCCGCGCTCGCGCCGATGCTTATCGGCGTGCGATTGGCGCATGTCTGCAAGGCCGCGGTTACACGGTCACTTGATCATTCGATCGGATATGCCATGAACACAATTTCGAAGATAGCTCTCCTGTCTTTTTCCGTTCTGACATGCGCGGCTGGCGCCGTTCAGATCGCGGCGGCTGCGGATGAACACGGCCGGCCCGAACCCGCGCATGTCGCAGCAAGCCAGGCCGCAGGGCGAGCCGGCGCCGGTACACACGGGAATTGACGCTCGCCACGGCCAGGTATTGGACCCTCGCTATAATCATGGACGCTACTATCCGCCGGTCGGCGCCGTGCGCCCGGCGCTGCCCGAGGGCTATCGGCCCTACTATCGGGGCGGCAGCCGGTACTACTTCAACGGCGGTATCTGGTACGCGCCGCGCGGACCGGGATTCGTCGTGGTGAGCCCGCCGGCGGGGCTGGTGATTTCGGTATTGCCGCCGTATTACTCGACGGTGTGGTTCGGCGGCATGCCTTACTACTACGCGAACAACGTGTATTACTCGTGGCAGCCGGAGCAGAACGGCTACACAGTGGTCGATCCGCCGGTCGATGCGGACTCGCCTTCGGCGCCACCTGACGCCGTGCAGCAGGATTTGATCATCTATCCTAAGAACGGGCAGTCCAACGATCAGCAGGCGGCCGACCAATATGAGTGCCACAGCCTGGGCCAAGGGCCAAACCGGATTCGATCCGACGCAACCCGGCGGCGGCGCTCCGGGCGGCGCGCCGATGAACCGCAGTAATTATGACCGCGCGATGTCGGCTTGTTTGCAGGCCCGGGGCTACCAGGTTAACTAAACACAGTGGGTTATATCCTACGCTCGCCGTTGTGCGCCGCCGACGGTAAGGCCGCTTCGATCTGGGGCAGCATATAGGCGTACTGTTGAGTTGCGGAGAGTTGAGATGCTAGTCAGCCAAGTCAGCGCCGAGCGGGAAGATGATTTGAACGTCATTCGCTTGGGCGTGGAGCTTCCCGCCGCTGCCGCGACTGCCTTCGAAGGCATCAAGCGCAAGTTCAGCAACCAGCGGCAGTGGCGCGAATTTGTTGCGGCGGTTCAGTGTTCGGTAACTTATCCGGCTGCCGTCAATACGCTGCGTTCCGGCACCAAGTGGTTTAGCGACGGGTTGGCGCAAGCTTCTACATGCCTTGCGCGAACCCTGCACACCGCGGCTCGCTTCCGCTGACAGATCAATTCCGATAGGTGATCGTCAGTCCGATGGTCCTCGGCCTGAAGGTAAACTGGCGTTCGAGGCGGCTGTTGCCGTCGCCCGGATCGATGGTGAAATTGTAATTTGTCACCGTATGGCTGTCCGTCAAGTTGTCCACGAACAGTGCGGCCTGCCATCCACCGAAATTCATTCCCGCCCTCGCCGAGGCAAAATTTGTCGACGACAGCGTGTAGTTCGCCGCATCGAACTGCTGCGTCGTGGGATCTTGCGTGGGAGACAGCCACTTGGATCGACTCTGATACTCGTCGTCCAACCGCACGAAGGAGTTCTTGTCGAACAGCTTGAATCTGTATTCGAGGCCCACGGTCACCGTGATCGGCGCGCCCGGCTGGCCGCTTTGGCCGGCAATGGAGTCGCCCGCCGAAACCACCGGTTGCTGCGGCGGCTGTCCCGGCACCTGCGTTCCCAGAATTGAGTCCTGCGTGTAGCGCGCGTCGGTGTAGCCCGGCGGCAACTTCCGCGGTGAAGTTATCGGTCAGCGCGATTTCCGCTTGAACATCGATGCCTTTGGCGACCGCCTGGCCCAGGTTGGCGATGAATGAGATCTGGCAGATGGGCGGTACCACGGTCTGCTGAATGTTGTTCCAGCGGATGTAGTAAATGCTGCTGGCGATTTTCACGCGGTTATCGAAGTTGTTCTTGGCGCCGACCTCGAAACTGTTGACAGTGTCGGAGTTGAACGTGGCGGGTGCGCCGGGAATTCCGAAATTCGCGAAATCGGTCGAACAGGCGGCGTAAGGCACCGGATTGTTGGCGCCGCCCGGCCGGAATCCCTTCGCATAGGTGAAGTAGTACAGATTTCTGGGATCTTCCTGATAGGAGAAGCTGACCTTCGGCGTGAACGAACTTTCGTTCTTGTCGCCGCTGCCGGTTTGCGGCGGGAGAAATAATTGCGGACCGCCCGTCAGGGTGTTGAACGAATACTTCAGCTTCGAATACCGCGCGCCCAGGGTCAATTTGTACTGGTCGGTGAAAGAATAGGTGCCCTCGCCGAAAATCGCGTATTGCTGGTCCTTGGCGCTGGTCTGCAGGAAGTAGGAATCGTTGGGAAATCGCGGGTCGTAGCCGACCGGTGCGCCGGTGGGATCAACGAACCAATTGTCAAAGGTCAGGCCCGTTGCCGCAACCGACAACGCATTCAGCATCGGATCGTGGATCTGCTCCAGATAGGTCTGGCGATTCGAGCTGAAAAACAGGCCCGTGGTCCAAAACAGCGCCGAGTTCGGGTTGTTGGATTGCAGGCGGATTTCTTGGCTGAGGTTCTCCTGGCCGTTGTCGATCGAGGCGGGCGAGCGGTAATTCGTCGCAGCCGGCGGGTAGATGAATGCCGGTGCCGTCGACCAGGGGGTAGGGCGACGAGGCGGGAGAGCCGTCGCCATTGAGGAAAACTCCCGACTGATAAAATCCCAGGTTGTAAAGCGTGCCGTCGTACCCGGTCTCTTCACTGCGATGGTAGTACGAGGTATTCGAGATGAGCTTGGCGAAGCCCAAATTTCCTTCGATCTTCAGCGCCGGCAGATAGAAGCGGTCAGGATCCGAGCGCTGCGTTGGATTGGCGCTGACAAATTGGTTGTTGTCCGGATTCGAATAGAGCGGCCAATAGCTCTGCACATCGTTGCGGTACCGGTCTTGGTAGTAGATGCTCGGCGTGACCGTCCATTGCTCGTTTGGCGCCCACACGGCTGCCAGGCGATACAGAACCGTCTCGTCGAAATTTGCGTTCTTTTCCTGAAGGGCCAGCGTGGTGGGATCGATTCGATCGATGTAGCCCCCGTCGCGGCGATACCAAACGGTCAGCCGCGCGCCGAGCGTGCCGTCGATGATCGGGCCGCCGGCTGCGATGCCGCCTTCGTAGCTCGGGGATCCGCCCTCCGTGTAAGACACCTCTTCGCGGCTGTAAAAACTGTTGGTCGTGAGACTGGGTTGCGTGGTGATGTAACGGACGGTGCCGCCTTCGGAGCCGGCACCGAACAGCGTTCCTTGCGGACCGCGCAGTACTTCCACGCGATCGACATCGAAGGTCTTTGGCAGTGCATCGTCCGGATTGAAGGCCAGCGCCCGGATCTGGATGGGTGTGTCGTCGATGTAAATTCCGGTGGTCCCGGCGCCGCCGCTCGAGGCAATGCCGCGAATGGAAATATTGTTGGTTCCGGAGTTGTCGATATTCACCCCGGGCGTGAAGCGCGCCACGTCCTGGAAATCCTTGACACCGCGGATATCCATGGCGTCCTGGGTGAGCGCAGTGACGCTGAGGGGCACCTTGCTCAGGCTTTCCTCGTGGCGCGTGGCCGTGACGGTAATTTCCTGCAGGGGTCCGCCGCTATCGGCGGCGGCGGCAGTGGGATCGGCGGCAAACGCAGCCGCCGCGCACAGCGTTGCGAACGTGCCGAATACTGCGGCTGTGTGACGAACTCGTAGTTCAAGCATGTGTGCATCCCCAGCTTATCGAGCGCAGTGCGCCCGCTATTGCACATTGCAACATATCGGCCCGGCGGTTGAAAGGCTTGCCGAACCTTTAGGGCCTGCGCGCCGCTAAGGCCAGCCGCCCATGCTTGAGTTGTGGGATCATGGCGGGATGAGCACTCCCGCCGATCGACCCCGCGCCAAGTCTCTGAATCCCTTGTTGTCGTTGCTGCCTTTTCTGCGGCCCTACCGTCTCATGATCTTGGGCGGATTTATCGCGCTGCTGATCGCCGCCGCCGCCCAATTGGCATTGCCCGTGGCGCTGCGCCAACTCATCGATCATGTTTTTTCGGAAAAAAACCTCGGTGTCATCAATAAATGGTTCTTCGGTTTGATCGCCGCCGCGGTAATTTACGGGGTGTTTGCCGCGTTGCGCTTCTACCTGGTGACCTGGGTGGGCGAAAGGGTTGTCGCCGATTTGCGTACCGCGATCTATCGGCGGGTGGTGCGCATGGACCCGATGTTCTACGAGACCACCCGAGTGGGCGAGGTGTTGTCGCGTCTCACCGCCGATACCACGTTGGTGCAGGCCATCGCAGGCGTCAATTTGTCCATCGTCCTGCGCTCCACCTTGAGCCTGATTGGTGCGCTGGTGCTGATGGGGCTCACCAGCGCCCGGCTCATGGGCGTGATTCTTCTGATGATTCCCGTCGTCATCGTGCCCTTGATTCTGACCGGCCGGCGCGTTCGCGGCCTGTCCCGCGCCTCGCAGGATCGAATCGCCGACACCAGCAGCCTGGCGGACGAAACGTTGAACGCGATTCAGACGGTGCAGGCCTTCACCATGGAGGAGCTGCAAAGTCAGCGCTATGGAAAGGCCGTGGAGGACAGTTTCGCCACCGCGGTGCGCCGCACCAAGGTGCGCGCCGCGCTCACGGCGATCGGCATCATGTTGGTTTTCGGCGGGATCACATTTGTCTTGTGGTTGGGCGCGCGGCAAGTGCTGTCCGGTACGATGACCGGCGGCCAGCTCGCGCAGTTCCTGCTGTACGCCGCGTTTGTCGGCACTTCGGCCGCGGCGCTCACCGAGATGTGGGGCGAGATTCAACGCGCTGCCGGGGCGATGGAACGCTTGAGCGAATTGCTGTCGGCGCACCCCGTCATCCGCGCTCCGGTGCGGCCGCTCGCAGCTGCCGGCGCGGGTGCAGGGCAGCATTCGCTTCGACAATGTCACTTTTCACTATCCATCGCGGCCGCAGCAGGCGGCGCTCGATAATTTCAGTCTGGAGGTGACGCCGGGCGAGACCATCGCCTTTGTCGGGCCCTCCGGTGCCGGCAAGAGCACCACGTTTCAATTGCTGCTGCGCTTTTACGATCCGGATTCCGGCCGCGTGCTGATCGATGATAAGCGGCTGGCGGATCTGCGGCCGGAGGATATCCGCGCGCAGATCGGCCTGGTGCCGCAGGACACCGTGCTGTTCGGCGCCAGCGCGCGCGAAAATATCCGTTACGGACGGCCCACAGCCACCGATGCGGAAATCGAGGCGGCCGCGGTGGCCGCGGCGGCCGACGAGTTCTTGCGCAAATTGCCGCAGGGGTACGACACCTTCCTGGGCGAGCGCGGCACGCGACTCTCCGGCGGCCAACGACAGCGCATTGCGCTGGCCCGCGCCATTCTCAAGGATCCGCCCATCCTGCTGCTGGACGAGGCAACCAGTTCGCTGGACGCGGAATCCGAGCGCCTGGTGCAGCAGGCGCTGGAGAAGCTCATGCAGGGCCGCACGACCATCATCATCGCGCATCGGCTCGCGACCGTGCTCAAAGCCGATCGCATCGTGGTGATGGACCACGGACACAAAATCGCGGTCGGCACCCACGCCGAATTGTTGATGCACAGTCCGCTGTACGCGCGGCTCGCGTCGCTGCAGTTTGCCGCGGCCTCACCCGAGGCGCTGGAGGCCGTAGTGCCTTGAGGGAGCTACTTGATCAGTCCCTCGGCCTTCATCGCTTCGATCACCTTGGGCCGCTGCGCGACGCGCGCTTTGAAATCCGCAAGGATCGGCCATTTGCCAAGATCAATTTTCACATGACCGGTCCAGTTCAGCACCGTGAAGAGATAGGCGTCCGCGACGGTAAAGGTATTTCCCAGCAAGAAAGGCTTTTTGCCGAGAAATCCCGACAGCCAGTCGAATTTTTTGCCCAAATTGGTCACGGCGGTTTCTTTCACTTCCGCCGAGCTTGCCGGATTGAACAAGGGCGAGAAAGTCTTGTGAACTTCGGAAGTGATGTAGTTCAGGATTTCCATCAGTTGATAGCGCTCGAAGGTGCCTGCGCGCGGTGCCAGGCCGGACTCGGGTTTTAAATCAGCCAGGTATTGCACGACCGCCGGCCCTTCGGTCAGCACCCGCCCGTCATCCAGTTGCAGCGCGGGCACCGCGCCTTTTGAATTCATCGCCAGGTAGTCGGCGCCGCTTTCAGTTTTCTTGGTCTTCGAGTCGATCTTGACCATGCTGAAGGGCAGGCCCGCTTCGAGCAACACGATGTGCGGCGACAGCGAGCACGCGCCCGGAAAATAGTAAAGCTTCATGGAGATCCTTCAGTTTGTGGCGGCAGATGATATTACGCGCCTTGCGGCGATGAACCCATTCGCATAAGGCGGCGCAAGCAGGGAGTCAATCCGGACACGGCCGCCGCTCGACGGCGCGTGCACGAAAAGCTGCCGGTCGAGGGCGATCGCAACATGCAATTCCTTGCTGGAAAGGTGCATGAAGACCAGATCGCCGGGCTGTAACTGCCCGCGCACCACCGGCAGCCCAAATTGCAGCTGCTCGGCGGCGGTGCGCGGCACGCGGATTCCGGCAGCGGCGGCGGCATAGGACACCAGTCCGCTGCAATCGAATCCTCCCGGCGCGGCGCCGCCGAATCGATAGGGCTGGCCGATCATGGAGGTTGCACTGTCGATCATGATTTGCGCGGGGGAAGGTGGTTGTGCGCGCTGCGCTGCTGCCGGCGGCGCGATTTCCGCACTGGGCGTTGCGTGCCGACTGGTCGCGCACGCTGCGAGCGCGAGCGACAGCAGGCCCGCCGCAGCCGCTTTGTTCACGGTCGCGCTGCGGAGACCGTCGTGGCAAATGCCGCGCCGACGATGCCGGCCTCCGAACGCAAGTTTCCGACGCATAGACGCGCCTCGCAGTGCAGTTTGCCCATGAATTTTTCAGGCTCTTCGGTGATGCCGCCGCACAAAACGATGAGATCGGGCCACAACAGTGCATGCAGTTCATTGATGACCAAATTCAATTCGGCTGCCCACGCATCCCAGCTCAGATTGCCTTCGACTTTCGCGCGCCCGGAGGCGCGCTTTTCCGCCTCGCGTCCCGCAACCTGCAGGTGGCCAAACTCGGTATTCGGCACCAGCCGGCCGTCGACGAAGAGCGCGCTGCCGATACCTGTGCCCAGCGTCAAGAGCAACACCGTGCCCGGTACGTTGCGCGCTGCGCCATAGGTCAGTTCCGCGAGCCCGGCTGCATCCGCATCGTTGATGGCGATCACCGGGCGCCGCAAGAGCTTTCCGGCAAGATCTGCCAGGGGTTGACCGATCCAGGCCTTGTTAAGATTGGCGGCGGTGAGTACGACGCCGCTGCGCATGACGCTGGGAAATGTCAGGCCCACGGCGTGGTCGCCCGGAATATTCGATACCACCGATGCAAGCGCGGCGAGCAATTCTTGAGGGGAACCCATGGCCGGCGTCGGCGTGCTGAAGCGTTCTCCAGCAAAAGACCCGGTTTGCAGATCGATCAGCGCGCATTTGATGGATGAGCCGCCGACATCCACGCCGACGGCCAAGGATGATTTTTTCAATCCACCCGCCGCATTGTGAGGTTTGCCCCGCGTAGCCCGAATAACGACCTTATAATAACCCCTAACATGGACTCAATTGACACCCAATTCTCGACCCGCCGCGAAGCGGCTTTGCAGCCCGGCACTTTGCATGCGGCTCTCTTGGACCGGCTTACGCGAACTCTCGGCAAAAACCCGGAATCGGCGACGCCGCGCGATCTTTACGATGCACTGTCGCTGGCGGTGCGCGAGGAACTCACGCTGCGATGGCTGGCAACGCAGCGGCGCGTGGCGAACGCGCATGTCAAGCGGGTGTGCTATTTCTCGGTGGAATACCTGCCCGGGCGCACGTTGATCAATGCCCTGTCCAGTCTGGACGGGGACTTGGTGCACGAGGCGCGCACGGCCTTGCGCAGCATGGGTCATGAACTCGAGGATATCGCCGCGCAGGAGGTCGACCCCGGATTGGGCAACGGCGGCCTCGGCCGGCTGGCGGCGTGCTTCTTGGATTCGCTGGCAACGCTGCACTATCCGGCGGTGGGCTACGGCATCCGCTATGACTACGGCATCTTCACCCAGGTCATCGACGCGGACGGCGCGCAACGCGAACTCGCAAGCAGCTGGCTGCGCCTGCGCAATGTATGGGAGACGCCGATCAGCAATGTGCGCTATACGGTGCGCTTCGGCGGCCGCAGCGAAGCGGCGCCGAATGCCGCGGCAGGCGATGCGCACAAATGGGTCGATACCAACGACATATACGCCATCGGCTTCGATCAATTGATTCCGGGAAATGGCGGGCCGACTGTCAATCACCTGAGGCTCTGGTCCGGCCGGGCGCGAACGCCTTTTAAAATTGAATTCTTCAATGCCGGCGACTATGCCGCGGCAGTTCAAGATCAATTGCAGGCGAAGAATTTATCGCGGGTCCTGTACCCGGACGATTCCACGCCGCAGGGCAAGGAGTTGCGTCTCAAGCAGCAATATTTCTTCGTGAGCGCCAGTCTGCAGGATATTTTGGCGACTCATTTGCGCGAGGGCCGCCCGCTGGCATCCATGCCGGAAGCCATCGCCATCCAGCTCAATGACACGCATCCGGCCGTGGCAATTCCTGAACTGATGCGGCTCTTGGTCGATGAGCATGGTTTGTCCTGGGAGGAGAGCTGGCAGATTACGCGGGGCGTGTTTTCCTACACCAATCACACGCTGCTGCCTGAAGCGCTCGAGACCTGGCCGGTGTCGATGTTCGAACGTCTGTTGCCGCGGCATTTGGAAATCATCTACTTGATCAACCGGGATTTTTTGCAGGCGGTCGAGGCAAGTTTCCCCGGCGATGCGCAGCGGCTGCGCCATCTTTCCATCATCGATGACGGCGGCGACCGGCGGGTGCGCATGTCGCACCTGGCCATCGTCGGCAGCCACAAGGTCAACGGGGTTGCGCAGCTGCATTCCGACATCATGCGCGAGCACGTATTCCGCGATTTTGCGCAGATGTATCCCGAGAGATTCATCAACGTGACCAACGGCATCGCCGTGCGCCGCTGGCTCAAACAATCCAATCCGGGATTGTCGGCCTTGCTCACGCAGCATCTCGGGCGCGCCTGGGAGAATGATCTCGAAGAGCTCGGCCGGCTGACGGGCGCGGCCGAGGATCCGGACTTTCGCCGTCAATTCCGCGGCATCAAGCGCACCAACAAGCAACGCCTGGCCGAGGAAGTAAAGCGCCGCACCGGCGTGCAGATCAACGTCGATTCTTTGTTCGACGTCCAGGTGAAGCGGATTCACGAATATAAACGGCAGTTGCTGAATCTCTTATATGTCGTGAGCCGCTATCGGCGGATTCGCGAGAATCCGCGGCTGCCCATCGTGCCGCGAACCGTGATTTTTGCCGGCAAAGCGGCGCCGGGCTACGCCATGGCCAAGGCCATCATCAAACTCATCAATAATGTGGCCCGCACCATAGAGTCCGATATTCTGGTGCGCGACAAGCTGCAAGTGGTGTTTTTGCCCGACTATGATGTTTCGTTGGCGCAGAAAATCATGCCTGCGGCGGACTTGTCGCAGCAGATTTCGACCGCCGGCATGGAGGCGTCGGGAACCGGCAACATGAAGCTGGCGCTCAACGGCGCATTGACCATCGGCACCCTGGATGGCGCCAATATCGAAATCCGGGATCATGTGGGCGCTGAAAACATGTTCATTTTCGGCCTTACCGCCGACGAGGTAGCGGCGCGCCGCGCCGCCGGCTATGAACCGGGCGACGATGTGGAGAACAACCCGGAGCTCAAGGACACGCTGGATCTCATCGGCTCTGGATTTTTCTCGCCGCAGCGTGCCGACGATGCGAAAGTGGTCATCGATCGGCTGCTGAGCCCCGGCGAAGCGTTCCTGGTGCTGGCGGACTACGCGGCCTATGTGCAGGCGCAGGATCATGCAGATGCGCTCTATCTGCTGGAAGACCAGTGGAGCCGCAAGGCTGTAATCAATTGTTTGAATATGGGCTATTTCTCGAGCGACCGAAGCGTCCGCGAGTACGCGGATCGCATCTGGGCTGTGAGACCGGCGATATGAAGGGGTGAAAATTCTACGCGCCGGCTCACCGCGCCCTTGGGCGCAACGTGGACCAAGCAGGGGGTGAACTTTGCGTTGTTCTCGAGCCATGCGACCAGGGTTGAGGTGTGCTTGTTCGACGCGGCCGACGGCGCGGAGGTTGCACGCTACGATCTGCCGGGGCGCACCGGCGATGTTTGGCATGGGCTGATATCGCCGCGGCGCTGCGGACCGGGGTCGCACTACGCTTTTTGCGTTCACGGCCCCTACGATCCCACGGGCGGCCAGCGCTTCGATGCGACGGTGCCCTTGATCGACCCTTACGCGCGCGAGTTGTCGACGCGTTTGCCGCTGCGATCGCGGGTCATCGATCCGGCATTTCACTGGGAAGGCGACCGGCCGCCGACGATTCCATGGCGGGATACGGTCATTTATGAGCTGCATGTGAAGGGATTTACCCGTTTGCATCCCGCGGTTCCCGAGAAATGGCGCGGCACCTATCTGGGGCTGTCGGTGGCTCCGGTGATCGAACATTTGAAATCGCTGGGCGTGACCGCGGTGGAACTGCTGCCCGTGTCAGGCTTTTGTGAGCGAGCAATTTCTGCTCGATCGCCAACTGAGCAACTATTGGGGCTATAACCCGGCCGCCTGGTTTGCGCCCGCGAACGAATATGCCGTGGACAATGCCGTGGTTGAATTCAAATCCATGGTGAGATCGCTGCACGCCGCCGGAATAGAAGTGATCCTGGACATGGTTTTCAACCATACCGCCGAGGGCGCGGATACCGGGCCGCTGCTTTCCTGGCGCGGCATCGATAATGCCGTGTACTACCGGCTGGTTCCCGGCGACTTGCGCTTTTATGAAAATCTCACCGGAACCGGCAATACCGTCAACTGCGAACATCCGCGCGTTCGTGCGCTCATTGTCGATTGCCTCAAATATTGGGTCGAAGAGATGCATGTCGATGGCTTCCGCTTTGACCTGGCCACAGTGTTGGCTCGCGATGCCAACGGCTTTGACGCGCACGCGGCGCTGTTCAAGGCGCTGCGCGCCGAACCGTCGCTTGCCTACATCAAGCTGATCGCAGAGCCCTGGGACGTCGGACTGGGCGGCTACCAGCTCGGACACTTTCCCGCCGGTTGGTCTGAATGGAATGACCGCTATCGAGATACGGTGCGCGCGTTTTGGCGCGGCGACAGCGGCAAGCTCGGCGAATTTGCGGAACGCTTTGCCGGCTCGAGCGATGTCTTCAGGCACAACGGACGCAAACCAACGGCCGGGATCAATTTTGTAACCGCGCACGACGGCATGACGCTGAATGATCTGGTGTCTTACAACGAGCGCCATAACGAGGCGAATCTCGAGAACAATGGCGACGGCCATAACAACGATCTGAGCTGGAACTGCGGTGTCGAGGGTCCCAGCGAGGATGCGGCCATCCTCGCCTTGCGCAAAAGGCAAATGCGCAATTTCCTGGCGACCCTGCTGCTGTCGCAGGGAGTGCCGATGTTGCAGGCCGGCGATGAGTTCGGCCGCACCCAACGCGGCAACAACAATGCCTACTGTCAGGACAACGAGATTTCATGGGTGGACTGGCGCCTGCGCGCAGTGAATCCCGAATTGCTGGAATTCGCGCACTTGCTCGGGCAATTGCGCCGCCGGCATGTGGAGTTTCGCCGCGAAACTTTTTTGAAGGGCGCCGCATCGCGTACCGGCGTCAAAGATGTGACATGGCTGAACGTTCGCGGCACGGAGATGTCTCAAAATGAGTGGCAGGACGCGAGTCTGCGCGCACTGGGTATCTGGTTCGGAGAGCATACCGGTTCGGTCGAGCATCTCTTGTTGTTGGTGAATGCGGCCGGCGACGCGCAGCCATTCGAATTACCGGCCGCGCCGGCGGCCGGGCCCTGGATTTGCCTGTTCGACACGGCCGTGCAGAGCCTGGCGGCGAGCAGTCTTGGCGGGGCCAGGAATTATGTGCTCAATGCCCGCAGCGTTGCGCTATTGGAGTGCTGATGGTTGATAAGGCATTGATCGAAAGGTTGGCGCGGCTGCGCGGCATCGGTGAGGCCTATCATGACTATCGCGGCGAGCTGAAGTACTTCAGCCTGCAGACCAAGTCGGGCATTTTGAGCGCCATGGGATGCGTGGTCGATGATGACGGCAAGCTGGCGGCGGAAATTGAAAATGCCGAAGCTGCGGCGTCACGTAAATTCTTGCCGGCCATGGCCACGTCCCGCGGTCCGCGAATCGGGTTCAATATCAACGTCGCGGCGCGCGATTTTGGCGGCACGTTGCTGTGGCGGGTCCTGTTTGAAAATGGCTCGGTATCGAGCGGTGCCACCTCGACGGCCGATTGCGCGGAAGTTTGGCGCGGCGAAGTCGCCGGATCGTGGATCACGCGGCGGCGCTTCGAATTGCCGCTCGACCTGCCGGCCGGCTATCACGAGTTCGAAGCGCATATCGCCGCCGGCGCCGCCGAGCGCTGTCTGATGATTGTTTCGCCGCCGAAATGCTTCGAGCCCGCGGCCATCCGGGACGGTCAAAGACTTTGGGGAATTGCGCTGCAGCTGTACACGTTGCGCTCGCAATCCAATTGGGGCATCGGCGATTTTGGCGACTTGGAAATGCTCATCCGCTGGGCGGCGCAGCACGGTGCCGGCTTCATTGGGCTGAATCCGTTGCATGCCCTGGCGCCCGCAGACCCGGCGCGATCCAGTCCTTACAGCGCCTCCAGCAGGCACTTCTTGAACATCCTCTATATTGCCATCCCAGCCGTGCCCGAGTTCCAGGAATGCCCTGCAGCGCGCAACCGCGTGAGTCAATCGGACGTGGCGAGCCGGTTGATGGGACTGCGCTCGCAGCCGCGCGTCGACTATCGCGGTGTCGCGGAGCTGAAGATCGAGATTCTGGCGCTGCTCTATCGGCAGTTTTGCGAGCAGCATCTGGCAACGCGCAGCAATCGCGGCCGCCGCTTTCTGGAGTTTGTCGCGGAGCGAGGCTTGCCGCTGCAGTTGCACGCACGATTCGACGCATTGGATCGTCATTTTGCAGCCGCGCTCGGCTGCCATTCGGGATGGCAGAATTGGCCGCAAGAGTACCGCGACGTGAACGGCAGCGCGGCCGCGCGCTTCGCGCTGGAACAGCCCGGTGAAGTAGAGTTCTACGCCTACCTGCAGTGGCTGGCGCATGAGCAACTGGTACGCGCGCAGGCGTTGACGCGTGAGTTGGGCATGCCGATCGGGTTGTACGGAGACTATGCGGTGGGCGCCAATCCGTCCGGCTCCGAAACTTGGGCGGATCAGGCCAGCTATTCGCTGGGCGCGGAAATCGGCGCGCCGCCCGATCCGTTGGCGCTCAAAGGACAGGGCTGGGGTATTCCGCCCGCGGATCCTGCAGTGCTGCAGGCGCAGCGTTTGCAAGGCTTCGTGCGCCTGATCCGCGACAACATGCGCTACTACGGCGCGCTGCGGCTGGATCATGTGATGTCTTTGTTCCGCCTGTGGTGGGTCCCCGGGGGCTGCGCTGCGACCGAAGGCGCCTATGTGCACTATCCGTTGCATCAGTTGCTCACAGTGTTGGCGCTGGAAAGCGCGCGCGCTTCCTGCCTGGTCGTCGGCGAGGACTTAGGAGTGGTCCCGGACGAGATGCGCAAGGCCATGCCCGAATTCGGTCTCTATCACTACAAGGTTTTGCTCTTTGAGAAGACGTCCGGACGCTTTCGCCGTCCCGACGAATTCGCGCGACGCGCGCTGGCGACCGCAACCACGCACGATTTGCCGACACTGCGAAGCTACTGGGAGGGCCGGGATATCGATCTTCGCCGGCGTTTGAATATGTATCCCAGCACGGAAGTCGAAGATGCCATCGTGCGCGAACGCGACCAGGATCGCGTGATGCTGCTGTCCGCGCTGCGTGAACAAGGCCTCGCTCCGGCGCATCCGCATGCGCCTTTGGAGCCGTATACCGCCGAACTCGGCCATGCACTGCACCTATATCTGGCGCGCGCCTCGACTGTCTTGGTGGCGCTGCAAATCGAAGACCTTTTGGGGATGATTGAGCCGGTCAACGTGCCGGGAACCGACAGTGAATATCCGAATTGGCAGCGCAAACTGACCGCAGACATCGAAGCTGTTACCGCGCGCAGCGATTTCGCCGCGCAATTTGCCGACATCAATTCTGCGCGCCGCCGGCCTCCTGGCTGACCGGCTGGGAGTCGCCCTGGGCGCGCGCTGCCCAGATCCAAATCACGCCGCCGACGAGCGCCGCAACCGGCAGGATCTGGACCGCCTGCTGCAACGAGAAGGCGTCCGACAGCGCGCCGACCATCAAGGGCGACAGGGCATCGCCGAGCACATGAATGGCGAACACGCTCACGGCGATCGCCGTGGCTCGTTCACTGGCGATGACCAAATTGACAATGGCTGCATTGATCGGGCCGGTTGACAGGAACAAGCAGAGCTGCGCCGCCACCATGTAGGCCGTGTAAAGGGATGTCGATGTTGTGGTCAGGGCCAGCCACACAAACGGGGCCGCAATGAGCGTGCTTACGGCCGATAACCACAAATACGCTTGGCGCGAATTCTTGGCGAAGTAATCTCCCATCCAGCCGCCTACAAAGGTGCCGACGAATCCGGTGATAACCACGATCGTGCCGAAATTCACGGTGGCTTCGCTGCGGGGGACGCCCCGCGCGCGCTCGAGAAACGCGGGCATCCAATATGCCAGTCCGCCTATCGCGAAGGTATAGGCCGCATATCCCAGCACCGTCAGGGCATAGGGCTTATTGCGCAGCAGCCGCCCATAGGTTGCCCACGCCTCGCGACTGATGCTCGAGCGCGGTGCGCTGGCCGCGGATTTGCCGAGGCCGGCCGCCTGATCCTGAATGCCGCGGGGCGGATCGCGCAACAGCAGGCACAGCGCCGCGAGCAGCAGGCCGGGAACGCCGGCGACGAAGAATGCCGCACGCCACCCGTAATGCTTGTCGACCAATCCGCCAACGACGTAGCCCAAGGCGGAGCCGACCGGTATCGCGCAAAAGAAGATCGCCATGACCCGGCCGCGCTGACGCACCGGGAAGTAATCCGACAACAGGCTCGGGGCGATCGTGACATAGGCAGCCTCGCCGACACCCACCCCGGCGCGCGCCAAAAATAAGGTGAGGAAGTTGACCGCGAAACCCGACAGCGCGGTCGCAAAGCTCCAGCACGCGACGCCCAGGGCGATCAAACGCGGCCGCGAGCGTCGGTCGCCGAGCGCGCCGAATACCGGGGCAAGCAGGGTATAGACGATCAAGAAGCCGGACATCAGCAGACCGAGGTTCGTGTCGGAAAGTCCGAGATCGGAATGCTTGAGGCTTTCGAGAACCCCCGACACAACGTAGCGGTCGAGGTAGCTGAATAGGTTGATGAAGGAGAGGATGGCGAGTCCGGCGGTTGCCGAGCCAAGCCAGGACATTTGTTTTTGTTCGGCCACGTCGAAGTATAGTGGCGATCGTGGCAATTGCACGCATTAGCGAGTAATTCGCGAAATAACTCGTAACAGTTTGATTTAATTTAATTTTGAGGAGATTAATTTGGCCAAACCGAACTACCGCCATGCTAAAAAGCAAAAGGAAGCTGCCCGAAAAGCTCGGCAAGACGCGAAACAATTGCGCCGTTCGACTGTGCCCGATGTGCCGGCCAAACCTCTGCCCGTGAAATCGGATGAGTAAATTTGTCGACCGTTTTTCCGGTCGTACCGCGGTGATTACGGGCGGTGCATCAGGATTGGGAAAGGCCGTGGCGCACCGCATTGTTCAAGAGGGTGGCGCCGTATCGTTGTGGGATGTGAACCGTGCCGCGCTCAACGCCGCACGCGCCGATATCGCGGCTACGCACTTCGCAGAAGTCGACGTCTCTGATCACGACGCGGTCGCACGCGCTGCGAAGGCAGCGCATGAGGCGCTCGGCCGTATCGACATTCTGATCAACTCGGCGGGCATTACCGGCGCGACGGTTCCCGTGCAGGACTTCCCGATCGACAGCTGGCGCAGGACGCTGGCCATCAACGTGGACGGCGTCTTCTTTGCCTGCAGAGAGGTCATACCGTACATGCTGACCAACGGCTACGGCCGAATCGTGAACGTGGCTTCGGTCGCCGGTAAGGAAGGCAACCCGAATGCCTCTGCTTATTCGGCATCGAAGGCGGCCGTCATCGGATTCACGAAATCCCTCGGCAAAGAGCTGGCTCAGCGCGGCGTTCTCGCCAACGCGATCACGCCTGCCACGTTCGAAAGCCCGCTCCTGCAACAGTTGCCCCAGAGTCAGGTGGACTACATGCGCTCCAAGATCCCGATGGGACGCCTGGGAGAAATAGCGGAGAGCGCCGCCATGATCTGCTTCATGGCGAGCGAGGAATGCAGCTTCACCACAGCGTCCGTCTTCGATACCTCCGGCGGACGAACCACATACTGACGAGCAGACCCAAGGCTGAGGGAGTTCGATGAAGCTTTCTAAGATCGGCGGCGAGCCCGCGGCCTTCATCGTGGAAAAGCACATGGCGCGGTTTCTGGAGGGCCGCGACCCCTCGGAGGTCGAGCGAATCTGGGACCAGATGTAGTTCGCCACTCAGTTCTATGGCCGAAAGGGGCTGGTCGTAAACGCGATCTCGGGCGTGGATCTGGCGCTGTGGGATCTTCTCGGGAAATTACGCAAGGAGCCGGTGTATCAGCTGTTGGGTGGTGCCGTTCGCGATGAACTTCAGTTCTATGCCACCGGCGCAGAGACAGGGGAATGGCCCGAATCGCTGGAAGCCGTCCACCCGTCCACCGTTGGGGAGGGACGGATTCGGCCGCGGTGACACCCGCGCGGCACTGCGCCGCTTCTTTGAAGTCGATCGGCGCCATGTGGTGTTGGCGGCGCTCGCGCTTTGATCAGAAGATCCTTGTCGCGCGTTGGCGACGGCGATTGCGCATTACGCCGACTTCACAGATCTTTTCCCGTCTGCTGCTTTTCACGCGGCCCGAATCGCACAACAATACCCGGCATGCGGGTCTTAACTTCCAAGCTCAAGGCGATGCCGCTGGTTCTGGCGCTCTTGGCGATTGCGGCATGCAGCGGCAGTGCGGTCGTGACCATTACCGCGACACCTTCATCGGACCCCTTTATCACGTATCGCGTGGGGCTGGTCTCGATTCAGCTCATGACCTCCGGGGGCAAGCCCGGCTTGGCGATTTTGCCCGCGGAAACGTCGGTAGATTTTACAAGGGCTTTCGATCTTAGCGAAGTGGTGGGCGCGCCGACGGTGTCAAAGGGCACTTACAGCAGTGCGGTGATCACCCTCGACTACAGTTCCGCATTGATCATCTATGACGATGGCAGTCTTGACGGTATCGCCTTGACGCCGCTCGCCATTGACGGAAAAGCGCTGGGTCGGGCAATCGTCACCGTGTCCCTCGATCCTGCCGATCCCATCCGCAGTGCCGCGAAGCGAGCAGCCCGGCTGTCGTTGAACTTCAATCTCGCTGCGTCGAACGCAGTCGATCTAAACCGGAATACCGTCACGGTTACGCCGATGATTACGGCGAGCATATTGCCGATCGATGCCAAGCAGGTTCGCATCCGCGGCCCGTTGTTGGGGGCGAACAGCTCTTCTTATGCAACCGGCGTGCAGCCATTTGACAGCACCACGCTTGGCTTGGGTCAGTTGTCCGGTGCGCCGACCGATCAGACCACTTATGAAATCAATGGATTTGTGTTCACCGGGGCCCCGGGTCAGGCACAGTTTGCGGCGTTGCCGGCGAACACCCTGGCGACGGTGTTTGGCACGCTGACCGCATCAACCGCATCAACCGCATCAAGCGCGCCAACCGCGGCCGCTGTTCCGACGGCAGGCGCGACCGCTAGTGCGACGACATCCAGCGTGACCTTCACAGCATCGCAAGTCTTGGTCGACAGCAGCGTCCAAGGCTTGGGCCTGGATCGTATCTCGGGAGTGGTATCGGCCCGCAGCGGCAACACGCTCGGCATCGAAGATGCCACTCTCCAGAACAACGGCACCGGTACTTTTGTTCCGGGGACGACCCTGGTCAACGTCGGCCCGAACACCTTGGTCACTTTTTTTGGCGAGGGCGCCAGCGAGACGATCAGTCCCCAGCAAATTTCTGTGGGATCGGTCATCGAGGCTTTTGGCACCGCCCGGACGACCAGCGCCGGCCAAACCCTTCTGGATGTCAGTGCCGGTCGGGTGCGTCTCGATATCACTTCAGCTTCGGGCGCCGTGATTGCGCAGGGCAGCGACTCGCTGACGCTCAATTTGTCCACGCTCGGCGGCCGTGCCATCAGCTCTTTCGATTTTGTCGGCAGCGGCGCGGATCCAACCCAGTATGGAGTGACCACAACCGGCCTGGACCTGACGAATTCTACGGTGGGAGCCGCAGTTATCGTCAGCGGGTTTGCCAACGAGTTTGCGACGCCTTCGCCCAACTTCACAGCCTCGGCGTTGCTGGATCCGACCACCATTTCAGCGGAACTCGTGATCGACTGGAGCGGCGGTACGGCCGCGCCTTTTACCAGTTTCGACAGTACCTCGATTGATTTGAATGTGGGCAACGCCGGCATCGGTCCGCGCCACCAGATCCAAATCGGATCGCAGATCGTCAACCTTGTGGGTCTCGCCGCCGATCCGGTGATTTCGCCGAGCAGTGGTGGCGCCGCGGTTTTTTCGATCGGTCATCAGGTCTCGTCGACCATTGAGAGCTTCAATACCTACGACGCATTCGTCACTCAATTGCAATCGGAACTGAACGGCACGGCCCTCGCGACCGGGATGACCGCGGTCGGTCAATATGCGGTGTCGACGTCGGCGTTTTCGGCATCGAGCATCACGCTTTTTTTGAACAACTAAATGCCCGGGTGCGCGTCTAGGGAGAGAGGTCTTTGCCGCTGAAGGTTACCCGGCGCGAGTTGCTGCGGGCGACGTCGATGATGGCGGTGCCGGCGGTCTTTTCGCGCCGGGTGCACGCCGCGACAGCGGTGTTGCCGCCGCCGACCTTTCATTACGCCTACGTGGGCACGTACACGCCCAATGGCGGCGGCATTTATCTTTTCCGGATCGACACCGGCACTGCCGCGCTGACTCAGCTTCAGGTTGTCGACGATATTCGCAATCCAACGTGGCTGGCCGTCAATGCCGCCCAGAACCGATTGTATGCGGTCAGCGAGATCGACAACTACCAGGGCACCCGCAATGGCGCCATCGTTTCGTACGCCATAGACAACGACAGTTTGCAGCTCAGCAGGTTGGGAGCTGTGAACTCCGGCGGCACCTCGCCGGCACACATCAGCGTGCACCCTTCCGGAAAGTTTGTGATTGCGGCGAACTATGGCGGCGGCAGCGTTGCGCTGTTCCCAGTGCGGGCCGATGGGGCGCTCGGCGAAGCTGCCGATATCAGGCCGAGCGTCGGGCCGCGTCATCATGCGCGCACCACAGGCGATCCGCCCGGGCAATTCGCGGTCAGCGATCATGATAGTCCGCACGTTCACATGGCCGCGTGGGATCCCGGCGGCCAATTCGTACTTGCGAACGACGCCGGGCTCGATCTCACATTCGTTTGGCGCTTCGATGCCGGTGCAGGCAAACTGCTGCCGGCTGAGGCGCCTGTCATCGTCGCACCAGCGGGTTCAGCCCCGCGGCATTTTGTCTTTCACCCCAACGGGCAGGTGTTCTATAACTTGTACGAACATGACGGCAAAATCGCCGTCTACGATTACGATGGGTCGCGCGGCCGGCTCAAGCTCAAGCAGGTTCTATCGAGCTTGCCGGCGAAATTCGCGGGCAGCAACCTGTCCTCTGAAATCATCATAACCGCCGATGGCCGGTTTCTCTACGTCGCGAATCGCCTGCACGATGCGGTGTCGATATTTACGGTGACCGCCGACGGCCAATTGCGCAGCCTCGCGGAGGCTTGGGTGCATTCCGCTTCACCGCGCAGTCTGTGCATAGATCCTGCCGGCGCGCTTCTGTACTCGTGCAATCAGCGCGGCGATTCGATTACTTCCTTTCATCTCAATCCGGCGTCCGGCATGCTCACTTTCACCGGCCGATTCGAGGGCGTCGGCAGCCCAGCGTGCATGACCATCCTCAGGCGGCCCTAAACCGCGATATACTCGGGCCCTGATGCACAGGCGCCAACACGGTTAAAGAGTATGGAAATCGCGATGATAGGTTTGGGCCGCATGGGCGCGAACATGGCGCAGCGGCTGATGCGCGGCGGCCATAAGATCATAGGCTACGATCCGGCTGCGGCAGCGCGGTCGCTCTTGGAGAAAAACGGCGCACAGACCGCAGCCTCGCTCGATCAGATGGTCGCAAAACTGCAGGCGCCGCGCACGGTCTGGCTCATGGTGCCGGCCGGTGAAATTACCGACAACACCATCACTCAACTCGTGCCGCTGCTGGCCGAGGGCGACACGATCATCGACGGCGGCAACTCCAACTACCGCGATACACAGCGGCGCGCGGCGATGGTAGCTGCGCGCAAAATCCAATACGTCGACTGCGGCACCAGCGGCGGCGTTTGGGGATTGGCGGAGGGCTACAGCCTGATGATCGGCGGCGAGGAAGCGGTGGTGGAACGCCTGCGGCCGATTTTCGAGACATTGGCGCCGGCGAAGGATAAAGGCTGGGGCCGGGTGGGTCCGGTTGGCTCGGGTCACTACACCAAGATGGTCCACAACGGCATTGAGTACGGAATGATGCAGGCCTACGCCGAAGGCTTTTCGATCCTGCAGCATAAAAGCGAATTTAAGTTGGATTTGGCGCAAGTGGCCGAGATTTGGCGCTATGGCAGCGTGGTGCGTTCCTGGCTTTTGGATCTCACCGCCAATGCTCTGGAGAAGAATCCGACGCTGGCGGGCATCGCCCCCTACGTGGCCGACTCGGGCGAAGGCCGCTGGACCGTTGCCGATGCGATCGAACTCGGCGTCTCCGCTCCGGTTATCACGCTGTCGTTGCTCGAACGGTTGCGCTCTCGGGATGACGACTCGTTCACCGATAAGTTGCTGGCGGCGATGCGCAATCAATTCGGCGGTCACGAAATCAAGAAAGAGTGATTGAGACCCGGCGTGAGAATTCTCATTGTCGGCGCCGGCGCGATCGGCGGTTATTTCGGAGCCCGGCTTCTCGCAGCGGGTCGCGACGTCACTTTTCTCGTTCGGCCCCGCAGAGCGGAGCAACTGCGCCGCAACGGTTTGCTGGTGAACAGTCCGCTGGGCAATCTCAAGTTGCCGACTCCACCTCTGGTGGAAGCCCGGGATCTGAGAGAATTGTTTGGCCTGATCATTGTCAGCAGCAAATCCTATGACCTGGAAGCATCCATCAAGGACTTTGCACCCGGCGTGGGTCCCGATTCGCGGGTACTGCCATTGCTGAACGGCATGCGTCACCTCGACCAGTTGGACGCGCACTTCGGTGTGCAACGCATACTGGGCGGCGTGGCGCGCATTTCGTCGACTTTGGATGCCGATGGCGGCATCCATCAGTTGGGCACCTTCAATGTCCTGGCGTTCGGCGCCCGAGGCGCGGGAATCGATATCGACGAAATTGCCGACGGGCTGCGCGTGCCGGGATTCGACGCGCATTTGAGCGGCAACATCGTGCTTGAGATGTGGGAAAAGTGGGTGTTCATTGCCGCGGCGGCATCAACGACCAGTCTTATGCGTGCCAGCGTCGGCGACATTCTGGCCGCCGATGCCCGCGACATTCCGGTGCAGTTGCTGCAGGAATGCGCCGCGATCGCCGCCGAGCACGGCTTCGCGCCGCGCGAGGCGGCCGATCGAGCGGCGTTGGCGGTGCTTACCGCGCCAGGTTCCGACTTCACCGCATCGATGCTGCGCGACATCGAACAGGGCGGCCGCATCGAGGCAGATCACATTGTCGGCGACCTTCTTGGACGCGCGCCGAAGACGTTGCGCTCGCCGCTGCTCGCCACGGCCTATTCGCACCTTCGCGCCTATGAGGCAAGGCGCAAGCGCGAATCCGCCAATGCCCAGGAGCCTGTCTGAGTATTCAGGCAGGCTCCTAGATCGACGGCACCGGGGCTTTGTGGCGGCTGACCGCCGCGCCGTCCTGCGCGCGCAAGCGCATGAAAACCAGAGTGGAGACGATGGTCAGAGGCCAAGCCGAGAAGCGCCAGATGAATGCCGCGCAGCAGCTGCGGCGCAGTGGCGCGCAATCGATCGGGAATGAATAAAGCAGCGGCAAGTGAGGCGGTGGCGATGCCGAAGCTGACCGCCAATTGCTGTACGGTGCTGGCAATGGTACTGGCGCCGCTGGCCTCATGTTCGCTGACATCGGCGTACGCCAGCGTATTCATGCTGGTGTACTGCAGTGAAGTGAGGAAGCCGTAGGTGAATGCCATCGCAACTATCAGCCATACCGGTGTTTGCAGGCTGATGGTGGCGAAGAGCATGATCATCACGCCCAACAAAATGGTGTTGCTGACCAGCACGGCGCGGTAGCCGAAGCGCTTCAAGATCAGCGGCATGGTCAATTTCAGACTCATCGCGGCGAAGGCCTGAGGCATGATCAAAAGACCGGACTGAATCGGGGAGAAACCCAAACCGACCTGGTAGAGGAGCGGCAGCAAGAAGGGTATTCCGCCTATCCCCAGGCGCGTGAATAGATTGCCGCTGACGGCGAGTCGAAAGGTGCGGATGGCGAGCAGCTTGAGCCGCAACAGCGGCTGAGCCGTGCGCTTGGTGTGCAGACCATATGCCGCCAGCAGTGCGCCGGAAATGCCCAGCAATCCCAGCATTTCACGGCCGCTCAGGGTGGTTTCGCCGAACACCTCGAGTACATAGGACAAGAGGGCTATCCCGGATCCAAATAACACCAAGCCGATGATATCCAGAGGATAGTTGCGCTTCTCGCGGTAGTTCGGCAGATGCCGATAGACCATATACAGACCCAGCAGTCCGATCGGTATGTTGACAAAAAAAATCACGCTCCAGTGAAAATACCCGATAATCGCGCCGCCGATGACCGGCCCGAGCATGGGGCCCACCAGCCCGGGAATGGCAACGAAGCTCATGGCATTGATGAGCTCGGATTTTGCGAAGGTCCGCACCATGGTGATGCGTCCCACCGGCAGCATCATGGCGCCGCCTCCGCCTTGCAAGATGCGGCATGCCACCAGCAAGTGGATATCGTGAGAGATGCCGCAGAGGAAGGAGCCGAGCGTGAAAATCCCGATGGCCGAGGCGAACACGCGGCGCGTGCCGAAACGATTGGCCATCCAGCCGCTGATCGGAATAAAGACGGCCAGGCTCAAGGTATAGCTTGCAAGTACCGCCTTCATGCTCAGGGGTGGTACATCGAGAGCCTGCGCGATGGCGGGGACGGCCGTATCGAGAATGGTGGTATCCAGGGATTCCATGAAGAATCCCACGGCGACCAACCAGGGCAGCAACCGCTTGGCGGTCGGCGTCAGTGCTGTGTCGTCGGAATCCGCCAAGCGGGCGCGCCGCTAAGCGCCCGCCAGCGTTGCATCGACAATGGTCTGTGCCTCGCGGATCAATCGGCGCAAGTGTTCGTCGTCGTGAAAGCTTTCCGCGTAGATCTTGTAAATGTCCTCCGTTCCGGACGGGCGCGCTGCGAACCAGCCGCCGCGCGAGATCACTTTCACGCCGCCGATGGGCGCGTTGTTGCCCGGCGCCTCTGTCAAAACCTGCTCGATCGGTTCACCGGCAAGCTCCGTGATGCGCACCTGGTCCCGGCTGAGCTTGCCAAGCTTGGCCTTTTGCGCAGGGGTCGCCGGCGCGTCGACGCGGTCGGCAAATGGATGCCGAGTTCCTGCGTGAGCTCGCGGTAGCGCTCGCCGGGATCTTTCCCGGTGCGCGCCGTCATTTCCGCCGACAGCAGCGCCGGCACGATCCCATCCTTGTCGGTGGTCCACACCCGACCGTCGATCCGGCTGAACGAGGCCCCGGCGCTCTCCTCGCCGCCGAATCCCAGTTTTCCGTCCACCAGGCCCGCCACGAACCATTTGAAGCCGACCGGCACCTCGTACACGGTGCGCTTGAGCCGCGCACCGACCCGATCGATCATTGCGCTGCTCACGACGGTCTTGCCGATTGCAGCGTCGGCTCGCCAGCCGCTGCGATGGGCGAATAAATAATCGATTGCCGTCGACAGGTAGTGGTTGGGGGGCATCAGCCCGTTGCTGTTCGTGACGATGCCGTGCCGGTCATGGTCGGTATCGCAGGCGAACGCGATGTCGTAGCGGCCCTTGAGGTGGATGAGCCGCTGCATGGCGTAGGGAGAGGAAGGATCCATGCGAATTTTTCCGTCCCAATCCAACGTCATGAATTTGAAGGTCGGGTCCACTTCGGCATTGACGACATCCAGATCGAGACCGTAGCGCTCAGCGATGCGCGGCCAATAATGCACGCCTGCGCCGCCGAGGGGATCGACTCCCATGCGGATCTTGGAATCCCGAATGACTTTCATGTCCAAAATATTGCCGAGATCCTCCACGTAGTTCTTTACGTAGTCGTGCGAGTGCGTTCCGGCCGCGCGCCGTGCCGCGGTATAAGGCGTTCGCTTGATGCCGGCAGCGTTTTCCGGCCGCAGCAAATCATTCGCCCGATTCTCGATCCACTTGGTGATGTCCGAATCCGCCGGACCGCCGTTGGTCGGGTTGTACTTGAAGCCGCCATTGTCGGGAGGATTGTGGGAGGGCGTGATGACAATGCCGTCGGCCAGGCCGGATTGGCGGCCGTGATTGTAAGTGAGAATGGCATGCGAGACGGCCGGGGTCGGCGTGTATTCGTCATCCGCCGCAATCATGACCGCGACGCCATTCGCCGCGAGCACCTCCAGCGCACTGGCAAATGCCGGCGCCGATAGCGCGTGGGTGTCGAATCCCATGAACAACGGCCCGTTGATGCCCTGCCCGGTGCGGTATTCGCAGATCGCCTGGCTGATCGCCAGCACATGCGCTTCGTTGAAGCCGACCTCGAAGGATGAACCGCGATGTCCCGACGTGCCGAAGGCAACACGTTGCGAAGGGACGTCCGGATCCGGACGCTCGCTGTAATACGCAGTGATCAGCCGCGGAACGTTCACCAGCGCGGCGGCGGGGGCCGGCTTGCCGGCCAGGGGTTCGTCCGACCGCGAACTCACGTGGTCGCCAACGCCGCGCTCTTGTCGCCGATGCGCTTTGCGAGTCAGTCCAGGACTTGACGAACGAGGCAGCTCCATCCACTTGCAGCTGCGCGGCAAGGGCGTGGACATCGACGCCGGCGCGGGCGAAAGCTGCCAGCACTTCTTCTGCATCGCCGCCGTCTTTGGCCATGACGCCTTGAAGTTTGCCGCTCTCTGCGAACGCCAGCAGGGTCTTCTCGGGCATCGTGTCGACGGTCTGGGGCGCCGCCAGTGCCTCGACATACAGGCCCGGCGGGAACTCGGATCCTTGGTTCCAGTGCTGGCCCACAGCATGCGTTTCTTGCGCGCGCCCTTGGCCTCGAGATCCTTCCAGCGCTTTGCGCCGATCAATTCGCAATGTGCCCGATAGGTGCGCTGCATGATGGCGATGCCAGCCGGTTGCTCAATTCCCGCGGCACTTTGTCGGCGACGGCGCGATCCCAGCGGCTGACGAATACGGAAGCCACCGAACTGATTTTGGGGTCGAGACCCGCGGCGATACGCCGCTCAATCGCGCGCATGTAGGCCTCGGCCACTTTCAGGTACTGTTCGCGCGAGAACAACAGCGTCACATTGATCGGGACGCCGGAAAATATGGACTCCTCGATTGCGGGCACTCCCGCCCCGGTGTCCGGAATCTTGACATATAAATTCGGGCAATTCGCCTGTTTGAAAATACGTCGCGCTGCGTCAATGGTTCCCGCAGTATCATTTGCCAGCAGCGGCGATACTTCCATCGACACCCAGCCATCGGTGCCCTGCGTGCGATCGAATTCCGGCCGGAACAGATCCGCAGCCCGCCGCAGGTCCTCGAGCGCCAATTCGATGAAGAGATCTTCTCCGGACATGCCGGCCGCAGCCTTTTGCCGGATGCCCTTGTCGTAGGCGGCAGTCTTGCCGATGGCCTCGTCGAAAATCGTGGGATTCGAGGTAAGGCCCGTGACCGAGAATTGTTCGATGTAGCGGCGCAACGTTCCATTGTCGAGAATTTCCCGCGTAATGTTGTCGAGCCAGAGGCTTTGGCCCAGATCGTGCAGATTTTTCGTCATCTCATTGGGCGCACACTCAAAATCCGTTAGGTTGTGATTGAGAAGATCCCCGATGCGTTCGATGATCATATCGGGCGCTGGGACCCCTAAGTTGGACTCCACTGCCAGCGCATAGTGCCCTGACGCACGAACACCGTGGTCAGCGAGGTACCGAGCACCGACTTCATTGCAGCCAGCAAATTCGCTTTGTCATCGACCATAACATAGTGCTCCGCGGGATAGCGCCGCTGCATGTGGCCCAGCACTTTTTCCTTGTGCACATAGATCATGACGCGGCCCTCCACTGCATCCCAAATGCCGGCATGCTGGATCTTTCGCGGTTGGAAAACGATATCAGGATCCGACAGCACCACCGGAAAACCCAGCGTGCGAAGATGTGCAACGGCCTGCAACGCCTGGGGGAATAGCCGGTTGGCGAAAGGGTACTCGAGCAGGAACTGCGACATGTCGAGCAGCTTGGGATCGTCGTCCAATCCCGCACGGAAGTCCTGCAAGCTTCCCAGGTAATCGGCGAGTCCGAGAGTTGCGCGCCGCCGGCCGAAGATATCCCCAATAGCGCGCGCGTTCGGCCGCGCCGAATGCCTGCTCCAGGCGATCGCCGAGGTCGGCGCTGAAGCGGTCGTTGTCCAATAGGGTGTTATCGACGTCGAGCAGAAATACGACGCCGTCCTTCGTCAGCACGGCGCCGATTTCTCCGGTTGCGGGTCATGCCAGCTCTCTCCGCCATCGACAATCTTGCCCGCGGCCGCAGGGCCCCAGGTGCCGGGCTCGTATTCGCTGACCGGCAAACCGCAGGTCAACACCGGGTCCACCACGCGCCATGCCGCCTCCACGCTGTCGTCCTGAGTGAATAACGAGGTATCGCCGCGCACGGCGTCCCCGAGCAGCCGCTCATAGGGAGACTTCTCCTCCTCCGTATGGTGGCGCGCAATCAGTTCGACCGGTTCGCCGCGCATGTCCTCGCCGTTGAGCTTCGCTAGCGCGCCTTCGCCGATGACCACTTTTTCGGGGGCTCAGGCGCAGGCGGAAGTAGTTTGCCGGCATCCGGTGGCTGCGATCAAGATGGCGAGCGGCGGCCGCTGACGTGACTCTGACTTCGGTCGCCGTGATCGGCAGGTTCTTGCCGGCACGGATGTAGAAGGGCACGTCCGCCCAGCGCCAGGTGTCGATGTGCATGCGCAACGCGACAAAGGTTTCGACCTGCGAGTCCTTGGCGACGCCGCTCTCGTTGCGATAGCCGCGGAATTGGCCGCGCACCACTTCTTTGGGATCCAAGGGTTGCATGGCACGGAATATCCGCAGCTTCTCCGCCTGCATGGTCTTGGGATCATGACCGACCGGCGCATCCATCGCCAGCAATGTCACGACCTGCAGCAGGTGATTTTGCACAACATCCGCAGGCAGACCCGCTTCTTCGTAGAACGCGCCTCGCCCCGCGACGCCGAAATTCTCCGCCATCGTGATCTGCACGCTGCGGATGTGATTGCGGTTCCACAGCGGCTCCAGAAAGAAATTGGCGAAGCGTGTGTAGAGAATGTTCTGCACCGGCTCTTTGCCCAAAAAATGGTCGATGCGGAAAATCGCGGACTCGGGGAAATACTCCTCCAGAATCGCGTTCAGCTCTTGCGCTGTCTCCAGGTCGCGGCCGAAGGGCTTTTCGATCACTACACGAGCCTGATGGGCGCTGCCGGACTTCGCCAGTCCCTGCACCACTGTGCTGAACATCACCGGCGGAATCGCCAGATAATGGACGGGCCGTACGCAGGAGCCCAGTCGCAACCCTCAAATCCGCGTAAGTTTCGGCTCGCGGTAGTCGCCATCCACGTACCTTAGCAGCCCGGCCAACTTCGCGAAACTCAGCTTCGTCGAAGTCTCCGTGAGCAGCACGCTGTCACGGGCGCGCTCTTTGGCTTCAATTGATCTAGGTTCCACCGGCGCGCGCCATGCCGATGATCGGTATGTTGAGCCCGTCCCGGCGCACCATGGCGTAGTAGCGCCGGGAAAATCTTTTGTAGGCGAGATCGCCGGTGGCGCCAAAAAACACGAAGGCATCGGATTCGAGTCTGGTCATTTGACGTCTCGGTGTGTGCTCGCGCCGCAGCTGTTGCAGCTCTTCGATCAGTTCGAAGGCGAGGGCCACGCCGGCTAGATTGAGTTCGAGGTCCCGTTCCAGGCGCAGCGCGAGACGGGCGGCGGCGCAGGGCCGCTCCGGTGAACCGCGATTGGCGGGTGACTTCAACGACGTTGAGGACGCCCTCTTCGACGAACTCCACGATGTGACGTTCGTCGACGGCGCACATTCGGCTCAAGTCTTCGATGCTGAGCATTAGCGGCGACGTCGAATACGGTACCGGGCAAGGGCGTGTCTTCGGCTGGGATCATTTTAGACTCCGAGGTTCGCGCGAGGATGAACGGCAGCGCGGCAGCCAACGCCGCATAGGCCGCCTGGGCCTTGTCGTCGCCCGCGGGCGGCAGGCTATCTGTAGGAGACGAACGTAAAAGTCTCCCGGAGGGTAGGCGGGAATGCCGCGGCCTTTCAACGCAATTTGCCTCCGGCATGGGAAGCCGGTGGAATTTTCAGGTCGACCGTTCCGCCGGGGGTCGGTGTTTTCAAGGTCGCGCCCAGCGCTGCCTTCCACGGCGCCACGGGCAGTTCCAAGGTCAGGTCGCGGCCGTCGACGTGATACAGCGGCTGCGGCTGAAAATCGACCTCAATGAAGAGATCGCCCGGTTTCCGCTGCCGTTGCGCGGGCGCACTGACCGGCGAGCCGGATCTGCTGACCGGCGAACATTCCCTTTGGCACTTGCACGTTCAAGATCCGTTCTTTGGTCGCGAGTCTGCCATCCGGATCGATTTCGGGCATCGACAGGGTAAAGTCGCCGGATTCCCCGTTCAGCGAGGCATCCAAGTCGAGCAGCACCTTGGCATGATGACTCCTCGCCGTGTTCGGCATGAAAGCCGCGGCGGTTGGCGCCTCCAGAACGTGCCTGGGCGCCGAACAAAGCGTCGAAGAAATCGCTGTACGCCGAGTTGCCCGGACCCGCGCCGCTGAACTCGAAGCCCGAGTCCCAGTTGGGCGGCGGCCTGAAGTCCTCTCCGGGGCGGTAGTCCTTGCCTAATCGATCGTAGGCGGCACGCTTTTCGGGACTCTTCAGCACCTCGTAGGCTTCGCCGACTTCCTTGAACCGCGCTTCGGCGTCTTTCTCTTTGCTGACGTCCGGATGGTACTTGCGCGCGAGTTTGCGATAGGCCTGCTTGATTTGCGCTTCGGTCGCGTCGCGCGCCACGCCCATCACATTGTAATAATCCTTGGATTCCACCGATCACCTGGTAATGAGATTTCGAAGAATACTATGCGCGGCAACGCGTGAGCCCCAGACTCCGTGTAAGAGCAATCCTACGCTACAATTGATACGCCACCGTGAGCAGCAGCCCTTCGCAAAGATCGCGCAGCAGACCCGCGGGCCGGGCGTCGAACGGCCGGCTTCCGGGAATCAGCGCGGTGATCCATTCGGCGAGCCAATCTATTTCCGCCCTGCCGTAGAAAACCACAGCACACTCATAGTTGAGCAGCAGGCTGCGCGAGTCGAGATTCACCGACCCCGACAAGCCAAGAGAGGTGTCGAAGACCACGGCTTTCGCATGGCTCATATGGGGCAGCAGATGCACTTTGACGCCCGCCTGGCTCAAGGATCGCAGCGCGCGGTTGCGTGCGAAGTCCGCCAATTTGTGATTGGAGCTCTGCGGTATGCAAAGATCGATCTGCACGCCGCGCCGCGCCGCCAGTCGCATCGCGGTCTCCAGGCTGACATCGGGGACGAAGTACGGTGTAACCGCCAGCATGCGGTGGCGGGCTTGAAGCAAGCATCGATCAACAGCGCGTGCACGGTATCTTCCGGCTGATCGGGCCCGCTCGGGAGAAACTGCGCGTCGCCGCCGGTGCGCGGCACAGCAGAGCCGACGCACGGCAGCGCTGCAACTGCCGGCTTCGCGCAGGCCGCAACCCAGTCGCTTTCAAATTGCGCCGCCGCGGCGCTTGCCACCGATCCTTGCAAATCAAAGGTCAAGTCCTG
>CAWEKK010000015.1:0-23865 GCA_963809645.1 uncultured Gammaproteobacteria bacterium
CGCAACATCGCTCAGAAAGCGCGCTTCGATGAACGCGAGAAGCGATGTATGGTCAGCGATCGTGTGTGATACGTAGTGGGGCTTGGCGAAAGGCGAAACGACCAGAAAGGGCACACGGATGCCGAGCTGATCGAAGCTCGCGCAATTCTCGGGGTATGGGCCGCGTAAGCTTTGCGCCAATGCAGGGCATAGCGACTCAGCATCGGCCACACTTGCACAGTCAGCCCCCGCGCCCGGTTGCTGGCTTGCCGGCGGGTTCGAGAGGTCCGCACATTGACCGGGGGAAATTCCGTCTGGAGTGCGCGAGGCTCCCTGCGGCGCCCGGGGCGGTGCCACGTGATCGTAAAATCCGCCGTGCTCGTCATAGGTGACGAAGATGACGGAATCCTTCCAATACGGCCCGATGCGGACGGCATTGATCACTCGCGAGACGAACGCTTGGCCGCGCTGGATGTCGGTTGGAGGGTGCTCATCATTCTCATCCGGCCCATAGAAACTGGGATCGACGAAAACCACCTGAGGCAATGGTGCGGCACCGGATGAGCCTGCGGCGGCGGTCATGAAGTCCTGTACAGGAAAAAAGTGCGGGTCCGTGTTTGGTCGAAAGGCGCCCGCCTGCGGAGAGATCTGAAAATAATCTGCCCACGTAATTTGCCGGCCGTCCAGAAGGTCGAATATCGTGCCGGTGATCGGCTTGTAGCCTCCGGCGGGCACAGGATCGCCGGTTGTCACGTGACCGAATGACGTCGCAGCCATGAGGTAGAAGCGATTTGGCAGCGTTGGACCGAGCACGGATGAGAAGTAACGATCGTCGATGGCAAACTTCTGCGCGAGATCGTAGTAGAAGGGGAGATCGTCCTGGGTGTAGAAGCCCATGGTTTGATCGTCCGTAGGCGTCTCGATGCCCTTGTCTAGCTGGATTGCGTCGTTGACGCGCACGAAACCGTCGCCAGGCGAGCTGAGCAGGGTAGCGTTCGGATCATTGAAATTGGCCTCCTGGTGGACCTGAGGCCAGCTATGCGCGAGGTCGGCAACACAGCGGCTGATAGCGTGAAATGCCACCACTGGAATTCCATCGCTTTCCTGGTTTGAGTTCGTGCAGGTCAAGCCGCTGACCGAATCCATACGGCAAGACAAGCCGTCAACACAACCATGATCCTGATCTGAACAGCCCCCGGAAGTAACGTGGTACGGACTTCCGGGGGCATAGGCGAGAGCTCCAAGGTAGTTATCGAACGAATGGTTCTCCATCATCACGATGATGATGTGGTTGATTTTGTGCAGACCACTCGCCGGCGGAGGAGTTTGTGTAGCCGGACCGGCCGAACCACCGGAGCACGCGGCGGCCAGAACAATCAGGGCCAGTTGCATGTGAGTCAGAGGCAACTTCATGGATGTTCTTTAAGAATTTATACCGAGGTGTTTCGCGGTGTGGATGATTCCGCACATCTCATGCGGTCTTTTCCTCGCTCAATCCGAGCCGTTCGATCATGACGTTCCGCATGATGAACTTCTGAATCTTGCCGGTGACGGTCATCGGGAACTCATCGACAAATTCAACGTAGCGCGGAATTTTGTAGTGGGCGATTTGCCCCTGGCAGTACTGCTTGAACTCCTCGGCGGCGGCGGTCACACCGGGGCGCAGTTGTATCCACGCGCAAAGCTCCTCGCCGAATCGCGCATCCGGAACGCCAAAACATGACACCGCCCGGATCTTGGGGTGCTTGAATAGAAATTCCTCCACCTCCCGCGGGTACACGTTTTCGCCGCCGCGGATAATCATGTCCTTGATGCGCCCGACGATATTGCAATAGCCCTGCGGATCGATCACCGCCAGATCGCCGGTATGCATCCAGCCGTCCTCGTCCAACACTTCGGAGGTGCGCTGCGGATCTTCCCAATAACCCTGCATCACGGAATAGCCGCGCGTGCACAGTTCGCCGCTGGCTCCGCGCGGAACGACGGCGCCGTTTGGGTCGATGATCTTCACTTGCAAATGCGGTTGTATCCTCCCGACCGTGGACACGCGCCGATCCAAGGAGTCATCGACGCTCGACTGAAAACTCACCGGACTGGTTTCCGTCATGCCGTAGGCGATGGTCACCTCCGGCATATGCATCTGATCGACCACGCGATGCATGACGGCAATCGGGCAGGGCGATCCTGCCATGATCCCGCCGCGCAGGCTCGACATGTCAAATTCCTTGAAGCGCGGATGGTCGAGCATGGCGATGAACATGGTCGGCACGCCGTACAGCGCGGTGCAATGTTCTGCTTCAACACATTGCAGGGTTGCCAGAGGGTCAAAGCCGCGGCTTGCATAGACGGCGGTAGCGCCATGCGTGAGGCAATTTAAATTCCCCATGCACATGCCGAAGCAATGATAGAGCGGCACCGGAATGCATATTCGGTCGCCGCACCCGGTGCGGATTGCTTCTCCGACGAAAAACCCGTTGTTCAATATATTTCTATGCGTCAGGGTCGCGCCCTTCGGCGCACCGGTCGTCCCGCTCGTGAACTGAATGTTCACGGCGTCCTCGGGCTTCAGCGCCGCGGCGATTTCGCGCAGCATTGCGCGATGCGATCCGCCGCCGCGGTTGGCAATGTCTGCGAACGGCAGGACTCCGGCCGCTGTCGCAGCATCGATACACGCGACCAGCCTAAGGTGGGGCAGCTTTTGCGCCGCCAGTTTGCCCGGCTCAGCGCGGAGAAGTTCCGGGGCCAGCTCGCACAGCATGCCCAGGTAGTCGCTGGATTTGAAGTTTGCCGCTGTCACCAGAGCCTTGCAGCCGACGACATTCAACACGTACTCCAATTCGTGCTTGCGATAGGCCGGATTGATGTTGACCAAAATCAATCCCGCTTTTGCCGCGGCATATTGGGTGAGGGACCATTCAACGCAGTTCGGTGCCCAGATTCCGATGCGATCGCCGGGCTTGAGATCCAGAGCCAACAGGCCTTGAGCGAGCTCGGCGGCACGCGCGTTCAGTTGCGCGAAGGTCAGCCTGACGCCCGACTCGCGGCACACCATTGCCTCTCGGTCGGGCCAACGGATCGCCGCACGCTCCAGCGCGCCGCCTATGGTGTCTTCAAGCAGCGGCGGCGAGTCGCTTCCGCAGACGAGGCTATCGGCATTGTCCACTGAACTACCTTGGTGAAAATGCAAGGGGGAAATTGATTTCCTTCGATCTAGTTGGCCATGACGTACGCAACGATCTGATCGGCAGCCTCCTCAGCGGAAGTCTCCACGGTGTTGACGCGAATTTCAGGATTCTCGGGCGGCTCGTAGGGCGAGTCGATGCCGGTGAAGTGCTTGAGCTGACCGGCCCTGGCCTTCTTGTACAGGCCTTTCACGTCGCGCTGTTCGGCGACCTCGAGGGGCGTTTCAACATGGATCTCAATGAAATCTCCGGGCAGCGACATCTCGCGCACCATGCGGCGTTCGGCGCGGAAGGGCGAGATGAAGGCGGTCAAGACAATCAGGCCGGCATCCGTCATGAGCTTGGCGACCTCGCCGATGCGGCGGATGTTTTCCACCCGATCCGCGTCGGTGAATCCCAGATCCTTATTGAGTCCATGGCGGACGTTGTCGCCGTCCAGCAGAAAGCTGTGCTTGCCGAGCGCGTAGAGCTTTTTCTGCACCAGATTGGCGATGCTGGATTTTCCCGCGCCGCTAAGGCCCGTGAACCATAGCAGCCGCGGACGCTGATGCATCAATCGGGCATGCGCGTCGCGATCGACATCGAGCGGTTGCCAATGCACGTTGCTCGAGCGGCGCAGTGCGAAATGCAGCATGCCCGCGGCGACGGTGGCGTTGCTGATCTTATCGATCAGTACGAATCCGCCGAGTTCGCGGCATTTCTGGTACGGCTCGAATACCAGGGGTTTATCGGTGGAGAGATTCGCAATCCCAATGGCGTTGAGACTCAGCGTCTTTGCAGCGAGATGTTCCATCGTGTTGACATTGATCTGATACTTCGGGCTGTGGATTGTGGCCGTCACAAACTGCGTGGCGAGCCTCAACCAATACGGCCGGCCCGGGAGCAGTGGCTCATCAGCCATCCAAACCACGGTTGCTTCGAATTGATCCGCGATCTCCGGCGAGTCTTCGGCCGCGGCAATCACATCGCCGCGACTGCAATCCACAGCCTCGGTGAACGTGATGGTGACCGACTGACCAGCGACGGCTTCTTCGAGATCTGCGTCCATGGTGACGATGCGTGCGACCGTCGATGTTCTGCCGGCAGGCAACACGCGCACCGCATCGCCGCGGCGAATGCGTCCTTGCGATATCATTCCCGCGAATCCACGGAAGTCGAGATTCGGCCGGTTGACCCATTGCACAGGCATGCGGAACGGCCGCCGTTGTGCGGCCGTGTTGTCTATCTCAACGGTTTCGAGATGCCCCAGCAGCGTTGGCCCGGAGTACCACAATGTATTCTTCGATTCCGAAATGATGTTGTCGCCCATGAGACTGGAGATCGGTATAGCTATGACTGTAGCGATTCCGATGCTTTCCGCGAAAGCGCGATACTGCCCGGCGATTGCCGCGAAGGTATCGCGCGCGTAGCCGACCAGATCCATTTTATTGACCGCCAACACGACGTTCTTTATCCCCAGCAGGTGCGCGAGGTAGCTATGCCGCCGCGTTTGCGTCAGCACCCCTTTGCGCGCATCGACCAGGATGACGGCCAAATCCGCCGTCGATGCGCCGGTGACCATGTTGCGCGTGTACTGCTCATGGCCGGGCGTGTCGGCAACAATGAATTTGCGCCTTTCAGTAGCGAAGTAGCGATAGGCGACATCGATGGTTATGCCTTGCTCGCGTTCGGCGGCGAGACCATCCACCAGCAGCGCAAAGTCGATATTGTGTCCCTGGGTGCCGATGCGCTTGCTATCGGCAGTCAGCTCGGCGAGTTGATCCTCAAAAATCATTTTGCTGTCATAGAGCAGCCGGCCGATGAGCGTCGATTTGCCGTCGTCGACCGAGCCGCAGGTGATGAAGCGCAGCAGCGATTTATGCTGATGCTTGAGCAGATAGGCGTCGATGTCCTCGGCCACGAGGTCATGGGGTTCGTAAGAAGGCTGCACCGGAATGCCGGACATCAAAAATATCCTGCCTGCTTCTTGTGTTCCATGGAGGCAGCTTGATCGCGGTCGATCGCGCGGCCCTGGCGCTCGGAACTCTTGGTCAAGAGCATTTCCTGAATGATCGCAGAGACTGTCGTCGCGCTGCTTTCGACCGCTCCGGTCAGCGGGTAGCAGCCGAGTGTGCGAAACCGAATTGATCGTTGCGCCGGGATCTCGCCGGGACGCAGGCGAAACCGATCATCGTCGACCATGAGCAGCAGGCCGTCCCGCTCAACCGTCGGCCGGACAGCGGCAAAATACAGGCTTGCAATGGGAATGCTTTCGAGCAGGATGTACTGCCACACGTCCAGTTCGGTCCAGTTGGAGAGCGGAAAGACCCGGATGCTTTCACCTTTGGATTTTCGCGCGTTGTAGAGATTCCACAGTTCGGGACGTTGATTGCGGGGGTCCCAACGATGATTGGCGGAGCGAAACGAGAATATCCGCTCCTTGGCGCGGGACTTTTCCTCGTCCCGGCGCGCGCCGCCGAATGCAGCATCAAAGCCGTACTTGGTGAGCGCCTGTTTCAGTCCCTCGGTCTTCCACAGGTCGGTATGCAACGTGCCGTGGTCGAAGGGGTTGATGCCGCGCGCGGCGGCCTCGGGATTCTGGTGCACGATAAGCTGCATGCCGCTGCTCCTGGCTGCGCTGTCGCGCATTTCGTACATGGCGCGAAACTTCCACGTGGTATCGACGTGGAGCAGAGGGAAGGGCGGGGCGGCCGGAAAGAATGCCTTGCGCGCGAGATGCAGCATCACGGCGCTGTCCTTGCCGGCCGAGTACAGCATCACGGGTTTGTCGCTCTGCGCAAGGACCTCGCGCATGATGTGAATGCTTTCAGCTTCGAGCCGTTGCAGATGCGTCAGAGTGACGATGTCATTCTGCGTCGGTTGCCTGTTCATGTAACGACAAACCTACGCGGCTGCACGCACAGCCGTCAAGCCAGTGCAAAATAGCGAGATTGCGCGGCAAAATGCAACCGAAAAGTTGCATAATGAGATGGATCTGGGATAATATGCATCCAGGAGGTTGCATATGAACACAGCGACAGACCGGATCGAGAGAAAAGTGTTGATTAACGCGCCGCGTGCGCGGGTATGGCGGGCAGTGGGAGACGCCGGCGAGTTCGGCGACTGGTTTGGCGTCAATTTCAAAGGGAAGGAGTTTGCAGAAGGGAAACACATCCAGGGCAAGATTACCTATCCCGGCTACGAACATCTGACCATGGATGTGCTGGTCGAACGCATCGTGCCCCAGCAGTTGTTGTCCTTTCGATGGCATCCGGCGGCGATCGATCCCAAGGTCGACTATTCGCATGAGCCTACGACGTTGGTGGTGTTTGAGCTTCAGGAAGCTGAGGGCGGCACGATGCTTAGCGTGGTCGAATCAGGATTGGACAAGATTCCTCTCGCACGCCGCGCAGACGTATTCCGGATGAACAGTTCGGGTTGGGATGAACAGATGGAAAACATCAAGAAGCATGTCGCCAAGGCGTAAATCGCCGGCGAAGAGCCGGTCGCTGCAAACTTACGCGCCGGTTTTTGCGGCCCTGGGCGATGAGATGCGCTTGAGGCTGGTTGCCGCCCTGTGCATGGGCGGCGCCATGTCCATCACCCAGCTGACGGTGGGGACGGATATTTCGCGGCAGGCGGTCACCAAGCATTTGGGCGTCCTGGCCGGCGCGGGTCTGGTGCGCGATGTCAAAGTCGGGCGAGAACGGTTGTGGGAATTCGAGCCCGCCCAGCTGGATGAGGCACGCAAGACCTTGGAACTCATCGGCCAGCAATGGGATCACGCGCTTGCGAAGCTCAAGTTTGCCGTCGAGAGCAATCCCTCCTGACGACGGCAGAGGGCCCTTCAAATAGGGGCAAACTCCTATATAATCCGCGCGCACTTCCGATTCGGTTTGCTTTGGACCCGAGCATCGGCCTGAAAGATTACGTTTGGCGCTGTAACTTATTGATTTGTAAAGCGCCCGTAGCTCAACCGGATAGAGCACCGGCCTTCTAAGCCGGCGGTTGCAGGTTCGATTCCTGCCGGGCGCGCCATCTCAAGTCGGACGTTCGACGATGGTGGACGTAGCTCAGTTGGTAGAGCCCCGGATTGTGATTCCGGCCGTCGCGGGTTCGAGTCCCGTCGTCCACCCCACCTTTGTTGCGGGGTGAGTGTCGAGGAAGTGCGTTGTTGGACAAGGTTTTTGGGCCGTTAGCTCAGCTGGTAGAGCAGTTGACTCTTAATCAATTGGTCGTAGGTTCGATCCCTACACGGCCCACCATTTAAGCCCCGCATCGTCAAGAACTTGCGCGGCACCTTCGCATCGCTCGAAAACGATGTTGTGCCATTGAGCGCCTTTTTTCCCATAGCGAATCGAAATCCGTCTTCGCAGCTGCCATAGGCGCGTTTAAAGACGATAGCTAACTGCTCACGGCCATCTCCTCAGTTGCACGTCTGGCGATGTTGTTCACGTCGCCATCATGCGGTAGGCACTACCGGAATTGGGGGGAGAGTTTCGCTGTTTATTCAGCGCGGAACTCTCACGAGCGTCTTGTACCGGTGGCCGAGATCGACCCTTTGCTGCCGATGGCGACCGACAGCGATCGGGCCAGGAGCATGTGCACGGGATGGCGCATTCCGTGATGCCATTTGATGTCGAAGGTGAGCGATGACGACCCCTGTTCGTGACCTGACCACCCTACCTTGCTTCGCGTAACTGGCACCATATGCTGACGAGGCTGTAGACTGATGCAGGCGCGAATGCGAGGAACCCCATTGAATCTTGCCTCCCACTGGGGCCTTGACCCTGCCGTCTTTTATCTCAACCACGGATCCTTCGGCGCCTGTCCAACCGCGGTGCTTGACGCCCAAGCGGCGCTGCGCCTCGAAATGGAGCGTGAGCCGGTCGACTTCTTGTCGGCGAAACTGCCGGCACGCTTGAATGCCGCCCGCGATACGTTCGCGGCCTTCTTGGGCGCCGCGCCTTCGGACTTGGTGTTCGTAACGAACGCCACGGCCGGCGTCAACGCGGTGCTACGCTCGATCGAGTTCGAGCGCGGCGATGAGCTGCTGCTCACGAACCACACCTACGCCGCGTGCCGCAAGACGGCGGACTTCGTGGCGCTCAAAACCGGGGCGCGCGTGGTGGTGGCTCACTTGCCCTTCCCCTGCCGCGATGAGGAGGACATCATTGCGCCCATTTTGGGTGCGGTCTCCTCGCGCACTCGCCTCGCGCTACTCGATCATGTGACGAGCCCGACGGCGCTCATCTTGCCGCTCGCGCGTCTGATCGCCGAGCTCGATGTCCGGGGGATCGATACATTGGTCGACGGCGCCCATGCGCCCGGGATGATACCGCTCGCCTTATCGGAACTCGGCGCGGCCTACTACACCGGTAATGCCCACAAGTGGCTTTGCGCCCCCAAAGGCGCCGCCTTCCTGCACGTGCGCCGCGACCGGCACGAGAATTTGCATCCGAATGTCATCAGCCACGGATATTCAGCAGGCTTTCGCGCGGAATTTGATTGGACTGGAACCTTTGACCCGACGCCGTGGCTGTGCGTCCCTGAGTCGCTGCGCTTCATGGGCGCCCTCCTGCCCGGCGGCTGGCCCGAAGTCATGTCGCGCAATCGCGCTCTGGTGCTGCAAGCCCGCGACGTGCTTCTAGACGGCACAGGAATTGATGCGCCCTGCCCACAGTCCATGATCGGATCGATGGCGTCCCTGCCCTTGGACCAAGCGTCGCCCGGATCTCCCGCTCACGGACTCGATTGCCAGGGACTGCACGATTGGTTTCGCGCACGTGGGGTCGAGACCTGGCTGCATGCGAATCCGGTGCCGCTGCTGCGGCTGTCGGCGCAGCTCTACAACGATCTGGATCAGTTCAAGCTGCTCGGCCGCCTGCTGGAAGAAGCACTGCATGGCCCATGAACCGGATTCCGGAGCGATCCGCGCGCGACTTTCCACATTCGACACGGCGATGGTGGTGTTCAGCCTGGTGGTGGGCATCGGCATCTTTCGTACCCCGGCCATGGTTGCGAGCGCGGCCGGCGGCACAACGCTTTTCTTCGTCGCGTGGATCGCGGCTGGGATCATCAGTCTCATCGGCGCCCTCACCTTCGCGGAGATCGGCTCGCGGTACCCGCGCGCGGGAGGCTACTATCGAGTCGTCGCGGACTGCTACCGTCCCACGCTGGCATTCATGCTGAATTGGTCGCAGACCTTGATGCAGGGTGCGAGCGCTGCGGGTGTCGCCTTCATCGGCGCCGAGTATCTGATGCCGGTCATTCTGCCGCCAGAGTGGCGCACGCCGCAGGCGTCGCTGGTGATCGCCTGCACTACCATGCTGATCCTTCTGGTTTGCAATTACCGCGGCGTGAAGCCGGGTGCACGCGTCCAGAATCTCCTGTCGCTGCTCAAGATCGCCATGATCCTCGGGCTCGCGCTGCTTGCGCTGCTGCTGGCGCCTCGGCTGCCTGCGCCGACGCTCCAGTCCGCCGCGCCCACAGGATTGCGTCTCGCGTCGGCGCTGATTCCTTGTTTTTACGCCTATGGCGGATATCAATTGACCATGAACTTGGGCGCCGACTTGAAGGACGCGCGGCGCCGCTTTCCGCTCGCCATCACGGCCGGCATGTTCAGCGTGGTCGGCCTATATCTATTGTTGAATTTCGCCTATCAAAGGGTTCTCGGAACCGGCGGCATCGCGGACTCGAAGTTGGTGGCGGCCGCTCTGTCGCGCGCGACCTTCGGACCCTCCGGCGAGGTGCTGATCTCTCTCGCCGTGTTTCTGTCGGCCGCCGGATTCGTGAATGCGACCATCATTCAGATGCCGCGCAGTTTCTACGCTATGGCGCAGGACGGAGTGCTGCCGCGGGCGTTTCTGCGGGTCAATCCCCATACTCAGGTGCAGGAGGTGGGGCTCCTATTCTTCGGCGCGAGCATGCTGTTGCCGGCGTTCGTCCTGGGGTCGTTCGAGAAGCTTTTGCACTATGTGATATTCACCGACACTCTGACGCTCGCCGTGGTCGCCTCGACCCTGTTTGTGCTGCGGCGCCGTCACGCCGGCGACGGCGGCTTTTCGATGCCGGGATACCCCCTGTTGCCGGCTCTTTATATAGGGTGCCTGCTCGGCGTGGGCGCACGGGTCTGCGCGCTAGAGCCCGGTCTCGCATTGACGGGAACCCTGATCCTGCTCACCGGCTGGCCGCTGTTTCGCCTGGGACACCGGTTGTTTGGCGCAAAGCCCCCATAGGTTTCTCGCCCCTGAATACAGCCCGCGCTAGCTCACTTGTACTGCCACAAGACCGAAAGGCCAACACTTCGTCCCGGGGTATAGTTCAGCAGCGCCGGCTGCCGTAGCGCATCGGCGGTCGCCGCGGGTACTGCGAGGAATTCCGCTGCACCGCTTAACTTGCGCTGATTCGCCACGTTAAGGACTTGCAGATTGATCGCCGTGTGCTGCGCGATCAGGAGTTGCGTTCGCAAGTCGACAAACGTCGTCGCAGGCAAGGCGTAGAACCGTGTACCGGGATCTCCCGGGAATGTCGTGGTCGTCGAACTGCGATAACGCACATCGCCTCCCACACTCCAGTCGCCCAGGAACTTGCCCGGCACGTGGTAATCGGCCAGCAAGGAAGCGGCGACTTTGGAATTGAACGGTAGCTGATCGCCGACGGCGGCTCCGCCTTGCGCCCCCGGCACCAAGGAGGAAATGAACGCGTTGGTATAGGCGGCATTGGCTTGCAGCGAGATTGCAGCGATGGGTGCGTAGTCGACATGCAGCTCCGCTCCCCTGCTATGTGCGTCCCCCGCATTGCCGATGACGGTGTTGGTCCCGTTGAAGAAATTCAGCTGAATGTTGCGCCAGTCAATGTAGAAGACATCGATATCCGCGCGCAGCCGGCCGCCGAGTGCGGCGGTTTTATAACCGACTTCGTAGTTGTGCGTCGTATCCGGGTCAAAAGAGCTGCCCGTCGCGTTTGGGCCTCCGGGCCGATATCCAGTCGCGAACCGCGCGTACAGCATCGATTTCTCGTCGAAATGAAACCGCGCCGCAACGGACTCCGTCCAAACATGGTCGCTCGAAGTCGCATTGATGGCGGCCGGAATGGCCCCGATTAGCACCAAGAACCCCGTGCTCTGGCCGGTCAAGTCCTGATAGTTATGGCTATAGCGCAGACCGGCTGATAAATCGAATGCGGAGTTAAGTAGTAAGTCGCATTCGCGAAACCTGCGAACTCCGTGTAGTGCGTCAGGTCATCGACAGTTTCATAGTTTGCGAGTGCAGCGATGGTGGGCGCCAGCACGGGCGGCGGCGTCGCGCCATAAAGAAAGGTTGAGTTGATACCGCTCAAGTAATCGCTTTTCTCGTGATCGTAAAACGCGCCCACGAGCCACTCGAAATGGTCGTTCGTTGCCGAGGCGAGCCGGAATTCCTGGGTGTATTTCTGCGTCGTCGGATCAACCGGCCCGAGAAATTCCAGCAGCGGCCCGAGCGCGCCCAAAGCCGGCTGAAAAAAAGTGGTGTCGTCGGCAATCTCGCGAACCGCGAATCGTGAATAGCTCGATGTCGAGGTTGCCGTCATGCCGTTCGGAAAATTGTAGTGAATATTGCCTTCGAATAGGGAATAGGTCGATTGCAACGATCCAATGACGTAGTCGTAACCTGTGTACTGTCCGTATGTGGGTACGAGCGTCGTCGCGTTGCCTTCCACGGTGCCGGTGCGCGGCGTCCGGCTGCTATCGGTCAGCGCTATTAGGTCGATGCTCAACTCATCGACCGGACGAATCAACAGATCGGCGCGGCCGCCTTGCTTTGAAGTGCCATTCAAATCGTTTTGCCCGGTGCGAACGTCTGAGTAAGCGCCGTCCGAACTGGAATAAAAGCCGTTGATACGCAGCGCGATCTTGTCTTGTGCGATCGGTAGGTTGACACCGGCTCGAGCGGCATAGGTATTGGCGCTCGCGTCCGTGTCGCGATCGAAATCGAGCCTCGCATGAGCATCGAAATTGTTCGGGTCCGGCGCCTTGGTCACGTACTTTACGAGCCCAGAGAGGGTGCTCGCGCCGTACAGAGTTCCCTGCGGACCTTTCAGGACTTCCACCCGCTCAAGATCGGACGGATCGAGATCCGGGCTAAAAAGGGCACCCAACGCAAAACCGCTGTTGGAACCAAATGGGGCGTCATCAACGTAGACGCCCACGGAGGGACTGATGTCGTTGGGACCGGTTGTCAGCCCGCGAATCACCAGTCGATTCGCGTCGGTACCGCTGCTGAGAACGTTTAGCCCGGGGATGTAGCTGGCGAGATCGCTCAAGCTCGTCGCTTGCACGGTATCGATGAACTGTTGGCTCACGGCCGTTATCGCCGCCGGCACCCTTTCGAGAGGCTCGGCGCGCTTTTGTGCGGTAACAACGATTTCATCGAGTACCGCTGGGGAATTCCCTCCCGTCAGGTTTGCGGCTGCGACGACTGATTGCGTTCCGCATGCCGCCATGGCCAATATCGCCGCAGATAAGGCAGATTTTTTCCGTGAACGTACGGTTGTCATATGCATCCCCCGAAAATTTTGGTCCGCCGAAACGGCGCAGTCCTCATCACACGGTAGGACGCATGTGTCGCATTCGGCCTCAATGGGCTTTGGGGGCGCTGGCTTCGACCTGTCGTTTAGCTGTGAGAGCTCGGCCCGGCAGCGAACTTTGTTCTGCGAATCCGAGACCTTTTGCGCCTTGGCCACCGTGGCATGCCGCATGGCGGCGCGCCAAATAGTACTGAGCGGCGAAACAGTCGCTGCGTCCTTTACTCTTGTCGAGGGGTGCGCTCACGCCTCGGCGCGTCCGCAACGGATCTTCGCTCTTGGCTTGCACAGGAATTTGATAATGAAACACGCATGTATATTCGGTGCCGCTGCGCTACTGAGCGCGCAGGCCTTAAACGCCGCGGACTTATCCCCGGGCAAGTGGCCTGCCGCGGAACGTGAAAAGCTCGAGCAGCAAGAGAATGCGAGCTGGTCGCCGCCGACGGCAGCAAGCGTCGACGGATCGGGCGGCATGATCTCGGCAACCGTTTCGCCGGTCGCGGTCTATGCCGGTTTGCAGGCGCTGCGCCAAGGCGGCACCGCCGCGGATGCGGCCGCGACCACTGCATTGACGCAGATCACGACGCAGCTGGGATCGGTGGTGTCGTACGCCGGCGTTTTCACCATGGTGTATTTCGACGCGAAGACTCACAAGGTCTATTCGATGGACGCCGGCTACAACTCCTATCTGAATGAGAACGACCCGGCATCCATCCCGGTGGCTGACTTCGGCATGGCATTGCCGGGTCTCAAGCCGACGGTGGGCGGAGCGAAAGGCCGCGAAACTTTGGTGCCGGGCTTCATGGCTGGCGTCGAGGCGATGCACAAGCGCTTCGGCAAATTGCCGTTCAAGGATTTGTTCGCGCCGGCGCTCTGGTACGACACGCACGGCGTGCTGATCTCACCGCATTTGGCAGGATTCTTTGCGATGCGCGAGAAGCTTTTATCTCGCACGCCGGAAGGCCGGGCGTTCCTCACGCAGGCGGGCGGAACGATTCCTAAACCCGGTTCCTTGTTCAAGCAGCCAGAATTGGCGAAAACCCTACAAGCGATCTCGGAGCACGGCTCGCGTTACATGTACACGGGCGCGTGGGGCAAGAAATTCGTGACGTTGGTACAGCGCGACGGCGGCAAGGTCACGGCGGAAGACCTGGCGCGATATCAGCCGATTTGGAGCGAGCCGTATCACGAGAAAGTGTTCAATCACACGGTGTACGTCAACGGCGCGCCCCACTACGGAGCCTACGACTTGCTGGCTGGATTGAATCTTGCCGAGGCGATGCAGCTGGATCGCAGAGGTCCTTATTGGAGCGACGCGACGACGTTGCAGGACTTGCAGCGTATCAGCGAGGTCGTGAGCGGCGCGCCCGTGCTGAATGCGCAAGTGGTGGCATTCTTAAAGGCCAAGGGCGTCGACACGTCCCCCGCCAGCCAAATGACCAAGCAATATGCCGCCAAGGTGGCACCCTTGATGGATGAACTTTTCACCGTCCCAGCGGATAACGGCCCGCATCATTCCAACGGCATCGTGGTGATCGACAAGGACGGCAACATTGCCGCGATCACCCACACTATTAATACCGTGGTCTGGGGCGATACCGGCATCATTGTCGACGGCATACCTTTGCCGGACTCCGCTGCCTTCCAGCAGGCGCGATTGGCGACCATCAAGCCGGGCGATCGTGTGCCGCATGAGATCATCGATACCATCGTGCTCGACGACGCCAATCGGCCGGTGCTCGCGACCGGCAGCATCGGATCCTCGCTGGTGCCGGAATCCTTGCGCGTGCTCGTGGGATACTTGGGTCAGCATCAGGATCTGTCGACCTTGATGGCGCGGCCGGCGCTGCTGGCGAATCTGGACTTCGGCAACATCAATCAAGCGCCGGGGGCGCGCGCCGTGCCGTTGGTGCAGGGCGCCTATGCGCCCGAGCTGATGGCGAAACTGAAAGATGCGCACGTGAATGTCAGCGACGTGCCCGCGGCCACGGCGGCTGGCTTGCGCGGTACGTTGGCGGCCATCGCGATCGATCCGAAGACGGGCAAGCGCACAGCCGCGAATCAGCCGGGCGTCATGGTGTTCAACGCTGTTCAATAAACGTCTACACAATGCGAGCACAATGGGTGGAAATTGCGTAAAGTTCTAACCGTGCGACGCGCGGACTCCCGGACCGCCCGCGCAATCCGTGAAGGATTCGCGTGGGACAACCACGGCTGCATGCCCCTGCGGCCGATGGACACTACGTTTCTGCCGCAATTGACCCGCTACAAGAAAGCGGGCTTTAGGGTGGTCGGCATCAATGCAGGATTCGATGGCGTGCCTTGGGCCGAGACCTTGCGCATGTTGGCGAGTTTCAGGAGCTGGATTGCCAAGCACCCGAAAAAGTACTCGCTCTTGAGCACGCCGGGCGATCTGTCGCGCCTTAAAGGCCGGCTCGGCCTGTTCTTCGACATCGAAGGCGGATCGGCATTGAATGAACAGCTCAGCATGGTCGAACTTTACCGGGACTTGGGCGTGCGCTGGATGCTGATCGCCTACAACAAGAACAACGCCTTGGGCGGCGGGTGCCAGGACGTCGACCGCGGACTGACCAAGTTCGGCCGGCAGGTCATCAAGGAAATGAATCGCGTCGGCATGACGGTGTGCTGCTCGCACACGGGCTACAAGACCACCATGGACGTCATGCGGCGCGCGGCGCGTCCGGTGATTTTCTCGCATTCCAACCCCTTGGGAGTTTGGCGCCACAAACGCAACATCCGCGACGAAGCCATCAAGGCATGCGCTGCGACCGGGGGTGTCGTCGGCATCAACGGCATTGGCTTGTTTTTGGGCAAGAACGATACGCGCTCGGAGACGCTGGTCACGCACATCGACTATGTCGCGCAACTGGTGGGGCCGGATCATGTCGGTCTCGGCCTCGATTACGTGTTCGATACGGCGGAGCTCGAGGAGCACTTGAAGGCGAATCCGCACATCTTTCCGCCGGAGGAGGGCTACGGCGACGCTTTTGGGCAGGTTCAGCCGGAACAGCTACCCGACATCGTCAGCGGTCTGTTTGCGCGCGGCTACAGCTTGAGCGACGTGCGCAAAATCATCGGCGGCAATTTCAGGCGCATCGCGCTCGATACTTGGCCGCGCCGCCGCGAGCTCTTGAGCTAATCCTTGCGAGCCCGCGCCGTCGTACTGCTGGCGGCGACCGAACTGTGGGAGCGGTTCACGCACTACGGCTTGCGGGCGCTGCTGGTGCTGTTTTTTATCGCGCCCTTGGGCGCCGGCGGCATGGGGCTCGAGGATGCGCGTGCCTCCTCCATCTATGGTTTGTTTGTCGCGGGCGTTTATTTGTGCGCGCTGCCGGGCGGTTGGCTGGCCGACCGCTACTTAGGCCCGGTGCGCGCCATTTGGTTGGGCGGGGCGTTGATCTCCCTCGGCAACTTCAGCCTGGTATTCGCCCACAGCTTGGCCGCATTCGGGACGGGCCTCGCGGTGATCGCCTTGGGCGTCGGATTGCTCAAGGCGAACGTGACGGCGTTGGTGGCACGCGCGGCGGCGCGCGAATCCATGCCGCCGGACGCGGCCTTCACGCTGTTCTATATAGGCATCAACATCGGCGCGGTGGGAGGGCCGCTGGTATCGGCGGCTTTGGCGGTCGCTACCGGCTGGCGCGGAGGTTTTGCGGCAGCGGGAGCCGGCATGCTGCTGGGATTAGTCGCGTTTTCGCGCGTGGCAAATAGTTTCCCGGAAAGCGGCGCGCCCGGGAGGCCGGCGCGCAAGCGGCCGGAGTTCGCGTTGTGGGCGGGAATCGCCGCGGTCGCGGCGTTATTGGCGCTGGTGTGTTGGCTGGTTCCGGTCACGGTGTTGCTGCGCGCGGCCATCGTGCTGGTCGCGCTGACGGCACTGGTGGGATTTGCGGTTTTGATCAACGTCGCCAAAGCGCCGGAGGAACGTCGCCGCGTGTGGCTGATGATCGTTTTGTTTTTGGGAGCCACAGTATTCTGGGCGGCGGAGGAGCAGGCCGGCGTTTCCTTCACATTGTTCGCCGAGCGCTTTACCGATCGCAGCATTTTCGGCCGGCAATTTCCCACGGCCTGGTTTCAATCGGCGTACCCCTTCTTCGTGGTCTTGTGTGCGCCGTTCTTCGTATGGTTGTGGGCGAGGCTCGCGGCACAGCGGCGCGAGCTGAGCAACGTGCTGAAATTTGCGTTGGGTCTCTTGATGGGCGGTATTGCGCTTTTGATCGCGACGCTTGCGGCGTTCAAGGCAGGAGCGGGAACGGTAGGCCCCGCGTGGCTGGCTGTGACTTACCTAGTGCTGGCCGTAGGCGAGATTTTGATCAGCCCCGTCGGCCTGGCCGCCGGCACGCAGCTCGCGCCCACCGGTCACGTCGGGTTTTCCACAGGCCTGTGGTACCTGTCCCTGTCTTTAGGCGGCCTGCTTGCGGGGTTGATGGGCGGGCTATTCGACTTCGGGCAGTCGGGCGGACTTGCCGCTGCATTTGGCAGCGTCGGGCTGGCGCTCGGCATTGCCGGCGCGGCATTTCTGGCGGCGGAGCTGATGATGAAACTGCGCGCCGCGCCGCAGCTGCCGCGCCGCAAGCTGCCGCGCCGCATGGAACTGAGGGGTAGGACCGCTGCTGCGTCAGATAAGCATGTTCACCAGCACCCGGCGCCGGGCTCCGGCCGCAGTGATAGCTGCGGCGGCAATCATCGTCTGCGCGCCGAGGTCTTCGCGCGCAGCGATGGAAGACTCTCCCGAGGCGGTCGTGGCGGACTACACGGCCGCGGCGGCCTTGCTCCGTCCCAGCATGGGGCCCAAGCTCAAGAACGCCCGCATCGTTCCGCACTGGATCGGCAGCTCGGATGAGTTCTGGTACCTGCGCGACACGCAGTCCGGCACGGAGTTCGTCATCGCCGATGCCGCAACCGGCGCTAAGCACGTAGCCTTCGATCATGAGGCGGTAGCGGCGGCGCTGGCTCGCGCTGCCGGCAAGCCTTTCGATGCGAAGGCTTTCACCAAAGTGCCTTTCGATGAGATCGAGTTCGACCAGGATCGCTCCCACATCAAAGTGCCCTTGGACGGCAAAGACTATCGCTGCGCGATTCCCGCCGGCGATTGCGCGCCGGCCGGCCCACCCGCCAAAGCCGGAGTCGTGGTGTCGCCCGATGGTCGCTTCGGCATGTTGACGCGTGACGGGAATCTGTACCTGCGTGACATGGCGGCAAGCTCGGACCGCGCGCTCACCAGCGACGGTGAGCCCAACTTCGGCTACGGCGTCTACTACGACGGCTGGAAGGCGGCCTACATTCCGCGCGAGAGGGCAGGCGAGCCATTGCCGCCGCTGGAGTCTTATTGGTCGCCGGATTCGACGCGCTTCATCGTGTCGCGCGTGGATCAGCGGCACGTGGCGCGCTACCCCTTCGTCGAGCAGGCGCCACGCGATGGGAGTTTTCGCCCGAAATTGCATTCGGTGCACTTGCCGTTGGTGGGCGAGAAGCCGGCAACGTTGGAATGGTTCGTCATCGACGCGCGCTCCGGCGAGAAGCGCCGCATCGAATATCCGTATGAGCAGCTGCTCGCCTTGCAGCAGGATCTGCTCGCGATACGCAAGACCTGGTTCAGCGCGGACAACCAACATCTGTATGCCGTGGCGTTTGGCAATGAGATGGGCTCGGCGTATTTTTTCGATGCGGATTTGAACACGGGACGGGTGCGCACGGTCATCGATGAGCACGCATCGCCACGCATCGATCTGAACTCGACCTCTTACAACCCGCCGAATGTGCGCGTCGTCGGGGATTGCAAGGAGGTGATCTGGTTCTCGCAGCGCGATGGCTGGGGCCACTTGTACTTGTATGACGGGCAGACGGGAAAGCTAAAGAATCCAATCACCAAGGGCCCATGGCTGGTCAGAGACATTTTGCACGTCGATGAAAAGGCGCGGCGTATCTATTTCAGCGGCGGCGGCCGCGAACCGGGTAACCCCTATTACCGCTATTTGTATCGGGTCAATTTCGACGGCACGGACTTGAAGCTGTTGTCGCCGGAATCCGGCGATCATTTGATAACAAGTCCGTGGAACGATGTGCTGGCCTTCGACGGCGCGCTGGGCTACGAGGCGCTGTCGCCGAGCGGCCGTTACGTGGTGTATACGTATGCGCCGATCGACCAGGCGCCGAAGACTTACATTCGCAAAACCGCCACCGGAAAGCTGGTGTCGGTGCTGGAAACCGCGGATGTCGCCGCTGTGTTCGCGGCCGGCTACAAGCCGCCGGAAGAAATGGTGTTCACCGCGGCCGACGGCAAGAGCCAACTGTGGTCGGTGATCTACAAGCCGGCGAACTTCGACCCCAACAAGAAATATCCCATCATCGACATGCAGTACGGCAGTCCGCTGACGGCGATTGTGCCGCGCAACTTCATCACGGCGCTCGGCGGCGTGCCGGGATACGGCAACCCCATCTCGACCGCGAGGCTGGGCTTCATCGTCATTACGGTGGATGCGCGCGGCACGACTTATCGGTCGCGCGAGTTCTCGCAAGCCAATACCGGGCGCCTGGACAACATGGGGCTCGAGGATCACGTGGCGGCGATCAAGCAGCTCGCAGCGGCGCACTTTTGGGCTGATGCGCAGCACGTGGGCATTTCCGGCGGCTCCTTCGGCGGCTGGACGAGCTTGCGTGCGATGCTCGAGTACCCGGAATTTTACAAGGTCGCGGTCGCCGGCGTGCCGCCCGGGACCATGTACACCATGTATGCGGATTATCACTGGAGCACCTTCGAAGGACAGGCCCGTTACGCCAATGGTTCACAGTGGCGGCCGAGCGCGATGGACAAGCCCGAGAATTGGAGCAGCGCGGACAGCAACGCACAGGCGGAAAATTTGCAGGGCAAGCTGCTCATCGTCATGGGCGAGCTTGATGAGAATGTGTTGCCCGGATCGACGCTGCAATTCACCAATGCGTTGATCAAGGCGAACAAAGACTTCGATCTTTTGTACCTGCCGGACTCCAATCACTACGAAAGCAGCCGGCCCTATGTCGTGCGGCGCATGTGGGATTATTTCGTCAAGAATCTGCAGGGCCGCACGCCGCCGGCGCAGTTCGATTTGGCCGCGGCCACGGCGGCCAAGAAATGACGCGCGCGCGTCGGATCGGCTTGATTGCGCTCTTGCCGCTCAGCGCAGTTGCCGCGGCCGCGGGCTTGAGTCCGGTGCCGGCTGCGGTCTATGTGCGCGCGGAGGCATTGCTGGGACCGAATCTCGAGCCCAAAGTGCTGAACGTCTTCGTCACGCCCCATTGGATCGGCGGCAAGGATGAATTTTGGTATCGGCGCGAATTGCGAGACGGCGTGGAGTTTGTGCGCGTCGATGCGGCTTCCGGCGCAAAGCGCGCGGCTTTCGATCATGCGGCAGTGGCTCAGGCGCTCTCGGCAGCCCTGGGAACGCCGGTGGACGGCAAGCACCTGCCGTTCGATGAGTTGAATTTCAGCGCCAATGGCAAGACCATGAGAGTGACGGTCGGCGCGCGCAGCTATGACTGCGATGTGAACGCCGCGCATTGCACCGAACTCGCGCAGCCTGCCGCGCATGCGGATTGGCTGTTGTCTGCCGATGGCCGATGGGGCGTGTCCACCCGCGCCGGGAATTTGTGGGTGTCGAACGCGCAGTCGGGCGAGGCGAAGGCGTTGACGACGGACGGCGCGCCGGATGCCGGCTATGGCATCTACCCGGACGGTTGGTCGGCCAATTTCGTGTCCCGCTATCCGACGCCTAAGGAGGCGGCGCCCCTCGAAGCACGCTGGGCGCCCGACTCGCGCACCGTGCTGGTGCCGTTCGTCGATCAGCGTCAGGTCGCGACCTACCCGTATCGCGACTCGGCGCCCGTCGATAGCTTTCGCCCGCGCGTATATCCGATCCGCATCCCGTTGGTGGGCGAGCACACGGCCATATGGGAATGGTGGCTGATCGATGCCGCGAGCGGGCAGCGGCGGCATGTGGACTTACCGTACGCCAAACTGCTGACTTTGCAACAGGACATGACCGCATTCCGGGAGATTTCCTGGAGCTCGGATTCGAAGCACCTGTATCTGGTGGCGCACGGCGACAACATGGAGTCGGCGTACGTGTTCGATGTCGAGGTCGCGACCGGTAGGTCGCACACGGTGCTGGAAGAACATCTCGCGCCGCGCACCGATTTGAATTCCACCTCATACGATCCGGTCAATGTGCAGGTTGTCAAGAACGGCCGCGAGCTCATTTGGTTCTCGCAACGGGACAGTTGGGGACATCTCTACCGCTACGACATGCGCAGCGGCAAACTGTTGAATCGCATCACCGGCGGCGATTGGCTGGTGCGCGACATCATCGATATCGACGAGGCCCGCGGGATCATCTACTTCACGGGCGGCGGGCGCGAGCCGGGCAATCCGTACTTTCGATATTTATATCGCGTGAATTTCGACGGCAGTAACTTAAAATTGCTGTCGCCGGAGCCCGCCGATCACTTGCTCCTGCCGCACAAGCGCTTCGTCCTGACGCTGGACGGCATCACGGCCTATGCGCCGGCCTCGCCCAGCGGCCGCTATGTGCTTTATAATTATTCGCGCATTGAGCAGCCGACAAAATTCGTGATCCGCCGGACGGCCGATGCCAGCCTGGTGGCCGAAGTCGAGACGGCCGATGCCACGCAGCTGTACGCCGCAGGGTGGCGGCCGCCGTCGAGCTTCAGCGTGAAAATGAACGACGGCACGGATCTCTGGGGTGTGATGTACCAACCCAGCGACTTCGACGCCAAGCTGCGTTATCCGATCATCGACGCGCAGTACGCAAGTCCCCTCACTGCGGTGGTGCCGCACAATTTCTATCAAGCCTACCGTGGCAAGCAGCCGCTGGCGCCTTCGTCGTATGCGGAGCTTGGGTTCATCGTGGTTGCGGTCGATGCCCGCGGAACCACGTATCGTTCGGAGAGATTCCTGCATGCAGGGTACGGTGCGCTCAATCGCGTCGGCTTGGATGATCATATCGCTACCATCCGTGAGCTTGCCGCGACACGGCCGTATATGGACTTAGGCCGGGTGGGCATCGTGGGTCATTCCTACGGCGGTTTTGTGGCGCTGCGGGCGCTGCTCGAATTTCCGGAGTTCTTCAAGGTCGGGATTTCAAGCGCCGCGATGATCGATACGCAGGGCATGTATGCGGATTACCATTGGAGTGCCTTTCACGGCCGGCCTCGCTACAGCGACGGCAGCGAATGGCGGCCCAATGCAACCGAGGTGGCGGAAAACTGGAAGTCTTTGAGCGCCTCGGCGCAGGTGCATCGGTTGCAAGGCAAGCTGCTGCTGCAGATGGGTGAACTCGATGAGAACGTGCCGCCCGGGCAGGTGCTGCAATTCGTCAACTCGCTCATCAAGGACAACAAGGACTTCGATCTCATCTATATGCCGTCGCGCGATCATCAATTCATCGGCGACAGCTATGTGATGCGGCGCGATTGGGACTTCATGGTCCGCAATCTGCAAGGCCGCGAACCGCCTCCGGGGTATCGCATCGGGGTCAATCGCCGATGAGCGGTGCACCGCGATGGACTTCGAGCATCGCCTTTTATCTCGCAACCGTCGGCGCCTCGGTGGGTTTGGGCAGCATCTGGCGCTTTCCTTACCTCGTCGGCAGCAGCGGTGGCAGCGCATTCCTATTCGTGTTTGTCGTGGCGTGCCTGGCGATTGCGACGCCGTTGCTGGCGGGGGAATTCATCATGGGACGCTACTCGCGCACCAGCCCGCCCCAGGCCGCAGGCGTGCTCGCGGCGGCAACGGGGCTTTCCTCGCGCTGGAATCTCATTGGGATTCTGGGGACGGTGTCGGCGTTTCTGATCGTCGCGTACTACGCGGTGGTCGCCGGCTGGGTGATGGCCTATACCTGGAAATGCGCGAGCGGCGCGCTGTCGGGCCTGTCGCACCCTGAGGTGGCGGCGATGTGGCGAAGTTTTTTGCAAGATCCTTGGGCCCTGGGCGCGTGGCATTTTGCCTTCGTCGCGCTGGTGACCGTGATATCGGCGCGCGGCGTGGTGCGCGGCCTGGAGGTGGCCGACAAAGTTCGGCGTTCCGGTCTTGTTGGTGTTGATGGCGATCCTCATCGTCTACTCGCTCAAAACCGGCGATGTGCGCCGGGGTCTGACTTTTGCCTTTGCACCCAATTTCAAAGCCATCACGCCGGCGATCGTGTTGGCAGCCATAGGCCAGGCGTTCTACGCCACCGGCGTCGGCATGGCGATGATGCTCGCCTACGGCTCGTATCAGGATCGCGGTACATCGCTGGTGCGTTCATCGCTCATCATCAGCGGCGCCATTCTGTTGGTGTCCATGCTCGCGACGCTGGTGATTTTCCCGTTGGTATTTCGCTATGGCATGGACCCGGCGCAGGGCGCGGTGTTGGTGTTCGATGTGCTCGCCACGGTGTTCGCGGAAATGCCCGCCGGCCGACTGATCGGTTCTCTGTTCTTTTTATTGCTGGTGTTTGCCGCGCTCACGCCCAGTCTCGCCTGCATCGAGCCCATGGTGTAGTGGCTGCAACAGCGCAAAGGACTGTCGCGCAGCGGTGCGGCATACCTGACCGGGGTGGCCGCGTGGTGGCGGGCATCGCCTCCATGCTGTCGTTCAATCTTTGGTCGGAGGGTGACCTTTAGGCTGGATACCGGGGACTTCGGAGTAAGAACATCTTCGATACGTTCGACTATGTCTCCTCGAACCTGTTGCTGCCCATCGGCGCGCTCGCGACCAGCCTCTTCATCGGGTGGTTCGCTTCACGAGTCATCGTCGACGATCAATTGAGCGAAACGACGCCGCTGTGGCGCAAATTCACCGTGCTGCTGCTGCGCTATGTCTGTCCGCTCGCCATTGCGGCGGTCTTCATCGCCAGCTTCGTATGAGAAAAAGACGCGCTCTGACGTTGTCCGTTGAGGGCTGCGCCGCGTATTGCGTCAATCTTTGATGCGCGAGTCGTTTCTCACGACAGCATGACTGAAAAACAATGGGGCGGAAACATGGATAACGATCGACGCGACTTTGTATTGCGTGCCGGCGCAGGCATCATTGGCGCCGCTGCAACCGACCTGTCGATGAGCAGTTCAGCGGCCGCCGCGACGGCAGTCGCAGCGGACAAGCCATTCG
>CAWEKK010000016.1:0-125479 GCA_963809645.1 uncultured Gammaproteobacteria bacterium
TTGATCTGCTCAGGCTTCAGCCCCAGCGCAAAGGCCAACTTACGTGCGTGATAAGGCTGGAAGCCGATGGTGGGATCGATGGCTACTTTGATGATCGCATTCGGATCTTTTGCCGCGACTTCCTCAATCTCCATGCCGCCGGCTTTCGACGCCATGAATACCGGGCGCACCATCCGGTCCACGACCATACCAAGGTAGAGTTCCTGCTCAATCGGAAGTGTCTCTTCAATCAGCAAGCGTTGCACGATCTTGCCTTCAGGGCCAGTCTGGTGCGTAACCAGCTTCATGCCCAGGATTTTGTCAGACCATGCTTTGGCCTCTTCCAGGGTCTTGGCCACTTTTACGCCGCCGCCTTTGCCGCGGCCGCCGGCATGGATCTGGGCTTTCACCACCACGCCTTTTGCCCCCTGCTCAAAGAGGCGCTTTGCCGCCGACTCTGCTTCTTCGCGGGTCAGAGCCATCTCACCGCGGGGGATGGCGACGCCGTATTTCGCAAGGATTGTCTTTGCCTGATACTCGTGTATTTTCATGTCGATTGGGTTCTACTGGTGTCGCAGGAACGTAGAAAGGAACCTGTGATTTTATAAGACCAGCGGCAGATTCAGCAATGCGGGGCGGCTTCAGGGTTGACACTCGATTTTCAGCGACTTAAATTCCTGCTGTGGGTTCTTTACGATTTGCGGGAAGCATTTACATCGGTGTTCGTGACCTGAAGGCAGCTCTCGCCTGGTATAAGAACAAATTTGATTTGCGCGAATTCCCGGGTCCGATGGATGACGAGATTGGCGACGCCGCGCTTGTCTCCTCCGGTGAAGGATTTTTATCAGTTTCGGCGCGCCCAATCCCGCGACTGTTCGTTCCCCTGACGCTGGGCTTATCCATGATGCTGCTCATCATGGAGGCGGTGTACGTCATGACCGGCCGCGATATCTGGAAGCGGATGACCCAGTTCTGGGGCGTGCTCTTCGGCATCAATTTCGCCATGGGCGTCGCGACCGGGATCACGATGGAGTTTCAATTCGGCACCAACTGGGCCTACTACGCACACTACGTCGGCGATATCTTCGGCGCCCCTCTCGCGCTCGAGGGCCTGATGGCGTTTTTTCTGGAGTCCACCTTCGTGGGACTGTTCTTTTTCGGCTGGGCCAGGCTGTCCAAAATCGCGCACCTCATCGTTACGGCGCTGGTGGCGCTCGGTTCGAGTCTCTCGGCGCTCTGGATCCTGATTGCCAACGGCTGGATGCAGCATCCGGTTGGGGCGCATTTCAATTATCGCACCATGCGCATGGAACTATCGTCCTTCAGCGAGGTGCTGTTCAATCCGGTCGCGCAGGCGAAATTTGTGCATACCATCGCCGCGAGCTACGTGGCGGGTTCGCTCTTTGTATTGTCGATCAGCGCATGGTATTTGCTCCGCGGCCGCAATGTCGCGTTCGCAAAGCGCTCCATGGCTGTCGCTGCGAGTTTCGGCCTCGCGTGCTCGATCTCAGTGGTCGTGCTCGGCGATGAGTCGGGGTATCTCGACGGCGAGAATCAAAGAATGAAGGTCGCCGCCATCGAAGCGGAGTGGCAAACGACTGCGCCGCCGGCGAGCTTCACGGTGTTCGGATTTCCCGACGTCGCGTCGCGAAAAACGCACGCCGAGATCAGAATTCCCTGGGTGTTGGGACTCATTGCCACGCGCTCGATCGATGAACCGGTGTTAGGGATCAACGACTTGGTGGTCCGCGGCGCGCGCGCGCATTGTCTCGGGTATCGAGGCCTATGGCGCGATGCAGCTGCTGCGCGCGGCGGGTGAGCCGCCGGATGCCGCTATGCTGCGGCGCTTCGAAGCGCATCAATCCGACTTGGGCTATGCCTTGTTGTTGCTGCGCTATGTTGAAAATCCAGCCAGCGCGACTCCCGAACAAATCGATGCTGCCGCCTGGTCGACGGTCCCGAATGTGCCGGTGCTGTTCTGGTGTTTCAGGCTGATGGTAGGACTCGGTCTCATTTTCATCGCGCTATTCGCGACCGCGTTCTATCTGGCGACTCGCCATCGGTTCGATTCGCATCGCTGGTTCCTCAAGGTGGCATTTTTGAGCCTGCCGCTGCCCTGGATCGCCATCGAAGTCGGTTGGATCGTGGCGGAATACGGCCGCCAACCCTGGGTTGTGGACGGCGTGCTGCCCACATTTCTGGGAGTCTCGCGTACTTCTGCCGGAAATGTTTGGGCTTCGCTGGCCGGCTTTGTCGTATTTTATTCTGTTTTGGCGATTGTGGATGCTTTTCTGCTGGCACGTACGATACGCCGCGGGCCCGATGGACTGGGGTACTCTCGTGAGTGCCCTTTTAGACTACGCAACCCTGCGCGTCATCTGGTGGCTGATTCTTGGCGTGCTGCTGATTGGTTTCGCCGTCACTGACGGGTTCGATCTGGGGTTGGGTGCCAGCTTCAGGTTTCTCGGACGAACCGATGCCGAGCGCCGTGCACTGCTCGCGTCGATTGAGCCGGTGTGGGAGGGCAACCAGGTTTGGTTTGTACTCGGCGGCGGTGCAGCCTTTGCGGCGTGGCCGCTGCTCTACGCAACCTCATTTTCGGGGTTGTATTTGGCCATGTTCCTGGTGTTGCTGGCGTTGATTTTGCGCCCCGTGGGTTTCGCATTTCGCGACAAACTCGCCGATCCGCGCTGGCGTTCGCTCTGGGACATCGCGCTGACTTTGGGCGGCGCCTTGCCCGCACTGTTGTTCGGAGTCGCTTTCGCCAACCTGTTCTTGGGCGTACCGTTTTATTTCGACAGCTTCCAGCGACCGGTCGTAACAGGGAGCTTCTTCAATCTGCTGCATCCTTTCGCGTTGCTCGGAGGCATCATCAGCCTCTCGATGCTGCTGTTGCACGGCACTGCTTATGCGGCATTCAAAGTGGGTGAGCCGATGGCGGCGCGGGCCCGACTCGTCGGACGCATCGCATCTGCCGTGTTTCTCGTCGCGTTTCTGAGTGCCGGGTTTTGGGTCCATTCGGCGCTGGCCGGATACTCGCTGACCAGCGTGATCGATCATAACGGCCCCTCCGACCCCACCCACAAAACAGTCGTGTTCATTGCGGGCGCCTGGTTCAACAATTTCCGTCTCTGGCCCTGGATGTGGGCAGCGCCGGCGTGCGCGGTGCTCGGCGCGTTGGCCGCGCACGGATTGCTGCACGCGCGGCGAGCGGGTGCCGCATTTGCCGCGAGCGTGCTGGTGCAGGCCGGCAGCATTTTGACCGGCGGATTTGCGCTGTTCCCCTTTTTGATGCCCTCTTCCACCTTTCCGAACCACAGTTTAACCGTGTGGGATGCCTCGAGCAGCGCCAAGACCTTGCTGCTGATGCTGGGCGCGGTGCTGGTGTTTCTGCCCATTATTCTCGCCTATACCGGCTGGGTGTTCGCAGTGCTGCGCGGCCGGATAACCCTCGAGAACATGCATGATGAGGAGGGCGGCTACTGATGTGGTATTTCAGCTGGGTTTTAGGCACCGGACTCGCGCTTTCGTTTGCGGTTTTGAACGCGATTTGGTACGAGATCGTCGAAGAGCAACCGGAACACGGCGCTGCGAGCCCCCCGCCGGATGAAAAAAAGCCGATTCGCTAGGCCGGCGGCTGCCTCAAAATCCAACCGTTGCCGTCCGGGTCCTTGAACATTGCAAATCGCCCCCAGGGCTCTTGTTTGATCTCCGTCAACGTCAGTCCCCGGTCCGAAAAGGTCTTGTGATCGCGATCGATATCGGAGACGTTCAGCATGACGCCCTGCAGGCCCCCCGGCGCGCATTGCCTCGAACCAACTGACCAGGGCGATCGTGGTGGAGCATCCTTTCGGAGCGAGTTGGATCCACTTGCCGCCAGGACCCATGGTCTCCTCTCGGAGCAGATCGAAGCCCAAGGTATCCCGATAAAATCGCTTGGCGCGCTCCTGATCGGAAACCGGTACGGAAATAATTTCGAACGAGGTGATCGGCATGGCGAGCCCGCGTGCTGGCTTGGGAATTCAATCTGAGCAGCTAGAAGGGATAGTTGAGGCCGGTGAATACCGCTGCGCCTTCGCTGCCGTAGCCGATATCGACGAAACCTACGACGAAAGGACGCGCGATGCCACGAAATCCGATCCCATAAACCGGATGAACGTGCTCGAGCGGATTGTCGCTCGCTTGCGCGAAGACTCGGCCGAGGTCGGCAAAGGGCGCGACTTCGATGTCGAGCTTCGTGGTGACGGCATCGAAGGTAAAGAACTTGCGGCGTAGCTCAACGGTGGTCGAAAAGGAGTTTCGATCGTAGAATCGTCCCGCGCCAAAGCCGCGCAGCGGCTGCTCGCCGCCGATCACGCTTTGGCCGCCGCCGATGTTGCTCAGCGCCCAGAACGGAATGTCGTTGATGGTGGACAGGTATCGTAGCGACGCATGTGCGGCCAGCACGGTACTCGGGCGCGACCGACCAGATGCCGCGCGCATCGATTCCCGCTTCGCTGTATGAGGAGCCGTTGAGCAGGCCGTCTTTGGCGGCGGCGCCCACGTACAGCATCCACTTCACGCCGTGGCCCGGTACGGTTAGGTCGTCGCGCGTTTCATAGACCAGGGACAGACGGTTGAGGAACTCCTTGTTGGAGCCGAGCGCCTGCGGAAATTGCGTTTCGATCGAAGGCACATCGTTTAGCGTGCCGGGTAACACGTCCACGGCTTGAAATCGGGCCGTGTAGAGCAATTGCCAGGTATGACTGAAGTTCAGCCCGACCTGCACCTGTGCCAAGCGCTTGCTGATTGGTGTAGTTGGTCTGCGCACTGGCCGGAGTTTCATTGCCGATGCCGTAGAAGCGCGGCGTGCCGTCGCGATCGAACATCAGGCTGTAGTTGATCGACCAGCGATCTTCCCGCGATCGTCCGATTTGTATTCAGCGTCGAATTCACGCTCGACTCTTTGCTTGATCCCCGCCACCAGCGACCATTGTTCGTCGGCCGATGAGTAGGAATAGACGCGCATGTGCGTACCAACTCCAAAATTCTGGTTGTAAATAATATCGGGGGCAATGATGCGCCTGACATTGTGATTCTCATCGGTCGTCACCCAGGTGGGTATCACGCCAATGGTCGTGCCGCTGTCTGGATCGACGGCAATTTCGGGCACGGGTATGAATGGCGCGGTCGCCGGGTTGAACCACTTGGTCCAGGCGGGCTTGGCGGTGCCGGCGGCGGTTCCACCGGCAGCGGCCCGGCCGGCAGTCGCTGCCCGGCCTGCCTGCGTCGCCCGGGGGGCCATCCGCCCAGCAGGGTGCCGCCAGCGCCAGGATGCGACAGCGCCCGCAAAGATGCAGCCTTTCACCGCAGCAACCGCGCGAAACTCCGCAGAAGACGATCGATATCAGCCGCATTCAAATTGCCCATGGTCGAAATCCGAAACAGGGTCTTCGACAAATCTCCCTGTCCCGCATAAATCACGAAGCCGTCGGCCTTCAACGCATCATGCAAGCGCGCGTATTGGATGCCCGCGGCAAATGATAGGCGCGCAGCACCACCGAGGAATCCTCTGGAGCGATGGCTGTGGCGACTCCCAGAGCGGCGAGCCCGGCGCGCACCTGCTCCGCCAGCGCGCATAGTGCTGATAGCGCGCCGTCCGGCCGCCTTGCTCGTCATGCTCCCGCAGCGCCTCGACCAATGCATAGTAGACATGCACGGCCGGCGTGAACGGTGTATTGCGCTGATCCTGCAAGCGCGCGAGCCTGGCCAGATCGAGGTAGTAGGTACGACTGGCAGCGCGCTGCAATGCGCTCCGCCGCACGATCACGAACGACACGCCGGGTACGCCGTGCAGGCATTTGTTGGCGGTTGCCGCCACGGCCGCCAGGGCCGGCTCCGCGAAGTCAATCGGCTCGGCGCCGAAACTGCTGACGCCGTCGACCAGCAGATCGGCACCGTGCGCACGGCACAGCGAGGCGAGCGTGCGCAAGTCATTCAGCCGCCCGGTCGTCGTTTCGTGATGAACAATCGCAACGTGGGTAAAACGAGAGGCGTTATCTTGGGATGCGAGCCGCGCGGCAATGGCCGAAAAGTCCGGGGCCTGCATCCAGTCGCCGACGATTCGTTCGTGCGCAATGCCGTATTGCGCACAGATCTGCGCAATGCGCTCGCCGTAAACGCCATTCTCGACCACCAGCAGCCGCCCGTCTTTGGGCACCAGCGCAGCTACCATGCTCTCGACGGCGGCGGTGCCGGACGCGGTCATCAGCACCGCCGTCCACTCGGCGGGATCCAGAGAATACGTCGCCAGCAGGCGGCTCCGGACCTCGTCCTGCAGGTCGAAGAACTCGCTCTCGCGATGGCACAGATCCGGCTGCAGCAGGCTGCGGCGCACGCGCTCGCTCAAGGTGACCGGTCCTGGATTGAGCAGCAGCATCAGTGCACTCCCGCCGGCGCGCCGATGTGCCGCATCAGACGGAGTTTCACGTCGACGGGAGTCATCGACGGACGCGGCAGATTGCCGGGCGTGCCCGGGCGAGTGAAGCAGGCGCGCAAAGCGGGCTCCGTCGATCGGCGCTTCATTCAGCCAGCGCCGAGATCTGATCGAGGTCGTCGGTTTCGAAGGACGAGGCATAGCCGCAGGCGGCGGCCACTTCCGCGAACGACACGCGCGGGGAGACCGTCGCCTGGCCGCCGGTCGAATCGTGCACGCCGTTGTCGAGCAGCAGGTGCCAAAGGTTCGGCGGCCCATACGCTCCCACGGTCGCGAAGGCGCCCAGGCGCATCAGCGCCGCGCCGTCGCCGTCCAGCGCCACCACGCGCAGATCCGGCCGCGCCAGCGCCAGACCCAGCGCCAGCGGCACGACGCAGCCCATCGAGCCGACCATGTACAGCTGATTGGCGCGATCGTCGATCGCGTAGAGCTCGCGCCCGCAAAAACCGGTCGACGCCAGCACGACGGTGGAGTGCCGGCGACGGTCCGCTGATCACACGCTGCAATGCATCGTGCCGCGGTGGGGTCGCCTCGGCAGTCAAATCGTCGGGTAGCTTCGATCGGCTCGACGGTGCATCCGCTGCCGCCGCCGAAGCCCGTTTCAGCGGATAGGCGGCCACGCTGCCTTTCTGCATGAGCAACGCGTACGGCCGGCCGGTGCGATCCATGTGCGCCGTCGCGCGATCGAGCGCCGGACCGATCTGCTCGAACCTCGGTCGGAAACAGCTCCCAGGGAATCTGCATGCTGTCGAGCATCGTCGGGCGTGATCGGGCCCATCAGGGCGTGCTGCGGTTCGTCGGCGACGCCGGGCTGCCCGCGCCAGGTGACGATCAGCAGCTGCGGCAAGCGGAACGTCCAGGTCAGCGAGGTCAGCGGGACTGACGGCATTGCCGAGGCCGGAGTTCTGCATCATCGCGATGCCGCGTCCATGCGGCGCGCTGGCGCGCCGCCCAGCGCGACGCCGGCGATCAGCGCGACCGCATCGCCCTCGTTGGCCATCGACACGTAGTGCAGGTGCGGGTCCTGCAGCACGTAGTTGATGAACGGCGTCAGGAAGGAACACGGCACGCCGGCATACCAGCCGAAATCCGCGCTCGCGCGCCGCTTCGACGAAATGCCGCGCCTCGATCATGCGCCGCTGATAGAGCGTCTGCGCGTGCGCGAAGTCGACCGCGCTGGCGCAAGTCCTCCAGATCGTTGACGCCGCGCCAGTGGCCGTGCACGTACAGCACTTCGATCGCCGCGCCTCGGGCGATCAGCGCGTTGAGCAGCGCCGGCATGTCGAGCGAGTCGAAATCGCCCGCGCCGCGCAGCTCCGCCATCAACTCGCTTGCAGCTTGATCAGACCCGCGCGGCTCACGTTCAGCAGGCCGATCCAGCGGCCGTGCGCCGCTGTCGGCCCGCCCGCGGTTGCCGCCTCGCTGCTCACGCGCTCCAGCAGCACCGGCGTTACCGAACAGGCCGCGGTCGTCGCCGCGCGAGCAGTAGGCGAAATCGCGCACCGTGTGATTGCTCTCGCTGGTCATGAGCGAATCGACCACCACCGAGAAATCCGCCGTCGCACTCCACCAGATCGCGCAGCACGTAGCTGCGGAACAACAGATCGCCGTAGGAAATGACCGTGTCGCGAATCGAGCGCTCCGATCGCGCAGGCCAGCGACGCCAGTTCGCCGGTCTGCGCGTGGCGTTCGTTGACCACCAGCCTGATGCCGGCCGTGTCGATGGCGTCGGCGCGATAGCCGCCGACCACGGTGATGTCGTTGATGTTGTTCCTTCTTGAAGCCGTCGACCAGCCAGCGCAGCAGCGGCTTGCCGGCGATCGGCAGCATGACCTTGGGCCGATCGGCCGTCAGCGCCTCGAGGCCCCTGCCGCGGCTCGCCGCCAGCACGACGGCGCGCGCGCGCCGCGCCGGACGCCGACAGGTAGAGCCGCTCGGCCGCCGAGTATTCGTCCGCATCCTGCAGGCGGAAGATCTCGTTGACCGAGACGATGCGGTCCTCGACGTTCACCAGCGTCTGGCTTTCGAGGATCTCCTTCGCGACGCTCTGCATGGCCGAAGCCGCGGCGCGCACCAGATGGTTCGCCCAGATCACGGTGCTGATGCCGGCCTGGCGGAACACGTCGGTCGGCGTGCTGTAGTAACGTGTCGGCACGATGACCAGCGGCGCGCGGCCGCGCCCATTCGCGCGCGAAGGTCAGGATTTCATCGGGCTTCGACAGCTTGCTGTGAATCAGAATCGCATCGGCGCCGGCCCGCCGGTAGGCCTCGGCGCGGCGCAGCGCCTCATCCATGCCCCAGCCGGCGATCAGCGCCTCGACCCGCGCGACGATCGAGAAATTCGGATCGTTCTGCGTGTCCTTGCCGGCCGCGATCTTGCCGGCGAACTCCTCGATGTCGGCCAGCGGCTGGCGCTCGCCGTTCAGGAAGCTGTTGGTCTTCGGAAACTGCTTGTCCTCGATGCAGACGCCGGCGATGCCGCGCTGCTCGAGCTTGCGCACCAGGCGGCGCATGTTGTTGAAGTTGCCGTAGCCGGTGTCGCCGTCGAGCAGGATGGGCAGATCGCTGGCATCGGCCATGAATTCGAGCATGTCCACGACCTGGGTCCAGCTCGCTTCGTTGTTGTCGCGCACGCCGAACTGCGCCGAGATCGACAGGCCCGAGGCCCAGATGCCGCTGAAGCCCGCCTCGCGCACGATGCGCGCCGACAGGCCGTTGTGCGCCTCCATCAGGAATTCGAGTTCCGGGCTCTGCAGCATCTGGCGCAGCTTGGCGCTGCGCGAGACGCGTTTGTCTTTGCGCCGTTCGATAGGCCGCTCCGGCCGAAGGTCGTACTGATGCGTTCATTGCGTACCTCTCGACAGAGGCTGCAGTTGCGGCAGCACTTCGTGCGCTGCCCGCGCCACATCCGCGGGAAAATCGATTTCGATCCACGGCGCGCCGGTGACGTCGGCCACGTCGAACACCTGGCTGCGCTCGCGCAGCAGATCGCGCACCGCCTCTTCGTGCGGCAGGTGGGCGCGTCCGCGAGCCGACGTAATCCGCCACCAATCGCCGCGAGACGCCGCGCGCCCGCGTGGTCGAAGCGGAAGAAACCCACCGATTCGCCGATCGTGTCGTATTGCAAGTCCGGCCGACAATTGCTTGCGCAGCTCGATCGGCACGCCGTCGCGCACGCACAGCTTGACGGGCTCGTCGCCGGCTCGAAATCGCGGTCGATCAGCAGGCGGTTGACCGGGCGGTCGCCGGCCACCAGCGCGTCGAGGATGCGCTCGTCGTAGAGCACGTCGGCATCCATCAGCAAGAACGTCGCCGCCCCGCGTCAGGGCTTCGGCCACCGTGTGCACCGTCAGCACGCTGCCGAGCTCGAATTGCGCTGTTGAGCACGATCTCGGGCCGCGGCTGCCAAGCCAAGCGATCGAGTTCGGCCTCGACCAGTTCGTGGCGAAACCCGAGCGCCAGCACGACCTCGTCGACCCCGCCGTTCTTCAGCATGCGCAGATGCCGTTCGAGCAGGCTCATGCCGCCGAACCGCAGCAGGCACTTGGGCAGCTGAGCGCCCTCGGGCAGTTGCAGGCGCAATGCCGCGACCGGCCGCCAGAATAATGGCGCGCATCAAATTCCTTCCATCAATCAGGGATCTTGGAATAGTAACTCAAGGACGGGGCTGCACCCGGGGCAGCCGTGATAGCACGGCCGGCCAACTGCAAATACAGCAATCCCGGCAGACCGAGCAGCAGTTCGCGCGCGCGCTTCGCCAGCGACAGCGCCAGCGCCACATCCGGCGCCAAGCCCGCCGAGCGGCGCCAGCAGCAGGTAGCCGCCCTCCTGCACGCCGAGCGCGCCGGGAATCGCGAATGCCGCGCCGCGAATCGCCTGGCCCAGAGCTCTCCAGCAGCAGCGCATCGCGCCAGCTCGACCGGGTGCCCAAGCAGCCGCAGAATCAGATACACCTCGCCGGTGCCGACGAGCCAGCCGATCAGGCTCGAGCAGGAAGCTCGCCGCCACGCGTCCGCTGCGCCGATAGGTCTCGCTGCACGGCCGGTCGATGGCCTCGCGCCTGCGTCATCCATCGCGACCAATCGCGCTTGCCGAGAAGCGCCGCAGCCGCGCGCATCACGCTTGCTGAACAGTCCGCGCCGCTGCAACCAGATAGAACGCCGCCGATCGGCAGCGCCAGAACGCCGCTGGCGATCAGCGCGGCGGTGCGCAGCGCCGCGGGTGCAGACATGGCCGCTGCGCGCCCAGCAGCACCACGCCGAGCAGCGCGAAAGATCTGCGCGAACGTCTGCAGGGTGGTGCTGACGGTGATGGCCGCGGCGGCCTCCGGCATCGGCATGCCGCGCTGCGCCAGATGGCGCGCCATCAGCACCGGGCCGCCGATCTGGCCGGCCGGCATCAGGCTGTTGGCGGACTCGCCGACCCAGCGCGCCAGCACCGCATCGCGCAGCGGAGCGCCGCGTCGATCGCCGCGGCGAACAGCACGCGAATGGCCGCCGCATCGAGCACCAGCGGCAGCAGGTGAAACAGCCGCCACCAGCAGCAGACCCCAGCCGGCGAGCGCCAGCGTGGCGAAGATCGGCCGGCAGGCCCTGCGAGACGAGCACGCCGACGAACAGCAGCACGCCGACGACAGCAGCCAGCTCGCCGCTCGGGTCATGTCGCGGCGCGCGTGCCAGGAGCGGCGAAATACCTGGCGGAAACCGAAATAGGCGATCGCGTCCTTCATGTTGGAGATGAAGCGCCACCACGGACGCATGCGCGGGTCGGTGACGTACTCGAAGGTCAGCGACACGCGCATTTCACCTTCGCGCGAGCGGCGTGATGCGGTGGCGCAGCGTGTCGCCGTCGAAGAACACCAGTCCGCCCGGCGGAATCTGCATCGAGCCGGCTACCGGCGTGCGACCTTGGGTCGCGCGTGTGCAGTTCGTAGTCGAGCCGGCACGACGGATCGTCGATCACGCCCAGCAGCAGCGTGTAGCGCCGGCCGGCGTAGTACGAGGTGTCGTAGTGCCAGCCGATGTGATCGCCGGGGCGCGTGTAGAAGTAGAGCGCATAGGCGTGCGGATCGTCGGCCGGCGACAGCTGCAAGCTGCTCGCCCGTGAGCGCCTCGAGCCAACGCCGCAGCGCCGGCGAGCGGTACAGCTCGGCGATGAACGGCGCGAGCTGGTCGATGGCGTGGCGGCTGACGCTGCCGCCCTGCTTGTGGCCCGGCAGGTAGTTGCGATTGACCGAGCCCTGGACCGCGGCTACGGCGGCGATCAATCGCGCCGTCATCTCGGCCGGCAAAAAGTTCTCGACAAAGAGAAAGGATCCCTGCCTGGCGTACTCGCCGCGCAAGCCCTGCAGGTCCAGGGAATCCAGCCGCGAGTTTAAGGACGCCTCGTCTGAGGTTCCGGTCGCCGCCACGTTTATCCGCCGATCTCAGTCGCCATGCGGCGGTCTCGGCGCAGCACCCGTTGATAATCGAAAATCACCCATAGGGCAAAGAGCGGCGCGCAAATTGCCGCTGCCAGCAGCATCGGTACCAGCGCATTGCTCAGCGTCGCCAAGGGAACCAGGTACAGCACATCTTCGGTTTCAAAGCCGCCAAATGAAGCCTGTTGGGTCGCCGCCTTTCCCATCAATTGTTCAATGCGCATGCGCAGATAAAAAATCAGTGCGACCGCCGTCCCGGCTGCCACACCCAGCGTCGCCGGCGGCACGCCGAGTTCAAGCCGCTGCTTGGTACCGACGCCGACGCCAATCGCGATGAACAGCAAAATAGTCACCCCGGCATCGCTGGCCAGATCGTAGAGATGCCCCAGCCGGCTGGTCTTTCCGCTCAGGCGTGCCAGTTCACCGTCGGTATGATCGAGAAAATTCGACAGCACGAGCAGCAATGCCGCCACATTCGACCAAGCAAAGCTTCCCGGCAAAAAGGCAGCGGCGGCCGCCAATCCAACCACCAAACGCAGGGTGGTCAGATGGTTGGGCCGCACCCAGCTATTGGCCAGCGGCGCGACCAGACGGCGCGCCAGGCGAGCGTCCCACGGACGCACCGCGGGGATTGGATGGGGCAACGGTTCTGGGTTCAGCATGAGTGCATCGCGTAGAAGGCTATTTTAGGTCTAATTATGCGTCGTCATCAGAGTGAAATATAGCGCCGCCGGGCACTTCTGCGATGCTGAGGCATCGTGCGCCAGCGGCGCGCCGGGCGCTTACTTCAGCGGCACGCCGCAGCGAGCCAACACGCTGCGCAGGTCCCGGATCGGCGGAAAAACCTCATTGTTCCAATCCGCCCCTTGCGCATCGTAGGCCCGTTGTTCGTGTTCAACGATGTCCTTGTCCTCGCGGAAAATGTTTTCGGTAAACCAGGTCACGAATGGCCAGACCACGTGAATGATCCCCGGGAAGCCCGGCTTCTTCACCGACAAATATCCGTAAGTACGATTGCTACGCTGCTCAGCATCCAGCGGTGTATAGCCCAACCACACGTCGAGAACCGGATCATCCGATTGCTTGATATCGCGGCCGATCCAGACCTTCAAGCTCTGTGTTGGATAGTCGGTGCGGATGCGCATGTGATCGGAAAAATCCTTCTTGGCTTCGCCGCGCTTGCGCATCAAGTCGACGATGACCTGTTCGCCCACGGACGATTTTCCCTCGGTTCGGCTGAAACTGTATTCGACCTCCGCCCAATTCTCGCCATGATTGCGTCCCAGACAGCGGGCTCTGATCGATCCCATTTGCTTGCGATGCATGAATTGGTGATTCATGTCGAACAGGTTTTCATGCATGAAGGTGTAATGACAGGCGACCTGTCGATTGAGCCGCCGCGTCTTGTAGTCCTTGCGCTGAGAGGAGCCTAGAGTCGCGGGCACCCGGCTCTCCGCCCGCGATGCATCGCCGGGGAACACGAATATCAGCCCGTCGATTTCGCGCGCCGGGTAACTCTTTACGCCGGTGGGCAGCCGCTCGGGCCCAAGGTACGGCACGTTGATGCATTTGCCGGTGCAGTTGTATACCCAGCCGTGATAGTGGCACTTGAGCTCATCCCCGCTCACCACCCCCAAGTGCAAGGGCACTTGGCGATGTGCGCACCGATCCTCGAGCGCGAACACCTTGCCGCTGTTGCCGCGATACAGAACGATGGGATCGCCGGCGAAACGCCGGCTCAAGGTCTTGCCGACCTTGAGTTCATCGCACCACGCCAGCGGATACCATTGGTCCGGGTGCGCGCCTATGCGCCGCAAATCGACCTGGACCGGGCGTTTTTAAACTGACCAGATTTGAGATTTCTTCCGACATCAAGCGCTCCAACCGGCAAGGATGCCGCTATTATGGGGCAGATCAGCGTTGTTTGCTGTTTTCAGCGCTCTTGGGCGCCTCTGTAGTGGGCCTTAGGCGTATATACAGGCCGAACCGATCTGCTCATTCTAAGGAGCATGTCTTCGGCTGAATCGTGTGGGTCGCGCGCATCCCAATACGTCAAGCATCCCCCTTCGGCGCTTGCCATTCTTGGCCTGCTATTTTATCTCGTCGCGGCGGGAAGGTCCGGCGCGCAAGAACTCGAGCCGCGCGCGTATTCACCGAGTCCCATCGGCGCCAATTTCGTGGTGCTCTCCTCCACCCGTTCGACCGGCGATGTGGTGTTCGATCCGTCCGTTCCCATAAGCAATGTTGAAGCGCGCTTGAATTCCGCAGTCGCTGCCTACGCCCGCACATTCGATTTCTTCGGGCGTTCTGCGAGTGCGGGGCTCGCGACACCGTATGTTTGGGGCACGGTCTCGGGCAACGTTGGGGAACAAGCCGCGGAAGTCACACGGTCCGGCTTGGCTGACAGCCAGCTGAGGCTTGCCGTGAATTTGCTCGGCGGCCCCGCGCTTACGCCGGCGCAATTCGCCGCACACAAGCCGGAGGCAACGCTCGGGGCAAGCTTGACCATCTTGGCGCCTACGGGCCAGTACGACTCCGCCAAACTCATCAACATCGGAACCAACCGGTGGGGATTTAAGCCCGAAATCGGCTTGTCATACCCTTACGGGCATTGGTTCTTCGAAACCTACGTCGCTGCCTGGCTCTACACCGAGAACCCGGACTTCTTCGGTGGCGTACGACGCCAGCAGAATCCCCTCTTCTCGTTGCAAGGCCACGTCAGCTATACCATTCGCCCGCGAATGTGGGTGGCCTTCGATGCCACCTACTACAATGGCGGCCGTACCACGCAAAACGGCGTTCGCCAAAACGATCTCGAAGCCAATTCCCGGCTGGGGCTGACTTTTTCGTTGCCGCTTAGCGCCCGTCAATCGCTGAAATTCGCCGTGAGCGATGGCGCGACGACCCGCGTCGGCGGGGACTTCGTGACCTACGGCATCGCGTGGCAGTATTTATGGTTCGATTGAGCACGGCGCGCGCACCGAAGGCGGCTATGTTCTGATGGAGGCTAAGGTCGGAATCGAACCGGCGTACACGGCTTTGCAGGCCGCTGCATGACCACTCTGCCACTTAGCCCATTGGTCAAAACATCAAACCCCGGGCGCGCCGGGGTTCTTTGCGCAGTTTACATCATCCGCCGCGCCACTCAATCCGCCAGATGCTTGTAGACCTCGCCGGACTTCATCACGAACGAGACGTGCTGCAGCAACTTGATATCGCGCAAAGGATCGCCCTTCACCGCGATGATATCGGCCCACTTGCCGGTCTCGAGCGAACCCACTTTATCCGACCAGCCCATCAGATCCGCGGCGTTTAAGGTACCACTCTGAATGGCGGCGAGTGCCGTCATGCCGAATTGATCGACGTACACCGCGAGCTCATGCGCATTCAACCCGTGAGGATACACGGCGGAGTCGGTCCCGAGCGCCACCTTGATATGCGCGGCAATGGCCTTCCTGGCGTTTGCCTTTGCCACCGCGCTCACGTCCTTCATTTTTTGATAGTAAAACGGCGGCAGATGGCCATTGACCTGAATCCAATCGACCAAGTACGCGGTCGGCACGAAGTAAGTCCCATGCGCCTTCATCGCCGCGATGTCTTCGTCGTTCATGTACGAGCCATGCTCGATGGAATCGACGCCCGCCTGCGTTGCCCAGAGAATGCCTTGCGCACCGTGCGCGTGGGCCGCGACCCGGCGACCGAGGCGGTGCGCATCGGCAACGATGGCTTTGAGTTCTTCCAAAGTGTATTGCGAAGCCTGCGGATCGTCGCCCTTCGACAACACGCCGCCGGTCGCGCAGATCTTGATGAGATCGGCGCCGTACTTGATATTCTCGCGCACCTTGTGCTGCACGGATTCGACGCCGTCGGCAACGCCGCCGCCCTGCGCGCGGTACTCAAAGGGCAGCAGATTCTCGTCGCAGTGACCGCCGGTGATGCCCAAGGCCGGCCCGCTGACCTGCATGTGCGGGCCCGTTATCAGTTCTGCATTGATGGCATCGCGAAGATCCACATCGGCGAAACCCGCGGCGCCCACGTTGCGCACCGAGGTGAAGCCCGCTTCGAGCGTTACCTTCGCGTTGTGTGCACCGATCAAGGCGCTTTTCGCGACGCTGGTCGACAACTCGTGATACGGATCGAAGTTCGTGTCCATCGTAAGGTGGGTATGCACGTCGATCAGGCCCGGCATCACGGTCATGCCGCGCAGATCGATTTCCAGGTCTTGAGGATTTTTCGGTGTCGCCGCCGTGGCCGCCGTGCCTGAAATTACGCCACCGCTGACGATGATTGTTTGATCGGCAGTTTCGCTGCCGGTGCGGACATTCAACACGTGCCCGGCGCGGATCAACGTGCGGGCCGGCGCGGGCGTCTGGTCGGCAGCAATTGCACCTGCGGCAAACTGAATAAATATGGAAGACAGCAGAAGGCTGCCTCGAAACACGAGGGTTGGCATTTTGGTTATCACCTACGGATGTGGCGGCTAAAACGGGCCGCTTTAGGAGTTATAGAGAGCGACGCTTTGACTTGGCTAACTCATTGGATTATCAACATATTTTTAGTCTAACAGGTCGCTTGATGGCGAACAAGGTGCGACCCGATCACCCGCTGGCAGCTGAACCGAAAGGCGATAAGCGCACCAACGAGCGCGAACAGCCAAGGCAGAACTCGCTCGCGCGCTCACATCAAATGAATTGTCGTCGCGATTGCAATGGGCCTTTGGTCCCTGCGACAAGGGCGGGAATTGTCACCAAAATGGCCGGAAGCTCGAATTTCCCGTCGGGATATGCCGTTGCTCTCTAATCAGGAGTTTACCGATGAAAAGGATGCACGTTTTTTTAGCAATCGCGGCGTTGATGCTGCCTGCCGCCGCTGCTTGGGCCGACGACTACAGTGACACGACCACCAAGTTCAAGGATGCCGGGGCAAGTTCCGCGTTCTTCGCTGACAGCTATGGGTACGCCGTATTTCCCAACATCGCCAAAGGCGGGTTGGGGGTGGGCGCCGCGCATGGCAAGGGCCGTGTCTTTCAGAAGGGTAAACACGTCGGCGATACCTCCATGACTCAGGTGAGCGTGGGTCTCCAAGCCGGGGGGCAGGCCTACAGCCAGATGATATTCTTCAAGGACAAAGCAGCCTTCGACAAATTCACCTCGGGAAACTTCGCCTTCGACGCCTCCGTCGGCGCGGTGGCGATCCAGGCTTCGGCAGGGGCTTCGGCAGGCACCACGGGCTCGACCGCCGGTAAGAGCAGCAGCCAGAACGGCGCGGCCACCGCCGGCGGATACCAAAATGGAATGGCGGTCTTCACCATCGCGAAGGGAGGCCTGATGTACGAGGCATCGGTGGCGGGCCAGAAATTCTCGTATAAGCCAGTCGGCGGGTCTTGATGCACTCTGCTAGCGCAGTTCGTTCAAAACATCAAACCCCGGTCGGGCCGGGGTTCTGGTGACAAAGTGGAGCGGGAAACGAGGCTCGAACTCGCGACCTCAACCTTGGCAAGGTTGCGCTCTACCAACTGAGCTATTCCCGCCCGAAACAGAGGCGCAATTGTAGGGCCGTAACGCTCAGAGTCAAGGACAAGCCGGCAAAATCTGCAGCTAACGCCTTGAACTGCAGCGGCAATTTCCCTGCTGGATTGCCGCAAACAGGGTCGGCGCTCACAGCCGGCCACCCTGCACTCCGCTACAGACCGAACTGTTGCGCAATTCGGGCCACGCCAGGCGCAAATACAGAATCATGGACCACAGCGTCAACACCGCCGCGACCGCGGTCAGGACCACGCCGAGCTTGTAGATGGCGATGCCGAGCAGATTGTGATGAAACAGCATCATCGACAATCCGGTGATTTGCATGATGGTTTTGTACTTGGCCACCTGCGACACTTTGATGCGGCTGCGGGCGCCGATCTCGGCCATCCACTCGCGCAGCGCCGAGACCGCGATTTCCCGGCCGATAATGACAATGGCCATGATCACCACGAACCAGCGTGAGTCCGCGCTCACGATCAGCACCAGGGCGGCGGCGACGATCAATTTATCGGCGACAGGATCCAAGAAGGCGCCGAGCCGCGAAGTCAGCCCCAGCTTGCGCGCGAAATATCCGTCGAGAGAATCGGTGATTCCGGCCAGCGCGAAACCGACGCCCGCCGCCGGGTGCGCCCACCAAAACGGCAGGTAGTAGAGAATCACCACGCCCGGAATCATCAGAATGCGCAGCCACGTCAGCGTGTTTGGCAGGTTCAAATAAGACTTAGGCTTAACGTCCGGGATGGAGGTGTTCATAGATTACCTGGGCGAGTTCCCGCCCGAGGCCGCGAATTTGAATGAAATCCTCGATGCCGGCACGCAGTATTCCTTGCAGGCCGCCGAATTGTTTCAGCAACTCGCGCCGCTTCACCGGGCCCAATCCCGGAATGGTCTCAAGTATCGATTGGCTATGACGTTTGGCGCGCTTGCGTCGGTGCCCCGCAATCGCAAACCGGTGCGCTTCGTCGCGCACACGTTGAATCAAGTGCAAAGCACGAGAGTCCGGCGGCAGTATAGTGGGGGTATCCTGGTCCAACAAGAACAGCTGTTCCTGACCGGCGCGCCGATCCGCGCCTTTCGCGACGCCGATCAGGGTAACTCCACCGACTCCCAGCTCATCGAGAACCTTGGCCGCTTCGGCCAGTTGTCCCTTGCCGCCGTCGATCAGCAGTATATCCGGCTTGACGATCTCGCCGTCGCGCACTCTCTTGTAGCGTCTCGTGAGTGCCTGGTACATGGCCGCATAGTCATCGCCGGGCTGGATGCCGCCGATATTGAAGCGTCGATAGTCGCTTTTCAGCGGCCCTTCCACGCCGAACACAACGCAGGATGCGACGGTATCGGTGCCGCCGGTGTGGCTGATATCGAAGCATTCCAGCCGGTTGGGTGCTTCCTCAAGATCGAATGCCTCGCGCAGGTCCTCCAGGCTCGATTCGATGCCCGCGCGCGCCAGGCGCCGCATGTTGAGGGCCTGTTCTGCGTTGGTGCGCACCAATTCCAACCAGCGCGCGCGGATGCCGCGCACCGAGGAACATATCCGCACCTTGTGCGCCAGGCGCTGCGTCAGGGTGACTTCGAGCAGCTGCATTTCATCGAAGTCTTGCTGCACGATGATTTCCGCCGGCGCTTCGCGCTCCAGGTAGTACTGCACCACAAATGCGGCCAGTACCTCGGGCAACTCCGCAAACGGCGCCTTCGGAAAGAAGGTCGTGCTGCCGAGGCTGCGGCCCGCACGTACGAACATCAGGGCCACGCAGTACTCGCCGTTCGCGCTGGCAATGGCGATGACATCGGCATCATGGTCAGCGCCCGCGGTGACGACTTGCTGGGCCTGGATGACCTTGAGCTTGGCCAGTTGATCGCGCAGCTGCGCGGCCTCCTCAAAGTCCAGACGCCCGGCTGCCGCGTCCATGCGCCGGCCCAGGTCCTCGCCCACTTCGTCGTTGCGGCCTTCCAGCACTTTGATTGCCGCGCCAACATCGCGTGCGTAGTGTTCCTTTGAAACCAGACCCACGCACGGCGCGGTGCAGCGTTGAATCTGGTATTGCAGGCAGGGCCTGGATCGATTTGCAAAATAAGCGTCGTCGCAATTGCGGATGCGAAAGAGTTTTTGCAGCTGTTGCAGCGTCTCGCGAACCGCACCCGCGGAGGGGTAAGGGCCGAAGTACTTGCCGGGCTCTTTGCGCGATCCGCGGTAAAAATTCAAACGCGGAAACTCGTGGTTCGTCTCCAGATGCAAATAGGGGAAACTCTTGTCGTCGCGCAACACCACGTTGAACCGCGGACGATGCTTCTTGATGAGGTTGTACTCGAGCAGCAACGCTTCTGTGTCGGAATTCGTGATCGTCACTTCCATGTTCGCAGTCTTGGCAACCAGCGCCTGGACTTTGGGCTGAACATTGCTGGCTTGAAAGTACGAGCCGACCCGGCTCTTCAGATTGCGTGCCTTGCCGACGTAGAGAATCTGGCCCTCGCCATCCAGCATCCGATAGACGCCCGGGCGCCCGGGAAGGCTGTCGACAAAGACTTTGGCGTCGAAGGGCGCCGGCGCCGACGATAGCGGCAGAGAACTGGTATTCATGGCCCGGGGCGGCCGGCGTGCGCCAGATACCTCGCCCTCGCGACGACTGCTTCAAACATGTCGGTGGTCAACCGGCGAGTCTGGGTGTTGTAGCGGCTGCAATGATAGGAATCGAGCAGCACTTGGCCGGCGCCGAGTTCATGCTCTGAACCATGCGCAAAACGGAACCGGCCGAGCCGCAAATCGTACGCGCGCAGTACCGCCGCGTGCGCAATCGCACCCAGCGCGAGAATGACGCGTGCGGCGCGGCTTTGCTCGAGCTCCGCCCGCAGGTAGGCGTTGCACTCGACGATCTCGGCGGGCAGCGGTTTGTTGGCGGGCGGCAAGCACTTAACCGAGTTGGTAATGCGCGCATCGATTAGCTTGAGACCATCATCGGCGGCATTCGATGCTGGGCCCGAGGCAAGTCCGAATTTGTACAACGTTCGGTACAGCAGGATGCCGGCGTGATCGCCCGTGAAGGGTCTGCCGGTGCGGTTCGCTCCGTGCATGCCGGGAGCCAGCCCCACCAAAATTATGCGCGCGCCCGCGTCCCCGAACGGCGGTACCGGCCGGCAGTAATAGTTCGGTTCCTCGACGTGGACGGCGTCCAGAAATGCCGCAAGACGCGGGCAGCGCCTGCAATCAGCATCAAAAATCGGATTCATGCTCGAGAAGGTTTATCACAAACGCCCGGTACAAAGAAAAAACGGGCTACGCGGTTCCCCGCGTAGCCCGCCATCATTCGCGCTTGGACTTTGGACTAACCCGAGCGCAACTGAACCTGGCCCAGAAGGCTTAAGAACCCGTCAGACCCCATCTTCGGGGAAAAAATTCCTCGCACGGGCCAAATTTTTCGTTGGCTTTCCAAGCTTGAGCGGCTTCTCAGGCGCCTAGGGCTCGGTTGCGGGGAAGGTTCGCGATCCAGAATAACACCTGCCGTCACCGGGGCAAGCCAGGTTTTTAAAAACTGCCTGCCCCGCTCAATATAATATCTAATAAAACAGTATAACTATTTGAATTTAATAGTTATTTTCATTATGAAAGTCCCAATCACTATTTCCGGGGCGTCAGCAGCATTTTCATCCCGTATCGGGCGCGAAGCGTAATCAGGCCCTGGGGCTCGACGCGGTGCCCCGCGGCGACGCGCAAACCATAGCGTTGCGCGAGCGTCGCGAGCAGCACGGTGGCTTCCGCCAAAGAGAACGCTGCGCCGATACAAATGCGTTTGCCCCCGCCAAAGGGCAGGTACGCGAAGCGTGCGCGCCCGGCCGACCGTTCCGGCGAGAAGCGCTCCGGATCAAATAGGGACGGATTGTCCCAAAGCTTGAGGTGCCTGTGCAGCAGCCACGGAGCGATCATGACCGTCGAGCCCTTTGGGATTCGCAGGCCCACGAGGGTGTCCTCGGCGATGGCTTCCCGCGCGATGGTGTGCACGGGAGGATAGATGCGCATCGACTCGTCGATCACCATGCGCGTGTAAGTCAGTTTGCTCAAATCCTCGTGACTGGGATGCCTCCCGCCGAGCACCGACTCGAGTTCGGCATGCAGCTTTGCCTCGACAACCGGGTGCTGCGATAGCAGAAACCAGGTCCATGTCATGGCCATGGCCGTGGTCTCATGGCCCGCCAAGAAAATCGTAATGACGTGGTCCCGTACTTCTTCTGCGCTCATGCCAATGCCGGTTTGCTCGTCGCGAGCCGCAACCAACCTCGCCAGCAGGTCTTTCGGATAGTTTTCCGGATCGCGCGTCCGCTCGCCGATCAACCGGTCGATCACCTGGTCGAATTCTCCCAAGGTGCGGGCCGCCACGTTTCTTCGCGGCAAACTTGCCAGCCATCGCGGCCAACCCAACATGTCCATGATGTTCGGGCGCATTTCAGACTGATAGCGGCCGGCACTCCGCCCCATGATGGTCACAATATCGTCGGAGTCGTTGGAAAACATGGTGCGGGAAATGATATTGAGCGTGACTTCCATCATCGCCGTGGCGACATCGACGGCCGTGCCGGCAGGAACCTTGTCCCACTCCGCCAGCAACTCCGCCGCCGCCGCGGTCATGACCGGCGTATAGGCCGCGGTGCTGCGGATATCGAATGCCGGCGACATGGTGCGACGGTGCTGACGCCAGGTCTCGCCCTCAGAGGTGATCAGTCCCTTGCCCAATCCGGGCTCGAGGATCCGGCGTGTAATTTCCGTCTTCCTGTAGTTGGCCGCGTTGTCGATCAGGACATGCTTGATCGCAGCCGGCTCGTTGACCACGAACAAGCTACGTCCGAACATCTTTCGCTGCAGGATGTCGCGCTCGTACGCTTCCTGGGCAAAAGACTCGATCGCGCTGTCACGGAGTGCGCGCACGAACTGGAAAAAGCTCAAGCGGCGGCTGCGAGGAATCGGTGCCGGCAGTACCGGGGCGGAAACAGGGTTATCCAGGGTAGTCATTGAGTGCAATCTAGCACGCAGCGTCAGCAGCTATGGCCCCTCGCGTTTAAGCTCGTGCCGGCCTTTAACTTAATCTTGCCACCGAGCAATTGCAGTCGCTTGTCACTCGCATATAATGTTATTAATCAATTATTACATTATCTATTTAGAATCTTTTTATCATTGGACTTTGCATCCCTCTTTCGGCCGCGCCGGCGTTTTACTGTGCAGAATTTTGCAGAATTTCCTCCGTCCCGTTCAGTGGAGAGGATAATCAATCCGTGAACAAGGAACGCGATCTGCTGCCGTGGATTCTAGGCACCTTGTTGGTAGCGGGGGCAGCGCTTGCCATTACCGCCGTCTCAACGAAGTCCTCCGCGACCTCGAGCCGGCAGCCGCAGGCCATGGCCGCGGCTCAGGGACCCGTCGTTGCCTGTCTCGCGGGCGGCACCCTCAAGCTCTGCACCGCCCATTCCTGAAGGCGATGCGCGTGCCCGCGGCATCCGAGACGGCAGCAACGCCGGCGTCAGCGGTGCCGGCTGCGGCGGAGCCTGCCGCGCTCAGCGGCCAGATTTGGGAGTGCAGCACCCGGGGCGTCAAGACTTTCTCGAACAACCCCTGCGGCGAGAAGTCCACTCTGCTGGATGTCGGACCCATCAACACCATGCATCCGACTCCAGCACCCCACTATGCGCGCGCGTACAGCCCAGCACCGCAGTACGCGACGCCCTACGCGGACCCCGCCGGCTCGTACGATCAAGACGACTATTCCGATCAAGTTGGATCGGAAACCGGCGGCGACACTTATACGATAGTGCAAGGAGGTGCCTTCGTCCCGCGGCGGCACACGCTACATCCTTCGCATCATCCACCAAATCGCCACGGGCCTTCCGGGCCGATGCCGAAAAAATACTGAGGCGCACTGCTGATGCGTGAAGCCTGCGTTCCAATGCGCATCGGCATACTCAGTTTGTGCGCCGGTATCGTCCTGTGCGCGGCAGCCGACGGCGCACGCGCGCAGATCGATACCATCACCGTCGAAGCCGCGCGGCACCGCGAGGCGGTGGAAAAACAGGTGCAGTCCTTTGTCTCGCATGTCGCATCGAAGCCCTATGAGTCATCGCTCGCACGTTGGCAAACTGTCGCGCCGATCTGTCCGCTGGTCGCCGGCCTGCCGCGCGAAGATGGCGAATACATTTTGGCGCGCGTATCCCAAATTGCCGCGGCGGCCGGCGCGCCGGTGGCGCCTGAACACTGCAAGCCGAATTTCTACATTGTTGTAAGCGCGGAACCTGATGCGCTGCTCAAAGCCTGGAACAAGCGCGACGTTTGGATGTTCGGCGATGAGGCGGATCAGGGCGCCGCGAAAATAAGGAAATTTCTCGGTTCCAAGAGTCCAATTCGCGTTTGGTATAACGCCGAGTTATACAGCTACGAAGGCATTCGGCTGGGCAATCGGGAAGGGAGCACTGTGATGGGCATGCGCACCGCTCCCGCCCGGGCGACGCGCCTGGTCTTCAATGAGACTCGCGACCTCACCTCAGCTCTCGTGATGATTGATGGACCACGCGCGCGGGGCATCAATTTCGCGCAGCTGGCCAGCTATATCGCTTTGATCGGGCTTGCAGAAGTCCGTCCCGATGCCGAGGCTGCCGATGCGCCGACGATTTTGCATTTGTTTTCCAGCCCCGAGGGCGAGCGCCCCGAGGGCTTGAGCAGATGGGACGAGGCCTTTCTCAAAGCGCTGTATCACACCGAGCATACCGACAGGCAACAGCTCGCGGAAATCAGGATCGATATGGTGCAGGCGATCGCACCTGTGCCTTGACCGCACTCGAGAATGTTGGGAACCTACCCACAGGGGGACAAATGGCGAATCACCACAGCAATTCCGGACAGATCGCGCGGTGCGCCCGCTTGGCAGCGGCAATAATCCTCGCCTGTCTTTCCTCTACCGGCACCGTGGCCGCGGATGATCCGCCGACGGCCGCCGGTTCGAAACCCATCGATTCGACCACCGTGACGGGGGTGAAGGATCGCGCCGCCCTCGAGCGCGAAGTCTGGACGTTCGTCACTGCCGTCGCGGTCAAGCCGGGCGATGAATCGCTGGCCCGCTGGCAGCCGCAAATTCCGCTCTGTCCGCTGGTGGCCGGCATCCCGAGCAACGACGGTGAGTACATTCTGTCGCGCATCTCAAAAGCCGCCGCCAATGCGGGCGCGCCGTTGGGTGCGCAGCACTGCAAGGGCAATCTCGATGTCGTGGTGACTTCAGATCCCGAAGGCGTGATCAAAGCCTGGAGTAAACGCGACGTGCGCATGTTCGGCGAGGAAGCCGATCAGGGCGGCACCAAGGTCCGTGAGTTCAACGCCTCGAGACCCATACGCGTCTGGTACAACACAGAATTTTACCAGCTCGACGGAACACCTCTCGGAAATGCCGAAGGCCGCGCCACCGGCGGAGGCGCCGTAGCGACCCGCCTTGAGGTCAACAATTACCGCGCCTTATCCTCAGTGCTGGTTATTGTCGACACGCGGCAGTTGAAGAACGTCTCGTATGGTCAAGTCGCCTCCTATATCGCCATGATCGGGCTGGCGCAGATTCGGCCTGACGCCAGCGTCGGCAACGCGCCCACCATCCTGAATTTGTTCTCGGCGACAGGCAAAGCGCCTCCCGGCCTGACAGCTTGGGACGAATCCTTTCTCAAGGCCGTGTACACCACCCGCATTACCGACCGCGCGCAAATTGCAGCCATCAAGTCTGCCATGGTCCAAGATGTCTCCCCCTGACGCCAAGGCCGTTGCGCTGGTCACCGGCGCTTCGCGCGGCATCGGCCGCGTTATTGCCGCACAACTCGCGCAACGCGGGGTGCGCGTGGCGCTTCACTACCGCAGCAACCGAAAGGCGGTCGCGGAAAGTCTCGCAGGTCTTGCCGGCACCGGCCATGCAAGCTTCGATGCCGATCTCTCGCAGCCGGCCGAGGCTAGCCTCCTCTGGCAACGGGTGATCGATTCCTTGGGCGCTGTCGACATCCTGATCAACAATGCGGGACTCTATATTTTCCACCCGCCGCTCAAGACCGCTTACGATAGTTGGCAGTCGGCATGGCACCAGACTCTGGCGACCAACTTGGTTGCGCCGGCGGATCTATCGCTGCTCGCGGCGCAAAGCATGGCCGCCCGCAGTCAGCCCCGCAGTCCGGCGTTCGGCCGGGGCCGCATCGTCAACATTTCCTCCCGAGGCGCGTTTCGCGGCGAACCCGACGCGCCCGCCTACGCTGCCAGCAAGGCCGGACTCAATGCGCTGTCACAATCCATGGCCAAGTCGCTGGCGCCCGACGCAGTCTTCGTCTACTGCATCGCGCCGGGGTGGGTGGAAACGGAAATGGCCGCCGGTCACCTTGAAGGGCCGGACGGCCCTGCAATTCTCGCGCAGCATCCCCTGGGCCGCGTAAACCGCAGCGACGAGGTCGCGAACGCGGCCGTGTATTGTGCGCTCGATGCGCCCGCGGCCATGACCGGATGCGTGATCGACGTCAACGGCGCGAGCTACCTTAGAACGTAGAGGCTCAGGGCGCCTCTTGCGCAGCCTGCCTAGTCAGGCGCGCCGCGAAACACCAGCGGCAGATCGGGCCGCAGGTCGATTTGCAGGTCAGGGGGGCCCGTAAATTGAATCTCGAGGACCGGCAGCACGGATTCGAAATAGCTCACCAGCCCGTGCTCCTCGGCGGAACGTGATGCAGCCGACAACTGCCTGCGGTTGCAGACTCCCACCGACAGTCCCTTGATACGGCGAATCGGTGCGGCGTGCACCACGGGCTCCTTGCGCGGCCCGGCACGTCTCAGAAAAGGCAGGTAGAACAGCTCGGGTTCATAAAGCGTTGTGCCATCCGCAATCTGCATGGCGAGTCCGTCGGGCAAATAATTCGGCCTGTATTCCCAGGTGGGAAATGGCGCTGTCGGCGGCGGTGTGGCCGGCGCTCCGAAAATAATCCCGAAAGGACTGATCTTAAGGTCTTGCCGCTCGCATCGATCCCAGAGGCGTGTGCGCCGCGTTCTGTCGTTTTGCACCTCGGCTGCATCGGCGACCCAAAGCAGCTCCAACATGAAATTCTCGAAAAAAAAGCGGCGATTTGCCGTGCCCTGCCCCGGATGCGTGTTGCCGGAGCCCTCGACGAATCCCAGCTTCAGCAGCGCCGCGGCTGCCGGTGCCCCGGCGGGACAGCCGATAAAGGCGTGATCCAATTGGAGCACCGCGGCACTACTCAATCAACTGATTGCCCAACTAAACCGCTGAGCGTGAGGCTTCCCGTGAGATCCAAGTACGCGAGCACCGGCAACAGCAGCAGAGTCAGCACCGCACCGATTCTCGCCATGCGCGCCATGAACGGCGATGCGCTGTTCTTCGCACATCGATAGAGGCCAACGGTCACATAAACGCTGTAGAGCAGCCCCAGAATGGAATAGACGCGAATGACAAACAGATTTCCGGCATCCAAGAACAATTCGAGGCAGCCGACCAACAGCGAGCCCAATACTCCGTAGAGCCAGAATACTCTGGACAGGGAGGTCTTGCCCTCCAAGGGCTGCTTGAAGAATTCCGCGATGCTCATGGTAATTTCCTAAGCCGGCCGCGGCATCTTGCCGATGCGCTGACCCGCGCCGGCTTGCCTCGCAATCAGCATGGCTAATTCCAGCGCTTGCTCGGCATTCAAGCGTGGATCGACCTGGGATTTGTAGGCCCGCGCCAGATCGCCCTCGGTCAGCCCGCGAGCGCCGCCGACGCATTCGGTCACATCCTCGCCGGTGAGTTCAATGTGCACGCCGCCGAGCATCGAGCCCGAGTCGTTGTGAATGCGAAATGCCGCCTCGACCTCTCCTAAAATATTGTCGAAACGCCGCGTCTTGATGCCTCCCGCGGTGGTCTCGGTGTTGCCGTGCATCGGATCGCAAACCCACAGTACCTGCGAACCGGTGGCGCGGACCGCTCGGATCATGTCGGGCAAGCGGCTTTCAATATCCTTGATGCCGAAGCGATGAATGAATGTCAGGCGTCCGGGTTGATTTTGCGGGTTGAGCACCTGAATCAGCTCCTGCAGCCATTCGGCGCTCATCGCCGCTCCTACTTTCACGCCGATCGGATTGGCGATGCCGCGAAAGTACTCCACGTGCGCGCCGCCGATATTCGCGGTGCGCATCCCGATCCAAGGCATGTGCGTGGACAAGTTATACCAGCGCTTCTGCCGTTCGATGTAGCGCGTCTGCGCCTGTTCGGAGAGCAGATGCAATCCTTCGTGGCTGGTATAAAAATCAACCCGGGTTGCTGCATGCACCCGCTGGCCGCTCATCGATTCGAAAAAATCCATCGATTCAGCAATCGAATCGACGATTTGCTGATAGGCGTCGCGCAGCGGCGCATGACGCAAAAAGCCGAGGTCCCAATATTCCGGGTGATGCAGATCGGCAAATCCGCCGTCGATCAGCGCGCGCACGAAATTCAAGGTCAAGGAGGCGCGCTCATAGCCCCGCAGCAAGAGTTCCGGATCCGGCTCCCGCTCCGCTTTGGTGAAGCCGGGCCGATTGACGTTGTCTCCTCGGTAGGTAGGCAACGTGACGCCCATCGCGGGTCTCGGTCTCCGCCGAGCGCGGTTTGGCATACTGACCGGCAAATCGGCCGACGCGAACAATGGGCTTCTTCAGCCCTTGCAGCAGGACCAGACTCATTTGCAGCAGGATCTTCAGCCGCCGGGCGATGTTGTCCGACTCGCAGTCCTCAAAGCTCTCGGCGCAATCGCCACCCTGCAGCAGGAATTGTTCGCCGCGTTGCGCCTGGGCCAGTTTGGCGGTCAGCGCCTCGATTTCCCAGGAGACCACCAGCGGCGGCAATCGGCTGAGCGAGGCGACCGCGCGCTGCAAGGCCGGCGCATCGGCATATTTGGGCTGTTGAGCCGCGGGACGGCTCTGCCAGGTCGCGGGATGCCAATTGGTCAAGGCGGGGGTGGTCGACATCGTCCGATGCTAGCGTTGTACGCCAATCCAAGTCAAAATGCGGCCCCTTCACTTCCGACCTCGGTAAATTGAGAATCGAACTATGAAGCAAAGCAGCAATCCGCTCGAAACCTTGGGGCTTCGGGACATCAACGCCGGTGTATGGTCCGGAAGCCATGGCTGGAGCACCGAGGCGGGCGGCCCGTTGATCGATTCGATCAATCCGGCGACCGGTCAGCGGCTGGCACAGGTGCGTGGCGCAACGCGGCGCCGACTACGAACATGTCATGACCGCGGCAGTCGCCGCCGCCGCCGCCTGGCGCCGAGTGCCCGCGCCGAAGCGCGGCGAGGCGGTGCGGCTGCTCGGCGAGGAGCTGCGCACCGTCAAGGACGCGCTCGGCAGTCTGGTGTCGCTGGAAAACGGCAAGATCAAGGCCGAGGGCGACGGCGAAGTGCAGGAGATGATCGACATCGCGGACTTTGCCGTCGGGCAATCGCGCATGCTTTACGGCAACACCATGCACTCGGAACGCGCGCAACATCGAATGTACGAACAGTGGCATCCGCTCGGCGTCGTCGGTGTCATTTCGGCATTTAATTTTCCGGTTGCGGTGTGGGCGTGGAACGCTTGCTTGGCCGCCATCACCGGCAATGCCACCGTGTGGAAACCCTCGCCCAAGACCTCGCTCTGCGCGCTCGCCGTACAGCAGGTTTGCAATCGCGTGTTGCAGCGGCACGCCCTGCCCCCGATATTTCAGGTCTTCATCGACGCGGGCACGGAACTTGCGGGCCGCTTTGTCGATGACCGGCGTGTGGCGCTGGTGTCATTCACCGGGTCCACCCACGTAGGCAGGCAGATCGGCGTGCGCGTCGCCGAGCGCCTTGGCAAAAGTTTGTTGGAACTCGGCGGCAACAACGCCCTGATTGTCGATGAAAACGCCAATCTGGATCTGGCCGTGCCGGCCATTGTATTCGGCGCGGTGGGGACTGCCGGCCAGCGCTGTACCACGACTCGACGCGTGCTGGTACATCGCTCGCGCGCCGCGGAACTCGAGCGGCGGCTGACGGCGGCCTACGCCCAAGTGCGCATCGGCGATCCTCTCGATTCCACCACACTCATGGGACCCTTGATCGACGCCGGCGCCGTGGCCCGCTACTCCGCGGCCATCGCCGCGGCTCAGGCCGAGGGCGGGCAGCTTTTGTACGGCGGCAAGGTGCTGAAGCGGCCGGGCAATTTCGTGGAACCCACCATCGTTCGCGCCAATGCCGGCATGGCGGTGGTGCGCACCGAGACTTTTGCACCCATCCTGTATTTGATGAGCTACGACACGCTCGAGGACGCGTTGGCGCTGCAGAACTCGGTGGCTTACGGCCTGTCGTCCGCGATATTTTCGGACAGCTTGCAGGCAACGGAGCGGTTCCTGTCGGCGGACGGCAGCGACTGCGGCATTGCCAACGTCAATCTCGGCACTTCCGGTGCCGAGATCGGCGGCGCCTTTGGCGGTGAGAAGGATACCGGCGGCGGCCGCGAAGCCGGTTCTGATTCATGGAAAGCCTATATGCGCCGGCAAACCAACACCATCAATTGGAGCGGACAGATGGCGCTGGCACAGGGCATCAAGTTCGACGTGTAGGAGCTGTCTGAGTATTGCTCCTAACGCCGCAACCAAGCCTCGATTTCCGCGGCCCGCTGCTCCAGGCGCGCCGCGGATACGGGACCCAAAGTCTTGAGTTCCTGCGCATACAGAGAGACACGGTATTCCTCGATCCAGAATCGAAATTCGTCGAGCAGAGGCGTCCAGCGCACTTCTGCTGCCAGCTGTATTGGCCAGGTCCTGATAGCGGGCGGACCACAGCTTAGTTCTGCGCCGATGTGCGCTGGTTCATTGCCGCGCACCGTATTGCGCTGCCAGCGGCGTTGTTCCGCTTTCAGGTAGCGCGACAATTGACGCAGCCAATCCAACGGCGCGTTCTGCAGCAGTTTGGGATCCAAGAGCCAGCGTAGATGCCGGCGCGTTTCCTCAGCGGCATCGGCCATCAGCCGGACTCGGGCATCATCGAGCGTCTGGCGCAACTCTCCGGCCTCTTTGAACCAGCCGGCAACCAGGACGCTCACCTCCTCGACTGCCGCGTACAAACGCTCGCGCCCCCGCTCGAGCGCGGCGTCGAAGTCTGCGCGGCGGCGCGGCGCTTCTCGCCGCCGCAAAACAGGCGTTGCGGAATGCGAGCTGCAGCAGCGTATCGACGAGTTGCTCGCTGCCGATATACGGACTCGCGCTCAGCAGCAAGGGGACAGAACCTGCGATGGACTTGGCCAGGTCCCGCGATTGCCGCTCCAGCATGACTCGCGCCAGACGAACTGCGCCTTCCCGCCAGGTGCGTTGCGCCTCGACGGCGGTCCATTCGTACTGTACCTGCAGCGCGGATTGATGCCGGTTGAGCGTCGGATAAACCCAAATCGAACCCTGGTCCACCGGCAGCGCGATACGCTCCGGCAGTTCATCCACCGCAAAGCTTCGCCAATTCCCGAGCACCGCGTAATCCGCGCGGGCGCGGCGCGTCAGTTCCGCCCGGGCCGCCGCGGCACATTGGCGGCGCACCTGCGGAAGATCCGTGCCCTGCGCGATCTGCCTGCCGTCCTGGGTAACCGCCAAATGCACCCGCAAGTGTGCCGGCACGGCGGCATGGTCGAATCGAATCAGCGAATCGGCAAGACCGCGCCGTTGCTTCAGCCACACGCCGCAGATGTTCCGCATCGGCCGCTGCGGTGTTTGTGTCGGCCAGAAACTTGGCTGCGGTATCCGCGATCGGAATCAGGTTGCGGCGCGCGTCCTTGGGCAAGGAACGCAGCAGGGCCTCGATACGCGGCGCAGCCAAGCCGGGGATGGCCGTGTCAATCATCAGTTGAGTGAGCCCGGGCAACGCCAGTAAGGGCACTTTCAGATTGGCGCCATCCTGCGCTTCGCCCGGCGCGAAATGATATTCCACGGGGACGGTCAATGCATCCATCCGGGTCCTTTCGGGAAATTGCGCCAGCGATTCGGCCCCGGGCTGGCGCGCGAAAATATCCGCCGCGGTCAAGACCAATGACTCCCGTTGCTGCGCAGATACATGCCGGCTGAAATTTTCCAAGGTCGCTGCGCTCGACACTTGCCGGGGCAATCTCTGATTGTAGAACTCGACCAAGGATTCGGCGCTTTGCACCAGATCGCGGCTGCGCAGCCGCGCCTCCAACCGCTGTGCGTCCGCCACCGCCGCGTCGTTCGCCAGCAGCCAGTCCGGGCGCCGCTTAAGCCGCTGATACACCAAAGCCTCGCGCGCAAAAATCAAGCGCGATTCCTCCGGAGCGATGGGACCGTAGTTCACGACACGGCCGGCGCTCAATATGAGACCGAGAAAACCCACGCGTTCACGAGCCACAACCTCTTCGCGGGACTCATCCCAGTCCGGCTCGAGGTATTCGCGCTTCACGAGATGCGCCGCCGCTGACTCGATCCACATGGGTTCTATATCCGCGACCCGCCGCGCGAATACGCGCGAAGTTTCAACGATGCTGGCGGCCATTACCCACCGAGGCCGGCGGCGGGCCAGCGCCGAGCCGGGGAAGATATGAAAGTGCACGCCCCGGGTCCCCACGTAGACGCCGTCTTCGCCGCGCGCGCCCACCATGGTGCAGAACCCCGCCAGCAGGGACCGATGCAGGCCGGTATAGCTCGCCTTCGCCCGTTGCGCGACAATCCCAAGCTCGCGCGCTCGATCGGCAACTTGGGTATAAACGTCGTCCCACTCGGACAATCGCAGCACCGACAGGTGATGCTCCTTGCACCAGCGGCGCAATTCGCGCCGGGGGCCTTCGCGCGCCGTTCGATAGGCACGCCACAGTTTGAACAGTCCGGAAAACTCCGATTTGCTGTCTTCAAATGCGGCTTCGGCTTGCGGCTCGGCGTCCATGCGGACATCCGGAACGCTCAAGCCGGAAACGATGGCCAGCAATTCGCTTTCCGCGTGGAAACGCTTGCTTTCCAAGAGCGCCCGGCTCAAGCGCGGGTCGAGCGGCAGCCGTGCCATCGCCCTGCCCCGGCGAGTGATGCGCCGATCGGCATCCAGCGCCTGCAGCTCCTGCAGCAGGCGATAGCCATCGTTGAGCGCGCGCGAATCGGGCGCGTCCAGAAACGGAAAGTCTTCCGCCTGCCCCAGTCCATCCGCCGCCAGGCGCAGCAGCAGCGCCGCCAGATTGGTGCGCAACACTTCAGGTTCGGTGAAGACCGGGCGCTCGGCAAAGTTCTGCTCGCTGTACAAGCGTATGCACAGCCCGGGGGCGAGCCGCCCGCAACGGCCTTTGCGCTGCTCGGCACTTGCGCGGGAGACCGGCTCGATGGGAAGACGCTGCAGACGATTGCGCGCGCTGTAGCGGCTGATGCGCGCCAATCCGGAATCGATCACGGCGCGGATACCGGGTACCGTGATCGAGGTCTCGGCCACATTGGTCGACAATACGATGCGCTGCCGCGAGCCGCGCTGAAATATTTTGCTCTGCTGTTCCCACGACAAGCGCGAATAGAGGCTCAACACCTCCACGCGCGCTTGCAATTCGCGCTCCAGCAATTCCCCAACGTCGCGGATCTCACGCTCGCCCGGGAGAAATACCAGTACATCGCCGGTGCCGATGTCGCCGGGCTCGGTTGCGATCTCCTGGTAGGCATCGAGGACTGCCTGCGGCAGGTCAGGGTCTTCCTCATCTTCGGCCGCGTGCCGGTAGCGAACTTCGATCGGATGGCTGCGGCCGCTCACCGTGATGATCGGCGCGTTGCCGAAGAACTGCGCCACCCGCTCCACGTCGAGAGTCGCCGACGTCACAATGAGCTTAAGTTCCGGCCGTCGCGGCAGCAGCCCCTTGAGCACGCCCAGCAGCAGATCGACATTGAGCGTGCGTTCATGCGCTTCGTCCACGATGATGGTGTCGTAGCGGCTTAGGTGAGGATCGGAAGCCAGTTCAGCCAGCAACAGCCCGTCAGTCATCAACACCAGCCGGGTCGCATCGGATACCTGATCGGCAAAACGCACGCGGAATCCGACGCTGCGGCCCACGGCCTGTCCCAATTCCTCCGCCACCCGGGACGCCAAGGCGCGCGCCGCCAACCGCCGCGGCTGTGTGTGCGCAATCAAGCCCGCACCGCCCCTTCCTGCCTCGAGACAATATTGCGGCAACTGAGTGCTCTTGCCCGAACCGGTGTCGCCAGCAACTATGAGCACCTGACTCTTTGCCAGGGCCTGCACGATCTCCTCGCGCCGGGCAGTGATCGGCAATTCGCCATCGTGCTTGAACGCCAGCGGCGTCGCCGCGCGCGCAGCAGCGCGCCGCGCTGCGCCATTCTCATCGATCATCGCCTATTCGCCACGCTTGACCGCTTGCCAGAGGCTTTCTTGGGCCGCGAGATCCAACTCCGCAAATACCTGACCGCGTTGCGCGGCGAGAGATTCCATGCCGCGAAAGCGACGCTCAAACTTCGCATTTGCGGCACGCAATGCCGCCTCCGCGTCAACATCCAGCTTGCGCGCCAGGTTTGCCGCTGCGAACAATAAATCGCCGATTTCCTCGAAGATCTGGGATGTGGGACTGGCCGAAGCTGCGCCGTTTGCTGCGCCGGCGGCGGCGCGCACCTCCGCCAGTTCTTCATCGACCTTGTCGGCACACTGGCCGGCATGTTCGAAATCGAAACCGACGCGGGCGGCGCGTTTGCTCAATTTATAGGCGCGCAAGAGCGCCGGTAGCGCATTCGGCACGCCGTGCAGCGCCGATACCGCCGCCGCACCGCGTTCTTGTGCTTTGATGTTCTCCCAGGCGGAAGTCTGCTCGTCAATGCTCAGAGGGCCGCCGGCGCCGAACACATGGGGGTGGCGACGGGTCAGCTTGTCGCAAATCGCACCCGCCACTGCCTCGAAATCGAACTCGTCCGCTTCGCTGGCCATCTGCGCGTGGAATACTACTTGGAATAATAAGTCGCCCAACTCGCTCTTGAGGTCGGCCAAATCGCCGCGTTCGATGGCATCTGCAACCTCGTAGGCTTCTTCAACCGTGTAGGGTGCGACGCTGGCGAAAGTCTGTCGCCGGTCCCACGGACAGCCATCCACCGAGCGCAGCCGCGACATGATCGCCAAAAGTTCGTTGATTCTCGTGCTCATGCCGCCGGCTGCCCGCGCGTTGTCAACAGCCTTCGTAAGGTCATGAGCATTCCCGCCGTGGCACCCCAGATATTGCGTTCGCCGTAGGGAATGTCATGGATATCGATGGTCAGCTCGCCCAGCTTGCGCTGGCGGGATTTGTGATTGGCGGCATCCAAAATGTATTCCAACGGCACCTCAAAAACATCATGCACCTCATCAGCGGCGATGTTCAGTTGATACTGAGGTTTGACGAAGCCCACCACCGGCGTGACGCGAAATCCCGATATCACAATGTGATCCGGCAGGTAGCCGGCAAATTCTATCAACTCGGACCGCAGGCCGATTTCCTCGTAAGTCTCGCGCAATGCGGCGCGCCAGGCATCCGCGTCCTCGGGCTCGATGCGGCCGCCGGGAAAACTGATTTGGCCCGCATGATCCTTGAGTGTGTTCGCGCGCTGGGTGAGCAGCACCGTCATGCCGCTATCACGCTCCACCAGCGGCACAAGCACCGCCGCGGGCGTGCGGCGCGTCGGCAGCGTGGCCCGAACTCGCGCGGCAACTTCCGGGGTCGCGGCCGCCAGCCAATTCATATCCTCGTCCGGCGTCGAGGGCGAGGAATCAAGCGCTGCACGAATGTGCTGTTTGGTATAGAGCGAATCCATCGTCGCAATCAGCCGCCGGCGCCCTTGATTCCGCCTTCGGTCAGGGCTTTCGGATCCATCAGCGCTTGCAGCTCATCGGGGCTCAAGCCGGTCATTTCCGCGGCAACCTCCAAAATGGGCCGCCCTTCCCGATAGGCCTTTTTAGCAATCGCCGCGCCTTTCTCGTAGCCGATGAGCGGATTGAGCGCGGTCACCAGGATGGGATTGCGCGCCAGCGCATCCTGCAGCCGCTCGCGGTTGACGCGGAAACCGGCCAATGCGTGCTCGGCCAGATTGCGGCTGCCGATCGCCAGCAACTCCACGCTCTGCGATAGATTGTAGGCAATCACCGGCAGCATGACGTTGAGCTGAAAATTACCGGACTGGCCGGCGAGCGTGATGGTCGCATCGTTGCCGATGACCTGCGCGGCAATCATGGTCACCGATTCGGCGACCACCGGGTTTACCTTGCCGGGCATGATGCTGCTGCCCGGTTGCAGCGCCGGCAGCGCAATCTCCGCCAGGCCGGCCAGCGGCCCGCTGTTCATCCAGCGCAAATCATTGGCGATCTTCAAGAGACTGACGGCAAGCACCTTGAGCTGTCCCGATAGTTCCACGGCCGTGTCCTGGCTCGACAATGCCTCGAAGTAATTGGCGCTGGGACGAAAAGCGATACCGCAGTGTTCTGCCAAATGACGCGCGAACACAGCGCCGAATTGCGCGCGCGCGTTGATGCCCGTGCCCACCGCGGTGCCCCCTTGCGCCAACGCGTACAGCCGCGGCACCACCGATTCCAGGCGCGCCTCGCATGCCGCAATCTGCGCCTGCCAGCCGCCCAGCTCCTGCGCCAGCGTGATCGGCATGGCGTCCATCAGATGCGTGCGGCCGGTCTTGACGATACCGGCGAACTCTGCGCCACGCTCTGCCAAGACCTCGCGCAATTTCCGCAAGGCCGGCCGCAGCTGTTCGTGAAGCAGCAGCGCCGCCGACACATGAATCGCCGTCGGCACCACGTCATTGCTGCTCTGGCTCATATTCACTTGATCGTTGGGATGCACCGCTGTGCCGAGCGCGCGGGTCGCCAATGCCGCGATGACTTCGTTGGCATTCATGTTGCTGCTGGTGCCTGAGCCGGTCTGAAATACATCGACCGGAAATTGATCGTCGCAGCCGCCGGCGGCGACCTGCAATGCAGCCGCTTGAATCGCGCCGGCAACGGCGGCGGGAAGATCGCCGAGCTCGGCGTTCGCGCCCGCGGCGGCATGCTTGATGAGCGCCAAGGAGCGGATGAAGGCGCGCGGCATGCGCAAGCCGCTCGGCGGAAAATTCTGGATCGCGCGCTGCGTCTGGGCGCCCCATAGCGCCTTCGCCGGCACTTCGAGCGATCCCAAGCTGTCGTGCTCGACGCGGGTGGTTGCTGTCATCGCGCCTTAACTCCGCAGGATTAGGCTTGTTTACGGTAGAATCCCCTATTCTACCACTCAAGCTGCCGGCGCTTCAGATGTCTACCTCTTCCAGCGACGCTCTATCTCCTCTCGACGGCCGCTATGCCGGCAAACTCGCCGATGTGCGCCGGATATTCAGCGAGGCCGGGCTGATGCGCGAACGCGTTCGCGTCGAATGCGCCTGGTTTCTGGCGCTCGCCGCGGGTCCCGCCGCGCACGCACTGTCCGCGCTGCCGGACGCGGCACGCGAGCTGTTGCTGGCGTTGCTGCGAAAATCCTGGTGCGGCAGACATCGCGGCGATCAAGCAAATCGAAGCGCGCACCAATCACGACGTCAAGGCGGTCGAAGTATTGGCTGCGCGGCGAATTGCATTCGCGCGGCGCGACGCCGGCACAACTTGAATGGCTGCACTTCGCGTGCACGTCGGAAGACATCAACAATCTCGCCTATGCGCTCATGCTCAAGAGCGCACGCGCAACGCTGCTGCTGCCGATGCTCAAGAGTCTCGGCGGCATGCTGGATGCGCTGGCGGCGCGCCACGCCGGCGCCGCCATGCTGGCGCGCACCCACGGTCAAACCGCGACGCCGACGACCGTGGGCAAGGAGATCGCCAATGTCGCCGCGCGGCTCGAAGCGCAGCGCCTGGGGCTGGGACGCGTCGCCATTCTCGGCAAAATGAACGGCGCGGTCGGCAATTTCAACGCCCATGTCGCCGCATTGCCGCAGGTCGACTGGCCGGCATTCAGCGCCGCCTTCGTCGCATCGCTCGGTCTTGAGCCCAATCGTTTGACAACGCAAATCGAACCGCACGATTGGATCGCGGAATACTGCCACGCTCTCATGCGTGCCAACACCGTGTTGCTGGATCTTGCGCGCGATATGTGGAGCTATATTTCGCTCGGATATTTCAAGCAGCGGCTGGTCGCCGGCGAAGTCGGCTCTTCGACCATGCCGCACAAAGTCAATCCAATCGATTTCGAAAATGCCGAAGGCAATCTGGGACTGGCCAACGCGCTGCTGGGCCACTTCGCGGATAAATTGCCGGTGTCGCGCCTGCAACGCGATCTCACCGATTCCACGGTGCTGCGCAACGTCGGCGTCGCCATCGGACACTCCCTGCTGCGCCTTTAAATCGCTGGTGTCGGGCCTGGAAAAAATCGAGCTGGATCCTGTTCGGGTAGCGGCGGATTTGGAGCGGGCTTGGGAGGTATTGGGTGAAGCGGTGCAAACTGTGATGCGCGCCCATGGCATACCGGACGCTTACGATAAGCTGAAAAACTTCACGCGCGGCCGGGCCATGGATGAACGCGCCATGCGCGAATTCATCGCTTCCTTGAACCTCCCGGCCGATGAAAAGGCGCGTCTGCTGGCGCTCACGCCGGCAGGTTATGTAGGCTTGGCGCCGAGGCTCGCGCTGCGGGAAATCCAGCCCTAGGGTCGCGCCAGGGTGCTTGAAACGTGACGTAGTTGGCACGGCCCTCCCCGAGGCAAACGGTACTATCAAGTTCAAAGCACGCGGGGTCGGGGTCAAGCTTATGGCGGGTAACACGGAAGAGCGCTCAAAACCGGCGGCGGGGGACCAGGTCCCGGCGCCCGGCGGCGAGGCCGCAATGGGCTCGGGCACCCGCACCATTTTGAGCACGATGCCGGAAGTGCGCGACGCCAGCCTGAAAGTCGCGAAATCCGCGCAACGCCTCCTGTCCATTTTCACGCAGGATTTAGAGCCCCTGGTGTACGGCGAGGAACCCTTCCTCGAAGCCATCAAGCGGCTGGTGTTGGCCCGCTCGTACGCCAAAGTCAGAGTGCTGCTCGCCGACCCCTCCCGGGCCATGGTCGACAACAACCGTTTCCTCGCGCTCGCGCGCCGCTTGACCAGTTGCATCGATTTGCGCGCGATGAGTCCGGAATATCCGGCTAGCGCGGGCGCCTTCATCATCGCCGACGACAAGGCGCTGGTGTATCGATTGCAAGCAGATCGCTGGGACGGCATTTCGGACATGAACGATCCTGCCGTGGTCCGCCGCTACCTGAACTTCTTCGATGAAGTCTGGCAGACCAGCATGCAAGAATCGCAAATGCGGCAAATGCTCATGTAACGCTTCGGCCGGCGCATTGCCCGTATAATGGGCGGATGCTTCAGCCCCTCGCAAATCCCCCTTCGGAAGGCACGGTCATTGTCGGCATGTCCGGCGGCGTCGACTCGGCTGTCGCCGCGCTGCTGCTGCGCAATGCCGGCTATTCCGTGCAGGGACTGTTCATGTCCAATTGGGATGACGACGACGGCTACTGCACCACCGCAGAGGATTTCCAGGATGCGCGGCGGGTGTGCGGCATCTTGGGCATAGCCCTGCATCGCGTGAGCTTTGCGGCAGAGTATCGCGAACGCGTGTTCAGCCGCTTCCTGCAGGAATATGCGGCGGGCCGCACGCCCAACCCCGACGTGCTTTGCAATCGCGAAATCAAATTCGGCATTTGCCTGGAGTACATGCAGCGCCTGGGCGCCGCCTGGATCGCCACGGGCCACTATGCGCAGATCCGCCGCAGCGGCGCGCGCCCGGAGTTGCTCAAAGCGGTCGATGCCGGCAAAGGATCAGAGTTATTTCCTGCATAGCGTTGCCGCTTCGGCACTGTCGAAGACGCTTTTTCCCCTGGGTGACCTGCGCAAGGCGCAGGTGCGCGACATGGCGCACGCGGCCGGTTTGCCGGTATTCGACAAACCGGACAGCACCGGCATCTGCTTCATCGGCGAACGGCCATTCCAGGAGTTCTTGAGCCGTCATCTGCACACCGAGCCCGGGCCCATCGAGACAGCCGACGGCCGGATCATCGGAGAACATCGGCGGTCTCGCGCTATATACATTGGGACAGCGCTCGGGTCTTAAGATCGGCGGACGCGCCGGCGCCGCCGCGGCGCCCTGGTACGTGGCGGACAAGATCCGCCGCGCGCAATGCACTGATCGTGGTCCAGGATCAGGACCATCCCTTGCTGTTGTCGAACGCGTTTACCGTCGAAGAGATGCATTGGATCGATCCGGACGAGGCGGCCACGCAGCCGTTCGAGTGCATGGTCAAGACGCGTTATCGCCAGAACGATCTGCGCTGCCAATTGCGCTTGGACGGCGATGCGGTTTGGCGCGCGACTCTGGATCGACCGGCCCGGGCTGTGACGCCCGGCCAGTACGCTGTGTTCTATCAAGGCGAACGGTGCCTGGGCGGCGGCATCATTGCGCAGCGCTTCAGTTCCGCGCCGGCGGCCGCAGCGCAAAGAATCACTTATAATTCTGTTTTTTCGGTGGAGGGGTCATGACGGACAGCTTCAAGGCAAGGACGACGCTCAACGTGGGCGCGCAGCAATACGACATTTTGAGTCTTGCGGCGCTTAAAGTCGCTGAACGTCGACCGTCTACCCTTCTCCCTGAAGATACTGCTGGAGAATCTGCTGCGATTCGAAGACGGCGTCAATGTGACCAAGAACGATATCGAAGCGCTGCTGAGGTGGGAACCGAAGGCGTCTGCCGAGCCATGAGATCGCCTTCACGCCGGCGCGCGTCATCATGCAGGATTTCACCGGCGTTCCTTGCATCGTCGATCTCGCCGCCATGCGCGAGGCCATCGTCAAAGCTCGGCGGCGATCCGCAAAAGGTCAATCCGCTCGCACCGGCCGAACTGGTCATCGACCATTCGGTGCAGGTCGATGAATACGGCGCGGCAAATTCGCTGCAGCACAACAACGAGATTGAGTTTCAGCGCAACGGCGAACGCTATATGTTCCTGCGCTGGGGACAAACGGCGTTCAGCAATTTCAAAGTGGTGCCGCCGAATACCGGCATCGTGCACCAAGTCAACATCGAACGGCTGGCGCGGGTCGTTTTCTCGGACGACGCCGGTGCAAAAAAGGCGGCGTATCCGGATACCTTGGTCGGCACCGACTCGCACACCACGATGGTCAATGGCTTGGGTGTTTTGGGCTGGGGCGTCGGCGGAATCGAAGCCGAGGCCGCCATGCTGGGCCAGCCGGTGACCATGCTGATACCGCAGGTGATCGGCTTCAAGTTGACCGGCGCGCTGCCGCCGGGCACGACCGCGACCGATCTTGGTGTTGACGGTGACGGAGATGTTGCGCAAGAAGGGCGTGGTCGACAAATTCGTCGAGTTCTTCGGCGATGGTCTCAAAGGGCTGCCGCTTGCCGATCGCGCCACGATCGCCAACATGTCGCCGGAATTCGGCTCGACCTGCGCGATTTTCCCGATCGATGAAGAAACCATCCGCTATCTTGAACTGACCGGCCGTTCCGCGGAACAGATCGCGCTGGTCGAAGCCTACGCAAAGGCCCAGGGCTTGTGGCGTATCAATGGCGCCCCTGCGGCCGATTACACCGACGTCGTTGAACTGAATCTGTCCACGGTCGAACCCTCGCTCGCCGGACCGAAGCGCCCGCAAGACCGGGTGCCGCTGAGAAACGCGAAAAGCGTCTACCAGAGCAGCGTCAAGAAAATGGCCGAGGAGCGCACGCAGAAGAACCCCCAGGCAACCGGCAGCGCGCCCGCCAAGGTCGGAGACGCCAGCTTTCGAGGTCAAGGACGGCGCGGTTCTGATCGCGGCGATTACCAGCTGCACCAATACTTCGAACCCGGCCGTGCTCGTGGCCGCGGGTTTGCTCGCGCGCAATGCCTTGGCGCGCGGTCTCGCCGCCAAGCCATGGGTGAAGACCTCGCTTGCTCCCGGGTCGCGTGTGGTGACCGACTACCTGATCAAAGCGGGTTTGCTGCACGACTTGGAGCAGCTCGGGTTCTACACCGTGGGTTACGGCTGCACCACCTGCATCGGCAACTCCGGTCCCTTGAAGCCCGAAATCTCCGATGCCGTCAAGACCGGCGATGTGGTCGCCTGTTCCGTGCTTGTCCGGCAATCGCAATTTCGAAGGCCGCGTGCACCCGGAAATCAAAATGAATTTCCTGGCCTCGCCGCCCTTGGTGGTCGCCTATGCGCTTGCAGGCAGCCTGAACATCGATATCACCACCGAACCCTTGGGTACGGGCAAAGATGGCACGCCGGTATATCTCAAGGACATCTGGCCGAGCGCCCAGGACGTTGCCGCAACGGTGGCTTCGTCGGTCGATTCCGCGATGTTCAAGAAAGGCTATGCCAATGTATTCCTGGGCGATGCCAACTGGGGTGCGATCAAGACGCCGGCAGGAAAGATTTATACCTGGGATTCGAAGTCGACCTACGTGAAGAATCCCCCCTACTTCGACGGCATGACCATGACGCCGGCAGCCGCTGGGGGATATCAAGGGGGCCCGCGCGCTCGCGGTACTCGGCGATTCGGTCACCACCGATCACATCTCGCCGGCCGGCAACATTTCCAAATCCAGTCCCGCCGCCAAATATCTGATGGCGCAAGGCGTGCAGGCCGTGGATTTCAATTCCTACGGCGCGCGCCGCGGCAATCACGAAGTCATGATGCGCGGTACTTTCGCCAACATTCGCCTGCGCAATCTGCTGTTGCCGGGCACGGAAGGCGGCGTCACGCTGCACATCCCGAGCGGCGAGCAAATGTCGATTTTCGACGCGTCGATGAAATACCAGGCTTCGCATACGCCGCTGGTAATTCTTGCCGGCAAGGAATACGGCACGGGCAGTTCGCGCGATTGGGCCGCCAAGGGCACGATGCTGCTGGGCGTCAAAGCCGTTATCGCGGAGAGCTTCGAACGCATACACCGCTCCAATTTGATCGGCATGGGCGTGCTGCCGCTGCAATACAAAGACGGTCAGAACGCGCAAAGCCTGGGGTTGACCGGCAAGGAAACCTTCGAGATCGCGGGCCTGAACCGCGGCGCCGCCAAGGCCGTCAAAGGTCATCGCCAAGTCGGATGCGGGAAAAACCATCGAGTTCGAAGCGCGCTTGCGCATCGATACGCCGAAAGAGCTGGACTACTATCAGCACGGCGGGATTCTGCAGTACGTGCTGCGGCAGCTCGCTGCCCCGGGCAGAGCGGCGTAGTCTACTTCGCGGCCCCCGGCACGCTGCCCGCTTCAACCAGAACCATGGCGTTCGGGTTGATGTGAGCTTTGATCGCGGCATTGACTTGATCGCGGGTCAGCGCTCTTAAGGCTTTGGGGTATTCGTCGAGCCACGCCGGATCGAAACCGCGCTGCGTATTGATCAGGATGGTTTCGGCGAGTCCTAGGGTGGTCGACAGACCGACCAAGTAACTGCCGATCACGCCTTGTTTGCGGGTGGTCAGTTCCTGTTCGGTCACGCCATCGTTCCACCACTTGGCAACTTCGCGGCGCGTCGACTCCACGCCCTTCGGTAAAAGCGCCGGCGCGAAGCTCGCTGAGACTTCCCATACCCCATCGACGATGCTGTCGTCTCCCATGCTGGCGCCGATATTGTAGGTGAGCCCCTCCTTGTCGCGCACCGCACCCATCAGTCTTCCGGTAAAGCCGCGTCCCAGAATCGCCGTGCCGACCCGCAGCGCCAGATTATCGGGATCGCTATAGCGCAACCCGCTCGCCTGACCCAAGAGCATGGTGACGCTCGGTTTGTCCGTTAGCGGCACCGTGATCTCATTCGCCGTGGTTGCAGCCGCCGGCTTGGCGGGTCGCAGGTAATCCTGGCCCCCGGTCCAGCCGGAGAATGCCTTGGCAACTTCCGCCTGCGCATCCGCATCGGCGACGTCCCCCGCCACCACCATGACCATATGCGCCGGGCCGTAGTACTTCGCTTGAAATGCCTTGAGCTCGTCGAGATTGGCGCTCTTCGCGGCTGCGATGTATTCGCTCAATGTGTGCGGGTGATTTGGATGGCCCTCCGGAAATATCGCCCGATTGAACGCTTCCGTCGCCAGCGCGCTGCTGTTCTGCGTTGATGCTTCAAGCTCACCGATGAGCTGCTGCTTGGCCTTGTTGAATTCCGCAGCCTGCAACGCAGGCGTGCGCAGTTCCGCCGCAATGGTCGCAATGATCAGCGGCAGGTCCTTCTTCAGGCACTTCGCGTGAATCTCGAGCGACTGCACGCCCACCGTAAAGCCGATCTCGGCGCCCACATTGTCCAATTTCTCCGCTATGGCAAACTTATCGAGTGTCTTGGTGCCGCGATCGAGCATCATCCCCGACAGGGTGGGAATCGCGATGTTGCCGGATTCCGCCATGGCGTCGCCCGCCGGCAGCACGCCTAGAATAACGACGACGTCTTTTACGTTGCTGTGGTACGTGAGCAGATCGATGCCCGCCGCTTTTGCAGCGGTGCGTCTGCTCCGCCATGTTCGCCGCTGCGGCACCGCCGGCGGCGAACAACATCATCAGCAGTGAAATTCGAATCACGAGCCCTTCTCCGGCTTCGCCGCAACCGGCACGAACCAGCCGGTGGTGCTCTGATCCGCGCCGAAGTATTGCTTGGCGACTCGCTGCACATCGGCAGGGGTGACCTGTTGGACTTTCTGCGGAAACGTGACATACAGCGTCCAGTCGCCGACGCCGATCCATTCGCTCAGCTCGCTGGCGACCGCGGCCGTGCCGTCGCGCTTGTAGGCGTCCTCGGCAATGTATTGCTGCTTGACGCGTGGCCACTTCCGCGGCGGTTACGCCGCTGTTCTTGATCTTGTTCAATTCCGCCAGCAACGCCTTTTCGACCTGCTCGTGGGTGGTTCCGGGAGTCAGCGCGGCGTATAGCGTGTGCAGCGACAGATCGTGGTGCAGATCGGTGCCGGCGCCCGCGCTCAAGGCCAGCCCTTGGTCGACCAGCGCGCGATAGAGGCGCGCGTTCTTGCCGGAACTCAATATGGCATCGAGCATCTCGAGCGCCGCCTGATCGGCATCTCTGCCGTTCGGCACCTTGTGCGCCACGATGATGCTGCCGAGCTCGCCCGGGCGCTTGACGATCACGCGCCGCTCGCCGCTCTGCGCCGGCTCTTCGGTGTAGATGGCCGGGATGGGCGCCGGCGAATGCGGATAGACGCCGTAGTACTTCTTGATCAGCCCCAGCACCGCGTCGGTTTCGATATCGCCGACCACCGTAAGGGTTGCATTGTTCGGCCAGTAGAACGTGTCGTAGAACTCGCGCAGCTTGGCGATGGGCACATGCTCGATGTCGCTCTTCCAGCCGATGGTCGGATGGTGATACGGCAGGGCCACGTAGGCCGCCTCCATCACCTCCTCCAACAGCACACTCTCAGGATCGTTCTTGCCGCGCTCATATTCATTGCGCACCACCGTCATTTCGGCCTGGCGATCGGACTCATGCAGCCAGAGGTGGCGCATGCGATCGGCTTCGATGGCGACGTAATTCTCGAGACTCTCGCGGCCCGATGGTTGCGAAATAGTTGGTGCGGTCGAACGATGTGCTGGCGTTGAACTGTCCGCCCACACGCTCGAGCATCTGCTTGATGCTGTTGCCCTTGGCGTCGTTGAAGGCATCGCTGCCCTTGAACATCAGGTGTTCGAGGATATGCGTGGCGCCGGTGGTCCCGGTCACTTCGTTGCGCGACCCGACTTGATAGGTCACTTCGAAAGTCACCACCGGCGCCGAGTGATCGGGCACCAGCAGCACCGTCGAGCCGTTGCTGTCGAGCCGGTACTCGTCGATGCCGCCCAGGGACTTGACATGCGGGTGAATCCGGCCGATCCGGCGGCGGGCCCTTCGACGGGCGCTGTCTTTGCCGGCGCCGCTTGAGTGGCAGCCGCTTCCCCACGCCCAGTACGGCGATGGCCGCCCAACACGCCGCACGCACGCGTGCTATTGCCCTTCTCAAACATGCTGTTTCCCACCATTCACCGGGTGATCGATAATTCTAATTGTTTCCGGCGCGCCGGTGGCCACATTCGCATGCCGGTCGTCGTCCGACTCTCCGGCAAGATTAGGCTGCCATCGCCTCGACTTCGTCGGTCAGACGCGGACAGCTGCAAGGTGTTGGGACCGAACGTCATGCTGACGGCAACATCCGCGGCGTCACGGCGTCGGGCGATCAGAACAAGTCCGATGCGGCGCCGCGTCGGTTGCCAGCAGCAAGACCTGTAGGGTGGATCTACGGGGAAACCAATCGAGTCAGTCCCAAAATCGAGCGCAGAAACGGCGTGGGAATGTCAAGCAAATCTGCGATCTCGACCACCGCGCCGAGTTGCGGATCGAGCTCCAGCGGCCGCCCGGCTTCCATGTCAGCCAGCATCGAGGTCTTGAAGTTCCCCAGCCGCTGAGCGACGCCGATGCGCTCCGCCGCGGTGATCGCCATCCTCAAGCTCGAGCCGCTCGCGCGCAAAGCTGCATCTCCTCCATCATGCGAATGCACAATTCGCGCACATCGCGCGTCCGCCAGCATCTTCGCGGTTCCGCAGCGCGTCAACGCACTCAAGGGGTTCACGGTCATGTTGCCCCAGAGCTTGGTCCACACCTCGCGCCGAATGTTGCTGCGACGCCTGCGCATCGATGCCGCCCTTGCGCAAGCGCTTGCACCACGGAATCGAGTCGCGGCGAATCGCGAGCCGTCCGGCGCACCGAGGATGAGGCGGTCGGCGGCCACCACCTGCACGCTGGCCGGCGATTCGACGCGCACCGACGCATGCACCACGGAACCCCAGCTGCGTGCTCCGCGGAAAGGTTTGCTCCTGCGAGCGGGTCGGATCGACCGATTGCAGCGCTCGATTCGCCAGCGGGCCGCCGAAGTCCTGCAGGAACCACCAGGGAATCCCGTTGGTGCCGCTGATCACCACGGTTTCGGGACCGAGCGAGCGGGCTAAGCGTGGGCGCCAGCGCCGGCAGAGCATCTGCGCCTTTACCGTGAGAATTACAAAGTCTTGTACGCCCGAGCTCCACGGCGGAACCTGACCTTGGGCCGGCTGGTACGAGTTATGCCGCCCTGGGCAACCCGCAAGCCCGTCGAGCGCAACGCCTCCAGCGTTGCGCCACGCGCGATCATGGACACCCGCCATCCGGCGCGGTCGAACGCATCGCCCGAGCCAAGCTCCAATGGCGCCCGCTCCAACGATGGCTACTGAAGGGGTCATCTTATGACTGCACCGCTAACGCATTGCCCTGAGAAGTTAAGTGCCGGTCATGATATAGGAGTGCCCGCAGCCCTTAACGACGCGTCCGGTACTGATACTCATTCGAGATAAATGCGATATCTCAATGTATTATAAGGTAATTAGTTGACAAAGAGATCGCAACCGCAGTCCGCCGCAAAACCGTGGGTGGCGCTGTTCGACTTGGACGGCACGCTGACCTGGCGCGATACACTGCTGCCCTTTCTGCTGGGATACCTGCGCCGGCGGCCGCACCGTGCGCTTGGGACTGTGGCGGTTGCCCCTTGCGCTCTTCCGACTACTGGCGGGATCGCGATCGCGGAGAGCTCAAGTCGCAGGTCATCCGCATGCTCATGCGCGGCGAGACGCGCTCCGTGCTCGATGCTTGGGCAGACACCTTTGTTGGGCCTTAATCCCTGGCAAACGTTTTCGGCCGATCGCACTGGCCGTTTTGGAGACGCATCGCGCCGCCGGCGATCACCTGGTGCTCTTGTCGGCGAGTCCGGACTTGTATGTGCCGCTTGATCGGCCGGCTTCTCGGCTTCGAGCGCACCCTGTGCACGGAGATCGCATGGCACGCCGACCGGCTCGATGGCCGCTTGAAAACGGCCAATCGCCGCGGCGAGGAAAAGCTTGCGCTGCCTGAACTGGCTGCGCGAGCAGTACCGCGATCTGCCGGTCATTGCCTATGGCAACTCAGCCTCCGATTTGGATCACATGCGCCAGGCGGATCGCGCGCTGCTGGTCAACGGCGATGATGCCGCGCGCCGCTGGCCGCGAAATGGGAGATCGCGGTCTCGTACTGGGGCTAGCCGAAGGTCCGCCGCGATTTGGCAGCTTTTCGAGGCTGCCGTGCAGCTTGCGCAGCAGATTCTCGGTGGTCGCCCAATCGATGCACGGATCCGTGATCGACATGCCGTACACGAGCTTGCTCAAATCCTTCGGTATGGATTGGTTACCGGCCTTCAGATGACTCTCGAGCATCAGCCCGACGATCGAGCGATTGCCGTCGACGATCTGCGTCACGCAGTTCTCAGCGACCAGCGGCTGCAGATCGGCGTCCTTGTTGGAATTGCCGTGACTGCAATCCACCACAACGGTGGCCGGCAATCCCGCCGCCTTCAGCTCCCGTTCTGCCAGCGCAATACTGACGGCATCGTAGTTGACCCGCCCGCCGCCGCCGCGCAGCACGATGTGCGCGTGCTGATTTCCCGTCGTGCGAAACACGGCCGACTGCCCCTGCTGCGTGATGCCGAGGAAATGATGCGGATGCCGCACTGACTGCAACGCATTGATGGAGGTCGCGAGCGAACCATCCGTGCCGTTCTTGAATCCCACCGGCGTCGACAAGCCGCTCGCCATTTCGCGGTGGGTTTGCGATTCGGTGGTGCGCGCTCCGATGGCCGTCCAGGTGATGAGTTCCGAGAGGTATTGCGGCATGATCGGGTCGAGCGCCTCGGTGCCGGCGGGAAGCCCCAGTTCCGCCGACATACAGCAGCAATTCCCGCGCGAGCAAAATGCCTTTCTCGATGTGAAAGGAATCGTCCAGATCCGGATCGTTGATCAGTCCCTTCCAGCCCACGGTGGTGCGCGGCTTTTCGAAATACACGCGCATGACCAGCAGCAGCGTGGAGCTGACTTCTGCCGCCAGCTCTTTGAGGCGTCCGGCGTACTCGCGCGCCGCGACGACATCGTGAATCGAGCAAGGGCCGACCACCACGAACAGCCGCGGGTCGCGGCGCTCCAATATGGCCCGCACCGATTCGCGCGCATTGAACACGGTCTCCGCCGCCTTGGCGGTCAGCGGCAAGCGGCGCTTGACCTCTTCCGGCGTCGCCAACAGATCGCTGGACGCGACATTGACGTTTTGCAGTTGATCTTGAATGTTTGCCACGGATCTGCCTACATGGAAGTGCGAATGGTCCAAAGTTCCGGAAAGAATTTCAGTTCCAGCGCTTTGGTCAGGTAGGACACGCCGCCGGTGCCGCCGGTGCCGCGCTTGTAGCCGATGATGCGCTCGACCGTTTTGACGTGCGCAAAACGCCACAATTGAAACTTGTAATCCAGATCCACCAGCCGTTCGGCCAGCTCGTACAGATCCCACTCTTTGACGGAGTTGTGGTACACGCTGAGCCACGCCGCCGCCACCTGCTTGCTGGCCTGGTACGGCTGCGTGAAATCGCGGTCGATGGCCTCCGGCGGCACGTCCAGGCCGCGCCGGCTCAAGAGGCGCAGCACCTCGTCGTACAGGCTGGGCGCACGCAGCGCGCGCTCGAGCATCTCGTAGACCGCCGGATCGTTGCGGAATACCTTGATGGTGTCGGCGATTCTTGTTGCCGATGAGAAACTCCAGCATGCGATATTGCGGCGACTGGAATCCCGAGGATTTCCCGAGCGTGTTGCGAAATGCGGAATAGTCGTGCGGCGTGATGGTCGCCAACACATCCCATGATTGCAGCAGCTGCTGCTGAATGGTGGAAACGCGCGCCAGCATTTTGAATGTCGGACCCAGATCATCGCGCCGCACGCAATCGACCGTCGCGTTGAGCTCATGCAGGCACAGCTTCATCCATAGTTCCGACACCTGGTGGATGATGATGAACAGCATTTCATCGTGCTGATACGACAAGGGGTGCTGCGCATCGAGCAGCTTGTCGAGGTTGAGGTACTGCGAGTAACTGAAGGCCTCGCTCAGGTCCCAATGCACCTGCTCGTCGCTCAAGTCCACGAAGGGTTTGACCCGTGGCGGCGTTTCGTTCATGGACTAGTTCTTGAATACCCAGCCGGGTACCGTACGCCAGCCGGCCAGCAGTTCGCGGTCGAGGCGGCGGTAGTCCGGCTCGAGCTTTTCGACCAGGCGCCAGAAGCATGGCCGAGTGATTCATGTGCTTGGTGTGCGCCAACTCGTGAATGAACAGATAGCGCACGACGTCGGGCCGCAGAAACACCAATGAGCAGTTCAAGCTCACGGTGCCGCGGGTCGAGCAGCTGCCCCAGCGCGTCCGCTGACAGCGAATGGTGACGCGCGACACCGGATAGCTTAATTCCGCCGCCAACTGCAGCAGCCGCGGCGCCAGCCGCTCCTGCGCCGCGTCCTTCAGCCAGCCTTGCAGCAAAGCGCGCGCGGCTGAGTCGTCCGGCGCCTGCACGATGATTCGATCGGCGTGCTGCTCGAGCGTGCGCTCGGCTCCGCGCTGCCATTCCACACCAAGATGCTCGCCGGTGAAGGCGAATTCAACGCAGGCGGCATCGGCTCGGCCGGCGCGACAAAACAGCGCATCGCCGCAACCTTGCGATTGATCCACGGCGTGAAGCGCTGCACGAAGTCGCGCACCGCGTGCGCATTGACGCCGACGGGCACCACGATTTCGACGCGGCCGCCCACATGCACCCGCGCCGTGAGCCGACGCGCGCGCGGACTGACCCGCACCGCGAACGGGTCGTTCAAGCTGCGCGTCTCGAACAAGGATAGCTGCGTGCCTTGTGGCTTCATCGCGCCGAATGATACCAGGTTAGCGCCGAACGAAGCGCACCGCGTGTCAGGGTTTTGCCAACTGTGCCAGCTGACGTTGCGCCGCCTTGTAATCCGGCGCCGCGATCAGGGCCTTTTCAATCCAGTTGCGCGCGCCCAAATGATCGCCGCGCTTCTGCAGCTCCGAGCCGAGCGCCAGGTAGGCCTCCGCATGTCCCCAGCCCGGCGCGTCGATACTGCGTCCCCGAGGATTGTTCGAAAAGTTGCGCCGGCCAGCTGCAGTTCGACGAATCCCTGTTGGCTTTCGGCGGAACCCGGCTTCGCGTGCCGCAGGTCCTGCCCGCCGACAGCAGCACCGCGCGCGGATTGCGCGGCTCCAATTTCAGCGCGGACTTGAGGCGATCCGCCGGCGCGCGACCGCAGCAGGACCGCCTCCAGCGATCTTCAAGTCGGCCAGCGCCGAGTAGCACGCCGATTGCAGCACCAGGGCCTCGGCCGATTTGACATTTTTGTCGAGCACCGGCTTTAGCTCATCGATGCAATCGGAAAAGGCCGCCTCGGCCTCGCGCGCATGCCGGTCGCGTGACAGCTGGCCGAACCGGAATTGCGCGTGCGCCAGGTGATAGCGCAAGGCGCTGTCCGCCGCGTCGCTTTTGACCCGGTTGTCCAGATTTTGAATGAGATTCGCCAGGCTGTTGCTATCCTCGGTTTGGTAGGCATAGTCGATTTGCGCCTGGATATCGCCGCCCTCTTGGGCTTGTGCCGCAGCGGCGCATCAGCACTGCGGTTAACAGAAATTGAATCTTGTCTGCATCGGGCGCTTGAAGATATCACAACGAGGTTTCGAATCTTGAGTCTGGATTTGATCGATATCGGCTCAAATCTGACGCATGCCAGCTTCGCGGAGGATCGTGACGCCGTCATGGCGCGCGCGTTGCAGGCCGGTGTGCGCCGGCAAATCGTCACCGGTGCGGATCTGGCCAGTTCAACCCAGGCGGCCGCCCTCGCCGCCGCTCACCCCGGCCGCCTGTGGAGCACCGCCGGCGTGCATCCGCATCATGCGCAATCCTTTGCGCTCTGGCAGCGCGGCGAATTGATGGACCTATTGAGCAAGGACTCGGTCGTTGCCGTCGGCGAATGCGGGCTGGACTATTTTCGCAATCTCTCGCCGCCCGCCGCGCAGCGCGCCGCCTTCATCGCGCAATTGGAAATCGCCGCTCAGGTCCGCAAGCCCGTCTTCCTGCATCAGCGCGACGCGCATGGCGATTTTGCGGCAATTTTGCAGGATTTCGACGGACAGCTGGAGGGCGGCGTCGCTCATTGCTTCACCGGCGGCGAAGCTCAATTGGAGGAGTACCTGAAGCTGGGGCTGCACATCGGCGTCACCGGTTGGGCATGCGATGAGCGCCGCGGTCTCGAGCTGCGCTCGAGCGTGCCGCGCATCCCCGTCGACCGGCTGCTGATCGAGACCGACGCGCCCTACCTGTTGCCGCGGGACTTATCGCCGCTGCCCGAAATCACGGCGCAACGAACCGTGCTACCTTCCGCATATCGCGGCGACCGTGGCCGCGCTGCGCGGCGAGACGGTGGAAGCGTCGGCGCCGCCACGACGCGCAATGCCGACGCGCTGTTCGCGCTTACAGATTCGTGAACAAATGCGGGCTGGGCCGCAGTTGCCCGACCAGGCGGCTCCAGCCTTCCTGATGGTCTTCGGGCGCCGCGTACGCCGGGCTGTTGCGCTCCACCACCGGGAAATTCCACTTCGATGCCGTCGAGCATCACCACCCACTTGGGGATGCCCTTGGTGAATTTTCCGACATTCGAGAATAGCAGCCGTCCTTCGACCGGCACGTCGCCGACGATGGCCTTCACCGCCGCGATTCGGTCGTACAGCGCCGGCTGCGGGTTATCGAAGGTATAGCGATGACCGCGGCCCATGACCGTCCAATCGCTCATCTGATCGCCGCCGAAGATCAGGCCCGCGACCCGGCGCGTGTCGAGCACCAAGACTCCGCGCGGCGTCAGCAGCAGATGGTCGATGTGGATGAAGCCGCCCATCCCGTCAGGCACCAGGACCTGGTGCGCCGCCGCCAGCGCCACGCTCTCCAACCGACGCCAGCAAGGATTTACGCCGCGAACGACGCTGATAGGCGCGCAGCCGAAGAAGCCGAGCGCCGCCAACAGCAGCGCTGCCGCGCCGATCCCAATCCACTGCGGTTCGATTCGTAGGCTGCTCATTCGAGTGCTGCGGCCAACGCCGCAAGCGTCGGCGGCAGATCCACGCGGTGCTCGCGGCAGGCTCAAAAGATCGCTGAGACTGTCCGGAACGGCGACCGGTCTGCCAATAATCGGCTCCACAATCTCATTGAACTTCGCCGGGTGCGCGGTGGCAACCACCACCCATGGCTGATCGCGGCGCTCCTCTGCGCTCAGACGGTCGTAGACTTCCGCCGCAGTCGCGGTGTGCGGGCACCATTCGCGTCCGTACTGCATGAAGTCCCCTCCGATACGAGAGCGAATTGTAGCGTCATCGACGGTATCCGCGCTCAAGTGTTCACGCATCGCTGTCCAAGGTCGGATAAAGAGCACGCATGCGCTCCATATTGCTGGGATTGCCCACGTCCATCGCCGAGGCCAGCGTCGCGATGCTGGGTCGCGGCCGCCATTCGCCCGTCGCCAGGAAATCCGGAACGGTGCGATTGAGGTTGTGCGCCAGGATGATGCGCCCGAGCGGAAAGCCCATGGCGCGCGCCCAGAGCGCCGCGCAGGCGTTGCCAAGATTGCCCGCGGGAATGATGTAGGACGGCTTGGCCGTGCGACTGCCTCGGCGATCTCGAGACTGGAGGCGATGTAGTAGACCATTTGCGGCAGCAGGCGGCCGATATTGATGCTGTTGGCGGAACTGAAGCGATGACGCTTCGGCTCAAGACCGGATCGCGGAATGCTCTCTTGACCAATCCTTGACAATCATCGAAGGTTCCGTCGACGCGCAGCGACAGTACATTATCGCCCCAGCAGGTCAACTGCTGTTCCTGGCGCGGGCTCACGAGCCCCTTGGGGTAAAGAATGACGACCCTTGCCCAGGCGCGGCGATGAAAGGCCGCGGCAACCGCACCGCCGGTATCGCCCGAGGTCGCCACCAGGATCGTCAGCGGCTCGGCGGCACCCGGCGGCTGCAGGCGCTTGCAGGCATCTCCGCCAGGAATCGCGCCCCGAAGTCCTTGAACGCCGCGGTGGGCCCGTGAAAAAGCTCCAGCACATAGGAGCGGATCGCGGCACGCCGTCACCGCGCGTCGTTGGAGCGGGGAAGTTCAGCGCCGCCTCGGCGATGGCTCGGCGAGCTCGCTCGTGCAAGTCGTCGCCCGCGAAGAACTCGGCGAGCGCCGTGCGCGCCAGGCTCGCGGCAGGCTCGACTGCGGCGCGAAGGCGCCGGCATCGACCAGCGGCATTCGGGTCGGAAGTACAGACCGCCGTCGGGGGCCAGTCCCCGTGCAATGGCTTGACTCAAGCTCACGGGCGGGCGCCGCGCCGCCCGAGCTCACGAACCGCAATTCCGCCATCAGGCCTTTACCACGCGGGCGCCGTAGTTCTGCATGAGAGAGACCCAGGAGTCCGACTGCGAGGTGGTGTGCGGCAAAGGCGGCCACCATGGCCCCGCGCACCGCCTCCGCATGTTGAATCGCGGACCAGGCGAAGACCGCAGGACCGGCGCCGGAAATCGAGCAGCCCAGCGCGCCGGCGGACATCGCGGCGCGCTGCACGTCCTTGAACCCGGGGATCAGCGAATGCCGCTGCGGTTCGATGATCACATCGTTGAAGGACTCGCGGATCATTTCCAAATCATTGGAGTAGCAGCCGCTGATGAAGCCGGCGAGATTGGCGCTCTGCCATACATAGTCGGAGCGGCTCACATTGATGTTCAGGATGGCGCGCGCTTCGCGGGTGCCCAGGTACATGTGCGGGTGCACCAACACGCAACGCAGTCCGCGCGGAACCGGTATTTGCTTCACGCGCGGGTTGTCGATGCCCACGGTGAGCGTCAGTCCGCCGAACAGGCATGGGAGCGATGTTGTCGATGTGCGCCGCGCCGCTGGCGACAATTTCTCCTTCCATCGCGAACTTCAGCAACTGCAATCTGCGGCGCCGGCGCCTGCAGCAATGCGTTGGCGGCCACGACCGCGGCCACCGCCGAAGCAGCCGAACCGCCCATGCCGGACCCCAGCGGAATGCCCTTCTCGATGTCCAGCTCAAATCCAAAGCCAGGCCCAGCGCCGCGTGCATGGCCTGAACGGCGCGGCCGGCGGTGTTGTGCTTCGGCTCGACCGGCAGCTCTCCGGCCACGCCGGTGATGGAACGGATGCGCACCTCGCATCTCCTCGATGCGGCGTATGCGCACGCGGTCGCCGATCGGCATCCACCGCGTGGCCCAGAATATCGAAGCCGATGCCGACATTGGCAACGGTGGCTGGCGCAAAGGCGGTAACGTCGGTGAGCACGGGAATCCTCGCTGGCGACCTAAAGATGCGCGCCTAGGTAGGCGGACAAGCGCAACAGATCTGAAAATACGCCCGCGGCCGTCACTTCGGGACCGGCGCCGGGACCTTGCACGATCAGCGGATTGTCGCAATAGCGGCGGGTCGCGAAGCGCACCACATTGTCGGTCAGCGCAATATTCGCAAACGCATGCTTGGCGTCCAGGCGCATGAGACCGACGGTGGCTTTGCCATCTGCGTCGATCCGTCCCACGTAGCGCAGCACTTGGTTCTTCTTGCGCGCATCGGCAAGCGTCGCGGCCATCGCCGCGTCCGACTCCGGCAGACGGGCCATGAACTCATCGACGCTGCATTGGCGTCAGCGCTTCGGGCACCAAGCCCTCCACCTGCGACGTCCGACTATTTCCAGCGTCAGCCCCATTTCGCGGCCAAGAATGATCAACTTGCGCGCCACATCCATTCCCGACAGATCGTCGCGCGGATCCGGTTCGGTGTAGCCCTTCGCCTTGGCGGCGCGGACGATCGAGGAAAAGGATTCGCTGCCGTCGAACACATTGAACAGATACGCCAGCGTTCCGGAAAATATTCCCTCGATCTGCGTAATGTCGTCGCCGGTTTCGCGCAGATCGCGCAGCGTCTGAATGACCGGCAACCCAGCGCCCACCGTCGCTTCGTACAAATAGTGCGTGCCGGCCGCGCGTTTCGCCTCCTGCAGCGATCGATAATACGGAAGCGTGCCGCTGTTGGCCTTTTTATTGGGGGTCACAATGTGAATGCCGCGCGCAGCCAGTCGCGATACTGATCGGCCACTTCGGCGCTCGCCGTACAGTCGATGACCACCGTGTGCGGCACATAGTCCGCCTGCACGTGATTGATGAACTTCTGCATATCCAAGGGCTCGCCGGCCTCGGCCATGCGTTCCGGCCAGCGGCTCAAGTCCACGTGGTCTCCTCCAGCAGCATGCGCGTCGAGCTGGCGATGCCGCGCACCCGCAAGTCCAGGTTCAGCTCGCGCAGCCGGTCGATCTGCGTCGCGATCTGCGCCAGCAGCACGCGGCCCACGGTGCCGGGACCGATCAGGCCGATCGACAGCGTATTGGGCGACAGATAGAAGGCGGCGTGCACGGCGCGCAGCGCCCTGGCCGCGCCCTTGCCGTCGACCACCACCGAGATGTTGCGTTCGGAGGCGCCTTGCGCGATCGCGCGCACGCTGATGGCCGCGTCGCCCAGCGAATTGAATACCTTGGCCGCGACGCCGTGCGCGCCGGCCATGCCGTCGCCGACCACCGCCAGAATGCTCATGCCGACGCGCGACTTCGACGTGTTGAATCTGGCCGTCGCGCAATTCCGCATCGAATGCCCGGCGCACCGCCTCCTCCGCGCGCACCGCCTGCGCTTCCGGAATCGCGAAACAAATGGAGTGCTCCGAGCTGCCCTGCGAGATCAGGATCACCGAGATGCCCGAGTCGCGCAGCGCGCCGAACAGGCGATGCGCCGTTCCCGGCACACCGATCATGCCGGCACCCTCGAGATTCACCAGCGCAACCGGATCGATGCTGGTGATGCCCTTTGACTTTGAGCGCGGAGACCGGATTCGAGCAAATCAGGGTGCCGCGCTTTTGCGGCGCGAACGTGTTGCGGATGAAGATCGGAATGTCGCGCGCAACCGCCGGCTCCATGGTCTGCGGATGAATGACCTTGGCGCCGAAATACGCCAGTTCCATCGCCTCGTTGTACGAGAGTTGATCGATGACCTGCGCGTTCGGCACCAGCCGCGGATCGGCCGACAGCACGCCGTCGACATCGGTCCAGATGATGATTTCGACGGCATCGAGCAGCGCGCCGAATATGGACCCCGAAAAATCGCTGCCGTTGCGGCCCAGCGTGGTCTGCTTTCCCTTGGTCGTGGTCGCGACGAAGCCGGTGACGATGAGCCGGCCGCGTAAAATCCGCCGGCACCAGCTTCTGCAGATTCGCCTCGCTCGCCGGCCATTGCACCGCCGGACCCAAGGAGCCCCATTCGACGATGATGACCTCGCGCGCGTCGATCCACAGGATATCGCCCTTGATCCGCCCGCGCTCGCGCAAAAAAGGCGCGAACAGACGCGTCGACCAGATCTCGCCGTAGCCGGCGATCACATCGCGCATCGAATAGGTCGACGAGCGGATGAGCCGCACCGTCTGCAGCATGCCGGCGATATCCAGACAATCGCGCTCGAGTTGCGCCTTGTAGTTCTCGTAGGCCGCCTTCGAAAGCAATTCGGCCGCCAGCTCCAGATGGCGGGTTTTCAGCGCACGGATGGCCGTCCCGAACTCCTGGTCGGGTTGCTCGGCCAGCCTGACCAGCTCGAGCAGCGCGTCGGTCACGCCGCGGCAAGCGGACAACACGATGGCTTCGCGCGGATTCGAGGAGGCCTCGACGATTTCGGCAACCCGCCGGAAGCAGGCGGCGTCCGCGACGCTGGAACCGCCAAATTTATGTACTACCCATTTATCCATTCTGCACACGCGCCTCGAGAACCCTGAGGCGTTTTTCGCGCTCCCTAAGGCCCAAACGTTGATGAAATGCGGCGGCGAGCCGCTAGACAGCCGAGAACTGTAATCGTACCAAAGGGAGGCTAGCAAGCGATTCCGTTCGCGTTTTAGGCTCTGCCTCGCCGTGAATTGCCGCCGGCGCGGCCTGATTTCGGCAGTCCGGTGTGCTGGGTACGAAACGGTCGTCCGGACAGCGCGCGGCTTGCGCCCACCGGCTGGTAGGCGGGAATCAAATGCTGTTTGCCGTTGCCGATCAGGTCGGCGCGGCCCATGCGCTTCAAGGCATCGCGCAGCAGCGGCCAGTTCTGCGGATCGTGATAGCGCAGAAACGCCTTGTGCAGGCGGCGCACCTTGATGCCTTTCGGTATCACGACCTCTTCGCTGCTGCGGCTGATTTTCTTGAGCGGATTCTTGGACGAATGGTACATCGCGGTGGCCGTCGCCATGGGCGAGGGCAGGAACGCCTGCACTTGATCGGCGCGAAAGCCGTTCTTCTTGAGCCACAATGCCAGCTCGAGCATGTCCACGTCGCGCGTCCCCGGGTGCGCCGCGATGAAGTAAGGAATCAGATACTGTTCCTTGCCCGCTTCTTGCGAATACTTGTCGAACAGTTCCTTGAATCGATAGTAGCTGCCGACGCCGGGCTTCATCATTTTCGACAAAGGACCATCGCCGATGGCCTCCGGCGCAATCTTCAGGTAGCCGCCGGTGTGGTGCGTCGCCAGCTCCTTGACGTACTCCGGCGATTCAACCGGCCAGGTCGTAGCGCACGCCGGAGGCAATCAATACCTTCTTGACGCCCTTCAGCGCGCGCGCGCGGCGATACAGATTGATGAGCGGCGCGTGATCGGTATTGAGATTCGGGCAGATGCCGGGGAATACGCAGGATGGACGCCGGCAGGCCGACTCGATCGCGCGTGCTCTTGCAATGCAGGCGGTACATGTTGGCCGTGGGACCGCCCAGGTCGGAGATGACGCCGGTGAAGCCCTTCACCTCGTCGCGGATGGTTTCGATTTCGCGAATGACGGAATCCTCCGAACGGCTCTGAATGATTCGGCCCTCATGTTCGGTGATCGAACAGAAGGTACAGCCGCCGAAGCAGCCGCGCTGAATGGCCACGGAGAATCGAATCATGTGATACGCCGGAATCTTCGCCTCGCCATAGACGGGATGCGGGCGGCGCGCGTAGGGCAATTCGTAAATCGCGTCCATGTCCGCCGTGCTCAAGGGAATCGGCGGCGGATTCAGCCACAGCTCCTGATGTCCCGTGCCGCTGCACCAAGCGCGCGGGCATTCCCGGGATTGGACTCCAGGTGCAAAATGCGCGATGCATGCGCGTACAGCACCGGATCCTTGCTGACCTGTTCAAAGGACGGCATGCGAATGACGCTGCGCTCGCGCTGCGCGTTCGGCACCTTGCGGTAAAACTTCACCACCTTTTCAGCCGCGGCCCGCGGCCGTCGGCGCGCTGGGCGCAGGCTGCCGGCCGCGGCTCAAGACCTGGCGGCGCTCTTCTTCGCTGGCGTAAGGGTCAACCGGCAGGATTCAACGGGCCCGGCGTGTCCAATTCGCTCGAGTCGATTTCCACCCAGCCGCCGGGCATGCCGCGCCGCAGGTACGCGGTGCCGCGCAAATCGGTGATGTCGCCGATCGATGCGCCTTCGCTCAAGCGGCGTGCGATCTCCCCGATCTGCCGTTCAGCGTTGCCGTAAACCAAAAGGTCCGCCTTCGCGTCGACCAACACGGAGCGGCGAACCTGTTCCGACCAATAATCGAAATGCGCGATTCGCCGCAAGCTGGCCTCGATGCCGCCGATCACGATGGGCACGTCCTTGAATGCTTCGCGCAGTCGCTGCGAATACACAATGACGCAGCGATCAGGACGCTTGCCGCCTCCGCCGCCCGGCGTATACGCATCGTCGCTGCGCACGCGCCGATCCGAGGTGTAGCGATTGACCATCGAATCCATGTTGCCGCCGGTCACGCCGAAGAACAGTCGCGGCTTGCCCAGCGCCTCGAAGTCCCGGGTGCTGTGCCAATCCGGCTGCGCAATGATCCCGACTTTGAATCCCTGCGCCTCCAGGACCCGCCCGATGATGGCCATCCCAAAGCTGGGGTGATCGACGTAGGCATCACCGGTCACAATGATGACGTCGCACTGCGTCCAGCCGAGCGCGGTCATTTCGGCGCGCGAGGTCGGCAGAAAGGCCGCCGGCGTTACACCGGCGGTCTTGGGTTTAGCGGCGGAAAATAGCGGGGCGGCGCTTTGCACGCCCGCGATTAGGCCTGATTGCAAGGCTTAAGTACAACGAAACTCATCAGCCCAAATCGAGCGGGTAATAGATCTGAGCATCTTCGCGCTGCACCAACAGAGCGACATTGTGACCTGCGCGCGCCACCTCGCGTTTCAGGTCGGCCACGGTGGCCACCCCCACCCCGTTGACTCCCAGGACAACGTCGCCCGGCTGCAAACCCGCGGCCAACGCGGGCCCGCTGACATCTTCGACCAACAATCGGCCCTTGGTATGCAATTCCTGCTGTTCGTTGGGCTGCAGCGAACGCAACACCAGGCCCAAGCTTGCCGCCGCCGTCTTCGCCGCCCGGTGCACGCGCAACCTGGGTGGGCGAGTCCTCCAGCAACACCGTTTTCACGGTGACTTCCGTCGCCTTACGATCGTGCCAGATTCCCAGCCGCGCAGAAGTACCGGGCGGCAACTGCGAAATGATGGCAGGCAGATCCCACGAGTGATCGATATTGCGGCCATTGACGCTGGTGATGACGTCGCCGGCCTTCAGGCCGGCCTTCTCACCGGGGCCGGTCGGATCGACCGAACTGATCAGCGCGCCGTGCGGCGTCGTCAAACCGAAAGAGAGCGCCAGCTGCTGACGAATGTCCTGCACCGCGACGCCGATGCGGCTGCGGACCACTTTGCCATTCTTTTGCAGCTGATCCTTGACGTTCAACGCCAGATCGATCGGTATGGCAAACGAGACGCCCATGTAGCCGCCGGTGCGGCTGTAGATCTGCGAATTGATGCCGATGACCTCGCCGTCGATGTTGAACAGCGGACCGCCGGAGTTGCCGGGATTCACCGCCGCATCGGTTTGTATGAAGGTCACGTAGTTGGTTTGACTGGTGCCGTCGATCAGCGGACGTCCCAGGGCGCTGATAACGCCCGCAGTCACCGTATTCTCGAATCCAAACGGCGAGCCGATCGCGATGGCCCATTGCCCGGGACGCAATTTCGACGGGTCGCCGAAACGCACCGTCGGCAAGCCGGTTGCGGCTATTTTGATGAGAGCGACATCGCTGGCCTTATCGATGCCGATGACCTTGGCGGCGAACTCGCGCCGGTCGGTCAAGGTCACGGTCACCTCAGACGCATCCGCCACCACATGCGCATTGGTCAGTACATAACCGTCGGAACTGACGATGAATCCGGAGCCGACGCCCCTGCTCGGCGGCGTCCGATCGGGACCGGGAGCCGGCTGTTGGAAGCGGCGGAAAAATTGCGACAGGGGATCGTCGCCATCCCCCGGCCCCTGGGCGCCCAATCCGGAATTTTTTTGCGGCTTTTCGGTGACGCTGACGTTCACCACGGCGCCGCCGGCTTCCGCGACCAGGCCGGAAAAGTCCGGCAGACCGGTGACGCGAGCGGCCGGAGCGCCGGCCGGCGCGAAGGCGGCCGCTGCCGGCGCCGCCGCTTGACTGGGGCCCGCGTCGGCATTCGAGCGGTGATGAGCGACGACCAGACCAAGATGCCCGCGACCGCGGCGAGCGACCAAGTTCTGATGCTTCCCATAGAGATACGTCCTCTGGACATGTAAAGATTCCGGATTGAAATCAGAGACCCCGGAATGGGGGTGTTGGTTGCAATTTTCCAGGCTAAACGGGGTATTTTTCAAGGTATCGGCGCGCCGGCGGCCCGAAATGTGAATTCCCCACGGGTAATCAAGGGGTATCAGCGACTACCCTTGCGGGCATGGCAGACGTGGGTCCAATTTTGGTGGTGGTGGGAGGCGACACCAAGCGCCTCCAGTGGCTCACGCATCACGTCACCAGCCATTGGCCCAACGCCCAGGTGACGACGCTGCGGGCCGGCGAATCGGCTCCTTTGAGCCGCCTCATCAGCGAACGGACCCCGGATGCCGTGATCCTGCAAGCCGATTTCGGCAACGACGCGCTCTCCAGCGGGGTCCTGAACTCCATGGCCCAGCTGCTGCGTTTGCAGCCGGCGCTTTACTGCATCGTGCTCGCGGAGAACGGCAATGAAATGTCGGCGGTTCGCACCCTTAAAGGGGGAGCCAAGGACTATCTACCGCTGGCGCAAATCACCCGCGATCAGCTGCTCGGTGCGGTCGGAGAAGCCTGTGCCAAACGCCGCGTCGCCGCACAGGCGGCTGCGATGATGGCGCAAAGTGAAAATTCCACGATTATCGAAGTTCCCGGCTATTCGATCGTCAAGGAAATTGCGACCAGCAATTTCTCATCGGTGTTCCTGGCGCGCAGCGAGCGGCTGCGAAGAAACGTGGTCCTCAAAGTGATGACCCGCGGCGAGTCGGAGCGGGAAAAGGGTGACGCCGAGCGGTTTCAGCGCGAGTACGAGATCATTTCCAGCATCACCCATCGAGCGATCGCCGAGATTTATGACTTCGGCTCGCAGCCCGGACATCTATACCTGGCGATGGAATATTTTCCCTGCGGCGATTTGCGCGATCGCCTGCGCAACCCCTTGAGCGTGGATGAGAGCCTTTACTATCTGCGCGCGATTGCCGAGGCGCTGCGCGTCATTCACGTGTTCGGAATTCTGCACCGCGACTTGAAGCCCGCGAATGTCATGTTGCGCGAGGACAATTCGCCCGTGCTCATCGATTTTGGTCTGGCCCGCCGCTCGCTCGATGAAGTGGGCAACACCGGCGTCGGCCAGGTGCTCGGTTCTCCGTACTACATCAGTCCCGAGCAGGCACAAGGGCAGCGGGTCGACGTGCGCACCGACCTGTACAGTTTGGGAGTCATGTTCTACGAGATGCTGACCGGACAGCGGCCCTACGGCGGGCGCAGCGCCGTTGCCATCATGTCGCAGCACACCAGTTCGCCCGTGCCGATCTTGCCGGAAGCCACTTCCATGCAGCAGCCGCTGCTCGATCGGCTCATGGCGAAGCAGCAAAGCGCGCGCTACGCCTCGGCGGATGAATTGCTCGCTGACTTAGGTCCCATCGCCGCGGTCGCGTGACGGGCGGGAGCCGAGAAGAACCGTGACGCACGTCACAGGCCGCCCTCCGCGCGAGTGATAAGCAAATCGCCTGCCCTAGGCTGTGAAACCCATCATGCCCCGGCGCCCGTAGGCTTTGGCACCCTGTTGGGGCCATGTTCATCTCCGTCAAACGCCACGAGCGCGAAAAGCAGGAACTGCTCAACGCCAGCAATCGGCTTACGGATGCAATTCTGAAGACCAGCGTCATCGGCCTGTTTCTGATGGATGCCAAGGGCAAGGTGCAACCGCAGGTCTCTGCGTCCTTGGGCACGTTGTTTCGGCGCCAGGACTTCAGCAATTTGACGGTCGAAAAATTGGTTGGGCCGCTGGTCTCGGCCAAGACCTGAGCGTGGTGCGCACCTATATGGCGCGCCTGCTGGAAGCGGCGCGCGGCGAGTCCGAGGCAAGCAATCCGCTGCAGGACATCGAAGTGAAACTCACGAATCTCGATGGCAGCTTCGCTTCCGCCCACTACTCTTTCGAATTCAGCAGCGTCGATATACCTTCGGAGCCGCGTACCTGGATGGTACGGGTCAGCGATATTACCGCCCGAGCGCAGGAGCTGCGGGAATTGGAGGACTTGCGCGTCCAAGTGCTCACGCAGGGCGAAATCCTGCGCGCGGTGCTGCAGGCCGGCGGCACGCGCTTCGGCAGTTTTCTGCAAAGAACCGACGCTGCCATGAAGACCATCAACGGCGTGTTGAAGAAGCCGGCACGCGAGGCCGGGGCGTTTCGCCACAAGCTCGACGAGACCTTGGAAGAAGTCGGTCGCGTGCGCGGCGACGCTGCCGCTCTCAAATTGAGCGGACTGCAGAGCGCGGCGCGGGAATTCGAAGATGCCCTGCAGGAATTGCGCAGCCGTGAAACCCTGAGCGGCGGCGATTTTCTGCCGCTCGCCGTCAAGCTCGACTCGTTGTACGGCCAATTCGCACTGCTGCGATCGCTCACCTCGCAGGCCGGACCGGCTCGCGAAGCGGAAGCCGCGGCGCCGGAAGCGCGCATTACCGAAAACGGCACGCAGATCATCGAAGCGCCGCAGTTTTTCGCCGACCTGGCGGCGCAGAATTCACCGCCGCTCGCGCAACGCATGATTGCCGTGGGCAGCCTCGAGAGCACCCTGACGACGCTCACCGATTTGGTGGCGCAAGAGAATCACAAGAGCGTGGTTCTGTCGTGCACCGGCCTGGATCTGGTGCCGCCCCGCTATCAAGCCACGGTCAAGAATGTCGCCATCCAGCTGATCCGCAATGCCGTGGTGCACGGCATTGAATCCGAGGCCGAGCGCGAGCAAGCCGGCAAACCGCCGAGCGCCAATCTGACTTTGGAGTTCAAAGCGGCGCCCGGCAATGGCTTTGAGATGCTCTTTCAAGACGATGGACGCGGATTGGACCCCGGCAAAGTCCGCGATGTCGCGGTTTCGAAAGGGCTGCTCAGCGAGGATGAGGCCAAACAACTGGGCGATCGCCAGGCAATCAAATTGATTTTCAAATCAGGCTTCACCACCATGACCGATGGCGGCGGGGACGCGAAGCACGGCAGCGGCATGTCGTTGGTGCGGCGTTATGTGCACGAGGCCGGCGGAAAGATTGCGCTCGCCAGTGTCGTGGGTCTGGAAACCCGCTTCAAGGTTACCCTGCCTGCGCTGGAAGCGGCCGCCGACGCCGCGCAAGTCGCGTAAGCAGTCAGGCGTCAATCGGCTTCAATTCGACCAATACCGCGCCGGCCTGCACCCGATCGGCCAACGCAAACGCAACGCGAGACACGACGCCATCGTACGGCGCCGTGAGCGTGTGCTCCATTTTCATGGCCTCGACTGTAACCAACGGCGCGCCCCGCGCCACCTTTTGTCCGTTTGCGACATGCACGGCCACAATGGTACCCGGCAGCGGCGTCAGCAAGGACCCTTGTTCCGTGTCGCCGGCGACCTGCAGCGCATCGTCGGTTTGCACGGCCAGGAGCGTCGCATGGCGGCCATCTCGAAACAAATGCAAGGCCGCCGCGGCTTCGAACACGCGGACAGCGTGCACTGCGCCGCTGCATTCGGCACTGAAGGCCGCCGCTGCGCGCGCCAGCATCCGCAACATGATTTCCCTGCCGTCGATTCGCGCCTGATATTGCTGCTCTGACGCAGCATCGATTACGACGCTGCGGGTTCCGAACCGCCAGGTCGAGCTGTGGGCTGCTGCCGGGCGCCAGCCGCGGGTGTCTGCCCACAGCGCGTTGGCTTCCGTGCGCCGTGTGGCGCACCACAGTGCGGCCAGCGCGAGGTCCAATTCGTCCGCGGCCGGATCGGCGAACTGCAATCGCTCGCGGCGCACGTTGAGAAAATCCGTGGCCGGCGCGCCGCTCTGAAATTGTTCATCGGCCAGCACGCTGGCCAGCAAGGCGCGGTTGGTCGCGACGCCCACGATCTCAATCTCACCGAGCGCCCGCTGCAAGAGAGCAATGGCCGCGGCGCGGGTCTCCCCCCATGCGATGATTTTGCCAAGCATCGGATCGTAGTAAGTCGATACTTCATCGCCCTCTTCGACCCCGGTATCCTGGCGCAGACCTACGGCGCTTGCGGCCCAGCGCAGGTGCGCGATGCGCCCGACGCTCGGCAAGTAGTCGCGCGCCGGGTCCTCGGCATACAAGCGCGCTTCAACGGCGCAACCGCGGCAGCCGATCTGCTGCTGGGTCAAGGGCAGCGGCTCGCCCTGCGCGACACGCAACTGCCACTCGACCAGGTCGACGCCGGCAATCATTTCCGTCACCGGATGTTCCACCTGCAGCCGGGTATTCATTTCCATGAAGTAGAAATCCTGCGCATCATCGAGCAGAAATTCGACGGTGCCCGCGCCGACATAGCCGACGGCCTGCGCGGTTTTGATGGCCGCCTGCGCCATCGCGGCGCGCACTTCGTCGCGCAAGCCCGGCGCCGGCGCCTCTTCGATGATCTTTTGATGGCGGCGCTGCACCGAACAGTCCCGGTCGAACAGGCTGACCGTGTGTCCGTGGGTGTCGGCGAAAACCTGCACCTCCACGTGGCGCGCCCTGGCAAAATAACGCTCCATCAACAAGCGGTCGTCGCCAAACGCGGTTCGCGCCAGACGCTGCGCCGATTCCACGGCCGCCGCCACCTCGGCCGCCGAGTTGACGACCTGCATGCCCTTGCCGCCGCCGCCGGCGCTGGCCTTGATGATCAGCGGAAACCCGACGCGCAGTGCCTCCTGCGTGAGCCGCTCGAGCGACTGCTCGCTGCCGTGATAACCCGGCGCCACCGGCACCCCGGCCGCCGCCATGGCCGCCTTCGATGCGCTTTTCGATCCCATGGACTTGATCGCCGCCGCCGGCGGTCCGACAAAAATCAGTCCCGCATCGGCGCAGGCCTGTGCGAATACTGCATTCTCCGAGAGAAATCCATACCCGGGGTGCACGGCATCGGCGCGAACGCGTTTGGCGAGTGCAATGATCGCGGCGATATTGAGATAGCTGTCCGCCGCGGGAGCTGCGCCCAAATGATAGGACTCGTCGGCGCTGCGCACGTGCTGCGCATCGCGATCCGCATCCGAATAGACCGCGATGCTGGTCACCCCCAAGCGTCGCGCGCTGCGCACGATGCGGCAGACAATCTCGCCTCGATTGGCGATCAGCAGACGTCGGATCATGGTCATGGTCTCAAGCTCACATGCGAAACACGCCGAAGCGCGTGGCGGCAGGCTCTTGGGCCCGGGTCAGGGCGAGAGCCAACCCGAGAATCCGGCGCGTATCGAGCGGATCGATGACGCCATCGTCCCACAGCCGCGCCGAGGCGTAGTAGGGATGGCCCTGGCGCTCGAACTGTTCGCGGATCGGCGCCTTTATTTTTTCTTCTTCGGCGTCGCTCAAAGTTTCGCCGCTGCGCTCGAGCGCCTCGCGCTTGATGGTCGCCAGCACGCTGGCCGCCTGTTCGCCGCCCATCACCGAAGTGCGCGCGTTCGGCCACTGAAACAAGAAGCGCGGGCCATAGGCCCGCCCGCACATGGCGTAGTTGCCGGCGCCGAAACTGCCGCCGATCACCACCGTGTACTTGGGCACCGCTGCGCAGGCCACCGCCGTCACCAGTTTCGCGCCATCTTTGGCAATGCCGCCCGCCTCCGCGGCCTGGCCGACCATGAAGCCGGCAATGTTCTGCAGGAAGACCAGCGGGATGCCCTCGCGGCAGCACAGCTCGATGAAATGCGTGCCCTTGAGCGCGCTCTCGGAGAACAAGATGCCGTTGTTGGCCAGAATCCCGACCGTGGTGCCGTGAATATCGGCGAAACCGCACACCAGGGTCGTGCCGTACAGCGCCTTGAACTCATCGAACCACGCCCCGTCGACCAGGCGGGCAATCAACTCATGGACATCGTAGGGTTTGCGGGAATTCTGCGGAATGATGCCGTACAGTTCGGCGGGATCGTACGGACTCTGCTCGCCGCTCGCCGGCGAGCCCGCCTGCACGGCTCGCACCATCGGCGGGCGCAAGCGCGCCACCGCACGCCGCGCAAACGCCAGCGCGTGGGTGTCATTCTCAGCGTAGTAATCGGTGACGCCGGAGCGGCGGCAATGCACATCCGCGCCCCCCAAGGATTCCGCGTCGATCTCCTCGCCGGTGGCCGCGCGCACCAAGGGCGGGCCGCCGAGAAAGACCCGCCCCTGATTGCGCACGATGACGGCGTGGTCGGACATGGCCGGCACGTACGCTCCGCCGGCCGTGCATGAGCCGTGCACCACGGCGATCTGTGCGATGCCCTGCGCCGAGAGGCGCGCCTGGTTGAAAAAGATGCGCCCGAAATGCTCGCGGTCGGGAAAGACTTCGTCCTGGCGCGGCAGAAAAGCCCCGCCGCTTTCCACCAGATAGACGCACGGCAACGCGTTGTCGCCGGCGATCTCCTGTGCACGCAGATGCTTTTTCACGGTCAGCGGATAATAGGTTCCGCCCTTCACGGTCGGATCATTCGCCACCACCATGCACTCGCGCGAAGCGATGCGGCCGATGCCGGTGATCAGGCCGGCGCCGGGCAGCTCCTCGCCATAGACCCCCTGTGCAGCCAGCGCCGACAATTCCAGGAACGGCGAACCCGGATCCAGCAATGCGGCGATGCGTTCGCGCGCCAGCAGCTTGCCTCCCTTGGTGTGCTTGTTGCGGGCGGCGGCGCTCCCGCCGACTGCGTTGCGCCGCAGCGTTGCGCGCAGGTCGTCCACCAACCCCTGCATGGCGGCGCGGTTGGCGGCGAAGTCCGGCGAGCGAGCGTCGATTTTGGAGGCGATCTTGGCCATTGGCTTTGTGGTCCCGAGCGTGGCAGAATTGTCGGACAGTCCGATTATCCAACGATCTTGATCCAATGACAATGGGGGCGGCAAATGCCCAATTCCGCATATCGAGAATTCACTTTCGGCCTGGGCGAGGTCATCGACACCGTCCGCGATCAGGTACGCCGCTTTGCCGAAGAGCGCATAGCGCCGCGCGCGCAGGAAATAGACCGCAGCAACGAATTTCCGCGCGATCTGTGGCTCGAGGCCGGCGATTTGGGCCTGCTCGGCCTGACCGTCAGCCCCGAACACGGTGGCGCCGGCTTGGGCTATCTGGCGCACACCGTGGCGATGGAGGAAATCTCGCGGGCCTCGGCGGCGGTCGGCTTAAGCTACGGGGCGCATTCCAATCTATGCGTGAACCAGCTGGCCCTCAACGGTTCGCAGGCTCAGAAACAGCGCTATCTGCCGAAGCTCATCAGCGGCGAACATGTCGGCGCGCTGGCGATGTCCGAACCCGGCGCGGGTTCCGACGTGGTTTCCATGCAGCTCAAGGCGGTGCGCCGTGGCGACCAATACGTGCTCGACGGCCGCAAGATGTGGATCACCAACGGGCCCGAAGCCGATGTGCTGGTGGTGTACGCCAAGACCGCGCCTGAGGCCGGATCGCGCGGCATCAGCGCCTTCATCATCGAGAAGGATTTCAAGGGATTTACGCCGGCCCAGAAGCTCGACAAGCTCGGCATGCGCGGATCGAGCACCAGTGAATTGGTGTTCGATGATTGCGCCGTGCCCGCCGAAAATCTGCTGGGCACCGAGAATCACGGCGTGAATGTCTTGATGCGCGGCCTCGACTACGAACGCGTGGTGCTGTCCGGCGGCCCGCTCGGCATCATGGCCGCCGCGCTGGACGTGGCCGTGCCCTACGTGCGCGAACGCAAGCAATTCGGCCAGCCGATCGGGACCTTCGAACTGGTGCAGGGAAAACTCGCGGACATGTACGCCTCCTTGAACGCCTGCCGCAGCTACGTATACATGGTGGCCGCGGCCTGCGACCGCGGCGACTACACCCGCAAGGATGCCGCCGCATGCATTCTGTTCTGTGCGGAAGCCGCAACGCGCGCCGCCCTTGATGCGATTCAACTGTTGGGCGGCAACGGCTACATCAACGACTACCCGACGGGCAGGCTGCTGCGCGACGCCAAGCTCTACGAAATCGGCGCCGGCACTTCGGAGATTCGCCGCATGCTGATCGGCCGCGAACTGTTCGGAGAAGGTGCATGAGCGATTTGTTCGTGCCGCTGGACGATCACCCCGCCTATCGGCAGATTGCCAATCTCATCGAAGAGCGCATCGTGGCGAGAACCTTGCGCACCGGGGATGCCCTGCCCTCCGAGACCGACCTCGCTCGTCAGTTCGGCGTCAACCGCTCGACCATTCGTGAAGCCATTCGCGAACTGGAGGTGCATGGATTGCTCGGACGCGAACGCGGCGAGAAGCGCCTGCGCGTCACCCGCCCGGAACCGCGCCGGGTCAGCTCCGGCGTCAGCCGAGCGCTCGCCCTGCACGACGTGACGTTCGGAGAGTTATGGGAGGCCATGATGGCGATCGAACCGGCGGCGGCGGAATATGCCGCGACCCGCCGTACCACCGCGCAGCTGCAGGGGCTGACGCGCGCCAGCGCGCGCTTCAAGCGCGATATCACCGACACCGCCGGCGCCGTAGCGGCCGTGGTCGAGTTCTTCACCGCAGTGGCGGCCGCCAGCGGCAATCAAGTACTGGCGCTGTCGCAAGCGCCGCTCAATCTCTTACTGGTGCCCACGCTCACGCAGCTCATCGACCGCGTACCGCAAGCCCGAGCGCGAATCCAGACGGCCCAGGCCAAGATTATCGAAGCGATCAAGCTCAAAAAGAGCGACCAGGCCAGAAGCTGGATGGAGAAGCATATTCGCGATTTCAAACGCGGTTACGAACTCAACGTCCCGGCCGCCGGCGCCGGCGCCGCATCATGATCGACGGCGCGCACGCTCGCTGAGGTCCCCGGCCAGTTCTTTGATCGCCGGCAGGTTTGACCACAGGCTGGCTTGCGGTAGGAAATCGATCCGGCTGCCGAACCGGGATGGCTGGCGGAGCCGGACGGTCACCCGGTGAAGCCCTCCGCTGCTGAACACCTCCACCGTTGCCACATTGCTAAGCGGAATGTCTTCCTGCACGCGGCCGCGGCGCACCCTGAGACGGTCCTCGCAATCCTGCACCTCATCGGCGAGCCGGTGGACCTGCGTCCTCCAGAAAAAATAAATCAACGCGGCACACAGAATGCCGGCCGCAATCGCGCTCGGCAGCGGATTTCTCCACAGGGTGCCGTCAAGCGCCGCGGGTCCCGCCACAAACACGATCAAGGCAGCGGCGCTCAGCCACACTCCGCGCTTGAACAGGGCGGTATTTTTGAAGGAGATCGCTCGCACTAGGGATGCTCCGCCGGCGGACTTCCCGCGAACTTAAAGTATCTGCTCCCGCTGCGTATCGGCGCCCTCGGGATCGTGCAGGTTGGTGCTGAAAGAGACCAGCACCATGGCGGCCTCGCCGGTGTTGCGAAACGCATGCACGACGCCGGGGGGAATGGTCAGGCGCAGTATTTCCCCCGCCGGCACGTCGATATCGCGAATCTCGTGCGCTTCTTTCAGCCGCACCCGGCACGGTCCGACCACCGTGGTGGTTTCGACCGCAGTCCGGTGCACGTGATTGCCGCGCACCTCATTGGGCTGCGTGAGTACCACGTGGACATTTTTCTGGGTCTGCAATTCCGCATCGGTCAGCGGCTCGAACAAGGTGCCGCGCGCATCTTTATGGGTCTTCACCGATTGAAGGGTCGCGCGCGGCGCGGTGGGATTCCTCATCCGCGTGATTATAGCGTCACAGCCGCTGTCTGCCTGTATGCCCGCGGACGACAAGCAGGACGCCCGTCACCAGCATGATGTCGAGCCAATCCAGGCTCCCCCCGCCCCCGCCTCCGCCGCTGCTGCCGCCCGTGCTCGAGCCGTTGCTGCTGCCCGCGGACACGGTCAGCGACGCCGAGGCCGGTGCGGCGTTGCCGCCGGCGGGCCCGGTCATCAGTGCATTGGAGGCAATCGTATTGGCATAGGTGCCCGCCGCCGCGCTGTTCACGCTCAAGGTGACCGTGCACGCCCCCTCGGCGGGGATATTGGCGCCGCTCAAGGTCACGGTATTGGTTCCGCTGCTCAGGGACTTGTTGGCCCCGGCGCACGTAGTCGAAGGCCCCGGTGTGCCGAGCAACGACAAGCCGGACGGCAGCGACACGGTCAGATTCGACTGCGTCAGCGCAAAGCCATTGGCATTGTTGAGGGTCACCGTGAGCGCTGCCGTTGCGTTGACCGCCACGCTGGACGGCGCAAATGCTTCGCTTAAGGTCGGCGCTACCGGCGTCACGGTCATGGGAGCGACACAGGCTGAGGCAGCCGTGCCGGCCGTTGCGGGCGCAGTACTGTGTGCCCCGTGGCCGTGAAATTGACGACGGCACTGTCGGTATTGCCGGCCGAATCTGTGACCACGAGGGTCAAGGAACCCGTGCCGGTGGACATGACGTTCACAGCGGAATTGGCTTGCCCGGAAACGATTTGCACGGCTCCGGTGGCGGTCCATGCATAGGAGGCAATCGTTGCGTTGCTGACCGCGCCGCAGGCCGCGGCGCTGCCGCCGGCATCGAAGGTCGCACTACCGGCGGTAAACCCTGCGGGAATTTTCACAGCGGCGATCGGATTGAGTGCCGCTTTGACGGCATTAAAAGCATTCACCATGCCGGCGCCGCAGGTGGTTGTCGTGCAGGCGCATTCGACGGATGAGGTTGATCCGTTGACACACAGGGGTTGGCGGCGTGGTTACAGGCTGCGGATACGGCGTCGCGCTGGCCTTCATGCGCGCGATAATCTGCGGCGGCGTCAGATTGGCATTGGCGGCGCGCATGAGCGCCGCGATTCCCGACACGATGGGTGCGGAAAAACTGGTGCCGAGATTGGTATTGATTTGATCTGTATAGCCGTTCGTGCCGGGAACCGTCGGCCCGTCATTGTGTCGTGGTGTCGATGGAGCGCAGGCATGGGCTTCCGGCGGTGGTATTGACGCAGTTGCCCGCCGGTGCGCCGATGCCCACCTCGGGGCCGAGGCTGCTATAGCCGACCTTGGTGCCGACATTGCGCAGCCCGGCGACGGCCAGGACGCCGGGGCAACTCGCGGGAATATCGACCGGACCGCTTTCATTACCGGCCGATGCCACCACCAACACACCCATGCTGGTGAGGGTGCCGATCAAGTTTTGATAGTCGGACGGGCAGCTGGCGCCGCTGCCGCCCAGGCTCAAGTTGATGATATCGGCAGGGTACGGGTTATCCGGCACACCGCTGATGCTCATGCCGACGGCCCACTCGATGCCGACGATGATGTCGGAATCCAACCCGCCGCATTTGCCGAGCGCGCGCACCGGCAGCAAGTACGGGTTCCAGGTCATGCCGGCAATGCCGACATCGTTATTGGTCAGTGCGCCGAGCACGCCCATCACTCGCGTTCCATGCCATGAACTGGCCGACACGCTGCAATTCTTGCTCGGGAACACCGTGCTGTTCTTGAGATCCGTGCTGTCGATCCAGTCGCCCGGGTCCGAGGGGTCCGGGTCCCAGCCGTCGCCGTCATTGGCAATCAAGAAGGTTCCCAACGGAGCGCCGTTGCTCGAGTTCTCGTCCTGGCTGACGAAATCATAGCCGGGCAGCAAGCGGCCGCCGAAGCCGGCGCGCAGCAGATCCGGATGATCGAAGCGAATGCCTGAATCGACATCGGCAATCACCGTGCCGGTGCTGCCCTGCGTGATGTTCCAGGCCGATACGGCGTCGGTGGCAGCGGCATCGCTGGTCGCGGTCAGGGTGCTCGGCGTCTGCATATACCATTGACCGCTGGCCGTGGCCGTCGGCACGAACAACGGATCGTTGGGGAGCGCATGCGCATAGCGGCGCTCGTCCACATCGGCAAAGGCGACGTTCGGATCGGCCCGCAATTGCTTGAGTGCAGCATCGACATCCGCACCGTAGAGGGTCTTTTGCAGCAACACCACATGCATGCTCGGGGTCAGCTGACGCGAGGACGCCGCCGCAATGCCGCTGCGCTGAATCACTGCGGCCAGGTCCGCGCCGGAGGTTTGCGCCTGCGTGACGTTCAGCGGCTGCGCCTTGACGCGCGAGCGGATCGTCTTGGTCACCGCATTAGCGGCCGTGGCCCGAAAACCCACAACCAGCCGGGAAGCGTGCGGGCCGATTTCAACCGGATGGGAGCGCACCGGGTTCCATTCCGGGGCGGCAGCAGCTGCCGCGGCGCACAGACCCAAGGCCAGGCAGCCGGCCAGCGCCCGATGCCGTAAGCGACGTCTTGAAATGTCTCATGTTGGGAAGCCTAGCAACTCTGCGGGGGCCAAAATGCGAACCATGGCGGCAAAATCTTAGCGAAATCATGCCTGTTGCCGCCGCACGCCGCGATAGTCTGCCGCTGGAGACAACAATCCCTGAAGGTTACGTGCGCGGCATCCGATGCACGGACGCCTCGATGCGCCCTGCGAATCGACCTATCAGCGGGTAGAATAGGCCAAAGGAATTAAACCGCTTTGTGAAGGGGCACTGCAATGACTTATGACAACCGGCAGTTCTACATCGACGGCGCTTGGGTGGATCCGATTGATCCCAGGGAATTGAACGTAATCAATCCCGCCACCGAAGAGGTCGCCGGGGTCATATCGATGGGCAGCAGCAAGGACGTGGATCGCGCCGTCATGGCCGCCCGCCGGGCCTTCGACAGCTATTCGCACAGCACTCCGGCGGAGCGGTTGGCGCTCATGGAGCGCATTCTCGCCGCCTATAAGGCCCACTACGACGAAATCGCTCAAGCGATTTCCATTGAGATGGGGGCGCCCATCACCTTATCGAAGGGCTCGCAAACCGCGATCGGCGTCGGTCACATCACCGCGATGATCGATGTCCTGAAGAACTTCAAATTCGAAGAGATGCGCGGCACGGTACGCCTGGTGCAGGAACCGGTCGGCGTGTGCGCTTTGATCACCCCGTGGAACTGGCCCATGAATCAAGTGGCCGCCAAAGTGGTGCCGGCGCTGGCCGCCGGATGCACCATGGTGCTCAAGCCTTCCGAGTATTCGCCCTTCAGCGCGATTATCTGGGCGAAGGTCATGCACGAGGCCGGCGTTCCCAAGGGCGTGTTTAATCTCATCAACGGCGACGGCAACGGTGTCGGCGCGCCGTTGTCATCGCACCGCGAAGTCGACATGGTGTCCTTCACCGGATCGACGCGCGCCGGCTCCGAAGTTGCCAAGAACGCGGCCGCATCGGTCAAGCGCGTGCACCAAGAACTCGGCGGCAAATCTCCCAATGTGCTGCTTGATGATGCGGACTTCGAGCGCGCCGTGACCAAAAGCGTACTGCACGTGTTCCAAAATTCCGGGCAATCCTGCAATGCCCCCACCCGCATGCTGGTGCCCGCGGCGAAACTGGCCGAGGTCGAGGCGATCGCCAAACGCGTGGCCGAGGGCGTCGTCACGGGCGATCCCTCTTCCGAAAAGACCAACCTGGGTCCGGTGGTTTCCAAGCTGCAGTTCGAGCGGGTCGAAGGCTACATCGCCAAAGGCATCGCCGAAGGCGCCAAGGTCGTCATCGGCGGTTCGGGGCGGCCTGATGGACTGACCAAGGGCTACTTCGTCAAGCCGACCATCTTTTCGCAACGTGCGCAATGACATGACGATTGCGCGCGAAGAGATCTTCGGACCTGTCCTGTGCATTCTGCCGTACGACAACGAGGAACAGGCGGTGCAGATCGCCAACGACACGCCCTATGGTCTCGCCGCCTACGTGTGGTCGAAGGACAACTTGCATGCGCGGCGCATTGGCGGACGGATTCGCGCGGGCCAGGTCACCTTGAACGGCGCTTCCGGCAACATGAACACGCCGTTTGGCGGCTTCAAAATGTCCGGCAACGGCCGCGAGTGGGGCGAGTTCGGATTGCGCGACTTCTTGGAGGTCAAGGCCGTGATCGGAGTCGATGCCGCTTAAGGCCGGGGGCCCGAGAGGGCTCCTAGGTGACCGATCCGATTGTTCGTCTCGAGAACTTAAGCAAGAGCTTCGCGAAAGATCGTCCTGCGATCTTTCAGGGCGTCGATCTTGCAGTTCAACCGGGCGAGTACATCGCCATCATGGGCGAGTCCGGCGTGGGCAAGTCGACGCTGCTCAATCTGCTCGCGGGACTCGATCGAACCGACAGCGGCCGCGTGCTGCTCGAGGGGATCGATCTCGGCGCCTTGGATGATGACGCCGCGACGTTGCTGCGTCGGCGTGCCGTCGGCTTTGTGTTTCAGGCCTTCCACGTGCTGCCCTACCTGTCGGTCGAACAGAATGTAGCCCTGCCCCTGGATTTGCTGAGGGTGGCTGAACCCGAACGCACCCGCCGCACGCGTGAGATGCTGCAAGCGGTGGGAATTGAATCGCTCGGGCGCCGCCGCACACGGGAACTTTCAGGCGGCGAGATTCAGCGCGTGGCTATCGCGCGCGCCCTGGTGCATCGGCCGCGCTTGGTGCTGGCGGACGAGCCGACCGGGAATCTCGATACGCGCAGCGCGGCGCAAACCCTGGCGCTGCTGCGCGCGCAGGTCAAGGCAAACGCCGGTGCCGGGATCCTCATTACGCATTCGAAAATGGCCGCGGACACCGCCGATCGCATCCTGGTGCTCGACGCTCAGGGGCTGCATCCGCTGGAGACGAGGTAGTGACCGGCGCCGCCTCGCCCAGCATCTGGCGGGCACTGCTCCTCGCCCAGATACGCGAGCAGCCGGCACGCTTTCTGGTGACCGTACTGGCCCTCGCATTGGGGGTGGCCTTGGGCTCGTCGGTGTACCTGGTCAATACCGCCGCGCTCAACGAATTCGGATTGGCCACCAAACGGCTGGTCGGCGAAGCTGACGTCGTCATCCGCGGTCCCCGCGAGGGTTTCGCGGAGCAGCTATTTGTGAATGTGGTACACGACCCTGCCGTTAACGCTGCAAGCCCCGTGCTGGAGCTCGAGGCAGCGCTGCCGGGGCGCAGCGACACGCTCAAGGTATTGGGGCTGGACGTATTTCGCGCCGTCGTTCTGCAGCCCGCCCTTATCGGCGATCTTGGAGACGCTGCGTTTCAGCTGCTCGACTCCGATGCGATCTATCTGAGCAGCGCCGCCGCGAAAGAACTGAAGCTGCGGCGCGGCGATCGGCTCGACGTCACGGTCGGCAGTTCCTCCAAGCATCTGCGGGTTATTGGCATTTTGGCGGAATCCGCCTACCCGCAGCCCTTAGGTTTGATGGATATCGCCTCGGCACAATGGGTCTTCAACATGCTGGGGAGATTGAATCGCATCGATTTGCGCCTGGCGCCGGGAACCGATGTGGACGCATGGCGCCGCGACATCGGCAGACTGCTGCCCGCGGGCGTCCTCGCCATAGCGCCGCAGGTCGAGCGCGACCGGGCCGTCAGCGTGACCAGGGCGTATCGGGTGAATCTCAATATGCTGGCGCTGGTCGCCTTGTTCACCGGCGCCTTCCTGGTCTTCTCCACCCAGTCGCTTTCCGTGCTGCGCCGACGACGGTCTCTGGCGCTGCTGCGAGCCCTTGGGCTGACCCGCGGTCAATTGCGCGCGGCCTTGGTCGGCGAGGGCTTGGTGCTCGGCGTGATCGGATCACTGCTCGGCGTGGTGCTCGGCGTGCTGATCGCCGCCGCAATACTGAAGTTCCTCACGGCCGATCTTGGCAACGGACAATTGCGTGCCGTCGGCGCCTCGCTGCGCGCCGCGCCGCTGCAATTGTCCGCCTTCTTTGCGATCGGCGTGGCGGTGGCAGGAATCGGCGCCTGGATGCCCGCCCGCAGCGCTGCCCAACAGCCGCCGGCGCAGTCTTTGAAAGGCGGGGACGGCGGCTACCCCACCGTCGCGCGTACCGGTTGGCGCTTAGGCCTCGCCGCATTGCTGTTGGGCGCGGCGCTTGCGTGGCTGCCGCCGATCGGCGGCTTGCCCGTGTTCGGGTATGCGGCCATCGGCTCGCTGCTGCTCGGTGCGGTGTTGTTGGTGCCGGCCGTCACGATCAGGACCCTGGCTGCAGCACCATCGACCCGTCGCGTCGTGTGGGACACCGCCGTGGCGCAACTGCGCGAGAACGTTGGGCTGTCCGCGCTGAGCCTGGCCTCCATCATTGTCAGCTTCAGCTTGATGGTGGCAATGGCCATCATGATCTTTTCGTTCCGTGTCTCGTTCGATCACTGGCTCGGCAAGCTGCTGCCGGCGGATCTGCAGATGCGCGAGCCATTCGCCAATGACACGGCGTTTTGGTCGACGGCAGATCAAGCGAAACTCGCTGCCTTGCCCGGCGTCGCGCACGCCGAGTTTCGTAGGTCGCTGCCGTTGCGGCTCAACCCCGAGCGGGCGCCGGCGACGTTGATCGCGCGCGGCGCGCACAACGCCGAAACTGCCGCCGAACTGCCACTGGTGAGCAGCGCCCAGAACTTGCCCGGCGCCAATCCGCCGGCATGGATTTCGGAGGCGCTGCAGGATCTGTACGGCTACAGCGTGGGCCAGACGATTGAGATTCCCCTAGGGGGACGGAAGCAGCGCTTCGAGGTTGCCGGCATCTGGCGCGACTATGCGCGCCTCTCCGGTTCCATCGTGATATCGCTGCAGGCCTATCGAGCTGCCACGGGCGACGGCAGCGCAACCGAGGCCGCACTGTGGTTGACGCCGGGCGCGGCACCGGCGGCCGTCGAAAAGCTCATACGCGGGGCGCTGAGCAACGGAGATTCCCTCGAGATCACGACGACCGCCGCGCTGCATGAACGCTCGCTGCAGATCTTCGATCGCGCGTTTGCGATTACCTATGCGCTCGAGGCAATCGCGGTCATCATTGGACTTGCCGGCGTGAGTTTTACGGCGAGTTCTACCGCACTTGCCCGCCGCGCGGAATTCGGCATGCTCCGGCACATCGGCATGCGGCGCGGACAGATCATCGCCTTGCTGGCCGATGAGGGAATTCTCACCAGCGCCTTCGGCGTTCTGTACGGACTGGCCCTCGGCGTAGCTTTAAGTCTGGTGCTGGTATACGTGGTCAATCGTCAATCGTTCAATTGGAGCATCGATTTTGCCGTGCCGGTATGGCAATTGGCGCTGCTCAGCATGCTGCTGATCGGCGCAGCCGCTGTCACGGCAATTATCAGCGGCCGCGCCGCCGTAAGTCAGGACGCGGTGCGAGCGGTGCGAGAGGATTGGTGAGCCGGCTGATGGCACTGTTGGCGCTGTGTTTGGGTTGCCTCGGGGCCGCGGCGCAAAGCCCTTACGCACCCGTGACGGACGGCCAACCGCTCAAGTTTCCGGCAGACCTGGGAAGTCACCCGCAATTTCGCACCGAGTGGTGGTACGTGACCGGATGGCTCAGTACCGAGAGCGGCGAGCCGCTTGGATTTCAAATCACTTTTTTTCGCACCCGCCCCGCCATTGGGGACAACAACCCCAGCGCCTTCACACCACGCCAGATCATGATCGCGCATTGCGCGCTGAGCGATCCAAAACGCGGCAGACTTTGGCAGGATCAGCGCATCGAGCGCGCCAATCTGGGATTGGCCGGAGCGGCCGAAGGCGACGCCCACGTTTGGATCGAAGGCTGGTTTTTGAAACACGAGGGCCGGCGCTACGCGGCAAAGATTGCCGCGGAAGATTTCGGGTTCGATCTCTCGCTGTCGGAGACGCAAAGCGCCCTGATCAATGGCGAGAACGGCGTGAGCCGCAAGGGACCCGACCCGAAATCCGCAAGCTACTACTACAGTCTGCCCCATCTGAGCGTCTCCGGCGCCATTTCGCGCAAGGGAACTACCGACAGAGTTTCCGGCGAGGCCTGGTTCGATCATGAGTGGTCGAGCGAGTACCTCGACCCGCAGGCCACGGGATGGGATTGGGTCGGCATCAATTTGAACGACGGCGGTGCATTGATGGCATTTCGGATCCGCGGGCCCGAAGGCCAGATGCATTGGGCCGGCGGCAGCCTGCGCGGCGGCGACGGCTCGACAGAAATCTTAGGGCCGCACGATGTGGCATTCAGCCCAGGCAGGCGCTGGACTTCGCCGCGCACCGGCATCGCCTATCCGGTGGAATGGACAGTACGGGCCGCCGGCCAGGAATACCGGCTCGCGCCGCTGCTCGACGATCAGGAAAACGACACGCGGCTGTCGACCGGCGCCATTTACTGGGAAGGCGCGGTACGCGCTTACCGACAGGACCGGCCGGTGGGGCGCGGCTATCTGGAATTGACCGGGTATGGAGAACGGCTGCGGCTTAGATAGTCGTCTTGTGCTTGAACATGCTGCGCAGTTGATTGACCCTGCGGCGCCAGAAGAATGAAATGAAATGCCGATGCGAGTGCCGGTCGGAGCGCAGAATGCGCAGCAGTTCTGGAAAAATTCCGCCGCGCATCAAGTAGCTTTTGCGTTGTTGTTGATTGGCGCTGCGCAAGTGTTCGAGCCACGGGGAATCGCGGATGTGTTTGCTCATTTTCACCGGCGTGCTGTATTGCAGAATATAAGCAAGCCTTGAGCCGGCGGTCTTATTGCCAAAGGCACCGTGCACCGTGCGGCCGTGATGAATGATCATGGCGCCCGCGGGAATTGGACGCACCGCTGCTTTCTGCGGATCAAATCCAGCGAAGCATTCAATGGTATTCGCTTGTCTGCCGCCGCCGTGCAAGCGGTGCGGCAGCAGGCCCAATAAATGCGAACCCGGTATGTAGGCCATCGCGCCGTTATCGAACGTGCTATCGGTGATCGCGATCCAAATGCTCAACTCGTTGTAATCGAAACCCGGCTCGCGAAATGCCTCGTCCTGATGCCAGGGGGTGGGATGGCCGCGATGGCTGGGTTTGAAAATCGCATGGTCCCCGGCAAATTCCGCGGTGGGACCCAGCAACTGACGCGCCGTCGCCAGCGCAGCCTTGCGATACGACAAGCGCGCGCAGCTCTCTGGCGTACATCGACGGCTGCAACACGCTGGGCGAGGTCATGTCGCCGGCGCCGTCGGTTTCGGTCAGATCAATGTTGCGGCCTTCACTGCGCCGCTCGCCGCCGAGAATCATGCGCATCAAGATATCGCGGCACCACTCGAGCTCGGACGCGGCGATCTGGGGTCTCTCGATGACGAGAAACCCTTGTGCAAAAAATTCATCGACCTGTTCGGAAGTGAGCGGCTGTTGCAAAGATTTTTGTCCGGTCAAGCTTTCGATCAGTGAGTCGCGACAAACTCTGACAAATACTGCATGCCGCGACCGATATAATAGCTGCGCAATGCTGATTGTAACTGCGCCAGGCCGAGCTGCCTGCGCACCATCGAGAATTCCGTATGCCGCATCCGTACGTTGGTAGCCAGGAAGAGGTGAAATTATGATCGCTCGTATTCCTGCCATGATGAACTGCCTGTTGGTGCTCGTTGGTATTCTTTCGGCGCGCGACAGCGGTGCTCAATCTCCTGCGCAAAGCAGAAGCACGTCCAATAGCGATTCGTGTATGGTCTTCGCAATGCCCGACCCGGAAGCGCTGTTCAACTCTTCCAAGAAGGTCTTTGCCCACTATTTTTATCCATTTCCCTTGTCTGTGGGGAACAAGTCGGCGTCAGAAGATTACTACAACGTCCACTACCTGAACAAGAACGGCGAATCGGGCAAATGGCTGGCGAAGGGCGGGTATCTACGCCAGCGCCCCCTGCCGATTCCGGCCAGTTCCGACAGCAACTGGCAGCAATCGAATGTGCAGCAGGAAGTGCGCATGGCGATCGCTCGCGGCATTACCGGCTTTAGTATCGACGTGCTGTCGCCAAAAGACGTCAGCGGCGCCAACTCACATTTGCAATTATTACTCAGCGCGGCTCAGAGCGTGGACCCGCGCTTCAAAATATTGGTCATGCCGGACATTTCCGCGCTGAAGTCCGACGCCGCTACTGTCGTAAATATCATCGCCGTTGCGGCGGCCAGTCCGGCCGCGTACCGGCTTGCCGATGGACGCTTGGCCGTATCGGCCTTCCACGCCAGCGCTAACTCGGCAGATTGGTGGTCCGGGGTCCTGGGGCAACTCAAATCGCGCGGCATTACGGTAGCGTTCGTTCCAACCTTTTTAGGCTGGAAGGGGCAAGCCAGCGCTTTTGCGCCGATCAGCTATGGATTTGCGGATTGGGGTACGGCCACCGCGTCCGCGGCCTTGAGCATGAAGGGCGACCCCGACATTGCACATAAGCAGTATGGGAAAATCTACATGATGCCGGTCGATCCGCAGCAATATCGCCCCAAGGACTCCATTTATTGGGAAGCCGGCAACAGCGCCGCCTTCCGCAACGCCTGGATGAGCGCGATCAACGGCGGTGCCGACTGGGTGCAGTTGGTCACGTGGAGCGATTTCTCCGAGTCGAGCCAAATTGAACCCTATACCGACGCGACGCTGCGGCGGGACATCGGTACCGGGTTTTACAATCTGAACGCCTACTTCGCGACGTGGTTTCTAACCGGCAAGCAGCCCACAATCACTCATGATGTGCTGTATTATTTCTACCGGCGCGAGCCCACCAACGCAGCCAGCGCCGCGCAATCTGCACCGAATAAGATCGTAAGCAGCGCCCCTGAGGACAACATCGAGCTGGTGGCGTTTCTGACCGCGCCGGGAGAATTGAAAATCACCATCGCAGGACAAAGCGCCACCCAGAACGCGCCGGCCGGCATAACCTCATTCAAAGTACCCACCGCGGCGGGCACGCCGGTATTTTCCTTGAACCGCGGCGGCGCGCAGGTTTTCTCCTTTCAGGGACCGGTGCAGATCTTCGGCTCCGGCGGGTTGCCCTCCGGCATCATCGATATGACATATTGGAGCGGCAGCGCCTCCAAGAACGGGGTCTGCGCTCTTTGACTACACCGCAGGTCCAAGACCTCAAGACCTTTCGCCTGCCGCCGAACTTTCGCGGGCGCTCCGGACTCACCGTGCAGTTGTGGTGGTTGGTTCAAGCCACGCTATTCCGCGTTTCCCCGCAGGTGATGTATGGATTTAGGCGTTGGTTGTTGCGCCTGTTCGGTGCCCGCATCGGCAGGGGCGTCATCATCCGTCCCAGCGTCACGATTCCCTATCCGTGGAAGCTGCAAATCGGCGATTACTCCTGGATCGGCGATAATGCGGTTCTCTACTGCTTCGCGCCCATTACCATCGGCAACAATGTGGTGATTTCTCAAAAGAGCTATCTGTGTGCCGGCACGCACGACTATCGTGCGCCGGGCTTCGACATCCAGGCATTCCCCATCAAGATCGAAGACGAAGCATGGCTGGCCGCCGATGTCTTTGTAGCGCCCGGCGTCACCGTGGGAAGGGGCGCGGTTGTCGGCTCGCGCAGTTCCGTATTCGGGGATCTTCCGGCAATGATGGTTTGCGTTGGATCGCCCGCACGCCCAGTCCATGCCCGCCTCTAGTCCTTATCGGACAGCGCTCGATAAGGTCGCAGCCAGGCTTCGCCGGAGAAACAGCATCTATCTGGCGCTGTCGCTGATCGCGCGGGTGATCAATGCGGCGGGAATGTTCGTCGCAATCAAGCGATTTGCGCCCAGCACCTTCGGGGAAATGAGCTACTTGACCGCGACCGCCGTGTCGACGGTGGCGTTCTGTTCATTTGGCATTGAAATATCGATCAACGCCCAACTCACCCGCAAGCTGAAGGAATCGGTTTCACTGACGCCGACGATTCTCGCCGGTTGCGCCCTCGCGCTCGCCGGTACCGTCCTCGCGTGCATCGTCATCTGCGTGGTGTTCGCATCCCAGCTCAGGCTGTCGAGCTCGCCGGGATTGGCGGTGCTGTCGGTTTGCGTGTATTCGTCCTTCATGATTTCGACCTCGTTGCTGACCGCCATGTCTTTCGCGCTGAATGCCAGCATCAACGTCGGTATCTCCTACATGGCCACATCGCTCCTATTTGCCGGCTTTGCGGTGTTCGCCAATCCCGGCACCTCGGGCGTCGACTTGATGTTCTTTTTGATTTGCGGGCAGGTCATCGCCGTTTCCTTTATGGCGATCGCGCTCGTGATGGACTACGTAAAGGCCGGCCATCGCCGCGCGGATGGCAGTGAAAGACGGCATTTGTTGCCCGAAGCGTGGCGCGAAACCAAAACCTTGTTCTCCTATGGAGCAAAACAGATCTTGGTCGTCTCTGCGCTGACCTTTGCGCAATGGCTCATCCAGCGGAAAATCGTCTTCGGGGACGGCGGGACCTCGGAAAATGCGATCTACAGCATCGGCAATCAGATTTTCAATATGATGACCTTCATCCCTCTGATCATTACACCCATCATCATCACCAAGCTGGCCGCTGCACAAGGCGATATGGCGCAGCGGCGCAGGATCAGCCTGCAGAGCCTGCGGCTGTTTACCACCATTTCGATCTGCGCCTGCGTCGGCGGTGTTTATCGGATTGCGGCTCGGCGTGCCATTTTTGCCGCCCCGCTATTCCGCCGCGGTAGAGACGGGACTGATTGCGGCAATCGCTGCGGCCTTTCAAATCGTCAAGTCGCCGTTTTCCTTGTTCTTTCTGTCGGAATTGAAGGCGTCGCGGGAGATTGCCAGCGCCACGGCCGGCGCCGCATTCATGATCGCTGCCACATTGCTCTTCACGCAGCTCAATCCCAATCAGGGCACGACCATCAGGTTGCTGGGCTGCGCGCTACAGGCGGTCATTTTGGCGGGCTTGTTTCTGTTGGAGACTCGCCGCCGGCAACCCATTCCTCAGGGCGCCGCGTTGCCGTAGCGGAAGAATTTGTAGACCAGATTTATGCTGGCCTGCAAATCGTTGTAGTGAAACTGCGAAACGTTCGAATCGCGCGTCACGTGCGCTGCTGAAAACGTCAGGGTCAGAGCCTCGATGGGTGTGTAGATCATATTGGCGGTCTCTCCAGTGATCGTATCACGCCTCGCCTGAGTCGCCGGTGTGGGAACAATGACGCCGATGGGACTGGAGCCGATGTAGTCGTTGTTATCCCGCGAAATGACGGCGGAGAAGGTGATTTTTTCCGAGGCAATCCACTGGGGCGTGATGCTGGCCCCCTTGTCCACGTAGTAGTCCGTCTGCGATGTTAGATCCGCTTGCAGTTGCTGCCAAACGCCGAATAATAACTGAGTCTTGGGCGTCGGCTGCCATTGCAGCGCCGCCCGCCACACGTCTCCGGAAAAATTGCCGATTGCCGTGCTTGGATATTCGCGCTTCAGAGTAACCCGCGCTGGCATCCAGAACTGTTTTCTCAGATATCGCATACCTCACCAGCACGCGCGCCCGATCTTCGCGGAAATCGGGATCGAATAGAACCCCGTTCAAAAACGTGCTGTTGGGCGAGCGAGAATCGTTATAACGATAATCGAAGCCGATACGATTGGTCTCGCCGGTATAGTCCGCGCCCACATCGACGCTTTTGGACTTCGAGTTGTTGAAAACCTGTTGCGCCGAACTCACGGAGTAGTCGGTTCCGAGCAACCCGCCGAATATCCCCCAACGCGGACCCAGCTGGTAGCGTAGGGACGCAAACAAATCCGAGCGTTCGACCATATCCAGGGAATACACCGCGGTGTTGGTGAAGCCGCCCAGGCACTCTGAGGTAATCGGCGCCCAACTTGCCCGAGAGCGCATTGCCCAAGCCCCAATTCCACGCCACATGATCGATGCTCGATACGTTGTTTAAGTTGTCATTGCGAAAGTAATGGTTGTAGGAGGCGTTCAAGTCCACATCGACGCTCTGCCGCGCTCCGGTGAGCCATTCGCCGTCGACCCCTCCGCTGATGCTGTCAATGTAATCTTCCCGGCTCGGATTGGGCCCGATGCCCGGCAGCACGGCTCAAGTCGGTGAACCCGGGAGGCAGTCTGTAAAGATTGTCGTCATAGGCTGAAATTATTGCCGACGGACAAAATCAGCCGGTCGGTTCGCTGGGCATCGGCCGTCTGGTCGAGCGGCGCAACGGCAACGTCAAGGGCATCACGATACTCGATCGCGGCCCCCATGGACGCCGAGGTAATGACGGACATCGCGGCGGCAATGGCAATTCTTATTGTAGGTATTTTCACTTGAGTGATGCTCTTGATTTAAGACGTCCCGCCCATGCAGGACACCAGGTTTTCCAACGATGTTTTGCTGGTCGATCGAATGCGCTGCGCCCGCTGCATCGAGAGGCATCTGGCGGAAAACAGCGCCCGGCGATCTTTGCTAAAGTTTCTATGTGGTCGGCTGCGGCCTCGACCATTTTTTCGCGCGGAAAAACCAGGCCCGCGCCCTCCCGCAGCATCTCGGCTATCGCGCCCCGATCGCACGCGATCACATGGACCCCGCGCCGCAGTGCCTCGTAAATGACCAGCGGCTCGGCTTCGTTGGCGTAGCGGGTCGGAAATAAAAACAAGTCCAATTGCCGGTAGAAACGCTCCTTTTCTTCGCCGTACACCGGCCCCGCATAGTCCACCTGCGCAGTCGACCCGAGCAGCCGTTCGAATGTCTGTTGCGCTTCCGGCGACACGGGGCCGGCAATATGCGCCCGATAGTCGACGCCGCGCCGTTTTAGGGCCGCCAACACCTCGAAGAATTCGACGATGCCTTTCTCGAAGGTGATGTTCGACAAGAATCCCAGCTGAAGCGGCGCGGAATCATCGTCGGTTGCGCGCGCATGGCCATCGTCCGTCTCGAAAAAGGCGGCGTTCGATACCACTCTCACCGCGCCGGGACTCAGGCCATACACTCGAGTCAGCGATTCGCCCATCTTGGGACTCAGCACGATATGCGCTGCGTCGCGCACCAGGGAAAAAAAACATCGGTTGAGCCATGACGGCGAATTGATGTACACAAAACTATGGTGATGAACAAAAATCTGCCGTCGAAACAACCTGCTGATCAGCACATAAATTAAATCAACGAGCTGGCCTCGGCCTCCCGAAAGCGCCAGGTACAGGACTACTTCTCGGCGCCCAAGGCACAGACCGAAAAACCGTGCCGGATTGGCAAGCTGCTGCAAAATGCCATATGCCGGGGCGCGCAAATTGGGGGCCCGGTTGAACACCGCCACCGGCATTCTTTTTTTTAGGCGGTCCAGCATCATCACGCATACGCTTGAAAAGCCGTTTACCGGAGGCGGTAGCGGTCCCACAAATGACACGCAGCGCGTCACCCCTTGTCTCCCGACATGCGCAAGCATCCATCCAATATTTGGGTCGCCGATCGCTCTGGAGTGAAATTGGCAATGACAGCCAGACAGCTTCGCGCGACCGCCTCGCGATTTACCGACAATTGAATCACCGATCTAAGCGACCTATGCAAGGCCGCGACATTTCCAGCTTCAAATGAGTAGCCTGTCACTCCGTCCATCACCAGGTCCGGCACGCAGCCGCACGCGCTGCTCACCACCACCGGGCATCCATAGCTCAAGGATTCGTTGACCACCAATCCCCACGGCTCGCTAAGGCTCGGCAGCACCAATGCGGTGCACTTCAAAAACAAATCCGAAGTGTCTTCCAGGCTTTTGGTTCCCAAGAACGAGATTGCCGTTCCCATGCCAAGCGCCGCGACGCGACTTTTCAATTGTTCAGCCAGAGGACCCGTACCGACCAAGTCCAATCGAGCCCGGGGATGGGCCGCTGTGACGGCAGAAAATGCCTGGAACAGATCTTCGAGTCCCTTTTCGGCCGACAATCTGCCCACGTAAAGAAAATGCGGTTCATTCGCGCGGCCTTCCCAGTCCGACTGGTAGTGGGATAGCACCTTGGCCGCACTATAGCCGCGCGGCAACGCGGCCGCCTGGCATCGAATGGCGATCTTCGACTCGCTGACGCCGTAGCTCATCAAATATTCCTTGCTTCTGCTGCCGTAGCAGAAAAATCCGTTGCACCAGCGAAAGAACCAACGTTTTGCCAGTTCGCGCCAGGCAATTCTCGGCCGATCGGCAGTCGTCGAATCGCAAAAGACAGCGCGCTTTCGGCGCAGCACGATGCACACCAGCAGCATGGTCCAATATTCGGCGCGGTCGATACCCCGGCATGATTACCAAATCCACGGGGTTCTTGAATAGATCGCGCGCAAGCGCACCAATCCGCCGGATAAGCGGAGCGCGATCGTATGAGCCGCGAAACAGCAGCCTGAATGGATATTGATGATACGAAAGATCCACTCCGCCAAGCGTTACTCGCAGCTCTTCCGTCTCTGCAATCTGAATGAATGAAGGTGTTATGCCGCGCGAGCCACCGCCCAAATCAACCTGCGAAAACACGACACCCTTGTGTTTGGCCCAAAGATTATTGTGGTATATCGCTACTCGCATAGTCGTCGGTCGCGCAGCCCGCGGCCCTCAGGACACCACCGGGCGGACGCCCACTCGTCCGGCCACCCGGTGTCGCACGCCGAGTTTCGCCGACAACATCGCGGCGGCAAGGCGGAAGGATAAAAACGCGGCGGCTGCGAATCCCAGGGCAATCATCAACGAACCGCGCAACACGATCATTAGGAATACGGACGCGTAAGTGACCATGGGAAACGCAACCCAGGTGTCGCGCCGCAGTGCCTGCCGGTTTAGATACACGACAAACCAGGCCATGGCACCCGCATAGGCAACCACGCCACCCGGCCCAAAGTCCAAGTAACCCTCAGCGGCCAAGGGCGCCGACAAATTCGTGAACCACATGCTGTAGTTGGCGATCAGGTAGTTCGCCAAAAAAATGCCCGTCGCCAGCGGTTTCGCGCTCCAAATCGGAACTCGGGACAAAGAACAAAAGGGAGCCAAGCAATTGATGGCCCCACTGCATGCCGTGCACCTTTACGACCTCAACGGCCGTATAGATGTTGGCCCACGAATCATAGTTGATGGAAAAGTAATGGTCCGCAATCTGCTCGATGAATCTGCTTCAGCGACACATCGCTGCAACGATTGTTGGTGATTATGAGTAAATACCGCGATCGCCGGAAACACCACGACCATGCTGCCCACGAGCAGCAGCAGCCGTCTGCTGCCGAGCCGCAAACCAGGTCTGGAACAGCACCAACAGCAAACCTATGTATACCGGCCCAATCGCGTTGCGCTTCTCGGTGTACGTGTTTTCCGTGATGAACACCAGGACCAGCAGCAGCAGCAGCACGCAGACGCGGCTGAATAACACTTTACGGCCCGAACTTACCGTCTCGTGCAGGAGAATCAAGAGGGTCGCCGTGGGAAGGAAAAGCAGAAAGCGCTTGACAACCAAGGTTGCCGGTGTCGCAGCCTCCAAATTCTCGACCGACGCATAGGCACCCGGCGCAGCCACGCCGACCACCAAGACGCAGACAACGAGCGCCAGCGCCCACGGCACCCGGCGCAAACTCTTGACGGCGCCGCGACTTGGCGCGGCGTCGGTCGGCGGCGCGGTTTCGGTGCGTTTGCTCAAGAAACCATAAAAGAGGGAGAACGCAATCATAAACAGCGCGCAAACGAGATTCGTCAGGCCACTCGGTCAATCGCCACCGTCGAGGTATTGATGAGACGCTGCGGCATGTCGATCAATTGGATTTTGGGGGCCAAATCGAGAAACAGCCAATTGAAAATGAATACCACCATGTCCGCGGGCGTGGCGGCGTTCTGGCGAACTGCAAATCGCAGCTGCATCAGCAACGCCATGGTGACCACGACGCTCGAGAGAACGAATTCCATTCCCGCGGACGCCAGACTATTGATGAACACGATCTCAATCAGCACGATGACCAGCGCGAGCAGCACGCCGGAAGCTGAAAGGGTGGATAGAATCTCTGGCGCAGCTTATCGCGCTCAATGCTCATTGATCACGCTTCCGATGACGTTCACGCCGGTATCGGTCACATGTTCCATCGCGGCCATCAGCTTCGACTGCCGGGTGTGATTGCGCCGCGCAACCATGACCGCATTGCCGGCGTTCGCGGCCAGAATCTGCGCATCGGCGGTTTCCGACACAGCCGGGGTGTCCATGATGACCAAGCTGAATTGCGAGGCGAAGTGGTCCAGGATCACGTCGAACACCGGGCGCGCCAGCAATTCTTGCGGATTCGGCGGCATGATGCCGGCAGGCAGCACGAACAGACGCAGCTGCGGATGGATGCGGCGGGCGATTTCCCGCCCGGCGCGCCCCGTCAGCAGCGCTGACAAGCCCACCGAGTTGTCGATATTGAAGATGCGGTGTTGGCGCGGATGGCGCATGTCCGCGTCGATGAGCAGCGTGCGTTCGCCGAGTTGCGCGAACATGGTGGCGAGATTGGCCGCGAGCCAGCTGCGGCCTTCGCCGCGCTCGGCACTGGTGACCGCCAGCACCTTGCGGCTTGCGGTATTGAACCAGCGAAGAATCAGCTGGCTGCGCAGCGCCCGCAGCGGTTCCACCGCTTCGCTTTGCGGCTTATAAGCCGCGATGACATCGTCCGCGACGCCGCCCTCGCCGCCGCGCGGCAGGACCGGATAGTTGTATTGCTGGGCGATCGCCGATTCGATGTCGCGCTCGGTGATACGCTTGAGCTGCACCGCAGCTTCGCCAAATCGCACCCCGTGCGTATTCGCGAAGCGCTGGATCTCCTCGACGTCCTGAGATTCAGGCGGCCCTGCTCGACGAGGATTGCCCCAATCGCGCGGCCGCGATCCGGAGGAGCATTTTGCCGCTTGATCGGCCGGTCCGCTATTTTGTTCATGGTTGGCTCTGGTTGCGTTTGCGAAAACGTTAAATTACCGATGGCTCGAGCCGCGCCGCTGCGGTCTGCGGCACGCGAATCGTTGGCACGCACCTGAACGAACTCAGTCTTGCCGAGCAATGGCACGCCGAGGAGTTCGATCATGTCTTCGTCTTCGCGAATGCGCCGATTGCGCATTTCGAAGCCACGCGCGCTCCGATCCCGAGAACCCCGCCCAAAAATATCCCGACGATCAGGTTGATCACGAGCTTCGGACTGGACGGATCCATGGGCACGGTTGCGGTGCTCAACTGCACCACGTTGGTTTGCTGCGTCAGACTCTCCAGATTGCTTTGCGCCAGCCGCTGCGAAACCTCGTCCAAATCACGCTGCGCCGCGGTCACATCGCTCAGGAAAATGGCTGCCTGGTCATGCTGATACTTCAACTCGAGGACGCGCTTTTTCTGCGCCTCGAGCGCCAGGCGCACATCGTTTTCGCGCCGCAAATTGGCCTGGGTGGTACCGCCGAGCGACGCCGCAATATTCGCGCTCTCTTGGGCGATGCGGGTGCGCAAGTTGGCAATCTCGGCCTCCACCGCTTGGTAATCCGGGTGATTCTTACCCAAGCGTCCGGCCACATCCGGCCGCTTGGCCTCGGCCTGCGAAAGCGCGGCCTTCAGCGACTGAATTACCGGACTCTGCAGTACCTCCGGAAGCGAGTAGATGTCCGAGCCGACCTGGTGCTGGCGCGATTGACTCTCTTGCCGCATCCCCTGAATGGTGACCAGTTCGGTCGACAGCTCGGCCAAGCGGGCATTTTCGACATCCAATTTCTCATCGGTCGCCACGATGCCGTTCTTGCTTTGAAAATCGGAGAGCCGGCTCTGCTTCTCCACCAAGTCGGCGCGCAATTCCCGCGACCGCTGGTCGAACCAGCTGGCGTACTGCTTCGCGGGCTCGACTTTCAGTTCGATATTGGTCTCAATGGCGACCTGCGCAAAGCCGTTGGCGAGCGCGGCAGCGGTCACCGGATCCGACCAATGAACGGAGATATCGATTACGTTGCTGGCATGCGTCGGGCTGTCGTGCGCCGGGGCAACGACAATTTCTTGTCCAGGAGAAGGTGCGCAATGGTGACGCTGATATCGTCGTTCGGCCCATTCGCCCACAGCTTTCTGGCTTCAGGCTGCTGGTCTAGTTTCAGCGTCTTGACCACGCGTTGAGCCACGCGTTCGCTGGCGATGATGTCAGCCTGCGTATTGACGTAGGTGGCCACCGGCTGACCGGCCCGCCCCGCCCCCGCCTGCCGCGACCGGATCGGATTTACTGTCGATGACGATGGATGCCGTCGCGGTGTATTGCTTCGGCCAAATCACGCTGGCGAAAGCCACCAAGACGACCACCGCCAGAAATATGCCCGCGGCAATCAGCCAGCGGGCCCGCAAGATCACGAGAAATTGATTGAGACTCATGCTAAGCACGTCCTCCGTGGCAGCAAGATCGAAATAGGTCAAAACAGACTCTCCTTCACATAAATGACGTCCCTGTCCTGCACATCGTCGTCCATCGACACGCCCTCTTCCTTGACTTTGCCGTTCGGATCGCGGCGATGGCGAACAATCCCACGTTGAGTTCCCTTGCCCGTGACGCCGCCGCCGGTGGCCAGCGCTTGGATCACAGTCATGCCCCGCTCAAGTCGGTATTGGCCGGGTTTTTGCACTTGGCCGTAAATGTAGAACATCGGCGCGCGATTCACATAGACCGTGTCGCCGCCGAACAGCTCGATGTCATCGGCGGTATTCCCGGTCGAAGACATTTTGACTATATCGACGTCGCGCCGGAATGGCTTGCCATTGCGCTCGCCCGATACCGAAACGATTTCGCCGCCGGTGGACGCGACTCCTCCGGCCGCCGCCAGCATCCCGGAAACATGCCCGCCGGCCGCATCGACTGAATATCGACCGGACTTGTTGACTTCGCCGATCACGGACACCAAATTGCCGAATCCCTGCGTCAGCAATATGTTGACTTGCGGGTTGACCACGAAACCGCCGTCTCTGAGCATTTGCGCAATCTTGCTTTCCGCCGCCGGCAGGGTAAGGCCCTTGACCGGCACCGATCCGATGAGCGGATAGCCTATCGCGCCCGACTCCGAGACGCGTACATCGAGGCTCAGGTCAGGATTCTTGAAGACACTGATCTTCAATATGTCGCCTGGAGTCAACAGGTATTCCTGCTCGGCGCTTGCGGGCGCTGCCCCGAGTCCCATCGCGCAGACCAAGAGAAGCGCCGCCAGACCAAGCCAACGGCGGAAGCAATCTGGGCATCGAATGTTCAGACTCACGAGTGCGTGCGCTTTGGCGCTCATATACTTTTACTTCTTGCTGATGCTGACCCAATCAAAGAGTACTTCAAAGGTACTGCGACATGCCATATTGAGCGAGCCGACCTTAATTTGTTTTTTTCATGCCGCTAGATTATTTCCTGCGACGGCAAGATCATTTTCTGCGTCAACTGGCGCAAACATGGTGCTCAAAACAGCATCGCGCTCAAAATTCTCCTCTGCGAAACTCCTCGCGCGCCGACCCAGCTGCATCCTGGCTTCAGGGTCGTCCGCGAGTCTGATGATCGCGCGCGCGAGCTCCGCACTGTTCTCCGGCGGCACCACTAATCCGCACTCCGAGACGATCTCGCTGATCTCGGTTTCGAGGCGACACGTTGCAATCACCGGTCTGCCGCTCCCGAGCATGCCGCAAAGTTTGGACGGGAGCACCAAGTCCGCGGCGTCGGGACTCTGCGGCAGCAGATGAATGTCTGCAATCCCCAGCAAGTCCGATACTCGCCCGGACGGCTGCAGCGGCATAAAACGCAGGTTGGACAGGCCGGCTGCGGCGGATTCGAGTTGGGGCTTCAAGACGCCGTCGCCGCATACGACGAAGACGATATCGCTGCGCGCTTGCAGAAGTTTCGCGGCTTCGGGTATCACCATCAGTCCCTGTTTAGCGCCGAGCGTCCCGGAAAATAATACAACAATGGCGTCTGCGGGTATGCCGAGCTTGGCGCGGTAGCTGCCGTTCTTCGGGGGCTTGATCCGTGAAAGATCAACCCAGTTCGGGAAGTAGCGGGTCTTGCCGACCGTGACACCCTTGGAAACCAATCGCTGGGTCATTCTGCTCGAGATGGTGGATACGGTGTCGAACCGGCGCAGCAGCGACCCTTCCACGCGCAGTACCAAGCGCTGCAGCAGCTTGCCCTTGAGCAGCCCCAGACTGAACGCGACATCGACCTCGAAATCCTGCAAATGCAACCACCGCTTGGCCTTGCACAGCCAAGCTGTCAACAAGCCCGCCGGAGCGCACACAAACGCCGGTGCCACCGTCAGCACCACATCCGGACGCCACGCGATCTGCCACAGCATCACAGGAAACGAGCTGATCGCAAACGATAGCAGGTGCAATATTCGCGTCAGCCCGCTCGGCGATCTCGGAACCCACAGGGGGGTTCGCCAAACATCGACGCCTTTCCAGCGCTCGCGGCGATACAGCGGCCATCGATATTTTTTATCCACCTGCCAGGACGGGTAATAAGGCGGGGCGCACACCACCCGAACGTCATGTCCGTGGTCGGCAAGCCACCAGGCCATTTCTCCTGAGTATTTGCCGATACCGGTCGGCTCAGGTGCAAAATTGGTGCTGTATATCAATATCCGCATTCATAGCCCCTAAGATCCGTGCAGCCGGACTCTCGAAGAGGCTAGTTCGCCAGACAAGAATGAATAAAGATGCCAGACATCCGCCCTGCTCAACGTAAGGTCTGGTCTGACACGGGGCGTTCACCCAGCAGCCTGGTCTAGCCCGCGGCGCCCGCCTGGGCGGCAGAAATGCTGCTTGACTTACGTCGTCACCTGCCTGCGCATTCCAGCAGCCCTCCTCACGCCGTCTTAATCAGGCAGCGACGCGCCAGGAAACGCCGTCTTTTACGCCTCCAGACCGTCAGGCGATGCGTTTCTTTGGACACCGCTTTCGCGGTCTCAATCATCGGTCTTCCGTCACATTTTTCAGCGCGCATTTTCTTCGCCTGTCGGTGTGCAACGACATGGTGCGGCGCTCATTTCCCCATGGTCTACTTCCGCCCGTTCAAGGGCATACCCGGCGCAAGCCGGTGACGCAAAGCTTCCGGTCTGTGAGTGACAGATAGCGGGGTTTCCGAAGGCGACTGCAGCCAAGCAGCCGTTTTTGTGAACTCAGGCAACTGCCGCTCGCGTTCCGCGTGAATCACTAAAGATTAGGAACGGGTGGCATGGTTTATAGGTCGAACGCGCTTTCAGCATTAGCTCCGCTTGCATTTTTGTTTTCATTCTCCGCCTTGAGCGGCTGCGGATCCGGCAGCTCCTCAAGTAGCGACGCATCACCAACCGCGGCATTGAAGGCCCCGGCCGCATCGGCTACGGCGGCTTCCGCCCCAGCCCCTGCGCCTGCGCCTGCGCCTGCCGCTGCGCCTGCCGCTGCGCCTGCGCGCGCTGGCCGTCGCTGCTGGAGACGCTTGCCTTCCATCAACGATGCCGTCGACCGCAACACTTTTCAATTCACCGAAGAGAGTGTTTGCGCACTACTTCCACCCATTCCCGGTCTCGATTGACAATGCGGCGCCGGCGAATGATTACTACAACAAGAATTATCTCAGTCCGACCGGCGAATCGAGCAAGTGGGTGAAACAAGGCGGCTATCTGCGCCAAAGACCATTAGGAGTGCCGGCAAGCAGTAAATCGAATTGGGTGCAGCTCAATATGGAGAGCGAGATACGCGCCGCGATTGCTCGCGGCATCACTGGCTTTACGTTTGACTCGATGTCGGCAAAAGATGCCACCGACAGCAACAGCGGGCTGCACCTCATGCTCGCCGCAGCTCAGGCTGTCGATTCTCGCTTTAAAATCGTGGTCATGCCGGACCTTACCGTTCTTGGCTCAAACAGCGACGCGGTAGTTGAGATTATTGCGTCGGTGGCCGCCAGCCCGGCCGCCTATCATTTGAGCGACGGACGCCTGGTCGTATCGGCATTTGACGCCGGTCTGAACGCACCGAGTTGGTGGCAGTCGGTGATCAGCCGGCTCAGCTCCCAAGGGATTCACATTGCTTTTGTGCCGACATTTTTGGCATGGCCGACTACGGCCGACGCGTACGCCGCTTTTTCCTATGGCTTCGGCGATTGGGGAACGGCAACTGTCGCGAGCAGCACTGCCATGCAGGGGGATCCAGAGATCATTCACAAAAACTACAGCAAGATTTATATGATGCCGGTCGGTCCACAGCAATACCGCCCGAAAGACTATCTCTATTGGGAAGCCGGAAACAGCGCAACATATCGTGATGCGTGGGCCAGTTCGATCCAGGGCGATGCGGACTGGGTCCAATTGGTGACTTGGAATGATTTTTCGGAGAGCGGCAGCGTTGCTCCCTTTACGGATGCCACGTTGCAGCGAAACATCGGCACGGGCTATTACAATCTCACGGGTTATTTCGCCGGGTGGTTCCTGACAGGCCAGCAGCCTCAGATTACCCATGATGTCCTGTACTATTTCTACCGCCGCGAAGCGACGACAGCGGCCGGCCCCAAGCAAGCTCAAAAAGACACCATAGCGACCGGTACGGCCGAGAACGACATTGAGTTGCTGGCATTCCTGACGAGCCCTGGCGTTCTTAAGATCACTATCGGCGGAAAGACCTATGCCAAAGATGCGCCCGCAGGGATGGTTTCCTTCAAAATAGCCTCGCAGCCAGGAACTCCCGTGTTCACGCTATCGCGAAATGGAGCTGACGTATTCTCCCTGACGGGTGGTGTCGCAATCTATGGTTCCGGCGGCCTCCCGTCGGGCGTTCAAGACTTGACCTATTGGAGCGGGAGCGCCTCCAAGGCCGGGGTGTGCTCACTTTAACGCCCGGGTTACCGCCCCGGACCTGAGTTGGCGCCCCGGGCCTGGGGTAGCCCCGGGGCGGGCCTGACCCCTCAGAGCAGGCCCGGGGCACCCTCCTGGCGCGAGCCACTGACAGCGCTCTTGAGGCGACGAACCATCTGCCGGGCGAAAGTCAGGTAGCTGGGAACTGGCGTTCGGCAGAAAGCCAGCTTTCGGACATAGCGATCTACCGTCCATTCGGCGCTTGAGCCCGCCGGGAAGAAGACGGTATCGCCGGCCACGACTCGATGGCAATTGCCGGAGGGGTACTTCAGGGTAACCTCGCCCTCCAGGACGTGGAACGTCTCATCGAAACTATAGAACCAGTTAAACCGGCCCGCCGTGCAGTCCCAGAAATAGGTGCTCGCCGTTCCGTCGGCGCTGCTTGACAACAGCTCCAGGCGCGCAACCGGCTTACCGGCCAGGATCCAAGCCGGCTGAATGGGATTGGATACCAAATTTGCGGACGATGTTCCCACCGTGATTGACGTTTCAGCGACCATATCAGCCAGAATCTATCACGCCCGCGGCAGCCCTCTTGTCGGCGCAATCCTCACCGCGCCCTTCAATTCGTCCTACACTATGTGAAGCCGCCACTTTAGGGCTTGTTGGGTATAAATAACCTCGGTCGAAGGTATCAGTAACCCGCATGGTTTCTGTAGAGTAGCGGCGCGTCGTGATTGAATTTTAAATCAAGGATGGTTCGGATAAAGAGCGTAAAGAGCGACGTACAAGCCGCCCATGCGACAGAATATGTCTATGATAAAATTAATGCTTAGGGACCTGTCCTGGCACGACGGTTGCCGCTCAGAGAATTCTCGACTGTCGGCTCCTCGTCCATGAGTACACCGTTGAGCACCGTCTTACCACGCAACACCAATGCTTTGTTCGCGCACGCTTCGCGCAACTCTGACAGGACAATCGTGCCGATCAACGATTGCGCGCTTGAGACTGGCCCGCCTCGCCCCGCTTTTTACTGTGTCCACTCCGCATCGGGAGTGGCCGGAACGGATTTCCTGGATTTGGCGCGATTTCTCGAGCCGACCATTCGTTTTTTCGGAATCCAGGCGCCGCCGAAACGAATGCCGGATATCGAATTTGGCGACTCCATAGAATCCCTCGCGGACTACTATGCCGCCGCCTTGAACAAGTTTCAGCCGGAGGGTCGTTTATTGCTGGGTGGATACTGTGTCGGAGCGGTTATCGCGCTCGCCATGGCCGATCGCTTACGTGGGCTCGGGCGCGAAGTCGGACCGCTCCTAATGATCGATGGTGTACCGGAAAACACCGGCGTGGCGCTGACCCGCTGGGAGCTGCGCTATTGGCTCGAACTCGCCCGTAATTTGCGTGGTTGGGTAAGCCACGCGGACTTGATGCGGAGTCTCACCCTGCATTCATTGTTCTGGAGCATTAGGAACAATGCAACCGCGATTGGCAAGGGGGCGATCGGCCTGAAGCGAGGACAAAGGCTCGGAGGCGGCTACACGATAGAGGGCATCATGGACGTCTCGCGCTATCAGCCGGCGCACAAATCCTTCGTCAATCGTCTGTTCCAAGCGCTGTTTAGCTATCGACCAAAAGGCTATTCTGGCGAGGTTGTCGTGTACGAGGCGACAGTCAAGCCCCTGTTGTACCTGCCGCAAATCGCGCGAATATGGAGGGAATTCGCGCCCCGAACCGAAGTCGTGGAGATCGTGGGAACCCACATCAGCATGATGCACGAGCCGTACGTCGGCGCACTCGCCAAGGATATACAACGGCGACTCGCTGGATTCTTCTCCGCGCATTCGACCAGCTAAGCGGTCATATCCCGGTACTGCGCTGGCGTCGCGAAACGGCTTGTTTCACAGTCGCGAGAATTTCCGCCCAATATCCCCTCAAGAACAACCAATTGCCAGCCATCACTATCAGCAAAAAACAACTCAACCGAATTCCAACGTTGATGACCGGCGCGACCCCCAGCTGTAGAAACGAATCAAGATATTGGCTTGCAAACGAACGCGATTAAATTGATGATCAATGGAACAAATAGCGCACCTGCCGTGGCCTTTAGACGCACGCCCAGCCTGGCTAATGATATTAGCAATGCCAGCGTGATAGAAACATAAAAGATGGCGACACATGTCGCAATGACTTGTACTCCACCGCCAAGCAGGGCACCTAGAGCTGCAGAGGACATGCCACCGACGCCGTACACCGCCAAAAATATGAAGCGGTAACGCCATAATCCCCTTGCCTCTATCAGCGCGCGACCCGCAGCGACCAAAAGCCAAGCCGGAGCACACACGGCGAGCGTCAAAACGGCCGGCGTCGCCATGTCCCACTTACCGCGCCATGTCCAATGTATAACAATCGGCAACGTAATCAGCATTGCCCCGAACGCGCTCAGTCCGACCGACGAAATAACAGCAATCGTGCGGGAAAATGCGCGAATTTGCCTCGGGCTATCGCCGTTTAATCGCGCAAACAAAGCGGGGAAAACCGTTTCAATCGCCAAATTCACGGGTGTTGTAATTGCCACGACTAACTGGAATGCAAAAAAATAAATACCCACGATCCGAGCGTTCGTTATGATCCCGACCGCAAAGTAATCACCTGTTGTAGCGAATGCGAGTGCCGCGGTACTTAGCATTATCCAGCGAGTCTGCTTGAATATATCAAGGTAACCTCTCGTTCTGAGGGACCAAAGAGACGACTTAGCCTTAATATGGCGTGCACTCACAACGCTTTCATAAATAGCCTGCATGATCAGGGGCAATGCAAAGCTTTTCGCGCCAAAGCCCATGAGAGCAAACCCGACCACGCCGGCTTGCCAGACCAGCGCGGATCCCAGATTTATCGACGCGATCTCCTTAAAACGATGATCAACTGCCAGCTTTGCCTTATAGATTGTGGCGTGTGTACCCAGCGGAATGGCTATGGCCACGGCCAAAAGGACTACGCCTACAGACGGCTTCTTTGACAGATAGATCAAGGCGGGAGCCATTAGGAGCGTCATGGCAATGACGTTAAGGGCAAGTGTGTAGGTAAAATATAACGGAGCCTTCGAATCGTAACTGCTTCCGTTTTTTATAATCAGTTGCGCGATACCCCCGCCACGTAAGGCTGCCACGGCGGCTGAGATCGAAATCGCAAATGCGTAGGCACCATAATCTTCTGGGAGCAACAACCAAGCAGTTACTACCTGCCCGAGCAGAGAAATCGCACGGGACAAGATGTTGCTCGATGCAACCCAGGTCATGCCCTTGATAACGACGCCCGCACCACCCTGTACCTGTGGTCCTGCGACCTCAGCTGGCGCAGCCGGTCTATGCGCCCCTGAAGTGCCGGTCGGCTGAAGCGCAGGGTCTTGTATGGCCTGAGGACCGGTGGGTACAGGCTCAGTCATGTGCTTTCGTGTTCAGGAGGGCCTCGCGATGCCTTGAATACACATCAGCGAGCGACCGCGCACTATGCTTCCAGGTAAGGGTCCCTATTAGATGGTCTTTTAGTCGATCATTCTTGGGACGGTCCCAGGCCGCCGCCAGTCCTCGTTTTATGTCAGCAGGGTCAAAGGGATCCACATACTCCGCCATCTCCAGAAAATAATCCGGCGGGCCTCCGTTTCTCGTAATTACAAGATTTGCTCCATACGAGGCGGCTTCTACCGCAACCAAGCCCGTGCCCTCGTGGTAACTGGGGAGGCAGAACACCCGGCAAAGCGAGTAAAGTGCCGTTTTGGTAGCCTCATCGACGAACCCAAGCAGAATTATTTGCTGCTGCTTTCCGATTCTTTCATTTAGTTCGTCTAATACTGGGCAGGGCGCTGAACGACCGGCAATGACCAATGGCAGACCCAATTCCGCGGCTGCCTGCGACAGCCGCAATACGTTCTTTCGCTCCTGCGTAAAGGCGCTGATATGGAGAACGAAGTCTTTGGGAAGCTGCAATGAATCAATCACCGAGCTGGGGCCGATTTCGAGTTTTTCCGGCTCTGAACACCCGTTAAGCACGATCTCCGCCTTCGCCCTCGAAACCCGCAGACTTTCTATGACCCGCCGCTGCTCGTGTTGTGAGCGACAGATCACCACGTCACACTGCTGCGCTTGCGCTCTGCCGATTCCCGGGATCGTCGATATTCTGGACGACAGGGATCCAAGATCCGCAGCCAGGCGATACGCTGCGAAAGACTGATTTGAGTCAATAATGGGCGAGTAGGCGATCAACGTACGACGTTGCTTCGCAAATCGCTCATTCAACGCGGGATATACCGCGCAACTTGCAAAAAAATGCAAAACATCCAATTCCCCTATGTCTTGCCAGTGCCACGGATCGAGGAAATCCACAGTGTGCCCAATGGATTGAAGCGCTTCCGCCTGATGCCGCGCTTGCTCGACTACGCCATGGCCGCGAACCAAAGCCCACTCGGAAGGAATCATAAAGCCAATGCGCATTTTCAAACGCCTACCTTTCGACTGTTAGCCAGCTCTAATCGGGCACGCAGGGTCTTGCAATACATTGCAGCGACTTGACTTGGGATCATAGCGGCTTACTTAATCAACCATACGCTTATGTTTTGAGCCGGAAACAATCTGTTTACGCACGTTAATTCGAAGTATTTTGGAATTTTGCCGTGTGCGTTCACCAGTGCGTAGGATCAATGAAATTGTCCGCCGATGTGAAATGCGGAACTCTAATTTCCAAGGTTCCCCCGTGGCGCAGTATTCTGCCGCAACCGAGATTTAGCTTCGTCGACACGGCGATTTCGGTTCGAGCGACATTGCTAGCCAGACTCCATTTTTCGCGTCTCGTCACGAAACCCGATGGCGAGCGCGGCGAGCAGCGAATCCGCGGCGGATTGCGGGGACGCGGGTATCATTAAGTCTCGAAGCTGCTCGCGTCGCGCTTGCCAACCGTCATGGCCCGACACCCAAACATCCAGGCAGCTCTGAAGCTCGGCAAACGTTTGCGCGATCGGGCCCGGCGAAAAATCCTCCAGCGGATCAAGCAGCAATCCCCGCGTTTCCTTGTAGCGTTCCATATCCGGAAAATAGAGAATCTGCGGGCGCTGAGTAATCAAGAAATCGACATAAACCGATGAAACGTCGGTCACCAGGAGGTCGACTTGAGCCAATAGCTCGTATAGACCGAGACCGCTGTTAAAAAGCGCCTGCTCGTCCACCATTGCCCAGTAAGCGTCATCCGCAAATCGCTTTCCCGCGTTGATGGACATCGGATGCGGCTTGACAAGCAATTTGCAGTGATTTTCCACCAACCAGGAGTGCAGCTGCTGCGCATCGGCTTCGCTCAACCCCAATACCGTATTGGTCTCCGTCCCATCCTGGGTCAGAAATCCATGGGCCGAGTTTCGGTAGGTGGGCATGAAAAAGATAAGGTGTTGCGCGTTACCTCGCAAGCGTGCCACGTTTTCAACGGACTCCGGGCGGCTCATCGACAAAAAGTCATTTCGCGGCAGTCCGGTCTCCAGTAATTTCTCCGGGCTGAATCCGCTTGCCTTTATCAGCACGTCGCTGAAAAAAGCAGATGTGCTGAGCAGATATGTGGATAGCGGCAGTTCTGAACCGCGTACTCCGCGCCATATCTTTTTAATGGGCATGCCATGCCATAGATTAACGACCATTTTTCGCTTAGGCGGTGCATAGTTGAACAAGGCGCCATGCGTATAAAAGACGCAATTTGCTCGGAAGTACGCCCAAATGCCGCGCAGTGAATGCAGATGCGAAAAACAGATTGCAACGTCCCCTAAACCTCGCCGCTGCTGCCAGTCGCTGAACGGAGCCGGATCCCGGTGGACCAGCCAATGAATTTTCCCTTGCCATTGCAGTTTTGCCAGTGCCAGACACAGAGATGCGCCCTGATCATCTCCGTCAGGATGAGTCACCAGAACAATCCGATCATCTTTAGGCACCAGATAGTCGCAGAGCCGAAATATGCCGGCCGCTATCGAACGAAGACCGGATTTAATGGCGGCGGCGCGGTTAGTCATCGCTCTGAGATAAGGTATTTAATGTAGGTGGTTGAAATGCCGGAGGTCCTCGGCAAATACGTCACCTCGCAATGGGATTTGAGAAAATCGAACTTTCCCTCCCAATCGTCTCCTATGACGAAAACGTCGACTTCGTTCGCGATCACATCGCTGACTTTCTGATCCCAGCTGCGTTCCGGGATGATTTTATCGACGTGCCTCACCGCGCTGAGGATGGCGAACCGCTCCGCATAGCTGAAGACGCTGTTCTTGCCTTTTCCCAAATTAAACTCGTCCGTGGAGAGTCCCACGACGAGATAGTCGCCCAACGCTCTGGCGCGCTCCAACAGCCGGATATGGCCGACGTGAAACAAATCGAACGTACCGTACGTCAGCACCCGCCTCATAGAGCCTTCTCAGCGAGTGCGAAGCACGTCAGCCGCAATTCTAATAATTGTTCCACTTTTCGGCCCTCTCAGATCTGCCCGGCGCGCGACTGAGTCGGTCGGCAAAGTGCGCCTCACAGATCAAGGACCCAAATCGCTTAGCAGCAAGGCATTCTGGGGCGTTCACAATTGAAACGCAACCATGCAAATCCGGCTCGGCTGCCCAGGTGTAAATTTTTCAATCCGTGCAAACAGCCGAGCGGGAACCGGCCTGATCCTTGGCTTTTCCGTGTCTAGAAAGCGGTGATGATTCAGCGCTGCTTTCGATAGGACTCTAGCTTTGCGAGGCTACGAGCCTCCAGTATCTCGGCAATCTCCATACGCTCTTTTACAATTTCGAACAGGTTCGCCTCAGCCCTCAGGCGTTGCGCCACAATGCGATACTCGCGCTGGGCGATCAGAGCGGCTTCGCGCAGCACCCGCCACTCCGACTCCAAAAGATCCAGTTGCGTCTCAAGGCAGTTCGCATTACTCATCGCGACGATTTTCCAAATGCCGCGGCCCTGTCCGCTACGTCCAATAGCGAACTGTCCGAATGCTTCTTGTTGCGCTTTTGTGGCGACACGATTGCTGCAAAATGCCTGCGCAATAGCCCACGCGGCACCCAAGCCAGTGCCAGGAACCCCATGGCAACAACCAGGCGCTGATGCAGCTTGAGATGCGGGAACCGCACCGCTGACAGCAGACCGCAAAGCAATAGATTGCCAACACTATCCGTCTTGATGGGATGCTCGCGGGGGAGCATCCGGCGCGACAACAGACGCAGCTTCGTGTGTCCCGGGCAGTAGCGAGAACGATCTTCCGGAAAATGAAAATTGAAATGATCATCAAATGCATGCTGGGAGTGCTCGCGCTTGATGTCGCGCAAGAACATATGATGCAGTTGCTCGACGCATTTTACGCCGCCCTCGCCGCCATAATTGTCGCCGTGAACGCGATACAATCCCAAAATTTCCGGGATGGAGACAATTTTACCGGCCATACCGGCCAGCCCGGTCGTATAGCCGTCGGGCGCGTGGCGATACAGCTCTTCGTCTGCAATCGGCATGATTTCGTCAAGAAAGCTCTTGCGGTACGCGTTGCCGCTCGCCGGCGGGGTCACATAGGAGCCATACGCCGCAATCTGCTCGCGCGGATCCATACTCGGGAAGGGATAACTCGGTAATAAGTAGCCAAGCGGCTTGAGTTCCCGGTCAACCTGCTGAAGATAGAATTGCACCTTGACGGCATCGGAATGCAGAAATGCATCGACCACCTTCTGCATCGCGTCCCGCTCCAGCACATCGTCGGAGTCGAGAAAGAGTACAACCTCGCCGCGCGCCGCCTGCCAGCCCGTGTTGTAGACGGCACCTTGACCCGCGTTCTTCTGATAGATCACGCGGATGAGTTTGTTTTTGTACTCCGCAATGACCTTGCGAGAGCCATCCGTCGAGCCATCATCGACCACGATTACTTCCAAGGGCGCATAAGATTGCTCAAGCGCGCTGTCGATCGCAGCCCCGACAAAACTCTCGTAGTTGTAGTTCACGATCACTATCGTCGCCAAGCCACGCTGATCCGGCGACGCACAAAACTTCTCAGGTGTAACGTTCGGCATAATTCCGCCGATGTTACCGCGCGAATGTTGCCGTTTTTAGACGATGGGAACCCCAAGCGCGTTGGAATTCGCCGCTGTGCACTTAAATCATTGTCTTGGACTCAGAAAGGTGCCTTATAGATATAAGGACGCAAGCACTTCGCAGCAATTCATCGTTCATGTCGCAATATTGAAACGCACCCGCGCAAGATTTGCTCAGCGGCGCGCTGCGGTGTAAATCTTTCAATCACATCCAAACAATTGAGCGCAACCGCTTCTCGAGACTTGGACAAACGCTGCGCGTTCAACATCGCCTGCGTCAAGGCGCCCACATCGCCGACAGGAAACGAATATCCAGTGATGCCGTCGCGAACAAGCTCGGGCACGCAACCGCAGATATCGCTCACGACGACCGGACAGCCGAAGCTGAGTGCTTCGTTGACCACCAATCCCCAAGGCTCTCTGTGACTGGGAAGAATCATCGCGGCGCTACTCATCAGCAGCCTCCCGATCTCTTCCGGAGATCTAGTTCCCAGGAATTTCACGGCAGAGTCGATCCCGAGCGCCATTGCCCGCTGCCGCAGCTCCTCTTCAATCAACCCCGGCCCGGCCAACGCAAGCGTGGTTTCGGGATTTTGTTCATGCACCTGGCAAAAAGCGTCGAGCAGATCAAAAAGGCCCTTCTCCCTTGACAGGCGACCTACATAAAGAAACTGCAAGGAAGCGGTTCCGGAGGAGTTGCCTGCGTAGTACGCGCGTATTGCAGCAGCGTCATAGTCGGGCGCGAGTGCGGCGGCTTGACAACCATCAAATATCTTTTGCGGGTCAATCCCATAACTCGCAACATATTCCTTGCTTCTGGCCCCATAACAAAAAAAGCCTTCGCAGTGCCGAAAAAAAAAGGCCTTTGCTTTTTCTTTCCAAGGGCTCTTCTGTTCATCAAAAGCGGTTGAATCGCAGAACACTGCACGCTTGCGGCGCAGCAAGACGCATGTGATCAACATCACCCAATACTCGGAGCGATGGTAGCCGGGCAGAACGACCAAGTCGCTGGGGTTCTTGATCAGATCCATTGCCAGCGATGCGGTCATTTTGTACCACGGAATCGATTCGTACGGCCCCGTGAACAAGAGCTTGTACGGGTATTGGTGATACGAGCGATCCGTGCCGCCGAGGTCTTTGCGGGCGAGTGATGTCTCTACAATTTGAACGAAGCTGGGGGATATCCCGCTCCGGCCGCTGCACTCAAACACCTTCGAAAAAATGACGCCCTTGTATCGGGCCCAAAGATTGTTGTGGTAGATGCGGACGCTGCGGGCGACGGGTGAATTCATGTGCAAAACAATAGCGTGTTGCGGGCGATTTTGCGCGCCGTCATGTGATTCGCACCATTCGGCGGCAATATTGGCCACCAAAGGCAGGCCCCAGGCAATCGCCCAGCTGATACGCCTTTTGGAAAGCCAATCGGTCAAACCCTTGATAGTGGTGGTATCTGCAACGGCGGCCTTCGGACATCGGCTCTCTTCCCCCAATTGCGCTGAATGTCGAATACATTTTCGGTCCACCGGGATTAACGGCGCAGCGCAATCGCGCCTTGGAGCGAGTTCGAACGCTCGCTGACGTCGCCGTCTTTTTCGATGATGATTTTGCACCGGCCGGGAATTGGATTGAGCAATGTGCGCGGCTATTCCTGTCGGAATCAAGCATTGCGGGAGCCAAACGGCATCGTGATTCGCGATGGCGCAAAAACAGCGTGGCAACGCTTGGCACATCATTTAAGAAGGGAGGGCTGTCGCGGAACGAGCCGCTGAACTTTAGCCGCGCTTCCGAGGCGCTGATCACGTTCATTCCTGCAGCGCACGGTGCACTTGCTGAATGCAGGCCGATCCCTCGCCGACGGCGGCAGCCACGCGCTTGACGCTGCCGCAGCGCACATCGCCCACGGCAAAGATGCCCGGGATGTTGGTCTCGAAAAATTCAGGCTGGCGAGCGTTCTTCCACAGCGCGGCGGACATATCCTCGCTGCGCAAATCCGAACCGGTGCGCACAAATCTCTTGTCGTTGAGCGCGATGCAGCCATTCAACCATTGCGTGCATGGCAGCGCTCCCATCATCAGAAACACGTGGCCTATCTCGTGCGTCTGCGGATCCTGCCCGGCGGTCTTCCAGGTGACGCGCATCAGCTGTTCCTCGCCATCGAGTGCCGTTATTTCAGTTCGGACATGCAGAGTCACATTCGGCAGATCCTCGATGCGGCGAATCAGGTATTGCGACATCGTGGCCGCGAGCCCGTCGGAGCGCACCAACAGGTGAACCATTTTGCAGGTGCCCGCCAAATACACCGCGGCCTGCCCGGCAGAATTTCCGCCGCCGACGACAATGGCTTCGCCCGGCCCGCAGCGCCGCGCTTCGGTGCTGGTGGCTGCGTAATAAATTCCCATGCCCAGAAAGCGCGAGGCGTTTTCAAGAGACAACTGCCGATATTCCGCACCCGTGGCAATCACGACGGTGCGTGCCCGGGCCGCGTGGCCATCGGCGAATTCGATCGCATAAGGCCGCCGGTCGCATTTCAAGCTCAGCGACCGAATAGGCAGTCCTAATTTCCGCGCCAAACTTCTGTGCTTGAATCAGTGCGCGCGCGGCCAGGGCCAGTCCCGAGATCCCGGTGGGAAAGCCCAGATAATTTTCGATCTTGGAACTCGATCCCGCCTGCCCGCCGGGAGTACCGGTTTCGATCACCAACACATCCAGCCCTTCCGACGCCGCGTAGACCCCCGCGGCCAGGCCGGCAGGGCCGGCACCCACCACGATGACATCGCGAATGCGATCATCGTCGATCCGTTGATTCATCCCCAAGTTGGCTGCCACTTCCTCGTTGCTCGGATTTTTCAGCACGACGGATCCGCGGCAGACCACCACCGGCAGATCTTCGACCTTGACCCGAAAACGCTCGAGCAGATCGCGAACCGACGCGTCGGTGTCGATGTCGAGGTTGACGAAAGGATAGCTGTTGCGCGTAAAAAACTGCTGCAGCCGCAGCGTTCCGGCCGAGTGCGTCGAGCCGAGCAGGATCACGTCGCTGCTCCCGGCGGTCATCAGCGCCACGCGCCGCAATATGTAGGCGCGCATGAACAGCTCGCTCAAATCGTAGTCGGACTGAACAATGGTACGCAAATGCACATCGTCGATCGCCAGAACTTCTCCGGCTTCGCGCACGCGCATGCGCACCACCGAACCGATGCCGCGCAGGGTGCCGACATCGCCTGAGAAGCTGCCCCGCGTGTGTACAACGATGAGAGTTTCGCCGGACAGGGTGGGCTGCAGGATTTCGAGACTGCCGGAAAGCACGACAAACATCGGCAGGCGATCGCCGGGCTCAGCCAGAATCTGGCCCTTTTGCGTGGCAATCTTGCGCCCATGCGCGCTCAAGCGTGCGATTTGCACCGCATTGAGGTGCGGGAACATTTGCGCACTGCGGCCCGCATAGGGCGATTGCGCGATCGAGCCTTCGAGCGTCACTTCCGTATTCATGCCGGACAACCAAGAGAAGGATTTGCCGATATTTAGAAATTGGTCGGGGCGACAAGATTCGAACTTGCGACCCCTTGCACCCCATGCAAGTGCGCTACCAGGCTGCGCCACGCCCCGACCGAGGACTAAATGATAGCCCAATTGGGCGATGAGAGTTTGAATCGCAGCAGAATCAGCGCCGCAGAATCTTGATCAGCTCTTCAAGCTCCAAGCGCATCTGATGGATCAGCTGTTGGCTTTGGTTAAGGTCGACCTGCGCATCATCGCCGGTGAGCCGATTGCGGGCGCCGCCGATCGTAAAGCCCTGCTCATACAGCAGACTGCGGATTTGCCGGATTATCAACACGTCTTGCCGTTGATAATAGCGCCGGTTGCCGCGGCGCTTCACCGGCTTGAGCTGCGGGAACTCTTGCTCCCAGTAGCGCAGCACATGCGGCTTGACGCCGCACAAATCGCTCACCTCGCCGATGGTGAAGTAGCGCTTCCCCGGAATCGGCGGCAGATCGCTATTGTTGCTTGGTTCCAGCATATGCTTCGACGCGCGCCTTCAGTTTCTGACCCGGACGGAATGTGACAACGCGCCGCGCGCTGATGGGAATTTCCTCGCCGGTCTTCGGATTGCGCCCGGGCCGGCGATTCTTGTCCCGCAGATCGAAATTCCCAAAACCGGAGAGCTTCACCTGCTCGCCCGAGGATAGCGCCGCGCGAATCTCCTCGAAAAACAGATCGACGAGTTCGCGAGCCTCGCGCTTGTTGAGGCCCAATTGATCGAACAGGGCCTCCGCCATTTCCGCCTTGGTTAGGGCTGCCATGCTTATTGATCTCTTATTGTGGCGCTCAATTTATCCCGTAACCGGGCAGCCACTGCGGTTACCACGGCATCTGCGTCAACGTCAGTAAGAGTGCGGGAAGAATCCTGTAAAATCAAGCCTAAAGCGATACTTTTTCGTCCAGTTTCTATGGCGGGGCCCCGATATACATCGAACACCCGCAACTCGCTTAATAGACCCGACGCGCTAACAGTAACATTTTCCTGCAAAACTGCGAGAGGGACGCTTTCGTCCACCACGATCGCGAGGTCGCGGCGCACGCTGGGGAACCTCGATATTTTCTTATATTTCAATTCATTGCACTGAAATGCTACATTGATATCTAATTCAAATAAAAATGCCGCCACGGGAAAATTGTAGGGCCTTGACGATTTGCGGATGCATCTCTCCCAGCCAACCGATTGGGGTCTCACCGCGATAGATTCGCGCCGCACGTCCCGGCCGCAAGACCGGCAGTTCGTCGGGCACAAACCGCACACTCGCCGCATCGCCGGTGAGGGCTCAGCACATCCATCAAGTCGGATTTTACGTCATAGAAGTCCACAGGCTCGCTGCCGCTGCCCCATTGCTGCGGCCAGCGCGAGCCTGTCGCAATGCCTGCCAGGGTTTCGATCTCTTGAAGTCTCATCGCTGCCGGGCCGCGGCGCAACAATGAATTTCGTGCCGATCTCGAATAGGCGCACCCGCGCCTGCTGGCGCCTCAGGTTTTCACGGCAGGCATGCACCAGTCCCGGCCACAGCGAGAGGCGCATCTCCGCGAGGTCGGCGGAGATCGGATTCGCCAACTTAAGGCTCGGGACATTGGGAAAGAGCTGTTGCTGCAGCAGCGGATCCACGAATGCATAGCTGATCATCTCCCGATAGCCCCGATCGGCCATGGCGGTGAGCAGGCGGTCGGTCGGCGACGCGGGACTCGGTCGCAGCGCCGGCAATTTGCGGCGCAATCGCATGAATCTCCGCGATCTTGTCGAATCCGCGCAACCGCGCCACTTCCTCTATGAGGTCGGCTTCGATACGAATGTCAAAACGATGCGCGGGTTTCTGCACCCGCCATCCACCGGACATGGCCTCGACACGATCGCTGATCGCGCTGATGACGGCCTGCACCTCATTATCGGGCACCGCGGCGCCGAGCAGTCGAGTAACGCGATCGCGACGCAAGGTAACCCAGTGGATTTCAGCTTCAGCAGCCGCTGGGCCGCGGCTCAATTGCACCGGGCCCGGTGCGCCGCCGGCACATTCCATGAGCAATGCACTCGCCCGCTCGATCGCGACCGCCGCCAGATTGGGATCGACGCCGCGTTCGAAGCGCTGCGCCGCATCCGTGAACAGTCCCAGCCGCCGCGCGCGGCCTGACACCGCGGCGGGCACGAAATGCGCCGACTCCAACAAGACATCGGCGGTGGAATCGGAAATTGCCGTGGCGCGTCCGCCCATGATCCCGGCCAGGCCAATGGCACCGCTCGCATCGGCAATCACGAGAAATTCAGGACCGAGTTCATATTCCTTGTCGTCGAGCAGTGTCAGGCGCTCGTGCGGCTTCGCTGCCCGCACCACCAACCCTTCGCTCAATTTGGCCAAGTCATACGCATGCATCGGCTGACCCAGCTCCGTCATGACATAGTTGGTGACATCGACGATGGCCGAAATGCTATTGATTCCGACGCGGCGCAAACGCTCGCGCAGCCAGGCCGGCGACTGCGCGTTCTGCTTGACGCCGCGGATAATCCGCGACGCGAATACCGGGCATGCCGGAGATTCCAATGACACCGGGAAGACCGTCTGTTGGCTGGCGCGACGCGGGCAACCTCAAGTTTAAGGTGGCGGCGCGCGCTCGCCGCCGCATAGTCGCGGGCGATGCCGAACACGCTCATGCAGTCGCCGCGATTCGGCGTGGCATTGACCTCGAGGATCGAGTCATCCAATCCCAGCGCGGCGCGCAAATTCTCATTCAGCGGTAGGTCCGCCGCGAGTTCCATGATGCCGTCCTGGCTCTCGCCCAAGCCCAGTTCGCGTGCCGAGCACAACATGCCGTTGGACTCCTGCCCGCGCAGCATCGCACGCTTGATGGTCACATCGTTCGGCAGCTGGGCGCCGACCATGGCAACCGCCACCTTGAGGCCGGCGCGCACATTTTTCGCGCCGCAGACGATTTGCAGTCGATTCTTGCCGTCGGTGGTGACCTGGCACAGAGACAATTTCTCCGCGTCCGGGTGCCGCCCGGCCTCCAGCACTTCCCCGACGACCACGCCTGAAAATGGCGGCGCCACTGCGCTGATCGACTCGACCTCGAGACCGGCCATGGTGAGCTGCGCCGCCAGCTCCGCGGGCGTCGCTGCGATCGGCACAAATTCTTGCAACCAGCTATAGGTGACTTTCACGAGCGCTGATCCACAGTCACGGAAATTGCTTCAGGAATTGAAGATCGTTCTCGAAGAACAAGCGCAGGTCATCGACGCCGTAACGCAGCATGGCAAGACGATCGATGCCCATGCCGAAGGCATAGCCCTGCCATTGTTCGCTATCGATACCGGCGGCGTTCAGGACATTCGGATGAATCATTCCGCATCCCAAGATTTCGAGCCAGCCGGTTTGCTTGCAGACGCGGCATCCTTTGCCGTCGCAGAATACACATTCGATGTCGGCTTCCGCGGACGGCTCTGTGAACGGAAAGTACGAGGGCCGCAGACGCATCCCCAAAGGCCGCTCGAAGAATTGCTCGAAGAATGTGTGCAGCATGGCCTTTAAGTTGGCGAAGCTGATGTTCTCGCCGATCACCATGCCCTCGACCTGGTGAAACATGGGCGTATGGGTCATATCCGAATCGATGCGGTACACACGCCCCGGCGCGATCATCGCCAGCGGCGGCGGTCGCGAGCGCATGGTCCGTGATCTGTACCGGCGAGGTGTGCGTGCGCAACAACCTCCCGTCCGGAAAATAGAAGGTATCGTGCATGGCCCGGGCCGGATGATTCTTCGGAATATTGAGGGCTTCAAAGTTATGGAAGTCGTCTTCGACCTCCGGTCCGGTGACCACTTCAAATCCGGCCTGTCCGAAAATCTTCTCGATCCGCAAGGCGCGTACGCGTCACCGGGTGCAGGCTGCCCGCCTCCTGGCCGCGGCCGGGCAACGTGACATCGATCGTCCCCTTGGCCAGTTCCTTTTGCATCGCCGACTGCTCGAGACGAATGCGATGCATTTCGAGCGCGGCGTGAATCGCAGCCTTGGCATCGTTGATCCGCTGACCCGCAGCGGGACGTTCGGAGGCCGCGAGCGCCCCCAAACCTTTGAGCTGCTCAGTGAGCAGCCCCTTCTTGCCCAGCAGGCGCACGCGCACCTCGTCGAGCACGCCCAAGTCGGTCGCGGCGTCGACATCGGCAAGCGCTTGACTGACAAGCGCTGACAGGGATTCCGCTGCGCCCACGGCTTTACGCCGCGAGGCTGGCTTTGGCTTTTTCTGCGATCGCCGTAAAGGCAGGCATGTCATGCATCGCCAGATCCGCGAGCACCTTGCGGTCGATGGCCAGACCTGCCTTGTTCAGACCGTCGATGAGCGTGCTGTAGGTCATGCCGCACAGGCGGGACGCCGCGTTGATGCGCGTGATCCACAGTGCGCGGTACTCGCGCTTCTTTTCGCGCCGGCCGCGATAGGCATACTGGCCGGCCTTGATGACCGCCTGCTTCGCGGTACGGAATACTTTGCGCCGGGCATTGAAATAGCCCTTCGCTTTCTTGAGAATTTTCTTGTGCCGCCGTCCTGCGACGACACCGCGTTTAACTCGTGCCATGTTCTATCTCCTGATTCTTTAAGCGTTGGGCAAACATTGCTTGATGCGCTTCACATCAGACTCGCTGACGTGCATCTCGCGGCGCAGCTGGCGCTTACGCTTGCTCGGCTTTTTCGTCAGGATATGACGACGGTGGGACTGACCGCGCTTGAAGCCATTCGCTGTTTTGCGAAAACGCTTCGCCGCAGCCCGCTTAGTTTTCAACTTGGGCATTATCGACTCCTATTTGTAGCCCTGCTCACAAGCGCCCCTGTTGTTGACAAGGTCGCCGCTACAGGCGGGACGGCAAACTTTTAAGGCTTACCGCTCACTTCTTTTTGGGCCCGAATACCATGACCATCTGTTTTCCTTCCATCAGCGGGGTCTGCTCCACCACCGAATACGGTGCGAGGTCTTCAGAAATCCGCGTCAGTAGTCGTCGACCGATGTCCTGATGTACGAGCTCACGGCCGCGGTAACGCAAAGTCACCTTGGCCTTATCACCCTCGGTCAGGAAGCGGACGATGCTACGCAGTTTGACCTGGTAGTCCGCCTCTTCCGTCCCGGGACGAAACTTTACTTCCTTAACTTGGATCTGCTTCTGCTTACGCTTCGCCGCGTGCGCCTTCTTGTTTTGTTCAAACAAGAATTTGCCGAAATCCATGACTCTTACCACCGGAGGCTCCGCCATCGGCGAGACCTCGACGAGGTCCAGAGTTTGCGAGAGGGCCATTTGCAGCGCTTCCGCGCGTGTCATTACCCCTGCTTGGCTTCCATCGGCTGCGATCACTCGCACCGATGGTGCGGAGATCTCTTCATTGCGCCTTACCCGCTTCGACGTTGCGATACACGATCCTCCTAAACTGTAGTCCCTCGGCTCGCGACTTCCTCGCGAAGAAAGGCATAGAGCTTCGCCAGCTCCATGGTGCCTAGGTCTTCGCCGGCGCGCGTGCGAACGGACAGGGTGCGTCCCTCAACTTCCCGCTCACCCGCGACCAGAAGGAAAGGGACACGCTTAATTGTGTGCTCGCGGATTTTAAAGCCTACCTTCTCATACCTCAAGTCCGTTTCGACTCGAAGCCCCTGATTTTTCAGGTTTTCCGCTACTTCCAGGCAATATTTGTCCTGGGTGTTGGTAATTCCCATCACCACGGCCTGTACCGGAGCCAGCCAAGTGGGCAGTTTGCCGGCGTGATGTTCGATCAAAATCCCGATAAACCGCTCCAAAGACCCGAACATGGCCCGGTGCAGCATGACCGGGGTGTGCTTCTGGCTGTCCTCGCCGATGTAGCTGGCCCCGAGGCGCACCGGCAGATTGAAGTCCACCTGCAGGGTCCCGCACTGCCAATCGCGGCCGATCGCATCCCTCAAAACGAACTCCAGCTTGGGACCATAGAAGGCGCCCTCGCCCGGATTTAGCGTGGTTTCGATGCCGGCTGCCGATGAGGCGTGTCTGAAGGCTGCTTCGGCCTGGTCCCAGATCTCATCTGAGCCCACGCGCTTGGCCGGGCGGTCCGAAAACTTGATCCGCACATCGGTGAAGCCGAAGTCCCGATAGATGCTCAAGATCAGCTCGGTGATCTTGACCGACTCGGCGGTGATTTGGTCCGGCGTGCAGAACACATGCGCGTCATCCTGGGTAAAGGCACGGACGCGCATGAGCCCGTGCAAGGCCCCTGAAGGCTCGTAGCGGTGCACGGCACCGAACTCGGCAAAACGCAGCGGCAGCTCGCGATAGCTGCGCAGTCCCTGCTTGAACACCTGAATGTGACCCGGGCAATTCATGGGCTTTAAGGCGAACACCCGATCGTCGGGCGTCTGAGTCATGAACATGTTCTCGCCGAAGGTCTCGATGTGACCCGACTTGACCCAAAGATCGCGGTCCATCACCTGCGGCGTGTTGACCTCTTGGTAACCGGCGTCGCTCTGCCGCTGGCGCATATAGGCAATCAACTGTTGAAACAGCGCCCACCCCTTGGGGTGCCAAAAGACCGCGCCGGGCGCCTCTTCCTGAAAATGGAACAGATCGAGTTCCTTGCCGATGCGCCGATGATCGCGCTTCTCGGCTTCCTCCAGGCGGGTCAGATACTCTTTGAGTTGCTTTTCGTTGGCCCACGCTGTGCCATAGATCCGCTGCAGCATTTCATTGCGCGAATCGCCGCGCCAATAGGCGCCGGCCACCTTCATCAATTTGAAGGCCTTGAGTTTGCCGGTGCTCGGGACGTGCGGTCCGCGGCACAGGTCCTCCCATTCTCCCTGGCCGTACAGGCTGATCGATTCTCCCTGAGGAATGGCCGCGATGATTTCAGCTTTGTAGTACTCGCCGATTTTCTTGAAGTGCGTCACCGCCTCATCACGGGGCAGCGTGCGCCGGTGCACCTGCAAATCCTTGGCCGATATTTCGGCCATGCGCTTTTCGATCGCCGCCAGATCTTCGGTGGAAAACGGCCGCTTGTAGGCGAAATCGTAGTAGAAGCCGTTTTCGATGACAGGACCGATGGTGACCTGCGCATCGGGAAAGAGCTCCTGCACCGCGTTTGCCAACAGATGCGCCGTGGAGTGACGGATGATGTCCAGCCCGTCCGGGTCCTTATCCGTCACGATGCTTAAAGTCGCGTCCTGCTCGATAGCCGCCGAGGTATCGACCAGCTTGCCATTCACCTTGCCGGCCAGCGCTGCCTTGGCAAGTCCGGGACCGATGCTGGCCGCCACCTCGGCCACCGTTACCGGATGGTCGAAATGTTTTTGGCTACCGTCAGGAAGAGTAATCGCGGGCATAGAGACATCTTAACAAAGGGGGCCGACACCCCTGTTCCACAGGGATGGTGCGCGCTAGTGGGATCGAACCACTGACCCCCACCATGTCAAGGTGATGCTCTACCGCTGAGCTAAGCGCGCAACACAAGGGCGCGAAAGATACCGGATTCGCCGGCACCAATAAAGCAAAAGTCGCTTAAATGGCCGAAAATCACCCTTGGGGGGGCGGCTGCGACGGTTTTGCCGCGTACCGGAATTGGATCTCGCCGATGGTCACGATATCACCGTCGTTCAAGACCTGCCGGGTCACCTTGCGTCCATTCAAGATCACGCCGTTGGTGCTATTCAGATCTTCGATGATGGCCTCGCGCGTCCCGGCCAAAATGAGCGCGTGATGGCGGCTTACCGACGACGAATCAATGTGCAGTTCGCAACCCGGCGCACGTCCGATACGCGTCCGGCGGCCCAGGGCATGGCGAATGCTGCGGTCACCGTCGATTCTTATGAATTCAGGCGCCCATTCAGGGGACGGCGACGCATTCGCCCCCGGCCCGACCGAGCCCAATCGTTCCATGCTGGTTTGGATCCGCCCCAATACGTTGGCGTTGTTGCTTTCGCTGCGCTCCAGCCTACGGATGAGAAACTCCCGCTCCTCGAGCTGACCGCGAGTGCGCTCCAACGCCGCCCGCAGTTTATCGCCTTCCTCGGTGAGTTCAGCGATAGCCAAGGCCTTGAGGGCCAGCTCATCGCGCAAGCGCCTGGCATCGCCCTCGATGGTCTCAATGGGCCGGCGTGCTTCCTGCAGGTGGGCCATGAGCACGGTCATTTCCTGATCGCGAGTTTCGGCATCGGCTTCGAATTCGGCGATTTTTGCCGCATGCTCGGACTGCAATTGCGCCATCTGCTGCACGCCGCTGCTCGCGGCCTGCTGCGCCGCTGCAAGGGCATGCTCGCGGCCGGCCAACTCGATACCCAGGCGCGCCCGCTCCGCCTCCATCGCCGTAAGTTTGGCGGTCCATTCGATGCGCTGCTGCTGCACCTGTTCTAAGTGCTTTGCTTGCTCCGCAACCGAGTGGGCCTGCGCGGACGCAGCGCCTTGCAGCTGCTCAATCGTTGCCTGCTGAGCGACAATCGTGGCTTCAAGAGCCTGCGATCGGCCCTGCAACTGGTCGCGCTCGGCTTTCAGTGCCGCGCGCGCCGCATCCGCGGCGCCGACCTTCGCGTCCATGTCGCGAAATAGATTCTGCTGAAAACCGCTGCGCCAATCGCGCGTGCGCAGTAGTTCCAAGTAGGAACCTGCCTGGGTTTTCGTCAGCGCCATTTCGGATCGCATAGCGTTGATTTCCGATTCGCTGCGCTTGGCTTGGGCGCCAAGCACCACGGCCTGCTGCTGGCTGCTCTTGAATGCAGCCGACACGGCGGTCAGCTGCGAGCGGACTGAATTCAGCTCCTCTTCCAGCCGCGTACCGCTCTTGGCACGCGCTTCCAGAGCCGGCACAACTTTGGCGTGTTCCGCCTGCAATGCCGTGAGCTGCGCGTCGCGCTCGCCCAGCGAGTGCAGCGCCTGCATAAGGGTCGCTTCGCGAGCCGCCAATGAGTCGCGCAAAGTTCGCGCTTCGGCTTGATGGCGCTGCGATTCGCGTGCGGCCTCCTCGGCGCTGGCGCGCGCGGCCTCAGCCGCGCCGGCCTTCTCAGCGGATGTCCTGACAAGCTCCCGCGCGCGGGATTGCTCGGCTTCGAGCGCGGCACGGGCCGCCGTCATTTCCTTTTCCAGCAGACTGGCACGGGCCGCCGCAGCCGCCTCGGCATCGCGAATACGCTCATAGGCGCGGGTCAGCCGCTCGTATTCGGCGTTCTGCCGCGCAAAGCGCTCCTCGACCGAACGCACGCTTTCCGCCAGCGAGGGCAGATCGATGGCGGACGGACGGTTAAAGTCACTCTCCGGATTGCCCGCGACGAGCGAGGCGCCGGAGGCGGCCGGCGCCCGCTCCATGCGCACGGCATCGTCCGCGACATCGGAGTCTAAAATCATTCCCTCGAGGATTGGCAGCTTGTCGGTTTTATCCAGATCAAACTCTTGCGGCTGAGCGTTTTCCACTGCCATAGGTCCCTACCCTGCCCGTGTGCTCGGCAAGCCAAATGCCGAAGCCCGCAGCTTTTGGATTTCATCGCGCACTCGCGCGGCCTGTTCGAATTCGAGATTGCGCGCCAACTTCGTCATCTCGGCCTCGAGCTTCTTGATACGCTTTACCGCCTGTTCGGGCGCCAACAACGCCACATCCGCATCGGTTCCGTAGCGCTCATCCCCCTGAACGTCGCGCGCCCCTTCCATGACATCGGCCACGGCTTTGACGATGCTGCGCGGCGTAATGCCATGCTCGACGTTGTACTGTATTTGCTTGGCGCGGCGCCGATCGGTCTCGGCGATCGCGCGCTCGATCGAACCGGTGCGCACATCGGCGTATAGAATTGCCTTGCCCTGAAGATTGCGCGCCGCGCGGCCGATGGTCTGGATCAATGATCCTTCCGAGCGCAAAAATCCTTCCTTGTCGGCATCGAGAATCGCCACCAAGGAAACTTCGGGCATGTCGAGCCCTTCACGCAGCAAATTGATGCCGACAATTACGTCGAACTTGCCCAACCGCAAATCGCGAATGATCTCCGAACGCTCGACGGTTTCGATGTCGGCGTGCAGATAGCGCACCCGGACGCCGTGTTCGCTCAAGTATTCGGTCAGATCCTCGGCCATGCGCTTGGTGAGCGTGGTGACCAGCACCCGCTCGTTCGCCTGCGCACGGATGCGGATCTCCGACAAGAGATCATCGACCTGGGCACGCACCGGACGGATTTCCACTGCCGGATCGGTCAGCCCCGTCGGACGCACGACTTGTTCAATGACCTGCGCGGAAACACGCTTCTCATAGGCAGCCGGGGTGGCCGACACGTAAATCGCCTGGGGCGCCAAGTGTTCGAATTCCTCAAATCGTAAGGGCCGATTGTCCAGGGCTGAGGGCAGCCGAAAACCGTACTCCACCAGCGTCTCTTTGCGCGATCGATCGCCCTTGTACATGGCGCCCAGCTGGGGAATGGTCTGATGGCTCTCGTCGATCACCATGAGCGCATCCTTCGGCAGGTAGTCGAATAAGCACGGCGGAGGCTCTCCCGGGGCGCGTCCCGACAGATAGCGTGAGTAATTCTCGATGCCGGCGCAGTAACCCACCTCGTGCATCATTTCCAAGTCGAACAGCGTGCGCTGCTGCAGCCGCTGCGCTTCCACCAGCTTGCTGGCGCCGTTCAACTCAAGAAGCCGGGTGCGCAGCTCGTCGCGGATCTGATCAACCGCCGAGTGCACCCGCTCCTTCGGCGTCACATAGTGCGACGAGGGATAAACAGTGAGGCGCGGCACCTTGCGCATCAGCTCGCCGGTCAGGGGATCGAAAAAGCTCAAACTCTCGACGCGGTCATCGAACAATTCCACCCGCACCGCCTCACGCTCGGATTCCGCCGGAAAGATGTCGATGACATCGCCGCGGACGCGGTAGGTGCCCTGCTGCAGATCGATTTCGTTGCGCGTGTACTGCATATCGGCCAGGCGCCGCAACAGCTTGCGCTGATCGAGAATGTCGCCCCGCGACATGTGCAAAACCATGCTCAAGTACGCGTTCGGATCGCCCAGACCGTAAATCGCCGAAACGGTGGCGACGATGATGGAATCGGGACGTTCCAGCAGCGCCTTGGTGGCGGACAAGCGCATCTGTTCGATGTGCTCGTTGATCGAGGCGTCCTTTTCGATGAACGTGTCCGATGCGGGAACGTAGGCCTCAGGCTGGTAGTAGTCGTAATAGGAGACGAAATATTCCACCGCATTCTTGGGAAAGAAAATCTTGAATTCGCCGTACAGCTGCGCGGCCAGCGTCTTGTTATGGGCCAGCACCAGGGTGGGACGCTGCACCTGCTGAATGACATTGGCGATGGTGAAGGTCTTTCCCGATCCGGTCACGCCCAAGAGCGTCTGGTGCGCAAGCCCGCTGCTCAAGCCGTCCACCAGCTTTTCAATGGCCTCCGGCTGATCGCCTGCGGGCAGGTAATCCGAAAAAAGTTCAAACGTCATTGTGCACATTCTCTCACGTTGCAGGGATGCAGGGCATTCGCAGCATTCCGCAGTGCACTCGTGCGCACTTTCGCAAGGCATATGTCACACGCCGGATCGCGAGCTGCCTGGCACCGGGTGGTGTTTTTTCGTACACTTAAACCGCCTCACTTAACATAGGAATTCCCCCTTGCCCGTGTCCCTTTCCAAGCGCGTTCAAAAGGTTAAGCCCTCTCCGACCCTCGCCATGACCGCCCGAGCAGCCAAGCTCAAGGCGGAAGGTAAGGACATCATTGGATTGGCGGCAGGCGAGCCGGATTTCGACACGCCGGCGCATATCGCAGATGCGGGCGTCGATGCGATTCGCAAGGGGATCACGCGCTATACCGCGGTCGACGGCACCGCGGAACTGAAAGACGCGATCATTGCCAAGTTCAAGCGCGACAACGGCCTGACCTACGAGCGCGGGCAGATCTTGGTCTCCTCCGGGGCCAAACAGACCTGTTTCAATGCCTGCTCCGCGCTTTTGGACCCGGGCGACGAATGCGTGATTCCGGCGCCCTACTGGGTGTCCTATCCGGATATGGTCCTGCTGGCGGACGGTGTGCCCGTCAGCGTGTACGCCGGCCCCGCTCAAGGCTACAAGATCACCGCGGCGCAGCTCGCGGCAGCCATCACGCCGCGCACCAAGCTGTTCATTATCAATAGCCCCAACAACCCGACCGGCGCTGCCTATACGAAGGACGAACTCCAGGCGCTTGGGGAAGTGCTCGCCAAGCATCCCCAGATCGTGATCGCCTCGGACGAGATGTACGAGCACATTTATTGGGCGCCGGAGCCGTTTACCAGCTTCGCACAGGCCAACCCACATCTTTACGAGCGCACCATCACCATCAACGGCGTCTCCAAGGCCTATGCCATGACCGGCTGGCGAATCGGCTACTGCGGCGGCCCGAAGGAGATTGTTGCGGCCATGTCGACGGTCCAAGGGCAGTCCACGTCCAACGCCTCCAGTATTTCCCAGCGAGCCTCGACCGTCGCACTCAACGCAGACCAGACTTGCGTCGCCGAGATGAACAAGGCGTTCAAGGCCCGCCATGATTTTGTAGTCGCCGGCTTGAATGCCATTCCCGGCATTTCCTGCCTGCCTGGTGCCGGAACGTTTTACGCGTTCGCCAATGTCGAAGGCGCCATGCGCGCTTTGGGACTCAAGGATGACACGGCATTCGCGCGAATTTTTGCTGGCGAATGCCGGGGTTGCGGTGGTTCCCGGATCGGGGTTCGGCGCTCCCGGTCACATGCGCATCTCCTTCGCCTGCAGCATGGAGACCCTCAAAGACGCCCTCAGCCGGATCGCGGTTGCGGTGTCGCCCGCAGTGGCCAAACGAGCGTAACCGAAGGGAAATCGGGGCCGCCTGCCGGTACCGGCCACCGCTGATCGAGGGTTAGTTTCTTGACTTAAATGCGCGGCTTCCCGACAATCCGCGCCTCTTCCGATTCCCCGGTAGCTCAGTGGTAGAGCGACGGACTGTTAATCCGTTGGTCGGCGGTTCGAATCCGTCCCGGGGAGCCAATAAAATCAATAAGTTACGGTTCTTTCGTGTGAATTTACTACGCTATTCTCGCGTATGCAATTGACCCCTCGTTCGTCACTTCGAATCCAAACTCCGGGTCGCGGTTCGATTTAGGTCTGCGACGCCGAAACGTCGCGAACGTAGGTGTTTGATTCTGTTGTGCACGAGTTTTCCAGCGAAGTGGTGCTGGGGGTATTTTTGGGGGTATCTGTCTCTATATAGAACATATACCCCCACGGTAGATACCCCAATGTCACCGACGAGTGCGGCGATCAAAGCACTGAGCCGCGGATCTCCACTCGCGCACACGAGCGCGTAGATACGGGAGCTGACCATCATGGTTCAAGCGGGCGTCAATCGAGATGGCACGAGAACCGCTCGTACTGAACTCTTGCAAAGCCTTACGTGCTATCAGGGCGAGACAGAGGTACGGCAAAGAGCGCCAGCACCGCGACATCGACTCCAACATTGAACCAGACGCCAAACCATGCCGAGGCCAAGGCTTCCAGACCGAGCCAAACCGCAAGACCGCCGAGTAAAGCTTTCTTGAGCCCACCGTCTTTCCGTTGAAACGCAAGGCGGCCTACAAAGAGAAGCGTCACTCCCCATCCGACCATGATTGCCCCGTACAGAGCGCTTTCCCATGGAAGCAACACTTGACGCGGTACCAGAGCTATCGTTTCGGAGAACATTCGTAGCCCGAAGAAAATGAAGAACATCCCGAACAAGATCAGGATGACTGTTGTCAACCGAAACCATGTTGCGAACACTTGATTCTTCATATGACTTGCCTCACGGATTCATGAGCAAATTTGCCGCGTCTAACGCCTATCCGGCTTCGCAAACCTCCACCAACGCCCAGACCAGGACGACAAAGGTAAAGAATTGAAACAACGCCCGATACGCGTGCCATTTCGCGAACGCGTCGAGTTTCCGCGTCAGCAGCGCCTCATCATCCGGCGCGCTTCTCAGGCTCAACATGTTCGGCAGCTGCCTTCGCAGTACATACAAAGTGCGCCACGGTCCCCACACACGCACAGAGAAGTGGCAGCATAATGGCCCGCGGTCCGTGCACGGAGTAAGCAGCAAACGTTGTAGCGATGATCAACAAAAGCGCCAGAATCGCAATCGCTGGATACACCACGATGCCATTGCCCATGTCGTTGCCGCGCGCAAATTGGGCGTACGCGACGACCCCGACCCGCTTGCGCGTCGGCAGTTTTACCATTGCTACGTCGAAACTCACGCCCGCGATTATTCCGTGGACGATGACGGCGATAGCGACAAGCCAGAAGAGAATGTTCAAACGTCATTCCCGGATAGGCGTATGGCCTTCTCTTATGATTGTATGTATACATGCGATCTATGAAAAACGCAATCAAGCTGAGACTGGGCGAAGAAACCGAAACGATAGCCGGGTTCCTCCTATGGCAGGTATCGAAGCTCTGGCAACAGCACCTAACGTTGGGACTGCAGGATCTCCGGTTGCCTCCCACACAGGGCGTGCTCCTGGCAAATGCGTTGCGCTTCACCGAGGAGGGCGTCGAGGTAACGCAGTCCATACTGTCGAAAGCCACGAAGGTGGATCGGATGACGGCCTCCCAAGCGCTGCGGTCACTGGAGGCAAAGCGTCTCATTGTGCGCAATACCTCAAAGCAGGACACCCGCACCCAGCAGATTCGGCTCACCCCGCACGGACGCGAAGTCGCCTTTGAAACCATTTCTCGATTAGCAGCTATTCATGAAGCGTTCTTTTTGCCGCTAAGGAAGGAACGACAGCAGATCGTGTCGTACTTGCAAAGGCTGATTCGGGCCAACGACGACATTCACCAATAGGGCTTTGCCGCTCAGCACGGCATCGCGGATCGCAAACGCCGTCGCGAGCGGCAGCGCGACGATGCCGACCACTAACCGGCCAACTGATTGGGCCGAATTTGCGCTCTGCCCCACAAACTGTCGGCCTTTGCTTGCAGCAGCGCAATCATCAACGTGTTCCGGGCATCAGGGCGTGGCTGACACGGATTTGATTTGGTTCTGGATGGCCGCCACGAAGTCACCGTCGAACGTCGCTCAGATCAGTGGTTTTATCCTGAATTACCCCGTCACGATCCGCGAGCGAAATGAGAGTCGAGTGATTGAAGGAGTGATCGGGAAGCTCCCGATACTGAATACCTAAGGCCACCGCCAACGCGCGAACATCAGCCGCCGAGGCCCGGGCGATGATCCAATTGTTTCCTTCGATGTGATGCTCCTGCGCAAAAGCGCTGAGCGATTCCGGGGTGTCGCGCGCGCTGTCGAAAGAGACCATCAAGACGCGTAGTTGCAATTGCTCAGAACGCGATAAGTGCTGCGTGATCCGTTGCAGCTGCAGGGTTAGCAGCGGACAAACACTGCTACATTGACCGTAAAACATGGTGATGAGGGCAGGCCTGCCCCGCAGCTCCGATAGTTTCAAGGATGTACCACTGGCCGTCGTCAAGGTGATGGGGAGCTGATAGAGCGAGTCCCCTGGCAAAGGCCTGAGTGAATGGGATGTCGTTGCCTGGGCGGGCGAGTGGCGATCGGCGGTCCCGCCCAGCGCAAGTGCCGCCGCGAAGCAGAGTGCCGCGCCGGTCAGGGACAGCAAGACTCCGACGGGTCATGTCGCGGGCTCCGCGGCGCAGCGAAATCCCAGACTCCTGGCTGTGGAATTCGCACTGAGGGCACTTAGGAACGCCACACGCATCAGCACCGCAAAATTGTCGCGGTCGGTCAAACTGATCGCCCCGGCCCCGCAAAATTTGAGCCGGTCCGGATCCGATTGATCGCGGCTATCGCTGCTCACGAGCAAGGCGTTGAAATCCTCGACCCATTCCCAGACGAGCCCGTGAACATCGTTCAAGCCGTAGAAATTCTTCGCGCCTAAACCAACATCGGCGAGCGGCTGCCCCGCCGGCTTCGCATACCAGCTCAAGATGCCTCACGCCAGGCTTGATCGTGGCGCGCATCGGATACGGTTTCATCGGCTGCCGCGACCAACTCCCATTCGGACCAGGTGGGCAGGCGCCGCCCGGCCGCTTCGCAGTAGGCGCGCGCCGCAAACCAGCTGACGCGCGTGACGGGCTGCTGCGCGCCAATCTGCCCACCAAGCCGATCGGGCCCTTGCCAGTGGGACAAGTAATCGCGGTCCGCGAATAACTTGGGGACTCGGTTGCGCTGCCATTCGGGATGATGACGAACAAAGTCCGAGGAACTCGCCGTTGGTGACGGGCGTGCGATCCATTTTAAAGGCAGCCACGTGAGTCATCTTGTCGGTGCCGCCGGTTGGCAATACAGATAGAAACTCTGCACCCGGAATCGGCACCGTCTCGCCGGCGGCGGCCGTTGCGCAGACGAGCATCGCCAGCGTGATCAGGACTTTCATTGTCTATTTCGCGGCGCCCGGCGGGCGGACGGTATCCTTGCGCGCGACGGCCACTTCTGCGGCAGAGTAAGGTTCGATGCCGCTGTTGCCCCAAGAATGGGTCACAAAGGTGAGTATGTTGGCAATCTCGTCATCGTTCAGTTGACTCATCGGCGGCATCACCGAGTTATAGGTCTTGCCGTTGACGACGACGGGGCCGGTCAGGCCGTTGAGCGCAATCACGACGGCGCGCTTCGGGGTCTTTGCCAACAGATCCGAACCCGCCAAGGGTGGAAATACGTTTTCGATGCCCTGTCCGCTCGCCTGATGGCAGACCGAGCAGGTTCCATTGAACAACGCTGCGCCCGCCTTGACCTGCTGCTCCACCGTCAAGGTGCCATGCTCAGTCGCGGTTTCCGCCTTGCCCACGGCCGCGAGACTCTGCGCCTTGTCACCGAGATACACCGAATCGACCTCCTTGCCGGAATACACCGCCTTATTCTCCGGGCCATCGACCTTCAAAATGGCCAGTGCGCCCTTGTTGAAGGCGCGAAAGATCGAGTGATCCACCATGACGAAGCTGCCGGGGACCACGGTGTGAAACTCCGCGATCGCCGCGCCGCCGGACGGTATCAGTGTCGTCTGAACGTCTTCCTGATAGCGCGTGCCGCCCTCGAACCAGACCTTGTCAAAGATTTCCCCGATCATATGAAAGGAGGAGACGAGATTCGGTCCGCCATTGCCGATGAAAAGCCGCACTCGCTCGCCCACCTTGGCCGTCAAGGCGTTGTCGCCCACCAACGCACCCTCGCTGCCGTTGAACAACACGTAGGTGGGCCGTTCGTCGATCGCTTTTTGCATATCGAACGCTTGCAAGCCCTTCTCGCGATATTTGCCGACGGTATAAAAGTCGCCCTGCATGATGTAGTACTCATGGTCAACAGGCGTCAGGCCTTCGGGCGGCTCGACCAGCATCAGTCCGTACATGCCGTTGCCGATGTGCATACCCACCGGTGAGGTGGCGCAGTGATACACGTAAATACCCTGGTGCAGCGCCTTGAAGGTGAACTGCGACTCATGTCCAGGAGCGGTGAAACTCGAGGCCGCGCCACCGCCGGCACCCACGACGCCGTGCAGATCAATGTTGTGGGGCATTTTGTTGTCGGGATGATTCTTTAAATGAAACTCGACGGTGTCGCCCTCGCGCACCCGGATGAAGCTCCCGGGCGTGGTGCCACCAAAGGTCCAAAACGTGTAGCGAACACCTTCGGAGATTTCCTTCTCGATCTCGCGCACTTCGAGTTCCACGATGACCTTGGCGGGTCGCGTGCGGTGAGTCGGCGGCGGCACATTCGGCGGCGAGGTGAGGATGGCGTGGATCGGCGCGCCGAGGGAATCCGCCGTGTCGCTCCGCGCTGCCTTGCTTTCGGCCGCCCGACGCGCTTGCCGCCACGCTGCCGAGTGCGCCGACAATCACTATTGGAATCCATGGTTTGACATTCATTGACATTTTCTCCCGATTAACCTGGCTTGCCGTCGACACGCGGTCCCAAGAGGATGGGACCGTAGAAGCCAACAAACAGCACAAATGATGCAGTCCAAAAAAGGGCGGCGAGCGCGATGACCGTGGGATAGCTCACGCCCGGCACCAGCAATCCAAACACGCGAATCAGGGTCGCGACCGTGAGCAGTATGTAAGCCAGCGTCGTGATCGAATGCACGCGAAGCGGCCGGCCGGTGTGGCCGAGCGATGCCCGTGTCATCACGGCCGTGATCATGGTCGTCAACGCGCCGATGGTGAGGGCATGCAGCCAAAAGGCAGCGAACGCGTAGCCGCCAAGGAGCGCCGCGGCCTTCAGCGCGAAGCCAATCGGCAGCCACACATAGGCAAGATGCAAAATCCACACGATCGGCTGATGTGCCGTGAGTAAGGGCCGCCATTGCGAGAATTTAAGCGCCTGGATGACCGCCGCGACCGCGGCAATCCAGCCGGCCAGATGGCTGTCAGGCCAGAGGATGTCGCCGACGATGACGCAGAGCATGACCGCGATCGATGCAACGGTGAGCACCGTACTGGAGCTTCAACGTGGTTTCGATTCCCCGTTGCCGAAGCGCTGAAGTCGTAAAGGCAGGCACGATTCGGCCACCGATCACGGTAATCAGGAGGAGCGTGATATCGATGCCGGCAATGATGGCCTTGTGGGC
>CAWEKK010000017.1:0-82934 GCA_963809645.1 uncultured Gammaproteobacteria bacterium
GAACCTAAGGGAACCAAGACGGGGCGGCAATCGTATCAGGTCGGGGGGCCGGCTGCCTCATCAGACCTTGTGAAACGCCTCGGCGACTTTATACTAGGCCGCGGCCAGGCTGGCCGCTTCCCCCGTGAGTCTTTGTGTTGAACCAGACGATACCGCTTCGGGGCCCTGAACTTTCCGTCATCGTCCCTACCTTCAACGAACGCGAAAACGTCGTTGAGTTGGCCGAACGAATTGGCGCGTGCCTGCCCGACTGCGCTTGGGAACTCGTGTATGTGGACGACGACTCGCCGGACGGCACGGCCGAGTTGGTGCGGCAACTCGCCCACAAGGACTCACGCATTCGCTGCGTGCAAAGATTGGGGCGGCGCGGCCTGTCGTCCGCCTGTGTTGAAGGAATGCTGGCAAGCTCGGCGCCCTATCTGGCGGTGATCGACGGGGACCTGCAGCACGACGAACGACTGCTTCCGCACATGCTGGCGGAACTGAAGCAGGGGGATACCGACATGGTGGTGGGCAGCCGCTATGTTGCCGGCGGCGGCACGGGCGATTGGGGTGCGGCGCGCCTGCGCTTGAGCAGGTTCGGTACACGCCTCAGCCGTATGTTGGTGCCCGACACGCTCACAGACCCCATGAGCGGTTTTTTCATGCTGCGCCGCTCGGTCTTTGAGGGTGCGGTGCGCAAGCTGTCGAACATCGGCACCAAGATCCTCATGGATTTGTTCGCCTCTTCCCCACGGCCGCTGCGTTTCAAGGAGTTGCCATACAGCTTTCGTCTGCGACAGGCCGGCGTCAGCAAGCTGGACTCCTTGACGGCGTGGGAGTACGCCATGCTGCTGCTCGATAAATTATTTGGGCACATCGTACCGGTGCGCTTCGTCGCCTTTTGCATCGTCGGTGCGCTGGGTGTCGCCGTTCATTTCGCCATACTCAGCATGTTGCTGCATTTCGCGGGAGCGGGCTTTTTTGCGGGTCAGTCCATTGCCACGGTCTGCACCATGACATTTAACTTCGCGGTCAACAACGTGCTCACCTATCGGGACAAGCGCTTGCGCGGCTTACGCTGGTTGCGCGGCTGGCTGTCATTCAATATTGCCTGCAGCTTGGGCGCCTGCATGAACGTCGGGCTTGCCACGTATGTGTTCCAAATCAGCGCTATTTGGTACCTGGCCGCTTTTGCGGGCATCGCCGCAGGCGCGGTTTGGAATTACGCCGTCACGAAGCGGCTCACCTGGAGCCGCTCACAGGTTTAAAGACCCTGCATCCCGGCGTTGGACCGTAAGTTTGTGGGCTCGCGGGTTCTGCCCGTCGGAATCAGTCGTCGTTAACTGCCTTGAGAATCGCGGCCGTGTCGGCGCCCAGCAGCGGCGCGGCGCGGCCGATGCGCCCCGGTGTCTCGGAGAGCTGCACCGGAACACCGATCACCCGGATGGGTCCCGCCACCGGATGTTGCACGACAGGTGTCATATTGCGGGCGGCAGTTTGTTCATCGTCGATGACTTCCTTGAGATTGCGCACGAGGGTCGCGGGCACCCCGTGCTGCGCGAGCAACGCGACCCAGTACGCGCCGGGGCGCGAGCGAAACATCGCCTCGAGCATCGGCTCCAGCACGCCGCGATTCTTCACCCGCAATGGATTGGTCTTGTAGTCCGGATGCAGAGCGAGGTCGGTGCGGCCGATTGCCTCGCAGAAGCTTTTCCACAGCTTGTCGCTCGCCACGGCCAGAGTAAGCTCCCGGTCTTCGCACACAAAGTTGCGATAAGGCACGATCCCGTCAAACAGAGTCCCCATGGGCTTCGGTACGATCCCGGAGGCCAGGTAGCGTGCAAAGCTGGGGAGCATGGTCGACATCACCGTATCCATCATCGAGACGTCGACGAACTGCCCGCGTCCGGTACGGTGACGAGCCTCGATCGCCATCATGGCGCCGATCAAGGAAAAGAGGCCGGCGGTGATATCCGCGATGGAATGTCCGGTCTTGACGGTTTCGCCGGCGCCGGTTCCGGTGATGCTCATCAGTCCCGACGCGGACTGAATGATCAAGTCCATGGCGGGCTCTAGACGCCGCGGGCCTGTCTGTCCGTAGCCGGAAATGGACACATAGATCAGCCGCGAATTTGCGGCGGAAAGCGAAGCGTAATCCAGGCCGAGCCGATTCATCGTGCCGGGCCTGAAATTCTCGATAACGATATCGGCGGTGGCGGCCAATTTTCGGCAGGCCGCGAGGCCCTCCGGGGTCTTCAAGTCGACAGCCAGACTCTGTTTACCACTGTTCAAACCGACGAAATAGGAAGCATCCGCGCCGTGAAATGGCGGCCCCCAGGTGCGTCCAATATCCCCTTCGGGGCCTTCAACCTTGATCACCTCGGCGCCGTAGGCTGCCATCAACATGGTGCAATAGGGGCCCGCGAGGGCGTGCGAAAAATCAAGGACTGTGATGCCGTCCAGTGGCGCGCTGGGATTTGTCATGCAGCGGAATCTTAATCGATCAACTTGGCATTGTCCCGCGCCGCCCATGCTCGTATCGTTTCGGGCCAGGAGGTCTAATGAAGCCATCGTTGTTTGCACATCCCTTCGCGTCCTACTGTCAAAAGGTGCTGATTGCTCTCTACGAGAACGACACGCCCTTCACTTACCGATCAATCGGGCCCGATGACCCAGCGGCCATGAGTGAACTCGAGGCACTCTGGCCCCTGAAGAAATTTCCCGTGCTTGTCGATGAAGGACGCACTTATATCGAGTCCAGCATCATCATCGAGCACCTTTCGATCCGCCATCCGGGCAGCGTTCAATTTATTCCGCACGACGCCTCGAGCGCACTCGAGGTCAGAATGCTCGATCGTTTCTTCGATAACTACGTGATGACGCCGATGCAGAAGATGGTTGCCGACTTCTTGCGCGCACGAGCCGATCGCGATTCGATCGGTGTGCAGGAGGCGCGAACGCTGCTTGATTCAGCCTACGGCTGGCTCAACGGGGTGATGAAAAATCGAACCTGGGCCGCCGGGGAAGGATTCAGCCTTGCCGACTGTGCCGCGGCGCCGTCGCTGTTCTATTCCGACTGGGTTCACGAAATCGGCGCGCAGTTTCCCAACGCGCGCGCTTACCGGCAGCGGCTGCTGGCACGCCCCTCGGTTGCGCGCACCGTGGATGAAGCCCGGCCGTACCGCAACTTTTTTCCGCCGGGAGCGCCGGATCGCGACTAGCCGGATGGGAACAAGCCGGGTCGGGACTAGGAGCCCGCAAACAATCGCCGTACCCTTGCCGCAGACTTGCTCAGTGATTCAAGGAACGCCGGGTGGCGCTGGTCGCGAGAATTCCGATTGTCGAGGCCACCAAGACCCCGGTCGCCAGTGCAACCCACGGGTAATTGTGCACATATTCGTTGAAGGAAGCCGCAACATGCCGGACCTTCACGTGTTCTGGAGGCGGATTCTCTCGCAGAGCCATGCGTGTTTTCTCAATGGAGCGATCGAGCCGTTGGCGTAGTTCCTGAATCTCAGGACCGCGTTCTTCGGCCAGTTTGGCGAGCAATATCTCGGTTTGATCGAACAGGTTGTCGAGTTTTTGCGTTGCGCGCATCGCTATCTCCTCAAAATACGCCTAGACGTGCTGATCGCGGATGCGGCCGCCCAACGCCGCCGAAACACTGGCGATGAAGGCTCCGATCAACATCGATAAGGCCAGATAGATGGACGCCTCCGCGGCCGCCTTTCTGGCGGCATCCGCATCCGTTTTCAATTTGGCTTGCGCCTCATTGACGGAGGAGACGAAAGCCTCTACGCGCGCCTGCGCGTCGGCGCGCGATCCTCCCGTGCGGGCCGCCACTTGATCGACCAGATACGCTCGATCCGCGTCGGGAAAGCCGCCGCTCGAGAAGGCATGGGCGACTATGCGCGCGGTCTCCGCCCGGATCTCTTCCGACCTGCCTACCGGCGGGGAACCGGGTGACCTGAACAGCCTATCGATGAGGTATGTCGCGCCGGTGTCGGCATCCGCGAGCGCGTGAGCCGCCGCCCTGCCTGAAGACATCAACCCACCCGCCGCCACGGCAGCGACCAACATTGTGGCCGCGGCCCAGGTGATGAGGCCATGTGCGGTATCGCGAAAGAAAACTTCGTGCGTATGAGTTCCCATCCACCGCGTTCGCAGTCGTCCAGCCAGATAGCCGCCTAAAGCCGCGGAAAACCACTGTGTCACGATCAGCCAAATGGCGCTGGTGACGGCAAATGCCGTGAATGACGCGCCGTGGTTGGACCAAGGCGAAATGGCAGCGAATCCCATTCCGGACCCAAGCGCAATCAACACCAGGGATGCGGCCGCCGCGACAAAGGCACCCGCCACGATGGACGGCCAGGATGCCGCCGATTTCCCCGCTGCTGCTCCGTCCACGGCAACAACCGCTCCCGGATTTAGTACTTCTTCCATGCGAGACTCCCTCAGCGGTGTGAACACATCGCCAGCAGCAGAATGATCGGAAGAGGAACACCCAACAGCCACAGCAATATTCCGCGACCCATGCCAAGCCCCTTTTTTGATGCGTTAAAGTGGGCGCCGCCGCCCTCCAGAATCCTTGGGATATGCTGCGGCGATGAGCGCGGGCACGCTAGCTCTACAACGATTGAACCGCTGTAAGGTGTTTCTTACGGCGCGCGGCAACGCCGGTTCAATGCGGCGCGGCCTTGTTGTCTTGATTCGCGCGATGGATGACGAAGTTGCGGATGGCGGTCGCATCGTCGCGAGTCAACGCACTCTTGAACGAGGCCATGCCGGCATCTTTCAACGCGCCGTCGAGCACGATGTTGTAGAAGAAATCCATGCCGAGGAAGTTTGAGGCGCGCAGGTCGGGCACCACGCCGCCCCCAATTGCATGCTCGCCATGGCAAGCGCTGCAGTATTGATCGAACAAGGGTTCGCCGCGCGCGATTGAAGCGACATCCGTCGGCTCCGGCGGCGGATTGATGACGAAGGTGCGCGGCTCGAGCGGCGGCAATGTCGCGGTACCGCCAAGTTTGAAAACCAGCAGCCGGCTGACGTTGCGCAAATTTCCCGACATCGCTGCCGCCTTGCCGCCGCTCAGTGCGTAGCTGCCGCCCCACCCGCTTAACACGGCAATGTATTGTTCGCCCTGCACCTCGAAGGTGCTGGGAGCCGCGATAATTCCCGATTGTGCAAACATCGACCATAGCTTCGCGCCATTGTCCGCGCGGTACACGTTGAAATTCCCCGCGGCGTCGCCTTGCGCCACGATATTGCCGGCCGTTGTCACGACACCGCCATTCCACGGGCCCTTGTACGCAATGCGCCAGGCTTCACGCTGATGCACGGGATCCCACGCGAGCAGGAATCCCTCGTCTTGCGGCGTCAGAGCGGCGAGAGCGACGCCGAGATTCCAGCCGATCGGCGCGATGGGCAGGCTCGGCAGGGGTAGGTAGCGAATGGGCACCTGCTGCGCGGGAATGTAGACCAGACCGGTCTTTGAATTAAATGCCATCGGTTGCCAGTTATGCGCACCCAGGGGACCAGGCTTGATATCGACGGGGTTGCCGGTCTCGCTGTAGCGGGCCTCTGGGTTTTCGATCGGACGCCCGCTCTTGGGGTCGACGCCGCTGGCCCAGGTCACCGGGACAATGGCTTTCGCCGAAATCAACGCGCCGCTCTTGCGATCCAACACGTAGAAAAAGCCGTTCTTGTTGGCTTGCATGAGCACCTGGCGAAGCTTGCCGTCGACCTTAAGGTCGGCCAACACCAATTGCTGGACTGCATCGAAGTCCCACTCTTCGCCCGGCGTTGCCTGGTAGTGCCAGGCATACGCGCCGGTATCGGCGTGCAGCGCGACTATCGAGGCCAGATAGAGATTATCTCCTTTACCCGCACTGCGCGCGGATCGGGCCCACTGCACGCCATTGCCCACGCCGAAATAAAGCAGATCAAGTTTCGGATCGTAGGAAATCGCATCCCATACCGGACCGCCGCCGCCCAACTTCCACCATTCGCCCGACCAGGTTTTCGCGGCACGCGCCATGGCCTCGTTTTCAAAAGGCTTGGACGGATCGCCGGGGACGGTGAAGAATCGCCATGCGAGCCTGCCGGTCTCGGCATCGTAGGCAGAGATATAGCCGCGGGTCCCGTACTCGCCGCCGCTGTTGCCGATGATCACGCGCCCCTTGATCACCCGCGGCGCCTGGGTAATCGTGTAAGGCTTGCCGGTGTCCACGGTCTGCGTGCTCCAGACCGGCTTGCCGGTCGCAGCCTCGAGCGCCACCAGCCGGCCGTCGTAGGCGCCCACAAAGATCTTGTGATTCCACGCCGCAACGCCGCGATTGCCCACGTCGCAGCACGCGTTGACGCCGAGTTCCCGGCGTACTTGCGGGTCATAGGCCCACAGCAGCTTGCCGCTGCGCGCATCATAGGCCTTCACCAGACTCCATGCGGTCGATATGTACATCACGCCATCGACGATCAACGGAGTCGCTTCCTGAGCACGGTTGGTGTCAAGGTCCGCGAACCAGGCGAGACCCAACTGTGATGCGTTCTTGTCATTGATTTTGGCGAGTGGGCTGAAACGCTGCTCGCTGTAAGTGCGGCCATAGGAAAGCCAATTGCCGGGCTCCGCATCCGCATTGGCGATTCTCTGCCCGTCGACGGGTTTGCCGGCGACCTCGGCGCAGCGCGCGGTTCCCGCGGCCAGACTTAAAAGACCAACGGACATCAATATCCACGCCCCGTGGCGTGCGCAATGGCAACAGGCTTGCATGCTTCCCCCTGAAGAGTTCCCTATTTTTTCTGAAGGGTTCCCTATTTTTTTCGCTACTGGAATCAGCCCGTTCCCCGGGCCTTGTATGTAAATCTCTGTCCCGCAAGCGAGGCGGCGAACATCAGGCCGCCCTTGGCAATGGTGAATACCGCCATGCCGTCGTTGTAGCTTCCCACCGTGCTCGCATCCTTCTTGCCGCCGCTCGCACCCGAGGTGACGCCGCTGGTCCCGACGCTGGCATTGGCCCCGGCTGTGACGGCAACGGCGCTCGCACCGGCGGCAAACTCAAAGCTGCCCGACTCGAATTCATCGAGTGCACGCTTGTCCTGAAAGAAAATGATTTGTGCGTAGCCTTTGCCGCCGGCCTGAAACCCGACGCTCAATTGCTGCATGGTGGTATCCCCCACCAGCGCGCCGTTGACATAGACGCGGCCTTTGCCATACGCGCCGCCGACTATGAATCCGCCCTCGCCGATGTTCGGGAATATTGCATAGGCGTAGCTGTTCTCAAAGAAGGTCGCGCTTTCTCCGGCCTTCTTGAACAGCGCAACCGTATCCTCATACTTGCCCGCGTACGCCATGCCGGCCAGCGCCAACAGTGCCGCCAAAAAAACCAACAGCCGATCGATACGCATCGTTTCAGTCCTTCTTAAGGGCATGACGGCCGCTTACTGCGGCAACTGCACTTCAATCTCGTCGACGAAACACCAGCTCCAGTCCTCGCCCGGTTCAAAGGAGGAGACGATCGGATGTCCCGTCCCGCCCGCGTGCTTGCGCGCGTGCCGATTCTTGGAGTCATCGCAGCAACCGACGTGGCCGCAGGTACGGCACAGCCGCAAATGCACCCAGGTATCGCCGGTCGCAAGACATTCCACACAACCCTCGCCGGAGGGCACAACCCGCCTCACGCGATTCAAATGGGTACAGACGTTCCGGTCCTTACGCATTGGCTCCCCTCTCGGCTAGTATGCAAATCGAGTTATATCAGAGCGGGGGAAAAAAATGGACCTGTCCAAGCTTCCCGACCTTCGCGGTGGAATGGAAATCGCCGATATTCCAGACGGCGCCATCGTATCAGGCCGCGTCGATTCGGATCCGGCAATCCTCGTCAGGCGCGGCGCGAAATTTTTCGCGCTGGGCGCGGAATGCAGCCACTATCATGGCGCCCTCGCCGCCGGCTTGATCGTGGCCGACACCATTCGATGCCCCCTGCACCATGCCTGCTTCAGTCTGCACACCGGAGCCGCATTGCGCGCGCCGGCCCTTGACCCAATCGCCTGTTGGCGGGTGGAAAGTGTCGGCAGCAAAGTGTTTGTCCGTGAACGGCTGCCTGCACCCGCGCCCAACGCGCTGCCAAGCGGTGCGGCAGGCGCGTTGCCTTCCTCGGTGACCATCGTCGGCGGGGGCGCGGCGGGATTGGCCGCGGCGGACACGCTGCGGCGCGCAGGCTATTCGGCGCGCATAACGCTGATCAGCGCGGATGATTCGCCGCCTTATGACCGGCCCAACCTATCCAAGGACTTTCTGATGGGCACCGCGCCGGCGGAATGGATGCCGCTGCGCACGCCAGAATATTACGCGGAGCGAAATATCGACGTTTTGCTGGACTCGCGGGTGCAGTCGCTCGATGCCAAGCAACGCCGTGTACGCCTCGAGAACGGTCATGAGATTGAATCCGACGCCGTGCTCCTCGCGACGGGGGCTGATCCGGTGCGGCTGGACATTCCGGGCTCCGGCACCGCAAGGCTGTTTTATTTGCGCACCTTCGCCGACTCGCAAGCCATCGTAGCCGCCGCCGCAACCGCGCGGCGCGTTGCGGTGGTGGGCGCCAGTTTCATCGGACTCGAAGTAGCGGCGTCGCTGCGCCATCGAGGCATCGAGGTCCATGTCGTCGGACCGGAGCGCATTCCCTTTGAGCGTGTGCTGGGAGCGCAGCTGGGGGCATTCCTGCGCGAACTTCACGAGCGGCACGGGGTCGTGTTTCACTTGGGGACCTCGGTCGCCGCCATCGACGGCAGGCAGGTCACGCTCAAGGATGCCGCCGTCATTGAGGCGGACTTTGTGGTCTTCGGCGTGGGCGTGCGTCCTGCCAGCAAGCTCGCCGAACAAGCGGGATTGGCGATCGACCGCGGCATTCAAGTCAACGAGTACCTTGAAACCAGTGCACCCGGCATCTTCGCAGCCGGCGATATCGCGCGCTGGCCTGATCGGTATTCCGGCGACCGCATCCGGGTCGAGCATTGGGTGGTCGCGGAACGGCAGGGTCAGACCGCGGCACTCAACATTTTGGGACGCCGGCAGCCTTTCGACGCGGTGCCCTTCTTTTGGAGTCAGCACTACGATCTGACCGTCAACTATGTCGGCCATGCAGAATCGTGGGACGCCATTGAGATCGAAGGCTCATTGAATTCGCGCGATTGCGCCGTGACATACCTGCGCGGCGGCCGTGCCCTCGCGGTGGCCAGCATTGGCCGAGATCTTAAGAGCCTACAGGCCGAGCGCGATCTTGAACTTACGCAAGTGAGAGCCACCTGATGGATAGGCGCGAATTTCTCCTGGCGGCGGCGGCCGCGGCGGCCGCGGCCGAGCCCGCAGCGCCCGCCTCAGCGGCCGCAGCCTCTTTGCCCTCGGCCGATCCGCTGGAGGAATTGTCCCTGGCGGATATCGCGGCGGCCTTTGCCGAGGGCCGCCTGACCTCGCAGCAGCTGACGCAGGGCTATTTGACCCGCATAGACAAGCTCGATCGGCACGGGCCCAACTTGCGCTCCGTGATTGAGACCAACCCGCGCGCGCTGGAGATCGCTGCCGCTCTGGACAACGAGCGAAAGACCCACGGCTCCCGCGGCCCGTTGCACGGAGTGCCGATCCTCATCAAGGACAACATCGAGACCTCGGATCATATGATGTCGACGGCCGGATCGCTGGCGCTCGAAGGTTGGTATGCGTCCCAGGATGCGCCGCTGGTCGAGCGTCTGCGGGCCGCAGGTGCGGTCATATTGGGCAAGACGAATCTTGAGCGAGTGGGCGAATTTTCGCTCCACTCATTCGTTGAGCGGCTGGAGCGGCCGCGGCGGCCAGTGCCGCAACCCATACGCCGCCAATCGCACGCCCTCAGGCTCGAGCTCCGGGTCGGCAGTCGCGGTCTCCGCGAATCTCTGCGCGATTGCCGTGGGCACGGAGACCGATGGATCGATTGTAAGTCCGGCCTCGGTCAACGGCATCGTCGGTTTGAAGCCTACAGTCGGCCTGGTCAGCCGCCGCGGCATCGCGCCGATCTCGCATAGTCAGGATACGGCTGGCCCCATGACGCGCAGCGTCCGCGACGCCGCGCTGTTGCTCGGCGTCATGTCGGGTCTCGACACCGCCGATTCGGCAAGTGCGGCAGTCGGAGAGCGATTCCAGACCGACTATGCCCGCCATGTCGATCCCCAGGGTTTGAATGGCGCCCGGCTGGGAATTGCCCGTAAGTTTTTCGCGGACAATGCGCCCATCAATGCGTTTCTGGACGTTTGCATTGCAACCTTGAAAGCAGCGGGCGCGACCATCGTCGACCCGGCCGATCTGCCGTTGCATGGCACCACCGGCGCCGCGGAACAAGAGGTGTTGCTGTACGAATTCAAGGCCGACTTGAACGCCTATTTGCGGCGTTTGCCGCCGACGTTTCCCGTGCGCTCGCTGGCCGCGCTGATCCGATTCAACGAAGCCCATAAGGACACCGAGATGCCGCTGTTCGATCAGGAATTGTTGCGCCAGGCGGAAGCGAAAGGTCCCCTGACTGAAAAAGCCTATAAGGATGCACGCGCGGCATGCCTTAAAGCGACGCGCAGCAATGGCATTGACGCGGTTTTGGCCGAACACAAACTCGACGCCATGGTGACTCTGACTGCGGGTCCGGCATGGCTGATCGACCGCGTCAACGGCGACTCCGATACCGGCGGCTGCTCCTCGCCCGCGGCGATCGCCGGGTATCCGCACATTACGGTTCCTGCCGGTCTGTATCGGGGTCTACCGGTTGGCTTGTCGTTCTTCGGGGCGGCCTTCAGCGAACCCAAGCTGATCAAGTTGGGTTCGGGGTTCGAGGCGGCGGCGCACGCACGTACGGCTCCGCGCTTCCTGCCGAGACTGCCCGGAGAATGAGTTCAGAGGCCCTTGTTGGGATTGATCAGGTATTTGTGGCCGGTGGCGCGTTTGGAATAAGCCGCGATGATCGCCGGCTGCAGCGTCTCGGCCAGCGAGATTTCCTGTGAATAATGGCTGGCAAAGGTGGTTTTCAGATCCCGCGCCACGCGTTCCTTGAGTTCTTGGAAGGCCAGAGGTCCGATCTTTTCGATGTAGGGCGTCACCAGCCAACCGCCGATACCCCACGCCATGCCGTAATTTCGATTGAGCACGGCGGGAGTCATATCCAGCGAACCGTACAAATACACCTGTTTGTGAGTCGTGGACCCGTACCGGCTGTATGCCGTCACGCCGCGATTGATGGCCGCTTCCATGCAGGCCAGGATTTGCCCGGCCAGGGGGCCGCCGCCAATCGCATCGAAGGCTATCGTCGCTCCGGTCGCGGCCAGTGCATCCGTCAGATCCTGCAAAAACGTCGGCGAATCGCTGCGGCATACGTGGGCGGCTCCCGCCGCCCGCAAAAGATCCTCTTGCTCCTTCTTGCGCACGATGTTCACCAAAGGTACGCCGTCTGCGAGACACAGGCGATTGAGCATCTGCCCGAGGTTCGAGGCAGCGGCCGTGTGCACCAGCGCCTTATGCCCCTCGCGCCGCATCGTGCCCACCATGCCCAAGGCAGTGAGCGGATTGACGAAGCAGGATGCGCCCTCGGCAGCCGTTGCGTCCTCCGGCAGCACCAGGCATTGATTCACTTTGACGCATCGGTATTGTGCGTACATGGCGCCGCCCAGTACCGCGACCAGTTTGCCCAGCAACGCCTGCGCCGCGGCTGAGGAGCCCGCCGCCGTGACCAGGCCGGCACCTTCATTGCCGACCGGCATGGAAATATCGATGCGTGCGGCCATCGCCTGCACCGCGTTGGCACTGAGCGTCGCGGTTACGATCGGCTGCTGCGCCGTGCCGGAAACCTTTGCCTGGCTCCAATCGGCATTTGCCAGCAGCAGGCCGAGGTCGGACGGGTTGATCGGTGCCGCGTCGATCCGCACCACAATCTCGTCTGCGGCAGGTTCGGGGATCGAGGTGCTTTGCAGCGAGAGTTCCATCTCGCCGTTCTTTTTGACGAGCGAGCGGAGCTGTAGAAAAGACAGGTGCTTGGCTGAGTTCATAGATCTCTAGCATACGGCGGGAGCGGCTCCCGCGATAGCCGGAACCCCAGTCGGGGAAAGCCTTCGGGGAAGTCCCCGCACAGGTTAAGCGGCCTTTGCGCAGGTTTTAAGCGGCTTTTTTCTTGGGAACCTTCTTGCCCGCGCGGCGCGCCTCCGATAGACCAATGGCAATGGCCTGCTTGCGGCTCGTCACCTTTTTACCGGAACGTCCGCTGCGCAGCTTGCCGGCCTTCCGTTCGCGCATGACCTTCTCGACTTTCTTCTGGCTCGCCTTGCTGTACTTCCGCGCCATGGCCACTCTCCGATTGCTTTAAGGTGGCGCTAACCATCGCGCGCGGCACGCGCGAGGTGCATCGGGAATCCGCCGAACCCGTGTCAGAAGTTGCCTCAGAATATTCCCATCGCGATGCCGCCGGCCATGCGTCTTGCCCAGCTCTTCACAGCGCCTCAAGCAGGCCGCGGCGATGATTTTGGGCTTGAGTATTTGTTCCGGCGTCTGCGCATGCGTACACACGATGTAAGGATCGGCAATCGGCTTCAAACGCCAGCCGGCGGCAATACGCTCTATTTGCTGTACGGCATTGCGGCCGTCGCTGCCGGCGCACACCAGAATCAAGAACGGCCTGCCGTTGATTTTCTCGTAAGCCGCATAATAGGTGCGGTCGAAAAAATCCTTCATCATTCCGGACATGCCGGCGAGATTTTCCGGGCTCGCAAAGATATAGCCGTCGCTGGTCAGCAGGTCGTCGCCTCGAACCTCGGCGGCGCGCCGCAAGGAAATCTTCACACCGGTTTCGTCGCGCGCTCCGTCCGCGGCTGCCTGCGCCATCTGCTGCGTCCCTCCGGTCATCGAGTGATAGACGATCAACAATTTGTTTCATGCTTGCTATCCGTGGGCTATGTCCTACGCGGGCGACGCCACTCACCGACTTTCATTCGCCCGCTCGATTTCCCGATACTGTCGCCAACCTGCAGACTCGCTGCCAACCCTCATCTAAGGTGCAACATGCTTCACTATGCCGTCGTGTTCTTTGTCATCGCGTTGATTGCCGCATTCTTCGGCTTTGGTGGAATCGCGGTCGGCGCTGCCGGCATTGCGAAGATCCTGTTCATCGTATTCTTGATCGGTGCGATCGTCACATTCTTGATGAGCCTGGGCCGCCGCGTCTAGCGCTGGAGACCAAACATGCAATCAGTATCGAGCAGCGCGAAAAGCGCAAGCGACCTCGCCAATGGTCAAGTGAACAGCTTTCTCGAGAACGTCGAGGACCTGACCAAAGCCCTGCGAGATGTCGACTCGCCGGACATCGCCAAGGTTCGCGCCAAGGTGAAAATCGCCCTGGCGGCGGCCCGCAGTGCCGTGGCCGATACCGCGTCGCAACTTAGGGATCAGGCGCAGCAGGTGGGCAAGCGCACCGATGGTTTCGTACGCGACAATCCCTGGCAGGTGATCGGCATCGCGGCTCTGGTGGGCCTGGCTGTGGGAATCTTCGCTTCGCGCCGCTACGACTAGGTCGCCGTTAAGGAGCGGGTGGCGGCGCCTTAGGCGCGCCGCCACTCTGTGCGGCCGCCCGGGTTTATCCTCCAGCAGGATCCCCGCGGCGGTCAAAAGATCCCGGATCCGATCCGACTCCGCGAAGTCCTTGAGGGCGCGCGCTGCGCGGCGCGCGGCCAGCATTGCCTCCACTTCCTGGTCCGCCAACTGTTTATCGCCGGCGCTGCGTTTCAGATAGCTGTCCGGATCCTGCTGCACGACCCCGAGGATCTGCCCCCAAAGCCCGCAGTGTCGCCGCCGCCTCGGATGCACGCCGCCGCATCCGCGCCGGCCTTCGCCAGATTCAAGCGGCGCGCAACTCCTTGCATCACCGCAAAGGCGTCCGGCGTGTTGAAGTCATCATCCATTGCGGCGCGAAATCGAGCCAGCTCCGCGGTGTCGACCGCGCCGTCGGCGGGCGCATCTTTGAGCGCGCGATACAGGCCCAGCAGGGTCTCATCCGCTTGTGCGAGTTGCGCGGCCGAATAATTGATCGGGCCGCGATAGTGGCTGCTCAGCAGAAAAAAGCGCAGGACTTCCGGATCGCGCAGCGTTTTCAGCACTTCGCGCACGGTGAAGAAGTTTCCCAGCGATTTCGACATTTTTTCATCGTTGACGCGCACGAATCCGTTGTGCATCCAGGTACGCACGAACGGTGCATCGCACGCAGCACAGGATTGCGCGATCTCATTTTCGTGATGCGGAAACTTCAGATCTTCCCCGCCGCCGTGCAGATCGAAGTAGCTGCCCAGCAAGCTGGTCGACATCGCCGAGCATTCGATGTGCCATCCCGGTCTTCCGGGTCCCCAGGGCGAGTCCCAGGCGGGCTCGCCGGGCTTGGCATGTTTCCACAACACAAAATCCAGCGGATCCAGCTTGGCCTCATCGACCTGAACGCGAGCACCGGCGCGCAAGTCATCGATCTTCTTGCCCGACAGCCGGCCATACGTCGCGAACTTACGTACCGAATACAGTACATCGCCGTTGGCCGCAGCATAGGCAAAGCCCTTGGCGACCAGGGTCTCGATCATGGAGATGATGGGCGCGATGAATTCCGTGGCGCGCGGTTCCAGGTCGGGAGACTGCAGTCCCAAGGTCGCACAATCTTCGTGCATGGCCACGGTGAAGCGGCGCGCCAGATCCGCCCAGTTCTCGCCGTTCGCGGCGGCGCGCTCGATGATCTTGTCGTCGATGTCGGTGACATTGCGCACATAGGTCACCTGGTAGCCCAACGAGCGCAGGTAGCGCTGCACCAGGTCGAAGGCCACCAACATGCGCGCGTGGCCCACGTGTATATAGTCGTAGTTGGTCATGCCGCAGACATACATGCGCACTTCATCGGCGCGCAGAGGCTTGAACTCTTCCTTGGTGCCGCTCAGCGAGTTATGGATTTTGAGCATGGGCCTGCAAGCGTCGCCGCACCGTATCGGGGGACATGAGCTGCAAAAGCTGCGCGAGTTCGGGCCCGTGTGCCTGGCCGGTCAATGCCACCCTCAGGGGCATGAACAAATCCGGGCCCTTGCGCCCGGTCTGCTGTTTGAGCTGCTGGGTGAGCAGCTTCAGGTCGCCGTGCGATTGTTCATACGCCGCAGCGGCGGCGGTAAAAAAATCCGCGCCCGCCGCAGTCACCAGGCGCTGCTCCTCCGCGCCCAGCGCCGGCAGCTCCCCCCGCACCACAGCGCGCCACGGCAATGGCATCGGCCGGCAGGGCGACATTGTGGCGCACGAGATCGACGAACTCCGGCGGATCGTCCCCGCCCAGCCATGCCCGCACGTCCGCGCTCGACAGACGCTCGAGGGATATCTTCTGCCAATGCATCAATTGCGAAACCTCGAAGCGCGCCGGCGCCCTCCCCAGATGCTGCGGGCGGAAATGTGCCGGCATCTGCGCCGCCGGCAGCCAGCCATCGACATCGGCGGCGTGCCCCAGGCGAAACAATTGATTGAGCACTGCGATGCTCAAGAATCCGCGTTCGCGAAACTCATGAACGCTGGTGCTGCCATGACGCTTCGACAGCGGCGCACCGTCCTCCCCGACCAGCAGACCGACATGCCCGTACGCCGGCGCGCGCATGCCGAGCGCATCCAAAAGCATGAGCTGGCGCGGCGTATTGGTCATGTGATCATCGCCGCGCAAGACCTGGGTCACGCCCATCGCGGAATCATCGACCGCATTGCAGAAGAAGAAGGCGGGAGTACCGTCTTCGCGGCGAATGATGAAATCGCCGATGTCGTTGCTGGCAAAGCGTTGCGGTCCGTGTACCGCGTCCGTGAATTCGATAATCTCATCGCTCGGGACCGCAAAGCGCAGGGCGGGCTTGAGGCCGCGAGCTTCGCGCTCGGCGCGTTGCGCCGGCGTCAATCCTTTGCAGGTGCCCGCGTAGCGCGGCGGCTTGCCCGACATGCGCTGTAATTTTCGCGACAGCTCCAGATCCTCCGCCGTGCAATAGCAAGGGTAGGCCTGGCCGCCCGCCGACAATTGATCGTACAGGGCTCGATAGAACTCGCCGCGCTGCGCCTGGCAATACGGCCCCGCGGGGCCGCCCACATCCGGGCCCTCGTCCCAATCCAGTCCCAACCAGCGCATGTCGGCCAGGAGCTGGTCGCGAAAGCGATCTTGGCTGCGCTCCAAGTCCGTGTCCTCGATGCGCAAAATGAATCTTCCCGCCGGTTTTACGGGCCCACAGGTGGCTGAAAAGCGCCGTGCGGGCGTTGCCCAGGTGCAAGGATCCAGTGGGACTGGGCGCAAAGCGCGTAATGACGGGCGATTCGAGCACTTCGGACATATCTCAAGATTGTACCTATTCGAGTAGAATCCCGGCGTATGAAACAACTTCTACCAGCCCTTGCATTGCTCAGTACCGTCTGCTTTCACCCGTCCCTCGCCGCGGAGAAGGGGGAAGATGCAAAGACGCAGCCCAAGCCGGCGGCCACTGCCCCTTCGCCCCAGGTGCAAGTGGTTACCTCAATGGGAAATTTTACGATTGAATTGAACGCCGAGCGCGCGCCATTGACCGTTGCAAATTTTTTGGCCTACGTCGATGCGGGCCATTACACCAATACGCTCATTCATCGCGCGGTGTCCAACTTCGTCATCCAAGGCGGCGGATTCAACGCCGACTACAGTGCCAAACCCGCGCCGAACAAGGTGGCGAATGAGTCGGGCAATGGCCTGAGCAATGTGCGCGGCACGGTCGGGCTGGCCCGCACCCAGGACCCGCACGGCGGCAATGCGCAGTTTTATGTAAACCTCAACGACAATGCAGCCCTCGATCCTAACGCGAGCCGGTGGGGTTATGCGGTTTTCGGCCGCGTGACGGCGGGCATGGACGTGGTTGACCGCATCGGCAATGTCGCCACGGGTGCGCACGGCATCCTCAAGGAAGAAACGCCGCTCAAGCCCGTCATCATCCAGCGGATCGAGCGCATCCCCGGCCCCTAGGAGCCGGTTGACTAACAACCGGTGGCCACGCTTTTCATCTCGGATTTGCACATCGATGCGGCGCGGCCGGCCATCATCGAACAATTTTTGGAATTTCTGAAAGGCGAAGCGCAAAGTGCGGCGGCCTTGTACATTCTCGGAGATTTGTTCGAATCCTGGATCGGCGATGATGCGCCGGACAGCGCCCAGGCTGCGGCAATTGCCGGCCTGCGCGCTCTTTCGGACAGCGGCGTGCCCTGTTTCGTGATGCACGGCAATCGGGATTTTCTGCTGTCGCGGCAGTTCAGCGCGATGAGCGGCGCGCAGCTGCTGCCCGATCCCTTGATCGTCACCCTTTACGGCGAACCGGTTCTGGTGATGCACGGCGATGCCCTGTGCACCGATGATCGCGCCTACCAGCGGCTGCGCGCGACCGTCCGGGATCCTCACTGGCAGCGGCAATTTCTGGCGTTGCCGGTCGAGTCGCGACGCGCGCTGGCCGGCGCGGCCCGCGCCGGCAGCCAGGCGCACACCGCCGCGATGGAATACGCGATCACCGACGTCAATGCAGAGAGCGTCGCGATGGCGATGCGCGCCGCGGGTACCTCCACCTTGCTGCACGGCCATACTCACCGTCCCGCCATTCACGCCTTTGAAGTGGACGGCCGGCCGCGAACCCGCATTGTTTTGGGAGACTGGTTCGACCAGGGCAGCGTGCTGCGCTGGGACAGCGATGGCCCCGAACTTCGCTCGCTGCCGCGCGGCGCCGCTACGGCGGTCCGGAATGAAACCTGAAGTCCGGATCGGGCGACGTGATCAGCTGCGCTTCCAGCTCGGCAAAGGCGGCGATTCGTCGATCGAGGTCCACGCCCGCTCGTGCCGCGGCCCTTCCGGCAAGGCCTAGATAAAGACGGTAGTGCCGCTCCTCGGCCTGATGCAGCCCGCGGTACAGTTCCGCCAGCGGCGCGGCCTGCAACGCTTCGCCCAAGGCCGCAAAGCGCTCGCAGGACCGCGCTTCGATGAACGCCCCGCAGATCATCAAATCCACCTCGCGCTGCGGCTCGCTGCTCGACAGCAAACGGCGCAACTGCGCCGCGTAGCGCCCGGGCGCCAGGCGTTGCGGCACGACTTTCAGGGTGCCCATGAGCTTGGCGACTTGCTCGTAGTGCCGCAGCTCTTCGCGCGCAAGCCGGGACATCTTATCGGTCAGCTCCAGATCCTCTGCATAGGCGAACATCAACGCCAGTGCCGTCGAGGCGGCCTTCTTCTCGCAATTCGCGTGATCGATCAGCAACAAATCGGGCAGCGAACAAGCCCTGGCGATCCAGGTGTCGGGAGTGGCCGCGCGCAACAAAGGATGATCGAGCCGGGCCGCCGCCTTCATGCCGGAACTTTCAGGGCAGCAATGGCGTTCAGCAGTTCCGCAGCCGATTGATGGCGGTCATCGGGCGACTTCGCCAGCAAGCGGCGCAACAACTTTTCAAAGCGGGCAAATTCCGGCGCAATTTCCGGCAATTCGGCACGCTTGTGCTTGTAAATGACTTCCATGGCGGTCGCCCCGTTGAAGGGCTTGCGGCCGATCAGCATCTCGTAAAACACCACACCCAAGCTGTACAAATCGCTGCGTGCGTCGATGACTTCGGCGTGGCCCTGCTCCGGGCTCATATAGTAAGGGGTTCCGAAAATTTCGCGCGTTCCGGTCAGGGAAATGTCGTCGCTCTCATTGGCCTTGGCCAGTCCGAAGTCGATCAGACTGACGGTGTCGTCGGGGCGCAGCATCACATTCGCCGGCTTAAGATCGCGATGCAGGACGCCCACCGAATGAATGGCGTCCAGCGCGCTGGCGATTTGCTGCAAAAAATCGAGCGCCTTGGCCGGCGCAAGCGGCGCCTTCAGCATGCGCTGGCGCAAATCGCCGGCGGGAAAATGCTCCATGGCGATGTAAGCATGATCGTCGGCAACACCGAGGTCATAGATGCGTACGATGTTTTTATGGTTCAAGCCGGCGACGATCTCGTATTCCTGGAGGAATCGATCGAAGCTGACAAAGCGCTCGGACACGTCCGGAACCTGGCTGAACACCTTGAGCACCACCAGAGTGCCGGCACGTTCACTTTCGGCGAGATAGATTTTACACATGCCGCCGCTGCCGACCTGGCGGATGCAACGGTGGCCGCGGATGATCACGGTGCCGAAACGATAGCGACTCTCGTAGTCCGGGCGCGCGCGCAATAGCACCAACGCCTTGCGATGCTCGCTGGAGGCTGTAACGATCATTTTCAGCAGCCGCTGGCGATCGATTTTTTGGCCGTAAAGACGCTGCACCCCGGCTGTCGCGGGCGGCGGGAATTCCGGCGCATCCTGCAGCAGCAGCAGCAATATCGGCGCGAACTCAGGCTTGGCCGCCTGCGCCGCCGCGAACCTGGCTTCAGCATCCGCCGGCGGCGCGCCGACAATGATGACTGCATCGAAGCCGACGGCGGAGAAATGTTCTTCGAGATCGGGATCCTCGCCGAGCACGTGCTCGACGATGGCGGCATCCGGCCACTGGATCTCAACATGCTTGCGGACCAGCAGTCGATGAACGTCGCGGCTTGCAATCACCAGTAGGCGCATATTCTTTTGCCGAAAACCGGCGCCGGCAGCCTATCCGGCGGGGTTTTCTACAGTATCCGGACGGACTTGAGGCCGCGGCCCGCGCCTTGCCGGCGCTGCTGCTTCGCTTCGTCGGAACGCTCTTCTTGCAGGCGCGCAAGATACTCAGGCGTCACATCCCCGGTCACGTATTCGCCGGAGAAACAGGAAGTATCGAAGTCCTCGATCTTGGCGTTGTCGTGGCGAACCGCATGTTCCAGATCTTCCAAATCCTGATAAATCAGCCAGTCCGCGCCGATGATGTCGCGCACTTCGTCGTCCGTATGGCCCGCGGCCACCAGTTCCGACGCATCCGGCATGTCGATGCCGTAGACGTTCGGATAGCGCACCGGAGGCGCCGCCGAGGCGAAGAAAACCTTCTTGGCGCCGGCCTCGCGCGCCATATCGATGATTTGCGCCGAGGTGGTGCCGCGCACGATCGAATCATCCACCAGCAGCACATTTTTGCCGCGAAATTCCAGATCGATGGCATTGAGTTTGCTGCGCACCGACTTGGCGCGCTGCTCCTGGCCCGGCATGATGAAGGTGCGGCCGATGTAGCGATTCTTGATGAAGCCTTCGCGATACTTGACCCCCAGCAGCTGCGCGACCTGCACGGCGCTGGTGCGGCTGGTGTCGGGAATCGGGATGACCACATCGATGCCGTGCTCGGGCCGCTCGCGCTTGATCTTCTCGGCCAGGCGCTCGCCCATGCGCAAGCGCGCCTTGTAGACCGAAATATTGTCGATGATCGAATCGGGGCGGGCGAAATAGACGTATTCAAAAATGCACGGCGTGTGCCGTGCCATTGCCACGCATTGCTGGGCGTAGAAGCGGCCCTGTTCATCGATGAACACGGCCTCGCCGGGCGCAACGTCGCGCAGCATGTCGAAACCCAGCATATCCAGGGCAACGCTCTCGGATGCCAGCATCCATTCGGTGCCCTTCTTGGTTTCGCGCTTGCCGATCACCAAGGGACGGATGCCGTTGGGATCGCGGAATCCCAGAATGCCGTGCCCGATCACCATGGCAGTCACCGCATAACCGCCGCGGCAACGCCGATACAAGGCGTTGACCGCTGCGAATACGTCCGCCGGCGTCACGCGCGGAGTTCCGACGCGCTCGAGTTCGGATGCCAGCACATTGAGCAGCACTTCGGAGTCGGAACTGGTGTTCAGGTGGCGGCGATCTTCGCGCACCAACACCTCGGTCAATTCGCGCGCATTGGTGAGATTGCCGTTGTGCCCCAGGCAGATCCCGTAGGGAGAGTTGACGTAGAAGGGCTGCGCGTCGTGGGCGCTGTCGCAGCCGGCGGTCGGATAGCGCACGTGCCCGATGCCGATGTTGCCCTTGAGCTTCAGCATGTGCTTCTGCTGAAACACATCGCGCACCAGGCCTGAATCCTTGCGCATGAACAACTCGCCGTCCTCGGCCGTCATGATGCCCGCGGCGTCCTGACCCCGGTGCTGCAGTACCGTCAGCGCATCGTAGATACGTTGATTGACCGCGCTGCTACCGACCATTCCGACGATTCCACACATGACGGATCTCCGCTACTTAGGTCTGAACTTCGCTCCGGTGAGGCGCTCGAGCCTGGCCCAAGGCTCGCCTTTCTCGCCCACCATCGCGCGCAGCCAATCCCCGACAGTTTCCCCGTAAGGAATCAGCTTCGAACGGCCCCACCAATCCTCTTGATTCAAGTGCAGCAACTCGCCGCCCATCACCATAAGACCCACGAGCATCATGCCGCGCACGATGCCGAAAAAAAGCCCGATGACCCGATCCAAAGGCCCCAGCCCTAAGGTGCGCGTGAAGTAGCTCAACAACATGCCGACTACCCAGCCCACCACCAGCACCAGCACTAAAATCACCAGTCGCCCGACCCAAGGCGCGATGTTCGGGTCGGCGAGCAAACCGCCCAGATGCGGCTCGACCGCGGGACCGAAATGCCACGCGGCCCAGATGGCGAGAATCCAGAAGGCAACCGAGACTGCTTCCCTGATAAAGCCGCGCAGCGCACCAATTAGTGTCGATCCCATCACAATCAACAGGATCAGAACATCCGCTACGGTCAATATTTAAGCCTCCTCACGCCTGTGCCACATTCTACCGGAGCGCCGTCGGCGACGTCCCTTAAACCATCGCAAAATGAGAAATCAGGCCGACGGCGACACCAGGCTGGAGACATGCCCCAGCGACTTGAGCTTGGCGGCGGTCCGCTCGGCTGATTCGCGGTCGGCCAGGGGCCCCACGCGGACGCGATACCGCGCCGCTGCGCCCGACCCACTCGACAGTACAAATACCGAAAACCCTTGACCCTTTAACTGACGGGTCAAATTGTCGGCATTGGCACGGCTGGCGAAACTTCCCAGCTGCACGGACCAAGAACCGTGCGCAGTCGATATGGGGGATGGCCCGGCAGATTCAACCGGCGCCGGGCGTGTCGCGGAGGCGAGTTGCGCCGCGCTTGGCAGCGAGTCGGACGGCGAGGGCTGCGCTGGCGCTGAGCACCGCTGCCGGTCGCTCGTAGCCGGAGCGCGCTCGAGGCCTCGCCGAGGCCACGCTCGAGGCCGCCGGCTCCGGCGAGGATTCAGCGGGCTCGGGCTCGCTATTCGCGGGCGGCTTGCTGGTCGTCAAGTCTACGGTGACGTTGCGAGTGGGTTCTGGGGCGGCGGCCGGAAGTGTCGTCGCCGGCTGAGCTACGGGTTTTGGGCCCGACAACAGTTCGGGCACCACGAGCACAACGAGCGCAACCAAGATCGATGCGCCGATCAGCCGTTCTTTGACGCGACGATCCATTAGCGCGAAGTATATTCGGGACGCGCGCCTGCAGGCAGCAATCCTGCGGACTCCAGCCAGTCGAGCGCCGGACCCACGGTATGAAAGGATCCGAATACGACAATTCGATCCTGCGGGCCCGCCGCCCTTGCTGCCTGCGTGCAGGCGCCGGCGACGCTGTCGGCGGCCACGACCGCGCCCTGCACCACATCGCTCAATTCCTCTGCCAACATCTTGCCGCTGCGTCCGCGCACGCCGTCGAGGGATGCGCACCACCACACATCGATGCAGCCATCCAGGATGGAGGCGATCCCAGCGGCATCTTTGTCGGCGAGAATTCCGCACACTGCCATGGTCTTGCCCGAGATGGGGTTGGCATCAAGATTCCCCGCCAGCACGCGCGCGGCGTCAGGATTGTGGGCGACATCCAGGATCCACGCGGGCAGATCCCGGACTCGGCCTGATCAGCTGAAAGCGCCCGACCAGGCGCACCTCGGCGAGTCCCCGCGCAACAGCCGCCGCGGGCACGTGAAGGCGCGGCGCAATCTCCTCGAGAGCCGCGATGGCCGTCGCGGCATTGGTGAATTGCACATCGCCCAGCAATGCCGGCGCCGGCAGATGGGGCAGATCCCAGCGGGTGCCGCGGTAGCGCCATCCATGGCCTTCGCGAATGTAGTTGTACTCGATGGCGAGGCGCTTGAGCGGCGCGTCTATGCTGCGTGCGATCTCTTCGAGCACCAACGAAGGCTCGCGGCCGCCGATTACGGCGGTTTTGCCGGAACGAAAGATGCCGGCTTTCTCCCGGGCAATGGCCTCCAGCGTGTTGCCCAGGTATTCCTGATGATCGAGCCCGATGCTGGTAACCACCGCGACATCCGGTTCGACCACGTTGACGGCATCCAGCCGTCCGCCCATGCCGATTTCGAGCACCCAGGCATCGAGCGCTGCCGCTTCGAATATCAACAGCGCCGCCAAGGCGTTGAATTCGAAAAATGTCAGCGCCACCGAACCGCGGGCAGCTTCGATCTTCTCGAAAGCCGCGATCAATTCGTCGTCGTGCGCCAAGCGGTCGTGAACGCGGATGCGTTCCTGGTAGTCGCGCAAATGCGGGGAGGTAAATGTCCCGACGCGAAAACCCGCGGCGCTCAAGATCGCCGCGCAGTACGAGCTGACCGATCCCTTGCCGTTGGTGCCGGCGACGGTGATGACCGGGAGGTCGGGCTGCCGCCATTGCAGCCGCTCGAGCACAACACGCAAGCGGTCCAGTCCCAGATCGATTGCCTGCGGGTGCACCTGTGCTTGGTAGGCCAACCACTGCTCGAGACTCCGCATGAGGGACCGCCTCAGGAGCCTTAAGCGGCAGCGGGTTCTTTGCCGCCCAACAGACGCAGCATGGCGCCGATGCGGTCGCGCAGCTCGCGACGATCGACGATCATGTCGAGAGCGCCATGTTCGAGCAGAAACTCGCTGCGCTGAAAGCCTTCCGGCAAGGTTTCGCGCACCGTTTGTTGAATGACGCGCGGTCCGGCAAAACCGATCAACGCTTTCGGCTCGCCGATGTTGATGTCGCCGAGCATGGCCAGACTGGCCGACACGCCGCCCATGGTCGGATCGGTCATCACCGAAATAAAGGGCAGCCGCGCCTCCGACAAACGCTTGAGCGCGGCGCTGGTTTTCGCCATCTGCAGCAAGGAATACAGCGCTTCCTGCATGCGGGCGCCGCCGCTGGCCGCGAAACACACCAAGGGCATGCGATGCTCCAGGCAATGTTCAACCGCGCGCACGAATTTCTCGCCGACCACCGAACCCATGGAACCGCCCAGAAAGCGGAATTCGAATGCACAGGCGACCAGATCGAGACCCTCGAGTTTTCCCGCCATGACGACCAGGGCGTCGCGTTCGCCGGTCTGCTTTTGCGACTGTACCAGCCGGTCTTTGTAGCGTTTGGAATCCTTGAATTTGAGCGGGTCCTCGGGCTCGACCTTGGCAGCGATTTCACTGGTCGATCCGGTATCGAGAAATTTCATGACGCGCTCGCGCCCGTTGATGCGCATGTGGTGGCTGCACTTCGGACAAACATGCAGATTGCGCTCGATCTCGGCCTTGTAGAGCACCGCATCGCACGCCGGGCACTTGGTCCACAAGCCTTCAGGCACCGAACGGGTGCGCCGCTCGGTCTTGATCCGCGATGGAACGATTCGTTCAAACCAGGACATGGCTTAGTTTAGACCAAATTGGGCATCAGGCGCGGCGATAGCGAAATGCTGTGGATATTCTACCCGCCATAGGTACAGTCCCGACGCGGGCGCCGTAACCCCGGCCAGGCGGCGATCGGCGCTGGTCAGCACCTTGAGCATGGCGGCGCGCGGATCGGATTCCCGCTGGACGTCGATCAGGGTGCCGACGATGTTGCGCACCATGTGATGCAGGTAGGCATTGGCCGCGATCTGCAGTGAGACCAGGTCGCCCTCGCGGCTCACCTCGATGGCATCGACGCGCCTGATGGTGGTCTGCGACTGGCACTCGATCGAACGGAAAGCCGAAAAATCGTGCTCGCCGATCAGCGCCTGCGCGGCGCTGTGCATCGCCTGCGCGTCGAGCGGCCGATGAATCCACGCGGTGCGTGTCCGTTGCAGCGCCGAGCGCGCGCTGCGATTCAAAATGAAGTAGCGATACACGCGGCGCACCGCCTTGTGCCGCGCGTGAAAACCCATATCCACTTCGCCCGCCCATTGCAGGGCGATGCTCGGCGCCAGCCTGGTGTTGGCGCCCAAGACCCAGGCCCGCGGCGTGCGCACCGCATGGGTGTCGAAATGAATGACCTGGCCCACCGCATGAACGCCGGCGTCGGTGCGCCCCGCACAGATCGCCACGATCGGATGGCCTGCCACGAAGGATAGCGCCGCCTGTACCGCATCCTGTATCGAGGATGAGTGGGTCTGCGACTGCCAGCCGGCGTAGCCGGTGCCGTCATACTCGATGAGTGCAGCGACGCGGCGGCCGGGCGGAATCACGCTAACCGGGCAGATTCTCGATTAAGCGCTGCGCTTCCTGTTTCTGGCTGGCAGAACCTTCGCTGACGACTTCCTCGAGAATACTGCGGGCGCCTTCCGGATCGCCCATGTCCATGTAGGCGCGCGCCAGATCCAATTTCGTGCCGACCTCGCTCATCGTCACCGGCTCCAGCTCCGGAAGCGCGAGATCTTCAGTCTTGATCTTGCCGGTGCGCGCGGTCGAGAGGGTCTTGAGCTTGTTGGTCGCCGCCGCTTCCGAACCATTGAGCGCTTCGCCGACATCCAAATCGACCCTGCGGCTGCGTTGAGTCGCCTCGAACACCTCGGTCGAGAAGACTTCGTCCTCGGCGCGCGGCTGTTCGACCGTGTCGCCCGAACCTAAGGCGTTGGCGAGCCGATCGAGATCCAAGTCGATGCTGTCGGCGTTGAGGCCGCGCAGCCGCGAAGTGGAATCGACGTCCGGCCGCTCCGCCTCTTGAACGTCCGAATATTCCGGCGATTTGGACGCGAGGCAGGCGCCGGATCTTGAACCGTGCCGCGGGGCATCTGCACCGTGGGCGCGGACTCGGGTCCCAAAACGGCGGTCTTGATCTCTTCGTGGTCCGCACCCAAGTCGGCAACGAACGAGGCTTCCAACTCGCGCTCGAGCTCGGTAAGGTCCTTGTCGCGCGCGCGGCTTTCAGCTTCCGCCATCATGCGCCGGGACTTCTCGTCGAGACCCGCGACCATGGTGGGCGCGTCGGACGGATGATCCGTTTCCTCGAGCCGCGGGATGCTCACGGAAGTGCCGGGACGAGCCTTCGAGATGATCCAGATCCAAACCCAAATCGTCGATGGAAAGTTCGGCGGTCTGTTCCGCCTTGTTGACCTTGTCCAACTTCGACGAAATCCGGTCGCGCAGATCCGCCGACTTCAGCGCCGGGGACTCGGCCGTCGGCGAGTCGGCAAAATTCATCAGTTCGGATTCGACCGTCGGCTCATCGCGCGGCGCCATCTCGCGGGTCGGCGAATCGTCAGCGCCGCGTTCCGCGTGGTCCAGTGTGAAATCCAGATCGGTGCCGGCATGCAATCCGGGCGATTCGCCGGTGGCCGCGGTGTCGTCGATATCCTTCGCAATGGATTGATCGATGCTGCGTTCGCCTTCGGGGTCGCCGAACAAGTCGATGTCGACCCGGTTCTCGCCGCCTTCGAGGTTTAAATCGACCAGCGCGCCGGCACCGCGGCCGCTGCCGGTCGCGGAGGCGAACAGCGGCTCGTCGGGGCAGATCTGCTTGCCCATGATGACAATCTTGTCCCACTCGCCGGCAGGCGCATGGTCGCGGGTTGCTTCCAGACCCTTCGCGGTCTGCAGGAACGCCTCTTTGTTGCCCCAGACGAAGTAGATTTCCAGCAGCTTCAGCCGCAGGTCGCGCCGATCCGGCTCGCGCTCGAGGGCGATGCGCACCAAGTCGGCGGCTTGGTCGTATAGGCCGTAAGCCATGTGGAAGTCCGCCTCAGCCAGCGGATCACCCTGATCGAGATTGACGGCGCTCTCGCTCGACATCGTGTCGTCGGGGGCCTTAAGGTCCGCCGTCGTCTCGCCGTAGCGCTCCGCAGGCTCGTTGAAGTCGGGCATGCGATGCTCGCCCGATTCCTCGACGACGAACGAGTCATCGCTGCCGCGGCTGCTCGCCACGCGCGCACTCGGGTCGCGGAACTGTGAAATGTCGGTCGAATCGAGACCGGGGAAATCGTCGCCGCCGCCGCCGCTGCCGCTGGCCTTCCGGCGGCGCATGGAATTGAACGCAAGACCTGCGATCAGTGCGACCAGTACCGCGGCCGGCAACCACCAATTTTGCTGGACCCAGTCGATCCACGATCCGGTATCGGCAGGCGGCGGCTTCTTCGCAACCACCGGCTTCGGCACGGGCGCCGGCGCCGGTGCAGGCGGCGGGGTCGCTGTGCTTTCCGCGGGTGCCGGCGTCGGCGCAGGCGCGGTCGCTTCAGGCGTGCTGACATGGGGCGGTGCCGGCGCGGGCGTCGGCACCGGCGCGGGTGCAACCGCCGTCTGCGGCGGCGTCGGCGCGGGTGCCGGCGTGCCCAGCTTGCGCTGCAGTTCGCTCAGTTCGTTGTTCTTGAGATCGAGCAGGCGGTGCGCGTCGGCAAGCTGCCCTTCCAGATCCTTCACACGGCCTTTCAGCGCCTGCGCTTCGCCGCTGGAAGCGGATTCGCTGCTGCTGTTGCTGGTACCGCTGCCGGCACCCGGCGTGACCAGACGCAGATGACCGCTCGACGCCGCGCTGCTGCTGCCGCGCCACGCATTCCATTTGGCGATTCACTTCGCTCATCGCTTCGGATTGATTCAAGGCGGCGATTTCGTCGGCCCCGGGAACGCGCAGCACGGCGCCGCGCCGCAGAATATTGATATTGCCGCCGAACGCATCGGGGTTCGCGCGGTAGATGGCAATCATGCTCTGATCAAGGTCGGCACGCGATCCGGCATGCAAGCTATGGGCAATTTTGCTCAGGGTGTCGCCCTGAGCGACGCGATAACTGCCCTCGACGGCGGCTGGCGCCTCAGTGCGCGGCGCTGGGCGTACTGGCAGGTGCAGTGCTCGGGGCCGAAGCCGCCGCGCTCGAAGCACGGCTCGCCGATCGCCCGGCATGGCTCGAACGCGGTGCAGGCGCCGGTGAGGCCGCCGTTTCCGCGCTCGGCGCCGGCGTGGCGGCAGGCGCAGGTTTCGCGCGTGGCGTCGGCGCCGCGGCCGGCGGTGTGGTCGCAGCCGACACCGGTGCGGCCGAGCTTGCCCGCTCGCCCGGCGAATAGACCGGGGGATCGAGCAATACGGTGTACTCGCGCATGAGCCGGCCGCGCGCCCAGTTCACTTCAACCAAAAACGTCACAAAGGGTTCGGGAATCGAATCGGTCGACCGCACCAGCAATACGTCGCGGCCATCCTTGCTCTTGCCGACTTTGAAGGTCAGCGTCGACAAGAAAGGCGGGCGCTCGATGCCGTAGCGCGTGAAGGCATCCTTCGGGGCGAGAGCCGCCCGCAGCGCGGTCAGTTCATCCGGACCGGCCGCGATCAGGTCGATCTCGGCGTTCATCGGCTCGTTCAGCGCTGAGTTCAGGTGGATCTCACCTAGGCCTAAGCCCCAAGCTAAGGATGGGGATAGCAGGCACGCCATCAGCATGAGGCGAGGCAGGGTCACAAACATTTCTACTCCCAGAATTCTGGTAGGCAAGCGAACAAAGTTCATTGTGCTATAGGGGCTTGGAAGCGAATTCTCACTTGCCTTTTACATAAGCCAATAACTATATCTTACTGGGATCTATTTACCAAAATCTGGGCCACCGAAACTGCGTTATGTGCCGCACATTTCCGAACATTATCGGCCACCACCCAAAAATTTAGACCTCTATCACGGGTCAAATCAGCCCGTATACGGCCTACATATACCCGATCCGGCCGGGTTGCCAGTGTGGCGGGCGTCGGAAATTCAGCAACCGATTCGGGATCGATGACGCTCAGGCCGTTCCCGCGTTGCAGCACATTCAGGGCCTCCCCCAGCAGCAACGGCCGTTCGAACGCTGCATGGACCGCCAAGCTGTGGCCGAAGAATACCGGCACGCGCACTGCGGTGGCATTGATGGCCAGCGACGGCAAATTCAGCACCCGGCGAGTCTCTTCCCACAGGCGACGCTCTTCGCGCGACATGCCGTCCGCCTCCAGCGCGTCGATTTGCGGTATGACGTTGAAGGCAATCTGCCGGCCGAAGGCCCGGCCCTTGGCCTCCTTGCCACTGAGCATGGCGACGGTCTCGCCGGCAAGCTCCTCCATGGCGCCGCGCCCGCTGCCCGAAACGGCTTGATAGGTCGCAACCTCCACACGCGTCAGACCGGCGAGCTGGTGCAGGGGATGCAGCGCAGTTGCCAGCGCAACACTGGCGCTTCCCGGGCAGGGCAATCAGCCCGCGCCGCCCCATCGAGTCCAAGGCTTGCGGGTTGACGTCGGCGACCACCAACGGCACGTCGGCGCGTGCACGAAACGCGGCCGAACCGTCAATCACCCAGGCATGCTCCGCGGCGGCCTGCGCGTAGCGTTCCGACAGGGCGGTGCGGCCGCAGAAAAAAACCAGATCCACCCGCGAGAAGTCGAACGCTGCGATGTTGCCGACGGTGAGTTTCTCAGAAGTCTCTGCGTCTGCGACCGGCGCACCGGCGCTGCGCTCATCGTCGAGTGCATGCAGTTCGGCGAACGGTACTTTTCGCTCGCGCAGCTCCTCGATGACGGCCGCGCCGATCAGGCTCGAGACTCCGACCACGGCGATTCGCAGCATGGGGGCGGCGCTCATCGCCGCGTAATGACGGGCGTGGGCGAGACCACGTCGGCGCACTGCGCACGAAATCTCAGGAAGTGATCCATCAATACCAGCGCCATCATGGCTTCGGCGATCGGCGTGGCGCGGATCCCGACGCAGGGATCGTGCCGGCCGGTCGTGACAACCTCGACGGCCTCGCCGCGGACATTGATGGTCTCGCCCGGCAGAATGATGCTGGAGGTCGGTTTCAGCGCCAGGCTCACCACGATGTCCTGGCCCGAGGAAATGCCGCCCAAGATGCCTCCCGCATGATTGCTCTTGAATCCCGCGGGAGTCATTTCGTCGCGGTGCTCCGAGCCCCGCTGTTCGACCGACTTGAAACCGGCGCCGATCTCGACGCCCTTCACCGCATTGATGCCCATCATCGCGCTCGCCAAATCGGCATCGAGCCGCTCGAACACCGGTTCCCCCAATCCCGGCGGAACGCCTTGGGCGATGACGGTGACGCGCGCGCCGATCGAGTCACCCGACTCGCGTAGGCGCCAGATAAAATCCTCGAGCTCCTTGACCCGCGCCGGATCGGGACAGAAGAACGGGTTTTCGTAGGCGGCCTGCGGATTGACCGGCTGCAGCACCAGCGGACCCAATTGCGCCAGATAGCCGCGAATGTCGATGCGATGCCGTTCGCGCAAAAATTTCCGCGCGATCGCGCCGGCCGCCACGCGTACCACGGTCTCGCGCGCCGAGGAACGCCCGCCGCCGCGATAGTCGCGAAAGCCGTATTTTTGCTGGTAGGTATAGTCGGCATGTCCGGGGCGAAACCGGTCCTTGATCTTTTCGTAGTCGCGCGAACGTTGATCCTCATTCTGGACCAAGAGCGCGATGGGCGTGCCCGTGGTCTTGCCTTCGAACACGCCCGACAGGATCCGGACGGTGTCCGGCTCATGCCGTTGACTGGTGAACTGCGAGGTGCCGGGCCGTCTGCGGTCGACGTCGATCTGCAACTCCGCCTCGGTAATTTCCAGTCCCGGCGGACAGCCGTCCACCACGCAGCCGAGCGCGGGACCATGACTCTCCCCAAAGCTCGTTACCGTGAAAATCCGGCCGAAGGTATTACCCGCCACGCTTCAATACTCCTGCCGCGTTAAAGATCGCGCGCATGCAACAAAAAGACACCGCCGCCGCCCATTGCGATCCGCGGCCAGATGAACGGCCGGCGCGGGAATGCGCGCAACAGTGCCCTCTCGCTATTGCCGACCTCCACAACCAGGATGCCGTCATCCTGCAAATGCAGGCGCGCTTGCGCAAAAATTGCCCGCACCGAATCCAACCCATCGACGCCGGATGCCAGGCCCAATTGCGGTTCGTGCCGGTATTCGGGCGGCAACCCGCGCATTTCGGCGCGCCCTACATAGGGCGGATTGCTCACGATGATATCGTAACGACGGCCCGCCACGGCGCTGAAATAGTCGGACAGAAGCGGCGTGACGCGCGCGCTCAAACCCAACCGGCGCACGTTGCGCCGGCAGACCTGCAAGGCGGCCGCGGAAATGTCGGCCGCATCCACGCGCGCGCGCGGAAAGGCCTTGGCGCACGCCAGCGCAATCGCGCCTGAGCCGGTGCCGATGTCCAGAACGCGGCGCACGCGCCGCGCACGGATCCATGGCTCAAAGCGGTTCAGCGCCAGTTCGGCGATCGGCGAGCGCGGCACCAGCACGCGCTCATCCACATACAGCTCCAGTCCGGCAAAGAAGGCGCGATGCGTCAGGTACGGCAGCGGCAGGCGCTCAGCAATGCGCCGCTTCAGCAGCACGCCGATGCGGGCGGTCTGGCGCGGCGTCAGCAACCTCGCGTAGGCGATCGCGCCCAGGGAGTGGCCGAGCCCGGCGACGAAAAACACCAGCTCCGCGGCTTCATCGCGTGCACTGGCGGTGCCGTGGCCGAAAACCACGCGCGCCGCACGCAACGCCCGCGCGCAGCGTTCGATGGCGGCGCCGACGCTTTCGGCAGCGCCGGCCGGTGTCGCGCGCGCCGGCAGGTTTCGCGGCGCGAACGGGTTTCGCTGCTGTGTGGGATAATCGCGCCATGATGAGTCGATCGAAACTATTGGCCTTCATACTGGTGTGTGTTGCCGGCGGCGTGGTTGCGGCACTGATCTTAGCGCCCAAACCGCCGGTCGCGCTGGCGAGCGGTACCTTACTCGCACCCGCGCGCGCGCTGGCGGATTTTAGCTTGATCGACAACCGCGGCCGCAGCTTTGCGTCCTCCAACCTGCGCGGCCACTGGTCCTTGATGTTCTTCGGCTACACCAATTGCCCGGATTATTGTCCGGCCACCCTGACGATCCTCGCAGCCGTGGAGAAGCAGCTGCGCGCCGCCAAAACAACGGCGCCGCAGGTGATTTTCGTGTCCGTCGATGCCAAGCGGGACACGCCTGAGCACCTGGACCAATATGTGCCGAATTTCGCTCCGGACTTCGTCGCACTCACGGCACCCGATCAACCGACCATCGAGGCGCTGGCCAAAAAATGGGGCGTCCCGGTAGTCCTCCAATTCGCTGCCGACGGCAGCTACAGCGTGGATCATTCCACCGCCATCTTTGTCATCGATCCTGCCGGCAAACTTGCTGCCGTGCTGACCGGCCCGTTCAGCGTTGATGCCCTGCGCAGCGATTTTCAGCGCATCGTGTCCGCGCGGACATGAGGTCCGGCCGCCCGTTCGTGTGGCTGCAACACGTATTGCCGCAGCACGCTGTATCGCGGCTGGTGCTGCACGCAACTCGAGTGCGTGCGCCGTGGTTCAAGAATTGGCTGGTGCGGGGCTTTTTGAAACTCTACACCGTCGATATGTCGGAGGCGGTCCAGACCGACCCCTTAAGGTACGCCAGCTTCAATGAATTCTTCACCCGGTCATTGCAGCCCAATGCCCGCCCCATAGCCGCCGACCCCGGTGCCATCGCCTGCCCGGTCGACGGCACGATCAGCGAGGCCGGCAGAATTGAAGGCGACACCCTGCTGCAGGCCAAGAACCGCCGCTACACCTTGACGGAGCTTTTGGCCTCGCAAGCGTGGGCCGCACATTTCGAGGGCGGCTCATTCGCGACAATTTATCTTGCGCCTTACAACTACCATCGAATTCATATGCCGCTTCAGGGCAGGTTGCGCGAAACCGTCTACGTTCCCGGCCGCCTCTTCAGCGTCAACGCGACCACTGCCGCGCAGGTGCCGCGGCTTTTCGCGCGCAACGAGCGAGTGCTGACCTGGTTCGACACGGCATTCGGCGAGTTTGCGCTGATCATGGTCGGTGCCCTGAATGTGGGCAGCATGAGCACCGTATGGGCGGGCGACATCACGCCCGCGGCCCGCCGCAGGGTCACGACGCTGCCGCAGCAGACCGTCGCGCTGGACAAGGGCGCGGAGTTGGGCCGCTTCAACATGGGCTCCACGGTCATTTTGCTGTTTCAGCGCGGTCGCGCCCGCTGGCATGAGACGGTGCGCGCGGGCGCAACGGTCAAGTTGGGCCAATCCCTAGGATCGCTCGAGTGAACTGGCGTCCGACAGCAATGCCCGATGCCTTGCGCCGGCGCGCGCAGATGCTCAACTCGGCGCGCGCGTTTTTTGAAAAGCGCGGCATTTTGGAAGTGGAAACGCCCATCTTGAGCGCGGCCGCGGTGAGCGATCCGCAGATCGAATCCCTGGCCACGCAAATTGCGGGCATGCCGGGCCGCAGCTACCTATGTCCCTCGCCTGAATACGCGATGAAGCGCCTGCTGGCGGCCGGCAGCGGCGACATTTTCCAGATCTGCAAGGTGTTTCGCGATGCCGAGCGCGGACGCTGGCATAACCCTGAATTTACGATGATCGAGTGGTACCGCTTAGGGATCGACGATGCCGCGCTGATGGACGAGCTCGAAGCGCTGATGGCCGAGCTGCTGGCGCCGGTGCGGCGCATAGGCCGGGCGGAGCGATTGAGCTACGCGGCCGCCTTACAGCGTCACGCCGGCGTCGATGCCTTCAGCGCGAGTGAGGAGGAATTGCTGCACGCCGCGCGGCGCCATGGCATCAGCTGTGAGGCCGAGCTCGATCGGGACGGCAAGCTGGACCTTCTCATGGGACTCATCGTCGGTCCGCAGCTCGGACGCGGCAATCCCTGCTTCATCTGCGACTATCCCGCTTCGCAGGCGGCGCTCGCGCGCCTCAAGCCCGGCGTGCCGCGCGTGGCCGCACGCTTCGAGCTGTATCTGGACGGATTGGAACTGGCGAACGGATTTCACGAACTGGTGCAGCCCAAGGAACAGCGCGCCCGCTTCAACCATGATCTTGAGCTGCGCGCGGCGCGGGGTCAGACACAACCGCCCCTGGATGAAAATCTGCTCGCCGCGCTCGAAAGCGGCATTCCCGATTGCGCGGGGGTCGCGCTCGGTTTTGACCGGCTGGTAGCCATCGCGCTGGGCGCGAATCGCTTGTCGGACGCCATGGCATTCAGCGTCGAGAATGCCTGAGCGCGTGGCCGCTAGCCCTTGCCCCGCGACAAGTACTCGCCCGTGCGGGTGTCGATGCGCAGTATTTCGCCTTCGTTGATGAACAGCGGCACGCGCACCATGGCGCCGGTCTCCAGCTTCGCCGGCTTGGAGCCGCCGGTGGCGGTATCGCCGCGCACACCCGGATCCGTCTCGATCACTTTCAGTTCCATGTGCGCGGGCGGTGTGACCACCAGCGGCACGCCGTTCCATAAAGTGACAACGCAAATCGTCCCGTCTTTGAGCCATTGCGCGCCCTCGCCCACGGCCTGTTTGGAGGCGGTGAGCTGCTCAAAGGTTTCCGGCACCATGAAATGGAAAAAGTCTCCGTCGCTGTACAGATACTGCATATCCGTATCGACCACGTCGGCCGCTTCCACGGTATCGCCCGACTTCCAGGTGCGCTCGATCGTGCGGCCGGTCTTGAGGTTGCGGACCCGCACCCGGTTGAAGGCCTGCCCTTTGCCGGGTTTGACCATTTCGTTTTCGACGATGGCATACGGGTCGCCGTCGATCAGAATCTTCAATCCGGCTTTGAATTCGTTGGTGCTGTAGTTAGCCATTGAAGGCCTCGCGTGGCGGGGCGCGTATCATAGCCGCAACCACGGGGTTCTTGCCAGCCGGACGCCAATCCTAAGCCCAGGGTGTTGACGCCTGTCCCAGAATGGCCGAAATCTAAGGTGTTACACTTTGCGCCAATTTACGAGGACATTCCGGTGAGCGAACAGGGTGCGGTTCCGATGATCGTGATGACGAAGTCGCAAGACCACGTCGAAGCGATCAATAGCACGCTGCGCAACGCCGGCCATCCGGTTCACTGTACCTGGCTGCCCGACGCCAGCGATCTGGGCGATGCGCTGACCCAGCTCAATCCGGAAATGCTGATCGCTTTCATCGACGAGCTGAGCGTGGATCTCGCCTCCCTCATGAAGGTCAAACAGCAGAACGCACCGGGCATGCCGGTGCTCATCGTGCGCGAGAGCGTCGATGAGGCGGCCATCGCCGAGGCCATGCGCCTGGGCTGCCAGGATGTCGTCACGCTGGCGAATCGCAACCGTCTGCAGGCGGTCACTTCACGCGAGCTGCGCGCCCATCGCCTGGAGCGCGCGCTCTCGACCACCATTTCCTCCGCGAGCGAGTATCGCGATCAACTGCAGAAATTTCTCGAAGGCTCGGCCGACGCCATCACCCATGTGCAGGAAGGCATCATCGTCGATGCCAACAAGGCCTGGCTGGAACTGTTCGGCTATTCGGAAAACGACGCGCTCAATGGCACGCCGCTCATGGATCTGTTCGAGCAGGAAACGCACCCGGCCCTCAAGGGCGCGCTGGTCGCATGCCTGCAGGGCAAATGGAGCGGGCACGGCCTGAAGGTGCAGGCGCTGTTGTCGGACGGTTCGACGCTGGCGCTGGAATTGATCCTGACGCGCGCCGACTATGAGAACGAACCGGCGGTGCGCATCGCCATTTCCGCGGCGCACAAACAGGACCGCGATCTTGAAGTACAGCTTTCCGACGCGGTCAAGAACGATGCGACCACGCAGTTCCTGCAGCAGCGCTACCTGCTGGCCGCCATGCGCGAGCGGGCTGCGCACAGCATGAAAGGCGGCGTGCGCCAGCTCGCGCACTTGAAACCCGACCGCTTCATCGACATTCAGCACGCCATCGGCGTGGTGGCGAGCGAGGATTTCATGGCGCAGCTGGCCGATGTGCTGCGTTCGCAATTGACGGACACCGACCTGTGCGGCCGCTTCGGCGGCAACGGCATCCTGGTCATGCTGGACCGCGGCACCGCCAAGGACGTCGAGACCTGGGCCGAAAACGTGGTCACGCGCGTGCACGATCACGTGTTCATGCTGGGGGACAAAACGCTGTCCGCGACGGCTACGGTGGGCTTGGGATTGCTGCCGCCCACCAATCCGGACGTGGCCGCCGCCATCACCGACGCCGTCAGCGCCACACGCCGCGGGCGCGAGTTGGGCGGCAATCAAATGTACGTGGTGGACAAGGCGGATACCGACACCCGCGTGCAGGCCTACGACAAGATTTGGGTGAAGCACATCAAGAGCGCCTTGATGGAGAACCGCTTCCGTCTGGTGCAGCAGCCGATCGCGAGTCTCTTGGGCGAGGACAAGGGCATGTTCGACGTGCTGGTGCGCATGCTCGACGAACAGGGCAATGAAGTGCTGCCGGCCGAGTTCATGGCGGCCGCCGAGCGCAACGACCTGATGAAGAACATCGATCGCTGGGTGGTGGGCGCGTCGATGTCGTTCGCCGCCAACCGCAGGGCCTCGTGCATTTTCGTGCGCTTGTCGAAGGACACCGTGCTCGACAAGAGTTTGCTGGCCTGGCTCGACCAGCAGCTGAAATCCTTGAAGATCGAGCCGAAGCGCCTGTGCATGCAGGTCACCGAGGAACTCGCGACCGTGTACGTGCGACAGACCAAGGAGCTCGCGGAGAATCTGCGCAAGCTCGGTTTCCGCTTCGCGCTGGAGCATTTCGGCACCGGCCGCGATCCCTTGAAACTGCTCGCCGACATCGACATGAATTTCATCAAGGTCGACGGATCCCTGATGCAGGGCCTGTCAACCAATCAAATCCAGCAGCAGCGCGTGAAGGGATTGGTCGAAGCTGCCAAGCGCAAAGGCATTGAAACCGTGGCCGAACGCGTCGAGGATGCCAACACCATGGCGGTGCTGTGGCAACTGGGGATCGAATTCATCCAGGGCTACTTCGTGAACGCGCCCGAGGATGTCACCATGTCGGGCGAGCGCTGAGCGGCCGGTCTTCGAGCCGCCGATCTTCGAGCCGCCGATCTTCTCTGACTGTCACCTGAGTACGACCCGCTGCCAGGGCGCGCTTATTGCGGCGCGGCTTCGAGGCGGTCGATCTGTTTGTAGGCGCGCGAGAAGCGCTGCCGGCGCTGCCCCTTCTTGTCCTGAAACTGCTTCAGTTCCTCGAACTTGAGCTTCATGGGCGCGCTATTGCCGCTGTAGATCGTCAGGACCTCGCCGGGCGCGACCACGGCCATCGCCACCAGATACTCGTCGCGCTCGGCGGACTTCTTGCCGGGAATGCCGAATAAATTTTGTCCTTTGCCGGCCGTCATCTCTTCGATCTGTTTCACCGGCAGCGCCAACACCTCGCCGTCGTTGTTGACGAATATCGCCAGCGCTTCGGGGTTGCTCAAGGGTTGCGCCGGCAGCACCAGCGCGTTCTCCGGCACCTTGAGCACCGATTTGCCCTTCTTGTTGCGCGCGTAGATTTCCCGCAAGCGTACGGCAAACCCATAGCCTGCATCGCTTGCCAGCAGCCACAAGTCGTCCGGTTCACCAATCATGACCGCCGCAAAGGTGGCGCCGTCGGGCGGGTCCACGGTGCCGGACAGCGGCTCGCCGTAGCCGCGCGCGGCCGGCAGCGTATGCGCGTCCAGGCTATAGGCCCGGCCGGTGGAATCGATGAACACCGCCTGCTGCAGATTGCGGCCCTTCGCCGAGGCCTGGTATTCATCGCCGCCCTTGTAGCTCAAGGACCGCACGTCGATGTCGTGACCCTTGGCGGCGCGCACCCAGCCCAACCGCGACAGCACCACGGTGGCCGGCTCGCTGGTGAGCAGTTCGGTTTCGGAAATCGCCTGCGCGGCCTCGCGTTCCACCAGGCGCGTGCGGCGCTCATCGCCGAACTCTTCCGCATCGCTGATCAGCTCCTCGCGCACCAGCTTGGTGAGCCGCGCCTTGCTCTTGAGGATCTTGTCGATCTCGTCGCGCTCTTCGGCCAGCTTTTTCTGCTCGTCGCGGATTTTCATTTCCTCGAGGCGCGCCAGATGGCGCAGCTTGGTCTCGAGGATTGCTTCCGCCTGGTTGTCGGAGAGCTTGAAGCGCTTGATCAGCTTGGGCTTCGGCTCCTCCTCGGTGCGCACGATGCGGATGACTTCATCGAGATTCAAGAACGCAATCAACATGCCGTCGAGGATGTGCAGCCGCGCGTTCAGCTTCGCCAGGCGATGATTCAGGCGGCGGGTAACCGTCGACTTGCGGAAGCTCAGCCACTCCAGCAGCATTTCCTTCAGGCCCATCACCCGCGGACGGCCGTCCAGCGCGATGACATTGAGATTGACGCGGTAGTTGCGTTCAAGATCCGTGGTCGCGAACAAATGCGCCATGAGCGCCGGGATGTCGACGCGGTTGGACTTCGGCACCAGCACCAGGCGGGTGGGATTTTCGTGATCGGATTCGTCGCGCAGATCATCGACCATCGGCAGCTTCTTCTGCTGCATTTGCGCGGCAATCTGCTCGAGCACCTTGCTGCCGGACACCTGGAACGGCAGCGCATCGATGACGATCTCGCCCTCCTCGATCTCATAGGTGGCGCGCGCCTTGAAGCTGCCGGAGCCGGTGTTGTACATCTGCACCAGCTCATCGCGCGGCGAGACGATCTCTGCGCCGGTGGGCAGATCCGGCCCCTTGATGTGCGCCATGATCTTGCGCGTGGTCAATTCCGGATCGTCGAGCAGCGCGACGCAGGCGCCGACCACCTCGCGCAGGTTGTGCGGCGGTATGTCGGTGGCCATGCCCACCGCGATGCCCGAACCGCCGTTGAGCAGCAGATTCGGCACGCGCGCCGGCAACATGGTGGGTTCTTCGAGGGAACCGTCGAAGTTCGGCGCCCAGTCCACGGTGTCCGCATCGAGTTCCTGCAGCAGCAGATCGGCGTAGCGGGTCAGCCGCGATTCGGTGTAGCGCATGGCGGCGAAGGATTTCGGGTCGTCGGTCGAGCCCCAGTTGCCCTGCCCGTCGACGATGGGATAGCGGTAGGCAAAGTCCTGCGCCATGTGCACCATGGCTTCGTAGCAGGCGGAATCGCCGTGCGGGTGGAACTTGCCGATGACATCGCCGACGGTGCGCGCGGATTTCTTGTGCTTGGCGCCGGCGGCCAGTCCCAACTCGCTCATCGCATAGACGATGCGCCGCTGCACCGGCTTCAACCCGTCGCCCAAGTGCGGCAGCGCGCGATCCAGAATCACGTACATCGAGTAATCGAGATAGGCGCGCTCGGCGAAACTCTTCAGCGGTTCCTTCTCGACACCCTCGAAGTTCAGTTCTTGATCTTTCATGGCGTGTGCGCGCTAAACCTGCGCAAGATTGCCCTTGTTCTCGAGCCATTCGCGCCGGTCGCCGGCGCGCTTCTTGGCGAGCAGCATGTCCATCAACTGATCCGGGCTGTCTTTACCATCGATGGTCATTTGCACCAGGCGACGCGTTTGCGGCGCCATGGTGGTTTCGCGCAACTGCAACGGGCTCATCTCCCCCAAGCCCTTGAAGCGCGTCACCACCGGCTTGGTGCGGGGACTGTCGGCGGCAATGCGCTTCAAGACCTTCTCGCGCTCTGCCTCGTCGAGCGCGTAAATCACTTCCTTGCCGGCGTCGATGCGAAACAGCGGCGGCATGCAGACATAGATGTGGCCGGCGGTCACCAGCGGGCGGTAGTGGCGCAGGAACAGCGCGCACAACAGGGTCGCAATATGCTGGCCGTCGCTGTCGGCGTCCGCCAGGATGCAGATCTTGTGATAGCGCAGGCCGGACAGGTCGCTGGCCGCCGGTTCGACGCCGATCGCAATGCTGATGTTGTGCACCTCCTGGGATTGCAGCACTTCGCCGATGTCGGCTTCCCAGGTATTCAATATTTTTCCGCGCAACGGCATGATGGCCTGCGTGACCCGGTCGCGCGCCTGCTTTGCCGAACCGCCGGCGGAGTCGCCCTCCACCAGAAATAATTCGCCGCGCGCGGGATCCTGGCTGACGCAGTCCGCAAGCTTTCCCGGCAACGCAGGTCCTGCGACCACGCGCTTGCGCGTCGACCTTCTGGCTGTCCTTGAAACGCTGTTGCGCGTTGGCGATGGCGAGCATGGCGATCTTCTCGCCCTGATCCGAATGCTGGTTGAGCCACAGCGCAAAGGCGTCCTTGATCACGCCCTGCACGATGCCGGCGGACTCGCGCGACGACAGTTTTTCCTTGGTTTGGCCGGCGAACTGCGGCTCGCGCATTTTCATCGACAGCACAAAACTCACGCCGTCCCAGACATCCTCGGGGGCGAGTTTCAGCCCGCGCGGCACCAGATTGCGAAATTCGCAAAATTCCCGCACCGCATCGGCCGCTCCCGTGCGCAGGCCGTTCACATGGGTGCCGCCTTCGACCGTGGGGATCAGGTTGACGTAGCTTTCAGCGATGTGGTGTTCGGACTCGAGCACCCAGGCGAAAGCCCAATCGAGCGATCCGCCCTCGATCTCGCGTTTGCCATAGAACGTTTCCGCCGGCAGCCACTCGCCTTTGCCCAATTCCTCGGCCAGGTACTCGTGCAGGCCGCCGGTGTAGAGCCATTCGTCCTGCTCGCCGGTGTTTTCATTCTTCAGCGTGACGCGCAGATTCGGACAGAGCACGGCCTTGGCGCGCAGCACCTGCTTGAGCTTCGGAATGGCGAATTTATCGGTGTCGAAATACTTCGGATCCGGCCAGAAGCGGATGGTGGTGCCGGTCCTGGACTTCGGCACGTCGCCCACGACCTCGAGCTTGGAAGTGGGCTTGCCGCCGGCAAAACTGATGTTGTATTCCTTGCCGCCGCGCCGTACCCAGCATTCCAGATTCTTCGACAGCGCATTGACCACGGAAACGCCCACGCCGTGCAGGCCGCCGGCGTGCTGGTAGTTTTTATCGTTGAATTTTCCGCCGGCGTGCAGCCGGGTCAGGATCAATTCCACGCCGCTGATCTTCTCCTTCGGGTGGATGTCCACCGGCATGCCGCGGCCGTTGTCTTCGACTTGGCAAGATCCGTCCTTGAACAGGGTGACGTTGATGTTGTCGCAGTGGCCGTTCACCGCTTCATCGACGCTGTTGTCGATGACTTCGTGCGCCAGATGATTGGGCCGCGTGGTGTCGGTGTACATGCCGGGGCGGCGGCGCACCGGATCCAAACCGCTCAATACTTCAATGTCGGAGGCTGTGTAAGACGATGCCATCAGTTACCTTCGGTGAATGCGGCGGAGTTTAGCATGCTGTGCCGGGAGTCAATGACTGGCACCGCGCTGACGATTCCGTTATCTTCGGCGCATGGGCATCGCCAACCAGCAAAACATGATTCGCACCATTCCGGTTCTGCCGCAGCCCTATGGCGTTCGTGTGCGGCTGCGTCCCGGCGATCCGTTCGCCAAGCTCGTGGGTCCCGACTGGCAGAAGACCCATTGGTTTTTTACCGCCGCGGAACGCGATCGCACGCTCGAGGACATGTCGCGCAAGCACGAGTATTCGCGGATCGGCGATCAACCGGCGCTGGTGTTCGAGAAAGTGGAGAAACTCGGCGAAAGCCGCAGTTTCTGATGCGCTTCGGCTCCTTCTTCCTCTGAACTTCCAAGGTCGCGGTCGCTTCGACCGCGTTAATTGGGCGCGCAGCGCTCAAAAAGTCCGGCCGAGAAACAGGTAGTAGGCGCTGTGCCCGGCCGTATCGTAGCCGGAGCCCACGTAAACCGGGCCCAGAAACGTGTCGAACGCGAAGAACACCGATGCATCCTTGCGCGTCGACCCGAGACTCATGTCGCTGCGCGTTTGCCAGGTGTTGCCGATCTCCAGCGACATGCCGACATAGGCGGGAAATTCAAAAAACCCTTCGCCGCCGCGGCCGATTTTGCGAAAGTAAATGCCGCGGGCTATGGCGTAATTCGGACCGTACAGCGAATCCGGCGCAAGACCGGATAAATTGAAAAAGCCGCCCAAGGAAAACAAATTGGGCAGCGCGGTCGGACTGATGGTGCCGCCGACGACGCTGCCCGCCGAGGCCCAGAGCAGCAGGGTATTGCGGCCGAGCGAACGGGCCATCAGCCAATCCGCCTGCAGCTTGTCGTAGGCCGAGTCGGCACCGAGGCCGGTTCGATTGGCATCCCACTGCAAGGTAAATTGCTGCCCTTCGCGCGGAAAATGCAGGTTGTCGAGACGATCGAAGCTGAATTTGACGAACAGCGCGCCGTTGTTGTATTGCGGGTCCACCAGGTTCGGGTCGCCCAGACGCACCCGCGTCGCGCCGTTGGTGCGATGATAGCCGGCGCGTATTTCCCCCCAGTTGCCGAGCGTGCGGCCGATGTCGAAATCGGCTTCCGCCGCACGGTCGCGATACTCGGCGATCTCAACGTCTTTGTCGTAAATCTGCAGAGTCGCGCGCCTGGATGCTGAGGCTGGGCGCGATGAACCAGGTGCGCGTGGCGTTCAGGGGCTGATAGAACTCGCTGGCCACCTTCGGATCGCTGCCGATCTGCACGTCCGTCACCAGCTCTGCCGCCCAGGCTGTCGAGTTCCGTCATGATGAAGCGTGCCGCCGCGTTATAGTGGCTGTTGCCTTGAAAATCGTCCTCCAAGTTCAGGCCGAAGCGCACGTAGTTGGGGCCCCAGGACTTGCGGCGCGCCCTGACCTCGAGACCCGATTCCTGATCGCTTCCGGCACCCTGATCCACCAGCGCGTAGTCCAGCGTCTCGAAATTGCCCAAGCCATACAATTCGGTAATTCGTTCGCCCACCGCATCGACGCTCAAGGGCTTGCCCACCAGCGGCTGCATCTCGGCCATGATGGTTTTCTCATAGCGCTTGGATTTCTCATCGACGCGCACGAACTTGATGGCCGGCAAGCCCGGCTCGCGCGACGCGCGACGCGTCAGGTAATCGTCGTAGGCGGCATCGCCGACCCGCAATGCATCCAGCCTTGCGAGCGCGGCGCGCGCGGCGTTCTCGCCGGCGGCAATGGTGCCGATCGCGGCGGTGAAGTCGGTCGAACTGGCCGCCCCCAAACTCGGTTCGATCAAGATATCGGCAGTCCCGAGCGTGGCGCGTTGCCGATCTGCGTCCTTGCGCACCAGGATCGCAAGCATCTGGTTGGAGATCGACAACGCCGAGTCGAGCGCGGCGAGCGACTGCAGCGGGAAACTCACGTCGGACACGATCAGAATATCCGCGTGCATCTGGCGCGCCACATCGATGGGCAGGTTCTCCGCCAGGCCGCCGTCGACCAACATCCGGCCCTGGGTCTCCACCGGGGCGAACAATCCCGGCGCGGAAATGCTGGCGCGCATGGCAATCGACAGATCGCCCTTGTCGAGCAGCACCGCGTCGCCCGTCACCAGATCGGTCGCGACGGCGCGAAACGGGGTCGGCAACAGGTCGAAGTCGGTGCTATTGCTGAAAGGCAGCGTGAGCTGGCGCAGCGTCTCCTGCAATTTCTGGCCTTGGATGAAGCCTTTGGGCAGAAGAATCTGGCCGTGCTTCAATCCCAGCGGCAGCCGCACCAGAAAGTTGCGGTCGTCCTGCTTGCGGCGGAATGCGAGGTCGCGCCGCGGCGGCGCGTCGCGAAACGCCTCCTGCCAATCCACGGAGCGCATGGTGGCGTCTATTTGCGCCGCCGTCATGCCGCTGGCATACAAACCGCCGACCACGGCGCCCATGCTGGTGCCGGCAATGCAGTCGATCGGCACTTTCAGCTCTTCGAGGACCTTGAGCACGCCGATGTGCGCCATGCCGCGCGCACCGCCGCCGGACAACACCAGGCAGATTCGCGGCCGCTCCTGCGCAACCTGCGCCGGCGCGGCGCCGTAAGCCCATTGACAACTCACCGCCAGCGCACAGGCCAATCCGAGTCGTGTGGCGAGTTTCCCCATGTTGGGGAGTGTAGATGAGTCTAGAGGACTATATCGACACTGGAAGCGGTAAACACATTGGCCGCACGGTCGTAGAAGCCTCTGGCCACCAATCTAGTCGCGGGCGTGGCGGCGAGGGTCGTGGTGAGTTGCGTGGCGTAGGCACCGAAGCCATTGAACGAAAGGATGGGATTGGTGGTGGCTCCGGCTGACCGCGCCGGGCCCGACGGAAAATAGCGGCACGAACAGCGGCAGGCCGTTGGCCGCCGGCACCGCAGCCGCCGGCACAACGCTCGGACTCGCGCTCAAGGTTGTGATGTCGATGCTTTCCGCACCGATGCGCAACTGGCCGGAGCCGAAAGCCGCATTCGCCAGATCGACCGTCAGGCCGGTGCTGGTCAAAACCGAAAATGGCGCCGTGGTTCCGCTCCCGGTCCACGCGACCTGCAGAGTCGCAGGAACGGCGGACTCCGCCGGGGCGGCGAGCGCCAGAAAAGCCGGCGGCGCGGTGCCGAAGGGAGCCACGATGCCGTCGAACCACGTCGGATCGCCGACCGTCGCCGTCGGCAAGGTCAGCGCGCCGGTGTTGACGATGAAATTCGCCGCGGTCGGATCCTGCGCGGCGCTCACGCCGTTGCCGGCAAAGTTATAGACGCTCGCCGGCCAATTCAAGATGGACTGCAAGTTCACGGTCGCGCTGCCGGAAGCAGAGGACAGCAGCGAACCGAAAATCTCGGTCGATTGCAGGCGCACTGAGCCCGTGTCGGTCGAGGACGCCGGTGGAATCGAGTATGGTCACGCCCGCGGGCGACAAGGAGTACAGGCCGCGCGCGGAAATGTGCTGACCCACGGCAATGGAGTTGTAGTTCAGCGGCCCGAGCGTTGCGACGCCGTCGGCGGTCACTTGCGTGCGGGGGCCGATCAACACCTGAGAATCCAGGGCCTCGTATTGAACGACCTGCGCCGCGTTGGCAAACAGCGTCCCGCCGCGCACGGTGAGCGTATTGCCGCTGCGCGCGATGACATCGCCTTCCAAGCCCTCGGTGAAGAAGTCTTCCAGCGTTGCCGCCGGCGACGACATAGAGTGAATGGAAAAGTCCGGCATTGATGCCGGCAGCGGTGGTCGGCATCGGTTCGAACCTGGTGAACGCCGCCGTCTGAGTCGATCCTGCCGATGACTGCGACAACGGGGATCAGGCCCGGCGCACCCACATAGGTGGCGCCGCCGAAGGTATAGACGGTATTGGCATCGTTGAATATCGTGGTCGTGCCGAGGCTGTTGACCTCATCGAAGAACGGCCGCACCACCATCGTATATGTGCCCGTATCGACGCTCGAATTGATCAGGGGACCGCGCACCCGGATCAGCTTGCTGTCGGCAGCGGCCGTTGCAACCGTCATGAACGGCTTGACCGTCAGAGTCGGCGGACTGGTGGCCAGATTCACACTGTTCGATGCCGATATGTCGTAGCTGATGGCCAGACGCAGTGCGTTGCTGGTTGCAAAGGTCGGCTGCAGCACCAGCTGGTTGCCGGGATCAAGGTTGGCATTGATGGCGACGGTGCTGGGAGCGGCACCCGTCGGGTCCACGACGGTCACCTTCACCGGCGCGCCGTTGACCATGACGGCAATCTGCGCGTTGGTGTAATCCAACGTGATGATCGCCGAAGTGTACGTGTCGACCGGCAAACTGGCCGTGGCCCACAGTTCCGACAGATTAGTGAGCTTGGTAAAATCCACCAGTTCGGGCACGGCAACCGCGGTGATGGCGCCGTTGGCTTTGCCGTTCAAAACCACGGAGTCGACTGTCACCAAGTAACTGGCGAATTGGTTGCGATCGTCGGTGGTGGTCAAGGTGGTCCAGGCGACGCCGAAGCCGCTGTCTAAATTGTTGTGATGGCAGCCGGCTGCGATCAAACCGAAGGCGCACATGCACAGCAGCGCGGCCAGCCGGTGGCCGGCTATTTTCTTGAACGATGAATGCACTACAGGTTCCAATATTGAGGGAGGACTTAAGGTTTAGGGCTGCGTAGAATAAAGGCTTTCGAGACCTTACGCGCAGCAAAGTTCCATTTTGACGCTCTTAGGCCGCCGCCGGACGCGGAACTTGCTGGGTAATACAGTGAATATTGCCCCCGCCGAGCAGTACCTCGCGGGTCGGGACGCCGACGATCGCGCGGCTCGGAAACAGGCGTTTCAGCGTACGCATTGCGGCGGCATCGCTGCGTTTGTCGTATAGCGGCATGACCACGCACTTGTTGGCGATGTAGAAGTTGACATAGGAGCCGGCCAGCCGCTCGCCCGCCCGGCGGGGATGCGTGCCCGCGTGCGAATCGATCCCCGCCGCTTCCTCGGCGGTCATGAACAGAGGCCCCGGCTGATGAATTTTGTGAATCTCCAGACGCCGGCCGCGCGCATCCGTGGCGTGGCGCAGGCGTTGATAGGCATCCTGCGAAATCTCGAACTGCGGATCGCTGCGGTCATCGGTCCAGGTGAGGGCCACGTGGCCGGGAGCGGTGAAGCAGGCGAGCTCGTCGATGTGGCCGCCGGTTTCATCCAGGTACACCCCCTTGCCGAGCCAGATCACTTTGCTCACCGCCAGGTAGCGGCGCAGCTGCTCTTCGATCTCTGCGCGCGACAGATGCGGATTGCGATTGGCATTGAGCAGACATTCTTCGGTGGTCAGGCAGGTGCCCTGCCCGTCGACGTGAATTGCGCCGCCTTCCAGCACGAACGACGTGCGGTAGCGGTCTGCGCCTTCCAGCTCCAGAACTTTTTGCGCCACCTGATCGTCGCGGTCCCAGGGGAAATACAACCCGCCGTCAAGGCCGCCCCAGGCGTTGAAGGTCCAATCGACGCCGCGGCGCCGTCCCCGATCGTCGACCACAAAGGTCGGACCGCAGTCGCGCATCCAGGCATCGTTGCTGCTCATTTCAACGACGCGCACCTGATGCGGCAGGCGCGCGCGTGCGTTGTGAAATTGTGCCGCCGATGCGCCCACGGTGACCGGTTCGCCGCCGGCGATCGCCGCGGCGACCGCTGCAAACGCCGCCTGCGCAGGCTTGGCGCCGAGCCGCCAGTTATCCGCCCGTTCCGGCCACAGCATCCAGCAGCCCGAGTGCCGTTCGTATTCCGCCGGCATGCGGAAGCCGTCTTTTGCAGGTGTCGATTTTAGGTTGCGCAAGCTTCACGTCTCCGGCGCGCATGCTAGCATTGCGGCTGCATTTACAGGAGCAGATGAATGTCAGACGCGAAGCCGGTCACTCTACAAATCCCCGTCGGGGGCGCAAAAATCGCCATCGCGAACGGCAAATTGCAGGTGCCCGATCAACCCATCATTCCGTTCATCGAGGGCGATGGAACCGGCCGCGATATCTGGCGCGCCAGCGTGCGCGTGTTCGATGCCGCGGTGAAAAAGGCCTACGGCGGCAAGCGCAAGGTTCATTGGATGGAGGTGTTCGCCGGCGAGAAAGCCAACAAGGCTTACAACACCTGGCTGCCGGACGAAACGGTCACCGCCTGCCGCGACTACCTGGTGTCCATCAAGGGACCGCTCACCACGCCGGTCGGCGGCGGAATTCGTTCGCTGAATGTGGCGCTGCGCCAGCTGCTGGATCTGTATGTGTGCCTGCGGCCGGTGCGCTGGTTCAAGGGCGTGCCTTCCCCGGTCAAGACCCCGGAAAAGGTCGACATGGTTATTTTCCGCGAAAACACCGAGGACATCTACGCGGGCATCGAGTTCGAACAGGGTTCGGCCGAGTGCAAGAAATTCCTCGATCTCTTCAAGCAGAATTTCCCCAAGCAATACGCCAAAATCCGTTTCCCCGACACGTCCGGCATCGGCCTGAAACCCGCCTCGAAGGAAGGCACGGAGCGGCTGTTCCGCGCGGCGGTGAAGTACGCGATCGACAACAAACGCAAGAGCGTCACGATCGTGCACAAAGGCAACATCATGAAGTTCACCGAGGGCGCATTTCGCGGCTGGTCCTACCAGCTGGCGGAACGGGAATTTCCGAATCAAGTGTTCACCTGGGAACAGTGGGAGCGCATCAAGGCCGACGCAGGATGAGAAGGAAGCGAACGCACAGATGGACGCGGCGAAGAAGGCCGGCAAAGTCATCATCAAGGACGCCATCGCCGACATCACCCTGCAGCAGGTTCTGACCCGTCCCGACGAGTTCGACGTCGTGGCCACCATGAATCTCAACGGCGATTACCTATCGGACGCCCTGGCGGCGCAGGTGGGCGGCATCGGAATCGCTCCGGGCGGCAACATCAACTACATGACCGGCCACGCGGTTTTCGAGGCCACTCACGGCACGGCGCCGAAGTACGCGGATCTCGACAAGGTCAATCCCGGATCGGTGATTCTTTCGGGCGAGATGATGTTCAGGTACATGGGCTGGCTCGAGGCGGCCGATGCCATCATCGATGCCATGGATAAATCCATCGCGCAAAAGACCGTGACCTACGATTTCGCGCGGCTCATGCCCGGCGCCACCGAGGTCAAGTGCAGCGAATTCGGCGATATCTTGATTCGCAATTGTAAAGTAATGTAAATCATAGCGTTAGCTGAATGCCAATTGCAGACCTTGGCCAGATCGGCTTTGAGGTCGCCCTCGTCCTCCAAGCCGATCGACAGGCGCACCGTGCCCTTGCCCACCAGCGACTGTGCGCGCTGCTCGGCGGTGTAGTCTCCGCCATGCAGGAGCTGCGGCGGCATCACCAACGATTCGGTAGAACCCACGCTCGCGGCGATCGAGAACAATTCCAAGGATTCCGCAAAGCTTTCCGCCCTCGCGCAAACCGCCGTCCAACTCGATGCTGACGACGGTGCCGAAGTCGCTCATTTGCCGCCGCGCCAGCTCGTGCTGCGGGTGGCTCCGCAAGACCCGGATAGTGCACACGCTGCACCCGCGGATGCTGTTGCAGGAATTCGGCCATGGCGAGCGCCGTGGCACATTGGCGCTCGTAGCGCAGGAAATAGGTGCGCATGCCGCGCTGAATCAAGAAGGCCGCGTGCGGATCGAGCGCCGCGCCCATCGGACCGATATCCTTGCGCATGTCGGCAATGCAATTCATGGCGCGCGATGATGGCTCCGCCCATGACATCGCCGTGACCCGATGCGTACTTGGTCAGGCTGTGCAGGTAGATATCGATGTCGTAGGCACCGTGATTGTGAAACCCCGCAAAGGTGTTGTCGAGCACGGTCAACGCTCCTGCCGCGCGCGCGTGCATGGTCAGGTGCTCGATGTCCGCGATCTTGGTGACGGGATTCGTGGGGCTCTCGAAGATCACCAGACGCGTCGGCTTCTCTTTGAGCAGCTGCTCGATGCCCGGCAGATCCTCGATGGACAGCATGGTGTGCGTCACCGCAAATTTGGCCAGCAAATGCTGCACGATGTAGCGCGTCGGCCCGTAGGATTCGACGAACAGCAGCACGTGATCGCCCGCCCGGCACAGCGCCAGCAGGCTCGCGGCGATCGTCGCCACGCCCGAGCCCGTCAGCAGGCAATCGTCCCTGCCCTGCAGGTTCGCTCAGCAGGCGCTGCAGCTGCGTCAAGGTCGGATTGGCGTTGCGCGAATAGATAGAATCCTTCGCGCTCGCCGCGCTGATAACGCAGCGTCTCGCCCGTGTCGTCGAAGGAGAATTTCACGGATTGAAAGATGGGCGCCACCAGCGGGCGGTTGTCCTCGGGAACGGCGACGGCAGGCGGATGATTCACCAGCGTGGTATTTTTCATGGGCCCAACGATAGTCGATCCAAGGCGGCGAAACATCCGTCGGCAGGGAAAGGGCCGCCGCGGCCGGCGCGCCTCAAGATGCACAATTTCAGCGGGAGCATGAAAATGCGTACACTCGGTCGAACATGAACGCCGTCGCAGATTTGCACCGACGCAGCGCGACATCCGATGGAAAAAGAGCCGGAATCGCGACTGCGCGAAATTCCGTACAACTACACCTCGCTGGCGGATCGCGAGATCGTCATCCGCCTGCTGGGCGAATCCGGCCTGGCGATTCTGGACGAGCCTGCGCAGCGAGCGGCGCACCGGCCGCTCGGCACGCATGCTGTACGAGGTGCTGGGCGATATCTGGGTGGTGGAACGCAATCCCTATCTGCAGGACGATTTGCTCGACAATCCCAAGCGCCGCCGCCAGCTCATCGCGGCCATGCACCATCGACTGGGCGAGGTGGAGAAGCGGCGCGATGTCGGCCGATCCGGCGCGCGACGCCAAGGTTGGCGAGCTGCTGCGGTCCGCGTCCCAGGCGGTGGCGCGCTTCGAGCAGCAATTCGCGATTTCGCCGCCAAGCGCAAGCGCGCGCAGCGTCTGTTGCGCAGACACACGCGTGCCGACAACGTCCGCTTCGACGCCTTCTCGCGCGTCGCACACGTCACCGACGCCACCGATTGGCGCGTGGAACTCCCGTTTCGTGGTGCTGATGCCGGACGATGAGGCGGAGATTCCTGCGTTGGTGCGCGACTGCATCGAGCTCGGCTTGACCATCATTCCGCGCGGCGGCGGCACCGGCTACACCGGCGGCGCCGTGCCCCTCACGCCGTGGTCGGCGGTGATCAACACCGAGAAACTCGAGACTCTTGGGTCCGGTGAGAATCGCTTTGCGCTGCCCGGCAACGCAAGCGCAGCGCCACATCTTCTCGGCCGCCGGCGTGGTGACCAAGCGTGTCAGCGAAGCGGCGGAGCGCGCCGGCTACGTATTCGCCGTCGATCCGACCTCGGCCGACGCTTCCTGCGTTGGCGGCAACATCGCCATGAATGCCGGCGGCAAGAAGGCGGTGCTGTGGGGAACGGCGGTCGACAACCTGGCGTGGTGGCGCATGGTCGACCCGCAGGGCAATTGGCTCGAGGTCACGCGCCTGAATCACAACTTGGGCAAGATTCACGACGTGCTGATCGCGAGCTTCGAGCTGGTCTGGAAGGACGGCACCCAGGCGCCGGAGGACGCGCCGGTTCTGCGCAGCGAACGGCTCAAGATCCCGGGCGCAAAGTTTCGCAAGATCGGGCTCGGCAAGGATGTCACCGATAAATTCCTCGGCGGCCTGCCGGGCGTGCAGAAAGAGGGCTGCGACGGGTTGATCACCGCGGCGCGCTGGATTTTGCACCGCATGCCGAAACATACCCGCACGGTTTGCCTGGAATTTTTTGGCCAGGCGCGCGAAGCGATCCCGAGCATCGTCGAGATCAGGCAGTATTTGGAATCCAACGCCCGGACGCAGGGGCACACTGCTGGCCGGTCTCGAGCATCTGGACGAGCGCTATTTGCGCGCGGTCGGCTACAGCACCAAATCGAAGCGCGGCGCGCTGCCGAAAATGGTGCTGCTGGGCGACATCGTCGGCGAGGATGAAGCCGCGGTCGCCGCCGCCACTTCGCATGTGGTGCGCCTGGCCAACGCGCGTTCCGGCGAAGGATTCATCGCGGTGAACGCCGAGGCGCGGCGCAAATTCTGGCTGGATCGCGCCAAGACCGCGGCCATCGCCAAACATACCAACGCCTTCAAGATCAACGAGGACGTGGTGATTCCGCTCGCGCGCTTGGGCGAGTACACCGACGCAATCGAGCGCATCAACATCGAGCTGTCGATCCGCAACAAGCTCGAACTGCTGAGCGCCCTGGAGCAATATTTCTCCGCCGCGGGCGGCCTCCTCGATTCGCCCGACACGGAAGCGCCGCGCCGAGCCGAGGCGCTCGATCTGCTGGCGCGCGTGCGCGTGCGCTGGCAGCACCTGCTCGGCAACATGGATGCCCCGGAGGGCGAATCGGGCAATCTGTTCGACCGCCTGCAGGACCGCAGCATCCGGGTGAGCTGGAAAACCGAAGTGCGCGCGGCGCTGGCGCGGATTTTTCTCGGCAGCGAGTTTGCGCCGGTGCTGGCCGAGTGCGACGCCGTGCACAAGCGCGTGCTTGCAGGGCCGGGTGTTCGTCGCCCTGCACATGCACGCCGGCGACGGCAATGTGCACACCAACATTCCGGTCAATTCCGACAACTATGCAATGCTGCACACGGCGAACCGCGCCGTGGCAAAGATCATGCGGATCGCCCGCGCGCTGAACGGCGTCATTTCCGGTGAGCACGGCATCGGCATTACCAAGCTCGAATATCTCACCGACGCCGAACTCGCCGCCTTTCGCAGCTACAAGCAGCGCGTCGATCCCCAAGGTCATTTCAACCGGCACAAATTGATGCCGCAAAGCGATTTGCGCCGCGCCTATACGCCGAGCTTCGGCCTGCTGGGGCACGAATCGCTGATCATGCAGCAATCGGACATCAGCACCATTTCCGATGCCATCAAGGATTGCCTGCGCTGCGGCAAGTGCAAGCCGGTGTGCGCGACGCATGTGCCGCGCGCCAATCTGCTGTATTCGCCGCGCGACAAGATTCTGGCGACCTCGCTGCTGATCGAAGCCTTTCTGTATGAGGAGCAGACGCGCCGCGGCGTATCGATCCAGCACTGGGACGAATTGTCGGACGTCGCCGATCACTGCACGGTCTGCCACAAGTGCGAATCGCCCTGCCCGGTCGGCATCGATTTCGGCGATGTCTCCATGGGCATGCGCGACCTGCTGCGCCGCATGGGCAAGAAGCGCTTCAATCCCGGCACCGCCGCGTCGATGTTCTTCCTGAACGCCACCAACCCGCAAACGATCAAGCTCGACCCGCAAGGTGATGATCGATTGGGGCTACAAGGTGCAGCGGCTCGCCAACCGCGCGCTGAACACCTTCGCCAAGGCGCAGACCCGGCAGCCGCCGGCCACCACCGGCAAGACGCCGATCAAGGAGCAGGTCATTCACTTCGTCAACAAGCGCATGCCCGGCGGCCTGCCGAAAAGAACTGCGCGCGCGCTGCTCGACATCGAGGACCGCAATTACGTGCCCATCATCCGCGATCCTGCCCGGGCGAGCAGCGAATCCGAAGCGGTTTTTTATTTTCCGGGATGCGGCTCCGAGCGGCTCTTCTCGCAGGTGGGGCTCGCGACGCAGGCCATGCTGTGGCACGTCGGCGTGCAGACCGTGTTGCCGCCCGGCTATTTGTGCTGCGGATATCCGCAGCGCGGCGCCGGCGAGTTCGACAAGGCGGAGAAGATCATCACCGACAATCGCGTGTTGTTCCACCGCGTGGCCAACACGCTCAATTATCTGGACATCAAAACCGTGGTGGTCAGCTGCGGCACCTGCTTCGACCAGTTGCAGGGCTACGAATTCGACAGCATATTCCCGGGCTGCAAGATCATGGACATCCATGAGTATCTGCTGGAGAAGGGTGTACGCCTGGAAAATGTCACCGGCGCGCGCTACATGTATCATGATCCATGCCATTCGCCGATGAAAAAATACGATCCACTTGACCGTCGTAAACACGCTGATGAACAGCGCGCAGAACGGCGCCATCGCCAAGAACGATCGCTGCTGCGGCGAGTCCGGCACGCTCGCCGTCACGCGGCCGGACGTCTCGACCCAGGTGCGGTTTCGCAAGGAGCAGGAGGTGCGCATCGGCGTGGAAGAGATCCGCGCCGGCCGGCCATCGCGGCGAGGTCAAGATCCTGACGTCGTGCCCATCCTGCCTGCAGGGTCTGAAGCGCTTCAACGACGATGCGGAAATGGACGCCGACTACATCGTGGTCGAAATTGCCAAGAATCTGCTGGGCGCCGAATTGGCTGCCCGACTACGTGCAGCGCGCCAACACCGGCGGCATCGAACGGGTGCTGGTTTAAGCGTATGGATACGGCTGCGGAAGTGTGCGACGTGGCCGTGATCGGCGGCGGACCTGCCGGCAGCACCGCGGCAACATTGCTGGCGCGGCGCGGCTACAAGGTCATCGCGTTGGAGAAGGAGCACCACCCGCGCTTTCACATCGGCGAATCGTTGCTGCCGATGAATCTTCCGGTGTTCGAGCGCCTCGGGGTTCTGGAAAAGGTGCGCGCGCTCGGCATGCTCAAGGCCGGTGCCGATTTCGAGGCCGACAACGAGCGCGGCTACAGCACCTACCCCTTTGCGCGCGCGCTCGGCAACAGTCCGCCGCATGCCTTTCAGGTCTGGCGGCAAGATTTCGACAAGATGCTGTTCGATCATGCGCGCTCGAGCGGCGCCGACGCGCGGGAAGGACACGAAGTCCAAAAGGTCGAGCAGCATGATGCACGCGATCTGCGGCTCGAGGTGCGCAGCGACGACGGCCGCAGCTACGTCATCCAGGCACGCTATCTGATCGACGCCAGCGGCCGCGATGCCTTCCTGTCCTCGAAAAAGAAGCTGCGCCGCAAGAATGACCAGCATCAGAGCGCCGCGATTTTCGGCCACTTCCGCGGCGCCCTGCTGCGCCCGGGCGAGGACGCCGGCAATATCAGCATGTACCGTTTCGATCACGGCTGGATGTGGATGATTCCGCTTCCCGACGGCGTCATGAGCATCGGCGCGGTTTGCCGGCCGGAATACTTGAAGCGGCGCAAGGGCCGCACTGCGGAGTTTCTGCTCGAGACTCTGCATCAGAACGCCGGACTGCAAGCAGCGCATCGAACGCGCCGAACTGATCGGCGAGGTGCGGGTCACCGGCAACTATTCCTACGATTCAACCCGGATGGGCGAGCCGGGATGGGTCCTGGTGGGCGATGCATTTGCGTTTCTCGATCCGGTGTTCTCCTCCGGCGTGTATCTTGGCGATGAGCGGCGCGGAACAGGCCGCAGAAGTGGTCGACGAAGCGCTGCGCGATCCGCAACGCGAGGCGGCGCTGCTGCGCAAGCTGGAGAAACGCCAGCGTGCCGGCATGGCGCGATTCTCATTCTTCATCTATCGATTCAATGGACCGGTCATGCCGCAGATGTTCAGCCATCCGCGCAACACCTGGCAGCTGGAACAGGGCGTGATCTCCATGCTGGCCGGGGATCTGTTCGACACCCCGAAGGTGCTGCGGCGCTTGAACCTGTTCAAGGTGGTCTATGCGATTTCCGGCCTGCGCGATTGGCGGCGCTGGCGTGCCGAGCACAAGTACCGGCTGGCACAGGCACGCCTGGAATTCGCCGACGGCCACACGCCGCTCGATAAATAAGCAACGTCTAAAGCCTACGCCGCCATGTCCAGGCGCGCCCGCCGTGCCAGCCACAAGCTCACCGCCGACGATCATCGCGCTCACCACCGCGAGGGTGATGGTGGCGAGCACGTTGATCTCCGGACTGACGCCGAGCCGCACCTTGGAAAACACCACCATCGGCAGGGTGCTGCTGCCGGGACCCGACGTAAAACTCGAGATCACCAGATCGTCCCACGACAGGGTAAACGCCAACAGCCAGCCCGAGAGGATGGCGGGAAAGATGATGGGCAGCGTGATGACGAAGAACACCTTCACCGGCCGTGCGCCCAGGTCCATCGCGGCTTCCTCGAGCGCGGTGTCGAAGGTCGCGAGCCGCGAGTTGACGATCACCGTGACATAGGCCATCGAAAAGGTCATGTGAGCGATGGTCATGGTCGTGATGCCGCGGCCCGCGGGCCAGCCGATGAGCTGTTCCAGCGCGACGAACAGCAGCAGCAGCGACAGTCCGGTGATGACTTCGGGCATCACCAGCGGCGCGGTGGTCATGGCATTCAAGGTGAAACGCCCGCGAAATTGCCTGAATCGGGCCAATCCAAAACCGGCGAGCGTACCGAGAATGACCGAACCTGATGCGTTGATGAGCGCAACCTTCAGTGAAATCCACGCCGCATCGAGAATCTCCTCGTTGTTCAGCAGCGCGTAGTACCACTTGAGCGTGGGCGAGTTTGCGGTGTCCCACACGGTCACCAGCTTGGATGCGTTGAAGGAAAACACGACCATGGACAAGATCGGGATATACAGGAAGGCGAAACCCAATCCCAGGCAGGTCAGCATGAAATAGGAGCTGCGGTGATTCATCGGGCACCCGCCGTTTCGCGCGCCTGCACGCTCTGGTACCACATCATGAATGGCACCAACAGAATCAACAGCAGGATTGCGACCGCGCTGGCCACCGGCCAGGCGCGGTTCGAGAAGAATTCATCCCACAGAACACGCCCGATCATCAGCGCATTGGGACCGCCGAGCAGGGCCGGAATGACGAATTCGCCGACCGCGGGAATGAACACCAGCATGGAACCGGCGAGAATGCCGTTGCGCGACAGCGGCAGCGTGATCTTGTAGAACGCCTGCCACGGGCGGCAGCCCAGGTCCTCGGCGGCTTCCAGCAATTGCCAGTCCATTTTCTCCAGATTGGCGTACAGCGGCAGGATCAGGAACGGCAGATAGGAATAGACGATGCCGACATACATGGCGAAGGGCGTGTACAGCATCGCCAACGGCTCATGAATCACGCCCAGCGACATCAGCACATTGTTGATCACGCCGTTGGCCTTCAAGAGCCCGATCCAGGCATACACGCGCAGCAGCAGCGAAGTCCAGAAAGGCAGTATGACCAGCAGCAGCAGCACATTGCGCGTCGCCGGTTTGGCGCGCGCGATGCCGTAGGCCATCGGATAGCCTATCGCCAGACACAGCAGCGTCGAGAGAAACGCGACCTTGATCGAGTTGCCGAAGGCATGCAGATACAGGGAATCGGTGAAGAGGAATGCGTAGTTATTGAAATTGAGCCTGATCGCGAGTGAATTCTTCCCGATCCACTCCAGCAAGGGCTTGTACGGCGGAATCGCCAGGTCAACATCGGAGAAGGAAATCTTCAGCACGATGATGAACGGCACGACGAAAAAAAGCAGCAGCCACAGATAGGGTAGCGCGACGACCAAACCCCGCCCGTCATGCCGATTCGCTGCAGCTGTCCGGTTAACTTCATGGGTTAACGGGTCACCACCACCGGACTGGTCGCATCCCAGCAAAGTAGACCTGCTGATCCCAGCCGATCGCCTCGGCATGGCGCGAGGTATTGGGTTGCGTCACGCGCACGACCTTGCCCGTGGGCAATTTGACCAGGTAGATCGATAGGTCGCCCAGATAGGCAATGTCCTGCACCGCGCCGCGCACCACATTGTCGGGTCCGCCCGCTCGGCGCCTCGGTCGACATGAAGATTTTCTCGGGCCGCACGGCGGCCCAGACGATCGCTTCCGGCGGCGCACTGATGCCGTGGCTGACGTAGATGGTGCCGCCCAGTTCGGGCGATCCGATGCGCACGTAGTCAGGCTCATCCTCGAAGAGCTTGCCCTCGAACATGTTCACCGAACCGACGAAATCAGCCACGAACTTCGAGTCCGGAAATTCGTAGATTTCCGACGGCGTTCCTGCCTGCACGATCTCGCCGTGATTCATCACGCCGATGCGGCTCGCCAGGGTCATGGCCTCTTCCTGGTCGTGGGTGACGACGATGAAGGTCACGCCCAGCTTGTCCTGCAAGCTGATCAATTCGAATTGCGTATGTTCGCGCAGCTTCTTGTCGAGCGCCCCCAGGGGCTCGTCCAGCAACAGAAGTTTGGGCCGTTTGACCAGCGAACGGGCGAGCGCGACGCGCTGACGCTGGCCGCCGGACAGCTGATGCGGTTTGCGCTTCGCGAACTCGCCCATCTTCACCAGATCGAGCATGGTGGCCACGCGTTCCTGGATCTCGCATTTGGCCAGCCGATCCTGCTTCAGGCCGAAGGCGACGTTCTGTTCGACACTCATGTGCGGAAACAGCGCGTATGACTGGAACATCATGTTCACCGGCCGCTCGTAGGGCGGCACGCCCGTCATGTCCTCGCCGTCGATGAGAATCTTGCCGGCGTCGGCGTCTCGAATCCGCCCAGCATGCGCAGCAATGTGGTCTTGCCGCATCCGGAAGCACCCAGCAAGCAGAATATTTCGCCCTTGTAGACCTTCAGGGAGACATCGTCGACCGCCTTGAAATCGCCGAATGCCTTGGCTTATCCGCTCGCACCTCCACATAGGGCCGCGCGGAGGGATCGTTCCAGGGCTGGGCTTTGACGACGCCTCCGCAGTTGACGTCATCGGTTATTGACCCGTCTTGAATTTTTGCCAGACCCGCGTGATGGCGCGAGTCTGCTCGGGCGAGTCGGCCAGCTGCACCGTCAGCCTTTGGCGCTGATCGGGCGGCGGGTAGATACCCGGATCGTCCTTGACCGCGGGCAGCACCAGCGGCTGGGATGCGGCATTGGCGTTGGCGTAGCGCTTGAAATTGGAAATATCGGCAATGACCTGCGGGGTCATCATGTAGTTCATGAATGCGTAGGCACTGTCGGGATCCGGCGCATCCTTGGGGATGGCCAGCATGTCGAACCACAGAATCGAGCCTTCCTTGGGCACGACATACTTGATGTCGATGCCCTTGTTGGCCTCGCGCGCCCGGTCGCGCGCCTGCATCACATCGCCGTTGTAGCCCACGGAGATGCACAGATCGCCATTGGCCAGCGCCTCGATGTATTCCGAGGAACTGAAATTGCGGATGTAGGGCCGGATCTTGGCCAGCACGGCTTCCGCCTGCGCCAGATCATCGGCGCTCTGCGAATTCGGATCCTTGCCGATGAAGCTCTAGACCGCGCGCAGCATCTCGGCCGGCGAGTCCAACAGGCTGATGCCGCATTTCGCGACCTTCGAGGCCACCGCCGGATCGAATACCAGACGCCAACTGTCGAGCGGCGCATCCGGCATGCAGCGCCTTGACCATCTTTTCGTTGTAGCCGATGCCGTTGGTGCCCCACATATAGATGACGCCGTGCGCATTGCCGGGGTCGTGCAAGGCAACCTTGGCCATGAGCTGCGGATCCATGTTCTTCAGGTTCGGCAGCTTGGATTTATCGAGGGTTAGAAACGCGCCGGCCTTGATCTGCCTCTCGAAATACGAGGCGGTCGGCACCACGATGTCGAAACCGCTGCTGCCCGCGAGCAGCTTGGTCTCCAGCGTCTCGTTGGTGTCGAAGTAGGCGGCATGCACCTTGATGCCGAACTGCTTCTCGAAGTCGGACAGCGTGTTCGGCGCCAGGTAGTCCGACCAGATGTATAGATTGAGGACCTTCGCGCCGCCGGAGTCGCTGGCGGCGCCGTCGGTTGCGGATTTCCGCCCCGCCGCAACCGCCGTCAACATGAAGCCCAAGCGCCAGAATCGCCGTCCGACGAACGCAGAACATCCGACGCTTCCCCTAGTTTCTTAGTTCCGCTAGTTATAGCGCAGCGGCCGTGGGGGCGCTAGCACGTTGCACACGGGCTCCTAGACGTTGAGCAGCAAGTGTTCGCGCTCCCAGGAACTGATCACCTGCGCAAAGGTTTCGTACTCGGCTTCCTTGACCGCGGTGAAGGCCAGTACGAAGCGGTCGCCGAACAGGTCCACCAATGGCTTGGATTCGCGCAGCAGGCGCAGGGCTTCGGCCAAAGTGCGCGGCAAGGCAATGGCCAGATCGTAGGCGCTGCCGCCGATCGGCTCCGAGGGCTTGAGGCCCTCGATCATGCCGAGATAGCCGCAGGCCAGGGATGCCGCGATGGCGAGGTAGGGATTCGCATCGGCGCCGCCGACGCGATTCTCCACGCGCCGCGCGTCGGCGCCGGACATGGGCACACGCAGCCCCGCGGTTCGATTGTCATAGCCCCAATGCACGTTGATGGGCGCGGAGGAGTAGCGGCTGATGCGCCGGTAGCTGTTGACGTTCGGACAGAACAGCGACATCGCACCGGGCAGGTATTTTTGCAGTCCGGCGATGTGTCCAAAGAACAACTCCGACGGCGTACCATCGGCGTTGCTGAAAATGTTCTTGCGCGATTTCGAATCGATGATGCTTTGATGCAGGTGCATGGCGCTGCCCGGCTCCTTGGCCATGGGCTTGGCCATGAAGGTCGCATACATCTTGTGGCGCATGCGCCGCTTCGCGCGCCGTGCGCTTGAACAGGAACGCCTGGTCGGCGAGGCTCATCGGGTAGCCGTGCAGCAGATTGATTTCCATCTGCGCCGCGCCGGATTCATGGATCAAGCGTGTCGATTTCGATGTCCTGCGCGTCGCAGAACGAATACATGTCGTCGAACAAGGGATCGAATTCGTTGACGGCCGCGATGCTGTAGGCCTGCCGCCCGATCTCCGGACGTCCCGAGCGGCCCACCGGCGGCTTCAAGGGATAGTCGGAATCGATATTCGGTTCCACCAGGAAAAATTCCAGTTCCGGGGCAACCACCGGCTCCCAGCCCTGCGCCTCGTACAGGTGCGAGAATTCGCCGCAGCACGTAGCGCGGCGCCATGGTGACCGGGACTGCCGTCGCCGTAGAAACAGTCGTGAATCACCTGCGCGGTGGGCTCGGCCGCCCAGGGCACCACGCGCACCGTCTTCGGATCGGCCTTCAGGACGATGTCGATGTCGGAGGGGTTCATCGCGCTTTGATCGTCCGGATAATCCCCGGTGACCGTCTGCAGGAAAATCGCCTCGGGCAGGCGCATGCCCTCCTCTTCGGCAAATTTCTCGGCGGGCATGAGCTTGCCGCGCGCGACGCCGGCCATGTCCGGAATGATCGCCTCGACTTCCGAAATGCCGTGCTCTCTCAAAAATTGTTGAATCGTGCTCGCCATACTTCACCTTGAAGCGTTGCGCGTTGCCGGGTGGCGCTCGCCGAATGCGGCGAACAAAGCGCTCGAGAAATGAGTCCTGTGCAAATTGCCACTCCGGATGCCACTGCAGCGCCAGCGCGAAACCGGGTGAATCGGCGACTCGAAAGGCCTCGATCACGCCGTCCGGCGCGCGCGCCTCGACCGCCAGATCCGCCCCCAATTTCTCGACCCCCTGCGAGTGCAGGGAATTGACCTTGCAGGCGGTTCCCGGCCTGCGATTTTTTGCAGTTGCCCTCCAGGCTCGAGCAGTACCTCGTGGGCCGGAGCGTATTGCACGTCCAAGGGCTGCGGACTCATCGTCGCGGTGATCGAGGTTGCCCGGCACCTCGTGCAAGCGTGGGTTCAACGTGCCGCCATAGGCGACATTCATTTCTTGAAATCCGCGGCAGATCGCCAGCACCGGCAAGCCGGCGGCGACGGCACGCGGAATCAGCGGAAGCGTCGTAGCATCCCGATTTGGGTCATGTAGTGTTCCCGGCTTAGGCTGTCCGGTCCTCCGTAGTGTTGCGGTTCAACATTCGACGCGCTGCCCGTGAGCAGCAATCCGTCGCAAGCCTCCAAAAGCGACGCCAAATCGATCTCGGACCCCAACGCAGGCACGAGCACCGGCACCGCATTCGCACCTTGGGCGACGGCTTCTATGTACTTCTCGCCGACCATGTGGAAGTAGTGCTTTCCATACAGCCGACGATCAGCCGGAATTGCAATGATCGGCAGGCGCGACATGTTTAAGATATTAAACGTCCGGAGGGACGACGAGGCTTGTGCTAGAACGCACTATTACACCACACCGGCCTCATGCCGCGGGCTGAGCATCGGCGCACAAAAAGGGCTAAGATTTAGGCATTTCCAACACTTAGGCGTGTTTTGTGCGTCGCAGCAATATTGCAATTTGACAGAAAACCTCGGTAGGCTCACAGGCCCTCAATTCCTGTCAATAGCCATAAAATCTTAAACACTTTCGACCTAAGATCCCATGCACCTGTCCTATCCGCCCGCCCCGTCCTACTACGCCGCCGACAACGCTCTGGACGCCGCGCGCGCCGCTGCGCGGCGAAATCACGCGCCGACGTGGTGGTGCTCGGCGGCGGGCATCGCGGGTCTCTCGGCGGCATTGCATCTGGCCTCAGCGCGGCTACCGGGTCGCGGTGCTGGAAGCCCGCAGCCGTCGGTTACGGCGCCTCGGGACGCAGCGGCGGCCAAACCATCTTCGGTCTCGCTGTCGGCCAGCAGAAACTGATCGCCGACGTGGGACGCGAGGATGCACGGCGTTTGTTCGATCTTTCCGATCGAAGCGTTGGATCTAACGCAATCGCTGATCCGGGATCATGCGAATCGAATGCGACTATCATCCCAATCACGTGCATGTCGCCGTGAAGCCGCGCCACGTGCAGGAGCTCGAATCATGGACTCGCGAGCTCAACGAGGAGTACGCCTACGAATCGGTGCGCCTGCTCGATCGCGATGAGCTTCAAGGCCATGTGCGCAGCGAGCGCTATCTTGCGGGAATGATCGACACGCGCAGCGGTCATCTGCACCCCTTGAAGTACACCCAAGGGTTGGCGCGCGCCGCCGAGGCCGCCGGCGCCGTCATTTATGAGAACTCCGAGGTTCTGCGCTATGAGGATGGCGCCGAGATTCGCGTCCACACCGACCACGGCACGCTGCGCTGCGCCCATCTCGTGCTCTGCGGCAATGCCTATATCGGCGCCGTCGCACCGTCGCTGGCGCGCCGCATTCTCGGCGTCGGCACCTACATCATCGCGACCGAACCTTTGGGCGAGGAATGCGCCCGCGCCGTGCTGCCCAGCAATGCAGCCGTCGCCGACATCAATTGGGTCTTGGATTATTTCAGGCGGTCGAACGATCATCGAATGCTGTTTGGCGGACGCGTCAGCTACAGTTCGATGCAGCCGCCGCGCCTGGCCGAATCGATGCGCAAGCGCATGGTGCGGGTGTTCCCGACGTCTCGCCGATGCGAAGGTCGCTTACGCATGGGGCGGCTACCTGGACATCACCATGAGCCGCGCGCCGAATTTCGGGCGGCTGGCGCCCAATGTGTTTTATCTGCAAGGATTCTCCGGCCATGGCGTGGCGCTGGCGGGCTTGGCGGGCAAGCTGGGCGCAGAGGCGATCGCCGGCACGGCGGAGCGCTTCGATGTCTTTGCGCGCATTCCGCATCGTGATTTCCCGGGCGGCCGCTTATTCCGGCGGCCCTCGCTGATGCTGGCGATGCTCTACTACCGGCTGCGCGATTTACTCTGAAGGGTACGTTACTTGAGATCCGGTTTTTCCGAAGCGCCAAAACTTGCGGACAATTTCTGACCGGTATCCAGCAGCGTCACGGAACGCAGTCCGCCGCCGTGCGAGCCGTCGCGCAGCGGATAGAATTCAACGCTGACCCGATCGCCGGCTTTGACGGAATTTCGCGTCCAGCCGCCGCGCGTCAGCACGCCGGGACTGGTGGTTTCGAAACTCCACTCCTGCGGTTCGCCGCCGCCATCCGGCTGCACCAGCACCCAGACAACGCAATGCGGATTGGTCCACTGGAAGGTCTTGACGCTGCCCTTCAAGGTCAACACCTTGGCTGCGGTCGTAAACGGCGAAAGAATGATGCGCAAGCGCAGGCCAGGAGACCGCCGTGCCGGCCAGGAGGATCGCGGCAAATGCCGGCTTCAGTCGTGATGAATTCATGAGTATCGTGGTCACTTCGAGTCGGAGCCTACGGGAACGCCGTTGTGGAACTTGATGGGCGCAAAAATGGAATTGCCGTCCTTGTCGACGGCCTCGCGTGTAGCTTCCCTGCTCGCAGACACCTTCAACGATGTCGTACTTTTGCGATCGTTGCCGGTAATACTTGCGCGTCGTCTTCCAGGTCTTGGATAGCAGCTTATTGGCGGTAATCTCCAGGTCGTCCGCCAGCGTGACGGGGTCGAGCAGATGGATCCGTTCGACGATGTGCATGTCGCCGTTGTTCGGCACGCCCACCGCCTCGTTGACCGCGAGATATGCCTGCGGCAACAGCGCAACGGTGTCGACGACGAGCGTCCGGCCTTCCCATCGCCCGATCGAGTGGCCATGAAAACTGGGGTCCGGATCAGCCGGATGCGGCCGCCCGTCGGTGTAGATGCGGCGCAGCCGGTTGCCGTCGCCCTCGCCGAGCAGCGTCACGCGTCCCGGCGTGACCAACAGCTCGAAGGCATTGTGGGTGATCAGCATGTAGCTCGGCATGCCGGTCGGAAAGCAATGATCGATGACGGGAAATGGCCGTCCGGCTTTCTCTTCTTCGTACATGTGCTCGATCTGTTTGGCAACCTTCGGCGTCCACGGCGGAGGGTTGGTCTTCTCCTGCGCGACTTGATCGCTGACGATCGGAGTCCAAACGCCGCTGAAGTCCGGCAGCCTGGCGAGCGCCTGCCAATCACTCAAGGTGGGCGCAGGATTGCGTCGGATCCTTGGCCGCAGGCTCGGCGCCTTGCACAAACGAAGCAGACGCTGCGAGAAGCGCGGAAATGACGGCCGGCAGTGCACGGCGAAGCAGATTTTTCATGCGCGCAGAGATTACCCTATTTGAATCGCACAACGAAACACTTATGAATGCGCGCGTGCCGTTCGAAATCCTTTGGAATGGTCGCGGCGCTGATGTCTTCGACGGCAAGGTCGGCAAGGACTTGGGAATCCAGCTTGAAGCGCGTGTAGTTGGTGGAAAACACCAGGCGCCCTCCCGGGCGCAGCAGCTTCATGGAGCGGCGCATCATGCCCACATGGTCGCGTTGCACGTCGAGCACGCCTTCCATGCGCTTCGAATTCGAGAAGGTCGGCGGGTCGAGAAAGATCAAGTCGAATCGCGGGCCCCGCGCTTCTTGTTCCTCGAGCCACGCCAGACAATCGTCACGATACAGTTCATGGTTGGCGCCGCGAAATCCATTGAGCAACAGATTTTCGTGCGCCCAATCCAGATACGTGTTCGATAAATCGACTCCGGTCGTGCTGCGCGCCCCGCCGGCGGCGGCATACACAGTTGCGCTGCCGGTGTAGCAAAACAAATTCAAGAAGTCCGCATCCTTGGCCCAGCCGCGCAGCATCGAGCGCATGATGCGATGATCGAGAAATAGTCCGGTATCCAGGTAGTCGCGAAAATTGACCCAGAACTTCAGGCCGCCTTCCTGAACCGCATGCCGCTCTGCGGCACTGTCGCGTTTTTCATACTGTTCGGCGCCCTTCTGCGGCTTGCGCACGCGCGAATGCACCTGCGCCGGCGGTACCTGCAACACTTCCGGCAATACCGCGAGCGCCTCGCGGCGGCGCTCGCGCGCGCTCTCCTGATTTACGGATTTGGGCGGCGCGTACTCTTGCACATAAACATGCCGCCCCTCGCGGCCGTACAAATCGATGGCGAACGCGTACTCCGGCATGTCGGCGTCGTACACCCGAAAGCAATCGATGTGCTCGCGTTGCGCCCAAGGATCCAAGCGCTGCAGATTCTTGCGCAGCCGATTGGCGAACATCTGCGCCCCGGGGCGGCTGGACCAATCCGCGCGCACCTCCGCGGCCGGGCGCTGCGCGCTCGCTTCGTTAAGATCAAAACGCAGCAGCCGGCATTCAATCGTGCCGTTGAACACGCGATGCGTCCGCTTGGCGTAGATGCCTAAATTGCGCGCGAGCGGCGGATTGCCGGTAAGAATGGCGGCCTGCCAACCCTGGAAACGCTCGCGCAAAACGCCGCCCAGTTCGGAATACAGCGCCGGCAAACCCGACTCGGCCCCGATCCGTTCGCCGTAGGGAGGATTCGCAACCACCAGACCCTCGCCCTTGGGCCGGGGCAGGTCGCTTAAGGAGCGCTTCTCCACATGCATCCAATCCGCGACGCCGGCTTGATCGCCGTTCGCGATCGCCATACGCACGGCTTGCGAATCGTTGTCGGACCCCAAAATGCAGCGCCGCGGCGGTCTTGCCGCGCGCCGGTCGAGCGCCTCGGCGCGCAGGCGCGCCCACAGCTCAAGGTCGTGGCCGCGCCACCGCAAAAAGCCGAAGTAGGCGCGATCGAGCGCCGGAGCAATATCGCCGGCGATCAGCGCGCCTTCGGTGAGAAAAGTGCCCGACCCGCACATGGGATCAAGCAGCGTTCCGCCCTGCTCCGCGATCTCCCGCCAGCCCGCACGCAACAGCACCGCTGCCGCCACGTTCTCCTTGAGCGGCGCGCGGCCGCCTTCGCTGCGGTAGCCGCGCCGGTGCAGACTTTCGCCGGAAAAATCCAGCGACAGCAACGCGGTCGGGCCTTCCACATGCATGTGCAGCAACACATCGGGCCGCTCGGGCCGAATGTTCGGCCGCTCTCCGGTCGACTCACGCAGGCTGTCGCAGACCGCGTCCTTGAGCAACTGCGATCCATAGATCGTATGCCGGATGGATTCATTGCCGCCGCTGCAATCGCACGCCAGCGTTGCGCCCGAAGCCAGATGCTCGCGCCAGTCCATGCGTTTCACGGCCTCATAGACGTTCTTCGCGCTGGTGGCGTCAATGGAACCCAGGCTCAAGAGCACGCGGGTGGCGGTGCGCGACCAGAGACAGGCCCGATACCCCACCTCGAGGGTCCCTTGGAATTTCACATCGTGGCTGCGCTCACGAATGTCTTCAGCGCCGAACTGCGCGAGTTCCCCGGCCAACACCGAGGCGGCACCCACCGGAGCGGTCGCGATCCAATAGCGGACATTGTCGTTCACGCTTAATGCACGACAGCGGATTTGCCGGCGCGCAGATCATGCCAGTCAAGATCGGGATGATGCGAAAAATAGCGCAGCAGTATTCGATACACATCGACGTCGAAGCCGGCGGTGGCTTCGCGCGTGCTCAATGCCGCGAAATCCTCCGCGGATTTGGCCGAACCCAGATACATCCAGCGATCAAGCACGTGAAATTCGCCGCCGCGGGTGCCGTCCGGCAAGAAAGCTCCGCTGGCTCTCTCGCGCAGGGCTATGCGGCCCGGGAAGGGCCAGCTTTTGATTTTCAATGCCGACAAGGCCAAGCGCAGGCGCATGGCATGCAGGATCGGCGCTTCTTTGCCCACGCAAGCGCCCTTGCACTTGCCCACTTGCAGCGCGAAACAAGACCCCTCGCTCTCTTCCAGTCCCAACACCTTCATGCACAGCTGGCGCGCGCGGGCAATGTCGGCGAGTGCTTTGCGCGCATCCTTTTCCGATTGAAATACACCGAAGCTCTGCGCCAAATCCTCGGGCCCCAGCTCATCGATCCGTTGCACGCGCACGCGGCCGGACATGTCGACGAGCCTCAGCGTCGCCGACTGCGCAGTGTTTTTCAGCCGGCGGTTGTGCTGCGGCTTGAGCGTCTTGATCCAGTCCGCCTCGAGCAGCATCGCACCGAGTTCACCGGCGGTTTGCACCCAGTCCACCCGCCTCACCTGCGCGGCCAGCTGTTCGCGCGCGCCCGCGCGCGTGACGCTGAGTTCGGACAAAATTTTGCTGCGCAGCGAATTGCCCCGGCCGACATACAGCAGTGCATCGCCTTCGCCGTAATAACGGTACACGCCCGGCGTATCCGGCAGCTCATCGGCCAGTTCCGGCGGCAGGTGCGCGGGCAGCTTGGGCGCCGTCAGCATGGACAGTGCTGCGGCCGCGCTGAATTCCGCGTCCGGGATCTCGCTCCGCAACTTCTGCCACAAATCGTACAGAACCCGGGCATCGCCGAGCGCGCGATGCCGGGCGCTGCAGCTCAGGCCGTGACGCTCGATCACGGCATCCAGATTGTGGCGCGCGTGTTCGGGAAACAGGCGGCGCGACAGCTTGACCGTGCACAGCGCCTGGGGCGAATAGGCCACGCCGGCCCTGCGAAATTCGCCGCGCAGAAAGGCATGGTCGAAACGGGCGTTGTGCGCAATGAATACCGCCCCTTGCAGCTTGTCGAACACGGTCGCAGCCAGATCGGCGAACCGCGGCGCGTCGGCCACCATTTCACTGCTGATGCCCGTGAAGGCCTCGATGTAGGGCGATATCGGACATTCAGGATTGACCAGCGAACTCCATTCTTCGATCAGTTCGCCGTTTTGCACGCGGACGATGCCGATTTCGGTGATTCGATCATAGGCGGCATTGCCGCCTGTCGTTTCCAAATCGACGAATGCGAGGGTGTCAGCCGCGTCCATCTAGCGAAAGCAGCGGATGGTAAAGATCGGGCCGCCGGTCGCGGAAAACGCCCCACGCCTGTCGATAGCGCCGCACCTCATCCAGATCGAACGAGGCGGTGAGCACTCCTTCGGTCTCGCGATCGGCCTCGGCGACTTTTTCGCCCGTCGGCGAGGCGATGAAAGAAGAGCCGTAAAACGTCATGGTGTATTTCTCGCCCTTTTCCAGGCCGATGCGATTCGAAGCCACCACCGGCATGACATTGGCGGCGGCATGCCCCTGCATCGTGCGCTGCCAGTGGCCGCTGGAATCGATGCCGGCATCCTGAGGCTCAGAGCCGATGGCGGTGGGGTAAAGCAAAACTTCAGCCCCCATCAGCGCCATGCAGCGCGCCGCCTCGGGAAACCACTGGTCCCAGCAGATCGCGACTCCCACCTTGGCGTAGCGCGTATCGAACACTTTGAAGCCGGTATCGCCCGGAGAGAAATAAAACTTTTCGTGATAGCCCGGACCCTCCGGAATGTGCGACTTGCGATAAGTGCCCAAAACCTGCCCGTCCGCATCGACCATGGCCAGCGAATTGTAAAATGCGTTGTTGGCGCGCTCAAACACGCTGATCGGCAGAACCACGCCGAGTTCGCGCGCGACGCTGCGAAAGTGCTCCACCGCCGGATGGCCCGGCAGCGGCAGCGCGAGTTCTAAATGCCGGGCGATGTGGTCCTTGCAAAAGTACGGCGTCTCGAACAATTCCTGCAGCAGAATCACTTGCGCGCCCTTGGCCGCAGCCGCGCGCACGAGTTTTTCAGCGCGTGCAATGTTGGCGTCGCGATCCCAAGTGCAGGCCATTTGCGTGGCCGCTACGGTGAGTGTGCTCATAAGGTGACAATGCTACCTGAAGAGCCCGATATGGGCCTCGCAGGCTGGATTAAAAGGTGGGCGGCGAACTCGCACTGACGATTTCGCACTCCTCGCGGCCGACATTGCGGAAGCGGTGCGGCACGGAACTCTTGAAATAGTAGGCATCTCCCGCGCCCAGGACGCGCGCTTCGCCGCCGACCGTCACTTCAATCTTGCCGCGCACGACGACTCCGCCCTCTTCGCCGGCATGCGTCAGCATTTCCTCGCCGGTATCGGCACCGGGCGCATAGCGCTCATGCAGGATCGACATACTGCGCTGGGCCAAACGGCCGCCGACCAGGCGCAGCTCGACACTCGCCGTACCGATGTTCGCGAGTTCCTCGCGCGGGAAAAACACCTGAGGCTTGCCGCCCAAGTCCAAGGTGAAGAAGTCCGCCAGCGCCATGGGAATTCCGTCCAGCACTTTCTTGAGCGAGCTGACGGAAGGACTCACTCGATTTTGCTCAATCAGGGAAATCAAGCCGTTGGTCACGCCGGCGCGCTTGGCCAGTTCGCGCTGCGACAGCCCGTACATTTGCCGTACGGCCTTCAAATGCGTCCCGACGTCTAAGCTCATGCTGTCTATTATAATAGACATATCTCGCGCAAGCACCCCCAAAATTGAGGTTAGTGTTGATTTTCTTTATCATCGGAGCGCTTGTCAGCCTCGCCACAGGACATAAATCATGAATGCCCGCCTCACCCCTGCCGTGACCAACCCCGAGCTCGACGCATTTTGGATGCCGTTCACCGCCAACCGCCAGTTCAAGGCCAGTCCGCGGCTGTTGGCACGTGCGAAGGGAATGTATTACACGACCTCCGACGGCCGCGAAGTGCTCGACGGCGTCGCCGGATTGTGGTGCGTGAATGCCGGTCACGGGCGCGCTGAAATCACCGAGGCCGTCACCCGCCAGCTCCAGACCATGGAGTTTGCGCCGACTTTTCAGATGGGCCATCCGATCGCATTCGAACTTGCGAATCGACTGGCCGAAATCGCGCCACCGGGGATGGATCGGGTCTTCTTCACCAATTCGGGTTCTGAGTCCGTCGATACCGCACTGAAGATCGCCATCGCCTACCACCGCGCCCGCGGCGCCGGCCAACGCACGCGCCTCATTGGCCGCGAGAAGGGTTATCACGGCGTGGGTTTCGGCGGCATGTCGGTGGGCGGCATGGTCAACAATCGCAAGACTTTCGGCTCGTCCATGCTGCCCGGAGTGGATCATCTGCCCCACACCTTGGATGTGGAACACAACGCGTTCTCGCGCGGTCTGCCGCAATGGGGCATGCATCTGGCAAACGAGTTGGAGCGCCTCATTGCGCTGCATGATGCCTCGACCATCGCTGCGGTCATTGTTGAACCGATCGCAGGCTCAGCAGGCGTGGTTCTGCCCCCGGCAGGCTATTTGAAACGCCTGCGGGAGATTTGCGACAAGCACGAGATATTGCTGATATTCGACGAGGTGATCACCGGTTTCGGCCGCGTCGGCAAAGCCTTTGCGGCGCAGACATTCGATGTCACGCCCGATCTGATGACCACGGCGAAGGGGCTGACCAACGGCGCCATCCCCATGGGCGCGGTCATCGCGCAGCGCAAAATTTACGATGCGTTCATGCAGGGTCCTGAGAACTCGATTGAACTGTTTCACGGCTACACTTACTCCGCGCATCCGGTCGCCTGCGCCGCGGCTCTGGCGACCCAGGACATTTACGCGAAAGAGGGCCTGCTGACGCGTGCCGCCGGCCTTAAGCCCGCAGTGGGAAAATGCCGTGCATTCGCTGCGCGGCTTGCCGCATGTGATCGATATCCGCAACTTCGGCCTGATCGGTGCCGTGGAATTGGAGCCCCGGCAGGGCAAGCCCGGCAGCCGCGGTTTCGATGTTTTCCTCAAGTGCTTCGAGCGCGGTGTCATGGTACGTCAGACCGGCGATACCCTCGCGATGGCGCCGCCGCTGGTGATCGAACCGAAACAGATCGATCGCATCGTCGAAACCTTGGGTGCTGTGATCCGCGAGACCGGGTGATTCGCTAGCCCCTGGGCTCGAAGATCGCGTACCACTTTTTGCAGGGCTCGCTGACCTCCCAAACGCCCTCGAACCCTGCCGGCACCACGAAGGCGTCGCCCGCCTTCAGGTCGTGCTTTTCCCCGCTCACCGACTCGATGCGGATACGGCCTTCGATGATCACGCAAAATTCGTGTTCGGTGTAGCGCACGCGCCATTTGCCGGCCGTACTGGTCCAGATTCCGCAGCAGAATTCCCCGCTCGCATCGGCGTATTGATTCGATACGCGGGTGCGCGGGATGCCGGCGAGGATGTTTTCGTGCGAGGGATTCGCCGACTCTCCGGTCTGAAATCGATCAAGGACCACAATCCTGGGCGGCGCGTTCATGCGCTATCGTAGGCCGAGCGTGCGCGCCGAAACAAGTGCGGCCCGGAGCTAAGCAACTCCGGGCCGCCGCAAGCTCCTGTTATTTCTCGCCCCGTCAGTCGTTCTTGCCCACCTGGGCCACGGCTGCTCCGGAATCCATCTGCAGCGTCAACCGCACCCGACGCTCCAGCGCGTAGCCGTCGCTGTCCTCCGCCGTGCTCTGGCTCTTGCCGTAGGCATTGACTTCGAGCGCTTCATCGCTGACGCCGGAGGCGCGCAGCAAGTCGCGCACCGCGTTGGCGCGGTCCTGGGACAGCTTCAGGTTGGTGTCGATCGTGCCGCGCGGATCGGCATAGCCGTCGACCCGAATTTTCAGCTCCGGGGACTTCGACACGGCCTGCGCCAATACTTGGATCTGATGCGCGATGTCCGCGGTGATCTCCGCGCTGCCGGTGCGGAACAACACATCGCCCTGCAGTCCGTCGAGCACCGCCGAAGCGTCTTCCTTGGCGCTCTGAACCATCTGGACCTTCTGCGAGACATCTTCAAGCTTTGCGCTCAAGGCTTGGTTGCTTTCCGTCAGCCGGGTTTTTTCAGTCAGGAGCGTGGACTTCTCGGTCTGCAATTGCGACTTGTCGCTCTCCAGCAGAGCCACTTGCGCCTCAGCCTTCTTCGCCTCGCTTGCCCGATGGACCCGATTGCCCAGCCATGTGCCGAGGCCGGCACCCACCACCGCGCCGATGGGTCCTGCGGCAAATGCGCCGATCACGCCGCCCGTCACGAATCCGACCGGTTCCTGCGGAGGCCGGGGTTTTGGCTCATCGGCGAAGGCCGCTGCGCTGACGCCCATCAATCCGACGGTCCACACCCACCTGGAATACCTGGAATATAAAGTGCCCATGACAAACTCCTCGCTGCTCGCCATTTAAGGGCGGCGACCGCCGCCCCATGGGAGCCATTACGGACCCGCAATCGGGCGCTCAGCCGGTGGAGTAGTGGCAAATCATGGCAACACTGCGGCCAATTACGGCGCGCCGCAACGATTCAAGCCTTCAGCGAGAACGGCGTGAAGTTGGTGTTGATGTCGTAGTAATCCTCTTGTTCGGCCTTCTTGAGGAATGCGACCACGCGATAAGTGAGAGGCGTTGCGATGAGTTCCCAGCCGCTTTTCAGGGCATATTGGGTGAACATGATCAGAAGCAAATGCGCAACCGGCATGCGCGCGTAGAACGCCAGCGAAGTGAACAGCACTGAATCGACCAGCTCGCCGCACAAGGTAGAACCGACGAGGCGTGTCCATAGCCAGCGGCCCTTGGTCCAGATTTTCATCTTGGCGAGCACGTAACTATTGACGAAAGTGCCGCATAGAAATGCCAGGATCGAAGCCACCACGATGCGCGGCGTATTGCCAAAAATTGCCTCGACCGCCGGCTGATCGGCGAGCGATCGTGCCGACGGCGGCAAATGCACGACCATTGCGGCCATCAAGGAGGCAAAGATCAGTGCTGCAAAGCCTGCCCAGACCACGCGCCGGTCGCGTCCGTAACCGTAAACCTCGGTCAAGATATCGCCGAAAATGTACGAGATCGGAAAGAACAAAACGCCGGCCAAAAAGGTCAGGCTGCCGCCGAACGGCAGGGGGATGGTGGTTTCTTTTGCGGGTCCAATCAAATTGGAACACAGCAATACGCACACAAAGGCGGCCATCACGAAATCGTAGTATTTGAATTGCCGGTTATGCGGATGCGCGGTCATAGCCTGCCAGTGTAGCCCGGCATTGCCTCAATTTGCCGACGATATGTAAAGCCGGTTGCGGTGCGGGGGCTTACTGTCGTGATTTGGCGAAGACATCACATCAGCGGCAGTGCCGGTACGGTAGATATAGGGTATTCACCTCAAGTAGCGGATCTATGGAGCAGGGCAAACCCTTGATGCAATCGGATAGTCCGCTTGTCGATTTTGATGCTGTCTGTCAAAAAGTGCGCGCGGCGATCGAACCCAATCGGACACACGCTGTTTCCCTGCATGACGAGGCCGGCGATGTGCTGTGGATGAGCGAAAGCTCGATGGGGCCGGACGAGCACAATGCCGTGCATGAGGCCGCCGAGGCGTTTACCAATCCCACCGCCGCCCCGATTCTGTCATTCGATCTCGGCGACTCGCGCTCCGCCGTCATGGTTCGAGCCGTCAACACCCGGCGCACGGTGGTCGGATTGATCATGATCGTGATGGATTCGCGCATCGTGGCGCAGGGTGCGCCCAAGTTGATGACGCCCAAAATGCAGCGGGCATTGGTGCAATTCGCCGCGATGCGCCCGGAGCGCGGCGCTGCGCCAGCTCCCGAACGCGTGCCCCCGCCCGCACCGGTTGCGCGACCTGCTGCGCCGACACCCGCTGCACGCAGCGCGCCGCCGCCTGCGCGCCCGGCACCCGCAGCCGCGTCCGCCCCGCTGTCAGTCGGTCCAAGAACCATCGCCGCGCAGCTCGAACAGATTGTCTCGCGCGGCACCGTGCGAACGCCGACACCCGATGCGGCGACCATCTCGCGCCCCGCGAGCTATGTCAGTCACGTGGGCGCCGCCCGGCCCTCTCATTCGAGCCAGGCGGCCGCAAGTCCCGCGCCGGCCGCGGCGCCGAGCCCGCGGCCTGCCCGTCCCGCCGCCGCCCCTGCAGCGGCACCGGAGTCAGCCGACAAATCGCAGACTCCGAAGGGAGTGCCGCCGGAGATAGATCGCCTCAACGCGGCGATGCGCAAGAGTCCCATCGTATTGCACGTGCAAAGGCTGGTGCCCTTGAGCAAGGGCGGTCAGATGAAGCGCTATGAGGTGTTATTGCGCTCAGGATCCGAAGAGGCGCCCAATTCCGCACCGCACGCCATGCTCAAGGCCGCCGTCGAAAACGGTTTGGGTTCCATGATCGACCGCCGCGTCCTCACGGAGCTCATCAGCTGGCTGGTCCGCCATCCGGACGTTTGGCAGGCCAACGAAGTCATGTTCTCCGTGAATCTCACCACCACGGCGCTGCACGATGAGCACTTCATCAAGTTTGTCGAACTGTGCCTGGTCAAGTCTTCCCTGCCCCAGGGTACGATTGCATTTGAAGTCGACGCGCCGACCGCCCTCACCCTGGCGGACAAGATCGGCGAAGTGGCCGTCGCGCTGCATCGGCTCGGCTGCCCGCTGGTGCTCGACGATTTTGCAATGCGAACCGAGTGCTTCGAACTGCTGCGCCTGCCGGGCGTCCGTTACGTGAAACTGGCGTCCGATCTGACCGCAAAAATGCGCACCGACAAGGTATCGCAGGCCGCCATCACCGCCGTGGTGCAGATGGCCCGCGTTCTCGGCATGCACTCGGTCGCCAAGCGCGTCGATTCGGCGGCTGAGCAGGAATGGCTGACCGCGCTCGGCGTGGATTTCGTGCAATCGAACGCCGTTTCGCCGGCTGTCGCCATCGACAGCCTGCACCGGGGCGCCGCCGCGAAACACTAGTTTCCGCGCGAGACCTGCGCAGCTGCCTGGCTCCAGCCGCCGCCGAGCGCCTTCACCAAAAACACCGCCGTGGTGAATTGCTGTCCCTGAATTTGCACTTCCTGGCGCTGATTCGTCAGCAGTGCTTCCTGCGCGGTGATCACGTCCAAATAGGTATCCACGCCGCCCTTGTAGCGATCCGTGGCGATGTCAAAGGCACGTTGGGCGCTGCGCACGCTGGCGCCGGCCTGACGTTCCGCCCGCTGCAACGTCGCAAGGCCGGTAATACCGTTCTCCACTTCCTCCATCGCTGTCAGCACGGTTTGCCGGTAGCTTGCCACGGCGGCCGTGTAGTCAGCATCCGCAAAGCGCACGTTGGCACGGGTTTTCCCCGCGTCGAACAGGGTTTGCGAGGCGGAGATCCCGATAGACCAAAGCCGGCTTGACGCCGAGAACAGCGTCGAGAGCGCGTTGCTCTCCCAGCCGGCGGTCGGCGTGCCGAATCCCGGCAGAAGCTCGATGGAGGGAAAGTACGCTGCGCGCGCCACACCAATGCGCGCGTTCGCCGCGGCCATGGCGCGCTCGGCAGAGGCAACATCGGGCCGACGCTGCAGCAAATCTGAAGGCAATCCGACCGGCAGCATGGGCAGGGGCGGCGGCGAGTTCGATGGCGGCAGCGTGAAACCCGGTGCCGGCGTGCCGATCAGCGTCGCAATGGCATGTTCGAATTGCGCCCGCTGATTCTGCAGAAGTTCAAGTTGCGTCGAGCTGGCATCGAAAAGCGCCTGTTGTTGCGCCAGATCCAATCCGGTGGCGAAACCCAGATCATGCCTCGAGGTAACGAAGGTCAAGGCGTCGTTTTGCAAATCCAAGCTGCGCCGTACCACTTCGATCTCGGCATCGAGTTCCCTCAGGGTGAAATAATCGGTCGCCAGCGTCGCCATCAGCATCAGGCGAGTGTTTTCGAAATCCGCTTCGGCCTGCTGGGCGCTCGCGCGTGCGCCCTCCACTTCTCGCCGCACCCTTCCGAACAGGTCGATCTCATAATTTACCGAGGGCCCGATACGAAAGTCGTTTTGCACCGTCGCTTGATTCGGCGCCGAATATGCGGAAAGGGGGCGATTAGCCGAATCCTTGCCGCGTGTTGCCGACGAGGACAGTTGGATCGCCGGGAACAGCGCCGAGCGCGCGATGGTGAGTTCATCCTGGGCCTGTTCGAGGCGCGCAGCCGCGACGCGCAGGTTTTGATTCCCGGCCAAGGCTTGCTCCACCAATGGATTCAGCTTCGGATCTTGAAACAACTCCCACCAGTTGCCTTTGAGCGCCGTATCCTCGGGGGCCGCCTCATGCCACGGCGCATCGGGCTGCCAGGCAGGAGGGACGTCGGCGGAAGGTCTGTGATAGTCCGGCCCGACGGCGCAGGCAGCCAAGAGCGCCGCAAGCAGCGCCGACAGGGATGTGCGCAGCATGGGCACCATGACTAGCGAAGCGTCACGACGTCGCCGTCCGCGAGCGAATCGGCGGGGTTTAACACAATGCGGTCATCGGCCTTCAGGCCGCTTAACACTGCGACGCTGCTGCCGAAATCCGTGCCCAGCTTCACCGCGCTCAGGCGCACGTGTCCGCCGCTGTCTACCGTTGCGACGCGCGGCCCATCCGGCCGGAACAACAGCACATTGGTGGGAACCAGCAACGCCGCGCCGTCCTGTTTGATCGGCAGAGTGGCTTGTACGTAGGCGCCCGCGATCAAGGCGTCCTCAGGATTGGGTACGCGTATTTCCACCTGCATTGTGCGAGTAACGGTGTCGATGGCGCGCGCCGTGCGCGCGATCGTCCCCTTGTATTCTCCGTCCTGATACTCGGCCATGCTCACGCTGACTTCATCGCCCACTTTGACCTGCCGTGCGTAAACCTGCGGGACAAATACGTACAGGCGCAAAGCATCAATCTGCGCAATAGTAAATAGTGCCTTCCCCACGCCGCCGTTGCCTGCGTCAACCAGGTCGCCCACATCGATATTGCGGCTCGTCAACACGCCGTCGAACGGCGCGACCACCCGGTTGAAATTCTGTAAATTTCGCAGCCGCGACGTGTTGGCCTCAGCAGAGGCGAGGTTGGCTTGCGCCTGCATGTAGGTGCTTTGGCGCTCGTCAAGGTCCTGTTGGGTAACGGCGTCTTTTTCGCGCAGACTCTTCCAACGTTCCGAGGTGCTCTTGGCGAGATGCTCGCTGGAGGCGGCCTGCTGCTGTGCCGCTATCGCCTGCGAGAGTTCGGGGGGTACAAGCCTCGCCGCCTGACTGCGAGCGCTGACTACTCCACGTGATGAGTACGCAAGTCGAGTAGGGGTATTGTTCAATAACATTGGGATCAGTCGCTTTGGCAAGTAAGTGCCATGATCATCCGGCCGTGCCGGAACAATTCAATCGTGCAGTTTCCCTGAAGCCGATGAGCAGTGACGATAGCCGCTGATCCTGCCCATTATATTCTTCATATTCTCCGTCTGCCCCAGCGGCCTCCGTAACCGCCGCCAACCAGCCGGAGCAACAGCAGAAGGACAACGGCCCCGATGAAGGCGTTTATGATCAGAGCAACAATCCCAACTCCGAGGTGAATACCAGCCGCGGCAAGAGCCAATCGCCAATAAAGGCGCCGATCAAACCGACTATCAAATCACCGACCAATCCAAAACCGCCACCCTCCATCACCCTGCCTGCCAGCCATCCGGCAACAATTCCGACAACAATTATAACAAGAAGACTTTGATTGGACAGGTGCATGACATTGTCTCCCCTGATGGCATCCCGGTTAATGCTGGATGACGATAGTGGTTCCATCGACGAATTTATTCTCTTTGATGCTCACGCTGCTCGGACACCTGCCCCTGGCATAAAGCGGTCTAGCCACCCCTCCACTGTCTACGCCTGGCACCGCCCGGACATGCCGGGCCGGTCTGATGATGTCCGTTGATCGGGGTAGACCGGAGTGCGCCGGGAGACCGGCAAGGAGTAGATGGTGCAAGTCCATCACGATGAAGGAGTAGGTGCAGCGAGGCTAGCTGCCATTCTAGCGGGTGAGAGTCCCGCCAACAGAGGAGTCCAGTCGCTGTTGTAGTTATATCCTGCAGCGGGAAGGGCGACCAACCCGCTGGAAGCCCGGATGTAAAAGCCCCGCTGGCTGGGCAACCGGTCAGATCCGTGCAGGGGGCGAGCAAACTGGCAGACCGTAGCAGATGTGTGAACCAGGAAGCCACGAAAGTCATCGCCCGCGTGAAACGGATTGCGGGAGTTTTGGGAGTGCCGAGCCGGTCTACTCTCGGCGAAGGCCGCGTCGACATCGCTGCGCTGGAACTGACGATGATCGAACTCCCCGGGGTCGGAGAGGACGGTATGCCAGGACAGAATGGATAGCGAAAGCCCGGAACCACTCGTGGGTCGCCTCGGCGCTCCCGCACAGCGAAGGCATCGCGTATAAGCCGCCATGCGGTGAAAATGCGATGTGCCCACGAGTGGGACGGATGGGGTCGATTAAGTGATGACGGCTCGAGACAACATAACTCGGGCAAGAGCGAGGACCCCTGGGGTTGTGGTGATCCCACTTCATGGCGGTGCACGATCGAATCCGCGTCCCGGCTCAGTACGGGATAACCGTTGGATCACGAAGTGTACGAAGGATGGATGCAAACTGGCTAACACGCTGCGGATGTCGGGAGCAGACTAAGCACGTGTGGAAGTCGGAAAGCCGCCATCTGAACAGCCAGCCTTCCAGCCGTATCGGGGAAAACCCGCCGTACGGAAGTGCGTCCAGTTAAGACTGGTGTGTTTCAGCAGGAGGTAGACCTGCCGGGGAAAAAGTCAGGCGCCCCGTAGTTTGGATAGCAGGGTAGCGAGAGATCAAAATCCTGAAGCCTATCGACAAGGTCTCCCTTCGGGAGACTGCGAGTTGCCGGGCCGTAACGACAGTGAGTGCGCCGGGAGAAACCGGCAAGGAGTATGTGGTGAAAGTCCACTGCGATGAAGGAGTAGGTGCAGCGAGGCTAGCTGCCATTCTAGCGGGTGAGAGTCCCGCCAACAGAGGAGTCCAGTCGCTGTTGTAGTTATATCCGGCAGCGGGAAGGGCGACCAACCCGCTGGAAGCCCGGATGTAAAAGCCCCGCTGGCTGGGCAACCGGTCAGATCCGTGCAGGGGGCGAGCAAACTGGCAGACCGTAGCAGATGTGTGAACCAGGAAGCCACGAAAGTCATCGCCCGCGTGAAACGGATTGCGGGAGTTTTGGGAGTGCCGAGCCGGTCTACTCTCGGCGAAGGCCGCGTCGACATCGCTGCGCTGGAACTGACGATGATCGAACTCCCCGGGGTCGGAGAGGACGGTATGCCAGGACAGAATGGATAGCGAAAGCCCGGAACCACTCGTGGGTCGCCTCGGCGCTCCCGCACAGCGAAGGCATCGCGTATAAGCCGCCATGCGGTGAAAATGCGATGTGCCCACGAGTGGGACGGATGGGGTCGACTAAGTAATGACGGCTCGAGACAGCATAACTCGGGCAAGAGCGAGGACCCCTGGGGTTGTGGTGATCCCACTTCATGGCGGTGCACGATCGAATCCGCGTCCCGGCTCAGTACGGGATAACCGTTGGATCACGAAGTGTACGAAGGGTGGATGCAAACTGGCCAACACGCTGCGAATGTCGGGAGCAGACTTAAGCACGCGTGGAAGTCAGAAAGGCGCCATCTGAAAAGCCAGCCTTCCAGCCGTATCGGGGAAAACCCGCCGTACGGAATGATAGGGGGGATCGAGGAAACGTCGGCATCATTCGAAGCCCGGTCCGCGCCTCGATCCTACCCGACCAATCCACGTCGCCCCTGATCCGTGCGCAGGCGTCCGTGAGGACGTCGGCGAAGCGTCGGTGGGGGAGCGTATAGGCCAGCCATTGAGCCGCGAAACCGTTATAAATCCGAGTGCCGACGTTGTTCACTTGACGGAAGGCAAAATCGGCAGGCGCGATATTGCGAGTGCCCACCGAGCTCGGCGTGGTCTGAGACCCTGGCATGTACGGACGCTCCTTGTGCGGGAACCGGGAGATCTCTGGATCGGCCATAAGCCTTCCGGGCCGATGGTCCGTGGCGGGAAGGCGAGGAGCCGTAGCCGCTGATGCACGATCCAGAGAAGTCTGAGCTCCGGCATAGTAGCGACGAAGCCGACGAACAAGGCCGGGCAACCGGCTGCGGAGCCGGTGGAGCCAAGGCCGGCCTGGCCCCCCTGGCCGACAGCCGGTTGCCCGGCCTTGTTCGTCGGCTTCGTCGCTACTATGCCGGAGTCCGACTTCTCTCGCTCGTGCATCATCGGCTACGGCTCCTCGCCTTCCCGATGCGGACCGGGCGGAAGGCTTATGGCCGATCGAGAGATCTCCCGGTTCCCGAACAAGGAGCGTCTGCACATGCCAGGTTCTCCGACCACGCCGGGTCGAGCGGGCACTCGCGATGATCGCGCCTGTTCGTGTTGCCTTCCGCCAAGAGAACAGCGTCGGCACCCGGAATTAAGACGGCTTTCGCGGCTCAATGGCTGGCCTATGCCCTCCCCTACCGACGCTTCGCCGCCGTCCTCGCGGACGCCTGCGCACGGCTCGGGGCCGATGTGGATCGGTCGGGTAGGATCGAGGCGCGGACCGGGCTTCGAATGATGCCGACGTTTCCTCGATCCCCCCTATCATTCCGTACGGCGGGTTTTCCCCAGTACGGCTGGAAGGCTGGCCTTTCAGACGGGGCCTTCCCGATACGTCGCCCAGCTTAAGCCTGCTCCCGGCATGCGCTGGTCGCTTCCGGTTTGCGTCCGTCCTTCGTGCACCTCGTGACCTCATCAATGGCACCGCTCTGAGTCGGGCCTGTGGGCTCGATTGCGCACCGCCATTAGGTGGAATCTCCACCACCCCAGGGGCCCTCGCTCGGGTCCGGGTTGTAGTGTCCCGGTCCGTCATCACTTAATCGGCCCCATCCGCCCCACTCGCAGGCACATCGCGATTTCACCGCATAGCGGCTTATACGCGATGCCTTCGCTGTGCGGGAGCGCCGAGGCGACCCGCGAGCGGTTCCGGGCTTTCGCTGCGCATTCCTTCCTGGCATGCCGTCCTCTACGACCCCGGGGAGTCCGATCATCGACAGTTCCAGAGCAACGATGTCGGCATGGCCTTCGCCGAGAGTAGACCGGCTCGGCACTCCCAAAACTCCCGCAATCCGTTTCACGCGGGCGATGACTTTCGGGGCTTCCTGGTTCACACATTTGCTACGGCCTGCCAGATTGCTCGCCCCCCAGTACGGATCTGACCACCTTCGCGGCCAACGGGGGCTTTTACTTCCAGGCTTTCAACGGGTCGGTCGCCCTTCCCGTTGCTGGATATGACTACAGCAGCGACTGGACTCCTCTGTTGGCGGGACTTTCACCCGCAAGAATGGCAGCTAGCCTCGCTGCACCTACTCCTTCATCGTAGTGGACTTGCACCACCTACTCCTTGCCGGTCTCCCGGCGCACTGTCGTTACGGCCCGGCAACTCTAGTCTCCCCAAGGGAGACCTTGTCGATAGGCTTCAGGATTTTGATCTCTCGCTACCCTGCTATCCAAACTACGGGGCGCCTGACTTTTTCCCCGGCAGGTCTACCTCCTGCTGAACACACCAGTCTTAACTGGACGCACTTCCGTACGGCGGGTTTTCCCCGATACGGCTGGAAGGCTGGCTGTTCAGATGGCGGCTTTCCGACTTCCACACGTGCTTAAGTCTGCTCCCGACATCCACAGCGTGTTAGCCAGTTTGCATCCATCTTTCTTCGTGATCCAACGGTTATCCCGTATGAGCCTGGACGCGGATTTATCGTGCACCGCCATGAAGTGGGATCACCACAACCCCAGGGGTCCTCGCTCTTGCCCGAGTTATGTTGTCTCGAGCCGTCATCACTTAATCGACCCCTATCCGTCCCACTCGTGGGCACATCGCATTTTCACCGCAGGGCGGCTTATACGCGATGCCTTCGCTGTGCGGGAGCGCCGAGGCGACCGACGAGTGGTTCCGGGCTTTCGCTATCCATTCTGTCCTGGCATACCGTCCTCTCCGACCCCGGGGAGTTCGATCATCGTCAGTTCCAGCGCAGCGATGTCGACGCGGCCTTTGCCGAGAGTAGACCGGCTCGGCACTCCCAAAACTCCCGCAATCCGTTTCACGCGGGCGATGACTTTCGTGGCTTCCTGGTTCACACATCTGCTACGGTCTGCCAGTTTGCTCGCCCCCTGCACGGATCTGACCGGTTGCCCAGCCAGCGGGGCTTTTACATCCGGGCTTCCAGCGGGTTGGTCGCCCTTCCCGCTGCAGGATATAACTACAACAGCGACTGGACTCCTCGTTGGCGGGATCTCACCCGCTAGAATGGCAGCTAGCCTCGCTGCACCTACTCCTTCATCGTGATGGACTTGCACCATCTACTCCTTGCCGGTCTCCCGGCGCACTCCGGTTTGCCCCTAACAACGGACATCGCCGGAGTTCTCGTACGCTGCTCCGCATATGAGCGTCACGCCCCTTGTGTCCGTGAAATCTGCGAGAATGTGCGAACGGGCGGTTCTCGCAAAACCGCCCGTCGCTGGAACTGAGCCCGTGACGCCCCAAAGGCGGCAGAGCCTGAGATCAGAGCAAGGGACAGCTCCGGTGGTCTTCCTCAACCCGAATAGTTGCAAGGGCTTCGAGCCCGAACCGAGCAAGGAAGGGAGTGGAAGATGGCACAAAACGATCTCGTTGTCGTCGGTATTGACGTGGCCAAAGACAAGGTGGACGCCTGCATTCGCAAATTCACATTGCGGCAGACGTTCCCGAACACCGCACAAGGTCATCGCAAGCTGGTTGCCTGGCTGAGGAAATACCAAGTGGGCAAGGCGGTGATGGAGGCAAGTGGCGGCTACGAGCGTGAATGGCGCAACGTGCTGCACAACGCCGGCATCGAGGTGCGGATTGTCGATCCCAGGCGGGTCCGCGGCTTTGCGCAGTCGGCCGGACGCTGGCGAAGAACGATCCGATCGACGCGGAGATGATCGCCTGGTTCGCCGAGACGTTCAGCCAGACGCCGGGCCAGATCCCTGATGCCGCGCGTGAGGAACTCGCGGCGCTGGCGAAAGCGCGCACGGCCCTGGTCGACGTCAAGATCCGCCTGCTGGCTCAGCACGAGCATGCGGCACCAGAACCGGCCCGGAGCTTATGCGTGTCTTGAAGAACCTCGCCGCCGAAATTCCAGCAAGCTCGAGGCCGCAATCTCTGCCAAGCTCAAGGCCACACCGGAGTTTGCCGAGCGTGCCGAGATCATCGAGAGTGTTCCGGGCCTCGCGCAAGCGACGTCCGCGATCCTCATTGCAGGAATGCCCGAGCTCGGACAGGTCAGCGACGAGGTCGCCGCCGCCCTGATCGGCGTTGCCCCTTACGACGATGATAGCGGCAAGCGGCGCGGCGAGCACTACATCAAGGGCGGGCGCCGCTGGGTGCGCGAAACGCCATCTACATGCCCTGTCTTGGCGCAGCTACGCAGTGTAACCAGCAATACGTAATCGTCGAAGGCGTACGCACAACA
>CAWEKK010000018.1:0-162909 GCA_963809645.1 uncultured Gammaproteobacteria bacterium
CGATACGCGCTCGGAGACGCTGGTCACGCACATCGACTATGTCGCGCAACTGGTGGGGCCGGATCATGTCGGTCTCGGCCTCGATTACGTGTTCGATACGGCGGAGCTCGAGGAGCACTTGAAGGCGAATCCGCACATCTTTCCGCCGGAGGAGGGCTACGGCGATGCTTCTTTTGGCAGGTTCAGCCGGAACAGCTACCCGACATCGTCAGCGGTCTGTTTGCGCGCGGCTACAGCTTGAGCGACGTGCGCAAAATCATCGGCGGCAATTTCAGGCGCATCGCGCTCGATACTTGGCCGCGCCGCCGCGGCGAGCTCTTGAGCTAATCCTTGCGAGCCCGCGCCGTCGTACTGTGGCGGCGACCGAACTGTGGGAGCGGTTCACGCACTACGGCTTGCGGGCGCTGCTGGTGCTGTTTTTTATCGCGCCCTTGGGCGCTGGCGGCATGGGGCTCGAGGATGCGCGCGCCTCCTCCATCTATGGGTTGTTTGTCGCGGGCGTTTATTTGTGCGCGCTGCCGGGCGGCTGGCTGGCCGACCGCTACTTAGGCCCGGTGCGCGCCATTTGGTTGGGGGCGGCGCGTTGATCTCTTTCGGCAACTTCAGCCTGGTGTTCGCCCACAGCTTGGCCGCATTCGGGACGGGCCTCGCGGTGATCGCCACGGGCGTCGGATTGCTCAAGGCGAACGTGACGGCGTTGGCGGCACGCGCGGCGGCGCGCGAATCCATGCCGCCGGACGCGGCCTTCACGCTGTTCTATATAGGCATCAACATCGGCGCGGTGGGAGGGCCGCTGGTATCGGCGGCCTTGGCGGTCGCTACCGGCTGGCGCGGAGGTTTTGCGGCAGCGGGAGCCGGCATGCTGCTGGGATTAGTCGCGTTTTCGCGCGTGGCAGATAGTTTCCCGGAAAGCGGCGCGCCCGGAGGCCGGCGCGCAAGCGGCCGGAGTTCGCGTTGTGGGTGGGAATCGCCGCGGTCGCGGCGTTATTGGCGCTGGTGTGTTGGCTGGTTCCGGTCACGGTGTTGCTGCGCGCGGCCATCGTGCTGGTCGCGCTGACGGCGCTGGTGGGATTGCGGTTTGATCAACGTCTCCAAAGCGCCGGAGGAACGTCGCCGCGTGTGGCTGATGATCGTTTTGTTTTTGGGAGCCACCGTATTTTGGGCGGCGGAGGAGCAGGCCGGCGTTTCCTTCACATTGTTCGCCGAGCGCTTTACCGATCGCAGCATTTTCGGCCGGCAATTTCCCACGGCCTGGTTTCAATCGGCGTACCCCTTTTCGTGGTCTTGTGTGCGCCGTTCTTCGTATGGTTGTGGGCGAGGCTCGCGGCACAGCGGCGCGAGCCGAGCAACGTGCTGAAATTTGCGTTGGGTCTCTTGATGGGCGGGTATTGCGCTTTTGATCGCTACGCTTGCGGCGTTCAAGGCAGGATCGGGAATGGTAGGCCCTGCGTGGCTGGCTGTGACTTACCTAGTGCTGGCCGTAGGCGAGATTTTGTATCAGCCCCGTCGGCCTGGCCGCCGGCACGCAGCTCGCGCCCACCGGTCACGTCGGGTTTTCCACGGGCCTGTGGTACCTGTCCCTGTCTTTAGGCGGCCTGCTTGCGGGTTGATGGGCGGGCTATTCGACTTCGGGCAGTCGGGCGGACTTGCCGCTGCATTTGGCAGCGTCGGGCTGGCGCTCGGCATTGCCGGCGCGGTATTTCTGGCGGCGGAGCTGATGATGAAGCTGCGCGCCGCGCCGAAGCTGCCGCGCCGCAAGCTGCCGCGCCGAATGGAACTGAGGGGTAGGACCTGCTGCTGCGTCAGATAAGCATGTTCACCAGCACCCGGCGTCGGGCTCCGGCCGCAGTGATAGCCGCGGCGGCAATCATCGTCTGCGCGCCGAGGTCTTCGCGCGCAGCGGTGGAAGACTCTGCCGAGGCGGTCGCGGCGGACTATACGGCCGCGGCGGCCTTGCTCCGTCCCTGGAGCATGGGGCCCAAGCTTAAGAACGCTCGCATCGTTCCGCACTGGATCGGCAGCTCGGATGAGTTCTGGTACCTGCGCGACACGCAGTCCGGCACGGAGTTCGTCATCGCCGATGCCGAACCGGCGCCAAGCACGTAGCCTTCGATCACGCGGCGGTAGCGGCGGCGCTGGCTCACGTTGCCGGCAAGCCTTTCGATGCGAGGGCTTTCACCAAAGTGCCCTTCGATGAGATCGAGTTCGACAAGGATCGCTCGCACATCAAAGTGCCCTTGGACGGCAGAGACTATCGCTGCGCGATTCCCGCCGGCGATTGCGCGCCGGCCGGCTCACCCGCCAAAGCCGGCGTTGTGGTGTCGCCCGATGGGCGCTTCGGCATGCTGACGCGTGACGGGAATCTGTACCTGCGCGACATGGCGGCAGGCACGGACCGCGCGCTCACCAGCGACGGCGAGCCCAACTTCGGCTACGGTGTCTACTACGACGGCTGGAAGGCGGCCTACGTTCCGCGCGAGCGGGCAGGCGAGCCATTGCCGCCGCTGGAGTCTTATTGGTCGCCGGGATCGACGCGCTTCATCGTGTCGCGTGTGGATCAGCGGCACGTGGCGCGTTACCCCTTCGTCGAGCAGGCGCCGCGCGATGGGAGTTTTCGTCCGAAGTTGCATTCGGTGCACTTGCCGTTGGTGGGCGAGAAGCCGGCAACGTTGGAATGGTTCGTCATCGATGCGCGCTCCGGTGAGAAGCGCCGCATCGAATATCCGTATGAGCAGCTGCTCGCCCTGCAGCAGGATCTGCTCGCGATACGCAAGACCTGGTTCAGCGCAAACAACCAACATCTGTATGCCGTGGCGTTTGGCAATGAGATGGGCGCGGCGTATTTTTTCGATGCGGATCTGAACACGGGACGGGTGCGGACGGTCATCGATGAGCACGCATCGCCACGCATGGATCTGAACTCGACCTCTTACAACCCGCCGAATGTGCGCGTCGTCGGGGACTGCAAGGAGGTGATCTGGTTCTCGCAGCGCGATGGCTGGGGCCACTTGTACTTGTATGACGGGCAGACGGGAAGGCTAAAGAATCTAATCACCAAGGGCCCATGGCTGGTCAGAGACATATTGCACGTCGATGAAAAGGCGCGGCGCATCTATTTCAGCGGCGGCGGCCGCGAACCGGGTAACCCCTATTACCGCTATTTGTATCGGGTCAATTTCGACGGCACGGACTTGAAGCTGTTGTCGCCGGAATCCGGCGATCATCTGATAACGAGCCCGTGGAACGATGTGCTGGCCTTCGACGGGGCGCTGGGCTACGAGGTGCTGTCGCCGAGCGGCCGTTACGTGGTGTATACGCATGCGCCGATCGACCAGGCGCCGAAGACTTACATTCGCAATACCGCCACCGGAAAGCTGGTGTCGGTGCTGGAAACCGCGGATGTCGCCGCCGTGTTCGCGGCCGGCTACAAGCCGCCGGAAGAAATGGTGTTCACCGCGGCCGACGGCAAGAGCCAACTGTGGTCGGTGATCTACAAGCCGGCGAACTTCGACCCCAACAAGAAATATCCCGTCATCGACATGCAGTACGGCAGTCCGCTGACGGCGATTGTGCCGCGCAACTTCATCACGGCGCTCGGCGGCGTGCCGGGATACGGCAATCCCATCTCGACCGCGAGTCTGGGCTTCATCGTCATTACGGTCGATGCGCGCGGCACGACTTATCGGTCGCGCGAGTTCTCGCAAGCCAATACCGGGCGCCTGGACAACATGGGGCTCGAGGATCACGTGGCGGCGATCAAGCAGCTCGCAGCGGCGCACGCGTGGGCTGATGCGCAGCACGTGGGCATTTCCGGCGGCTCGTTCGGCGGCTGGACGAGCTTGCGTGCGATGCTCGAATATCCGGATTTTTACAAGGTCGCGGTCGCCGGCGTGCCGCCCGGGACCATGTACACCATGTATGCGGATTATCACTGGAGTACCTTTGAAGGACAGCCCCGTTACGCCAATGGTTCGCAGTGGCGGCCGGGTGCCATGGACAAGCCCGAGAATTGGAGCAGCGCGGACAGCAACGCACAGGCGGGAAATTTGCAGGGCAAGCTGCTCATCGTCATGGGCGAGCTTGATGAGAATGTGTTACCCGGATCGACGCTGCAATTCACCAATGCGTTGATCAAGGCGAACAAAGACTTCGATCTTTTGTACCTGCCGGACTCCAATCACTACGAAAGCAGCCGGCCCTATGTCGTGCGGCGCATGTGGGATTATTTCGTCAAGAATCTGCAGGGCCGCACGCCGCCGGCGCAGTTCGATTTGGCCGCGGCCACGGCGGCCAAGAAATGACGCGCGCGCGTCGGATCGGCTTGATTGCGCTCTTGCCGCTCAGCGCAGTTGCCGCGGCCGCAGGCTCGAGTCCGGTGCCGGAGGCAGTCTATGCGCGCGCGGAGGCACTGCTGGGACCGAATCTCGAGCCCAAAGTGCTGAACGTCTTCGTCACGCCCCATTGGATCGGCGGCCAGGATGAATTTTGGTATCGGCGGGAATTGCGAGACGGCGTGGAGTTTGTGCGCGTCGATGCGGCTTCCGGCGCAAAGCGCGCGGCTTTTGATCATGCGGCCGTGGCTCAGGCGCTCTCGGCAGCCCTGGGCACGCCGGTGGACGGCAAGCACCTGCCGTTCGATGAGTTGAATTTCAGTGCCAATGGCAAGACTCTGAGGGTGACGGTCTCGGCGCGCGCAGCTATGACTGCGATGTAAACGGTGCGCATTGCGCCGAACTCGCGCAGCCTGCCGCGCATGCGGAATGGCTGCTGTCTGCCGATGGCCGATGGGGCGTGTCCACCCGTGCCGGGAATTTGTGGGTGTCGAACGCGCAGTCGGGCGAGGAGAAGGAGTTGACGACGGACGGCGTGCCGGATGCCGGCTATGGCATCTACCCGGACGGTTGGTCGGCCAATTTCGTGTCCCGCTATCCGACGCCTAAGCAGGCGGCGCCGCTCGAGGCACGCTGGGCGCCCGATTCGCGCATTGTGCTGGTGCCGTTCGTCGATCAGCGTCACGTCGCGACCTACCCGTATCGCGACTCGGCGCCCGTCGATGGCTTTCGCCCGCGCGTATATCCGATCCGCATCCCGTTGGTGGGCGAGCACACGGCCATATGGGAATGGTGGCTGATCGATGCCGCGAGCGGACAGCGGCGGCATGTGGACTTGCCGTACGCCAAACTGCTGGCTTTGCAACAGGACATGACCGCTTTCCGGGAAATTTCCTGGAGCTCGGATTCGAAGCACCTGTATCTGGTGGCGCACGGCGACAACATGGAGTCGGCGTACGTGTTCGATGTCGAGGTCGCGACCGGTAGGTCGCGCACGGTGCTGGAAGAACATCTCGCGCCGCGCACCGATTTGAATTCCACCTCGTACGATCCGGTCAATGTGCAGGTTGTCAAGAACGGCCGCGAGCTCATTTGGTTCTCGCAACGGGACGGTTGGGGACATCTCTATCGCTACGACATGCGCAGCGGCAAACTGTTGAATCGCATCACCGGCGGCGATTGGCTGGTGCGCGACATCATCGATATCGACGAGGCTCGCGGGTTCATCTACTTCACGGGCGGCGGGCGCGAGCCGGGCAATCCGTACTTTCGGTATTTATATCGCGTGAATTTCGACGGCAGTCACTTAAAATTGCTGTCGCCGGAGCCCGCCGATCACTTGCTCCTGCCGCACAGGCGCTTCGTCCTGACGCTCGACGGCATCACGGCCTATGCGCCGGCCTCGCCCAGCGGCCGCTATGTGCTCTATAATTATTCGCGCATTGAGCAGCCGACAAAATTCGTGATCCGCCGGACGGCCGATGCCAGCCTGGTGGCCGAAGTCGAGACGGCCGATGCCGCGCAGCTGTACGCCGCAGGGTGGCGGGCGCCGTCGAGCTTCAGCGTGAAAATGAACGACGGCACGGATCTCTGGGGTGTGATGTACCAGCCCAGCGACTTCGACGGCAAGCTGAGTTATCCGATCATCGACGCGCAGTACGCAAGTCCCCTCACTGCGGTGGTGCCGCACAATTTCTATCAAGCCTACCGTGGCAAGCAGCCGCTGGCGCCTTCCTCGTATGCGGAGCTTGGGTTCATCGTGGTTGCGGTCGATGCCCGCGGAACCACGTATCGTTCGGAGAGATTCCTGCATGCAGGGTACGGTGCGCTCAATCGCGTCGGCTTGGATGATCATATCGCTGCCATCCGTGAGCTTGCCGCGACACGGCCGTATATGGACTTGGGCCGGGTGGGCATCGTGGGTCATTCCTACGGCGGTTTTGTGGCGCTGCGGGCGCTGCTCGAATTTCCGGAGTTCTTCAAGGTCGGGATTTCAAGCGCCGCGATGATCGATACGCAGGGCATGTATGCGGATTACCATTGGAGTGCCTTTCACGGCCGGCCTCGCTACAGCGACGGCAGCGAATGGCGGCCCAATGCAACCGAGGTGGCGGAAAACTGGAAGTCTTTGAGCGCCTCGGCGCAGGTGCATCGGTTGCAAGGCAAGCTGCTGCTGCAGATGGGTGAACTCGATGAGAACGTGCCGCCCGGGCAGGTGCTGCAATTCGTCAACTCGCTCATCAAGGACAACAAGGACTTCGATCTCATCTATATGCCGTCGCGCGATCATCAATTCATCGGCGACAGCTATGTGATGCGGCGCGATTGGGACTTCATGGTCCGCAATCTGCAAGGCCGCGAACCGCCTCCGGGGTATCGCATCGGGGTCAATCGCCGATGAGCGGTGCTACCGCGATGGACTTCGAGCATCGCCTTTTATCTCGCAACCGTCGGCGCCTCGGTGGGTTTGGGCAGCATCTGGCGCTTTCCTTACCTCGTCGGCAGCAGCGGTGGCAGCGCATTCCTATTCGTGTTTGTCGTGGCGTGCCTGGCGATTGCGACGCCGTTGCTGGCGGGGGAATTCATCATGGGACGCTACTCGCGCACCAGCCCGCCCCAGGCCGCTGGCGTGCTCGCGGCGGCAACGGGCCTTTCCTCGCGCTGGAATCTCATTGGGATTCTGGGGACGGTGTCGGCGTTTCTGATCGTCGCGTACTACGCGGTGGTCGCCGGGTGGGTGATGGCCTATACCTGGAAATGCGCGAGCGGCGCGCTGTCGGGCCTGTCGCACCCTGAGGTGGCTGCGATGTGGCGAAGTTTTTTGCAAGATCCTTGGGCCCTGGGCGCGTGGCATTTTGCCTTCGTCGCACTGGTGACCGTGATCTCGGCGCGCGGCGTGGTGCGCGGCCTGGAGGTGGCCAACAAAGTTCGCGCTCCGGTCTTGTTGGTGTTGATGGCGATCCTAATCGCCTACTCGCTCAAAACCGGCGATGTGCGCCAGGGTCTGGCCTTTGCCTTTGCGCCCAATTTCAAAGCCATCACGCCGGCGATCGTTTTGGCCGCCATCGGCCAGGCGTTCTATGCCACCGGCGTCGGCATGGCGATGATGCTCGCCTACGGCTCGTATCAGAACCGCGGTACATCGCTGGTGCGTTCATCGCTCATCATCAGCGGCGCCATACTGTTGGTGTCCATGCTCGCGACGCTGGTGATATTCCCGTTGGTATTTCGCTATGGCATGGACCCGGCGCAGGGCGCGGTGTTGGTGTTCGATGTGCTCGCCACGGTGTTCGCGGAAATGCCCGCCGGCCGACTGATCGGTTCTCTGTTCTTTTTATTGCTGGTGTTTGCCGCGCTCACGCCCAGTCTCGCCTGCATCGAGCCCATGGTGTCGTGGCTGCAACAGCGCAAAGGACTGTCGCGCAGCAGTGCGGCCTACCTGACCGGGGTCGCCGCGTGGTTGGCGGGCATCGCCTCCATGCTGTCGTTCAATCTTTGGTCGGGAGTGCGTCCTTTGGGCTGGATACCGGGACTTCAGAGTAAGAACATCTTCGATACCTTCGACTATGTCTCCTCGAACCTGTTGCTGCCCATCGGCGCGCTCACCACCAGCATCTTCATCGGGTGGTTCGCTTCGCGAGTCATCGTCAACGATCAATTGAGCGAAACGACCCCGCTGTGGCGCAAATTAACCGTGCTGCTGCTGCGCTATGTCTGTCCGCTTGCCATTGCGGCGGTCTTCATCGCCAGCTTCGTATAAGAAAAAGGCGCGCTCATGAGCGCTCTCCCGCTGAGGGCTGGGCCGCGTGTTGCGTCAATCTTTGATGCGCGAGTCGTTTCTCGCGGCGGCATAACTGAAAAACAATGGGGCGGAAACATGGATAACGATCGACGCGACTTTGTATTGCGTACCGGCGCCGGCATCATTGGCGCCGCTGCAACCGACCTGTCGATGAGCAGCTCAGCGGCCGCCGCCGCGGCTGTCGCAGCGGACAAGCCATTCGAGCTCACGCACCAGGGACCGAAGGCGGTCATCCGCGGCAAGCAGGCGGTTGCGAGCAGCCAGAGCCCGATCGTCACCGAGACCATGCTCAATGTCATGCGCGCCGGCGGCAATGCGGCCGACGCCGTGGTGGCCGGTTGCATCACTCAGGCGACTGTACAGATCGACATGACCAATCACACGGGAACGGTCTCGTTCCTGTACTACGAAGCGGCCACGAAGAAATTCCACTATTTGAACAGCATGGGCACGCTGCATCCGACCTTGCCGCCGTTTCGCACCTATCCGCCCGGATTGGGCGGCGTGGCAGCGGGGCCGCCGATGGCCTGCATACCCGGATTCATGCCGGGCATGGGCGCGATCCACGGAAAATTCGGCACCAAGCCATGGAAGGATCTGGTCGCACCCGCAATCCCCTGGGCGGAGGAGGGATTTCCCCTCGATGAGTTCACGCGCGGGGTGCTCGAGTTCGAGTTGGATGGCAATACTTATTTCCCGTCAATGCGCGAGTTGTATGCGCCGAATGGCTTCACGCCGTCGGTCGGGGCGCGCCTCAAGAACCCGGCGCTGGCGAAAACCTTGCGGCGCCTGCAAGCGGAAGGGCCGGAGTACTTCACCAAGGGCGAGTGGGCACAGCATTTCGTCGAGACTGCAAACCGCTTGGGCTGGGCGATCAAGATCGAAGATCTGTCGGCGAACCCGCCGCGTTGGGCCGAGCCGCTGCGCTACAAGCACCGCGGCTATGAAATCGTTCAGCCGACGCCTCCGGAGCGCCAGGGAGTTTTCTGCAGCTTGGTGCTGGGAATCTTGAAGCACCTGCGAGGTCGAGAAGCTGGGCCACTACACCGAGTCGGCGGAGAGTCTCTATTACATGGCGCAAGCGCTGCGCCGCGCCGATTTCGAACTCGGTCAGCTTTACGATCCGGAATTCTTCGACGTTCCCCTGGATGTGTGGATGTCCGAGGAGTATCACGCGCAACTTGCCTCGCTGCTGAAGCGCTCGCGGGCGAAAAACAATTTGGATCTCACCCAGCATGTGCAATTGACCACGGCGCCGTCGCAATTGGCGGCATTCGGTTGGGCATCGGCGGCCCCGAATCCCATCAAGAAGGAACCCTCCGGCAGCTGTGAACTGACGTGCGTCGACGCGCACGGCAATTGGGTGCAGATGATGAACACACTGCAGTCCGGCGGCATTCCGGGCATCGTGGTTGACGGTGTGCCGATGATCGGCAGTCATGCCGGCTTCGGCATGGACGCCTCCATCGCGGGCTGGCTGGGCGTGCCCGGCTCGCGCATGCGTTCCGTGATGGCGAATTCCATGGTGCTGAAGGACGGCGTGCCGTATTTGTCGTTGGGATCGCCCGGCAATGTGCACTGCACGGTGCCGCAGATGCTGTCAAACGTGTTGGATTATCCTTTCGACCCCTACGACGCTGCAGTCCTGCCGCGCATGTTGCCCATGCGCAATGATTACACCATCGACATCGAGAACCGAATCTCCACCAAGGTGGCGCAGGATCTGGCGAAGTTAGGTTCCAAGATGGGGCCCTTGCCGCCGTACGATTTTCATATGGGCTCGTTCCAGCAAGCCTGGCGCGACCCGAAGACCGGTCTCATGAACGCGAGCACTGATCCGCGACGCGCGGGAAAGGCAGGAGGCTTCTAACCAGAGTCGGGGCTACTCGCCGAACACGACCGTCTTGGCACCGTTGATCAGCACCCGGCTTTCCAGGTGATTGAGCACGGCTCGCGCCAACACCTGGCGCTCGATGTCGCGGCCCTTGCGTTCCAACGCTTCGGGCGTGTCGCTGTGGCGGATGGCTTCAGTGCGTTGCTCGATAATCGGCCCTTCATCCAAGTCTCCCGTCACGTAGTGCGCCGTCGCGCCGATCATTTTGACGCCGCGCTCGAAGGCCTGGGTGTAGGGCTTGGCGCCTTTAAAGCCAGGCAGGAACGAATGGTGGATGTTGATGCAGCGGCCGGCCAAATAACGCGCCATATCGTCGGAAAGAATTTGCATATAGCGCGCGAGCACGATCAATTCGGCCTGCGTTTCCTCAACGATGGCCCGGATGTTCTCTTCCTGCTGCCTTTTAGTCGCGGGCGTCACCGGCAGGTGATAGAACGGAATGTCGCCGAATAAACTTGGGTTGAGCAGTTCCTTCGGATGATTCGAAATCACGCCAACAACGGTCATCGGCAGCTCGCCGATGCGCTCGCGATACAGCAGGTCGACCAGGCAGTGATCGTACTTGGAAACGAGGATCAGGACGCGCTGTTTTTCGCCCTGCAGACGCAAGCTCCACTGCATCGCATAGTGAGAGGCGATGGGGTTGAGCTGCTCACGCAGAACCGCGTCGTCAACGGCGTGTTCGAAATCGAAAGAAACGCGCATGAAGAAGCGGCTGGAAATCACGTCGTCGAATTGCTGCGCTTCCAGAATGTTGCCGCCGGCCTGAAACAGCCGTGAAGCGACGGCTGCGACAATGCCGGGACGGTTCTCGCAGGACAGAGTCAAATAGTAGGCGCTGGGCATTACGCGAATTCTTGCAGAATCGCCGGCGGTTTGCGCAGAGAAAATTCTTTAATTGCCGCCATTTCTCTTGAGGCAGGCGAGCTGTGCTGCGTCCTAAAATCTAATGCGGCAAATAAACCGGGATGTGGCGCTGAATTCTCTCGCGCAGTCGCGCCGCGATTAGATGGATGTTGCCGCCAAATCTAGCGTTGCACTGAAACAGGCGAAGGGACGCAAAACCCCGCTCGGGCGCGACGCTTGGCTCATTGCGGCTCGCTCCGCCTTGATCAGCGAAGGCATCGGCGGCGTTGAGGTCGGCAAACTGGCGCGCAAACTGCGCGCTACGCGCGGCGGCTTCTACTGGTTTTTCAGCAGCCGCAAGCGGCTGCTCGACAACCTGTTGTCCGATTGGGAAGAAACCAACTCGGCGGCCTTCAAATCGGTGATTCGCGATCGAGGCGCGAACGGCACCGCGGAATTCAAGGCGCTTTGCGATATCTGGATCAACGAGGAGGGCTACGACCCGCAATGGGATGCCGCCGTGCGCGAATGGGCACGCATTTCGCCGCGCGTCGCGACAGTGGTGCGCCGGGTCGACGATGCCCGCATTGAAATCATGCAGCGCATTTTCCTGGATTTGGGCTATGACCAGACAGAATCGTTCGTGCGGGCTCGAACCACGTATTTCCACCAAGTCGGCTATTACACCCTGGGGGTGCGCGAGTCCCGCGAACAACGCCTGAAGCTGCTGCCGCTGTACACGCGGATTTTGACGGGCCATTCCAGCTAGCCGACGGCTTTGCTGCGGGGCAACCGCAGATATACCAGTCCCCTGAATAAGCCGTAAAGCCCGCCGCTTGACAGCAGTCCCCGCTTGGCATACAAACGTCCATACACATGTGTACGTACATATGTGTATTGAAAGAAAAACAGCGGCAATGGGAGATGCGCTCATGGCGGCAGTGCTAGGTTTTCCTTCTCGGATGGATTCCCTCGGTGCATTGCACGCGCGCTTTTCGGCGCCGCTGCAGCGATTCTTCCGCGGCTATCGGCTCAACTCCGCTGACGTCGAGGACCTCACGCAGGATGTATTCGTACGGCTTGCAGGCCCGTGCGCGCAGACCGAGCTTCTCAAGCCTGACGCGTTCGTATTCACCCTGGCGCGTAATCTGGTGCGCGACCGCGCGCGGCGGCTGCACACCCGCGCAGCCTCGATGTCGGTGGATGTGGCGGATTTGGACTCCTTGAGCTGCGGAAGGCCGAACCCGGAGCAGTCCTTGGAAGTCTCGCAACGCCTGGCGCAAGTCGAGCAGGCGTTGTCGGCCCTCAAGCCCGCCACCCGCGAGGCATTCGAGCTGCACCGCGTGCACGGCCATAGCTATGCCGAGATTGCCCTGCGGATGGGCATTTCGGTCAGCATGGTGGAAAAGCACATCATGGCCGCGATTATCGGCCTGCGGGACGTCAAGGCGTGAAAGCGCGCCTTAGGATAAACAGCTAGATGCCTTCAGCTTTGCTGGCTCGGCGCGGGTCACCACACGCCTCAGCCGTGCCATCGGCCAAGAAGTGGATACCCTCATAACTGCCGTTGTGGAAATGGAAGGGACTGGTCTTGTGCAGCGCCATGCCGCGGTCCAGCAGTTCGGTGTGCATCTCCGTCGTGCCGCAGCCGTGCTCCAGGTAGAACGACGGCGGCGCCATTGGGTTCGACATGCTCGCAATGGTCTGCGAGCCGAAGCGCGGCGTATGAATGGATTGTTCGATATCCATGCCGAAATCCAGCATGTTCACCGCGTTCTGCACGCAGTTCTGGATCAGGCCGATGCTCGGCGAGCCGGCCGCGAGCACGGGTTTGCCCTTGGCGTCAAAAATGATGTGCGGGGCCACGTAGCAAGTCCCGCGGGCGCCCGGGTCGGGAAGATTGCGCATGAAATGCACGCCACCCGACCAGATGTTCACGCCATCGATGATCAGCCCCGTGGTCCACGGCATCGACATCACCGAGTGCAGCACGGTCGCAATGTTGCCCTGGGCATCGGTCACGGTCAGATGGTTGGAGCCCGGATATGCGGACACAGCTTTTTCAATTTTCTGGTTGGTTCGCATCAAGGCAAAGCGCTGGCGCGCAAACTCCTTGGACACGATCAGGTCCAGCGGCACGTTGCGGAACTTGGGATCGCCGTACTTCCCGCCATGCTGGAAGACCTCGTGGCAGAAGCGGGTCATCCAGTACAGGGTGTTCGCGTTTTGGGTGTGGTGGCCCCACTCCTTCAGCGGAATCAGCTCCAGCAGATTGAGGATTTCAAGGATGTGCGTGCCGCCGGTATCCGGCGGCGGCGAGCCCGCGATCTTGAAATCACGGTAGGTGCCGCGGGCAGGCTCGACCCAACGGGTTTCGTAGGCGTCGAAGTCCTCCATGGTTAACACACCGCCGATCGTCTTGACCTCGTCGACCACCTTCTGGGTAAAGGCCGAGCGATAGAAATAATCCTCTCCCTTGGCCGCCAGCTGTTCCAGGGTATCGGCCAGTTTGTTCTGCACCAGGCGATCCCCCGGGTTGAGCATGCGCCCGCCGGGGAAGTACAGATCGCGTCCTTCCTGCGTAATGCCTAGCTTGTCGAGCTGCTCGAACATTATGCCGTAGAGAAAGCCGTAAACCGGGAAGCCGGCGCGGGCCAGCCCGATTGCCGGGGCAATCAGCTCGGCGCTGGTTTTGCTGGCGTGAGTCTGGCGCGCATCTTCGTAGGCCGCCCAGTAGCCCGGCACCGCCACCGCACGCCCACCGGCCGTGTCGTGCGGACCGAAGCCGGCCAGACCGGCCTTCGGCACATTCATCGAGCCGTTGAGATAGGTCGTCTTACCGCTCTTGGCGTCGTAGTACATCATGCTCAGCACACCGAAGATGGTGCACATATGTGGTTCGACCACGGTCTGCGCCACGGCGGCCGCCAGCACGGCATCCACCGCGTTGCCGCCGGCACGCAGCATATCGGTGCCCACGCGGGTCACGAGCGGATGGGAGGACACCACCATGCCGTTCTTGCTGGAGACCTTCTTCTTTGGGCCGAAGACGGCTTCGGCGGTGAGCTGATCGATGACTTCTTTCTTCATGTAGTTGGGTTCCTTGACCGTCAGCGATGGATTGCTAGAGCCGATTCCGCACGAACTCGCCGCCTTTCATGATCATGGAGAAGCGCTCGTCGGGCTTTGCCATTACATGAATATCCTTGAGCGGATTCTTGTCGATCGCGATGATGTCCGCATAGGCGCCCGGCTCGACACTTCCGACGATTCCGCTCTTCTGCATGATCTCGGCGTTCACACTGGTCGCCGAACGCAGCAGATCGAGAGGCTTGAAGATGTCAGCTCGGAAGCTGAACTCCTGGCTTTGCATGGGATGGAACCGCTCCTCAAAAAGGTCGGTTCCCATGCCGACGCGCGCGCCCGTCCGCTGCAGGTATTCCATCGATTTGTAGGCCGCCGCGTGCGCGATCTTGATCTTCTCCAGGCTCTCACCGAACAAGCCGAGCTCGGGGCCGTGCCGCATGATCTCTTCCTGTACCGCAATCGTCGGCACCGCAAAGGCCTTGCCGTCGGCGGCTGCAATGAGCTTGGCAGTCTCCTCGGTGATAATGGTGCAGTGATCGATCGACCGGATACCGGTCTTCAGACAGCGGCGAGCCCCATCATCGGTGTGGCAATGCGCAACCACGTACTTTCGGCGGGTGCCGGCCTCATAGACGGCCGCTTCGATCTCCTCGTCGGTGTACTGCGGCATCCAGATCGGATCGGTGGGGGATGCGACACCGCCGGAGATGAATATCTTGATGTGATCGGCCCCCTTGCGCAGCTCGTTACGGCAGAACTTGCGGACGTTCTCGACCCCATCCACTACCTCGGTGAACGTATGGTTGGCAACGCAGCCGCAGGGACTCTCCAGATGATGCGCAGGGCGCATATCGCCGTGACCACCTGTCTGGGACAATGACTTGCCACCGTAGTACAGACGTGGTCCTTCCATCAGGCCCTGGCTGATGGCCAGGTGGAGCCCAATCTCGCCACCCCCCGGGTCGCGCACGGTGGTGAAGCCGCGATGCAGAGTGCCCTTGAGCAGGCGCGCTGCGTACGCAACTTTCACCGGAATCGTCATGCTGTCGACCAGTTGCATGTTGAGCGAGATGCTGTATACGTGAAAATGCACGTCGATCAGTCCCGGCATCACGAAGCGGCCGCCCATATCGATCACCGTCGCGCCGTCGATGCGCGCAGCCCCGGTGTTGACCTCCCGGATCTTGTCGTTTTCGATGACGATGCTGCCACCCTCGACCAGCGCCTCGTTGCGGCCATCGAAGATTAGGCAGTTTTTCAGTACCTTGATGCTCATTTCGATTCCTCAGTATTGCTGTGCGAATTACGCTGAAGTCCCTTCACGGATTACGCGTCCGCACCGGGCCCCCTGTGAAAGCTCTGAGAGACGCGATTGCACCCATTCCCGCATCGCTTCGCGAAGTACCGGAAGTGTCACTGCCCCAACTTCCATCAGCGCATCGTGAAAATCTCTGACGCGGAAAGCGCGGCCCAGCTGCTTCTCGGCATCGGCGCGTATCGCCTGTACGCATCGAAAGCCGAGCAGATAACCTAACGCCTGAGCAGGGAACCCGATATAGCGGTCAACCTCTACGCGGATGGTGTCGATGGGCATCGACATGTGACGGGTCATGAACTCGATGGCCTGATCACGCGACCAGTTCTTGACGTGGAGGCCGGTGTCGACCACCAGCCGGCAGGCTCTCCAGATTTCCATCTCCCGGTGGCCGTATTTCTTGTCCGGCGTGTCGTAGAGGCCGAAGTCGTGTCCCAGCCACTCGCAATATAGCGCCCAGCCCTCCAGCTGCGCGGAGTAGCGGGTCGAGTTGTGGCGGCGAAACTCCGGCAGGTCCATCTCCTGCATCAGCGCCAGGTGCATCAGGTGTCCCGGCCAGGCCTCGTGCAGCGCCAATGGGATGTGCATGTAGGAGGGGCACCGATCAGGCAGCGAGGTAATCCAGTGCACGCCGGCGGTGGTGCCGTTGGCCGGGTTGGGCTGCGCATAGGCCGGCGGCAGGTAGGGGGCTAACGCTTCTGGGATGCTGCGAACGCCATAGGACATGCGCGGCAGCCGTCCGAAAAACTCCGGCAGTCGCCCATCGATGCGCTTGGACAGGATTTCTATCCTTTCCCTCAGTGCTTCTGCGCTTGGCAGAATCTGGCCGGGACGGGCCAGCAATGCTGTCCGATATGCCGGTAGATCACCAGGGAATCCGGCGTCGGCCGCAATCAGCCGCATTTCTTGACTGATGCGCTCGACTTCGCTCAGGCCATAAGCATGGAGTTCGTCGGGGTCACCGTTCTCCGTGGTGAAACGTTCAATGAGCATCCGGTAATACTCGTGCCCCATAGGCATGTCGGTGGCGGCCAGTGAGTCACGGGCGGTCGCGCCCAGTTGCTTCTCGATGTAGTCGGCATAACTCTCGAGAGCCGGAATGACGGTACCGGAAACGACAGCTTCGGCGGACTTTCTCAGCGCCTGCATTTCCACCGACTGCACGGGGGACTGCAGGAATGGCCGCATCAGGTTGCTCTGCTCCAGCGGTCGCGCGATCACGGCCTTGAGCGTTTCAGCTGTGCGCTCGATGATGAGCTTCGGATAGCGGAACCCCTCGCGCTGGCCCGCCTCCATGCATTCCAGTCTTCCTGCTACATAGGCGGGAATGGACTGCAGCCGGTGTATGTACAACTCGGCGTCGGCCACGCAGGTAAAGGTGGTGATGTCTCCCAGAATGTTCACGTTGTATTCGAGGCCGAGGGGATAGATCATCGGGCGAAGATGATCTTTGGCCTCGAAGGCGCGCAGCGCGATCTTGAGGTCATGCTCCAGCAGCCGATAAGTTGCCCCTTCCTGGCCTTGCAAAGATTCATAGGGAATCACCAGCAGTTCGGCCAGGAAAGCCTTCGCATGGACAGCGCTACGACTGAAATCCGGCAGGGTCTCCCGGAACAGGGTGGCGTCCTGGGTCGGGCGTCCTGCGATGATCGCGAGAAGCGGTTGTTCCACACACTGATTGTCCCAATAGCGCTCAGCAAGCGTCTTGAGGGTTGCGGAAGCATTGTCAGCAGGCTTCATGTTGCGGCCTCGATAACGGAAGTTGAAAACAGGGTTAGTTGGCGGAGCCGCCGACCCGAATGGTCACGTGCCGATCACCTGGCCGGACGCTCCGGCCGTACGCGCCCCAAGCAAGCGTTTGGTTTGCGGATCGAGCGAAATCGCCCCCCAGAAGCCGCGCGGCAATAGCGGATTTTCATTCGCCATCTCCTCAATCTGCACGCCCCGCCCTCTGGCATCGGCGAGCACTTTCGCAGGAGCCCCCTTTTGAATAGCGACGGCCATCAGTTTCAGTGCGTACATCGTCTGGTCTTCCGGATCGCTGCACTCCGCCGCGGCGCGCTTACCCAGTTCCTGTAAGCTCTTGAGAACGTCACTCATGTTCTTGCCGCCATCCGAGCCGCCGCCGGACGTAACCGAGTCGCCGGTCCCCAATGTCCAGCCGTGAATCAGGGTGTGATCGACGATCCTGTTCACGCTCATTCCCAAGGCGAGGAACGCATGCAGGCACTGAAGGGTCGTTTGAATCAGGCCAGTGCCGATTGAAGACGAGGCCAGGACGGGCTTGCCGTTTTTGAAGACGATGTTCGGGTTGGTGACGTTCGGCATGTAGTCACCGGGCTTCACTGTCGAAAGCAGCCTTTGCTGGAAACTCGCCGAGTCAGGAATCGAAATGCCGCCGACATTGATGCCAGTACTGCCCCACATCATTGAGTTGATGGTGTGGCACATGGCGATCATCATGCCGCTGCTGTCAGCAGCAACGACGTAATCGGAGTGAGAGCCTTGCCTCATCTTGCTGGGGGGCACGGCGCCGCCCTTTTCGCGCATCGCATCTGCTGTGCGCTTGATTTCCGCGACGGTCACACGAGCCTCACCGCTGATTTCGCGGGTCGAGGCTGAATGCAGTATCACCTGCGTGAACCAGTACAGGCTCTCGCCATCCGCGACCGGGTCTTTGACCTCTAGTGCCTCGAGCAGGCGCAGGCCCTCGATCAGCGTATACCCCCCATTTTCAGGCGCCCCGAGTGAAAACACCTCGTGGCCATAGGCTTTCGCGCTAAGTGCTTTCGAGCAAACGGGTTCATAGTCGGCCAGGTCCGACATCTGCACCTTGCCGCCTTCTGCCGAAACGCGCTCGACAAACTGCTTTGCCCACTCGCCGCGGTAAATGTAGTCAGGACCGTCCTTTGCGACCTTGCGCAGCGTGCCCGCCAGCAGAGGTTGCTTGAACCAGCCGCCTTCCTTGAACACGTCTTCACCATTCGGAAAGAAGATCTCGCGAGTCTCAGGAAGGCGTTCCAGCACGGGCTTTCTGCCCGGCATCGTCGCCAGCAGAATGTCATTCACCGGGATGCCGTTGTCGGCGAGCCAGATAGCCGGCGTGAGCGCATCCGTCCAGCTCAGCTTGCCGAACCTTTGATGCGCGGCAAAGATCGACGCGAAATACCCGGGAACCAGCGCAGTGCGCCCTGATGGTGTTGTAGGGATCGTCAGGGGCTCGGTTTCATCCCTGAACGTCTTGTACGGACCGTTGACAGAATGGACTTCACCGGATTTCGGGTCGTAGATCACAATGCCGGCAATGCCGGCCATGCTCACCCAGGCACCAGCAGCCAATACGACTTGGGCAAACGCGGTGACGACCGCGGCGTCCACCGCATTTCCGCCTGCTTCCAGTGCGCGAACACCGCAGTATTGCGCGAAAGGGCCGGTCGACCCGATCACCATGGAATGATCGGATTCACCCACCATCGACTTGTACTCTCTGCCGCTACGAGAAAGCGCAAGATAGTGATCAACTTCGCCCTTGGGCCACTGGGCGGGATTCATCGCAGTCATTGAAATCATTTCCTTTGCACTTGATGGCTGCGCTCGGAGTCGTCAACGCGACTTCTTTGTTAAAGGACGCAAGAAACTACGGGTTCCTCAACCGCTGCTCAGGTTTTTTGCGGAAAACCGGCGTTTAGCGCCTGCGGGGCATGGGGCCCAATGCCAGCCTCTTGGGCACGTTCTGCCAGCGCTGTCCGAATTTCCAACGTGCGGCCGCGGGTGAGGGGGTAGTTCCAGATGATGGCAGCGGCGCCTATCAACCCGGCAGCCGGCGCAATTGCAAAGGCGACTTTGATCCCCAGAATTGCGCTGGTTGTTTGCACGGCAGCGGTAGCATCGAATCCGAACATGCCGACCAGAGCGACTCCGATTGCAGTGGAAATGCCCAACAGTGATTTCTGCAGAAAGGAGAATAGTGCGCCGTAGAGCCCTCCGTGATCCTGATTACTGTGCAGTCGGCCGTAGTCCACAGTATCGGCCGACATGGTGTAGACGATGACGGAGCCGCTCAGGGCGAACGCCATCGTGGGGAATAGGACAAAGCAAGCGACGAGGGCGGTTTCTCCGGGCGATATCCATGCCATTGCAATGCAGGCGAGACTGCCAATGATCAGGGCAACTGCCCAGACACGGTGTCGCTCATAGCGCGCTGACAGAGCTGTCCAAAAAGGGATGCCGACAAAAGTAACCAGGAGTGTCGTCACCATGATGGCGGGAAACTGCCGGCTCAGGCCCAGATATGCGTCGATGTAAAGATAGGTGACGCCGCCGCTCGCTCCCGCCAACAGATTGACCGGCAGAAACGCGGCGAGTAGGCGCAGCAAGGGTGGGTTGCCGCGCACGGCATCGAAGCTTTCCTTCAGGCCGTACACTTTCGATACCGCATCGGGAGACGGCGGCCGCGCACTGGTAGCTGCCGGCACTTTCAGCACGAATATGCAGGTCGCCAGCGGCAGCGCCACGATACAGATCACGGCAGCAACGCCGAGGCTGCGGAAATCGAGCTCGGTGCTGTCTGTTGCGCCCAGCTTCACGGCAAGAAACGGGATCGCGAAAAAGAGCATCTGGCCGGCAATCTGCGCGAAGGCGCGCCAGCCCTGTACCCGTGCACGCTGCACGTAGTCGGTTGAAAGCCCGTAGCTCCAGGCTTGCAGCGGAATTTCAATGGTTTTCCAGCCCAAATACGTCACGGCGGTCCAGCCGCCGAAGTACACCGCGGTCACGCCCGGTGGCGGCCGGAGCAGGAACCAGATGCCGATGACCGACAGCATCGAACCTGCAATGACCCAGGTTCGTCGCGTGCCCGTGTGCGCATAGCTACGGTCGGAGAGATATCCGATCAACGGGTATGTGACCGCGTCGAACATCTTCGTAAGCAACATCGCTGCTGCCAGAGCCGTGAGCGAAATCCCAGCATGTTTTGCATAGATCGCCTGAATCTGTCCTTCGGGCCCGTGCATGACCCCGAGTATCAGCGTGGGCATCGTAAAGGCGATGAGGAGGTCGCGGTTCAAGGGGCCTGATGTGCTTGTTTTCATTTGAGAGTCACTGCTGTTCGTAAATCTGGAGAGTGTGATCAGTGATGAGAACGTGCGCTTTTGAAGTTGACACGCCACGAAGAATACACCAATGTATGTGGAATGCGGACGGTGTCTGCAAATGTTCGTGAGTGATCATGGCAATGACAGCGTCATCCGCAGCACGCCCTGGGCCGCGTCCAAGGACCAGCCGCCGGGAGATTGCCCATAGCGTGATCCGGATGCTCGATCGTGATGGCCCCGAGGCACTCACGTTTCGCGCAGTTGCGCGCGAACTTGGGCTTACGGTTGGCACGCTGGCCCGCTACTTCAAAACGCTTGCGGATCTGGAAGACGAGGTATCGGCCACAATATTGTCGGCGCTTCGACCCCTAGATGCCAGGAGTAAGTCCAACCTGCGTCAGCAATTGGTCGGTCTCAGCCTGGACTTCCTTGCGCTGCACCGAGCCCATCCCTACCTGCTGAAGCTACAGGGGCCCATGACTGCCGCCGTGGTTGCGCGGCATTCCAGGCGATGCCTTGAAGCCATGTTGGAGGCGGGAATCGAATTCGATCGCGCCATGGCGATCTATGCGCTGGTGGGCAACCTTCCGTATGCCTGGGGCGTGCAGGGGGCACTTCAACGAAGTCCCGATGTTCAGGCTCAGATCGCGAAGGTCTATCTCGAGGAGGTGGGCGGCGAGCTTGCTCCGAAAGTGGCCAAGCTCTTTGCCGCAGGCGAAAGCACGACCATCTACCGACGATGGTTGGCTCTATACATCGATGGGCTGCTTGCCGGCCAATCCTTCTCTGGTGGCAAACGTTAACCGGCTTGCCGCCGCTCTCTATTTTTATCAAGCCGAGAATCCACCATGGACTACCCCATTGCCAAGACCCATCCCGTCTCTGTGACTTTCGGCACAGTGAGTTTTCCGACCCTTACCAGTGGCTCGAGGAGGAAACGAAAGACTCACTGGAGTGGCAGGCACAACAGGACCGGCTTACCAAAGAATGGTTGGAATGCCGTCCAGCTCGGGCCCAGGCCGCGGCGCAGATGGGCTCCATGCCGCGCCTCGAATCGGATCACCCGGTTTACAGCGGCGGCCGCTGGTTCCGCAAGCGAACACCGGAGGGCCAGAAGATGCAGGTGGTCGAAGCCGCCGACGAATTTGCAGGTTCATGGCAGATCGTGATTGACCTCAATGCAGTGGCAAACGGCCGCATGTTGACGATCGATCTGCTCACTCCTTCGCCCGATGGTCGGAAGCTGGTTCTTGGTTGGGGCGTTGACGGGCGTGAACTGGCAGAAGTATGCGTTCTCGATGCCGACACCGGTAACGTGCTCATGGAATCCATTCCTCAGACTTACGCAATCTTTCCGGCCTGGCTTCCCGATAGCAGCGGCTTCTACATCACGGCCCGCGACCCCGCCGCCATGGAGGCTGGATCGAAGATCTATCGGCATGTGCTGGGCGCCAAACCCGTCACTGAAGCAGAGGACTATGAGCGGAGCGCGGATCTGATGTGGGTTCGAGCCGCGGCCGATGAAAAGCACATGCTGCTCATCGCGGATCACCTTAATCCCCGTCCGGACTACATTCGCGACGAGAGCGCGGGCCAGGGCTGGCGCGCGTTCCTAAAAGGCGAGACAGCCCTGTTCCGCGGCGACGTTATTGACGATCACTACTACGCGGTGACCAACGACGGAGCACGCTGCGGCCGTTTGGTCTCGATACCGCTTGCCACGCCGAAGGATCGCCACACATGGAAAGAACTGATTCCGGGCTCTGATGATGTCCTGGGGACGTTGCTCGTTGTGGACGGTCTTTTGGTGCTTGCCGATCTGGTCGACACCTGGTCACGCATGCGCGTATTTGATACTGCGGGTAATTTCAAAGGCGAAATCCCGCTGCCGGGCCGCGGATCGCTGAGCAGCATTCAGTTCGCGGTTTTCAACATGCTGGACATGATCTCGAAGGGTCCCAGAGGGGAGGTGCTGTTCCCATTCTCATCGCCGACGCAATCGCCGACACTCTGCAAAGCGAACGTCCATTCCCTCGAGGTTTCTACACTGAGCCCGTCCCTGGTAAAGATCGAATCTCATATTGAGGATCATTTCGCCACCAGTGCCGACGGCGCGCGTGTGCCGTACCACGTCATTGCCCGTGCCGACGTGGACCTGTCCAAGCCTCGGCCGACGGTGATGTACGGCTACGGGGGCTTCCAGGTCGCACTCGTTCCCGGCTGGTCCGGCACCTATCTCGCGGCCTGGATAAAAGCCGGTGGCGTCCTGGTTCTGATGCATCTGCGCGGCGGCGGCGAACTCGGCCCTGACATGTGGGACCAGGGCCGACTCAAGCTCAAGCAGAATAGCTTCAACGACGTGTATGCGATTGCCGCGGATGTCATCGCGCGTGGGATCGCCACCCCGGAGCAGTTGGGCGTTTGCGGCGGCTCCAATGGAGGCCTGATGGCAGCGGCGGCCGTCGTCCAGCGTCCCGATCTTTTTCGCGCCAGTGTTTCGCAGGTCCCGATCACCGATGCGCTGGCCCGCGCACGAGACCCCATCAGCATGGCATCCACATTGGACTATGGCGATCCGAACGACCCCGAAATGTCCAAGGTGCTGTACGCATGGAGCCCTTACCACAACGTCAAGGAAGGTACGGTCTACCCGGCGTTGCTGCTGGATGCAGGGAAGCAGGATGTGCGTTGCCCGCCTTGGCACGTGCGCAAACTGGCGGCGCGCATGCAGCCTGCGAACGCCGGATCGCATCCAATCCTGATGCGCGTTCGCGATGACGTTGGCCATGGCGCTTCGGACGTGGAGGGGCAGCGCGCGCAAGGCGTTGACTGGCTGACGTTCTTGATGGATCAGTTGGGTCTCGAGGGGAGTCTCGTACGAACATGACCAACGCACAAACCACTGCATTATCTTCGGCCGCCATGGCGAATTCCGAGTCGATCACGTTGGCGGGCGGGCGAACCCTGTGTTTCGCGCGCTACGGGGCGACCGATGGCAGGCCGGTCATCTACCTCCACGGCGCCGGCTCCTCCCGCATCGAAGGTGAACTCTACGATCAGCAGGCGCGTGCTGCCGGCATCCAGATCATCGCGACCGATCGCCCGGGCTGCGGAGGATCCTCCCCCGATCCTGGCCGAACGTTTCTTGGCTACGCCCTTGACCTGCAGGAACTGGCCGACAAGCTCGGGATCGAGCGATTCGTGGTCGCCGGCATGTCCAATGGCGGTGTGTACGCGATGGCTGCGGCGGCTCGTCTGCCCGATCGCGTCACCACGGCCATTCCGATCAACGCCTCGACGCCACTGCACGATCCCGTTGCCCGTCAGGCGACCCCGCTTGGCATAAGACTGAGCTACGCGCTGGTTCGGCATGCCGCCGCCGTGACCCTGTGGTCAATGAAGCGCTTCGCCAACTCCGCCAAGACTGACGATCTGGTCCGTCGATCCGCACGAGAGGTCCTGCGTCAACCCGACTCCGGCTATCTCGCGCAGGAGATCCGTCTGGCCTCGGCCGACTGGGACTTCGACCATACTGCGGTTGCTCAACCCGTGGAGATCTTCACGGGAGACCGGGATCCCGGATACCACTACGCCCGGATCTGGGCGGAACGGCTGCCGGCTGGCCGACTGCATGTGTTTCCGGGGGGGCATGGCGACTTTGCGGCGCCCGAAGCGTGCGAGCGGATCGTGGCGACTATGGCCTCCGCGCCCTGAAGGCGGCGGTCTCGGCTCGGTCGGTGCGCGGCGGTGCGGAACCAGTACTTCCGCTGGTCCGCTGGTCCGTTACACTCGTCTTGGCCTGAGTACTTTCCCTGGATTGAGCAAACCAAGCGGATCGAGCGCTGCCTTCAGCTTTTTCATCAAGTCTATTTCCTCCGGGGAACGAGATATGTGCAGGCGGCTCACTTTCTCAGTTCCGATGCCGTGCTCCGCCGAGACCGAGCCGCCATATGCCCGCAGAGGTTCGTAAACCTCTTCGTCGGCCAGGGCGTGCAGTTCCGGACCGTCGCCTTCTGGCTTCACGAACAGGTGCAGGTTGCCGTCGCCGATATGGCCGAGGACATGGCAGAATCCGCGCGGCCAGCGGGCACGGATTCGGGCCTGCACTTCGGCGAGGTAGTTCTCCATGTCGCGGATCGGCAGGCTGACGTCGTACAGGAACACCGGCGGCTCGACCAACAGTGCCGAGAAATCCTCGCGGATTGTCCACAGCGCCCGCCGTTCGGCCTCGGAGCGCGGCAGGACGGTGTCGGCGACGAGCCCATCCTGCAGCGCCTCGCCGATCGCCGACGTGAAGCGATCCTCATCCGGCTCGGCGGCGCTGCCGTCGGCCTGCAGCATCACGTAGTAGGCGTGATCGCGCGACAGGGGCGCACGATGGCGGCCGGGCTGCGTCACGGTCCGAAAATAGTCACCCCACATCACCTCGAAGGACGACAGCTGGCCGCCCATCTGACGCTGAAGCCGCCGCAGCAAATCCACGACATGAGAGAACCGTGCGACCGAGACCATTGCGCTGTTGCAGCTGGTCGGGCGCTCGAAAAGGCGCACGATGACCCGCGTGACGATGCCGAGCGTCCCCTCGCTGCCGATGAAGAGCTGCTTGAGGTCGTACCCCGCATTGTTCTTCAGCATGCGGTTGAGCGATGAAACGACCGTGCCGTCGGCGAGCACCGCCTCCAGCCCAAGAACGAGTTCGCGCATCATGCCGTAGCGAATCACATTGATTCCCCCGGCATTGGTGGAGACGTTGCCGCCGATCGTACATGAACCGCGCGCGCCGAGGTCCAGGGGAAACAGCAGATCGTGCTCGCTCGCCGCTTCCTGCAGGCGCTGCAGCACGACCCCGGCCTGCACGGTGGCCGTGCGGCCGACGGCGTCTATTTCCTCGACGCGATTCATCGCCTCGAGGCTGATAGCGACGTCCTCGCACTCGCTGGTCGCGCCCTCGACGCAGCCGGTCAGCCCCCCGAGCACAACGATCGGCTGGCGATGCGCATGGCAGATCCGCATTGCGAGCGCGACCTCGGCGGTGCTGCGCGGACGCACGAGCGCCGCCACCTGGCGCGGACGCTGGTCCCAGTAGCTGCACGCACGCTCGCCGGCCGCCTGGCGTGAAAGTACGCGGTCGTGCCCGAGGGCATCAACGAGTCGTCGGTACATGTCTGACATGGGAGCCTCGCGCTTGGATGAGCCAACCCGTCATTTGGCAATCACAATCCGCATGAATTCCAAAGTGTGCTCTAGCCGAACCCGGCGACCCCGCCTTGGCCGCCGATCGCGTAATTCGGCGGAGGCTCTTCGCCCATGAGATGCTCGACGAAATAGTCCCACAGCCGCCGCACGAAGTAGGGTTCGATGGGGAAGCCATGCGTGCGATTGGGAAGATAGAGAAGGTCGAATTTTCGGTTGGCCCGAATCAGCGCATCGCACAGCTGCAGCGTGACGGCCGGGAAGGCGTTCTCGTCCAGGTCGCCGTAGGCCAGCATCAGCTTGCCCCGCAGGTTACTGGCGAACAGCGCGTTGTCGAGCGGCCGATAGTTTTGCGGAATGGCAGTATGCGAAGGTTTTACCTGAGAGCCGTCGCCATAATCTGGCGGCGCCGTTACGCCGACGATAGATCCATACATGCCGTGCAGATTGTGGCTGCCCGCCGATGAGACTGCGACCTTGTACACTTCCGGATGGCGCAGGATCGCGCGCGCCGATGTATAGCCGCCAAAGCTATGCCCGTAGATGCCGATGCGATCGCCATCGAGTTTGGGATCCCGCTCGCAGAGCTGGCGCAGCACCGCTACATGGTCATCCAGGCAGGTGTCGGCGAAGGCGAGGTAGCCGGCATTGTGATAAGCCTTGGTGCGCAGCGGCGTGCCGCGTCCATCGACCACCACGACCGCAAAGCCAAGCGCGGCGAGTGCGGCGCGACCGTATCCGCCCAAGCCGCGGCGGGCGGCGGCAAAATGGTGCGGAGTCACTGTGACCTGCGGACCGCCGTAAATGGCATCGATCACCGGCACCGGCCTCTCTCCCATCGGGTGGGGACGGTAGATGACACCATAGAGATCGGTTACGCCGTCGGCGGCTTTGGCGATGAACGGCTCAGGCGCTCGCCATCCGGTGGCGTACAGTGCGCTCGCATCTGCGCTCTCGAGATGCAGGATTACAGCGCCATCTTCCGTCGAACGCAGGACTGACTCGCTCGGCGTGGACACCGTGGAGTAGGAGTCGATGAACAACGTGCTATCCGGCGAAATCGCCGGCGGCGGGACGGGCACGCCGTAGAGGCGTGCAAGCACGTCGATTGGGGGACCATCGAGGGTGTGATCGGCCTGCTCCGGAGTGAGGAGCACCAAGTTGCTGCCATCCAAATCGACGCGATAGACGGATCGCCAGTACGGGTTTCCCCCCTCGCGCCCCGACGCTGTGAAGAAGATCCGGCGCCGCGCTTCGTCGATCTTGAGGATATCGCGGACGAGAAAATTGCCGGACGTGATGGGGTTGAGCATCGCCCCAGTGGTCAGATCGTAGCGATAAAGGTGTCCGAAACCGCTGCGCTCCGAGTACCAGATCGCTTCGCGGTCGCCCGCGAGAATCCGGACGCTCGCTTGCTTGTAGAGTTCTGCATTGAGGTAGGTGAAGCCCTCCGGAGCCTCCGTGATGAGCGTACGGACGACACCGTTGGTCACGTCGAACTCGAGAAGGCGAGTCTCGCGAGCGCCGTTAAGCGCCGTGGCCACGAAGGCTCGCCGACGATCCTCCGACCAGGCAAGCGGCTCAATGGAACCGAGTTCCGTTGGCAGACCCTCAGGCAAGTTAAAAGAGATTCTCCGGCCGGTGGCCACCTCGATCGCACAGGCGCTGAAGATGGGGCCGGGTTCGCCGACCAGCGACTGTCGTATGAGATAGGGCCGCGGCCGGACACCGCCGTCTTGCGGTACCGATTCCAGGAACGGGTAGTGGGCGACGTGGCGCTCATCGAGACGGCCGCCAATCAGGTATGCACCGTCCGGCGACCACGACCAGCCATAGGGCGGGAATGTGAGGCCTTTTCGGCGGCGCACGACCGCCTGCAGTCCGGCATCGGGGTATTGGCCCCAGGCAAACCCTTCTTCACCATCGTCGGTCAGTCGGCGATCGGCGCCGGTACCCACGTCGCGAAGATACAGATCATGTTCAAGCGCCACGAGAGCCAGATCGCCGTTGGGGGAAACAAGGCGTCCCGTGGGTGACGCTTCGATCGGGCCGAGATCCACGGCCTCGCCGCCGGTAACCTGCCAGCGCCGATCATCACATCGAAGGGTCACGGCACCGTTGGTTGCCAATGCCTCGACCATAAGGTCAAAGGCCCCCAGCGTCTTACCCGTTGCCGCACTTAAGGTCGCGGCCGTGCCCGCGTGGTCGAAGGCGGCGCGGCTGACGCCATCTTCGACCCAGACGTATTCCACTCCATCGCGACGCCGGCGGCGATACCAGAAGGCAGCGCGGCCTACCCAAGTCGGTGCGATGGACTCGTTCAGAACCAGCGATGCGACGTTCGTGTCGAGCACGGCCTCAGCCGCCTGATAGCGGGCGGGGATGTCGGGGAGAGGCGAAGCGCTCAGATGTGCGGCCTCTTCGCCGGATCGACCTTGTCGGCCCATACGGCGCGGAGTCCTTCTATGAGGACGTCGGGCAGGGCGGTGAAGTGGTCCTTGCCCGGGAAGATCCGCGTCGTGACCTTGAGCGACGGGTACTGTCGCACGCGCAGGGTCTCGGCCATCAGCACCGGCGCGCTGACGATGCCCAAGGCGGCCATGTGCAACTGGCTAATCTCTTGCTCGCCTGCGCCAAAAAAGATATCGGCCTTCAAGTCAGTATTGGCGGCGGCATAGGCCGCCTCCAGCCGGAAGGCCGCGCGATCCGCCAAGTAGCTTGACGGACTGCCGATAATGAAGCGGCGAAAGGCACCTGGCTTGGCGAACAGAGCGTAGCTGGCGAACATGCCGCCCCCGGAATGGCCCATCAGGCCATGGTCGTCATCCATACGATAGGTTCGGGCCAGGGCGGGCCGCAGTTCATCGACCAGAAAGGCCAACAAGTCGTCGGCCTGGCGCGCCCCGTCGTCCGGGGCACCCAGCTTGCGTATGAAATCGCCGCCCGGCCCGTCGAAGAGCATGGACTTCGCCGGCGGCATGAAATCGATGCTGCGGCGGCGCGTGAACTCGGCCGCGCCCGCCTCACTCGCGCAGCCGACGGCGACGATGATCATCTCCGGCGCCAGGCTGCCAATGACCAGGGTGGTGAGCAGACCAACCGCCAGATGAAGCATCAGGGGTCCATCGGTCAGCCACAGGACCGGATAGCGTTTGTCGGGTTGCACGCCATAGCTGGCCGGTAGCGCGACCTGCACCTCATAGTCCCAGTCGAACGCGGCCGTGCGCATTGAGACGGCCGGCTCGAACGACATGGTGTATCGCGCCGGCCGGATGGGCTTGTCCGCTGTCGGCGTCATGGCTCAGAAGTTGGCGCGCACCGTGACTCCGTACACCCTCGGACGCTGTTCGGTGTTCTCGGTGAATACCCCGACGGGCGGCTGGAGCGGCGCTCTTTCATTCGTCGCGTTGTTCACGTACAGCGACACATCGTATTTACGGAAGGTGAGCCCGAGTCGAAGATTCAGTAGATCTTGCGCCGGAATGACATCGTCAATGTTGAACGGAGGGGTTCGCAGCGTGAGCTTGGACTGCCCTTTATGGGCGTAGTCCACGCGGCCATAGGCATCAAGACCGGTAGCAACGGCATGCTTGTAGTCGAGGTAGGCAGAAAAGGCGTTTTGCACGGTATAGTCCGGCGGATCGCCAACAATCTTGTCGCCATTCGGAGGTACCTCTTTGTATGCAAGGTTGTTCCATCCATACACCAGACCGATATTCAGACCCTTGGTCGGGGTTAGGTTTGCCGCGAGGTCAATACCTTCACCCTTCACGTGTCCGCCGTTCTGTATGACCCCGAGTCCGCTAGGCAGCGTGAACTCGTCTTGCACGCCTTTCCAGTCGTTGTAGTAGACATCCGCCTCTAGGCTCAACTTCCGATCCAAGTACTCGCCCTTCGAGCCCAGCTCGTACGTCCACAGGGTCTCAGGCTCGTAGGGCGGGAAACCGGAAATGTTAAATCCGCCGCTCCGGAAACCCTTGGCGACGTCGAAGTAAACCAGCTGATCCTGGCCCAACCGATAGCTGAGGGTGAGCCGGGGATTTGTCGACGTGAAGGTCGCGCTGTCGGAAATCACGGTAGGAGCGCCGAAAATGACTTCATTACCGCTTTCGCTGGTTTCATCGTGATAATAACGCGCGCCGAGCGTAGCGGTGAAGCGCTCGTTAAACGTGTATCCACCCTCGGCCCACAGCGCCCAAATCTTGTCGATAGAGCCCACGTTGCTCGACAAAAGTTCGATCGGCAGCGAGTTCGGCGCCGTGGCCACGGACGCCATCCCGCCCGTTGTCGCATACCGATAGTCGAATCCGGTTGCCCACGTCCAGGGAGTGCCGGGATTCGACACTAAACGCAGCTCGTTCGCGTAGGTCCTAATATCCTCGGCGCTGGCTTCTGCGATCTGGGTTATGTAGCCTGGCGGAAAGCCCAATGCCTCCACGACCGGCAGGTAGAAGGGAGTGAAGTCGAACTGCGAATCGACTTTATAGTCCAGATAACCGGGCGTTTCTACCAATTCCGCAAACCCTAAGTTGATCCGCAGCACGATGTTCGCCAGATTATAGTTTGTGTCGAGCGGCGTCGGAACACTCAGGTAAGTCTTGCCGTCGACGCCGAACATTTGGTTGGGATTGTCGATCTTCTGGTGCATGAACATGACAGTCAGGTCGCTCTGGTCGGTGAACTTCGCCAGCAACTTGGCACGTATCGTCCCGACTTGGTAGTCATTAATGTTCTTCTCGCCGGTCGGGACCCGATCGATCCAACCACCTTGGTCCTCATAGCCGGCCGCGATACGAAGTCCGACCCGATCCTCTATCAGGGGCACGCTTACATAACCGTTCAGCAGGTAACCTGCGCCACCATCCTGAACCGTATTGCCGTCGAGGGTGACCGAGCCCAAAGCCGTTTTGAGGTCCGGCGATGCCGTCACGTAACGGATCGTTCCGCCCATCGAACCGTCGCCGTATAAAGTGGGTTGGGGACCGCGCAGCACTTCGATACGATCCATGTCGATCAATCGAATATCCGGGCTCAGTCCCACGTTTTCTGAGTTGATGGGCATTTCGTCCACATATCGGCCCACCGTTTCTCGACCGATCGTACTCGATATGCCACGTAGCTGCGCGCGCTCTTCTCCCGGCCCGGTTTCCAGCGCCGAAAATCCCGGTACGGAGAATTGCAAATCCCGGATATCTCTGGCCCCTCGTGCCGCTATATCATCGGCCGTTACTGCGGTGATCGCGGCCGCTACATCGATGACCCGCTCCTCGCGTTTTGTAGCCGTGACGACGATTTCTGTGAGATCAGACGATGAGCGCTGGTCTTGCGGCTCTGCGGCACGCGCTGGGCTGAACGTGGCGGCTAAAATACACCCGCTGAGTGGTAGCGCTGCACGAGCGAGTAAGCCTCGAATCCCCATTTTATTCTCCCTTCAGTTGTCGATGCTGATCGTTTTCGTCGATTCGATGCGCCTGAATTCGCGGCCTCAGCCACGGCGAACCGATACCGGCGATGCTCATATATCTCGGGCGCTCTGGATAAACCAAGCTGCTCATTCCGTGGTCCAGTTTTTCTAAGGACGCAGCAACTCGCGCGATCCTCAATGCACATTCAGTCGCAACGACTAGAACGAGAGATGCCGCCTGAAGAATGCGGAAAGCTTCTGGTCGGTGTAGTCATTGTGCACCGAATCGAAACCGTGATACTGCTCGGGCTGCACCACGAATTCGTGTTGTTTGCCGGCCCGGATCAAGACTTCCGATAGCTTGATCGCGTCGGTCCAGGTCGCATGGTCGGACGTGCCGCAAACGATCATCACTTCCCCTTGTACCCGTCCCGCCATGGCAATCACGTCCGCCGACGAATACCCCGCCGGGTTGTCATGCGGTAACCCGAGGTAGCACTCGTAAAGTACCGAGGAGTAGGGATCGAAGCCTGGCGCCACGCAGACCGCGGCCTTGTAGAGCGACGGCTGTTCCACGAGGCAGCGGAATGATGAATAGCCTCCCCAGCTTCCCCCCGTGATGCCCACTCGAGTGATGTCGATATAGGGGTGGCGCTCCGCCAATTGCCGGACGGCCGCGGCGTGATCCGCGGCGAGGTTCGCAGCGAAATTGCCGCTGCAGGCATCATGGAATTCTTTGCTTCGCTCTGGCGTGCCGCGCGCGTCAAGAGTGATGCATATGCAGCCTAGTTGCGCGAGCCGCAGTCCAATCACTCCAAATGTGCTCGGAAATGCGTGATCGGCCACCGCCATCTGCGGGCCGCCGTAGATGTATTCAATCAGGGGGTAAGACTTGGTGGGAACAAAGTCGTGCGGCTTGAACATCACTCCCCAAAGATCGGTCTTCCCATCGGCGGCCTTGACGCTGAACTGCTCCGGAGACGCGAACCCGACGGCTTGCAGTTTCGAGATGTCGGCCTTCACGAGTTCGGTCAGCAATGTTCCATCTACCCGCCGCAGTTCTGTGACCGGCGGTTTTGCCGGCGTGGAGTAGGTATCGACGAAAGCTTTTCCGTCGGGACTGAAGATCGACGTATGCTTGCCTTCGGCCTTCGTCAATTGCTGCACATTGCCTCCGCCAAGCGGCACGCGGCACAGGTGCAGATCATAGGGGCGAGCCCGATCCGAGTGTGCACTGAAGTAGATATAGTCGCCGATGACCCGCTTCACCTCGTCAACAGGCCAGTCGCCGGAAGTCAGCTGCGCCAAAAGCTCGCCTTGCAGGTTGTATTTATAAATGTGCTTCCAGCCATCTCGCTCAGAGAGCCACAAGATGTGTTTACCGTCGGAAGTCAATGTGAGACCCAGCTTGCGACCAAAATAGATGTCGTGGTGAATTCTGACGAAACTTCTGCCTTCCTCAACAAAGAGTTTGCGCACGGTACCGCTGGAGGCATCGGCCGCGAGAAGCTGCACTCGATGGCAGTCGCGGCTCATTTGAAACACCAGCACCTCGGAACCATCTGGCACCCAACCCGCGAAGACCGGATAGGTATTGCGTGTCTCTCCGAGCTGAATCTCCACCGGAGGCTGCCCGTTCACATCGAGCAGGTAAAGAGTGTGCTTCTCGAGGATACCGCCCGCTTTTGCACTGTATCGGTACACGACCTCGTCGTGCCGCTTCAGATAATGGACTTGCGGCGACTGAGCGACACCATGATTGTCGATCTTGTATGCCGCGATCCGCGTGCCGTCCGGAGACCAATTGGTGACAGGACTGTACAGGCCCAACGCTGCGTATGCCGGATTGCTGTAATCGACATTCCACTCGATTTCCGGTGTGCCGTCCTGGGTGAGACGGAACGAGCGCCCGTCGTAAGTCGACCGCACTGACACGTTCCGTTCCTGGATGGAGAGTAGGTATTTTGCGTCGGGTGAAAGGATCTCCATCGCGTCGGTCGGATCGACAAGCGGCACCGTGCGCTTGAACGGCCTCGGCGTCATCCGCGCCTCAGCAGACAGTCCTAGGTAAGTGTCTATGAAAGGCGTGGTCGGAGTCTTGGTGGCTTGGCCGCTCTCCAGATTGAAAGTCAGCCGGTCCTGTCCAATGGCGAACGATATTGTTTCCGGTCCGACGAACGCGAAATATTCAAAAGGTACACCCTGCCCCGGCGGCGTCACGCCGGTGGCTTGCGCGATCGCGCTGCGGAGTTTGCTGACATCGACAAGCGGCGTCTTTTTTCCGGTCGACAGTTCGACGCGCCACGCTTCGCGGTGGTCGGGGGCTCCTGACACAAAGGCGAGACATGAGCCGTCGGGTGCCCACGCCGGCATGATGCTGGCGTCCTTGAGCAGTTCCGCAAAATTCCGGTAAGCGTCGATTACCTTCTTGCTCATTTGCGTTTCCTGTTGCGTTTGATTTTCGTGACGAGTATTTTAGCTCCATAACAAACACAGGTGTCAAGAGAGCAAATCCTTGCAAGCCACGCGTGGCAATCGCCAAAAGGTACTGAAATGACAACAATTCCTTCGGCGCCCGCGGCGCCGTCCATTGTTCAGGCGGTCACAAGGGGGGCTTCGCGTTCCTTGGCCGTGTTATGCCTGGCAAGCTTTCTTACCACGCTGGACAGAATTGCCTTCCCGGTGCTTGTGGAACCGATGCGTCGCGAGTTTCACCTGACAGACACATTGGTAGGCTTACTAACCGGGCTGACGTTCGCGGCGATGTACGTGCTGGCATCCATTCCTGTCGCTCGCTGGGCTGATGTCGGCAACCGCCGGCGAATCATCGCTCTGAGCTTGGGGATCTGGAGCCTGATGACTGCTGCATGTGGGCTTGCGCAGTCCACGTGGCAGCTTTTTGCCGCACGCCTAGGCGGCGGCCTGGGTGAGGCGGGGTCGACCGCGCCTGCGCAATCACTTCTCGCCGACTACTATCCACCGCAGCGCCGCGCTCTGGCCATGTCGCTGTTTATGTTCACGGCGATGCTCGGCGGAATCGTCGGCTATTTGATTGTCGGTTTTGTGGCCGACCGATTGGGCTGGCGTCAGGCGCTATTCGCCTTGGGGCTGCCGGGTTTGCTGACGACATTCCTGATCAGCGCAACTGTTGTTGAGCCGAGGCAGGGAAAAGACTCCCGACATGGCTCACAGGCGAAGATAAGTCTAATAGACGCGATAAAAGGCCTGGCGAGCAAACGCAGCGCCCGTCATTTGATATTGGGTTTTGGGATTTGGGGTTTCGCTGCATATGGCATTGGCCCTTGGCTGCCCACGTTTTACATCCGTACCCATGGGTTGTCGATGACCCAGTTGGGAGCATCATTGGGCATGGCAGGCTGCGGCGGCGCCATCGGGATACTGCTCGGCGGAGCATTCGCCAACCGCTTGCTCGGCAAAGATCTGCGTTGGGGCCTGTGGCTACCGGCGATCGCAATAGCCTCGTACGTGCCGCTGATCGTGGGCAGTTTACTTGTGGCCTCGACCAATCTTTCGTTTGCGCTGTTCTCTGTATCTGCCCTCATCGCAGGGACGGTAGCAGCGCCATTGCTCACGATCATGAGTGGTTTGGTGAGACCGGATGTTCGCGCGGTCACCCTGGCTATTATGGGCCTCATGCCCGTGCTGATCGGCAGCGGACTCGGTCCGGTGGCTGTCGGCGCACTGAGCGACTACTTGCAGAAATACCTTGGTGTGGAGTCTCTGCGCTACAGCATGGTGATTGCAGTGTTGCTGATGTATTGGGGAGCGGTGCATCTCTACGTTGCATCGCGATATCTCTTGGCGGAATTCGAAGACAGCAATCCCGTAGCACGTGCTTCTCCCTCGCCCACAGAGGCTGGTCAGGTCCCTTGATGGAGCGCTGGCAGCTGGATCCGCCATCTAGTTTAAGGATCAACGATGAACATCCCAGTACGCGCCACCGCCATAAATCATGTGGCCCAGGATATTGCCTGCCGCCCTGAGAAGATTTATCGCAGGATCCTGTCGGACTATGTCGAAGCCGGCAAATTCGCCGAACAAGGCTATGTCATCGCGCAGCTGCCGGACACCGACCTTGCCGCCTTTCGCGGGGGCTACCGTATCACCTTGAAGAACGACAAAGGCGAAGTTCTCGATGACCGCATTTGCCGCATCATCGAGCGGGACGACGAGGTGCGTCGTGTGAGCTTGCGAGCGGATTATCTCTTGCCCGCACACATGGGAATGACTGTATACGCGACCTATCAGGCGGTGTCGACGCCCACAGGCGCGAGATACCAATTGGACTGCTATTACGACATGAACATTGAACCGCCCGCCGACAATGCGAGGGCGAAAATCGCCGAAATTGTCAGAGGCATCGAGAGGCAGTCGGAAGACTACCTGAAAGCCTTCCTCGGCCAGATCAAGCAGCAGTTGGAATCGGAATGAGATTTGGCGAATCATTGGGCATGGTCGCCCGAAGCAGCTGCCTCAAATCGTCGACGGCCCGTTTGCGCGCGGTTACGAACTCTGGCCACAGCGAGCAGAGTTAAGTATCGTTGAGCTGCCATGGACGCAATCACCAAATCGAGTGTTGTAACGACTTCGCCAAACGGCCGCAAGGCGCCGTTAGGGCGGGAAGCCTGGTTGACCGCCGCTCGCGCAGCCTTGATAGGCGAGGGGATCGGAGGTGTGGAAGTCGGCAAGTTGGCGCGAAAGCTGCGTGCCTCGCGGGGCGGTTTCTATTGGTTCTTTAACAGTCGCAAACAGTTGCTCGATCATTTGCTCACCGATTGGGAGCAGACCAATACCGCCAAGTTCAAGTCCATCGTCGCGGACGCAGGCGCCAACGGCATGGCGGAATTCAACGCGCTGTGCGATATCTGGATCAACGAGGACGGCTACGATCCGCAGTGGGACGCCGCAGTTCGGGAGTGGGCGCGCATATCGCCGCGAGTCGCCAAGACCGTGTGTCGAGTGGACGATGCGCGCATCGAGATCATTCAGCGCATCTTTCTTGATTTTGGCTACGATCAGACGGAATCCTTCGTGCGCGCCCGTACCACGTATTTTCATCAAGTGGGTTACTACACCTTGGGTGTGCGCGAATCTCGCGAACAGCGCCTCAAACTGCTGCCCCTGTATACCCGCATTCTAACCGGCCGTTCGACCTAGCCACATAACCAGGATAGGGAGCGAGCATGGCAAAGACAGACCCGAAAAAATACTTGGGTGAGTTGCCGGACGTCAGGGATACCCCGCTGTATCGGGAGGTGTGCGACTTCTACGCGGCGCTGCACGCACCCGGTCTCGAGCGCATCACCGATGCTGCGGATCTTGATTGCGGCCCCGACGGTCGCATCGCCTTCACCGGCACGGTGTTCGCCGATCTTGCGCTGCCGCCGCGCACGCGCATCGGCATGCTCGGCACGGATCGCTCGCTCAAGGTACTGCCGTGTCCGGTCGGCAATGACAGGTTGCCTAAGTTCTCGCCCAACGGCGAGTGGCTGGCGCATCTCTCCGACCGCGTCAGCGTCGGCAACTTTCAGCTGTTCCTGAGCAGGGCAGACGGTGGCGAGAGTGAAGCGCTGCCCGCGGTCGACGGCGTGGTGGAGTTCCTGGAATGGTCGCGCGACGGCGCCAGCATACTGCTCGGGGTCGCCGGCTTCGGCGCCGACATTGCGGGCGCGCAGGGCGGTTCCACGGTCGCGAGGCAGAAGAAAGACGCTCCTAATTGGTCGCCAACCATCGATGCGGGCGATGCCGCCAATCTCTGGCGCAGTGCGTACCTGCTCGACATGGGTACGAAGCAGGTGCGGCGCTTGGGTCCGGTCGGTCTCAATGTCTGGGAGTGCATTTGGATTGATGCCGAAGAGATCGCTGCGGTTGTCTCCCTTTCGCACAGTGAAGGCTCATGGTACGAGGCACGCCTGGTCGCACTGAATACCCGCGATGAGACCAAGCGTACATTGTACGAGACCAAGCGCCAGATCGGCTGCCCGGTGGCATCCCCCGACAATAAACGCATTGCCTTTATCGAAGCCGTGTGTAGCGACCGCCTGATCGTTTGCGGAGACCTGCTGGTCCTCGATGGCAAGGGAGGTCCTGCCCGCCGGCTCGACACGCAAACGGATGTGACGCAGGCGCAATGGCAGGACGCCGAAACGCTGTGTTACGTGGGCGTGCGCGGCCTGGAAACGGTGCTGGGCAGCGTCACTCTGGGCGGTCAGCGGCGCGAATGGTGGAGCAGCGTAGATGCCACCTTCGGTACCTGGTATCCGAGTATTCACCTCGACGTCCAAGGCCGGGGGCTGGCCGTCGCGGAGAGCTATGCGACACCACCGCACATCGTGCGCTTCGATTCGACCGGCGCAAGTGGAGACGCTGCATTCGTTCGCCACCGAAAGCACCGCGCGCACGGAGTTCAACCGCGCCCACATCGAGCCTGTGTCCTGGCCGGGTCGCGATGGTCTCAGAATCGAAGGCCTACTGGTGCGCCCGCCAGGTCCCGGACCCATGCCCTTGGTGATGGACATCCACGGCGGGCCAGTGTGGTGTTGTCGCAATCGCTGGCAGGGGAGGTTGCGCGGCGCCAAGGTGCTCGCCGATCACGGCATCGCCTCTCTTTACCCCAATCCGCGCGGCAGCAGTGGCCGCGGCGCCGACTTCGCTCTGCACGTCAAGGGCGACATGGGCGGCGAGGACACCTACGATTATCTTACGGGCGTGGAAATCTTGGTTCGGCGCGGGATCGCCGATCCCAAGCGGCTCGGTGTAACCGGCATCAGCTACGGCGGATTCATGTCAGCCTGGCTGATCACACAAGACACGAGGTTCGCGGCGGCCGCGCCGATTTCCTGCGTCGCCAATTGGTACAGCCAGCACCGCACTTCGCAGATCCCGTATTTCGACGCACTGTTTCTCGATGGCAAGCCCGCAGCGCCCAACGGACTCTTCTTTGCGAGAAGCCCGGCGCTGTTCGCCGAGCGAGTGCAGACGCCGGTACTGCAGCTCACCGGTGCTCTCGATCAGAACACCCCGCCGACGCAGGCGCTGGAGTTTCACCGCTCGCTACTCGAACAAGGCGTGAAGTCTGTGCTGGCGACCTATCCCGCGGCAGGACATGGCATCCGTTCCTTCCCCGAAGTCCTGGATGCGACCACCCGATACGTCAGCTGGTTTCTGGAGCACTTCGCCGAGGCTTAGTCGAGGTCGGAAACCGTCAGTTCGATCCAGCGCAGCAAGTGCTCGAAATGGAAGCGCTCTACCACGAGCAGCCGAAGATCGTTGCTCAGCTTGAGACTGAGTGCAGGCAACTCGGCCAGTCGGCCGGTACTTGCACCGCCCACCGGAGGATCGAGTGCCACGCCGCCCAGGCGCGCCATAAGATCAGCGCCGCGCGCGCCTTCGATTCGCACGATGCGGCGGCCCCCGGTTTGATCGACGCAGCAGCCATCACCCTCGATACCTGCCAGCGCATGCAGCAACTCATAGTCCACACACAACAGCAGACTCTCGGTCGGCGATTTCCAGGCAAGGAGTGAGCGAGATTTCGCGAGATCGCCGCTTGCGCTGATGGCGAGCGGGGGAGGGAGCGCATGGCCCAGAAGTAACGTCGTGCGCCGCGCGAATTCACCCTCCGTGTCGAAGTAGCGCAGGTTGGCGACATGCCAATGTTCATCGATGCGCACTCGCAACTGCCGAGTCTCAATCACGGGCGCGGGGACATACGAGTTATCCATGAAGGTGCGCCCCCTTCGGATCGAAGAATGGCAGCGCCACGACTTGCGCGGCAATGGTCCGCCCCAAATGGTGCACGCGAATGCTTTCGCCGATGCGCGTGCTGCCGCCCGCGAGCATGGCGAGCGCAATGGGCCGGCCGAGCGCAGCGCTCATGACGCTGGAGGTGATGTGTCCTTCGGACTTGGTCGGCGGATCGGCCGCGGCGATGTGCGCGCCGACGGGCAAGAGAGTCTTGCGATCGAGCGGTTCGACTCCCACGAGCTGCAAGCGAGCAGCATCCATCGCCACCGGCAATAGCAGCGAGCGGCGCCCGATAAAGTTGGCGGCTTTGCCGGCCATGCCTTTGCCGAAGCCGACATCGGCCGGAAAGGTGGTGCCGTCGGTGTCCGACCCGATCACGATGTAGCCCTTCTCTACGCGCAGGATCTGCACCGCCTCGAGGCCATACGGGACCGCATCGAAACGTGTCGCCAGCTTCATCAGCCGTTCAAGAAGGGAGATAGCCTCGTCCGCCGGAACGTTGATTTCATAGCTTAGTTCGCCGCTGAAACTTGCCCGCAGCACCCTAAGTGACACACCATCCAGCGAGGTGTCGGTGATCGTCATGTGCCGCATTCGCGAGGGCGAAAGACTTGCATCGAATCCAGCCGCCGCGAGCCACTCCCAGGCCTTGGGTCCTGCCACCGTGAGGTTGGCCCAGCGCGAGGTTACCGGCGTGATCAGTACCTTGAACGAGTTGAACTCGCATTGCAGCCACTCCTCAAAGTTCGCGGCGGTGCGCTCGGCCATGGCTGAAGTGGTGTTCACCCAGAAACGCTGTTCTCCCAGGCGCGCCACGATGCCATCATCGGCGATGACGCCGTTCTCCCTGAGCAGAAGGCCGTATCGCGCTTGGCCCACCTTCAGCGTGGACGCCGTGCCCAAGTACATGAGGTCGAGAAACCTGCCGGCATCGGGACCGAACACCTCGATCTTGCCGAGCGTCGAGCCGTCGAAGATCCCGGCGTTGGCACGCACGTTGCGCGCCTCGCGCAGTGCCGCCGCTTCGATGGATTCGCCATCCTTCGGATAAGCCGCCGCTCGCCACCAGCCGCCATATTCTTCGAAGGCGGCGCCGGCGGCGCGATGCCAGGCTTCGCCGGGCAGTCGCTTCATGGGTCGGTACAGGCTCGCGACGCGACGACCGGCGAGCAGCCCCATGGTCACGGGCGCAAACGGCGGCCGGAATTTGGTGGTCCCCACCAGACTCGGGCGCGCGCTGGATCTCGACGCCCATTTGTATCAGGGCGTTCACGTTGCTCGTCTTGCCCTGATCGGTGCCCATGCCCGTGGTGGTATAGCGCTTCAGGTGTTCTACTGAGCGGTAGTTCTCGCGTGCCGCAAGCGCGATATCGTCGGCAGTGACATCGTTCTGCATATCGACGAATTGCTTCCCGGAGGCACCCCGAACGTGGGTGCTGCTCAAGGACTCGCCGGTATCGCGCTGAGGCGGCGGTGGTGGAGTTTCCCGCCGAGCCAGTGCCCGGCCCACCTCCGACGCATGCGCCAACGCCGCCTGGACGCGGAAGGCGCCGGCGCAGGCCCCGACGCTGGCGAGCCCCGACGACGAGCCCTCGGGCAGGAACATGGCGGCACGTTCGTCCCACCGCAGCTTGCCGCCGACCTGCGAGTGCAAGTGCACGGTAGGCGTGTGGCCACCGGCACTCAAGATGAGATCGCAGTCGAAGCGGTGCGATTCGCCGCTAACCGTTTGAACGCGGCAACTTTGAACGCTGCGGGTGCCGGCGCACACCGACGATGGCCGCCTCATGAAGCACTCGCATATTTCCGAGCAGACTACGGTCGACGTTGAGCATGGCGCTCGGCCGCCGGTCAACGACGGCCGCAATATCGATGCCGAGGGCGGACAAGCGCGCCGCGACCTCATAGGCCTGATCGGTGTTGACTGCGATGACTGCCCTCTTGCCGCAGGCCACGCCATAGGCGAGCGCATAGGTCTCGGCCGCGCCGGCCAGCATGACGCCGGGACGATCGTTGTTGGGGAATAGCATGGGCCGTTCGATGGCGCCCATGGCCGCGATGATCGAGCGTGCGCGGATCTTCCAGAGCCGCTCGCGCAGTGCGCGATCAGGCTCGGCAGGCACAAGCTCGCGTGCGCAGACGAGGTTGTGATCGTAGATGCCGAATGCCATGGTGCGCGTCAGAATCGTGATCTGAAGTTTTCGTGCCTCCTCGATAAGCGCTGCAACCCGTACATCGCCGAGCAAGCCCAATCGGCCCCCGAGATGCGGACCTTGAGCCAGCAGCAGCGTTTTCGCCCCGGCCCGCGCCGAGCTCACCGCGGCTGCAAGGCCGGTGATGCCTGCGCCGACCACGAGCACATCGGCCGCGACGCTCATCTCCTCGTAGCGATGGGCATCCCGCTCACCTGAGATGCGCCCGAGGCCTGCCATGCGGCGGATTGCGGGTTCGAACCAATGCCACTTCGGCCACTTGAAGGTCTTGTAGTAGAAGCCCGCCGGAAACGCCGCGCCAAAGAAGCCAGTGATGGCACCGAGATCGAAATTAACATCGGGCCAGCAGTTCACACTTTCAGCAGTGAGTCCTTCGTGCAACTCAATCAGCGTGGCGCGCTGATTCGGGCGGCGCGCTGCGCCAGATCCCAAATCGACGAGGGCAGAGGGTTCCTCCACGCCGGCCGTAAAAATGCCGCGCGGGCGATGCAGCTTGAAGCTTCGTCCCACGAGCGTGACTTGATTGGCGAGCAGCGCCGAGGCCAGGGTGTCGCCGGCGAAGCCGCTATATGGGCGGCCATTGAAGCGAAACTTAATGGTTCGGCTGCGATCCACGCGGATGCCGTGCGGCGCTGGTAGTCGGTAGGCGCTCAAGGTACCGGATCACTCATCTTGTAGATGGTGAGAATCTGATGCGTGGCTGTATCACGCATCAGATTGAACCACTGACCGCAGCCATACGCGTGCCGCCAACGTTCGCGCAACGCGCCCTTGGGGTTGTCACGGAAATAAAGATAGTCGCCCCACACCTCATCGCTCGAATCGAGTTCGGGCCGCGCGACGTGCGAAATTCCGCCGCACTGGAATTCAGACTCGTCGCGCACTCCACACCAAGGACAAGCGATGTACATCATCAGTGGGCGATTCCCGAACCGGCGGCTTCGTCGATTAGCCGTCCGGTGATGAAACGTTGCAATTGGAACGGCTCGGCCAGCTCATGATTTCGTCCCGTGGCGAGCACATGTGCGAGAGTCCAACCACCCACGGGAATGGCCTTGAAGCCGCCGGTGCCCCAGCCGCAGTTGATGTAGAGACCCGGCACCGGCGTGGCGCCGATAATGGGACTGGAGTCGTGCACCACGTCGACGATGCCGGCCCACTGTCGCAGCAAAGGCAATTGGCTGAAGCTCGGAAACATCTCCAATACGGCGGCGATGGTCTGCTGCGTGATGGCGAAGCTGCCGCGTTGGGCATACGAGGCGAACAGATCGAGACCGGCGCCCATGACTATTTCACCCTTGTCCGATTGCGACACGTAGGCACCGGTTGTCGGTGATATCACCACGGTATCGAGTACGGGCTTTATCGGCTCGCTCACCATGGCCTGCAACGCATAGCTCGTCACGGGCAATCTGAAGCCTGCGAGTCCGGCCAACACCGAGCTATGCCCGGCAGCGGCGATGCCGATGCGATCGGCCTTGAGCGTGCCACGATTGGTCTCGACCCCAATGACACGGTCGCCCTGCTTGATAAATCCGCGCACCTCGCAGCCTTGCACGATGTCGACGCCCAGAGCACTGGCCGCACGTGCGTAGCCCCATGCGACGGCGTCGTGGCGGGCCGTGCCGCCGCGGCGCTGCACGATGGCGCCCAGCACCGGAATACGTGCATCGTGCGAGAAGTTGAGCGCGGGTGCGAGTTTGCGCACGGCCTCCTTGTCGACAAGGTCGGCATCGATGCCGTTCATGCGCAGCGCGTTGGCCCAGCGTGACATCCCTTCCATTTCGTGGCGGCTGTGCGCCAGCGTCACCACCGCGCGCTGGCTCAGCATGATATTGAAGTTGAGCGCCTGCGACAGGCCTTCGTAGAGCTTCAGGGAGAAGTCGTAGAGCCGCGCACTCTCGGGGTAAAGATAATTTGAGCGCACCACGGTCGTGTTGCGGCCCGTGTTGCCGCCGCCGATCCACGCCTTCTCGAGCACTGCAACGCGAGTGATGCCATGGTTCTTGGCAAGGTAGTACGCCGCAGCAAGGCCGTGGCCGCCTCCCCCGACGATGATGACGTCATATTGTGACTGAGGCTCGGCATCGCGCCAAGCGGCCGGCCATTGGCGGTGGCCCTGGGCGGCGCCCTTGAGCAGAGTTAGGGCCGAATACTTGAGATACGATTTCACCCTGGATAGGACGCAGCAGTGAAAAACTGCCTCAGCATCTACTGCTCCCGATTGAGACGTGGCGGCCGCGGTGCGTCCTACATGGGTAGTCGCCGGTGGTGGATGTTACTCGACAGCGCCGGTCCTCGCCAACTTGGTTGCGGCTTTCGAGAGTTGCTGAGGCCTGAGAAGCGTTCGAGTGCGAGATTGAATTTCACGCATTGACGTCGCGCAAAGCCGCTAGGGCTACTGATACGACCGTTGCAGGAAGAGCGTCACCGAAGCTTCCGAACTATTTTTTTCGGAATCATTGAGGCGCCGGCGATCTGAGTCGTCCTAGTGCGTAGTTGGATGCGAGATCCTTCCGCCTCGGGACTCGGCCCCTTCTCTGCTGGCGCGGAAAGGGAATGTCGTCTGTGTCTTAGGGCAACTGAAGCATTTCTACAGCCTTTGGAGACCAAGCATGAAATACCCGCCCGCCATCCCTCGGCCCAAGTCCGTGAGTTTCGGTCGCGTCAGCTATGTTGACCCGTTCCAATGGCTGGAGGAAGAGACTCCAGAATCAACAGATTGGCAGGCGAAGCAGGACACGCTGACTCAGGAGTGGCTCGCGAGCCGCCCATCGCGAGCTCGTAGCGAGGCGCTAATGGCCGGCAATCCACGTGTAAGCTTCGACTTGCCGCAGCACCACAACGGCCGCTGGTTCCGTCAGCGCACGCCAGAGGATCAGAACCTCGCGGTCGTCGAAGTCGCAGAGGCCTTTGATGGACCGTGGCGGCGCATTGTGGACCTGAATGCCATGTCCAGCGGCGAACCGCTGTCCTTCGGTAATTTCGCGGTCTCGCCAGACGGGCAGAAGGTCCTTTTTGGATGGAGCGCTGGGGGGGACGAAACGGAGAGCTGGCGGGTGATTGATGTGGACAGCGGCAAGATCTTCCTCGACTCCATCCGCCAGATTCGGCCTCTATTCCCAGTCTGGTTTCCCGATAGCAAGGGAATCTACTACGCCGCGTACGACCCGTCGCTGTCGCTCACCGAGTCGAAGGTGTACCGGCAGGTTATCGGCGAACCGCCGGTCACTCGTCCCGAGGACTATGAGGCGACCCATCCCGTGGTCTGGGCCAAGAGGGCCGCCGATAACAGGCATATGTTCTTGATCGCCGATCACTTAAACCCGCGACCGGACTACATTCGCGACGAAGTGACGGGCGGAGCGTGGCGCCCCTTCCTCAAGGGCGAGCCATTCCTGTTCCGAGGCGACATTGTGGGCGACCAGTACGTCGCGATCACCAATGACAATGCTCCCTGCGGGAGACTGGTGTCGATTCCCTTGGCTACTCCTCAGAAGCGAAGCACCTGGAAGGAGCTGGTACCGGCCTCGGAGAACGTATTGGCTTCAATGTTGGTCGTCGACAACCACGTCGTACTGGTGGATCTCGTGGATTGTTACTCGCGCCTGCGGGTCTTTACCCTCGACGGAGGACTGAAAGGCGATCTCCCTTTGCCGGGCCGGGGATCCGTGACCTCCACCCACTTCGCTTTTTTTAACATGTTCGATATGCTTTCGAAGGGCAGAAGTGGAGACGTCCTGTTTCCGTTCTCGTCGCCATCGCAATCGCCCGCGATTTACAAGGCGAACGTTCACACCATGAAGGTGGAAGCACTCACTAAACCGACGGTGAAGCTTGATGCGGTACTACTGGACCATGCCGCAACGAGTGCGGACGGTGCGCGCGTGCCCTATCGGGTCATTGCGCGGGCGGGGCTCGATCTCTCGCGGCCGCAGCCCACAATCATCTATGGGTACGGTGGCTTTCATATTCCGGTCGTACCCGGTTGGACCGGCGAATTTCTGGCCACCTGGATTCAAGCCGGTGGCGTACTGGTGCTGGCGCACCTGCGGGGCGGTGGTGAACTGGGTCCGGACATGTGGCACAACGGACGCTTAAAGTACAAACAAAACTGCTTCAACGACGTCTATGCCATTGCCGAGGATGTGATTCGTCGAAACATCAGTTCGGCCTCAAAGCTTGGTTTTACTGGTGGATCGAACGGCGGTGTCGTGGCGGCGGTGGCTGCAGCACAGAGGCCCGAGCTTTTCCGCGCAATCCTTCCGCAAGTGCCGATCACGGATGTGCTCGCGCGGGCACGGGACCCGATCACGATGGCGGCGACTCTCGATTATGGTGATCCGAATGATCCGGAAATGTCCGAAGTCATACGGGCGTGGAGTCCCTACCAGAATATCAAGGATGGTGTGACTTATCCGGCCTTGTTCATTGAATCCGGCGCGAACGATCCGCGCTGCCCCGCGTGGCATGGACGGAAAATGGTCGCGCGCGTGCAGCAGGCATCTAACGGACCTTATCCCGCGCTCCTCCGTGTGCGGGCGGACGCAGGACATGGCGCCGTCGGTGTCGATGCGATGCGCGCGCAAGGGGCCGATTTCTTCACCTTCTTCGCCGACCAGCTCGGCCTGTCTCTCTGACGGCGGAACTGTCACGCTCGCGTCGTTTTCGTGAGGCCGCTGGGACCTTGGCGAGGAGACCTCGTAAGGACGAGTTTCAGGCGGTAGCAACCTAAATACGATGTTGCGCGCTCAGGCGCGCGATCTCGCGGTCGATATGCCAGGCAAGCTCCGGCATCGGCAATGCCCCAGGCGCGAGAACGGCGGCGTGGAACTCTTTGATGTCGAATCGTGGTCCTAACGCGAGTCGCATGCGCTCCCGAAGCGCCATGATTTCTGTGTCGCCCAGCTTGTACGCCAACGACTGGCCGGGAATGTCGCACGAATAGCGCACCGTCTCGGTGAGAACTTCCGTCTCCGCCATGCCGGAGTGAGCGCGCATGTAATCGCGGGCGCGTTCCAGCGACCAACCCAGAATGTTCATGCCGGTATCAACCACCAGCCGGCAAGTCAGAAACGCATCCATCACCAGTCGTCCATACTTCTCTTCAGCCGCCTCGTACATGCCCACCTCGCCGGCGAAGGTTGCCGCGTATTCCGCCCACCCCTCGTTGTAGGCATTCACGGAACTGTGGGCGCGGAAGGGATGGAGCTGCTGATTCTCTTGTTGTGTGGACATATGCAGGTGATGTCCGGGGACCAACTCGTGGTAGGTCAATGCGCCGATATTAAATAACGCCTGCCGGGTCAGGTTCGCTGCATTGAATAGATAGATACCCTGTTTTCGGTCCGGTCGGGGCGAATCGTAGTAACCGAAGGTCATTGATCCTTGCAGAGCCTCCGGCAACGGCGCGATCGTATAGGGTGCTGCCAGAGCCATGGGAAAATAATCGGCGAAGCGCGGCGCGAGTCGGTCAATGTAGCGCTGAAAGACGGCGGTGACCCCCTCGACCGTGTCCGCACGCCAGCGTGGATCGGCATTCAGGTGCCTGACGAAAGCGGCACCGTCACCGTCGAATCCGAGTTGCGCACGGATGTCACTCATCGACGCCTCGATGTTCACCATGCGTTCGAGCCCGCGCGCGTGTACCTGCTGCGGGCGTGAGATCGAGTGTGGTATGGAGTTTGACGAGCTCGGCATAAATCTCGCCGCCATCTGCATATTGCGCAAGGCCGACACTGTCGGGCGCAAGTTCAAGATAGGCATCCGAAAGCACGGCTAGCAGGCGGTCGAAGGCGGGTTCGACTGCTTGCCGGATCCGCGAACGAAGCTCTTTCAGGAACGACTCGCCTGGCAAACTCCCCAAGCGTTCAGGCTCCACGCCCAGCGCCCGTTCGCAGCCGGTTCGAAAGGTCTGAAATAGCTTTCTTGCCTGCACCACCTGCACCTTGGGCATGCGCATGCCGCGCTCGGCCTGACCGCCGGTTCGTGCCGTCATCTGCTCGAGCAACCGCGCGTAGTCGGCGATCAACCCAAGGTAGCGATCTAAGTCTCCGGCCTCACCGAAGCGAAATGTGGCGAATTGGCCATGAACGAACGACAACAGGAAGCCGCCGCAGTAAGCGGTTGGCAGGAACATCCCGAAGAAACCAACCCCGAGCGGATCGATGACCGTCCAGTACCATTCTGCCTCGCGCGCCCAGGTGCTCGCTCGAAACCTCACCAGGCGCACCGAGAGCGCGACATCGGCTGGCAGCTCATTGATATCGAGTGCTTCGATCCGCTGCACGAGCGAGCGGCCGACATCGCTCTTGCGCTCCGCCTCAGCGACAGACAGGCTGGGCAGCCCCATCATCGGCAGACCTATCTGTATCTGCACAAACACGCTACGGCGCAGTTCCTCCCAGGCATCATCGATAATCCGAAGTGCCGTGCTGAGCGCCGCAGCCGGCGAGTCATGTTGTGATACGGTCATGATAAGTGCTCTTCGACGAGTTCGCCGAGTACGGGTGATACTAGGACGCAGGGAAAGACTTAACCCTCAGTTTGCAATGACTAATCGCGAACTGCAAAATCGCTGCCACGCCGCCGGCGCTGCGGCCACTGAGGCAGGCATCGGCCGCTGCGTCCTAAAAGCCCATGGGGCAAGAATTGACGGCCAACAGCATCGACGCCGGCGCACCGGAGTTTGCGCCCGCCGCCACGCCGCGGCCCGCGTGGATGCTCTTTAGCGAACGCCGGCGCTGGAGCTTACTGGCGATCTTGTTTTTGGTGTCGACTTCCAATTATGTCGATCGCAACGTCATTGCCGTGCTCCTCGAACCTATCAAGCAAGAGTTTCGCGTCTCGGATACGGCCTTGGGATTGCTGGGAGGCTTTTGTTTCGCCGCTTTCTACGCCGCATTCGGGATGCCGGTGGCTCGGTGGGCCGATCGCGGCAACCGGCGCACCATCATTACGCTGGCGCTGACAATTTGGAGCCTCATGACGCTATGCTGCGGCCTGGCGCAGTCCTTCGTGCAGCTCGCAGTGGCACGCATCGGCGTGGGGGCCGGCGAATCCGGGGCGATACCGCCGGCTCAATCGCTCATCGCGGATTATTTCCCCCCCACGCAACGCGCCCGAGCGATTGCGATTTTCACCGCTGCGGCGATTTCAGGCTACCTGCTGGGATTCGGAGTCGGAGGCTACATTGCCGCGACACGCGGATGGCGAACCGCATTCTTGGCCGCGGCCGTCCCGGGCCTGTTCCTTGCCGTCATTACCCGGGTGTGTCTCGCCGAACCGAGAGTCGCGCTGCATTATCAGGTGAAATCGAGCGAATTTGAAACGTCGCGCCAATCCCTGGCGCGACTCATGCACAAGCGAAGCTATGTCTACGCCCTGATGGGGTGTTTGATTTATTTCTTTGTCGCGTACGGCGCGTTGATCTTCATACCCTCGTACCTCATTCGGACATTGCATGTGCCGTTGGCGCGCATCAGCGTGAACTATGGCGCGACGTCTGCCTTGGCCAGCGCCGTCGGTACACTCGGCGGGGGCTGGGTCGCGGACCGGCTCGCGCAGCGTGACGTACGCTGGTTAGCGTGGCTTCCCGCGTTCTCATTGCTGTTGACGGCGCCCCTGGAAATCGCAGGTTTATTGGTGGGCTCGTTTAAGGCCTTTCTTGCGCTCGGCTTTGTCGCCTCGTTGCTGCTAGCCGCGGGACTGCCGCCCGTATTCGCGGCGATTCACGCGATATGCGGCAACCGGCGCCGTGCAACAGCGATTGCAATCGTGCTGTTCTCGGCAACGCTTTTTGGCGGCGGATTTGGCCCATTGATAACCGGCGTGGTGAGCGACTTTTTTACACGGCGCTATGGCGCCGACGGTCTGCGCTATTCATTGATCATCATGATGCCCTTGTTGATGGCGAGCGGTGCCTGCTTTTACGCTTTTGCGCGCGCCATGCCAAAGGACATCGAAGACTGAATTCAACTCGATTTCTCAAAGGATAAAGTTCATGGCAACGGATCTCTCGCCCGACAAAGTCGACCCAGGCCCCCAAACGCCGCTGACCGGTATCAAGGCCGCCGTGCTTGAAGTTCCACCCTCGGAACAGACGGGGGCAGCGCCGGCCCGCTCGCCTGTCGTGCGCCCCGACGCCGAGCAGTGGGAGGTGACGTCCAGGTTCACGGGCCGCACCTACCGCATTTATGTCGCCAAGCCGGTGGGGCCGACGGCACCGCCCTCGGAAGGCTATCCGGTGATCTATCTCAACGACGGTGATTTCGACTTCCATACCGCCGCCGACGCGCTGATGGTGCAAAGCATCGGCCGGGAAGCCAAGCCCGCTTATGTCGTCGGCATCGGTTACGGCATGGGTTGGGAAACGGCCACGCGCACGCGCTTCGCCGACCTGACCCCGTTCGCGCCCGCTCCCGCCATCCTTGCTGCCCTTGAGGCTGCGCCATTGACGAAGGGCGCGATTTACGGTGAGGCCGAGGGCTTCCACCGCTTTCTGACCGAGGAGCTGCGGCCGCAGATCGAGGCTGCCTACCCGGTCGACCGCAGCGACACCATCTTGTGGGGCCACTCCCTTGGCGGCCTCTTCGCGCTGTACGTCCTGTTCAATCATCCGGAGGCCTATCGGACATTTCTGGTCAACAGCCCGTCGATCATCTGGAACGATGGCGCGATCTTGAAGGACGAGGCCAAGCTGATAGCGCCGTTGGCGGCCGGCAAGGTCGCGCCTCGCGTGCTGTTCACGGTCGGGGAGTTCGAGGAGAAGCTGGCCAACCATGTGAAGATGTATCCGGGCGTGACGCGCGAGCAGATGCAGGCGATGTTGACGGCCTCGGGCATGATCACCAACGCCCTTGCCCTGGCCGACCGCCTCAAGGCCTTGGAATCGCCCGCCGGTTGCGAGGTCGAGGCCCTCGTTTTCGCGGGCGAAACCCACTTGAGCATCATCCCCACGGCGATCAGCCGTGGCCTGCGCTTCGCGCTGACGCCGTGAGTGGAGGATCCGCCATCGCCGGTCTTCGACGTTGAAGTGTCGACTAAGCTTACGATCCCAACGCTTTCGCGAATCACCGTCATGACACCTTCGCGGGACATCAGTCCTTCTTCTACAACGAGCTCTACGAAAGGCCGTCCCTGAACTAACGCCTTTCGAACCAATTGCGATGCTTGCGAATAGCCCAGGATGGGCAGGAGTGCCGTCGCAGCTGCCGAAGAAGCCAACAAGGCGTTCTGCATACGTTCTTCATCTGCCTCAAGCCCTACCACGCAGCGGTCGGTGAGCGCTTTCACGACATTCGCCAGCAGTCGAAGCATTTCGAACAATTCAGCAGCGATTAGCGGCTCGTAGGGATTGATTTCCAGTTGGCCTGTGCCGCAGGCGCCCTGGATCGCCGCGTAACGACCCGCACAAGCAAAGGCGACCTGGCGAACTGCCATGGGGATTACAGGATTTACCTTTCCCGGCATGATCGAGGAGCCCGCCTGCAGGGCTGGCAATTTTAGTTCGGCAATACCGCCGTTGGGGCCCGAGGCCAAGAACATGAAATCGTCCGCGAGCTTGCCCAGGCCCTGAGCGAGGCAATTGAGCTCGCCGGCGAGACGTAAATAGTCATCGGCACTGGCCATTGCATCGAATGCGTTGCCCGGGGCCGAGCATTGCGCAGCCAATCCGTCTGACAGCTCTTCCAGTACTGCTGCGCGGTATCCAGAAGGCGCACCGAATCCCGTCCCAATTGCAGTACCTCCAAGCGGCAGGCTCAACATCTCACGTCGCAAACGATCTAGCCGTTCGGCACAGCGCACGGCCAGACCGTAATGCGCTCCGAAAGACTGCCCAAGCGTCATCGGTTGGGCGTCCTGCAAGCAGGTGCGGCCCAGGCGAAGCATGTTTCCAAAATGTTGCTGCCGCTCGCCTAGAGCCGCAGACAGACGACGCAACTGTGCGAGCAGCTCGTCAAGCATGAGCCAAGCCGCAATCCGAATTGCGGAGGGCACTACATCGTTGGTTGATTGCGAGCAATTGACGTGATCGTTCGGATGCACGTGAACGTATGCCCCGGGAGCATGGCCTTTCAGTTCGATCGCACGGTTCGCCAGTACTTCATTGATATTCATGTTGAGCGAGGTGCCGCCACTTCCCTCGTACATGTCCACCAGCAGCCAGGCATCGAGTCGACCAGACTCCAAATCACCGCAGGCCGCGTTGATAAGCAGCGATATTTCGGACGGCAACACGTCCAATCGAGCGTTCGCACGAGATGCGGCGGCTTTGACCTTGGCAAACGCGCGCACGAAGGCGCGCTCATCCGAAAGCTTTCGCGCAGAGAAGTCAAAGTTCATCATCGCGCGAGCGGTATTAATCCCGTACAGCGCCCCGACAGGAATATCCATTGACCCGAGCGCGTCTGCTTCAGTACGAACAGATAAGGTTACAGAGCTGCCATTTGCAGACGCCTTGACCGCTGTCATGTCGACCTCTTTAATTCAAAAAGGAATTACGTCCTGTAGGAGGCATTTCATCTGTCTCGATAACGTCAAGCGCCTCATTCCATGTCTCATTGCTGCCGCTTCCCATATAGAAAGAGCAATGCATCGTTGAGGGCCGGCAGGAAGACACTGGTATGGGTATGGTCCGAATATATGCGGTGCTGCCAGTCGACGGCCCCGGCCGGCAACGGCCCCAGGCCCCCGACGACACGGGAGAAGTTCGCGCCCATTTCGTGGTAAATCGGTGCGCTGCCAGTAGCTTCCAGCTCTCCTAAGCTGAGAAAGATCCTTTTCTCGCCATCGCGTTCGCTGGCGAGAGTCTCGACCAGTCGGCCCGTGAGATTCGCCTCGGAATCGAATAGTCCAGGGCTGCCGAGCCAGTAACGGTCGAATAGCTTCGAGCGCTGGATAAGGCTGTGCGCCACGAAAGTGCCACCGTAAGAGTCGCCCAGAAGCCCCGCCGGCCCCTCGTCTACCTTGTAGCGCTGGCGAACCCACGGATCGAGTTCGGTTTCAAGGAACTTCAGAAAGCGATCGGCACCGCCGGGGTGATACTCCGGCGGATGCCCTTCCAGGTGCTTGGTTACGGATTCCGGTGCGGCGCCGGCTGGCACGTAGTCCCGCGTGCGCGCGTTTAACCGACCCTCCACATAATCCAGACCGACGAGGAGTAAAGGTTCGAACCCGGGGCGAATCAGGTCGACGACCTGCAGCATGCAAAGGCATGCCGCCGAGGCCAGAGCGATCGACCCATCGAGAACGTAGACCACCTTCGGCAGCGGCATCGGATTGGCTGCCGCACGGAAGGCACGAAATTGCGCTGGCAATTGCCAGATGCCTACCGCCATCCTGTCACCGACACTAGCAGACTCGATTTCGAAGTATTCACTGCTCCTGAGTGGCCATGCGGACTGCTTGCCGACAGGGCTTTCGCTTGATTTCTCGTTCATCATTTCATCTCCTGCTACTGATCCGCGGGCGGCGAACGACCGCAAGCAGCTCATGCTGAAGCAATAAATTCACTTCAGTCACGTCTTTCTAGCTTGGACGAGATTTAAGGTACGGATGAATTTAAGACGCAGGGGAAGAATTAACCCTCAGGTTGCAATGATTAATTGTGAACTGACAAAATTGCGGCGAGCCGCCACCGCTGCAGCCACTGATCATTCGGTGCAGCTGGCTTCATTGATTTACTTTGTGTTGCGGCAAGGGTAGCGGTTCAGTTTGAGCGCCGCCTGCCCCGGATTGTTGGTGGTTCGGGAAGGAGGGCGATGAGCCAGTGCACAGTTTCCGCAAATGCGCGCTTCGGATCATCAGAACCTAGGCGTGCCATTGCGGCTCGAATCCGCGGAAAATGCTGAGCGTAGGCCTCATACTGTTCGGCGGCCTGCTGTTGCTTCTTTGCGTCCAGGCGGGAAACATCGTGCAGCAACCGTGCCTGGGCGTATGCGACATTCCCAAGTACGCTCCAGATGCGCAGCGCCTCGGTAGCGGCGAAGCCGGCCTCCTCAAGCGTGACCAGTGCACTCTCGAGTAACGGTGCGCCAATTCTGGCGACGCGCGACCAGTTCTCGACCTCGAGAATCACCGGATTGGCGAGCAGAAAGCGCGACACCTCGAGCGTCGTGTGCTCGAGCCAGAGCCTCCAATGCCTGGGTTCCGCTGGTTGCGGTCGGAACTCGCTAATGACCAGCGAGCTCAATTCCGCAAGCAGCGCGTCTCGCGATTCGAAATGGTAATAGAGAGCCGCGGGATTTACGCCGAGCCGAGAAGCAATGAGCGGCATCGTTAGCTCTCCGGCAGGAACCAAGCGCGCTTCGGCCAGGATCCAATCGCGGGAAATTTGCGCGGGCCTGCCGCCGAGCCTGCGCTTCGCTGCGGTGGGTCGAACTGACGCTCGGCGACGAAGATTGGCCTTCGGCATGTTGATACCTATGTTTCTTAGTGTCATAAAATACCTTTCGCTGAAACCAACCGCAACAGAGTCTGATATCCGATCAACGGCAACCAAACAATTGAGTGCGCTCTTTTTTTCGGTATATCAGCGGCCGAGATCGGCGGGAATTGCAATGAGTTCAGTTGGGCGGAACTGCCTTCTCGGATCAATCAGACTTCCGGTCGACGATCATAAGCTGTTGCACCCGCCGCCAAGCGCAGCAGCCCAACGCTATGAATGTCGGGGGCGGCGAACACCGGTTGTCTTGCGTCGCTCGGATTGACCGCCTTGATGCAGGTCGGCCAGTAAGTAGCTTGCCGTTAGTTCAAAATGACCGGGTTTTCCATACGATCGCGCCACCAACATGGCACCCTCGAGCGCCCCAAGTAACAGCCGCGCCCGCTCGCTTGCCGGTTCCCTAAAGCCGAGCGATCCATTTCGAAGGCCACCCATTAGCACGCCCGTGAGCCAACGCTCGTTGGCGTCGAAGAAAAGCGTCAGCGCGTGCTGCATTGGCGCGGGAAGCGTCGCGTACTCGGCCGCAAGCATTCCGCACAAACACATCCGTTGGTTATTCAAGACCGAATTGTAGAGTCCGACATATTGCTTCAGCTTTGTCTGGGGCTCGTCGGTCCGTTGGTCAATCGCGTCGAGCGCTACTGCAAATTGCTCGCGGTATCGCTCGACCAGAGCCCTCCCAAGCTCTGCTTTTGACGGAAAGTGGTAATGAAGACTTGCCTTGGTGACGCCTAACTCGGCCGCGACATCGGCATAGCTGAAGCCGTTGTATCCCCGGGTCTGAGCGAAGCGCTCGGCCACGTCGAGAATGGCGCTCGCTGCAGGTGTCCGCGGCGTGATCAAGGAGCGATGCGAATTCATTTTGGGTGAGATTGCCATTGCCGCTTGATATTAACCTACTAGTAGGTAAACTACCAGGGAGAGCGTAGGAACAATGCATTCCCTTCTACGCCGGATTGAGGGGGCGGCGTGCCGCCTCGCAAAGGTGATCTCATCATTGGAGCAAAAGCGCCTCTAACTACGGAGATTGCGATGCACAACCACGAACAGAAAACCGAGCACAAGTCGTTTACCAAGCCCGAGGAAATTCGGAGTTTTCCAAACGGTCAGGCAGAAATTCTCACAGTCGGAGGAGCGGAAGTCGGTCGTCTTGTCTTCAAGCCCGGTTGGCGCTGGTCCAACGACGTTAAACCGCTCGCAAAGACCTTGAGCTGCGAAGCTCCCCATTTTCAGTATCACGTGTCAGGAAAACTCGCTATCCGAATGGATGATGGGACCGAGTTCGTCGCAGGGCCTGGAGACATTACTTCGCTTCCCAAGGGACACGATGCATGGGTTATCGGCGAGGAACCGGTGGTGGTTGTCGACTGGTTCGGGGCCAGCAACTACGCCAAGCGACCCTAGAAGGATCTTCTCGCTAATCATGCTAGAACTGAACTCGAAAGATCTTTTGTGCCATTCGGAGCCAAGGAGACAGCCATGGCCAGGAAATATGTGGATTGCCGGGAGATGCCGTCTGAGAGCAATTGTTCGGTCGCAATATCCGCTGATAACGAACAGGAACTCATCGAAGTTGCCGTCGAGCACGCAGTAAGAGTCCACGGCCACCAGGACACGCCGGAGTTTCGCAGGATGTTAAGGGAAGCGATCAAAACGGGGAGTCCACCGCCATAGTGACTCGTGTACGCATTCGCAACTGACCACATCCGGACACGCCAACGCAGTAACGTCAGCCGTATAAAGCCCATCGCGACAGTTTTCTTGCAACATGAAAGCGGTTCAGCGACAGTGCCGCATTGGGTCCGGGGACATCTATGGAAGGCTCTATGTTGGGTCGGTGTAGACACCCCTCTGTATTCTGTGCGGCATTGTTCTGCGCTTCTTTCGCGCACGCGGCAGATTACTCGGTAATGGCTCCGCTGGATCAATACCTGATGGATCGTTCTACCGAGATCGCGCTGGCGAAGAGCGCTGCGCCGCCTTCCATCGCAGACGAGGCGACTGTGCTGGTGCTCACGCGTCACGGCTACGTCACTGCGGTCACGGGCAGCAACGGATTCGTCTGCGCGGTCGAGCGGGCGTGGATGTCGCAATACGACTTTCCAGGGTTCTGGAATCCACGTATGCGCGGGCCACTGTGCTTCAATCCGCCTGCCGTGCGTTCGATCTTGCCATACACGATCAAGCGTACGGAGCTTGTGCTGGCGGGGCGCTCGAAGCCACAAATCGTCGCCGCGATCAGGAATGGTATCGACAAGCATGCGCTGCCACGGCTCGAGGCCGGCGCGCTGACCTACATGATGTCAAAGCAGGGCTATCTGAATGACGACGCGCGCAATTGGGTGCCGCATCTCATGTTCTATTTCCCGCGCGCGGCCGGCGCGACGTGGGGTGCAGATCTGCCCGGTGCGCCCCCGATGCTGAACCCGCAGTTTCAGGATTCGCCAGAGGCCTTAAGCGTGCTGATGGTGCCGGTGGCGCATTGGTCCGATGGTACGCCCGCGCCCGTAATGCGGTGAACGATGATAGCTGGAGGACTTATGCGCCTTACGAGGGGCGAGCGGCCCAAGGCGCTGTCTATAGCGCTGGTTCGACTGGCATCGAGGGCAGCACTCAAGCCAGGAGTGAAATTGGCAGCGTGAGCCGATAGAAGTCGATTGATGTCACACTGGCGGCTAGAAACAGCCAGTTGTTCAGGGGGCATCGATGGATTTTGCAAATTGAATTTTTTTATAAATCAATGAGCTGCGCATGAAATCACCACCACGCACGCGCCGCCTTTTCGCACCGGGCATTCCTAGCACCCAATGCTCGAATGATGTCTCAAGCGGATTTGGCCGAGCGAGCGGGTACCGTGCTTCACAGCTCTAGTAGTTCTGCGTGCCTATGAACACGTCGCTGGTAGGGCGAGCGGTCCAGTCCGTTAACGCGCCGGTTCGGCAATTGGCGCAGCTGCTGCTGGAGCGCGACGGACCCTACGCCCACGCCTTCGAGAATCTCATCCTGGCGTTGATCGTGCTAAGCCTCGTCTCGGTCGGCTTGGAGACCCTTTCCGGATTGCCCGCCTGGGTGACGCTGATGCTGAGGGTCGGGGAGATCGTCGTCGTCGCGGTCTTCTCGTTCGAGTACTTGCTGCGCATCGTGGCCGCGCCGCGCAAGATCGCGTTCATCTTCAGTTTCTATGGTCTCGTGGATTTGCTCGCGATCGCGCCTTTCTATCTCGCCGGACTTGATGTGCGTTACCTGCGGGCGCTGCGGGTGTTGCGGGTGTTGCGCGTTCTGAAATTACAGCGGCGCGTCCTCGAAAACACCGTCGCGCAACGCACCCACGAACTCGCCGAGCGCAATAGCGCCCTGATGCAGGCGCAGGCGCAGCTCAAGGCCGAGCTCGATATCGCGCGGGCGCTGCAGATCGCGATCCTGCCGTCGAAATTTCCGGCGAAGTCAGGATGCGACGGCGCGGCGCGAATGGTGCCGGCGAGCACCATGGGCGGGGATTTCTACGACTTCATCGAGTTGCCGGACGGGCAGGTCGGGCTGGTCATGGCGGACGTCTCGGGCAAGGGTGTGCCGGCGGCATTCTTCATGGCGGTGGCGCGCACCAACCTGCGCGAACTCGCCATGCACCATGCCGATCCTGCGGCGTGTTTGGCGCGCACCAACGATGTGTTGTGCACGCAAAATCCGATGGATTTGTTTGTGACGGTGTTCTACTGCATCTTCGACCCCGCGACCGGCGTGCTGCGCTATGCGAACGGTGGCCACAACCCGCCGTACGTGCGGCGCGCCGACGGTGCCATCGAGGTATTGAGCGGGGCCGGCGGCCTGGTGCTGGGCGCGATGCCGGGGATCGAGTATCAGAATCACACGTTACAGCTGCGCGCCGGCGACCGGCTCGTGCTCTACACCGATGGGGTGACGGAGGCGTTCAATCACGTCGACGAAGCCTATGGCGAGAAGCGACTGATCGCCGAGGTGCAGGCGCACGGCGATGGATCTGCCGAAGCCCTGGTGGAACGGATCTGCCGCAGCGTGACGATATTCTCCGGCACCGCCCCGCAATCCGACGACATCACGCTCACGGTGCTCACTTGGCACCCGCCGAATTCCGGGGTCGAACCGGGGGCTGGTGTGGTAACTGCCATCGCAGCCAGCGCATCTCCGTGAACGTTCGTCTCGAATCGGTCGGTCTCACGACCGTTGTGATCCCGGAGGGTCGGCTGGATTTCGGCGCGGCTGCCGGCTTTCAAGCCGAGGTCGAGCGGGTGCTGGCCGGCGCGGGAACAGAGCCCGCCGGCGTGATCATCGACTGTGCCGGGCTCGATTATGTCTCAAGCGCCGGATTGCGTGTATTCCTGCTGGCGGCGCGCGCCTCGCAGCGCGCCGGCGTTGCGTTCGCGATCTGTGCGCTGACGCCCGCGGTACGCGAGGTATTCGATGTCAGCGGTTTCAGCCGCATCATCGCTGTGTACGCGGACCGCGCCGCGGCCCTCGCACAGACGCCGCCAGCGGCCCGCATGAAGCGACACACCAGCGTGCCGAGCGATGCGGCGCAGCTTTCCACCCTGACGCAGTTTTTGCAGGAGTTCTGGTCGGCGGCCGAGTTGCCGCCGGCCGAAACGGTTTCGTTCGAACTCGCGCTCGAGGAGATTTTCATAAACGTCGTGATGCACGGCTCGCCCGCAGGCCGCGTGCCGCATGTCGATGTGTCTCTTGCCCTGTGCGATGGCTCCCTCACGCTGATGATCGAGGATGACGGCCCATCGTTCGATCCGCTCTCGCTGGCGGCGCCGGACGTTACGGCAGGCCTCGAGGAGCGCCGCGTCGGCGGGCTGGGCGTGTATCTCGTGCGCCAAATGATGGATGCCGTCAGTTATCAACGCCTGCGGCGGACGTAATCAATTGAGCATGACCAAGCGCGTTCGAGAACCCGCACCGTGAATGAACAAGTACACTGACGGGCAAAGCACCGGAGCAAGCACATGTTCGAGATCCAACTCGGCGCCGCGGGCGCGGTCATGATGGCCGGAAGGCTCGATGCCACCCAATGCGAGGCGGCACTCAAGTTCCTGGACGGGCTCGCGGCGCAAGCCGAGCCGCGGGTCATCGATCTTTCGCGGCTCGAATACATTGCAAGCGCGGGACTGCGGGTGTTCCTGCTGACGCAGAAGCGCAGCAAGGAATCGGGGGCCGGCGTCAGGCTGATCAACGTCGCCCCGCAGGTCTACGATATTTTCCGCTACGCCGGCTTCGATCGGATTTTCGATATTACCCGGGCGGCCGGCTAGCGGCTTGGGCGAGCCGCCGTGAATGATACTTGGCTGATTCGGGCGCCGATCGCGCTTGTTCCGGTGTTGTTGTTCCTCGGGGCGCTCGTGCAGGGCGACAGCTACAAGCTGCTGCGGTTCAAGACCGTTCTGACCATCGTCGCGACAGGCGCACTCGCGGCTGGTGCGAGCTACCTGGCCAATGTCTGGGCGTATAGCCAATTTCCCGGAGATTTTCAGTCTTACTCACGCTACGTCTCACCCTGGATCGAGGAGTCGCTGAAAGCAGTCGTGCTCGTGTTTCTTATTCGTACGCGGCGCGTCGGGCTGCCGGTGGACGCCGGCATCGCCGGGTTCGCGATCGGCACCGGCTTCGCGCTGGTCGAAAACCTCTACTACCTGGCGTCGCGGCCCGACACCGCGCTGGCGGTGCAGGTGATCCGCGGCCTCGGCACAGCGATCATGCACGGCGGCACGGCGACAGTCCTGGCAATGATTTCCATCACGCTCTACGAGCGGCGGCCGAATGGCGGCCTGTACCTGATGCTGCCGGGGTTTTTGGCGGCGGTAGCCTTGCACGCGGGCTTCAATCAGCTGCTTATGCGCCCGGCCCTTGCCACGCTCGCGACAGTGCTGGTGTTGCCGTTCGTCATCTATCTCGTATTCCAGCACAGCGAGCGGGTGCTGCGAGAATGGCTCGATACGGACCTGGATTCCAACGTGCAGCTGCTCGAGTTGATCAACAGCGGTACCTTTCTCGACAGCCCCTTGGGCCGTGTCCTCCAGGTCGCTGCGCGACCGATTCCGCGGCGAGGATTTGGCCGACATGCTGTGCCTGCTGCGGCTGCACGGCGAACTTGCGCTGCGCGCGAAAGGCGTCCTGCTGCTGCGTGAGAGCGGCATGGAGGAGCTCGCGCTCGACGAGGAAACCCGGGACAAACTGGCGGAACTCGCGCAGCTTGAGAGAGCAATCGGTAGAACCGGAATGCTCGCTCTGCGACCGCTGATGATTGCAACCGGCAAGGATATCTGGCAGCTCAAGCTGCTCGATCGCTAGCAGATCCGCCCTGGCACGAGATCGGAGCAAGCGTGCGAACCTTGTTAGCCCACCAGCGGGATGATGAACTATGATAGTGCTAATCGATACCGCGACGATTTGAACTGGGCGGCGATCCAGAAGGCTAGACAAAGGGAGAAGCAAGCGGTGAGAAATATCGGGGCCGGGGGCCAACCTTTGCGGCCGTCGGGTGTAATTGTGTACAAGGACGCAGATCTGGCGCTGGTAGAACGCTACCGGACCGGTGATAAAGCGGCCTTTACGGAATTGATGCTCCGCTATCAGCGGCCGATCTACAACGCCGCGTTCTGGGTGCTGCGCCGGGCTGATGACGCTAGTGACATAACGCAGGAAGTGTTTCTCAAGGTTGCCGAGCGACGCCATGAATACGACCCGAAATTCAAGTTTTTCAGCTGGATCTACCGGATCGCGATCAATGAATCGCTCAACCTTCTGCGTCAGAATCGCCGCGAAACCCTGGATAACGATATCGACCTGCCGGCCCCGGACAGCGCGAGCCCTGAGCAGCAACTCGGCGATGCACAGCTTTCCGAGCGCATCCGGAGCGCGATGATGGGTATGACGGTCAATGATCGGGTGGTGCTCTCGCTGCGGCATTTTTCCGAGTGCAGCTACGAGGCGATCGCGCAGATTCTGGACCTGGATGAGAAAACCGTGAAATCCCGGTTATTCGAGTCTCGGCAGCGCCTGCGCAGCTTGCTTGCGGATCTGGGGTCGGACTGATGGAGCACTCCGAGCTGACACGCCTGATGCACGAGGTGCTCGACGGCGCAGCCTCCGCGGACGAGGCCCGGGAGCTCGATCGACGGCTGGCGGACGACCCTCAGGCCCGTGCTCAGTACGACGAGCTTGAGCGCTTGTTTGCTGGGTTGAATAGTATGCCGAACGCGCAGCCGCCGGAGGGATTGGTCGACGCGGTGCTCGCCACGCTGCCTCGGCAGCACCGGCGCCATGATCGACTGCGCCAACTTTCCTCGCGCTGGCGTGTATTTAGCATAGATGCGGGACGTGCACAGGGAACCGATCCCAACAGAACCTCAAGAACTCAACGAAATTCTCAGTACAAATCAATTAGAAGGAAGCGAGATATGAGCGGACCGAACATGTTTTCCCGCAAGCCCAAACTCTGGATCGGAGCTGGTATCGCGGTGGTTGCGATCGTGCTGGTAGCGCGATACTTCGACTTGCCTCCCCAGACGGACACTCAAGGAACGATCGCGCCGGCGAAGCGATTCGTGGCAGAACAACCTGGTGCCGGCGACGTAAATGGTGGCCAGTCGGACGCGTCGCGTTCCGCTCTCCCAGCTTCAACGGGCGCTTCTGTTGATGGCTTCGCGAAGGATGGTGCCGATCGTCAGGGTGCGCGATCGTCAAGGCGCCGATCGTCAGGGTGCCGATCGCCAAGGCGCGGATCGTCAAGGCGCCGATCGTCAGGGTGCCGATCGTCAGGGTGCCGATCGCCAAGGCGCGGATCGCCAAGGCGCGGATCGCCAAGGCGCGGATCGTCAAGGTGCCGATCGCCAAGGCGCGGATCGTCAAGGTGCCGATCGCCAGGGTGCCGATCGTCAAGGTGCCGATCGTCAGGGGCGATCGCCAAGGTGCCGATCGCCAGGGCGCCGATCGCCAGGTCCGCGACGCCTTGCGTGATGCGTCGTCCCGCGATAGTTCGTCCCAGAACTAGCTTCCTGCTAAAGCAGTAACTCACCGCCGGCGCCAGGGCCGGCGGTTTTCAGTTTGCAAAGCCGTTGCTCATGCTGACGCCTGTCGACCAGGCCCGGGAGGGGAGTCTGGATGTTCGGCATCAGTTGGTTGTCGCTGTTGACGGCCATGGGGGCCGCCGCCGCGGATGAGAGCCCCGTCAATATCTATGGCGTGGAAACCAGGGATCTGCACCTCTTCTACTATGACTACCTGAGTTTCCTCGAGCCGCATGCCGTGCGCACGTTTACCAATTCGCTGACTTGGCAGCGGCGGATATTTGGCTGGGTGCCGTCCGAGCCCACAACGATCTTGCTGCAAGATTATGTTGATTACGGTAATGCTCACGCTTACGTTGAGCCGCACGACAGGCTCGAGTTCGACATCGCGCCGTTGTCCCACACCTTCGAGACCTTCCCCGCCAGCGAGCGCATGTACTCGTTGATGAATCACGAACTGATTCATGAGGTGCAAGGCGACATTGCCAATTCGCAGGATCGGCGGTGGCGACAATTCTTTCTCGGTAAGGTCGCCGTCGATTCCAGGAATCCCGAATCACTGCTCTACAGCTATCTCACGGTGCCGCGGGATACTACGCCGCGCTGGTACGCGGAGGGCAACGCGGTTTTTTTTGAGACGTGGATGGGCGGTGGGCTGGGACGCGCGCAGGGCGGTTATGACGAAACGGTATTCCGGGCGATGGTGCGCGACGGTGCCCACTTCTATGATCCTCTCGGACTTGAGTCCCAGGGTATTAAAGTCGGCTTTCAGGGCACGGCGAGCGCGTATCTCTATGGCACACGCTTCGCGACCTGGCTTGCGTACGCCTACTCACCGGAAACGCTCATCGCTTGGACCCGGCGCGACGAAGGCAGCAAACGTTACTACGCCGACCAGTTTCAGCACGTCTTTGGGCTCCCGCTGCAAGAGGCCTGGCAGAACTGGATTACGTTTGAGCACGAGTTCCAGCAGCGCAACCTTGCCGAGGTACGCAAATTCCCCATCACGCCCGACCGCAAGCTGGCCGCAAGCGCGCTGGGGTCGGTCTCACGGATGTTTTATGACGAAGCGACGGCCGTTCTTTACGCCGCCGTACGGTATCCGGGGACGGTCGAGCACGTCGCGGCCTTGAACACACGGGACGGGAGCGTGAGGCGCCTGGCGGACATCAAGGGCGCGATGCACTATATGGTCACGTCTTTTGCGTACGACCCGGCCACCGGTACGGCCTTCTACGTCGATGACACTCGCGCGTTGCGAGACCTCGTCGAGGTCAACGTCAAGACCGGCGCCAAACAGCTGCTGCTCAAGCATGCGCGCATCGGCGAGATCGTGTTCAACCCGGCCGACCGTTCGCTGCTCGGTGTCCGCCACATGAATGGTCTGGCGACGCTCGTGCGCATTCCCTACCCGTATAAGAAGTGGACCGTGGTGCATGAGTTTCCGTGGGAGCACGTGCCGACCGATCTCGATATTTCACCCGACGGACGACTGTTGTCGGCGACCATGAGCGAGGACAACGGCGCGCAGTACCTGCGTGTGTGGGAACTCGACAAGGTCTTGGCGGGGGACTTGAAGCCGCTGTCCGAGTACAAGTTCGGGCAGTCCGTTCCCGAGGGATTCGTGTTTTCCCCGGATGGGCGTTACTTGTACGGCAGCAGCTACTACACCGGCGTGTCCAACATCTTCCGCTACGAAGTGGCCAGCGGAGCGGTCGAAGCCGTTTCGAACGCGGAGTCCGGTTTCTTCCGCCCCGTGCCGCTCGCCGACGGTAAGCTCGTGGTGCTGACGTACACAGCTGCGGGCTTCGTTCCGGCGATCATCGAGCCGCAACCGCTCAAGGACGTGAGCGCGATCACCTTTCTGGGCGCCGCGCTCGCGGAAAAGTATCCCGTGGTCACGACCTGGCAGGTGCCGGCGCCGAGCACGGTCGACGATGAGAAGCTCATCACCGCCAAGGAGCGCCCCTACGTACCGTTGCGCCGTCTGGAGCTCTCGAATGCCTTTCCGGTGCTGCAGGGTTACAAAAACACCGTTGGCGCCGGCTACCATGCCAACTTCGAAGATCCGCTGCATTTTGCGAGCTTAGGGATAACTGCGGCCTACACGCCGGAAGAAAAGCTGGGGAGCGATGAGCGCGGCCATGTTGATATCACCGGGCGCTACGGTTTCTGGCACGGGGAGTTGTCCTGGAACCGGTCTGATTTCTACGATCTTTTCGGCCCGACCGAGCGCAGCCGCAAGGGCTATGCCGCCAAACTGGGCTATGACTGGTTGCTGATCTACGACACGCCGAGGCGGCTGGATCTGCTCTTTGACGTGGCGTATTACGACAAGATCGACACTCTGCCCAACGCGCAGAACATCGCAACTAACTTCACGCAACTGGCGACGGCAGAGATCGGCCTGCACTACACCAACGTGCGGCGCTCGCTCGGCGCGGTCGACGATGAGAAGGGTGTGACCTGGGAATTGGTTTATTACGGCAGCCACGTGCCCGGTGAAACCGCGCCGCAATTTCGCGGCGGGCTGGATTTTGGGTTTCCGGTGCCGCTGCCGCATTCCTCGATCTGGCTGCGCAGCGCCGCGGGAGTTGCCAACGGTGACCGCAACAGCGTCATCGCGAACTTCTACTTCGGCGCTTTTGGCAACAACTACGTCGACGACGGGTCCATCAAGCGGTATCACGATTACTACGCGTTACCCGGATTCCAGATCAACGAGGTCAGCGCATTGAACTATGTGCGCGAAATGGTCGAATGGAACCTTCCGCCGTACGTGTTCGAAGCGGCGGGCACGCCGAGCTTTTATCTGACGTGGCTGCGGCCATCGCTGTTCGCCACAGGTCTTTGGACGGATCCAGGAAGCGATCAACACCGTGCGGAGTACCAAAATGCCGGCGGACAAGTGGACTTGAGTTTCACGGTCTTGCACCGCTACAACATGACGCTGTCGGCTGGTTACGCGGTGGGCCGCGAGCCGTCCGGGCGTACTGAAAACGAATGGATGGTCTCGCTCAAAATCTTGTGACCGGATCCGTATCGGCCTTTAAGTCCACTCCTGGGGTTCGCCGGCGCGGGGGTATGACGTCAGCGCATTCTTGCGAAAGCTCAGGATTGATGCCGACTGCGTGCCGGTCGCAACTATTGTCAGCTAACCCCATGCTGGAAAAGATTCCCGAAGGTATCGGTGAGGCGCTGCGCAATCAGCGGGCCGGGCTCGAGCAGACAGTTATCAGGCGACTGAACAAGTCGCCGAGACTGGTTTTGATCGAGGTATCAAGCTCGGCGTTTACGGGTGAGAACACCGTGCCCACGAAATATACGTCGGATGGCGCGGGAGTCTCTCCGCCGCTTGAATGGAGCAATTTGCCGCCAGGGACCTCTTTCGTTGCCGTCATCGTTGAAGATGCGGATTCGCCGACGCCGCATCCTTTGGTGCATGCGATTGTGGTGAATTTGGATCCGCGGGAGTCTTCGATCGTGGAAGGCGCGCTCGACAGTCCGGACCACAGGGGTGTCGGCCTGGCAACCGGCCCGAATTCGCTCTTGTCTCATGAATGGTTGCCGCCCGATCCTCCTCCTGGACATGGACCTCACAGATACGTGTTCCAGGTGTTCGCGTTGCGTGGTCCGATATTTAAAAAGGCGCCGGGTCGGGAAGAGTTGGTGCGAGCAATCACTGAATATGGAATCGCCGCGGGCTGCGTGATTGCCACTTACGAACGAGTGCAGCGCGAGAAGAGCGAGGCTGCAGAAACTCTCGGCTCAGATATGGCGCCGGCCTGAAAAGGACTTTATTGGGCGGGCGATTTGCTCATAGCGTTCCTCTCAAGGCTGGGATGTATTGAGGGCTCTCGGAGAGCGAGCGAGTGTCCTGCTTGTCGACACTCGTCGAAGGCGATCGTCCGCCCTAAGGCAACCAGGCCCTGCTCAGCGCGCCGCCGCGCGGATGGCGGCGATGAGGTTCCCTCGAATGGCAACCGCTGTTGGGTGATTCAAGGACAGAGGTGACGTAAATCCAATTAGAGGGCCCACGTGGAATCGGTCAGATGCTCATCCATCGCTCTGCCCGGCGCGCACTCGGCGGAGTAGTAGGCAGATTGCATGCCGCCAATCGCTCCACGCTCCTGATAGTTGATATTGAAAATGTCCAGCGCGTTTTGTTTCGCGGTCCCCTCGGATACTCCGAGCAGCTTGGCGGCCCGAAAATTTCGCTGCACCGCCTGACACTCGGTGCGCGCCTCATTGAGCTCGCCGCGGATATGCATGCTCTCGTGAGTAAACATGTCCAAGCTATCGAGCTCCCGGTGGGACGCGCGCTGTGGATGACGCAGGTACGCCATTAATGTACTGCACCAAGGCTTTTGAAGCACGATACGGCCGGTCTTGGGGTTGGCATGACCGGACGCCAACATTTCAGGGTCCAGCATCGTATCGAAAAGCGTATTGCAATGGACCTTGGCGCGGTGATCGTCCGCTAATTGCGTGGCCTTCACGGATAAGAACCATTGAAAGTACCAGGTGTGAACGGGCGGCCACGCAAACCCCACGGCCAACGCCAACATCACGGCAAGGTAAGGTCTCGAGATCGGGCTGGGTGTGTCAAACCCCGCGGGCGCGACGAGGCTACCGCGAATTTCGCGAAACGCACACCATGAAAAAAAAACGGAGCCGAGGAGCCACAGCACAGCGGGCTATTCTCTTGATTTCATCGGGTGACTACAGGCTTCATGGTTCCCCACTCTATCGACCCAACTACCCGAAGCACTCTGTTCGACGCTTTCCGCTGCAGCCATCGATTCCTCGTTTCCGCCGCCTGAAAAACGCGTCAATTGCATCGCTATGCCAGAATTGCTGATAGGTCGAAGGTCACACTCTTTTTAAGAGAATAACGACACACGTCGCGGGATCACGCTTCTTGGCGCTTTGCCTGATGGCGCCTCTGGCCCATAGAATGCGCGGGGCAACGACAAAAATGAGGGAAATTGCATGAAGGGGATGAAATTGACTACCGGCTCGCTGGGTTCGCCGCTTTTTATGGTCCGAACTGCGCTCCTGTTAGGGGCCGGTTGGCTCACGCAGCCCGCCGTTGCCCAGCTGGCACCACCGCCGGCAGTCATGGTCGATGATCCTATCCCCCATCGGACGGAAGGCGCCGGGCCGTTCAAGCGGCTCATCCTGCGGGGTGCCTTCATGATTGACGGCACCGGGGCGCCGGCGCGGGGACCCATAGATTTGGTCGTCGAAGGAGACCGGATCACGCAGATCAAGTTAGTCGGCGCGCCGGGCCGGATCGATCCGAACCTGCGACCCGAGAAGGGCGAGCACGAGATCGACATGTCCGGCTACTACATCATGCCGGGATTCATCGACACCCACGTTCATACACTGTCGCTCAACCACCTGCAGAAGACACCGACCGACTACATCCTGAAGCTGTGGCTCATCAACGGCATCACCTCAGTACGCGATCTCGGCCAGACCTTTCATCAACCTGACTGGCTACTCGACATCAAGAGACGCAGCGAGCGCAACGAGATCACGGCGCCCCGCATCGATGTCTATCCATTCTTCGCCAACGCGCCGCATCCGTTCTCGACCGTCGAGGAAGCTAGGGCACGCATCCGCGATTTCAAGAAGCAGGGCGTCGACGGCGTCAAGTTCTTGGGCACACCGACCAGTCTCACCGTTGCAGGCATCGAGGAGGCACGTCGCGTGGGCCTGCGCACCACCATCCACAACGACCAGCTGCAGGTCTCCGAGGGCAACATCGTGTTCCTCGCTGAGCACGGACTCCAGGCTATGGAGCACTGGTATGGACTCCCCGAATCCATGTTCGAGGATCGCTCTATCCAACATTATTCGAACAACTACATCTATGACGACGAACAGGACCGCTTCGGCGAGGCGGGCACGCTGTGGGCGCAGGCAGCTGCGCCGGGTTCCAAGAAGTGGGAGGAAGTCATGGACGTTCTCCTCAAGCGACAGTTCGTCATCACACCGACCTTTGTGGCATACCTCGCCAGCCGCGACCTGTGGCGCGTCATTCGCGCTCCCTGGCAGGACGAGTACGCGCTACCGGCGCTGTGGGACTACTGGCGGCCCAACCCGCTGAACCACGGTTCATTCTGGTTCGACTGGACCACCGAGCGCGAAATGGCCTGGCGCGAGAATTACCGCATCTGGATGCAGTTCATCAACGAGTACAAGAATCGGGGCGGCCTGGTGCCTGCCGGCGACGACGCCGGCTTCCTCTACAACCTGCCGGGATTTGGCTTCATCCAAGAGCTGGAGCTGCTGCGCGAGGCCGGGTTCACGCCGCTGGAAGTCATCCGTGCGGCCACGCAGAGCGGCGCGCGAGCCTTGGGGCACGAGGACCAGGTCGGCACGTTGAAGCTCGGTATGAAGGCAGACATCATCGCCATCAAAGGCAACCCCCTAGCCAATCTCAAACTGCTGTACCCCACGGGCACGATCCGCCTGAACCCGCAGACACAACGCACGGAACAAATGGGCGGTATCGACTACATCATCAAGGACGGTATCGTCTATGATGGTCAGCAGTTGCGCGATGAAGTCAAAACGATAGTGGCGAAGCAGAAGGAGGAGCGCCATATAGGGCCGGGTGTCATGCCGGTGGCCCAGAAATGAGTCGCGAGGCAGCGATCGACCATTCCTGCTCATGATGTCTCCCGACCGACACCTATAATAAAGAGAAAATGGATGCGACAGGTTCACCTGACTCTCCTCATCGGCCTCATCTTCTGCGGCAACGCGTTGCACGCGGCCAATGTACTCATCAAGAATGCCCAGATCTACGACGGCACCGGCAAGCCCTCATTTATCGCCGATGTGCGCGTACATGCCGGGCACATTACGGCCGTCGGGCGGCATTTGACACCCCTCGGCGGGTGAAACTACGCGCGATGCGCATGGACTCGCTCTCGCGCCAGGCTTCATCGACATGCACACCCATGCCGACGACGGATTGCTCAAAGATCTCGACGCCGCGACCGTCACCCGCCAAGGCGTCACGACCATTTTCGTAGGACAGGACGGAAAGTCGCACTTTCCGCTGCACGACTACTTTAAGCAACTCAAAGCGACCCCACCCGCCATCAACGTTGCCAGCATGATCGGACACGCCACGTTGCGTGAGCAAATCATGGGTAAGGATCTGTACCGAGCCGCGACTCCCGAAGAACTCGCACGCATGAAAGCACTGCTCGCACAGGAACTGAGGGCGGGTGCTTTTGGCCTTTCAACGGGGCTCGAATACGAAGAGGGCCACTTTGCAACCACCGAAGAAGTAGTCGAACTTTCGAAGGTGGCGGCCGCCCAGGGCGGTTTTTATATAAGCCACGTGCGCGATGAAGCCAACCATACCTTCGAATCCTTCGACGAAGTCTTGAAGATCGGACGGGAAGCACACATTCCGGTCGAGATAACGCACATAAAACTCGGTTCCACGCGGCTGTGGCATATGGCAGCCACCCGCATGCCGGGCTATTTCGCCGCCGCAAAGCGCGACCACGTGAATTTGACGGCCGACGTGTATCCGTACACGTATTGGTACTCAACGATCCGCGTAATCATGGCGGATCGGGACTACGAGAATCCGGAAAAGATCGCGCAGGCCCTGGCCGATAACGGCGGCGCGGGCGCAATTAGACTGGCGCTCTACACCCCCGAACCGGCTTTGGCGGGAAAAACGCTCCAGGAGATCGCCGCGGTCTGGAAACTGACCCCCACCGAAAGCTATATTCGGATCGTGCGCGCAACCAGCGCCGAGGTCGGCACCGACCAGCAGATGGAAGCCGTTATTGTCACCTCCATGAGCGAGGACGATGTCCGCTGGTTCGTTGCCCAGCCGCAGATCATGTTCTGCAGCGACGGCGGCCTGCACGGTGCCCATCCTCGCGGCGCGGGTTCGTTTCCCCGTGTGCTCGGCCGCTACGTCCGCGAGCAGAAGGTGCTGCCCCTCGAGTTAGCGATCCACAAAATGACCGGATTGCCGGCGCACCAACTGGGCTTAAAGGACCGCGGCCGCATCGCGAGCGGATACGTTGCTGATCTCGTGCTGTTCGACCCCGCCGTCGTGATCGATCAGTCGACCATCGAGGCACCGGAAGCGCCACCGCTCGGCATTCCCGCCGTCATGGTTTCCGGCGAATGGGTCATCGACAACAGCAAACCGACCGGCGCACATCCCGGCCAAGTGCTACGCAGCCTGTCGTTTCGTCCCTGATTCGTCTGGCCGGGCCGTTGGCGACTGACTGTTCGCCGCGAATCGCTGCGCTGCCCTCTTCGCTCCCGTACCTGCCGCCACATCGTGTGGCGGCGTAAAACGAATTTGAATGCCAGCCGGTACCGTGTGAGTTCAATCGCTGCCGTTCGCTTGCTTCCGCCATTTCTGTTCATTGCCCCCGATGCTCAAGTCAGCAGGGTATTGCCTGCGCGAAATCAGTGAAATGCGAGTCAGTTGATACTACGGGCCAGCTCGCGCCACGGAACGTTGACTGCCCGCGTTGATCGAGGCTGCGATGACCCACGCAGAACCGATCAAGGCGATGTTGACCGCGTTCTCGGCCCAGTGCATGTGGGTGTGCGGGTCGATGACGACCAGCGGCGCATGCACCAGAACGGCGAACACGACGAACATCGCCGTCAAGAGCATTGAAGCCGCACGTGCGTAGACACCGGAAAGAATGGCGACACCAGCCGCAATGTGTCCCACGGCGGTCGCGTACGCCCAAAAAAGTTGACTCGGCGGCAGCCATGCAGGAACCATTTTGACCGTGAAGGCAAGGAAGAAGTGGTGAGCCAATCCAAAATAAATGAGACAACAACCAAAGACGAGGCGGCCGATCTTGGATAGCCGCTCTGCGGTGGCGGGTTCAAGTCGCGCGCCATACGCGTAGATGAGCAACGCCCCAGCCGCGAGCGCCAGACTTTCGGCGACGCCGAACCACGCCACGAACACGGCGGGGTGCTCAATGCCACCGGGAACGTCAACAAATATGACCGCCAAACAGTAAAGCACGGTGAGCGTCAGCGCACTAAGCCACGCGGCGCGTTGCCATTGCATGGCCAATCCCGCCAGTAACGGAAGGACCGCCACGGCATAACCCCAGGCGCTCTGACCGGGAACGCCATTCCCCGGTTGCCACACCACCGCGAAATCACCCCAGAACAGGCCCGTAATCCCCAGCACAATGGCACCGAGTCCGTAGATGCGGACACCGACAGGCCGCGCGAATATTACATCCAACATGTCCCGCATGATCAGCCACGTCCTTTGATTTCGCCTGACTCCGGTCTCCGGATTCTACAACTGAAAGCGCCAACCTCCATGTCCAAGGGGAGACTGAGCCCAAGAGGGCAGGGCAAACAGGGTGCAAACTCCTCGAAACAGGAAATCCATGGCCGAATGAAATGGCGCGAACGTCTTGCTCGGAACCCTCGCAAGATTGGAGATCGCGACGGATCCTTGAAGTGTGCCAAGTGGTTCGGCGTCAACGGACGACCCATCGCCACGTTTTCCTTACATGACCAAAAAGGCATTGATATTTGTCATATTGACCGCGAAGAAATTCACTACACCAACTACCACCGCCGGCGCCTCGAGCAGCAACACATCGACTACAGCCACCCCAGCTCAATTCTCTACAAGCGCACCGCCGAAGGCTTAGAAGCCATCGGCGTCATGTACACCACCGGCGGGTCCACTCCCAGCGCTGACCGGCACGGCCTACTATCTGATTAACTACGCCGGCCCAAGCCGTTTGCTCACCTGCTTAAGCCCGTCCGAGCTTCACGACCGCGGACCAGGGCGCCCGACCCGGACTCCGCGGGTTAGGCTCGGGGAAAAATCCGAACAACCTCAAAGACCACGGCAATCGCCGAAATCGCGAAGCGGCTCGCAGCACCGATTGAATATGTGTTGCGTGCCAACCCAACGCTTCGAAAAAAGCGACCCCATTGGCCGGCCCAAATTTCATCGGCGCGTTGGCTAACTGGGGCCCCATGCTCTTTGCCATCATTTTCAAAAGTGCCGGCGAGGCGAGATCCAGAATCCACCCGCGGATACCCGCTTGGGCGGCCAGATCCAGCGCCAGTGAGCGAACCTGTACCTCGTCAAGGTAGATCAGCAGGCCCTCGGTGATCACGAGCGTATTCCTCGACGGCCCCACCGATTCCCTGAGCATTGCAATGCGGGCCTTGGAGTCGGCGAGGTCGACTTTGATCCTCCGCAATTGACAGCGCGGTTGAGCATCCTTCAGCAGCTGCTCCTTCTCCTCAGTAAGAGCCGGCAGGTCAGCTTCAATCCACCGTAATGAAGACGGAACTTCCAACCTATAGGGCCGAGTATCGAAGCCCGCCGCCAGATTCACGACGCAATCACAGCCCTGTGCGATTGTCGCCGATATCAGATCGTCCATCAGCTTCGTTCGAGCAATCATCGGCCAACCGTTGCGCGCTTGCCGAGGCATGAACGACGCAATCGCCTGGCCCCGCTCGCCGGCCAGCAACTGCGCGTACGGATCGTGAAAAAGGGCGTCCGGCCGTGCGGATTCCCTCGCGCGATACACGGCAACCCAACGCGCCGTATCCGAAACATTTGAAATTGTAGATGAGCTCATTACCGGAATCCCCGCGTATGCTGACAATCTGATCTCGGCTACTCTAACTCCTGACCAAAACTATCTCGATGGGATTCGACCTCCCCACCGACACATCCGACGGCCGCGACCACCGGTTCGTGAACTGATTGATGACGCAGGTCGTCTCATAGTGAATCTGCAACGTGTAATCATTCGCCCATTCAAACGACACCCGATCGCAACCCACAGCTCTGAAGACTGGTTTGTCGAGATTGAGCGGGAAGCCTTGATCGTTGACATAGACGTCCTCGCGAACAGAGCCCGCGGCTGTGCCAGTAATGGACTCTATCAAAACCGCGACCAACTTTTGATTGGGCGAGGTCTGCCGAGCAAGCTCTTTCTGCTCCGCCGAACAGCCACCGAGTGCAACGAGTAACGACATCGCGGCGCCAAGAGAGGAAAGGGCGTTCATAAATGTTGCAGATCCTTCGGGGGCTTGGCGCCTAAGTTTTAGTGAAGCGTCCTGACGGTTCCTGCCGATTCCAAGTTCCGGAGCAGTCCCACGCCGGTCAGAATGAGCGATGCGAACATCGCCAACGCGCCAAAGTACAGCAAGAACCGAAACTCCCCCTTAAACGCCAGGCCAAAAAAGCCACCACTCAATGCCAACGTACCCACTGGCGCAGCAATGCGCGCCAACCATTTGGAAGAGGACGGCAGTCTCGCCGCATCCAGCAACAGCTGAAGCGCCAACGACAGAATGAGCCACACCCCCGCGTGCGCATGACCGGCCCGAAACAACGCTAACTGCTCTGCATCCAAGCCCGCTTCAGTGCCGCCCATGCCCGCCGCCCCGTGAGTCAACATTCCTAGAATGGCCAGACCCCCGTACTGCACGGTCGGCACCGCCAGCAAAATAATTCCAGCGACAATCTTTGCTTCACGCGAGAGTTCCATTTGTCGGCTCCTTTCTTGGAAAGCTTTATCCTGAGACCGCTTTCGAAGCTCCGGGGATCATGAACTCCATGCGACGGTGCCCCATCATATGCTGGTGTTGGGATGCAAGCCTGAGTGAATCGCGGCCGCAAGCGCCCCAACTACACCTAAAATCACCACCACCAATAGGGTCGTCTTGCCGGGACTCGACTCGCGTCGCTCAACCGAAGCAATCTCACTAAAGGGTACCGACGTCGTGGTCGCCGTAGATGACCCCGTCGTGCACCGAGGATATGCGAAAGCTATGCGTGGCCCCCGCAACGGTTTTAATAACGACCCGATCGCCAGGCTGTAGGACGCCCCCGTCGCCATAGTGCTGGGATAAGTCCCCCGGCACATTCGCGACCGGCCGCAGCGTCGTGCAACCCCCTGCCATGCAAACGATCAGACACAACACTGTGAATGCTTTCATGCGCCTCTCCCTTTACGCTTTGTTTTTCGAACATCGAGTGTTATTGCGCCGACGTTTCCGACCTTACGCCGATCGTAAACCCACCGCCATACCGGAACGCGGTCAGGCGACCCGACCTCGCCGGCCATTCGTGTCGAGGCGCCCCACGATGAAGCGGAACCCACCTATGCTGGAAACTTATTGAAGCTTGGGTGCAGGTCCGGCGTGAGTAGTCGATGGCCGTTGTACGAGCTTGCCGCCGGTATATGGGTTGAAGTGATAGCTACCGGGGAACGACTCCCCGGTCTTCTGATCGAACGCTGGCGGCAACATACTGCCGATCGGCAGTCGATACCGCATCGCTGCATCGCCTACATGGAGCGTCAGGAAGCCGTCGCTCATCGGATCGGCAATCAAATGGCCGCCATCGTCCACGCTTGGGAACACGAAAAACTCCATATGTTGACCCATGACGCCCATCATGTTCGTCAGCAAGGGTCGCAGTGTCTGAATAAGATTTCGGATGTCTTCTGAGACGGAATCCGGCGCCAGCGGGCGATACGTGCTGCCGCGCGAATCTTCGATTGTGGATTCATTGATTAAGGTGTCGGCATCGGTGTAACGAAAATTGGTGATGCCTCTTTGTGCATCCATAACTGCAATAAAAGTATAAGGGTGCATCATGGCGATATAGTCGGAAATGCCCTTGTCCGTCATACGCCCGCTGCTTTTAAGCGCGATTCGCCAAAACTCGTCCGGCATCCACATAGATATCGTGAGTTTCCCGTCAACATTACGCGTCAATGTGAGGTCGCGGATCAAAGCGCCTTGATCCACGGTTGCCGCCTCTGGTACGGGAGCCGTTTCGGCAGCAGCACTGCATATCGTCGTGAGTGCGGGCAGCGCGGCGATGCAAGCAAGCGCCATGCCTCGCATCTTCGACCGCCTATTTCTGTAGGGCAAGGTCATTGGTTGAGCTCCCTGGATATTCACTGGAATTCCATTTTCTTAGTCTCTACGTAGCGTACCGGAAAGAAGGACCAATTTCCTAACTCCCGATTGCAATCGGTGAGAATGGAGAAGTTTGGGTCGATGACGCCCGAAGGTCCGAAGCCACTATGCGACTTCTACACTCGCTTGTTACTGCTTAACGGCTGCTTCCCGATTCCATACCAGAGACCTTGTCGCGCGTGTCCTTCAGTAACTTTTCTAGCGCTGGCCGATCAAAGAGGCGGCCGTGGAGGACGACGGCACGAATCGCGCGGGTGGCCGCGATGTCCTCGAGCGGATTTCCATCCAAGAGCACCAGATCGGCCACCTTTCCGGTGGAAATACCGCCGTATTGATCAAGTAGTCCGAACCAAGCGGGGCCCGCCCGGGTGGCCGCGATCAGCGCCTGCGGAGGGGTCAGACCAGATTTTACGAAAAGACTCAGCTCCTCGTGGAGCCCTATTCCCGGATAGTCGAACGAGTTGAGGAAACCCGCATCGGTGCCGGCCATGATGCTCACTCCGGCCTGTTGAAGCAGCGGCAGGATCGATGCCAGATGCTCAAAGTGCTGATGTCGGAAGGCGATCTCGGCCGGTGACGCGCGATTGGCGCGCTCAATGCGCCAGTCATAGGTTTTCCGTAGCTTGGGACCTATGTAGGCAAGGTACGCATCGTGGGCGTGGTCATCCGTGTCCAACCAGGCCGTGATACGGCTGCCGTTCAACGTCGGCGTCACGGATACACCCCGTTGCGCGAGCACCGTGTAGGCCGCGCGTGCGGTCGGCAGATCAAACCCGGCGTCGATGCGCCGATAGGCTTCAGCCCGATCGATGCGGCCGGCAGCGAAGTCTGCCGCAATGGATGCCTCATCCTTGACCCCGGCCTGATAGGCGTAGTCGATGTGTTCGATGGAGCTGATACCGGAATCGACGGCTTGTTGCACCGTGAGCTGCAGGGGAATGTGGCCTGAAGCGCGCATGCCCATGCCGTGCACGCGAGTCAGGGCATAGAGAAACAGATTGGGATCCATGGTGCTGTCGGTGATTTTCACAAAGTCCACCCGATCGCGCGTCAAACGTGACAGCGCCGCGTCGACATCGCCCTGACTCCCCACCTCGAGCGTGCCTTTCCAAACTGGATGAATGCCTTCGAGTTTCGCGCCGGAAGTGAACAGCTGTGGCCCTAAGAGGGTTTTCTGCGCGAGGTCGCCGCGCCACTTCAACACCTCTTGCGATAGATCGCCCGAGCAATCGCGCACCGTGGTAATGCCGTGCGCGATGTAGAGCGGCATCAGCGCCTTGTTCTCCTCGATCAGTTCCGGGCCGCCGCCGAAATGCACGTGCATGTCCCAAAGACCGGGGATCAAATAGCGACCCGTGGCATCGATGGAGATGGGAGCGTGCCACTTGGTGGCGAGGCTGGCATCCGCTCCGACATCCACGAGCGTGCCGTCGCGGATGACGACAGCCTGGTCTGCTACAAGCGTCGAATGCTCGACATCAACGATGACGGCGTGACGAAGGATGAGGTCCGCGGCGAGCGGTGCGGCGAGGGTGGGCGCCGATAGGTAGAGTAAGGCGAGAACTGCAATTATATTCTTCATGAGTGCTCCGGGGCTGGTCCCTTCCGGCGCAAGGTTACCAAGAGTCGGGCATTGTTCTGGATTCTGTTGGTATCCATTGTGATCTTCTTCCTGCCGGTGTTGTGCCGCTTCGATTTCCAATCGCGACAGCAAACATTTAACGCGCTCCAAGGCCGATTTGGCCAGCCCTCACGGAAAGCGACAGCGATTATCTCGCTCGGTAACGGCGTGCCCTGCTGGACAGCCTGGAAAGCAGGCGCTAGCCTGCCCGCTGATAAACGGGAGATCGAATGTCTACATCACGCCTCTGGGTCATCATCCTTGCCGTACTCTTCGGCTACTGTTTCGGTTGCGGCGGATCCATCGTCAACTCCCGTCAAGTCCACCGACTCAGGCGCGAAATCGCCGCTCGACGGACTCAAATATCGACTAGTCGGTCCGTTCCGCGGCGGTCGTGCCACGGGCGTTACGGGCGTGGTTAGCGAGCCCAACACTTATTACTTCGGCGCCGCCACCGGCGGATTGTGGAAGACCATCGATGGAGGCACCAGCTGGAAGCCGTTATGGGACGATTTCCCCGAGGCCGCGGCCGCCGTCGGTGCCGTCGCCGTGGCGCCGTCTGATCCCAAAATCGTCTATGCAGGCACCGGCGAGATCAACATTCGCGGCAACGTCGCCACCGGCAATGGCCTTTATAAATCGACCGATGCCGGAAAAACCTGGCGTTTCTCCGGGCTGCGCGACAGCCAGGTGATTGGCCGCATCATCGTCGATCCCTCCGACTCCAACATCGTTCTCGTGGCGGCGCTCGGGCATACTTTCGGCGACAATCAGGAGCGCGGCGTGTTCCGCTCAACCGACGGCGGCGCCAATTGGAAGAAGGTGCTTTATGTCGACGCCAAGACCGGCGCTTCGGACGTCGCCTTCGATCCAAATAATCCCAAGATCCTCTATGCCGGCATGTGGCAGGCATATCGCAAGCCTTGGATCATGGAGAGCGGCGGACCGGGCAGCGGCCTCTACAAGTCCTTCGACGGCGGCGAGCATTGGCGGCGTTTGAGCGGCGGCGGATTGCCGGACGGCATCCTGGGCCGCATCAATGTCGCTCCGACTTTGGACTCCAAAGTGGTCTATGCGATGATCGAAGCCAAGAAAGGCGGCCTGTTCCGCACGAATGACGGCGGCGAGACCTGGACGCTCGTCAGCGACAAGAACAGCATCAAACAGCGGGCCTGGTATTTCAATACGGTCTTCGCCGATCCGAAAGATGCGAATACCGTCTATGTACTCAACACCTCGCTCTACCGTTCGATCGATGGCGGCAAGAGTTTCAAGACGCTGAAGACCCAGCATGGTGACAATCACGAATTGTGGATCGATCCGACCAATCCTAAGCGCATGATCGAAGGCAATGACGGCGGCGCCAATGTCTCGGTCGATGGCGGCGAGACTTGGACCTCGGAGATGAACCAGCCGACCGCCCAGTTTTATCACATCGCCGCCGACAACGAATTTCCGTTCCGCCTCTACGGCGACCAGCAGGACAATTCCAGTATTTCGATCGCGACAGCCGGGCGCTCTGGCGGAGTCGGTATCGAGGATTGGAACCCGGTCGGCGGCGGCGAGAGCGGCTTCATCATTCCCGACCCCACAGACGCCAATATCGTGTATGGCGGCGGCTACGACGCCGAGCTGACCCGCCACGACCGGCGCACCGGCCAAAACATCGCAGATCACGCCGTGGCCGCGCAATACCATGGGCTGGGCTGCGGAGAATCTGAAGTATCGATTCCAATGGACGGCGCCGATCATGATCTCGAAATTCGAGCCCCATGCCCTCTACTTTGCGGCACAGGTGCTATTCCGCTCGCTCGACCAGGGCCGCAGCTGGACAGTGATCTCGCCCGATCTGACCCGCAACGACAAATCCAAGCAGCGTTCTTCGGGCGGACCGCTGACCAAGGACAATACCAGCGTCGAGACGTATGACACCATCTTCGCCGTCGCCGAATCGCCGCAAAGCCAAGGATTTGATCTGGGTTGGCAGCGATGACGGGCTGGTGCATCTGACCCGGGACGGCGGAGCCCACTGGACCAATGTGACGCCCAAGAGCATGCCCGATTTCGCCACCGTCCAAATGATCGAGCCCGATCCCGACAATCCCGCTGTCGCCTATGTTGCCGCCGACCGTCATCGGCTCGATGATTTCAAGCCTTATGCATTCCGCACCGAGGACTATGGCAAGAGCTGGACTCCCATTACCGAGGGGCTGGCGCCGGATGCGTATCTGCACGTCATCAGGCGTGATCCGGCCCGGTCGGGTCTGCTTTATGCCGGCACGGAGAGCGGCATCATGATGTCTTATGACGACGGCGCTCACTGGCAGAGCCTGCAATTGAACCTACCTGTCGTGCCCGTGCATGACCTCGTGGTGCATGGCGATGCCCTGGCCGTCGCCACACACGGCCGCGCCTTCTGGATGATCGACGATTTATCACCCGTGCGGCAGTGGGCACCCACGATTCCGACCGAGACGGCACATCTGTTCAAGCCGGCCGTCGCGAACCACACGGTCTTCGGCGGCGGCGGGCAACTGCGCTATTTCGGCGGGTCGAACCCGCCGGCCGGCGCGGTGATCAGCTACACCTTGTCGTCGCAGATCGGCAAACCGCGACCGGCCAAGGATGCCGACAAAGATGCCGACAAGAAGGACAAGGATAAAGATAAGGATAAGGCTGACCCGCTCGATCAGCGCATCAGCCTCGATATTCTCGATGCGAACGGCAAGCTGATCCGTCACTTCCCGGAATCCGAAGATGCCAAGAGTCCTGGTGAGGACGATGCCAAGTCTGAGCCGGAAGAGGAAGAGGAGGAAGACGGGGGACGTGCCTCCAAACCACTCAAGCCGCCGCATTTCGCTGGCTTCAACACTTTCGCTTGGGACTTGCGCACAGACAAGGCGCGCGCCATCAAGAACGCGCCCTTGTGGGCGGGCAGCGTGGCGGGTCCCAAGGTGCTGCCGGGCCACTACCAGGTCAAGCTGACCGTCGATGGTACGAGCCAGACTCAGCCGCTCGAGATCGTACCGGATCCGCGCGGCACGGCGACTCTTGACGATCTGGCCAAGCAGTTCGCTCTGCATAGTGCGATCAACGCCCTGCTGACCGAGGTGCATGACACCGTACTCGACATCCGCGCCACCCGTGTCAAGATCATGGCGGCAAAGAAGGCAGCGCGGACCGCAAGCAGCCAAGGTCGCGGCCGCTGGCGATGCCCTCGACCGCAAGCTGACCGAGGTTGAGGAGATCTTGATACAGCCGCGCTCGCACGCCTCGGAGGACGCGCTGAACTATCCGGTACGTCTAAACAACATGCTGGCGGCGCTGGGGTCGCTCGTGGGTTCCGGCGATGCGGCGCCGACTACGCAGAACGAGGCTATGTTCGCCGAACTGAAGAGCGAGGCAGCCCCGGCCTTGGCTCGATGGCGCGAGCTCAAGACCGAAGAGGTTGCTGCGTTCGAGAAGCTCAGTATGTGAGATCGAGATTGTGAAGTCGCCTGTGTCTGATTTGGCTACACGCTCGTGGTCGCAGAACAAGGCGATTGGAATTGGCAGGCGCCGGCGGACTGGACTGCCATCACGACAATTGATATGCATACGGGCGGTGAGCCACTGCGAGTGATCACGGGAGGCTTACCGAAAATCGAAGGCACGACTGTCCTCGAGAAGCGGCGCTATTTTCGGGAGCATTACGATTTTCTGCGCACCGGCTTAATGTTCGAACCTCGCGGTCACGCCGATATGTACGGTGCCGTAATCAGCACATCACAGGATGCCGACTTCGATGTGTTCTTCTTGCACAACGAAGGCTATAGCACGATGTGCGGTCACGCGATTATTGCCCTGACGAAACTTGCCATCGAATCGAATCGGGTGACAGGACCCCGCGTCTCATTTAACGTTCCGGCGGGCAGGATCGAGGCGAGCGCCACGATTGAGAGCGGACAAGTGATTCGAGCTCACTTTCGTAATGTTCCGTCATTCTTATATCAGCGTGATCAAACCCTTCAGGTCACCGGAGTCGGGGAGGTGAAGTTCGATGTCGCGTACGGGGGTGCATTCTATGCAGTCGTTGATGCGGTCTCATTGGGCTTGCGTTTAGAAGCTTCCGATTATGCCCAGCTCATTCAGACCGGGACGCAGCATCAAGCACGCAATTATAAAAGACAGGAGCATCGAGCACCCCTTCGAGCCGGACTTGGGATTTCTGTACGGGACGATTTTCACGGGTCGTGCTCGAGAGACGACGCACCACAGCCGCAACGTCTGCGTCTTTGCCGATGGCGAGGTGGATCGATCAGCGACCGGTTCCGGGGTCAGCGCGAGAGCCGCACTTCATTACGCCAAGGGCGAGCTCGGATTGAATGAGAAGATTACGATCGAGAGTATTATCGGCAGCACGATGACCGTCCAGGCCCTCTCGGAAACGGCTTTTGGGCCCTATCGGGCGATCATTCCGGAAATCAGCGGCACGGCGCACATCACCGGCTGCAACGAATTCTGGTTCGATCCAGACGATCCGCTATCCGCGGGCTTTATATTCCGCTGAACCACAACCAGTGGTGCATCGTCGAAGTCACACTAGCCGGGACGAGCGCCCTGCACCACACCGCACAGGATAAATTGCGATACGGTCGGTGGTCGCGTCGGAATTAGGGGTAAGACAATGACTATTCCGAGTACTTGGGGCAGGCAAAGCCAAATGCACTTTCTAGATCACATGGGACTTCTGGTGGCCGGTCTTGCGGGTTTCGCGACACCACGGTAGGGCCGCAGTCGGCCAGCTCGAACCGGACGAACCTGGCGCCGACTCGCGTCCTACGCTAGCCTAGGGCCATTTAATAATCCCTTTGCCGGAGCCGCGCATGGCAGCCTATCTAATCGTCGACACCTTACTGAACGACCCCGATTTGTATGAGCAATACAAAGTGAAGGCGAGACCCCTCAAATTCTCACCATAAGCAAGAAATCCGCGCGCAGAACAGCGATTATCTTGGAGGGCGAGTAAGAAGATCTTAAAACCCGCTGAAGGGTCACGCACCTTGCTAATATTTGCCCACCGCGGTCCAGGTTGCTGAGTTGGCTTGAAACGGTTTTGAATGTGGAAAACAACAAGAATGAATTTCTCAGAATGCGACGACTCTGAACTGATAGAGATCTATGGCCGACTCGATGCTTCTCGGGCGCCAGCTTTGAGCAGCCAAGTGAAGGATATGCTCATCGAGCGCGGTTTTATCATTCCCGATCGCCATTTTGGGTCGGAACACGAGATTCTTCCGTCACGCGAGAAACTTCAAAAATTAATAGGCGTCAAAACGCCCATCACGACCAAGGTGTTTTTCGGTGATGTGCCCGGAGCTCTTGGATGGCTTCAACCGGCTCGCAACGATTTCAAGTTGGTGGGTGACGGAATGCTTGAGGCCGATGGTATATATCTTAAGATGGTTGGCCCGCGTAACCGAATACCTTTGGCGATGAGGAAAAAGTTTCAGAAAGGCATCAAGCTCGACTGGCGACGAATAGTGGACGTTGAAAATCAAGGCAACGCGCTTAGGATTGGATATCAAGTGCCGGGTGACCCAGATGTTGGAATCAACTTGTGGTTTCCAAATCACGCGGTGGCCGCTCAGATCGCCGATGTATTGCCTAAAACAAGAACCCGCCAGTTCCAGCCGCGACTTAGCATGGAGATGGAATATCAGGAGCAACTTTTACGCCATCCACCAAAGTCGACGGCAACCTTAACGCTTCTGGTCGCCAATGTTCTGCTGTTTATAGCGGCCGCAATTGGTGGCGCTGGATGGTTTATACCGAATGTGGGGATTGAGATTGCCGCCGGCTCTAATCTTGGACCTCTCACGACTCATGGCGAATGGTGGCGGCTGATCACCGCACTCTTTGTGCATTTCGGCATGATTCACTTGTTGTTTAATATGTTGGCACTGGCTGCTTTCGGTTCGTTATCGGAACGGCTGCTAGGGATCACAAGTTTCGTCTTTATCTACTTTGTATCCGGGATAGCCGGAAATCTTGTCAGTATTACATTAAGACCGAGCGTTGATAGTGCCGGCGCGTCAGGGGCCATATTCGGGATCCTCGGCGCTCTTCTTGCAGTGTATTGGCGCAATAAGAGAGCGCTTCACTTCGCCATGGTTCGATCAGAGGGCACTTGGGTGTTTATGTTCGCCAGTCTTGCGTTGCTCAACGGCTTTCTTAACAGGGGAGTTGATAATGCCGCCCACTTGGGCGGTCTACTCACGGGCTTGTTGTTGGGATTTACATTATTCCGTGCGAGGCGCGACCCGGCCGCGAACATGCCGAATCGACTGCCCGCCTTGAAAACACTACTGGTGGCCGCCGCGGTTTTGGCTTGCGGTTTTTGGGGTGCTCAGCACGCGTCTGCAGCCCATCAGGCCGCGACGACACAACCTCAATCTTAAGTCTGCGGCCGAGTGACTAGAACCCGCTGTTATCCACGGCCGCTTCATAATCGATGTCGGAATTCGTCGACTGAGACGGACCCGAAGCGCGCTACCATACGGAACGCCAATATCGCCCCTCCTTGAGTGAACTTCCGGAGCTTCGAAATGACCGATTCGCCCGACTACGTCCCGCCGAAAATCTGGGTTTGGAACAAGGAAAGCGGCGGCCGGTTCGCAAACATCAATCGCCCCACTGCAGGGCCCACGCACGACAAGGAACTGCCCGTCGGCCGCCATCCCCTGCAGCTTTATTCACTCGCCACCCCCAATGGCGTGAAAGTCACGGTCATGCTGGAAGAACTGCTGGCGCTTAAAATGAGCGGTGCAGAGTACGACGCCTGGCTGATCAGGATCACCGAAGGCGATCAATTTGGGAGCGGCTTCGTCGCCGTCAACCCCAATTCCAAGATTCCCGCACTTTTGGATCGCAGCGGTCCCACGCCCATCCGGGTATTCGAGTCGGGCGCGATATTGCTGTACCTCGCCGAAAAGTTCGGCGCCTTCCTGCCGACGGATCCGGCCACTCGCGCGGAATGCCTGTCTTGGCTGTTCTGGCAAATGGGCAGCGCCCCCTACCTAGGCGGCGGATTCGGTCACTTCTACGCCTACGCTCCCACGAAGATCGAGTACGCCATCGATCGCTTTGCCATGGAAGTAAAACGTCAGCTCGATGTGCTCGATCGCCGCTTGGCCGAATCCGAGTATCTCGCAGGACCTGACTACACCATTGCCGATATCGCCGTTTTTCCTTGGTACGGTGCCCTGGCGAAGGAACTGCTCTACGGCGTCGGCGAGGTTTCTGCAGGTGCAGGAGTACACGCACGTGCAGCGCTGGAGCGCTGCCATCGCCAAGCGTCCCGCCGTCCAACTCGGCCGCAAGGTCAATTGCGCCTGGGGTGAGCCCTCACAGCAACTGTACGAGCGTCATGACGCCAGCGATTTCGACACCAAAACGCAGGACAAATTAGCCGATCCGAAAACCACGTGACCTCCCGAGCTCGATCGCCTCACGTCCCTCCTGGCGCAAGCTCCCGCACCTCGCAGGTGCCTTCCCACCCCGGCATATGGTCCTTGTGCAGCTGCATGAACTCCACCGCCGATGCCACCGCTGCTTGCTTGTCCTTGAGCTCGAACACCGCGTAGCCACCGATCACTTCCTTGGACTCCGCGAAAGGTCCATCGACCACATGCAGCTGCCCACCCTCGATACGCACCCGCGCACCCTGAGCGATCGGCATCAACCCCCCATTATCCAACATCCGACCCGCCTCGATCTCCCGCTTGGCAAGTTTGTGCATCTCCTCCAACAGCTTGGGGCTCGGACCCATCGAATGACCGGATGTGACGATGAACATGAATTTCACTTCGAAGACTCCTTCTCGATCCATTGCGCAGTCGCGTAGTATGTTATTGCTACGACGATCGGGGCGTCGGCTTTTCGACATCACGTAGGGATGCCTACAATAAACAATGCCCTCATCAGCCTCCAAGGATAGTCGGCGATGGCCACACCACGCTTCATTAGCGCCGAGGAAATCCGGAAGACCTTGAGCTTTCCGACGCTGATTGCCGCCTTAGAAGCCGCGCATCGGCGCCCAAAAATGGAAGTGCAGAACGGCCTGCTCGGCAGCGAACACGAGACAGTATTTCGTGCGCCATGCGGTCGACAGCGGTCGCTACATGGCCAGCAAGTTGATCACCAGCTTTCCCGGAAACCTCCAAACCGGTGCACTGCCCGCGGTCCAAGCCCTTTGTGTTCTATTCGACGGCCGCGACGGTCAGCCTCTCGCAATCCTCGATGGCACGGAACTCACTTACTGGCGCACCGCGGCCGATTCCGCGCTCGGCGCCCAGATTCTCAGCCCCACCCACGCCGTCACGCTCCTCATGGTCGGCGCCGGCGCCATGGCCGCTCACCTGGTTCGAGCGCACCGGAGCGTCCGACCCAGCCTTCAGCGCATTCTTGTTTGGAATCGAACCCCCGAGCGCGCGGCAAACCTGGTGGCGCAACTGCGGGAGGAGGGCATCGAAGCCGAATGTGCCCTCGACCTCGCCGCCGCGACTAAAACGGCCGACATCATCAGCACCTGCACGCGATCCAACGCACCACTCATTCATGGCGCGAACTTGAAGCCCGGCACCCATCTCGACCTCGTCGGCGGTTACACACCCACCACTCGCGAAGCCGATGACGAAGCGGCGCGCCGTTCATTAGTCTTTGTCGATTGCCGCGAGTCTGCCTTCGACGGCGTAGGCGACATCGCCTTGCCCGTAGCGCATCGCGCAATTAAAGAGTCGGACGTTCTGGGGGATCTATACGACCTTATTGGCGGCCGTGTCGCCGGCCGCCGATCATCATCCGACATCACATTCTTTAAGAACGCCGGAGGTGGCCATCTCGACCTCATGACAGCAGAGCTGATTTTCCGCGACGCCTGACGAATATCTCCCCAATTCCGGTGCATAAGCCTGTGGACAACTGGTTCCTTGTCACCCAAACGCAATCTCGAATCAACCGCTTAAGCTTATCTGCTGCTTTTTTGACCACTTCAGAAGTTCGGCGCAGACTGGAGCCGCCCGGAAGCCTTACAACAAAAACTCGAGAGGGAATTCTCATGGCACAAACCAAAGCAATGGCATCGATGGCTCTGACGGCCGCTGGCAGCACTCTTCGTTATGAGCGCGGCTTCGTCAGCTGACACCCCGAATCCATGGATCGGCAAGTGGGCGCTTGACCTCCAAAAATCCACTTTTCATCCCGGACCATCCGGCATGAAAAGCCAAACGGTGATTGTGACCGCCGCAACAGGAGCCGCAACTCGCACGGTCATTGATACCGTGGGAGCGGATGGCTCGACGTATCACGTGGAGTTCACTAGTTCCAATGACGGTAAATCCGTTTCGACGACTGGAGATCCCGACAGTGACTCGGTGGTTTTGACGTCTCTCAACCAGAATACGGTTAAGGAAGTTTTCATGAAGGGAGGAAAGGCCTCTGCAACAGGTACCCTCACAGTGTCCAAGAGTGGCAAAACCTTTCAAGGTCCGTTTCACGGAACGAATGCGGATGGTTCCAAATGGAACAACCATTTCGTATATGTCCGTCAATAGCTTGAGATAGCGTCAAGCTGGCCGGGCTAGACTACGGTCTGCTCGGCCAGCGAACACAGCAGCCGCCTCCGGCTGTACGCGCGGGTAGTCAGAGATACCCACTCCCCGCCTCGCGGGCGAAACGATCCGGACTACCCTCCCAGGTGATTCGGGCGTGATCAAGCACGTAGACCCGATCGGCATGCGGCAGAGCAAATGTCACGTTCTGTTCGCCGAGCAGCACCGTAATGTCGGTGGTTTGCCGCAACAATTCCAGCGCCTTGGATAATTGCTCGAGGACTATCGGCGCCAGACCCAAGGTTGGCTCATCCAATATCAGCAACCGCGGATTGGTCATTAGCGCTCGGGCGATCGCCAGCATTTGCTGTTCTCCGCCGGACAAGGTTGCTGCAATCTGACGTTGGCGCGACTCTAGAATGGGGAACAGGTCGAACAGCCAGGCGAGGCGATCAGCGGCTACGGCTTTGCTTTGATGCTGCCCCCCCATATCGAGATTTTCGCGCACGCTCATTTCGCCGAATAGATCACGAGTCTCGGTACATTGCACAAGACCATTGCGGACAATCTTGGCCGGCGACACCCGCGCCAGCGACGTGCCTTGCCATGAAATGCTTCCTCGATAAGGCAGCAAGCCGCAAATGGCATTAAACAGCGTCGTCTTTCCGGCACCGTTAATGCCGACCACGGAGACGAATTCGCGCTGATGTACATGCAGCGACACCTTCTCGAGCGCTTGCGCCTTGTTATAGAACACGCTGATCTCTTCTACTGAGAGCAACGGGGTCTTGCGGTCGGCAAAGCTTGATTCGGGTCGCGCCGACGTCTCGATTGAACCGCCCAAATAGACGCGACGCACGGTTTCATTGGCCATCACTTGGGTCGCGGTTCCCTCGGCAATCTTTTCACCGAGATAAAGCGCAATCACCCGGTCGACCACCGCCGCCACACTTTTCACATTATGATCGACGAGCAGCACCGCCTTGCCATCGCGCCGGAAGCCTGCGAACAGATCGGAAAACACGGCCGCCTCCGCCATCGTCAAGCCGGCGAACGGCTCGTCGATCAGGATCACCCTGGGATCGCGAGCGATGGCCTTGGCCAATTCCAAGCGCCTGAGATCGGCGAAAGGCAAAGTCGAGGGCCGACGATCGAGCACCGCGCTTAAGCCCACTTGGGCAGCGATGTCGCGCGCCCGCTCCCTGATCTCCTTGCGGATTCGAAGTTTGAACAGGCTGTCGGGCAATAGACCCAAAATAATATTCTCGTGGACCGTCTGCCGCTCCAACGGGCGAGAATGCTGGAACACCAGACCCACCCCCATCCGCGCGATTTGATGAGCGGGAAGACCGGCGGTTTCCACTCCATCCAGACGCACCGAGCCGCGTCGTCGGACGCTCGATACCCATCACTAATTTCAATGCCGTCGATTTACCGGACCCATTGGGTCCGATCAGGCCCAGGATCTCGGCCCGCCGCAACGAAAAATCGAGCTGATTAACCGCCACCAACCCGCCAAATGTCTTGGTGAGCCCACGCACTTCGATCACAGTCTGCCGCGCCTCGCTCATCTGCGTTCCCGCGACAGGATGCCCATGAAGCCATTTGGAAAAAGCATCACCACGAGCAGAGCGATGGCAGATACGACGAAAGTGGCTAGCTCGCCGGTAGAACGCAAAGCCTCGGTCATGGCGATCAGGAAGATGGCGCCGATAGCGGCGCCGATTATTGTGCGCCGGCCGCCAAGAATGGCGGCGATGATGATCTGGACCCCGACCGTGACGTCTACCAATGTTCCGACCGACGCCGTGCCGAGATAGAACACCAAAAGGGCGCCGGCCAGGCCCGAAAATAGCGCACTTACCAAGAAAGCGAAGAGCTTGTGTTTGACCACATTAAAGCCGAGTGCCCCGGCCTGGACCCTGTCCTGGCCGCTCGCCTGTAAAATGAGACCCGTGGCCGAGCGCGATAAAACATACAGAACGCTTCCGCTCGCCACCATGAAGGCGAGTGCGATCCAATAATTGGCGGGGCCGCTGATCGTTATCACGTCCGGCACGGTGAGGCCGATCTCGCCACCCGTCAGCCCGGCAAACACGACGACGAGATTTTGTAGAAGCAGCACCGCCACCAAGGTGGTGAGTCCAAAGTAGGGCCCGGACAAACGCAACGCCGGCAAAGCCAAAATCAGCCCACCCACCACGGCGGCGAACGTCCCCAAAGCGACGCAGAGCGGGATGGGCAGGCCATAGCGGTTGTCCAAGATGCCTGCGGTATAGGCACCGAGGCCCACCAAAAAAGTGGGCCCGAAATTGACTTCGTTGGCGAAGCCAAACAGAAGGTCCCAGGACATGGAAAACACCCCGAAATAATAGGCGACCGTCAGCAGGCCCAAGACATATCCGGAAACGCGAAGAGGCAGCAGCGCGGCAACCGCGATGATGAAGGCGACGACAAGAAACCGCGGCGTGCGCATCATGGAGGGGATCACTCAGCGGCGCCCGAGCAAGCCGCGCGGCCGAAGGTACATCACCAGCAGTAACAGCAGCAAAGAAGGGAAGAAACGATACGCGGGCGATATTAGATACGCGGTTGTGGTTTCGAGATAGCCGATGATAAAGGCCGCGAGCAGTGAGCCCGTGACACTGCCTAGGCCGCCCAATACGACAATAGTAAAGGCGCTCGCGGTAAGCGGGCCCACTGAATAGGATGAGACACCGAGGAACATGCCGAGCAACACGCCGGCGATGCCCGCCAGCACGCCATAGATCCCCCAGACCAGAATATAGATTCGGGACAGCTCGACGCCGAGCAACGTGGCACCGCGCGGATTCATCGAGGCTGCGAGCACCGACTTGCCAATGCGGGTGCGATTGACCAAGAGCCATAGCGCGCCGATCACCACCCAGCAAATCACCGCGGTGAAAATTTCATTGCGGGGCGTGCGCACTCCGAAAATGGCTACCACGCCGCCCACAATGGGCAGGACTGTTTTGGCATTATTGGTGAAGAGAAAGGCAATAATCTCTTGGATCATGATCCCCCATAACAGGGTCGCGGTCAGGATGAAGATTTCGCGCTCTTCATTGCGAATCGCACCCGATCTCTGGATGGGTCGGACGATCAAGCCATAGGTGATCAGGGAGAGGACCACACTGGTCATGACGCCTACAGCAGCACCGCCAAAGTTGCCCGCGGACAGCGCACTGTTGGCGGCCCAGGCGGCCACCGCGGCCGCAACCATCAGCGCGCCATGCGACAGATTGAGCACGCCGGACACGCCGAAGATCAGCGTAAATCCGGTGGCACCAAGCGCATACAACGCCCCGATCGCGAAGCCGTCGATTAGGATCTGGAGCGCGAGAATGTCGTGTCCTCGTTTTGCCGGTCGGCGCTAGCTCAATGCGGTAGTTTGACAAAAGACGGAAAAGTCATCTGACCATTGGCCAGATTGGACGGCCACACCGTCACTTCCTTGCCTTTCTGCCATTGCATCACCAACCCCTTGATGCCGTTGCCGCCGGTGCGCAACCCATGCACATGGGGATCACCCTTGGGTAGAAACTGGACGCGACCGACAGTCCCGACAAAATCGGTCTGCTCGAGCGCCGTCACCAGCTTGTCACTGTCCAAAGATCCGGCGCGGTGGACGGCTTCGGCGATGTAATAAACTTCGTCATAGGCGGTATAGCCGCAGTAGGACGGATAATTGCCAAATTTTTTGTTATAGGCTTCGGCGAAAGGGATGCTCCGCGGCGTCACCGCCACATTGGGACCATTGAGGTCCCAGAAAATGACACCCTCGGCTGCGCCATTGGTGTCCTTCCAGAAAGCCGAATTCGTCGCTTGGCTGGATCGCCCGATAATCGGAATCGGCACTTGCTGGCTCTGCCATTGCACCGTCGGCTGCACACCGACATGCGACCAGCCGGTGACAATTGCGTCGGGCTTCAGGGCTTCGATCCTGTTATAGATCGGCGTGAAATCCGTGGTGTCGGGGGAGAAACGGATGTGGTCCAAAACCTTGAGCCCGATCGCCGGCAGGCATTGTTCATAGCTAGCGTCTAGGGGCGTGGTCCAGGCAGCGTCCTCGCTGATGATCACCGTCGACTTCATATTCAGCGCTTTGACCGCCATATCCTTGGCCGCATCGCAGATCAGTGTGCCCATGGCGCTGGAGGTCAGATAGCCGTGAAAGGTGTATTTATTGGCCTCATAGTCTTTGGCGATGTTCTGGGTAATGACATCGGATGCCGCGCCCGGTGTGACCATCACCGTCTTCAACCGCGACGCCCAGGGTTCTAGGGCCAGCACGACTTCACTGACATAACTCGCGATCACCGCGTTGGCGTGATCCTCGCTGACCGCGCGCTGAAAGGCCCGCACCGAATCGGCCGCCGAAGAGTGATTGTCATAGGTGGTGATTTCGATCTTTCGCCCATCAACGCCGCCGTGGGCGTTGATTTCATCGGCCGCCAATTGCACCGCGCCTGGGATTGATGATCCAGCGACCGACTGTGCCTCGGCGATGACGGCGATCCTGAGCGGCTCTTTGTCGGCGGCCCATGCGGGTGCGCCGCAAGCTGCCAACCAGCCGCCGACGCTGGCGGCAAAAACCAGCGCCCGGCGATATGAGTGCTTCGATGTTAAAAAAGCCATGGAGCCCCCGTGTGTTCTTATTGTGAACACTAGTGCGCAGACAGTGCTCCAGTCTGCTTTGCATGTAAATCGATATTGCTGCTGCAGCTCGATCACGCGGCGAGCTTGAGGCGCACCAAAATGGATCGTACCGGTGACTGCGGCCGTCAAATTGGAGCCGCTTTGATATAGGGGCGCTTGGATGTGCAAGGAGTGAAATCCGCAGATTAATATATAATTTAATCAATTACTTGCAATGTTATATCAAACTACGAGTTGATGGAGTTTCCCAGCTCGGTTTCATCACTTTGCGCGCATCGCTGCTAATTGCTCCGCGTATGTTGAGGCGGCGCCGATCGCGTCCTTACCGCAAGGTCGCGTCGGGAAAGGTGTTAACAATTCGGGCGGGTTCGGGCGTGGGCTCCGGTAGAATTAACCTATGTTTTTATTGCGTCATGGGCAAAGCTACTTCAATCTGCATTTCACGCCGACCCGGATCGATCCGGGAATCAAAGATCCGGAGCTGACTGAGTTGGGTCTAGCCCAGGCAGATGCCGCGGCGGCACAGTTGGCGCAAATTCCCTTGACGCGAATCATTATTTCTCCGTACTTGCGAGCGTTGCAGACGGCGGAGCCGATTGTCGAATCTCACCAAGTGCGAGTCGCGATTATGCATGAGGTGAGAGAGCGGGCGGCGTTTACCTGCGATGTGGGTAGCTCTCCGGAAATACTCGCAGCTCGGTTTCCACATCATGATTTCGAACATTTGCCGATGCAGTGGTGGTCGGACCCGGTGGAGACCTTGGAGGCGACTACGGAACGGGCGGACCAATTTCGGGAACTGATGACGTCGCGGGATGATGCGAACACCACGCTGTTGGTGAGTCACTGGGCGTTTATCTTGGCCTTGAGCGGGGAATCGTTAGAGAACGGGGAGATCTTGGAATTTGATCCGAAAACCGGGAAGCCAGAGCGGATTGATTGGGAGTCGTAAGCGGGCGGGTAGCCCGATGGCGAGGCTAAGTTCTGGCTTGGGCCTGCTAGTGCGCAATTAAGGCGGTTGCTGGCCGAGCATTCTTCGCAGGAGGTGACTATGATTAAAGGAAGCTGTCTTTGCGGTGGCGTCAAGTTCGAGATTCGTGCCAGCAGGGGCCCCTTCGAGCTTTGTCACTGCAACAGATGCCGAAAGGTCACTGGTTCCGCTTTCGCTGCAGGCTTGCGCGTGCGCGCCGAAGATATGCGCATAGTTCAAGGTCAAGAACTCATCAAGACATTTGAGGCGCCAATCATCGACGCCCCGCCGCCCTATACCAATCGCTTCTGTGGTCGTTGCGGCTCACCCGTACCCATACCGTCGGACGACACATCGTGGTTTGAGGTTCCGGCGGGCGCCCTGGACGATGATCCGAAGATACGACCGGACAAACACATCTATGTGGACTTCAAATCGCCCTGGTACAGCGTTGGTGACGGTTTACCACAAATGACCAAGAGCCAAATTCAGGCATATCGCAGGGCTGCCGTGTGAGTGCCGTCCAACAAGCTGGATCCGATAGCACGGCTTACCTGGAGGACACTCTTACAATCGCGTTGCGCGTGTAGATGCAAATGAATGCCAATGAGCAGAGGAGTGGGGAATGATCGAGCGACGTACCGCGCCTTATGCGGCATTGCTTCTGCGAATAACGCTGGGCTCGCTATTTCTTTCGCACCTTTACTGGAAGTTCGAAATTCTCGGGTTCGGCCGTTGGTGGATTTCGTTGCATAACGCCGGCTATCCGGCTCCGCTCATGATCTATGTGCTATCGGCGGAGTTTGGCGGGGCGCTGCTTCTCATTCCCGGCATTCTTACTCGCTGGGTGAGTCTGTTCGCTGCACCGGCAATTTTCGGTGCAGCACACTTCTGGCTCGCTCGGAAGGGATTTTTCTTTACCGCGGCGGGCGCAGAGCTTCCTCTCTTATGGGGGCTCGCCTTGGTCGTTCAGGCTTTATTGGGCGATGGCGCCTATGCGGTGAAGGTGCCGCATCTTGCGGCGGCGCGGAGATACCGTTAACCGTTGCCGGTAAACAAGAACTAGGTCAGTAGCTTGAAAGCGTGTGACCAGTCGTTGCGTAGAAATCCAGGTATGCACCAGAGCATACAGAGCGGTTCTATCGCCCGAGCGGATTCCGCTTTTCCCATGTCAGCTGGGTCCCAGCCAAACTGATCGAGGATCTTACTCACCGTGCGCTTCGCATCGTCGTTGTTACCGCATATGAACATGGTGGGCCTGCCGTCCTTAAACTTTGGATTAACCATGCACGCGCTCCCAACCGAATTGAAGGCCTTTACGAAGTTCGCGTCATGGAACTCACGCTGCAGCCGCTCCATGGACGATTCATCGAGACTCGTGAAGTACCTTAGCACCCCATTTGACGGCGGCTCATCAGCAATCGGATTAGTGGCGTCTATGACGGTCTTGCCGGACAGATTCACTGTGTTTGCGGCACGCAGAGCAGCTTGCGCTGCTGTGCCCTTGACCGCCAGTGCGATCACTTCACCGAACTTTGCGGAATCGGCAAAAGATCCTATCTGGACCGCCGAATTCTTCCTGGCCCATTCAGCAACCTTGGTGGCAGTTCTCGTACCCAGCATCACGCTGTGTCCATTCGCAACGAAACCGGCGGCGAGTGTCTTTGCCACATCGCCAGAGCCCAGCACTCCAATTTTCATAAGCGACTCCTTGGTAGGTCCAAATTTGTTTGGGCGGAATTGCGGCGGTCTCTGGATTCATGCGCCAGTCCACGTCAACTAAAGCGATCGTGGGCTACCTGGGAAGCATAGCGGCGAAAAGTCAGGTTGATTCTCTGCCGGCCCAGGGCCGCGTGATCGCCATCTTTTAATGGCAAGACACCATGATGAAAGAGTCGGGCGAAGCCGCCCCAAACGACAACATCGCCGTGCTGGAGTGGTATGCGGCGATGTTTGTCGTTCCTTGAGTTGCCGCCGAAAAGGAAGACGGCCGGAAGACCTAAGGAGACCGATACGATCGGCGCGCCAAAGTCGTTTTCGTCTTTGTCTTGATGCAAGGTGAGGCGCGCGCCGGGCTCGTAGCGATTGATTAGGCAGGAGTCGGGCGCGAACCCTGCGAAGCCGGCGGTACTGGCTGCGCACTGCGCAAGCTGCAAGAACTCCGGGGGCATGGGGGGCCAGGGTTGACCGGTGAGAGGATCTCGAGGGGTGTAGTGGTAACCGCGGCGGTCACTAACCCAACCCACTTCGCCGCAATTGGTCATTGCCACCGACATGCGAAAACCCCCGGGAGTCTCCAGGTGTCGGAATGGAGCTGCTGTTTCGATGTGCGCGACCTGCACAACTACCGCCGCGGCGTCGTCGAGAGCGAAGCCTCGCAGGAGGAATGCGCCGTCGGCGATTCGCTCCTGAGAGGGACGGGTATCGGGGAGGTCGAGCATAGGTGTCTGTAGCCTAACGAATTAGCTGCGTCGGGTAGACGCCACTCTCCGGGCCGGGTTCGGCTTTTACCCAGGTTTTACGCGGGCGAACCATGAAGTAACCCTTCACGACATTGGGTTCGCTGCGCAAGCCTTTGCGTAGGTCGTTGGCGGTGTCGGTGATGACGAAACCGGCGGCATCGCCCATAGAGATCCAATGATCGGCTGCAATGCCGGGAGGCGCTTCGGGCGTGCCAAGGCCGCGGGCGTAGGGGATGGCGGCGACGGCGATGACGGCGACTAAAAGAAGGGTGAGCACTTTGTTCATGTTAAATCCCTCTAAAAAAAACGAACTCTCAGTATAAGACGCGATAACTCAAGCATCGGTTCCGTAATCTCCACCGCGCCCAAGCGCGCTTGGCCTAGCAGCGTGTAGCCGATGCTGACTGTGTCCAGCCTTTGATGCGAGGTGGGCAACGTGGCGTACCGGGTGCTCTGCGCCGCGCAGCGGCGAGTTGCGCGGGCGTGTCGATGTCGCGCGCCGCCGATGGAAGCTCTACCAGCGTGCGATGCTCCGGGGGCAAGGCTGCCAGAAACTCGCGCAAGCCGGTGTCGCCCACAATGCCGCGAGCTCGCTGGTATAACCTGCGCGGGAGAATGAGCGGTGTCGCTGATCGGTCATCGATCCGCCTGGCTGTCACGCGACGATTCGCGGTATGCCAGCGCATGATCAGCCGTGCAATGTCTCGTCCGCTGAGTTCGGCAAAGTCCATGGGTAAGAATAACGTCGCGCCGCTGTAGCGCGCAGCCCGCAGACCACGGATCACCGACGTGGACAGTCCGAGTGAACGCGCCGGATTCGAAACAAATGTGACCGGCTGCCCGCGCAGTTCGACACGCATCCGCCATGCCCTGGGTGCGGTCACCACAATGATTGATTGCACCGCAAATGGGGCGAGTACCGCGATGGTCCTGCGGATCAAGCTCACCCCGCGAATTTTCATGAAGGCCTTCGATCGTCCCATTCGCGTGGAGAAACCTGCGGCCAATACCACGATTTGCAGTCTGCCGAGCCGGCTACTCATTATTGCTATCATAGAGCAATGATCAGTCAGCAGTATTCCATACGTCTCGATACCAGCCTGGAATTGCTGGCTGAACGCCTGGCGATCGTACAGACTCCCTGTGTTGTGGCGACGGTGGTCTCGGCCGCGGGATCCACCTATCGCAAGCCAGGGGCGCGGATGCTGGTCGAGGGCGACGGGCGCATCACCGGACTGTTGAGCGGGGGCTGCTTCGAGCACGACCTGCGGGACCATGCCACGGCCGTGCTATCGAGAGACGTCGCGCGCATGGTGACCTACGACATGCGGTCCGACAATGATTTGATCTTTGGTATTGGTGCAGGATGCGAGGGCTGCATGCAGATCCTGCTGGAACCGGCGCACGTCGGCGGAGCGGCTGCCGGCGCTATCGCCACCGCCTGCGATATGTCGCAGCGGTGCGAATCCGTAGCACTTGTGACAATTTACGAAGGCCCGGAATCGATGCTGGGTACACGGCTATGGCACCGACATTTGCCACCGCCCGTTGATGCTCCGGAGCTTGCGAGCGCCTGTGCGCGCGCCGTCGACTCACGGCAGTCACAGTCGATCTCATGGAAAAATGCGACTTATTCCGGAAAAGCATGGATTCAGGTGGTGGGCCCGCCGCCCGCCGTTCTCATTTGCGGTGCCGGGCCGGATGCACAACCCCTGGCCGCGGGACTTCGAGCGTTGCGCTACCCGGTAACCATGGTCGATCATCGCCCCGCGTATGCGAACGCCTTGAACTTTCCGGGCGCGACCGTGATGTCCGGCCCTGCGGCGTCCTTGGCGAGCCGCGTCGATCTCAATCGCTTTTTCGCCGCCGTGGTCATGAGCCATCACCTTGAATCGGACGCCGCGTATTTGCGGGTGCTTGCACCCACGCCAATTGGCTATATCGGCCTGCTCGGCCCTGTTCTGCGACGCGCGAGATTGCTCGATGAAATTGGCGGCGCGTCCGTCGGAATTGAGCGGCGGTTGCGAAGTCCGGTGGGCTTGGATATTGGTGCCGTAACGCCCGAGGGAATTGCTCTGGCGATTGTGGCTGAAATCCACGCTGCTGCCGCCGGTCGATCTGGCGGCTCGATCACGATGCGCTGAGTCGCACGCCCGTAGCCCCTAGGTCCCATTACATCTTGGCGGGCATTGTGCGTTTCGAGGAGAATGTAGGTACTTATGCTCTCGACGCGAACCGAAGTCCGGTTCACGCCGGCGAAATGAAAGAATTTCACAGTGAGCCGCCGCTGCGCCGATATTGGATCCTGTCGTTGCTGCTAATAGTCGCAACAGGCGCGATGCCGGCCATAACCGCCCGTGCTGCTCCGGCAGCGCCAGGGGCGACGCCGGAGGCCGAAGATACCTCCTCACCCTGGCTGCTGGTGCCGACCCTATCCTCGAATCCGAAGCTCGGCACGTCGTTGGGCGGAATGGCCGCCTATATGTATTACTTCGATCCCGAGTCGCGGCCGTCCCTGTTTGGCGGCAGCGCGCAATATACCTCGACCGATTCGATTATCGCCAGCGTGTTCGTCAAGACATCGTTCGATGCTGACCACCAGCGCCTATCCGCGCTCATCGTCGGCGGCAACATCAAGAACAATTATGATGATTTTCTGGGCACCGGCCAGCCGCTCAAGAGCGAAGACAACTTGCAGGCCTTCGCGATGCGTTATCAGTATCGCGTCTGGGGCGACTGGTTCGTGGGTGCGCAGTTCGTCAATTCTAACTATGAGATTCTCGGGGCGACGATGCTTGACCAGGAGATCTTGCAAACGCTCGGGCTGACTCCGCTCAAGGCCGGCGGCATCGGTCTGATTGCCAATTTGGATTCCCGCGACAATGAGTACAGCCCACACCGCGGGTGGCTCATCAACATTAACAATATCGCCTATCGCGACTGGATCGCCGGCAAGGAGAACTACGACGTTTACCGGGCGGACGTTCGTTACTACTGGGAACACGGTGACGGTCACGTGCTCGCCGTCCATCAGGGCAATGTGTGGACCTTTGACGCGCCCGTCGAGCGCGTATGCGCCGATCACGCTGCGCGGCTACAAGTATGGGGAATATCTGGGGAAATACATGTCCTCGTTGGAAGCCGAGGAGCGTCTGCACCTCGCAGCACGATGGACGGCCACCCTGTTTGTCGGAATCGCCTGTCTCTACGGCGGCGATCTCAAATGTTCGGATAGTGGCAACCGCTATCCGAATGTGGGTGCGGGGGTGCAGTACGTGATCAAACAGAAAGAAGGCATGGTGTTGAATCTTGAATATGCCAAGGGCACCGGCGACAACCAGGGCGTGATACTGAAATTCGGCTACGGCTTCTGATGGCCACGAAATTAAGGCGGGCAGAGCGCCATGCCGGCGATGATCGCACCCACGCAGCCGTACTGCAGCTTCGAAATGCGCTCCTTGAGGATCAGCGCCGCGAACGCCAGCGTCACGACCGGGTAGGCGCCTGTCAAAGGAACCACGATCGAGATCGGGCCATAGCGGCTGGCGATCATCACGCCCAAGTCGCCGCCGGCCATCATTCCCATCGGCACGAAGGAGTGCAGATATTCACGTAGCGAGTGTTTCCCCTGCCGCCCTTTCAGCAAGCCGTAGAGACCCAGCGACAGAACGCCGCCGATCGTGTTGCAAACCATGAGATTGATTTCGCTCGCATCGGCGAACGAATAGGCGTGCTTGACGATGGTGTTGGATGTCGCCCAGCAGATCAGTGCGAGGAAGGCGAGCGGGATCCAGCGCCGGCTTAGGATTTTCGCAGCCGCGTCCGGCGGTGAATACGAGAGCCCGAGGCACCCGCCGATGACCAGCGCCACCGCTGCGTACTGCACAGAGCCCAATTGTTCGCCGAGGAAGATCCGCGCGAACAGCACGGTCAGCGCCGGGTATGCCGCCGACAGCGTGCCGACAATGGTGATGGGACCGGCGATGATCGATTCGAAATATAGGATCCAGCCGGTGCCGTCGATTATGTAGGCAAGGACACCGAGTTCTAAGAAGGGCCGGCCGTCAGGCGACAGCAGCGAGGGATGGTCGTGGGTGAAGAACCAGGACAGATTGATGATCGCCTTCGCGAGCACGAAATACAGGCAAAAGCGCGCCGGCGACACTTCACCGATGTACTTCTTGACCAGCCCCTGCCCGACGCCGTACAGAAAGAGGGCGATCATTGAAGGCGTTAGCCAAACGAGCAGTGATGACGGGGCGGTCATGGCCTATTCTGCTGCGCCGCCGTGTCCGGCGCTATCGGTACTTGGCGACGCTCAGGCATCATAGCGTGACGGTTCAATGAGGCGGAGCCAAAGAGGCATGCACAAAATCCTGATCAACGGCGAGTGGCTCGATGCGCTGGGCGAAACGCGGCGCGAGATCATGAACCCCGCGACGCTCAAATCACTCGGTACGGTAGCCTGACTGCGGTCCCGCAGGACGTCGCGCGCGCGGTCGCCGCGGCCAAGGCCGCGCAGCACGCCTGGTGGAAGATTCCGGGCGTCGAGAAAGCGAAGCTGCTGCGGGAGATCGGCGCGCGAATCCGCGCCCGCGAGCACGAGCTTGCGACCCTGATGTGCCAGGAGACCGGCAAGCCTCTGTGCGAGGCTGTCGATTGCATCGACTGGGTGGCGGCGTGCTTCGAGTACTACGGCGAGGTGGCGCGCTCGTCCTATGGCAACTCGGTGCCGCCGGTCGCGCCCCATCAGCTCAACTTCACCATCAAAGAGCCCTTCGGCGTGGTCGCTGCGATCGCGCCGTTCAATTTTCCGCTGCTGCTGATGGCATGGAAGGTGGCGCCGGCCATCGCTGCGGGCAACACGGTCGTTTGCAAGCCGCCGCACCAGAATCCGCTGTCCAACCTCAAGCTCGCCGAGGTCTATGACCTGCTGCCGCCCGGCGTCGTCAATGTCGTGACCGGCGCTGCCGGCACCGGTACCGCGCTGGTCGAGCATCCGGACGTGAACATGATCGCCTTTACCGGTTCCACGGCGGTAGGGCGCAAGATCGCGGCAGCCGCCGGCGCGCAGCTCAAGAAGGTCAACCTGGAACTCGGCTCCATCGATCCCTTCATTGTTTTCAAGGATGCCGACCTCGACGTCGCGGTCCCCGGTGTGGCCTGGGCGCGGCTTCTCAACGCCGGTCAGGTCTGCACCTCGAGCAAGCGCATCTATGTCGAACAACCGATTGCGGCCGAGTTCACGAAGCGAATGCAGGAGCATGTCGCGTCGCTGACGGTCGGCGATCCCATGAAATCCGATACCGACCTTGGCCCGTTGATTTCGCTGGAGGCGGCGCGGCGGGTCGAGGATCAAGTGGCTCGTGCGCGTCAGGACGGCGCCACTCTCACTCTCGGCGGCGGAAGGTTCCAACCCCAGGGCCTTGCCGGACATTTCTTCCGGCCGACCATCCTGACCAACGTGCGCCACGGCAGCGTCGCGACGCGCGAGGAGATCTTCGGCCCCGTGCTGTCGATCACCGCCGTGGCCGATGCGGACGAGGCGATCCGGCTCGCGAACGATTCCGAGTACGGTCTCGGCGCCTCGATTTACACCAAGGATCTTGCGACGGCGATGCGGGCCATGGAGTCGATCAAGGCCGGCACCTTTTGGATCAATGATCCGCTGACCGACAACGATGCGGCGCCATTCGGCGGAATGCGCCACAGCGGCATCGGACGCGAGCTTGGGACGGAGGGACTCGATGCCTTCCGCGAACCAAAGCACGTGCACTTGGACTGGGTCATGGAGCGCAAGCCCTGGTTCTTCCCCTACCGCGACCGTAAGCCGCCGGGCGGAAAAAATTAGGCGGTGCGATCGGGCGAGCCGCCTATGCGCTGGCGGCGTTCAACTGCTCAATGTCGCCCAAGTCCAGCTGGAGGCGCGTGGCCGCAATCAATTCGTTCAATTGCTCCACCGTCGTCGCGCTGGCGATGGGCGCCGTGATGCTGGGCCGCGCCATCTGCCAGGCCAACGCCACGCTGGCCGGGGAGGCGCGACGGCGGCCGCCGACCTCATCCAGCGCAGCCAGGATTTTCAGTCCGCGCGGGTTGAGGAATTTTTCGATGACACCTTTTCCGCGCGCACTCTTCGCCGCGTCGGCAGCCGTGCGGTACTTGCCGCTCAAAAAGCCCGAAGCCAGCGCGAAATAGCTGACCACTCCGATTTTCTCTTCAAGACATAGCGGTTCCAGCTCGGACTCATAGTCGGCGCGCGCATAAAGATTGTAGTGCGGTTGCAATACCTCGAACCGGGGCAGCGCATGCTTGCCGCTGACCTCAAGGGCCTGCCGTAATCTTGAGGCGGTGTAATTCGACGCACCGATGGCGCGTACCTTGCCCGCGCCGATCAACTTTTGAAAGGCGCCCAGCGTTTCCTCGAGAGGCACGCCGGCATCGTCGCTATGAGCAAAATACAAGTCGATGCGATCCGTCTGCAATCGTCGCAGAGATTCGTCGGCCGAACGCGCGATGTGCGCGGCCGACAATCCCTTCCGATCGGGAGCCATTTGCATGCCGACCTTGGTAGCGATCACGACGTCATCGCGACGTCCGCGGCGCTTCAACCAGTTGCCGATGACCGTCTCGGATTCACCGCCTCGATGTCCCGGCACCCACGCCGAGTACACATCCGCCGTATCGATGAAGTTGAGACCGGCATTGGTCAAAGCATCCAACACCTGAAAGGACGCCGCTTCATCGGCCGTCCAGCCGAATACATTCCCGCCGAGACAGAGCGGCGCTACCTGTAAATTTGAACGTCCCAAAATGCGATGCGGCATACTACCCCGTCGTTTCAGCGACAATATCTTTACTTCAATTTACTTGCAAAGGGCGACAATGGCTATTGATCTGTCGGGAAGGGTTGCGATTGTCACGGGAGCCGGCGGCGGACTTGGCCGCGAGCATGCGCTGTTGCTGGCGCGTCGCGGAGCAAAGGTCGTCGTCAATGACGTCGGCGGTTCCGTCGCGGGAGCAGGCGCTTCGACGACGGCCGCGGAGGCGGTGGTCCAGGAAATAAAAGCCGCAGGCGGGGAGGCAATCGCGAATGCTTCGTCGGTCACGGATTGCGCAGCGGTTCAAGCCATGGTCGAACAGGCTCGCTCGCGGTGGGGAAAGGTCGACATTCTCGTGAACAATGCCGGGATCTTGCGCGATAAGTCATTCGCAAAGATGGACCTCGAGGATTTTCGCCGCGTCATCGATGTCCATCTCATGGGTGCGGTTCACTGCACCAAGGCGGTGTGGAATCATATGAAAGAACAGTCCTATGGGAGGATCGTGATGACCACATCTTCCTCCGGACTTTACGGCAATTTTGGACAGGCAAATTACGGTGCCGCAAAAATGGCCCTGGTCGGACTCATGCAGACTCTCGCCCTCGAAGGCGCCAAACACAATATCCGCGTAAATTGCATCGCGCCTTCCGCGGGGACGCGCATGCTCGACGGATTGATGTCCCAGGACCTGTTGGATCTGCTGCCCGCCGCCGCGGTGAGCCCGGGCGTGCTCGCGCTGGTGAGCGAGGATGCGCCAACGCGCACGATTTTGTGCGCCGGCGGCGGTGCTTACGAACAAGCTCACATCACGTTGACCCGCGGCATATATGTCGGAAGCGAGGAGCACGCTGCCGAGCGCGTGGCAGAGAACTGGCAGGCCATTTCAGATCGGTCGGGAGAAGCTGTCCCCGAAGGCGGCATTGCTCAGAGCCAGCTGGAAATCGAGAAATCCAAGCCGGTTCGCCGCTAAGGACTCCCAAGGAGCGCATTGCCGCATGTCGATCCCTCGTTTCTTAACTGGCCTTTCTTCGACGAACGGCACCGCGGCTCTACGCCACGGTTGCACAGTGGTGCGATGACAATGCCGGCGAGTTCGCGCACGCCGAAACCCGCGCAGCGGTGGATGAAACCTGCCGCCGCCTGGTACAGCGCCTGGGGAGCTCGGGGCTCACCCGTTATTGCGTGCGCGCGGATCAGGGCGGCATGTTGGCCGATTTCGATGTTCGATCGATATCCATCCTGCGCGAATCTCTGGCGCGCTTTGAGGGACTCGCCGACTTTGCCTTCGCGATGCAGGGTCTGGGCAGCGGCGCGATCACCCTGGCGGGTTCGAGCGAGCTGCAGGCGAAATATCTGCCCAAAGTCGCCAGCGGCGAGGCAATCGCCGCGTTTGCGCTGTCCGAGCCTGAGGCCGGATCGGACGTGGCTGCGATGCAGTGCCGTGCGCGCCGCGACGGCGACGAATACCTGCTGAACGGCGAGAAGACCTGGATTTCCAACGGCGGCATTGCCGATTTTTATTGCGTCTTTGCACGGACTCAAGAACCCAACGTGCGTGCCGACGGCACCACGGCTGCAGCCGGCATCAGCGCCTTTGTCGTGGACGCGGCCACGGCCGGATTCGCCATCGCCGAGCGCATCGACTTGATCGCGCCCCACCCGATGGCCACGTTGTCGTTCAAGAACTGCCGGATCTCCGTCGCACAGAGGATCGGGCCCGAAGGCGATGGCTTCAAGATTGCCATGCGCACGCTCGACATCTTTCGTACCTCGGTGGCGGCGGCGGCGCTGGGCTTTGCGCAGCACGCATTGGAAGAGGCCATTGCACAGGTGCGATCGCGGCGCATGTTCGGCCGCCCGTTGGCGGATTTTCAGATGACGCAGGCGGCCGTGGCCGACATGGCAACGGAAGTCGATGCGGCGCGGTTGCTCACCTACCGTGCCGCCTGGTTGCGCGACACAGGCGAGCGGGTGACCAAGGAAGCGGCGATGGCAAAGATGACCGCCACCGAAACCGCACAGCGCGTCATTGATCGAGCCCTGCAGCTGTTTGGCGCCCGCGGGGTCACTGCGGGTACCCCGGTCGAAAAGCTCTATCGCGACATCCGCGCATTGCGCATTTACGAGGGCGCGACGGAAGTGCAAAAACTGATCATTGCGCGCGAGGTGCTGTCGGGATAGCAAGGGCCGCTCGTGCACGCAGTCGCAGACCCGAGCGCCGGCCGTAGGCGAGATAAATTGCAATGCCGAGGATGAGCCACGTTGTGTACACGGCCCAGGTGCGCAACGGAATTCCCGTCAGCATATAGGCACACACTAGGGCGCCCAGAATTGGCACGGCGGGAACAAAAGGCGTGCGAAAAGGCCGCCGGCGCTGCGGATCCGTACGCCGGAGGATGACGACGGAGAGCGCAACGGCGATGAACACCATCAAGGTTCCGACCGAGACGAGTTGCACCAGGATGGACAGCGGGAACAAACCCGCCAGCGCAGCGACCGACAGCCCGCAGATCAAAGTGCCCCAGTAAGGCGTGTGAAAACGCGTATGAACGCGTGCGAAGGCCGGCGGCACCAGGCCGTCGCGGCCCATTGCCATCAGCACACGGGGTTGCGCCAGCATGACGACCAGCACCACCGATCCCAATCCAATCACAGCAGCCATATCGACGACCGGCAACAGCCAGGCGAGCGATGGGCCGCCGCCGCGCAGCGCGACCGATAGCGGACTCGCGCTGTCGAGTTGTTGATACGGCACGAGTCCGGTGAGCACCAGCGAAACGGCGATGTACAGCAGGCTGACCGCTCCCAAGGATCCAAGAATGCCGATGGGCATGTTCCGCTGCGGATCGCGGGTGTCTTGCGCGAGCGTGGCGATCGCGTCGAATCCCAAATAGGAGACGAACACCACGGCCGCCGCGCGCAGCACGCCGCTCCAAGCCATACCGGCCGAAGCCTTCGTTGGGCGGAATGAACGGCGTCCAGTTATGCGGATGCAGGTGAAAGCTGCCGAAGGCCACGACGAGTACCAGCGCGCCCACTTTGAGCGCGACGATGATGCCGTTGATGATGCTCGACAAGCGCACGCCGCGAAGCGCGACGAACGCGACGGCAATCGCAAACAGAAAGGCCGGTCCGTTGATTACGCTGCCCGTGGTCGTCAAACCGTGCGGTCCAATGGCGAACGGTGCGCTGGTCAATGAGGGAGGCACCGCCGCACCCCACTGCGTCAGCAGCGAGACCAAATAGCCGGACCAGCCCACCGCCACATACGACGCGGCGAAAACGTATTCCAACAGCAAATTCCAACCGATGATCCAGGCTGCTGCCTCGCCGAGCGCCGTGTACGTGAACGCGTAGGCGCTTCCTGCCGCCGGAATCATGGCGGCGAGTTCGGCGTAGCACATGCCGGTGAGGGCGCAGCCAACGCCCGCCAGCAGGAAAGACAGCACGATTGCAGGACCGGCGAACTGCGCCGCGGCGTTTCCGGTGACGACGAAGATTCCGCCGCCGACGATGACGCCGATGCCGACGAGCACCAGGTCGAGCGGCCCGAGAACGCGCCGCAGGGTAGGAGCGCCTGCTTCGCCGTCGAGTTCACCGATCGCCTCGGCGATGGGCTTGCGATGAGACCAGCCGTGAAAGGGTTTCAAGGGCTCCCGTCCTCGGCTGAACGCCGATGTTATGATCTTAGGCTAAGGAGGCTAACATTGAACTACCCTCAGACGATCTTGGTGCTGATATTTTCATTTGCGGGTCTGGCGCCGGCCGCCGCGCGCGCGGATGCAGCTCCTGTCGTTCGCGCCGCGTACGCGCCGGTACCGCGTGATTTACCGGGCGAACTCAAACGATTCATCGGCGAGTACCGCTCGGCCGACGCGCAGCTGACCGTCTACGAATCCGGCGGCCAACTGCGTGCGCAAGGACTGGGGCTGCAGGGCGCGCTGTTGCGGCGCCGGTCGGCGACGCGCTTTTCCGCTGAGGACAAGGACCATCCGCCCATCCCGGTGGAATTTCAGTTGAATCAGGATCTGCAAGCCGCGGCGGTGGTTGTTGGCACCTCGCGATTGCAATTCAAGGACATCGGCCGCGAAGTTGCGGCAACAATTCGCGCCGGCGTCAAAGCCGACACGGGTCAGCTGCGCGCTTCAGCACTGGCCGCGACGCCGCCGGCCGAGGCGCCCGCGAAGCGGGCGTTTGACCTGGTTGATCTGCTGACGGTCGATCCCGCCATCAAACTCGACATCCGCTATGCAGGCTCAAACAACTTTATTGGATTCCCTCTTTATGAGCGGCCCGCCGCGTATCTGCAGCGTCCCGCCGCCGAGGCCTTGGGCCGGGTGCAGCGCTCGCTCGCGGCGAAGGGTTACGGGCTCTTGATCCATGACGGTTACCGGCCGTGGTTTGTAACCAAAATGTTCTGGGATGCAACCCCCGCATCGGCCCATGTTTTTGTCGCTGATCCCTCGCAGGGGTCGCGGCATAACCGCGGTTGCGCGGTCGACTTGACGCTGTATGACTTGAAGTCGGGCAACGCGGTTGAAATGACCGGTCGCTACGACGAAATGTCGCCCCGTTCCTATGCCGACTATGTCGGCGGAACCAGCCGGCAACGCTGGTTTCGCAAGCTGCTGCGCGATGAAATGGAGGGGCAAGGATTTACCGTGTACCCGGAAGAATGGTGGCACTTCGACTACAAAGATTGGAGCGACTATGCCATCGGCAACACCACTTTTTCACAGCTCGGCGCGCAGCCGCACGCCGCCAAGCGATGACAACGAAAGGAGCACTTGCCGGCCTGAAAATCATCGAGATCGCCGGTATCGGGCCCGCGCCATTCTGCGCCATGATGCTCGCCGATCATGGGGCCGAGGTCATCCGTGTCATGCCACCCGGCGAGCGGACGGGGTTGCTCGATTCGAGCAAGGACGTTCTGGCGCGCTCGCGCAAATGCATGTTGGTCGATTTGAAGCAACCAACAGGCGTGAACGCGGTTCGTGATCTTTGCAAAAGCGCCGATGGATTCATCGAGGGATTTCGCCCGGGCGTGATGGAACGCCTGGGGTTGGGACCCGCCGGCCTGTGCGCGGATAACCCCAGGCTGGTGTATGGCCGGATGACCGGATGGGGACAAACCGGGCCGCGCGCGCATACGGCGGGTCATGACATCAACTACATCGCGCTGTCCGGCGTCCTCGATTGTGTAGGCCGCGCAGGCCACCAGCCGACGCCGCCGGTCAACCTCATTGGAGATTTTGGCGGCGGCGGCATGCTGCTGGCATTCGGAATGCTGGCCGGGATATTGCACGCCCAAAAAACCGGCGAAGGCCAGGTGATCGATTGCGCCATGGTGGACGGATCCGCGCTGCTGGCTGCGATGATTTGGACGTTCGCGGCGCAAGGCCTGTGGTCGGACCAGCGCGGCAGCAATATGCTCGACAGCGGCGCGCACTTCTACGATACCTATGCCTGCGCCGATGGCGGTTACATTTCAGTCGGCCCCATTGAGCCGAAGTTCTATTCGGAGTTTCTGCGGCGGCTCGGGATTGCCGAGACTGGCGAGATTGCCCGGCAGCACGACCGGAAGCTGTGGCCGGTCTTGAAGCAGCGGCTGGCCGGGGTATTTGCGCAAAAGACCCGCCAGGAATGGTGCGCAATATTCGACGGCAGCGATGCCTGCGTCGCTCCGGTGCTTTCCATGGCCGAAGCACCCACTGATCCCCACAACGCCGAGCGTCACACCTTCATCACGATCGGCGGCGTGACGCAGCCGCGGCCGGCGCCGCTGTTCTCTGCCACGGCGGCGCCGGATCCGGTCATGCCGGGTGCTGCAGCTTGCAGCGATTCCGCCGACCTTCTGCGCGCAATCGGGTACAGCGAGGAGCGGATCGCCGCATTGCGCAGCGCCGGCGCAGTTCAATGAAGCGGGGCCGTGGCGGCGCTTTCTACTCGCCGCTCAATGCGGGTGAGACGCTATACCGTCCATCGAGGCGGTGAACGTAGGGGCGCAATTGCTCGCGGCGCAATTCGGTGGGTAAGAGCGAATCCGGGAAATCCTGGTAACACACCGGCCGCAGGAAGCGCTCGATGGCGAGAGATCCGACCGAGGTACTGCGGCCATCGGAGGTGGCCGGATAGGGCCCGCCATGCACCATGGCGTGACTGACTTCGACGCCGGTGGGCCAGCCATTGATGATGAGCCGCCCCGCCTTGCGCTCCATCACCGCAATGAGCTGACCCGCGATGGCGCTGTCGCGGCCCTCCATGTGCAGACTCAAAGTCAACTGACCTTCGAGACTTTCCAGCACAGCGTGCAGTTCTTGCTGATCGCGGCAACGAACGATGAGCGACGCCGCGCCGAAAACTTCCTCCGCAAGCGTTGAATTCGCCAGCAGTGCGCCGGCGCCCGTCGAGAACAAAGCGGCGCGCCCGGCGTGCAGGGCCTTGGGCTCCGCACCGCGCGCGCAGGCGTGAACCTGAGGTTGTCGGCCCAGCCGCGCGACCCCACGTTCATAGTTTTGCAGAATTCCGTGCGTCAGCATCACCTGGGCCGGCGCGGCGCCCAGCGCCACGGCGGTTTCCTCGACGAATCGGTCGCCTTCGCTGCCCTCCAAGAGCAGCACCAGACCCGGATTGGTGCAGAACTGTCCTGCGCCCAAGGTCAGCGAAGCGACGAAGCCCGCGACCAGCTGCTCGCAGCGGGTTTGCAGTGCTTGCGGGAGCAGAATGGTCGGGTTGATGCTGCTCATTTCGGCGAATACCGGAATGGGCTCGCGGCGCGCTGCGGCTGCCGCCATGAGTGCAAGGCCGCCGGCTCGCGAACCGGTAAATGCCACCGCCTTGATGCGCGGATCCGTGACCAAGGCGTGGCCCAGATCGTTCGCGGGGCCCGCCAACAAGGAAAAAACGCCCTCGGGCATCCCGCAACGACGCGCCGCGGCGGTAATCGCCTGCGCGACCAGTTCTCCCGTGCCCGGATGCGCGGCATGCCCCTTCACGACGACAGGGCAGCCCGCCGCGAGCGCCGCGGCGCTATCGCCCCCCGCGACCGAAAAAGCCAGCGGAAAGTTGCTGGCGCCGAAAACCGCCACGGGACCCAAGGGGATTTTTCGCAGCCGCAGATCGCTGCGCGGCGCAGGCTTGCGTTCCGGCATGGCCGAATCAATGCGCACGGCGGCATAGCTGCCGTCGCGAATCTCGCCGGCAAATAATTGCAGCTGTCCCACCGTACGCGCGCGCTCGCCGCCCAGGCGGGCCAGGGGAAGCCCGGTTTCCTGATGGGCGCGTTCCAGCAGTGCGTCGCCGAGCGCCAGTATCTCTTCGCCGATTGCCTCGAGAAATTGCGCGCGCACCCCGCGTTCGAGATTGCGATAGGTATCGAAAGCCGCGTCCGCCAGCGTGCAGGCACGCGCCACCTCGTCGGCGCCCGCAATACTGAAGGACGGGTCCAGCGCCGCGCCGTCCGCTGCGGCCACAGCCGTGAATTGATCGCGGCTCCGCACTCGCGAGAAGCCGATGAATAGATCGCCGGTGAGCATAGAAATTCCTTGGTTGCCTAACGTTGCATGCGTATTAGGTCTTCCAGCGGCATCATCTGGGTATTGAGATTCGCCATGATGATCATGGAGCCAAAAACCACCAGTCCTACCACGAAAATGCCGAATGCCAGCGCCAGTACCGTATTGACGGAATCCGGAGAACTGCTGACGTGCAGGAAGAAAACCAAATGAACTCCCATCTGCGCGATGGCGAGCACCGCAAGCAGAACGGGCAGGCCGGGACCCCAGACCCAGTGTGTCAGCGCCGCGCCAAAGGATGCCAGCGTCAGAACCAGCGCGAGTCCAAATCCAATCAGGCAGCTGTGCAGGTTGTTGCGGGGATCCGCGTCGTGCTCTGCGGGCGCATCTTCGGAGTGCGGCGCATGGCTCTTAGGCTTCACGTGCGGGCTCCCAGGTAGACGATGGTAAAAACGCCGATCCAGACCAGATCGAGGGCGTGCCAGAACAGACTGAAGCAGACAAACCGCCGGATGACCTTGGGGTGCAATCCCAATGTGGCAATCTGCGCGACCATGACGGCGAGCCAACAAAGCCCGGCGGTCACGTGGAATCCCGTGCGTGCCCACCAGGGTGAAGAACGCCGAGAGGAAGGCGCTGCGCATGGGATTGACGCCGCGCGAAACCGATGCCGATGAACTCGGACAGTTCCAGGGCAATAAACGCAGCGCCGAGCAGAAAGGTGAGCGCTGCCCAGACATAGGAGTCATGACCTGTGCGCGGCGCTCGAGTGCCAGCACGCACAGCCCGCAGGTGAAGCTGGATGCCAGCAGGCAGCAGGTCTCGATGAACACGTGCCGCAGGTCGAAAAGCTGCGCACCGGTCGGTCCGCCGGCGGTACGCTGCGCGAGCACCGCATAGGCGGCGAACAACGCTGAGAAAATGACGATATCGCTGAGCAGGAACAGCCAAAATCCGAAGCTCACCACGATGCGGCGTGGCTGCGGGGCCGCGTTCGGACAGCGGGATCTCGGCAGCGGCCGCGCTCATTGATGCCTCGTCTTGGCTCGATGCGCGTCAAACTCAGCAATTTCTTCGGCGCCAATCTTGATGTCGGTATCAAGATGCCATGCATGCCGCAGCGAGACGGCGATGGCCAGCCACCAGCGCGATGATGGCCAACCAGCCTATGTGCCAGATCATCGCAAAGCCAAATACGACTGCACAGAATGCGGTACTGAATCCCAGCGCGCTCGGCTTCGGCAGGTGAATCGAATCGTGCAGCGCGTCGGGCCTTTTGGTTCGGAGGCTTTTGCACCGTGCTTGCAGCGTCCAGAACGCATCAATGCCCGTCACCTGCGGCAGCACATTGAAATTCCACGCGGGCGGCGGCGAAGGGGTCGACCACTCGAGCGTGCGGCCGTTCCATGGGTCGCCGCTGCGGTCGCGGCGCCGCTCGCGGGTCTTGATGCTGTACACCAGCTGCGCAATGGTAAAGAGCAGGCCCGCAAGAATCACGATCGCGCCCGCCAGCGCCAGCACCATGAGCGGCTGCCACGCTGTGTTCGAGTAATGCTGCATGCGCCGGGTCGCGCCCATCAGCCCCAGCGCATAAAGCGGCATGAAGGCCAGGTAAAAGCCGATGAACCAACACCAGAAAGAGGCCTTGCCCAATTTTTCGTCGAGCGTGAAGCCGAACGCCTTGGGAAACCAGTAGGTGTATCCGGCCATGGCGCCGAACACCACGCCGCCGATGATGACATTATGAAAGTGGGCGACCAGAAACAGACTGTTGTGCAGCACGAAGTCGGCCGGCGGGATGGCGAGCAGCACGCCGGTCATGCCGCCGATGACGAAGGTCACCATGAACCCCAAGGCCCAGTAAACCGGCACGGTGAATCGAACTTCGCCGCCGTAAAGGGTGAACAGCCAGTTGAAAACCTTCACGCCGGTGGGCACGGCAATGACCATGGTCATGATGCCGAAGAAGGCGTTGACGTTGGCGCCCGCGCCCATGGTGAAAAAATGATGCAGCCACACCATGAAGGACAGCATGCAAATCGCCATGGTTGCGATGACCATCGATCGATAGCCGAACAGCGGCTTGCCGGAAAATGTCGCGATCACCTCGGAGAACACGCCGAAGGCGGGCAGAATCAATATATAGACTTCCGGATGACCCCACGCCCAGATGAGATTGATGTACATCATGGGATTGCCGCCGGCCTCATTGGTGAAGAAGTGAAAGCCCAGATAGCGGTCCAGCAGCAGCATGGCAAAAGTTGCGGTGAGGATTGGGAATGCGGCGACGATCAACAGGTTCGATGCCAGCGCGGTCCAGCAGAACACCGGCATGCGGCTGTAACTCATGCCCGGCGCGCGCAGCTTGAGAATGGTGGTGGTGAAGTTGATTCCCGTGAGCAGGGTGCCGAGCCCGGAAATCTGCAGACTCCAGAGATAGTAATCGACCCCGACGCCCGGCGAGTAGGCGATCTCGGAAAGCGGCGGATAGGCGAGCCAGCCGGTGCGCGCGAATTCGCCGATGAACAGCGACAGGTTCACGAGCAGCACCCCGGCCGCAGTCAGCCAAAGACTGACCGAGTTGAGTACCGGAAAGGCAACGTCCCGCACGCCCAGCTGCAGCGGCACGACGAAGTTCATGAGTCCGATCACGAACGTCATGGCCACGAAGAAGATCATGATCGTGCCATGCGCCGAAAAAATCTGGTTGTAATGATCGGGCGGCAAATAGCCCGCAGCGGCTCCGGCAGCCAGGGCGAGCTGCGAGCGCATCATGATGGCGTCGCTGAAGCCGCGGATCAGCATGACCAGTGCGAGGATCACGTACATCACTCCGATGCGCTTGTGGTCGGTGCTGGTCAGCCACTCCTTCCATAGATAAGGCCACCAGCCTTTGTACGTCACGAGCCCCAGCAGCGCGGCGAGCAGCACCACGATGACGGCCGAGGTGATCAGCGGTATGGGCTGGTCCCACGGAATGGCCGCCAAACTTAAGCGACCGAACATTTCCATGGACTCATGGCGGGATCTCGCGAGGCGCGTAGCGCCGGGATTTGCCACGATGGCATCGAACAGCCCGCGGCTTACGGCGCCGAAGGTGCGCGGGGGGTCGTTCTGGGAGGCCTGGGTGAGATGAGCGTATTCAGGGGCATCGAGCGCCCCGCCGTGCGCCCGCGTTTCTTCGATCCACTGCGCAAAGGCCGGCGGCGGCAGCGCAGCTGACCTCAAACCGCATGTCGGAGAAGCCGGCGCCGCTAAATTGTGCGGACAGTCCGGCGAAGGTGCCCGCATCGTCGGCCTGCAAATTCAATTCGGTGGCCATGCCGGCCATGGTGTAGATCTGACTGCCGAGCTGCGGTACGAAGAAACTGTTCATGACGCCGGCCGAGGTCAGGCGAAAGTGCAGCGGCGCACCGACCGGCACGCACCAGACGATTGATGCTGGCAACGTGTAAAGCGGGGTAGATGAACAGCCATTTCCAGTCGAGGGAAACCACGTCGACCTCGAGCGGCGCCGTGCGGGAGTGCAGGGGCGTGCGCGGGTCCAGATCATGCGAGCTGATCCAGCCGATGCCGCCGAGAAAGAGCACCACCAGGGTGGGAATGGACCACACCACGAATTCGATGCGGCCGGCATAGGACCACTCCGGCTGCCGGTGCGCTTTGCGGTTGCCGGCGCGAAACCACCAAGCGAAAGCGCCGGTCGCGACAATGACCGGCACGATGACCGCGAGCATGATCACCGTTGCATCGAAAAGGATGGTGCGTTCGGCGCCTCCCACCGGACCATGCGGATCAAGAACGCCCGTGCTGCAGGCGCTGAGCAGGAAAACCAGCATCACGCTGGTTTTCATCGGCACCCGGCCGTTGCCAGGCTATTCACGCAAAAATCCCGCCAGTTCCGCCATGAAGGCATCCAGCTGATCGTGATGCACCCAATGCCCGGCGTTCGGAAAATTGACCACGCGCGCGTGCTGGAAATGACGTGCACGGCCGTCCTTTTCGGGATTCGACGCCCAGCTCTTTTCGCCGTAGCACAAGAGAGTCGGACAACGAATCGAACTCCAGAGCTCCTGCAGTTGTTGCGGCGTGATGTCCAACGGCGGCCACACATGCATGTAGTTGTCGAATTTCCAACTCCAGGTGCCGTCCTCGTTGCGGCTGGCCGCATGCTGCGTCAGATGTTGCGCTTGTTCCTCGCTCAAGTATTTGTTCTCGCTGCGCATGCGCTCCAGCGCGTCGGCGAGGGTCGCGTAGCGGCGCGGACTTCGCGCGCTCACCGCGCGCCGGTCGCGGATCCATTCCTGCCAGCGCTGCTGCAGCGGTGTCTGCTCGCGCTCGGCCTGCATTTTCGGCGAGGGCCCCAATCCTTCGATGGCGACCACGCGGCGCACATTGTCGGGATACAGTCCCGCATAACGCAGGGCAATGTTGCCGCCCAACGAGTGCGCCACTATCGTGACGGGGGACATTTCGAGCTGGTGGATGATCTGCGCGAGATCGTAGACGTAGGCCGTCATGGAATAATCGCCGTCGGGCGACCAAGCGCTGTCGCCATGGCCGCGCAGATCGGCGGCCATCACATGCCAGTCGGCCCGCAGGCGGTCCGCCACCCAATCCCAGCTGCGGCAATGGTCCGCACCGCCGTGCACCAGCAGCAAGGGCGGCGCTTGGGGGTTGCCCCAATCGACGTAGTGCAGCTTTAGGCGCTGCGAAATGTAACTATGTGAGGTAGGACTGGCGTTGATCATGATCGCAGGCATATGACGGGCAAGAAGTATAATCCCATCCCCGTGATCATTGGCGTAGGCCAGATCAACGATCGTGACGAGCCTGACCGCCCGGCCTCAGGGCTCGATTCGCTCGGCCTCATGGAGTCGGCGCTGCATGCCGCAGACGCGGATGCCGGCGGAGGATGGCTGACCCGGTTGGACTCGCTCGGGGTGGTCGATCAAATTTCTTTTCCTGAATTGGGCGACGTGTCGGCGCCCTTGGCCGCGCGCGTGGGCGCCAAGCCGCGTGTTTGCTACAAGTCCGGCTATGCCAGCGGCGACAGTCCGCTGTTGCTGCTGAATGAGGCCGCCAACCGCATCGGTGCCGGAGAAATCAAGGTTGCGGCGGTGGCGGGCGGTGAAGCGCTGCGCACGGCGCTGCGGCGTGCAGCAAGTCAGCCGTCGCCGGGGACGGCGTCGGATGCCGTGCGCGCCGTCGCACTGCGCCGCGGACCGTCGTACCGGCATCGCTATGGTCTGATCGCGCCGGTTGATGTGTATCCCCTGTATGAGAATGCCGGCCGCGCCGCCTACGGCCAGACTCTGGCGCAAGGCCAGGCGGAGAGCGCGCAGATCTGGTCGCGCTTTTCCGCGGTGGCCGAGGCCAATCCGGGGGCGTGGCTGCGGCGCTACGTGTCGGCCGATGAAATTCAAACGGTGTCGGCGGCAAATCGCCGCATTGCGTTTCCCTATTGCAAGTTGATGGTGGCCAATAGCAGCGTCAATCAAGGCGCTGCCTTTATCGTGACCAGCCTGGAGGAGGCGCGAGCGCGCGGCATCAGCGAGCACCGGCTGATTTTTGTCGGTCGCGGCGCGGCGGCGCATGAACCCGTCGATCTGATGGCACGCGCCGGCTACGCGGATTCTCCCAGCATGGCAGTGTCCCTGCGCAGGGCCCTCGAACTTAACAGCCTGACGACGGCTGATCTTGACCACGTGGAACTCTATAGTTGTTTTCCTTGCGTGCCGAAAATGGCGCGGCGGGTCATTGACTGGCCCCTGACACGCCCCGCCAGCGTCTTCGGCGGACTGACATTCGGCGGCGGTCCTGTGGGGAATTACATGAGTCATGCGGTGGTGAGCATGGTGTTGAAGCTGCGGCAAAGCGGACATTACGGTTTGTTGTTCGCGAATGGCGGTCTCGCGACGCACAATCATTCGCATTGTGTTGAGCCGCGCGCCTTTCGCGCCGGATACTTTTCCGCAGGATTTTGACTATCAAAGCGAGGCGGATTCGCAGCGCGGGCCTGCGCCTCCGGTCCAAGAGGACTATGTCGGTCCTGCCGCCGTGGAAACTTACACCGTGATCTACGGCCGCGACGGAGCGCCCGAGCAGGGCGCCATCATCGCGCGCGCCGCGAACGGGGCGCGCTTCATCGCCAAGGTTCCCGGCAACGACTCGAGCACCATCGACTGGCTGACTTCAGGCGAACAGGAGCCGGTCGGCGCCGCAGGCTTGGGCGTGAAGGGCGCCGACGGCGATACCTGCTGGGTCAGAGCCGCTCAATAATGATGGCCGGCGCCATGCCGCCGCCCGCGCACATGGTCGCCAGTCCGCGTTTCAGATCGCGCCGCTCCAATTCATCCAGCAAGGTGCCGATCAAGATCGAGCCGGTTGCGCCGATCGGATGACCGAGCGCGATGGCGCCGCCATTGACGTTCACCTTGCCGCGATCGAGTTTGAGGTCGCGGATGAACTTCTCCGCGACCACGGCAAAGGCCTCGTTGATTTCCCACAGATCGATGTCGGCCACGGTGAGTCCGGCGCGCTGCAGCGCCTTGCGTGCTGCCGGCACCGGCGCATTCAGCATCAGTGTGGGCGAGTCGCCCATGTTGGCATAGGCGAGCACGCGGGCGCGGCCTTTAAGGCCGCGTTTGCGCGCATACGCCGGCGAGGCGATTAGCAGTGCCGCCGCGCCGTCCACCACCCCGGAACTGTTGCCGGCATGGTGTATATGCGTAATCTGCAAGCCGGGATGCTTCTGTTGAATCAGCTTGCGATAGGTGGTGCCGCGCTCGTCCAGCGCATAGTCGGCGATCGCGGCAAACGAGGGCTTGAGTGCCGCCAGGCCTTCCGCGGTCGTTTGCGGGCGCGGGAATTGTTCGCGGTCCAGTGCCACACTGCCGTCGGAATTCAGAACCGGCACGACACTGCGGCTAAAATAGCCGGCCTCGATGGCATGGGCCGCGCGCCGCTGACTTTCGAGCGCGAGCGCATCGACATCGGCGCGGCTGATATTTTCCAAGGCGGCGATGGCATCGGCGCACACGCCCTGATGCGACTGCGGGTGCAAGGCGCGCAAATGCTCATTGCCCCGGTCCATGAACGGCGAACCATGCGGCAGATTGGCGGTAAAGGACATCATCTCGGTGCCGCCGGCGACCACCAGGTCTTCCATGCCGGACATGACGGCCGCAGTGGCCATGTTGACGGCCGTGATGCCCGATCCGCAGAAGCGATCCAGCGTCACGCCGCTCGAGACCATATCGTATCCGGCATCGAGGGCGGCCATGCGGCCCAAGTCCGCGCCCTGCTTATCGACCTGCGTGGAGGTGCCCCAGATGACATCGTCGACTTCCTTGGTCTGCAACTGATTGCGTTCGGCGAGTGCCTTGAGGACCGCCGCGCCCAAGCGCTGCGGGTGCAGGTGCGCCAGCGCTCCTTTGTCGACCTTGCCGATTCCGCGCGGCGTTCGGCAGGCATCAATGATCAAGGCGTCCGGCATGAGCTTCCCCCATGAGCGGTGTGGCATCATAGTAAGGATGGCCGGCATCATTGGCCACTTTTACTGCGAAACTAACGCATTTCGGGGTGATCCGTGCAGGAAGGCAAGTCAGCGGCTGTCGGTGTGAGCGAAGCCATATTATCGCGCCACTCTTGCCGGTCGTTCACCGCGCAACCCATCGAGGCGGCCACGGTCGCCAAGCTGCTGGACACGGCGCGTTTCGCACCCTCCGGCGGCAACCTGCAGCCCTGGATCGTTCATGTCCTGTCGGGAAATTCCATGGCGCGGTTTCGCGCGCAATTGACGCCGCAGTTCATGGCCACCCCCTTCGGCGGTGCGGCGGAGTATCACGTCTATCCGCCCGAACTCAAGGAGCCGTACCGCTCGCGCCGGCACAAGGGTGGGGAGGACTTGTACGGACACATCGGCGTGCGGCGCGAAGATAAGGCGGCGCGCCATGCGCAGTTCGCGCGCAACTATAATTTCTTCGGTGCCCCGGTCGGGATGTTCTTTTTCCTCGATCGTTCCATGGGTCCCGCCGCAATGGTCCGACCTCGGCATGTTCATTCAAAACATCATGCTGCTGGCGCGCGAGCTCGGCCTGGAAACCTGCCCGCAGGAATCCTGGGCGATTTGGCACGCCCAAGTGAGCGAATTCTTGGGCGTGGGGGCGCAGCTGATGCTCTTCTGCGGTCTGGCGCTGGGCTTCGGCGACTATGCCGCACCCATCAATCGATTGCGCACCGACCGCGCTGCAGTCAAAGAGTTTGTGGTAATCCATGATTGAGAGAGCGCGTGGCGCCTGGGAGTAAGCGATGCCAGTGATTGATGTGCCGCCGCCCGCCTTCATGCAGGATCCCGACATTCAAATGTTCGCCGACGCCGCCGACCGCTACTTCGAGCGCGCCGCGCCGCCCGAGCGCGTCGCCGGATGGCGCGAAGCCGGCCAGGTTGACCGCGCCTTCTGGCGCGAGACCGGCGAGGCAGGTTTTTTAGGCATGATGGTGCCGGAAGCTTACGGCGGTCCCGGGGCGGACTTTCGCCATGAATTGGTGCTGCTGGATGTCGTCGCGCGGCACAATCTCGAGGGATTCGCCCTCGGCCTGCACAATGTAATCATCACGCCCTACATCATTCTGCATGGCACGGAGGAACAGAAGCTGCCGCTGGTTGCCCAAGCTGGTTTCCGGCAAACGCGTGAGCGCCATCGCCATGAGTGAGCCGGGCGCGGGATCGGATCTGCAATCGATTCGCACCACGGCGCGCCGCGACGGCGAGGGCTACCGGATCAACGGCTCGAAGACCTTCATTTCCAACGGACAGATTGCCGACTTCATTGTGGTGGTCGCGAAGACCGATCCGGCCCTGGGCTCGCGCGGCGTGTCCTTGGTGATCGTGGAAACCGATGAGGCAAAAGGATTCAGGCGCGGCAAGAAGCTCGACAAGATCGGGCTCGATGCCCAGGACACCTCCGAGCTTTTTTTCGACGATGTCTGGGTGCCGGCCGAGAATCTGCTCGGCATGGAGGAAGGCAAGGGGTTTTCTCAACTCATGGCCGAACTGCCGCGCGAGCGCCTGCTGATTGCCATCGGCGCGGTCATCAGCATGGAAAAAGCCTTGGAAACGACCATTGAATACGTGAAGAACCGCAAGGCCTTCGGCCAGCGCGTCATGGACTTTCAGAATACCCAGTTCAAACTGGCCGACGCCAAGGCCAAGGCCACCGTGGCGAAGGTGTACATCAACGATTGCATCGCACGGCTGCTCAATGGCTCGCTCGACGGCACGACCGCGGCCATCGCCAAGATGTGGGCCACCGAAACCGAATGGCAGATCGTGGACGACTGCCTGCAGTTGCACGGCGGCTACGGCTACATCAACGAGTATCCCATTGCGCGGATCTTCCGCGACTCGCGCATCGCGCGCATCTACGGCGGTTCCACGGAAATCATGAAGGTCATCATTGCGCGTTCGCTTTAAGGAGCATTCTGTGAGCGCTTTTAAAGAACAATTGCTCGCCGGCAAGACCGCATTCATTGCCGGCGGTACCAGCGGCATCAACCTAGGAATTGCCAGGCGCTTCGCGGAATTGGGCGCGCGCGTGGCGGTCGCGGGACGCAATCCCGAAAAGGCGGCCAACGCCGCCGCGGCCATCGGATCCGGCGCCTTAGGATTCAGCTGCGATGTGCGCGATTTCGACGCCACGCGGGCCGTGCTGGAAAGCACGGTCAAACAATTCGGCGCGCTGGATATCGTCATCTCGGGCGCCGCAGGAAATTTCCTGGCGCCGGTGGTCGGCCTGTCGGCCAATGGTTTTCGCACGGTGGTCGATATCGACCTCAACGGCACCTTCAACGTGTTCCGCGGCGCCCACGATCTGCTGCGCACGCCGGGCGCGTCGCTGATTGCGATCAGCGCCGGCCAGGCGGTGCGGCCGATGATGCGCCAGGCGCACGTCTGCGCGGCAAAGGCCGGTGTGAATCAACTCATTCGCGTGCTGGCGATGGAATGGGGGCCTTCGGGCGTGCGAGTCAACGGCATCTCGCCGGGGCCTATCGCCGGCACCGAAGGCATGGCACGCCTCGCGCCGACGCCGGAAGCCGAGCAGGCCATCACCTCGCGCATTGCGTTGCGCCGCTACGGGGCCATCGCTGACATCGCCGAGAGCGCGGTGTTTCTATGCAGCGATTCTGCCGCTTACATCACCGGCACCATCCTCGATTGCGACGGCGGCTCTCAGCTCGGGGATGCACGCTGAGCCGCGAGCCGGGCCGCGCGCTCGGCGCGCGCCGACCGCAGCATCTGCACCGCCGCGTACACCACCACGATCAGCACCAGCCAGCGCATCCACTCGATCGGCAGCGACCAGACGACGAAGGCAGCCAGCAGCACTCCCGGGATGCCGCCGATCGCGAGTCCCAGCGCGGCGCTCACGTTGTAGCGGCCGCTGCGGACGAATCGCGCGCCGCCGACCGGCATCAGCAGGGCGCAGGAGCCCATCATGATGGGGAAGGCGGCCAGCGGACTCATGCCGAGCAGGCTCACCAGTATCAAACAGGGCGCAAACAATCCGACGCCCAGCATCATCAGCGCGCCCAGCAAAAAATTGACGCCGACCGCAAAGATCAACGTCGGCCCGTGCAATGCCAGCGCCTCGCCGCCGCCCGGCACCCAATTGAGGTTCTTGATCAGAAACAGCAGCGCCGCGCACATCAATGCCCCGCCCATGCCGAGCTGAATCGCGCGGCGCGACAGGCGTGAGACGACGCCGACGCCCAGCCACGCTCCGAGCACGGCCGCGGCAATCATGCTCACCAGCGTGGTCATGTCGACGCTGACGATGGCGATGAAAATCAGCGCCTCGGTAACCGCCGGGAGCGCATGGCCGGTGTTCAAGGTGCCGGGAATTTCATCGTCGGGCATGCGGCCGACCAGCTTGTAGTAAGCCGTCGTGGGTGCGAAGCAGCCGATACCCAGGGTGTCGAAGAAATTGGTGACGAAGCCCACCAGCAGATCCGACACGCGCGGCCGGCGCGGCCGCGCGGGGTCCGCGCCGCGCGCCCGTTCCAGCCACCACCAGCGCCCGATATAGGTTAACGCCACCAATGCCGATGGCGGCGAGCAAAGCCAGTCTGCCGATGTTCACGGGCCGCGTCCCTATTCCATCTCGGGGTAGGGGCCCTTGCCGCCATCCGCGATGAAGCGATCGACGCGCGCCTTGAGCACCGGAATGGGCACCGACCCGAATTCCAGCACGGCGTCGTGAAATGCGCGGATATTGAATTTATCGCCCAGCGCCTTTTCGGCTTGGGCTCTGGATTTTAAAATCGCATCTTCGCCCAGATAGTAGGACAGCGCCTGCGCGGGCCACGCGATGTAGCGATCGATTTCCGTGTCGATTTCATGCAGCGGCAGTGCGGTGTAGTCACGAAAATAGGCGATCGCCCGGTCGCGGCTCCAACCTTGAGAATGGATGCCGGTATCCACCACGAGCCGCGCAGCCCGCCAGATCTGGTAGTTCAGCATGCCGAAGCGGTCGTAGGGCGTGTCATACATGCCCATCTCCACACCCAAGGTTTCGCAGTACAGCGCCCAGCCTTCGCCGTACGACGGACAGATAGGTGTGCTGACGAAATTCCGGCTGCTGCTTGTGCTCGAGCGCGATCGGCATCTGAAACGCATGGCCCGGCGCGGATTCGTGCAGCGTCAGCGCGGTCAGGTTGTACAGCGGCCGGCCGGGCAGGTTATACGTGTTGAGCAGGTACACCCCCGGGCCGCCACGCCCGACGGTGTAGAAGGGAGCGAGATCGTCCGGCACCGGTTTGATGGCGAAGCGCGCGCGCGGCAACAGGCCGAAATATTGCGAGGCTTTGCCGTCGAATCGCTTGGCAATAAAGGCCGCGCGCATCAGCAGTTCCTCCGGCGTTTTCGCGTAGAACTGCGGATCCTTGCGCAGGAACGCGAGGAATGCCGGGAAATCGCCGGTAAAGCCGGTCTCCTTCATCGCGCCCAGCATTTGTTCGTGCAGGCGCGCGACTTCCGCTTCGCCGAATGCATGAATCGTTGCGGGATCCTCATCGAGCGTCGTGAACTGCCGGATGCGGGCGCGGTAATAGGCTTTGCCGTCCGGCAGATCGGCGGCTGCCACCGTGGTGCGGGTGCCGGGAAAATACTCACCGCGGAAGAACGTGAGCAATTCGCGATAGGCCGGTTGCACGGTGTCGCGGATGATGCCGATCGCTTGATCGCGCAGGGCCTTTTGGTCCGCCGCCGAGATGCCGGGCATGTCTTTGAACGGCGTATAGAAAAGACTCGCCTCGGGCGTCGCATCGGTGACTGCCGTGATCGAGGCGTCGCGCCCTTCGAGCGTAACCTTGGGAGGCGTGAATCCGCGCTTCAGTCCGGCGCGCATTTCATCCATCTGTTCGTGGAAGTAGCGCGGAATATCCTGCATCTGGCTGATCCAATTGCGATAGTCCTGCATCGAGCGGTATTGCCGGCGCGCCGTGTAGCCAAGATCGGTCCAAAACGTGGTGTCCGAATTGGCGGGCATTTCGAATTCGCGAAATTGTTGATCGGCGATCAGCGCTTCGATTTGCGGATGGTAGATGTCGTAGTTCAATTGTTCGCCGGGCGACAGCTCGGCCCGGGGAATGGCGTTGAGTTTCTGCAGCACGTCCTGCCACTGTTGCAGCCGCAGAGCCTGACTGGCCGGGTCCATCTTGGGCAGATGATCTTGAATCGGCTTTTGCGCATCCTCGTTGTCCGGAAACTGCTGTTCGCGCCACTTCCATTCGTCGCTGTAGAGGGCCTGCAGGCGCGCATCGGCACTCGGCGCCTTGGCGCAGCCGCAAATCGTCACGGCCATGCACGCCATGACGCAGGCCCAGGAGGAGGAATTGTGCATAAGGGATCCCTTCGGTTTTCTGAATTTGGAGTTTTAAAATCGTTTCAGGTCATAGGCCGCAACCGGAATCGGCGTCTCGCGGCCTGCCGCCAGGTCGGCGATGAGCTCCGCGGTGAAGGGCGCCAGCGTGAGGCCAATGTGCTGATGTCCCACGGCATAAAACAGCTTTGAAGGTCCGGGCGCGCGGCCGATCCCCGGCAGGTAGTCGGGCAGTACCGGACGCGAGCCCAACCAGCTGGGTCCCTCCAGTTCGCAGGGGTAGCCGAGCGCGCGCAGTTTTTGCCGCAAACGGGCCGGCTTGCGGGCGTCGGCCGGGGCATCCGGATCGGCAAACTCCATGTAACTGGTTGCGCGCACGCGTCCTTTCATGGGCGTGACGAGCAGGCGATGGTCTACATAAGCCACCGGTGCATCAAAAAAAGCTGCCTGCCCCGGCATTTCGACGTGATAGCCGCGCACCGCCTGAAGCGGCGCGCGCACGCCGAACGGCGCGAGCAGCGGCGCGGAGCGCACGCCGGCACACACCACCGCACTGTCCACAACCAGGGCACCCTGATCGCTCAAGATTTCAATCTTATCGCCGCGCGGGCGCAGGCCTTGCACGTCGAGCTTGCGAAACGTCGCGCCGCGTTGCAGCGCCGCCGCCACGAAGGCGCCTACCGCCTCCAAGGGATCGATCACGGACGCCGAGTCCTCAAACCACAAACCCGCAGCCGCCGCGGCGTTGGCCGCCTGCCGCAGGGCCGACAATTGCTCCGGCTCGACGCTGCGCGTCTTCACGCCGACCCGCGCCATCTCCTGGGCGTAGCTTTGCATGTGAGCCTGGCTTTTCGGCCCGAGCGCAACTTCATAGTGCCCATGGCGCTTGAGCAGTTCCGGCCGGCCGACGGCTTTGACCCAGCGTTCCCAGACCTCGGCGGATGGGCGCACCAGCGGCGCCAGGTGGCGGGTGTTCTCGCTGCGGCGGAATGCCGCCGCCGCGAACCTGCCGATCCACGGCGACATGCGCAGCGCTTGGCGCGGCGGTAAGTCCAAGACGCCGCCGAAGCGAAACAGGTCGCGGTAGAAGCCGAACAGCAGGGCCGGCGAGGGCAGCGGCTGCACCAGTTCGGCGGCAATGTGCCCGGCATTGCCGTAGCTGGCGCCGGCGGTGCCGGGCTCCGCGCGATCGAGCAGCAGAACGCGGGCTCCTTGACGCGCCAGGGCAAAAGCCGACGCCGCGCCCACCACCCCCGCGCCGATAATCGCGACCGTATCTTGCTCCGCCATGGCGGCACCGTATACGATCTACGATCCTGCAAGCAACCCCTACCCGGACTCAAAATGAGCAAACCTTCCCCCTGCACCTGGTCGGGCGTGTTTCCCGCCGCCACCACTCAATTCGACGCTTCGATGCAGGTCGATCTGCCGGCGACGCAGCGGGTGCAAAAGGCCCTGCTCGACGATGGCGTTCACGGCCTGATATTGATGGGAACGGTGGGCGAGGGCAACTCGCTGAGCGCCGAGGAAAAGCGCAGCGTGCTGCGCACCGCGGTCGAAGTGAGCGCCGGCAAAGTGCCGGTCATTGTCGGCGTCTCGGAGTTCACGACCGCCACGGCTGCCAATTTCGCCCGCGATGCCGAGCGGCTCGGCGCCGACGGTCTCATGGTGCTGCCGGCCATGGTGTATGTGCCGACCGCCGCCGAGCTCGAGTATCATTTCAGGGCGGTGGCGGCGGCGACGGGTCTGCCCATCATGCTGTACAACAATCCGCCGTCCTACCGCGTGAATATCGACCTCGCCACGCTCAGGCGGCTCGCCGATGTGCCGAATATCGTCTCGATCAAGGAATCGGCGCCCGACACGCGCCGCTTCACGGACATTATCAATGAGTTCGGCGAGCGCTTCGTGGTGTTCGCGGGGCTCGACGATGTGGCCTTCGAAGCGCTGACCCTCGGCGCCAAAGGCTGGGTGTCCGGACTCACCAACGCTTTCCCGGTGGAGTCGTTGCGCTTTTATGAGGCGCTGCGCCGCGGCGATCTGGACCGCGCGCGCCGCATCTATCGCTGGTTCATGCCGCTCTTGCATCTGGATGCGGAACACGACCTGGTGCAGTCCATCAAACTCGCCGAACAGATCATGGGCCGCGGTTCGGAACGCGTGCGGCCGCCGCGCCTGCCGCTCGCGGGCGAACGGCGCGCCGCGGTGATCGCGATGATCGAGCGCGCGCGCGACACGCGGCCTTGAAGATGCGCTCGATTCGCGTCATCGATTCGCACACCGGCGGGGAGCCGACGCGGCTGGTGCTCGAAGGCGGACCCGACTTGGGGGACGGGCCCTTGGCGGAGCGCGTGCAGCGCTTTCGCGAGCAGTTCGACGATTTCCGCAGCGCCATCGTCAACGAACCGCGCGGCTCGGATCCTCTGGTCGGCGCGCTGTTGGTGCCACCGCACCGCGCCGATTGCGAACTCGGCGTCATTTACTTCAACAACGTGGGTTACTTGGGGATGTGCGGCCACGGCACCATCGGCCTGATCGCCTCGCTTAAATTTGCGGGCCGCCTGGCACCGGGCGCATTCAAAATCGACACGCCGGTGGGTGCGGTCGAGGCGGAATTGCGCGCGGACGGGCGTGTCAGCGTCTCCAATGTGCAAAGCTACCGCTCGCACCGCCAACTCGCCGTGGACGTTCCGGGCATCGGGCGGGTGGTCGGCGACGTCGCCTGGGGCGGCAATTGGTTTTTCTTGATTTCCGAGCATGGCCAGGTCATCGATTTGCACCATGTTGATGCGCTGACGGATTTTTCCTGGCGGGTGCGCGCGGCGCTCAATGAGCAAGGCCATCCGCAAGTCGATCATGTCGAACTGTTCGCGCCGTCGGCGCAGTCGGGAGTCCACAGCCGCAACTTTGTGCTGTGTCCCGGCAAGGCCTACGACCGCTCTCCCTGCGGCACGGGCACCAGTGCGAAACTCGCCTGTCTGGCCGCCGACGGCAAATTGCAGGAGGGCGCGGTGTGGGTGCAGGAAAGTGTGATCGGCAGTAGTTTTGAGGCCCGCTTTCGCTGGCACGATCGTGCCAAGGGCGAAGTGGTGCCCATCATCACCGGCAGCGCGTACGTGACCGGCGAGAACTTGCTGCGCCTGGATCCGGAAGATCCGTTTTGCTGGGGCATCCGCGCGTGACCGAACCCCTGGTTCAGTCGATGACCAGTCAGTTAATCGTGCGGTTTCGCGACCGCATCCTGTCGGGCGCCTACGCGCCGGGCTCGGCGCTGCGCCAGGACAGCCTTGCCGCCGAGTTCGGCATCAGCAAGATCCCGGTGCGCGAGGCGCTGGTACAGCTGCAATCCGAGGGCTTGGTGGATATTTTCCCCAACCGCGGATTCCAGGTCCGGCCGCTGGCCAGCACGGAATTGGACGAGGTCTTCAGATTGCGGCTGCAGATCGAGCCCATCGCGGTGGCGCGGGGCGCGAAGCTGGCGCTCGCGCGCCGATCATGCCGCGGCGAGCGCGGCGCTCGAGCAGCTGAATGAAGCCACGGCGGCCGGTGAATTCGCCGCTTCCGGCCGGTTCAACCGCGCCTTTCACCTGCTGCTCATCGTGCCGCGTTTGCAGCCGGTCGCGGCCGAGATCTTAAGCCGCCTGCACACCCTCGCGCAGCGCTATGTGCAAGCCCACCTGCGCCCCGAAGGCCGGGCGAAGCGCGCAACCCGCGAGCATGCCGCGCTGCTGCGGGCCTGGCGCACCGGAAAGTCGCGCGATGCGCGCGCACTGATGCACGCGCATATCAAATCGACGCGCGAGGATCTGCAGGAGCGCGTGCGCTAGCAACCTGTGTACAATGCGGCGCTTGCGCGCCTAGGCTACAACAAGGCATATCAATGCCCTCCGCATCATGAGTTTGTTATTTCGCATCAATACGGCGCTCGGAGCCGTCTTTCTTGTGGCCGCCTCGCTCGCGGGATACGTCTGTTGGTCGATGCTGAGCGACAATGCGCAGCGCGAGGTGCTGGTGGAGGCCGGCTTGATGATGGACAGCGCAGCCGCCGTACGGACCTATACCTCCGGCGAAATTGTGCCGCTGATTTCGGCGCGCATGAAAGACGAATTTCTGCCGCAGAGCGTGCCTTCGTATGCGGCGACGCAAAATTTTCTGAAATTTCATGAGCATCATCCTCAGTACGCCTACAAGGAAGCGACGCTCAACCCCACCAATCCGCGCGATCGCGCCGCCGACTGGGAGAGCGACATCATTCAGCGCTTCCGCAACGATCCGCAGACTCAGCAGGTGGTCGGTGTGCGCGACACGCCGATGGGGAAATCGTTGTATCTGGCACGGCCGATTCGTGCGAAACCCGAGTGTCTGGTGTGTCACAGCATCCCCGCGGCCGCCCCCGCCAGCATGCTTGCCCGCTATGGGAGCGACAACGGCTTTGGTTGGCAGCCCAATGAGGTCGTTGCCGCCCAGGTGGTCTCAGTGCCCTTTGCCAGCGCCACGGACAACGCGACTAAGGAGTTTCGCGCCTTCATGATATTGCTGGTGGCAGTATTCGCAGCGGCGTTCGCGGTCGTGAATGTGCTGCTGTATCGCTTGGTGGTGCGGCCGGTGCGGCGCATCGCGTCGGTCGCGGATCGCGTGAGCTTGGGCGACGCCTCGGCCGAGGACTTCCCGCAAGGGGGCGCCGCGGAAATTGTCTCGGTAACCCGCTCGTTCGACCGCATGCGCAAGAGCCTGGAGAAGGCGCTGCATCTGCTGGGGGAGCAGTAGATGGGGCGCGAAGTCTTCGTCAGCTACTCGCAGCCGGACCAAGACTGTGCCATGGAGTTGGTGGAGCGCGTCGAACGCGAGGGTATCAACTGCTGGATCGCTCCGCGCGACATCGCGCCCTCGGCCGACTGGGCGGCGGAGATTATCGACGCCATTGCCAATTCCCGGGTGATGGTTTTGGTTTTCTCGGCGAGCAGCAATGACTCGCCGCAGGTGCGCCGCGAAGTCGAACGCGCGGTTCACAAGCAGGTGAGCATCCTGCCCTTTCGCATCCAGAACGTTACGCCGTCGAAGAGTCTGGAATATTTCTTGAGTTCGCAGCATTGGCTGGATGCCTTTGCCGCGCCGCGCGATGCGCACTATGCGCGGCTCTGCGTTCATCTCAAAGCTCATTTGGGACGCGCTGCCGCTCCCGACATTGCCAGCACGCAACCGGCGCCGGTGCTCGCCATGCCTGCGCAAATGGACCCTGCCGAACTGGTGCGCGCGGAGCGGCTCTTGGCCGGATACATCGGTCCGATCGCCAGGCACTTGGTAAAGACCGCCGCCGCGCGCGCGTCGAGTCTTGAGCAGCTGGTCGGCAGGCTGGCTCAGGAACTTGAAACCGAGACCGACCGGCACGAATTCACACAACGCTGGCGTACCGGGGCACACCGGCATCCCTAGTGTCCAATTGGACCGATAGCCCCCCCTAATCGGCGGCTTCTTGCCGCCTTAAGTGCCGGCTGTTAACTCCGTCGCGGTTCCTCCGGCGACCGCAGCTTATATTTGCAGATCTATTGTTAAGTCGAACCGGTCGAAGGTGCTGCATGTCGTTGAGCGAAGAACAAGCCAGGTCTTACATGGTCAAACTGCTCGCGGCCATGACACGGACAGGCGGCTCGGATCTTTTCGTCTCGAAGGATTTTCCGCCGAGCATGAAGATTCAGGGAAAAATGCAGCCGCTTGCGACGCAGAAGTTGACCGCCGAGGTCACGCGCGAGCTGGCGAATGCCATCATGAGTGAGCGCCAACGGGCCGAATTCGCCAAGGAACTGGAGTGCAACTTCTCGCTGGCGATACCCGATGTCGCGCGCTATCGGGTCAATGTCTTCATGCAGCAGTTGAATGTCGGCATGGTCATCAGGACCATTCCCAATGAGATGCCGAGCTTCGAGCAGCTCGGCCTGCCCGAAACCTTCAAGGAAATCGTCATGACCAAGCGCGGCATGGTCCTGGTCGTCGGCGCCACCGGCTCCGGCAAATCGACCTCGCTCGCCGCCATGATCGATCACCGCAACCGCTCCTCGCCGGGTCATATCATCACCATCGAGGATCCGGTCGAGTTCATTCATCAATCGCAGATGTCCTTGATGACCCACCGCGACGTCGGCATCGATACGCACACCTGGCATCACGCTTTAAAAAATACCCTGCGTCAGGCGCCGGACGTCATATTGATCGGTGAGGTCCGCGACGCGGAAACCATGGAACACGCCATCGCCTTCGCCGAGACCGGCCATTTGTGCATGAGCACGCTGCATTCCAATAGCGCCAGTCAAACGCTCGATCGCATCATCAATTTCTTTCCGGAGGAACGCCGCAAGCAGCTGCTCATGGATTTGTCGAGCAATCTCAAGAGCATCATTTCCCAGCGCCTGGTGCGCAAGGAGGATGGCAGCGGCCGCATTGCCGCCATCGAGATTCTGCTCAACACGCCCATCGTCGCCGACAAGCTCCTCAAGGGAGATTTTCACGAGTTGAAAGAAATCATGGGCAAGTCCCAGGAGCAGGGCATGCGCACCTTCGACTGGTCGCTGTTCGAGCTTTACAACAACGGCGTCATTGCCTATGACGAAGCCATCCGCAACGCCGACTCCGCCAACGAGCTGCGCCTCAACATCAAGCTCAACAGCAAGCGCACGCCGCCTGCCAATACCGGGATTTACCATCAATTGAGCTGATTTTGCCATTTCGGCGTTATTTCTATAGAATAGAAATGCCTAAATTGTTTCTGTAGGCATTTATGCCGCGGACTTTGTCCCAGCCCAAGCCTGAACCCAAGCCCGAGCCCCGCCGGGTCCTGACCGGCGCAGTGCTGCGCGCCTGCGCGCTTGTTGGAAATCACCCAGACCAGCCTCGCGCAAATTCTGGGATTGAGTCCCTCGACCATTTCCCGCATGGCCAACGGCACTTATACCCTGGATGACCAGAAGAAAGAATGGGAACTCGGTGCGCTGTTCGTGCGCTTGTTCCGCTCGCTGGACGCGGTGATCGGCTCCAATGACGCGGCGGCGCGCGGCTGGCTGAATGGAGAAAACAGCGCATTGGCGGCGCGTCCGATTGAATTGATTCGCAGCACAGAAGGCTTGGTTCGTGTCGTCCAATATCTGGACGCCGCCCGCGGTCGCCTCTGAGGCGCATCGCGGCAACGCGGCGCCTGTGGCGCGCCGTGGAGGCTCAGCATATCGCCTCGACGCTGCGTTTGGTCGCGAACGTCGAGGAGCAGCTGGTTCTCGAAAGAATACTGGACAGAAGCAAGCCCTCGCTGCCCAAGGACGCGGCCGGTCTGCACTACTTGTTGGCGACGCCGTTTCGCTATGTGTCGCCGATCGGCTCGCGCTTTCGCGCAGCCGCGGATGCCGGGCGTCTGGTATGGAGCGGAAAAGGAGCGCACCGCCTGCGCCGAATTGGGATTCTGGCGCTGGCGATTTCTCATGGATACCGAGGGGCTGGACAGCTTGGGCCCCTCGCCGCAAACCGTATTTCGCGCCGGCATCGACGGGCGCCTGGTTGATCTGACCGAGGCGCCGTTCAAGCGTGCGCGCGCCGACTGGACCGATCCTGATCGATTACGCCGCCTCGCAAAGTTTCGCGCACGTTGCGCGCGAGGCGAATGTCGACGCAATTCGCTACGAATCGGTGCGCGATCCCGAACACGCCGGCGCCGTCGCGGTGCTGCGGCCCACCTGCTTCAAGCCGCGTAAGCCCCTGGAGCAGCGCATCTGGCTGCTGACAGTTCGGCGGGAGGCGGCCATCTGGCAGCGCGAAGCGCAGAGCTATGAGTTTCTGGCCAAGGACTGGAAGCGCTGACTTCGAGCCGGCGCCGCGGGTACAATCGGCTGCTTCACGCATAACAAAGCTTTACAGTAAGGAGCGCTCTTGGGTCGGAATTTCATCAGCGACCATGTCGCTCCCGCCTGCGATGCCATCATGTCCGCGGTCAATAAGGCCAATGAGGGCTACGCCGCTTCTTATGGCGGCGATGAGCTGACCGCCAAACTGCAATCCGTCGCGAGCGAGGTGTTCGAAAAACAGGTCGCGGTTTTTCCCGTGACCAGCGGTACCGCGGCCAATGCGCTGGCGCTTTCGCAGATCGTGCCGACCTTCGGCGCGATTTACTGTGCCGAAGCGGCGCATATCGTCACCGACGAGGCCGGCGCGCCCGGATTTTTCACCGGCGGCGCGCAGCTCGTCGGGTTTCCGGCGAGCGACGGCAAGATCCAGCCTGCGCAATTGACCAAGGCCGTCGCCTATGCGGAGGAGCTTGGCATCCACCACGTCAAGCCGGGCGCCGTGACCCTGACGCAGGCCACGGAGTGGGGCACGGTCTATGAAATCGGCGAAGTGTCCGCCATCACCGAAGTGGCGCGGCAGCACAAGCTTCCCGTGCACATGGACGGCGCGCGATTTGCCAATGCCCTGGTGCATCTTGGCCTGCACGCCGGCGCAGGCGACTTGGAAGTGCGGCGTCGATGTGCTGTCGCTGGGCGCCACCAAGAACGGTGCCCTGGGCGCCGAGGCGGTGGTGTTCTTCGATCCGGCGATGGCGCGGGATTTCGAGCGGCGCCGCAAGCGCGCCGGTCACCTGATGCCGAAGCTGCGCTTCGTGAGCGCGCAACTGATCGCCTATCTTAAGAATGAGTTGTGGCTGAACAATGCGCGCCAGGCGAATGCCATGGCGGCGAGGATGGCGCAGGGATTGAAGGCAGTGCCGGGCGCCCGACTGCTGCATCCGGTGCAAGCCAACGAACTGTTCGTGGCGTTGCCCGAGAGCACGGTAAGCCGCCTCGAGGCCCACGGATTTAATTTTTACCGCTGGCCGCTCAATACGGCCGAATCCGGGGTGACTGTCCGGCTGGTCACCTGCTATGCGACGGCGAGTGCCGATGTCGATGAATTCTTAGCCGCGGCGGCTGCGGCCACCAAGAGTTGATTTGCTTGCATGACGCCGATTGCATGGAGTGCGTGGTGACCGTGCGGCCAGGCGATACATTGCGCCTGGCGATCGTCCGTGCGCTCTGGCTCAGCGGCGACCGGGAAGTGATCATCATCGAGTGCGAAAAAGCGGCAGTTCGGCATGCACACCAGCTCGCGCAACAGCGCGGTGATTCACGCCGACATTCACTACCGCACCCGCGTCGCGCGGAAGCACGCCGCGGCGCCGAGCGTTACGGCACTCCTGTGCGGCCATTTAGATCGACACCGCCGCCGGCAAAGTGCTCGGCGAGACCACCGTCGTCATCGAGGCGGGCCGCATACGCAACGTCGTGAGCGGCTTGCAAGCGCCTGCCGGCGCCGCCGCGATCGACCTGAAGACATCAGACTTGCATGCCCGGCTTGATCGACAGCCACACCCATTTGACCGGGCAGACCAGCCGCACGGAGTACGTCGACCGGTATCACTGGAATGTCTCCGACTATGCGATCAGGTCCACGGTGTATGCACGCCGCACGCTGCTGGCGGGCTTCACCACCGTGCGCAATCTGGGCGATTCGGCCAACGAGTCCGCGTCGCTGCGCAATGCCATCAACGCCGGGGTGGTTCCGGGCCCGCGAATTTTCACGGCCGGCAAGGCCATCGGCTCGACCGGCGGCCATGCCGATCCGACCAATGGCTATCGTCAGGATCTGCGCGAAGGACTTAGGTGCGGTGGACGGCATCATCAATAGCCCGGAGGATGCGGTCAAAGCGGTGCGCGAGCACTACAAGCTCGGCGATGATGTGATCAAGATCATGCCCTCGGGCGGCGTGCTCGATGAGGGCGCGAGCGGCGACAACTCGCAAATGACGCTCGAGGAAATTCGTGCGGTGGTGACCACCGCCCATGACTATGGATTTGCGGTCGCCGCACATGCGCATGGCGCCGAGGCCATTCGCCGCGCGGTGCTGGGCGGCGTCGATTCCATCGAGCATGGAACCTACATGGATGCCGAAGACATGAAGCTCATGGTCGAGCACGGCACCTATTACGTGCCGACCATCATCGCGGGAGATTTCGTGGCGCGGCAGGCGAAGGTGCCCGGCTACTATCCTGCAACCATCGCCGCCAAAGCAGCGGCAATCGGTCCCCTGATTCAGGCGACTGCGGGCCGCGCCTACAAGGCGCACGTGAAAATGCCTTCGGCACCGACGCCGCCGTGTATCCGCACGGCGAGAATGCGCACGAGTTCGAACTGATGGTGGGCGCGGGAATGCCGCCGATGTATGCCATTCAAGCCGCGACCGTGAATGCCGCGAACCTATTGCGTCATGACAAGGATTTGGGCTCAGTCACGGCCGGCAAGATCGCCGATGTCGTGGCGGTGCCCGGCAATCCGATCGACGACATCAGCCTCATGAAGCGCGTCACCTTCGTGATGAAGGACGGCGTCGTCTACAAGCTGAACTCGGTGCCGGTGGATACGCGCTTTAGGCGGATGCCGCGGACGGCATGCTGCGCCGGCTGCGCCCGAGATTGATCTCGGCGTGCAGCTTGCGCGGCGGCCGCGCGAATCCCTGCCGCGGTGCCGCCGCCGGCGTAAATGATGCTGCGCGAGGCGCTGATAAGCAACCCGGCTCCGCGGGCGTCGAGACCCGCGGCGAGCACGCCCTGAAGATCGCCACCCTGGGCGCCGATGCCCGGCACCAGGAAGGGCACCTGGGGATGCGCCGCCCGCAGCTCCGCCATTTCCCGCGGCACGGTGGCGCCCACCACCAGCATGACGATTGCCGAGCTCATTCCAGTGCGGTGGCCGCGCGCCGCGCGACGTGGCGATACAGGGGCAAGCCCTCCAGCATCAAGTTCTGAAAATCCTTCGCCACCCAGATTGCTGGTTCGGCACAACACCAGAGCGCCGCGATCCTTGCGCACCAAGAATGGGCGCACCGAATCTTCTCCCATGTAGGGATTGACCGTGACCGCATCGGCCCCGTAGCGATCGAAGGCTTCGCGAGCATAGGCTTCCGCGGTGTTGCCGATGTCGCCGCGCTTGGCGTCGAGAATCACCAGGGCGTTCGGCGCGCGCTCGCGGATGTAGCGAATCGTCGAGAGCAGCTGCTGCTCGGCGCCGAGCGCGCTGTAGAAGGCAATCTGCGGCTTGTAGGCGGCCGCCAGATCGCAGGTGGCATCGACGATGCGGCGGTCGAAGACATGCAGCCGCGTCGCCTCGTCGCCGAGTCCCGTCGGGAAGCTTGGCGGGATCCGGATCGAGTCCGACGCAAAGCAGGCTGCCGCTGCTTGCAAATGCGTGGGTAAGCCTTTCGGCAAAGGTCTTGGGCACGGCAGTCATGATACCAAGCCGGGCCGTCATTAGGGAGTATGCTGGAGTGCTCATAGGCTTCAGAGGCCACCGTGAGAACCGCATTGCCCAGCAAGACCCATACTGGACCGCGATTGGTGCTGCAGCCGGCAAGCCGCCGGGCGGCGCGCCATACCAGCACCAGCGCGCTGAAACGCTTCTTTGCCATCGCGGATGCCTGGGAGCTTTCGCCGCTGCAGCAATGCCGCCTGCTGAAGATTCCCTCGCCGCAGGTGCTGCAGCGCTATCGCTTGGGGCAGGCGCCGCGCCTCTCCGCCACGCAGCAGGAAAGAGCCGCGCTCATCGCCAACATTCAATATTCGCTCATGGCCGAGCCGGGACCTAAGGACCGGGCCTGGGCCTGGGTGCATGCGCCCGCGGCGCGCGCGCCCTTTGACGGCGACAGTCCGCTGTACTTCATGCTCGAAAACGGCCTTCCCGCACTGCGCGAGGTCGCCCGCCTTCTGGTTCGCGAAAGCGAACCCCGTTAGCTATACTGCGCGCCATAATTTTCTGCGAATGTGGCGGAATTGGTAGACGCGCCAGACTTAGGATCTGGTGGGGTAACCCGTGCGAGTTCGAGTCTCGCCTTTCGCACCAGCGCATTCTGATCGCCAACCCATAGAGGATAGCCATGCAGGTTTCCGTCGAGAGTATCGGCAAACTAGAGCGCCGCATGCAAGTGCAGGTGCCGGCCGAACGCGTGAGCGAGGAAATCGCAGCGCGCCTAAAGAACATCAGCCGCACCGCGCGTTTGAAGGGATTTCGCCCGGGCAAGGCGCCGATGAAGGTCATCCGCCAGCAATTCGGCAGCCAGGTCCACCGCGAGGTGATCGGCGAGCTGCTGCAGTCCAGCTACGCCGAGGCGGTGACGCAGAAGCAACTCGACGCCGGCCGGCAGTCCGCGCATCGAGCCGCAGAGCATGGACGAGGGCCAGGACCTAAAATACGTCGCGACCTTCGAAGTGTTTCCCGAACTCGTTTTGCAGCCGATGGAAACGCTGGAAGTCGATCGCGTGACAGCCGAAGTCACGGAGAGCGACATCGATGCCATGATCGAGCGGCTGCGCAAACAGCAAATGAAGTATGTCGGCGCCAGCCGCGCTGCAGCAGCCGGCGACAAAGTGACCATCGATTTCGACGGCACGATCGACGGGGTGGCCTTTGCCGGCGGCAAGGGCGAAAACATCGCCATCGTGGTGGGCGAAGGCCGCATGCTGCCCGAGCTGGAACAGGGATTGGTCGGGGCCGTCGCCGGCGAAAAGCGCAATGTCGCCGTGAATTTCCCGGCCGATTATCGCGCCGCCGATCTTGCCGGCAAGCAGGCGATGTTCGCCACCGACATCAAGACCATCGAGGAGCCGGTGCTGCCGGAGATCGATGAAGAGTTCTTCAAGGCATTCGGCGTGACCGAGGGCGGACTGCCTAAATTGCGCGAGGATGTCGCGGCCAACATGCGCCGGGAACTCGAGCAGGCGCTGCGCAACCGCAACAAAGCGGCGGTGATGGAAAAGCTGTATGCGGCGAATCCGACCGACGTGCCCAATGTATTGATCGAGGGCCAGGTCCGCGACATGCAGGTCGAGGCCATGCGCCGCGCGGGAACCAAAGATCCTGCGCAGGCGCCGCCGCGCGAACCGTTCGTTGAGCCGGCGCGCCGCCGCGTGACGCTCGGGCTGCTGCTGAACGATGTGATCCGCAGGGAAAAGCCTGGTCGTGGACCGCGCGCGCGTGAATGAGCGTCTGGATGAGATGGTCTCCGCCTACGGCGATGCGGGCGCGATGAAGCGCGCCTATATGCAAAATGCCGAGGCCATGCGCCAGGTGGAGAGCTTGGCGTTGGAAGACCAGGCGGTGGACTGGATTCTGACGCACGCGAAAGTGCGCGAAGTAAAGTCGACCTTCAAAGAATTGATGAACTTTGAGGCCTGATCATCGAGCGTTGACTTGAAATGATGCTAAGAAGTCCTCACAAAGCTAAATCGTTAAGTCTTGCGGAAAAATTTAAAGGGTAGTTATTCATGAGCACGCGCGCATTGAATTTGGTTCCGATGGTGGTGGAGCAGACCGCTCGCGGCGAGCGGGCCTACGACATTTATTCGCGGCTGCTCAAGGATCGGCTGATATTCATCGTCGGTCCCGTTGAGGATTACATGGCGAATCTGGTCGTCGCTCAGCTGCTGTTCCTGGAATCAGAAAACCCCGATAAGGACATCGCGATCTATATCAATTCGCCCGGCGGATCGGTGAGCGCGGGTCTCGCGATTTACGACACCATGCAGTTCATCAAACCGGACGTCAGCACGACTTGCGTGGGACTGGCGGCCTCCATGGGCGCGGTCTTGCTGGCCGGCGGCGCCGCCGGTAAGCGCTATTCGCTGCCGAATTCGAAAATCATGATTCACCAGCCGTCCGCGGGCTTTCAGGGTCAAGCCTCGGATATCGACATTCATGCGCGCGAGGTCATGGAAACGAAGACCCGCCTGAACGCCATTTTGGCCAAGCACAGTGGCCAAACCGTCGAGCGCGTGAAGGCAGATAGCGACCGGGACAATTTCATGACGGCCGAACAGGCCCGGGCCTATGGTTTGATCGATTCGACCATCGAAAAGCGCGGCGAAATCCCTGCAAAGGCCTAGGAGCCAAGGCGACGCCCGATTGGCGCCGCGCGGGTCAGTTCGGAACCCAAGTCACGCCTTGAAAGACCTTATCTTTGCGCGGGGTCGTCCGGGTGCTATATAGTCTCTACTGTAGCTGTGTTGCGGGCCTGTTACAGGCGTGCAGTGCGGCCAATTTGAGGACAGCATGAGCGAAGATTCGCGCGGCAAACATGATGACGGCAAGCTGTTGTACTGTTCCTTCTGTGGAAAGAGCCAACACGAGGTTCGCAAGCTCATTGCCGGCCCGAGCGTTTTCGTCTGTGACGAATGCGTCGAGCTGTGCAACGACATAATCCGGGAAGAGCTGGAAGAGCGCGCCGAGCGCACCCGCGACAAGCTCCCAAAACCCCAGGAAATCAAGAAAGTACTCGATGAATATGTCATCGGGCAGGAGCGCGCCAAGCGCGTGCTGTCGGTGGCCGTTTACAACCATTACAAACGGTTGCAGACGCGCGGCGCCGAAGGCGTGCGTTCCCGCGATGATGTAGAGCTCGCGAAAAGCAACATTCTGCTGATCGGACCCACCGGCTCCGGGAAAACCTTACTGGCCGAAACCCTGGCGCGCCTCCTGAATGTTCCTTTTACGATCGCCGATGCCACCACCTTGACCGAGGCGGGCTACGTCGGCGAAGACGTCGAGAACATCATTCAGAAGCTGCTGCAGAAGTGCGACTACGACGTCGAGAAGGCGCAGACCGGCATCGTCTACATCGATGAAATCGACAAGATTTCGCGCAAGTCGGACAACCCGTCGATCACCCGCGATGTGTCGGGCGAGGGCGTGCAGCAGGCGCTTCTAAAGCTCATCGAAGGCACGATCGCCTCGGTGCCGCCGCAGGGTGGCCGCAAGCATCCGCAGCAGGAATTCCTGCAGGTCGATACCACCAATATTTTGTTCATTTGCGGCGGTGCGTTCGCGGGTCTGGAAAAGATCATCATGAACCGCACCCACAAGAGCGGCATCGGCTTCGGCGCCGAAGTTCGCGGGCACGACGCCAGGCCGCACGGCAACGATGTGTTCCACGACGCGGAGCCCGAGGATTTGATCAAGTACGGCTTGATTCCCGAATTCGTCGGCCGCCTGCCCGTGGTCGCGACGCTGGAAGAGCTGGACGAAGACGCGCTGATTTCGATCTTGATGCAGCCGAAGAACGCGCTGACCAAGCAATATCGCAAATTGTTCGACATGGAGGGCGTGGAACTGGATTTCCGCGAGGAAGCGCTGCGCTCGGTGGCGAGAAAAGCCATGCAGCGCAAGACAGGTGCTCGGGGTCTTCGCACCATTCTCGAGAATGTGCTGCTGGACACGATGTACGATTTACCGTCGTTGCGTAATGTGCAGAAAGTGGTCGTCGATGAACAGGTGATCGAAGGCCACAACAAGCCCTACATCATCCACCGAACCGAGGAGACTCGTTTGGTGGCACCAGTTGAGGAACAGCGGCGCCCGACGGGCTCGGACCATCTTTGAGACGAGCTTGAAACAAATCGTAGGCGGCCGCATGTATGTTTGGGCGATAGTTTTGCCGTACGTGCCACAACCATAAGGCCAGCCTAGTGAGCGATGAACCCTTAAGTTTGATTCCTGAAATCGTGCCTCCGGCGAGCGGCACGCCGGTATTGCCGCTGCGCGATGTAGTGGTTTACCCGCATATGGTGATTCCGCTGTTCGTCGGGCGCGAGAAATCCATCGTGGCGCTCGATCTGGCCATGAAGGCGGATAAGCGCATCCTGTTGGTGGCCCAGAAACAGGCCGATGTCGACGATCCGAAGGCCGATGATCTGTACCGGGTGGGCACCATTGCGACCATCCTGCAGCTTCTAAAGCTGCCTGACGGCACGGTCAAGGTGCTGGTCGAGGGCGTCGACCGTGCGGTCATCGAAAAATTGACCGAGGGGGAGTTCTTCTCCGCCGAAGTCACCCCGCTGCCGGATCAGGAGCGCTACGAAGAGCGCGAAATGGACGTGCTCACCCGTTCGGTGATCACGCAGTTCGAGCAATATGTCAAATTGAACAAGAAGGTGCCCCCGGAGATCCTGACCTCCCTGGCGGGCATCGAACAGGCCGGGCGGTTGGCGGACACCGTCGCGGCGCACATGTCCCTAAAGCTCTCCGAGAAGCAAAAAGTGCTGGAGATCCCGGACGTGCGCAAACGCCTGGAGCACATGCTCGCCGTCATTGAAGGCGAGATGGACGTGCTGCAGATCGAAAAGCGCATCCGCGGCCGCGTCAAACAGCAGATGGAAAAGAGCCAGCGCGAGTACTACCTGAATGAGCAGATGAAGGCCATTCAGAAGGAACTCGGTGAGCTTGACGACGCGCCGAATGAAATCGGCGAACTCGAAAAGCGCATCAAGGCAGCGGGCATGCCCAAGGAAGCGCGCGAGAAGGCCAATTCCGAACTCGCCAAATTGAAATTGATGTCGCCCATGTCGGCGGAAGCCACCGTGGTGCGCAACTACATCGACTGGTTGGTGAAGTCGCCCTGGAAGAAGCGCAGCAAAGTGCATCTGGACATTGCAGCGGCGGAAAAAGTCCTCGAGGCCGATCACTACGGGCTTGAAAAGGTCAAAGAACGCATCGTCGAGTACCTCGCGGTGCAGCAGCGGGTCAAGAATTTGCGCGGCCCGATTCTGTGTTTGGTCGGACCTCCGGGCGTCGGCAAAACCTCGTTGGGACAAAGCGTGGCGCGGTCCACCAACCGCAAGTTCGTGCGCATGTCCTTGGGCGGAGTGAGGGACGAGGCGGAGATCCGCGGCCATCGGCGCACCTATATCGGTTCGATGCCCGGCAAGATCATTCAGAACCTCGCCAAGTGCGGGGTGCGCAATCCTCTGTTCCTGCTCGATGAAGTCGACAAGATGTCGACGGATTTTCGCGGCGATCCGTCCTCCGCACTGCTCGAAGTGCTCGATCCGGAACAGAACAGCACCTTCAACGATCACTATCTCGAGGTCGATTTCGACCTGTCCGAGGTGATGTTCGTGTGCACGGCGAACAGCCTCAATATTCCCGCGCCGCTGCTCGATCGCATGGAAGTGATCCGCATCCCGGGCTATACCGAGGATGAAAAGAGCAACATCGCGCGCCGCTACCTGCTGCCGAAGCAAATCAAGCAGAACGGCTTGAAGGACGGCGAACTGGTGGTTGCCGATCCGGCGATTCACGACATGATCCGCTTCTACACCCGCGAAGCCGGCGTGCGCAATCTCGAGCGCGAAATCTCCAAGATCGGCCGCAAGGCGGTGAAGCAGCTGCTGCTCGCACCCGCGGAGACAACCGTCACTGTCGATTCGAATAATCTCGACAAGTACCTGGGCGTGCGGCGCTTCCGCTACGGCAAGGCTGAGGAGAGCAATCGCATCGGCCAGGTTACCGGCCTCGCCTGGACTGAAGTCGGCGGCGAACTGCTGACCATTGAGGCGGCGGTCGTGAACGGCAAGGGCAAGCTCACGCACACCGGACAACTCGGCGAAGTGATGCAAGAATCCATTCAAGCCGCAATGACGGTGGTGCGCAGCCGCTCCGCCGTGCTCGGACTCGATGTGGATTTCTATCAGAAGGCCGACGTGCACATTCACGTACCCGAGGGCGCAACGCCGAAGGATGGCCCCAGCGCCGGCGTCGGCATGGCCACCGCGCTGATTTCAGCCCTCACGAAAATTCCGGTGCGCTCGGATGTGGCCATGACCGGCGAGATCACCCTGCGCGGAGAAGTGCTGCCGATCGGCGGACTCAAAGAGAAGCTGCTGGCGGCGCACCGCGGCGGCATCACCACCGTGTTGATTCCGGACGATAACACCAAGGATTTGGCCGAAATCCCCGACAATATCAAGGAAAAGCTCGACATCCGTTCGGTGAAGTGGATCGACGAGGTGCTGCAAGTGGCGCTCGTCCGCGTGCCTGTGCCGCTGCCGCCCCCGGCCGATCCGGTCAAGTCGGCGGAAGTGATCGCGGGCGAGAAGCGTGCCCGCAAACCGGCGCGAGCGAAAGGCCAGGTGCGGGCGCACTAGCGCCCGTTGCCGGGACCCTCGGCGCATGGCGAGCAGGGTGCGGCGCGCACGCTGGGGTTTTAGCCTTGTGTTCGCGCCGCTATCGGCCTATAGTGTACAAGTTACTTGTACATGTAGATGGAAGCTATGGCGCCGCCAATCTTCACGATTTCCACCGCCCGCCAGAAATTCTTCGACCTCTTTGAGACGGTCACCGCCCATCGGGGACGAAAGATCGTCATCACCAGCCGCGGTGCGGTCAATCGTGCAGTGCTCGTTGGCGAGGACTATCTCAGCGGCCTCGAGGACGCCGCTAAGAAGCTGCGCGACATCGAATCGGGCAATGCCAGGCCGGCATGCGACTTCAAACTCATCGGAAGCGGGCACGTAGCAGAGGGAGTGACAGACCCTCTGGCGGACATTCGCGCGGAGCAAAGGGCGCTGTGGAACAAGAAGCTCGCGTCATTCGGAAAATAATCGCATGGATCCCGAAGAGACGCCTCTCGCCGTCACGGATACACATGCGCTCATCTGGGCAGTCGAGGGCAAGAGCAAGCGCTTAGGCAAGCAAGCACGGCGGCTCTTCGAGAGAGCGGATGAGGGAAAGTGCGCCATCTATATTCCAACGCAGGCATTGGCTGAACTCGGCGAAGCCTGTCACAGTAATCGAGTCATGCTCGACTTAACGTTCGAAGAATGGGCGCGCGCCGCTTTCGCGAGCGGCAAGTATCATGAAGCGCAATTGACGGCTGAAATCGTCTACGCGGCGCAACGGCTATATTCGATTCCGGAGCGCGGCGACCGGCTGATTGCAGCAACGGCGATCGTGCTGGACTTGCCGCTGATTACACGGGATCCTGAAATTCAGAGCGCCGCAGGCGTCGAGTGCATTTGGTCTTGAATTGCTAAGGGATATCTTTGCTGAATATGAAGCCGCCGGGGGCCCTTTTGCGCCTCTGCCCGGAGCCTGTACACTTTGTACCGCAAAGTTGTGTACCATGAAATTTAATTTTTCCACGATGGTTGCCACGTGAAAGCATCGAAGTTTGCCGCGCTGTGCGGATTGACATCTGTCCTGGCGGCCGGCCTCGGCCAGGCCGCGGGTGTCAGCGCGTACATTCCCTTGAATCTCGAGCCGGAAATGGAACGGCAGATCGAGCGCGTGCTCATTCTGGCCAACGAGCCGATCCTGAAGCGTCCCTTCGCGGTGGCGCTGGTGCAACTCGCGCTGCCGGAAGCCTGCCGGGTTGACCGGCCGCTGTGCGAAAGAGTGGGAAAGTATCTGGAACGCTTCTCGCGCGACTATGCGGTTACCCATGGCAGTGTTACCGGATCGTATACGCACGGCGCGGACGACGTTGTGCCCAACGGCTACGGGCTGCCCATGCAGAGCAACTGGCAAGTCTCCGCCCAAGGCTACGTGCAGCCCAGCGACCATTTCCTGGCCAGTGCCGGCATGCTTGGCCTATGACGGCCGAATCTCGCCGGTGGGCTCGATGCTCAGTTTCGGCTCCAATTGGGCGCAGCTGGACTTAGGCTATCGCCCCCATTGGTGGTCGCCGATGACGGAAAGCAGCATGCAGATCAGCACCGAGGCACCGACGATGCCCTCGGCCACCTTGTCCAACTACGAGCCGCTCGGCGGTCTCGGATTTCAGTACGAAATGTTCTGGGCGGTCATGTCGAGCTCGGACCATATTTTGGCGAGGGGGGCAGGGCACCACCGAGGTCAGCCGCGGCAATCCCAAACTGTTCGGCCTGCAACTGTCCATCGAGCCGTTCAGCGGCTGGTCGTTGGGCGTGAATCGCACGCTGCAATATGGCGGCGGCGGCTTGCCGAGTGATCTGAATTTTCTGCTCAAGGATTTCTTCAGGCCGGCCGGCGAGTCGCAGACGCTGAGCAATCAAGAGGCCTCCTACATCAGCCGCATGACCTTTCCCGGCAAAACGCCGTTTGCGGTGTACTTCGAATACGCCGGTGAAGACACCTCGGACGGCGGCAGCTACCTGTTGGGCAATGTGGCCATGTCAATGGGCATCGATTTTCCGAAGATCGGGCGTTACTTCGATCTGACCTACGAGATCAGCGAATGGCAGAATTTGTGGTACGTCAACAGCGTGTTCTTGGACGGCCGCGTCAATAGCGGCTTGGTGCTGGGCCATTGGGGCGCTGATCAGCGAGTATTCAACGATGGCGTGGGTGCGCGCAGTCAGATGATCCGGGTGGGTTGGGAGCCTCCCTTTGCGGGCTATCTGGAGGCGCGCTTTCGCTACCTGGTCAATCAAGAATACGGCGCTTATCCCTATCGCCACTACTCGGACGTGACGCTGCGCTATTCGCGTCCCTGGCAAGATTTGACACGTCGGCGGCGAAGCGATGGCGGGCAGCGATGTGTTCGGCAGTTCGTTCTACCGGCTGTCGGCCTTCGTGCGTTATGGGGGCGAATCGCGCAGCCGCGGCTATGATTCCAGCGACGATGCGCAGGGACCGAACGGCCAGGACAAGAGCGGGCGCGAGTTGTTCGTCGATGTCGGCGTGAACGTCAATCAGGTCAAGGCCGATCTGCAAAAGGGGCTGCCGATCACGACCTCGAATGTCGGGACGGGACCCCATGTTGCGATCGGTGCCCGGCGCGCCGTCAGCGGAAACAACGACCTGGGTGTGCGGGTGGAATTCGATGAAGTCCAAGGGCATGGGCTGATCGGCATCCGTCCGGTCGACTATCGTTATCGGTTCAACGACTCGTTTGCGTTGGGTGCGTTCGCCGGAGTTGCCCGCTATGACGTGGAGACTCCGGCCTATTCGCTCTACGGCGGCATCGGCATTACCTGGCGCGACATGCTGCCCAAATTCGATCTCAGTATGGAGTTTCGCTATGCACAGAACGTGGCGCGCGACCATGTGCTGGCAAGCGATCCGCAGGGCGTGCGGCCGGATAGCTTCTACAAGATCGCGACGGGCGTGCTGTACTTGACGCGGCGCTTTTAGCCTATTGACGCGCTTCCAATTGCCAAGCCCCTGGACCTCGCGTAGACTTCCGCGCCTCTTCCAGGGGGTGCTTAGCTCAGCTGGTAGAGCATCGCCTTTACACGGCGAGGGTCGGGGGTTCGATCCCCTCAGCACCCACCAACAGCGGAGTGGTAGTTCAGCTGGTTAGAATACCGGCCTGTCACGCCGGGGGTCGCGGGTTCGAGTCCCGTCCACTCCGCCATTTCCTGAAGTGATCCCGCGCGAGCCGCTTGGCCGCGCTTAAGGTGACGCGGTAAGGTTAGAAACTAGAAGGTTGGGGTCATGCTGCAGAGTATTCACGACAAGCTGAAAGGGTGGGTTGCCGGGGTGGTGCTGGGAGCCATCGGCCTGGTGTTCGTTTTTTGGGGCATCAACTGGACCTTGAGTGCGCCGACGTACGCCGCCAAGGTCAACGGCACCGAAATTTCCTCCAACGAAGTGCGCCAGACCTACCAGCAGCAGCTCGCGCAGATGGAACGCCAGAGCAATGTTCCCTTGGACGATGCCATGCGCAACCAGATCAAACTGCGCGTGCTCGATCAGTATGTGAACAGCGAGGCGCTGGTTACGCGTGCGGACGAGCTAGGCTATCGGGTTAGCGACTCCGAACTGCTCGCGGAAATGGCCAAGGTTCCCGCGCTGCAAGTGGACGGTAAATTCGATTATGGCCACGCGCTGGCAGTATTGAACGCGCAGGGGCGTTCGCCCAGCGAAATCGAAGGACTTTTTCGCCGTGACGCGAAGCTGCGGCAACTCGACACGGCGCTCAATGCCTCGAGCTTTGCGACGCCCACGGAATTGAAGGCATTTCGCGCACTCACGCGCCAGCAGCGCGAACTCGTCTGGCTGACGGTGTCGGCGGCCAAGTATGCGGCGGGCGCCACGCCGGACGATGCCACCGTCAAGGCCTACTACGATGCGCACAAATCTGAGTACATGACGCCGGAGACGGTGAACTTGCGCTACGTGGAGCTCAGCCTGGCTCAATTGGCCGCGAAGGTGAGCGTCGATGACGCGCAGCTCAAGGCCTATTACGAAGAGCAGAAGACCAAGACTCCCGAGCGCTTTCAGCAGGCCGAGCAGCGCCGCGTGCGCCACATTTTGCTGCCGGTCAATACTGCGAAAGAGGATGCCGCGGTCAAGGCCAAGGCGGAAGACATTTTGAAGCGCGCGCAGGCGGGTGAAGATTTTTCGAAATTGGCGAAGGAATTTTCACAGGACCCAGGATCCGCAGCGCAGGGCGGCGATCTTGGCTGGTCGGAGCGCAAGGTTTTCGTCGCTCCGTTTGCCGATGCCGCTTTCAGCATGAAGGTCGATGAGATCCGCGGACCGGTGAAAACCCAATTCGGCTACCACATCTTGAAGCTCGACGGCATTCAACCGCCGGCGGTGAAGACCTTCGAACAAGCCAAGGCGGATTTGGAAACCGAATACAAACGCAATGAGGCCGAGCGTCTGTTCAACAACACGCAGGATCAGCTTGCCGATGCCGCTCTGCAAAATACGACCGATATCGACGTCGTGGCAAAAAAAGCCGGATTAACGGTGCAAGACATACCGGTCTTCAGCCGCGGCGAGGGTGGCGGAGCGCTGGGCAATGTGCCGGCCGTAATCGATGCCGCCTTCAGTCAGGATGTGATCGACGGGCGGTTGAGCCCCATTGTTGAAGTCGAGAAGGGCCGCGGCGTGGTGCTGCGCGCCACGGACCACAAATTGCCGCAGCAAAAGCCGCTGGAGGCCGTGCGCACCGAGGTCGTCGCGGCGTGGAAGAAACAGCGCGGTGTCGAGCTGGCCGCTGCCGCCGCGGCCCATGCCGTCGAACGCTTGAACGCGGGTGAGTCTTGGGACGTGGTGGCGAAGGACTTGGGATTGGCCGTTCAGGCCCCAAAATTCATCTCGCGCTCGGATCAGGATGTGCCGATGGAGATCCGCGTCGGCGCCTTCCGTGCGCCCAAGCCTGCGCAGAAGCCGATCTATCGGAACCTGGGGCTGGAAAATGGCGATGCCGCCGTGCTGGCATTCAGCGGCGTGCGCGAGGATCCCAATGCCTCCGCCATCAAGGATGACGATGTGCGCCGTCAGTACGCCGCGCAAATCGCCTCGAGCGAAGCACAGAGCTATGCCGCGGGTGCGCGGGCGGACGCCAAGGTGACGATGAATCCCAAGGCAATCGACTAGTTGGCTGGGTTGCTGCATGAGTTTTCGGATTGGTATCTTTCGGTACTTTCCCAGGGCAGTTACTGGCTGATCGCAGGATTGATGGCTCTCGAAAGCACCTTCGTGCCCATACCGAGCGAAGTGATCATTCCGCCGGCGGCCTATTTGGCCAACACGCAGGGACAGATGTCGCTGGTCGGAATCGTGCTTGCCGGAACGGCAGGCTCCTGGGTCGGTGCCTCATTCATGTATTGGGCCTCCCGCCTCTTGGGAAGGCCGCTGATTTTGGCCCTCGGTCCCTATATCGGTATTTCTCCTGCCAAGATTGAATTGGCTGAGCGCTGGGTTGCCCGCTACGAATCGGCCGGGGTTTTCTTCTCGCGATTACTTCCCGTCATCCGCCACTTGATCGGAATTCCGGTCGGCATCCTGCGCATGGATTTTCGCTGGTATGCGCTGGCGACACTGGCGGGATCGCTGCTCTGGTGTTCGGTGCTCGCGTGGCTGGGTAAGACCATCGGCCGGCATCCGGAACTCCTGGCCGGTTCGCTGCATCGCTTCTTTGCCTGGGTGTTGGGCGCCGCGGCCGTTCTTGCGGCCCTGTACTACTTCTTCGTGCACCGACCCACGGCCAAGCGCCACCCTTAGGTTAAGTCCTCGCCGCGCCCGGTGCCGCAACACTGGCTATCGGGAATTTGGCGAAGATGGCCGCCGTGGCCAAATCGATCTTTTGTACCGCCGCAGGTCCGGACAGTTCATACACGTTCTGGCTGGCGCTGGCATGCCAGATGGGCTTATGCGACTTCGCATCAAAGAGGTCGACCGCGATGCGCGTTTCGTTTTCTACCCACGGACCGTCGTAGCCCCAGCCGGCGCCCCATCCGAAGCCATGGTGGTAGCCGCGGCCGCCCCAACCGGCGCCGTAGTAGCCGCCGTAATAGCCGTCGAATACCTGGCGCGACCCCATCGCATAGCCCACCACGCAGTCGGCAGCGGCGCGATCGACGAGCTGAATGCCCTTGGCGGCCATATTCGCTTGAATGGAGTTACGCAAGCGCTCGGCGTTCAAAGGATTGCCGTAAGCCGCGGGTTGGTCGGCGTTGGCGACATGCTCCATGGCAAAGGCATACGTACGGCATTGGGAGGCCGACATGTCATTGGCGGTATCGGTCCGCACGGCGACCGTGCTGCAGGCGCTAAGAGCGAGGGCCACAGCGCCGGCGACCACGGTATGAATGATTCTCGGATTTAACATACGCTGCTCCTCGATATAATCACAACTCAAGCGAAACGTTAGATCCTACCAACGGTTGACACCGCGGAGACCTGTTTCACGCCCCATCGCCGTCGGATGGAAAACTCATGCCAACCGTGTGGAAACCGCCATCGACATAGAGCACTTCGCCGCTGATGCCGCCAGCCAAGTCCGAACACAGAAAGGCTGCCGCATTGCCCACGTCCTCAATGGTCACATTGCGCCGAATGGGTGCGGTAGAGGCCACGTGACTGAGCATCTTGCGCAAGCCTGGGATACCGGCCGCGGAGAGTGTCTTGATGGGCCCGGCTGAAATGGCATTCACGCGGATGCCTTGGGGCCCCAAGTCGGCAGCTAAAAAGCGCACATTGGCCTCCAGGCTCGCCTTGGCGAGGCCCATGACATTGTACCCCGGAATCGAGCGCACCGCCCCTAGGTAGCTTAAGGCGACGATGGAGGCGGCACGGCCGTGCATGAAGGGCAGGGCAGCGCGGGCCAACGCGGTGAGGCTGTAACTGGAGATATCATGCGCGACCTTGAAGGCGTCCCGCGAAGTCGCGCTCAGAAAATCGCCGGTCAGCGCTTCGCGGGAGGCGAACGCCACCGCATGAACCAAAATATCGAAGTGAGGCCAGCGGGTCTTAAGGTAGCCGAAGCCCTTTTCGATGTCGGCATCGCCGCCGACATCCATCACGAAGGTGATATCGGACCCTAGTTGTTTGGCCAGGGGTACGACCCGATCGGTCATGCGCTCGATATGTGCAAACGCGAGTTCGGCGCCCTCGCGGTGCATCGACTGGGCGATGCCCCAGGCGATCGACCGATCGGTCGCGAGGCCTACGATCAAGGCGCGCTTGCCGCTCAAAAAACCCATAATTTATTCTCTACCCCTGCTGCCGGCTGGGATCAACATACATCACCAGCCGCTGTCCGGCCTTGATTTGATGCCGTTCGTTCAAGCCGTTCCAGCTCTTCAGCTGCGTGACCGAGACCTGAAACTGACGCGAAATGCTGTAGACAGTGTCGCCGCTGCGCACGGTGTAGAGCAAGCGGTTCCCGGAGGCCACGCGTTCGTCGCGGAAGCGCCGGGCGCTCGCCTTGAGCACCAAGCGCTGGCCCTTCACCAGGGTGTCCTGCGCCCCCATGTTGTTGAGCCGCGCCAGCGTGCTCACCGGCATGCCGTGGCGGCGCGCGATGGAATTCAAAGTCTCACCCGAATGCACGCGATAGACGATCTGGCGCTGGCGGCGGCCGCCGACGTCCGTTTCCGGGCGGTCGACGCGGGCAGCGGCGAGCAGCACCTTGTCCGGCAACTCGCCGCTGATTTGCGGAATCTTCAACGTCTCGCCCGGCGTAAGCTTGCCGTCTTTCAGATCATTGACCTTGGAGATGACGGCCACCGATGTGCCGTATTGCTTGGCAAGCATCGCCAAGGTGTCTTTGCGGGTCACTTCGTGAGTGGCGAAACGCACTCGATCATCTGGACTCAAGGTCTTCAAGGCCGTGTCAAAGGCGTCGGCATTGTCGATGGGCACCAGCATTCGGTGCGGACCTTCCGGGTCCGTCGCCCAGCGGTTATAGCCTGGATTCAGCGCCACCAATTCATCGTAGCTGCTGCCCGCCAGCTGCGCCGCGATCTTCAGATCGATTTGCGAATCGGTGTCGATGACCGCGAAGTACGGTTCGTTCGGGATCGCGGCGAATTCCAGTCCATAGCGCTCAGGCTCCGCCATCAGCCGCTTCAGGGCGAGCAGCTTCGGTACATAGGCACGAGTCTCCGCAGGCAGTCTCAAATGCCAGAAATCGGTTGGCTTGCCGTTGGCGCGATTGAAATCCAATTCCCGCTGCACACTGTTTTCGCCCACGTTGTAAGCGGCGATGGCCAGGAGCCAATCGCCGTTGAATTGGTCGTGCAGCGCCTGCAGGTAATCCAACGCCGCACGGGTTGACTCGACCACATCGCGCCGGCCGTCATACCACCAATTCCGTTTCAAGCCGAAGCGTGAACCGGTGTCCGGTATGAATTGCCACAGGCCCGCGGCGCGGCTGCGCGAGTAGGCAAAGGGCTCGTAAGCACTCTCGACCACCGGGAGGAGTGCGAATTCCAACGGCATGCCGCGCGCTTCCACCTCGGTGACGATGTGGTACATGTAGCGCTGGGCGCGCTGAAAAACCCGCTCCAGGTAGTCCGGATTGTGTTCAAACCAGACCAGCTGCACGTCGATCGCGGGTTCCTGAACCTCATCGAAGGCGAAGCCGGCGCGCATCCGGTCGAACAGGTCGTCGTAGTCCTCGCCATTGTGATGCTGCCATTCGCGCGGCATCGTGAGGGACGGGGTAGCGGCGACCACGCCGGTCTCGGACGGCGCCATCGGTGTCTGCGCGGCTGGCGGCTCGGGCAACACCACCGCTTCGCGCTTGGCGGGTCCGACCGGCTGGTGCGCGCATGCCCCCAAGAGAAGGACGGCGCAAAGGTAAAAAGGTTGCTTGCTCGCTGCCATGCGGATATCCGTTAACGGAATTGATCTTTCCAAGCGCGCAGGACCGCGAACACTTCAGAAGGTTCCGGCAGCGCCTTCCCGGCTCGGGTTTCCGCGGCCGCGCGCACGCTCGCGTTTGTCGCAGCGCAAAAAAGGGTTCACGTTGATTTCCAAGCTCAAGGACGAGGGGAGGCTGGGACTTGCCCGCCGCGCGGATGCGATTGACGCTGTCCTGATACTCGAGCGCCGCACTATTGGCCGGCTCGACCGTCAGGGCAAAGCGCAGGTTGGCCGCCGTGTATTCGTGGCCGCAAAAAACTCTAGTCTCGGGGGGCAGATCCCGCAGGCGGTTCAAGGAGGCATTCATCTGTTCGGGCGTACCTTCAAACATCCGGCCACAGCCCGCGCTGAACAGCGTGTCCCCGCAGAAAAGCGCGCCATGGCCCCAAAACGCGATGTGGCTCACTGTATGTCCGGGCACTTTCAAAGTCTCGAATGCAAGTCCCAAGTCCGGCAACTCGCAGCGCTCCGATCGCCCACCGTGCGCGTCTTGCATGGCGATGCGCGCATCGTCGGGTCCGATCACGGGCACCGGCCCAAGGCGCAGCAGTTCGGGCACACCGCCGATGTGATCCGGATGATGATGAGTCAGTAGAATGGCCGATAATTTCAAGTTGTGGCGCTTGAGCTCGGCAATCACGGGTTCGGCTTCACCCGGATCGACGGCCACCACCTGGGCCGGCAGCTTGGGGGACTCGATGAGCCAGACGTAGTTGTCGGAGAATGCGCGCACCGGGCGCACGTTGAGGTGCGTTGCATGGATTGACATTTTGCGGCGTATTTAACCTGTAACATTAGAACTTCGCTAGTGTTTTTATGACGGAGTCTTAAGTTGGAATCGACGGCAATGAGCCCCGCGAGCGACTGGTTCGACGGACCCTTGGGAAGCCGGGTGCTGCGCGAAGAGGCGGCCTTGGCCACCGCTGGCGCTCGACACGGTTTTCGGCTTCGAGCTCCTGCAGGTCGGGGCCTGGGGACCGGCGCGGCATCTGCTGGCGGGTGCGCGCACGCAGCATACGACCCTATTGGCGCCTGAACCGACTCCCGGCGTGACCCTGTGCGCGCCGCTCGACACCCTGCCGTTTCGGTCCGACTCCATCGATGCGATTTTGCTGCCCCATACCCTCGAGTTGGTCGAGGATCCCTATGCGGTGCTGCGTGAGGCGGAACGCGTGCTCACCGGCGAAGGTTGCCTGATGATTTGCGGCTTCAACCCATTCAGCGGGTGGGGCGCGCGCCGGGTGTTCGGGCAATACTTCGGACGGCCGGCATTTCCGCCGCACACGCAGCGGATGCTGTCGGAGCGGCGCTTGCGCGACTGGGTGGCGCTGCTCGGCTTTGATGTCGACAGCGTCCACGGCTACTTGGGCTTTCTGCCCGTGACGGGCGCGCACAGGCGAGATCCGGCCGCGGCGCTCCTTGACCGCGGGGGCCTACTTGCTCAAGGCCCGCAAGCGCGTGTCGACTCTGACGTTGATCCGCCCGCGCCGACGGGTGCGCCAGCGGGTGCTGGTCGGCGCGGCGGAACCGACCAACAAAGTGCATTCATGAGGGAAGTCGACATCTTTACGGACGGCGCGTGCCGCGGCAATCCGGGCCCCGGCGGCTGGGCGGCGCTGCTGGTTGCGGGCGACGAACGCAAGGAAGTGTCCGGATCCGAAGCGATGACCACGAACAATCGCATGGAACTCTCCGCGGCCATCGGCGGCTTAGAGCGCCTTAAAGCGGCGCTGCGCGGTGAAGCTGTACACCGATTCGAAATACGTGCTTCAGGGCATCACCGAATGGCTGCCGAATTGGAAGGCGCGCGGCTGGCGCACCGCGGCGCGCGAGCCCGTCAAGAATCAGGATCTCTGGCAACTGTTGGACGCGGCCGCCGGCAGATCAGGATATTCAGTGGATTTGGGTGAAGGGGCATTCAGGACATGAAGGCAATGAATACGTCGACAGACTCGCCAACGTCGCCATCGATCGCATGTTGGCAACGCGGTAACTCTTAAGATGCGCCAGATCGTTCTCGATACCGAAACCACCGGCCTCGAAGTTGAGCAGCAGCACCGCATCATCGAAATCGGCTGCATTGAACTCTTCAATCGTCGCCTGACCGGGCGAACCTTCCATCGATATTTAAATCCCGAGCGGGACATCGAGGAGGGGGCAGTTCAAGTGCACGGCTTGACGCGCGAACGGCTGGCCAAGGAGCCGACCTTTTCGCATGTTCATCTGGAATTGTTGGAGTTCATCCGCGACGCGGAATTGATCATCCACAACGCACCCTTCGACGTCGCCTTTTTGAACGCCGAACTCGCGCGCATCGAATGCGAGAGTCGGGTGGCGAATCTTTGCCGCGTGCTGGACACGCTGGCGCTGGCCCGGCAGATGCACCCCGGACAGCGCAACAGCCTGGATGCCTTGTGCAAGCGCTACTCGGTGGACAATTCGCAGCGCGAATACCATGGTGCATTGCTGGACGCGCGCATTCTGGCGGAAGTGTATTTGGCGATGACCGGCGGCCAGGGCAGCCTGACGTTGAATGCCGAATCCGACACCCTCCGCAGCCGCGCGCGCCAATCCGCACCCATGCGTTCGATGAGCGACATTCGCATTGTCGTGGTGGGCGCCAGTGACGAGGAGAATGCCGCGCACGAACACATCCTGGCGCTGCTCGACAAGGCATCGGCCGGCAAGACGGTGTGGCGAAGACTGTGAAACTGCTCGTGACCGGCGCCGCCGGTTTTATCGGTTTTCACACCGCAAAACTGCTGCTCGAGCGAGGCGATGAAGTGGTCGGGCTCGATAATCTCAACGATTATTACGATCCTGCCCTTAAGCAGGCGCGCCTTGACATTTTAATGAACCATGCACGGTTCCGCTTCATCAAGGCCGACCTGGCGGATCGCACCGCCATGGAAGGCTTGTTCCGCGCCGAGCAGTTTCAGCGCGTCGTGCACTTGGGCGCGCAGGCGGGGGTGCGCTATTCGATCGAGAATCCCTTTGTCTATGTGCAGAGCAACATCACCGGCTTTCTGCACGTCATCGAAGGCTGCCGGCAGTGTAACGTGGAACACCTGGTCTACGCCTCGACCAGTTCGGTGTACGGCGCCAATACCACGATGCCCTTCTCGGAACAGCATGGCGTCGACCATCCCATCACCTTGTATGCCGCGACCAAGCGATCCAATGAGTTGATGGCGCATAGCTACTCTGCGTTGTATGCCTTGCCCACCACGGGATTGCGTTTTTTCACGGTGTACGGCCCCTGGGGCAGGCCGGATATGGCGCTGTTCAAGTTTACCAAGCGCATTTTGGCGGGCCTTCCGATCGATGTATTCAACGAAGGGCATCATCAACGCGACTTCACCTACGTGGACGACATCGTCCAAGGCGTGGTGGCTGCGGTGGATCATGTGGCGGCCCCCGATCCTGATTGGGATTCCGATCATCCGAATCCCAGCACCAGCAACGCCCCGTTTCGGATTTACAACATCGGCAATCACACGCCGGTCGAGCTGCTGCGCTATATCGAAGTCCTAGAGGAATGCCTGGGCAAGAAAGCGCACAAGAATCTGCTGCCGATGCAGTTGGGCGATGTGCCCGACACCTGGGCCGATGTGGAGTCGCTGGCGCGCGACGTCGGCTACCGGCCCGCAACCGACTTGGAGCGGGGTGTGAAGCAGTTCGTCGAGTGGTATCTTGGCTACTATCAGCCGAAATCTTGAGATTGCCATGAGCCACCTGAACTCCACTCTCCCGGCCTGGCATGCGGTGGCCGCGCATGCCAAAGACATGGCCAACGTGCATTTGCGCGATCTATCGGCCGCAGATCCGAAACGATGGCAAAATTTTCATTTTGAGCAAGATGCCTGGCTGCTCGACATCTCTCGGCAGCGGATCACGCATCAGACCCTATCGCTGCTGTTGGATTTGGCCCGGGCCGTGAATCTCTCGGAGCGCATTGCAGCGATGTTCCGTGGAGATCCGATCAACAGCACGGAAAAACGCGCTGTTCTGCACACGGCGCTGCGCTCGGATTTTGCCGGGCCGCCTGATATTCAAGCTGAGGTCAAGGCCTCGCGCCTGAAACTCAAGAACTATGTGGCGGCGGTGCGCAGCGGCAAGAAGCTCGGCATCACCGGCAAGAAGTTCCGGCACGTGGTCAATATCGGCATCGGCGGCTCGGATTTGGGTCCGCTGTTGGTGTGCGATGCGCTGCGCGCGCAATGGAACGGCGATATCACGCCGCACTTCGTTTCCAACGTCGACCGCACGCAGCTCGAGGACTTGACGCGCACGCTCGATCCGGCCGAAACATTGGTGATCGTGTGCTCCAAGACCTTCGTCACCCAGGAGACGCAGACCAACGCGAATGCGGCGCGGGCCTGGATCGTGGGAGCGCTCGGGGAAAAGGCCGCGGGCAATCACTTCGTCGCGGTCTCAACCAACGCAGAGGCCATGGATAAGTTCGGCATCGCTCCGGACCATCGGTTTACGATGTGGGACTGGGTCGGCGGCCGCTATTCGGTGTGGTCGGCCATCGGACTCATCGCCGAGATCGTGATCGGCAGCGAGCGTTTCGAAGAGTTTCTGCAAGGCGCGAGCGATATCGACAAGCACTTCACGACGGCACCGTTCGAGAAAAATCTGCCCGTGCTCCTAGGAGTGCTCGGTGTGTGGAATCGGACATTTTTGAATCTGCCGACCCTGGCGGTGCTGCCGTACGATCAACGGCTCGCGCGCCTGCCCGCTTACCTGCAGCAGCTCGAAATGGAGAGCAACGGCAAATCCGTTTCCCTGGAGGGCATTCATGTCGACTTCGCCACGGCGCCGATCGTGTGGGGCGAACCCGGCTCGAACGCGCAGCATTCGTTCTTCCAGATGTTGCATCAGGGGACCTTGACGCAGGCGCTGGATTTCATCGCACCGCTGCGCGGCTCCTGGGGCGGCACCGAGGGGCAGGATCTGGCCTTAAAGAACTGCTTCGCCCAGTCGCAGGCGTTTGCCTATGGATATCCGCTGCCCGACGTGGAGGCGGATATGCGCAAGGCCGGGGTCAGCGCGGGGGAGATCGCGCGCATCGCCATTCACCGAGTGCACGAGGGCAATCGCCCCAGTTCCCTGATCATGTACCCGCAAACCACCGCGAGAACGCTGGGCGGCATTCTGGCGCTGTACGAACACAGCGTTTTCGTGCAAGGCACGATCTGGGGAGTGAATTCATTCGATCAATTCGGGGTAGAATTGGGCAAGAAACTCGCGGTGGGAATTGACCTGAGCGGAGCCAAGGCTCCGCAGGGTGCGGGGGCTGCGGGACTTGCCGCTCTCATCAATTACGTGGCGAAGCATCGGTAGAATCGCTGCGTTGCGCGGGCCAGAAATAGGTTGAAATTTTGATCAAAATAGGAAGGGAATCATTTTGGCCGGCGGCGCAGGAACGCGCCTTCATCCGATCACGATGTCGCAAAGCAAGCAATTGCTGCCGGTCTACGACAAACCGATGATCTACTATCCCCTCGCCACGCTCATGGCCGCGGGCATTCGCGATTTTTTGATCATCACGACTCCGCGGGATCAAACTGCGTTTCGCGATCTTCTGGGCAGCGGTGAAAAGTGGGGCGTGAAGTTCACGTATGAAGTGCAGGCAGAGCCCCATGGCATCGCGCAGGCGCTGATCATCGGCGAATCATTCCTTGGCGGCGCGCCTTCGGCACTGATTCTCGGCGACAACATATTTTATGGCGCGAATCTGTCGGAACTGTTGTCGTCCGCATCGCAACGCACGGTCGGTGCGACGGTGTTCGGCTACTACGTACAGGATCCCGAACGATACGGGGTGGTGGAATTCGACCAGAACGGAAAGGTAATCGACCTTCTCGAGAAACCTAAAAATCCGCCATCGAACTATGCCGTCACGGGTGTTTATTTCTACGATGACCGCGCCTCCAAAATGGCCCGTTCCATCAAGCCCTCGGCGCGCGGCGAGCTCGAGATTACCGATTTGAATCGCGCCTACCTGAAAGAGGGTAGCTTGAGTGTCGAGCGCTTAGGCAGGGGAACGGCGTGGCTGGATACCGGCACGCATAATTCTCTGCTCGATGCGGGCGTATTCGTGCGCATCATCGAAGAGCGCCAAGGGTTGAAGGTCGCCTGTGTTGAAGAGGTGGCCTGGCGCATGGGATTCATCGATGCCGGACAACTCGCGGCGCTGGCGGCGCCTTTGCAAAAAAGCGGGTATGGCGAGTATTTGCTGCGGATACTCGCCGATGACCATCGGCCATGAAGTTTCATAAAACCCCCATCGAAGGCGTCGTGCTGATCGACCCGCAAGTGTTCGGCGATGAGCGCGGTTTTTTCATGGAAAGCTGGCAGGCCGCGAAGTTTGCGACGGCCGGCATCGACGCGACCTTTGTGCAGGACAATCACAGCAGATCGACGCAGTGGACGCTGCGCGGCATGCACATGCAAGTCGAACACACGCAAGGCAAGCTGGTGCGCGTTGCCTCCGGAACGGTGTTCGATGTGGTGGTCGATTTGCGCCGCAGTTCGCCATCGTTCGGACGGTGGTGGGCGGTCGAACTTTCGGCTCAGAACCACAAAATGGTCTGGGTGCCGCCGGGACTCGCGCATGGCATCCTGGTCACGTCTCCCGTTGCGGACTTCTTGTACAAATGCACGGATATCTACAGTCCCACACACGAACGCACATTGGCTTGGGATGACTCGACGGTCGCCATCGAATGGCCTATCCCTAAAGGCGTTCAGCCCAACCTGTCCGCCAAAGACAGCCAGGGTCACAGCTTCTCCGAGATTGAGAAATTTCCATGAGGGTGTTGGTGCTGGGCGGCGGGCAGATCGCGAGGGCGGTCGCCGCAGTCGGCTCCGGCTAACCATGAGGCCGTGGTCCGCACTCACGCGGAACTCGATATCGTCGACGAAAACGCAGCTTGCGAGTGAACTGGTCAACTTCAAAGCGGATTGGATTGTCAACGCCGCCGCGTATACGGCCGTCGATCTGGCCGAGGATGAGCCCGCAAAGGCGATTGCGGTCAATGATACCGCCGTGGCTTCGATCGTTCGGGGCGCGGCGGCTGCGCGTTGCAAATTGCTGCACCTGTCCACGGATTTCGTGTTTGACGGTGAATCCAAACGCGCCTATTTGCCGTCGGATGCCACCAACCCCATTGAGCGTCTACGGCGTGAGCAAATTGGGCGGTGAACGCCATGTGATCGCGGGCGGCGCCGGCATCGTGTTGCGCACATCGTGGGTGTATGCGGCTCAAGGGAAGAACTTTGTCTTGACCATGCTGCGATTGATGCGCGAAAAAGACCGAATCAATGTGGTTTGCGATCAGATTGGCGCGCCGACCTGGGCCGCCAGCGCCGCCGCGGGCCATTTGGGGTCTGATCGATGCGGATGCGGCGCCCGGGATTCATCACTGGACGGACCTAGGGGTGGCAAGTTGGTACGACTTCGCCGTGGCGATTCAAGATGAAGCACTGGCGCGAGGCCTGCTGGCGCGCGCGATACCGGTTTTCCCCATTTACAGCAGCGAGTACCCCACGAAGGCGCGGCGTCCGGCATTCAGCGTTTTGGATAGCGCCTCGACGAGGTCGCTGCTGAAGCTGCCCGGCACTCACTGGCGGCACAACTTAAGGATGATGTTGGATGAGCTTCGAGCCGCGTAACGTTTTCATTACGGGGGGCGCGGGTTTCATCGGTTCGAACTTCGTGCACCACTGGTTGGCCAATACCACGGAGGGCCAAGTGGTCGTGTTCGACGCGCTGACCTATGCCGGCAACATCGACAATCTCGCGGCCGTCGCAGGCAATCCGCGCTATCTATTCGTCAAGGGCGACATTTGCGATGAGGCCGGTGTGCGAGCGTTGCTCGAGCGGCATCAAATCGACACCATTGTGCATTTTGCCGCGGAGTCTCATGTCGACCGCTCGATTTTGGGTCCCGACGATTTCATTCGCACCAACGTGATCGGGACGCATTCGCTGCTCAAGGCAGCCAAGGCCCTATGGATTGATCAAAAGATCGTGCCTGAGCACCGCTTCCATCACGTCTCCACCGACGAGGTTTACGGCTCATTAGGCCCCGATGACGCGCCATTTCACGAGGACAGCCCCTACCAGCCCAATTCGCCGTACTCGGCCAGCAAGGCCGCCTCCGATCATTTGGTGCGCGCCTATCATGAGACCTACGGGCTCAAGACCACGGTCACCAATTGCTCCAACAACTATGGTCCCTACCATTTTCCGGAGAAATTAATTCCGCTGACCATCGTCAACATCTTGCAGGGCAAGCCGTTACCGGTCTACGGCGATGGGCTGCAGATTCGCGATTGGCTTCATGTCGAGGATCATTGTGCGGCGATCACAGCTGGCCCTGACCAAGGGCAAGCCCGGCGCGGTGTACAACATAGGCGGCAATAGCGAGACGACCAATATTCACGTCGTTCGTACGCTTGTGCGAGCTGCTCGACGCAAGGCTGAATGCGCATCCGGAGTATCGAGCTGTGTTTCCGGCCTCGCCGACCTTCAATGGGAAAGGCGCGCTGGGATTGATCGCCCATGTGCGCGACCGCCCGGGTCACGACCGTCGCTACGCCATCGATTATTCGAAGGCGGCGCGGGACTTGGGCTATGCACCGGCGCGGAACCTTGAAAGCGGACTTAGGTCCACGGTGGATTGGTACCTGCGCGAAGTAAAGTGGTGGCAGGATTTATTGGGCCGGGACTACGCGGCTTGGCTGCGCAAGAACTACGATCGCTGACAAACCGCCACAACCGAGGCACGGAGTCGCCGGGCCCCGACGCAACCATAGGATCGCAGGATGACGCTTTAGTATACAATTTCGCGACAGTGGTGGTTGGCCTGAAATCATAAGTTCCAAAGGGTTTTTCAAGAAATGAGAGTTGTGTTTTTCGCGGCTTGCAGGAGGCTGACCAAGTCTCTTGGCGCCGTGATCGCATTGATATTGATCGGGGCGGTCGTCGCGGCGCAGACCCCCACTCCCAGCCCAGACCAATTGAACATCCTCAAGAACCTGACCCCGGAGCAGCAGGACGCGCTTTTGCAAAGTGTGCTGGGCAAGGGTGATGGGACGCAAAAAGCGACTCGCAATTGGAATCGCCCGAGACGTGCAGAAGAAAAACGATCGCACGGGCGGCGCGCGGGAACGGGGAGTCAATAACGATAAGACAAAGGATGGGCACACGTTGCGCAAGTCGGACGAGGATCCGGAATTGCGTGCGGACGATACTGTTTGATCGATTTGACTCCGGTTGAGCTCGACAAGGATGGCAACGTTATTGTTCACAGCAACCGGCACGCCGGCCTTCGGGATCAGCCGTCGCCTGCCAACTCAGCCGCAGGCATTAACAGCGCTGATTCCGCTCTAAGGAAGACAACAAGAACAATACCGACGAGCGATTTTGGACGCCTCCGCATCGAGCCGCGAACGAAAACGCTGGAGGAGGCAGATCGGTCGGCGAACATCAGAGATCGAATCCTCAAAGGCAATCCGTACAAGCTTAATCGCTTCGGCGTGCTGGAGATTCCCGGGCTGCCCTCCATACCTCTTGGCCGGCCTGACCGCCGATGAAGCCACCAGGCGCTTGAGTGCCGATCCTGATTTGCACGACTTCATCGTCAAATTGACGTTGCTGCGTCTCGAGCCGCTGGATGATGAAGGCGCCAAGCCCTTTGGCTACGACCTATTCCAGGGTGAACCCAGTACATTTGCGCCGGTCAAGGATATTCAGGTGCCGATCGACTACGTCGTAGGGCCCGGAGATACGTTCAATATTCAGCTGTATGGAAATGAAACCGCGTCCTACACATTGACGGTGAATCGCGACGGCCGGATCAACTTTCCGAAGCTCGGCCCGATTTCGGTCAGCGGCATGGGTTTCGACGCGGCGCGTGCCGCCCTGGAACATCGCGTGGCGCAACAGCTGATTGGCACGCAAGTCAGCGTGACCATGGGCGATCTGCGCTCAATTCGAGTGTTTGTGCTGGGCGAGGCCGAAAAGCCCGGCTCCTACACGGTCAGCGGGCTCTCAACGATGACCAATGCGTTGTTCGTCAGCGGCGGCGTGAAGATGATCGGTTCGCTGCGCGACATTGAGTTGAAGCGCAACGGCCAGTTGGTTTCCGTGCTCGATCTTTACGATCTGTTGCTGCACGGAAATACCAGCGGCGATCGACAGCTAAAACCCGGCGACGTGATTTTTATTCCTCCCATCGGCGCGACGCAGACGGTCTACGGCGCGGTTCGACGACCGGCGATCTACGAGGTAAAGAAGGAAAAAACGGCTGAGCAGCTTGTCGAGCTCGCTGATGGGCTTTTGCCGGACGCGGATGCGGGACTCGCGCAATTGGAGCGCATCGAAGCGTCAAGGTTGCGAGATATGCGCAACGTCGATTTGGATTCGAGTGCCGGCCGCAATACCGAGATCATGAACGGCGACAAGTTGCGTGTCCCGGCCATTCGTCCGACGCTCGAAAATTCCGTGGAGTTGTCCGGTGATGTGTTCCGGCCGGGCGCTTTTCAATATCGGGCGGGATTGAGGCTCACCGATATATTAGGCAGCTTTGACGAATTGCGTCCGAACGCGGATCGACATTACGTTTGCATTCGTCGTGAAATTCCGCCGGAGGAAAAGATCGAAGCGATATCTGCCGATCTTGAGCGGGCTCTCAGTGCGCGCGGATCGGCCGCTGATCCGGAGTTGCGGCCGCGCGAGAGATCATTGTATTCGACCTAACCTCGAATCGCTCGCGAACCGTGGCTCCGATCATTGATGATCTGAAGTTGCAGGCATCGGCCACTACGCCTGCGCACGTGGTGCTATTGGTGGCGAGGTCAGGGTGTCGGGCCCCTACCCCCTGGAACCCTCCATGCACGTCAGCGACTTGATTCGCGCGGGAGGCAGTCTCGACGACGCGGCATATACCGGAGAGGCCGAACTGACCCGTTATGAGGTGGTTGAATGGCCAGGAACGGCAGACCGCGCTTCTGGACGTGAATCTTGCAGCGATTCGGCGCGGTGAGTCGGCGCCGATCTGGAGCTCAAGCCATACGATATCTTGGTCATCAAGAAGACGCCGCAGTGGGAGGTGCCCGGAAGTATTGTGCGAACGGGGAAGTGCAATATCCCGGCCGATATCCGATACACCACGGCGAAACGCTTTCGTCGGTGTTGCAGCGCGCAGGCGGACTTACCGATCTCGCCTTCCCTGAGGGTGCGGTGTTCATTCGCGAGGAGTTAAAACAACGCGAAAAGGAACAACTGGATGAATTCTGTTTGAAAAACTCTCTCAATCTTTTAGCGTCAGCATCATTTCGTGCGTGACCATTTTCCACATACCATCTGTATAGCAGCAGTGCAAGGTTAGATAAACGTGTCACGCGATCGATATGATCACTGATCTCTCTGGCTTCGCGTGTTAAATTCTCGGTTTTCTCAGAGAAGTTCTTGTGATGTGAAGCGTTTCTATTTTTTTCTCCAGTGAAATTAACTGTGCAAGAAAATTCAGTTTGTTATTTGCCCGCGCAATTTCTTTTGCGCGTTCAAGAATTTTTAAACTCTGATGTTTTAATCCTTTGTTATAAAGAAGACGGGCATTGTCCATATGCTCGCTCAACTGCAAATCTGTGTTCTCCGTTGTTTTCAGAAGACGAAGGCTGGCGAGCAGTTGTTTGTATAGATGGGTTTTCAGATTCGAGAGCTGTGATTTCGCGAAGGGAAGCTTTTTCAGGAGGCTTTTTTCGTCATAATCGTTGAGCTTGTCGAGCGCGTCGAATAGTTGGACGATCTTGAGGTCTTCCTTTGTCGAACTTCTTTTGATATAAAGCTTGAAATGCCGTTTTTCGGACTTTTCGAGAGAGTGTATGAGTTGGAATAAGGTATCTGAAAACCGGTTGGCCATAGTGGAAAATTATCCTGAAACGCTGCTCCTGCAATGGTTGCAGACTTTAAATATCATTTTGACATAATAGATCCGACCAAATGTTGTTTAGTGAGGCGCGGACACGGATAGTACCTTTGATTCAGCGAATGAGAAAAATATGGCAGCAATCGGTATAGCAGGCAATCGTTAGAGCACTCATTCGAACTAAAGGTCGGAGAAATTCGAAGCCGAAAAAGATATTATCACCTTTTTTCATATGGCAAGCAATCGTTAGAGGTCAGCTGTTTCTGACAGCCGACCTTATTTTTTTTCGGCAATGCAAAGCTATATCATTTTTTGAATTCTCCCAACACAAGCGCAATATGCTTATCTATGGTAATCATTCGATTACGTAATTAAAAAAACACTATTTCTAAGAAGGGTCAGAAAACCGACGTTGCAGGAACAGCGATCACCCGCTAAATATTAAGCTTAGTCTTTTATGTCTGTTTCTTTTCAGACACTGTAGGATCTATTTCAGCAGTTGAAATGCGAAAAAACTCATCAGGTAAGCCAGACCCGTCATGTAGATCAACTGGATGACCGGCCATTTCCATCCTCGGGTTTCCCGTTTAACCACAGCGAGCGTACTCATGCATTGCATGGCAAAAGCATAAAAGATCATCAGAGATACACCAGTGGCGAGGGTATACACTTTGTTCCCGTCGTCGGTTCTTGCAGAGGCCATTCTTTCCCGCAGGGTCTGGGTATTGCGTTTTTTCCTCCTTCGACGCTGTACAAAGTCGCCATGGTTCCTATAAATACTTCTCTCGCAGCAAATGATGTAATCAAAGCAATGCCGATCTTCCAATCGTATCCCAAAGGTTTGATGACTGGCTCAATGGTTCTCCCCAAAATGCCCGCGTAGGAATTTTCGAGAAGAGCCGCATTTTTTGCCTTCATGGAGGAAGCAGGTGCGTGTTCATATTGTACAGCGACTGCATGCATTCGGCCTTTGGGACCGTAACTGCTTAATCCCCACAGGATCATGCTGATGACAATAATGACTTTACCCGCGTCCCGGACAAATATTCTGGCCTTACTGACCATGGTAATGGCCACATTTTTCCAACGTGGAGCCCGGTAAATGGGCAGTTCCAGAATAAAAAAGCTTTTCTCCGTTGAATGAATAAATTTTTTCGCAACATAAGAAACGATAAGCGCCGCAACAACGCCCAGCAGGTATAAACCCATGATCACTAGTCCCTGAAGGTTGAAAATGCCGAAGGACTGTAGTGTTGGGAATGACGAACGCTATTAATATGGTATATACGGGCAATCGGGCGGTGCAGCTCATCAGCGGGGTTACCAGTATGGTCATCAGTCTTTCTTTTCGGTTTTGAATTTCTTCTGCTCGTAATCGCCGGTACGGCGCAGGCCATCCCACTGATTATCGGCATAACGGAACGCCCGTTTAGTCCGGCATTACGCATGAGCTTGTCGGTTAGGAAACTGATTCGGGCCATGTACCCGGTATCTTCAAGGACGGTGATCAGCCCGAAAAGGATCATGATCTGCGGAATGAAAACCAGTATTCCGCTGAGTCCGGCAAGTAATCCATTCACCATCAAATCCCTAAACCAGCCGTCGGGTAATTGTGCAGAAACCCAATAACTCATTTTTGTAAATGCCCAGTCGAGCCCATCCATTGGAAACTGTGCCAGCCAGAATACACTTTGAAAAAGTAAAAACAGAACCGTGATGAGTATAACATATCCCCAGACACGATCCAGCAAAATATTATCCAGTCTTTCAGTGAAAAGAGTTTTTTGCAGAGGGTCAGGTTCCGAAACGGTTAACTGCATGACCTGTTTGATCCGGACATAACGCTGTAGAATTTCTTCAGCCTGGACGCGTGTATGGTTGAACTGATTTGCCTCTTCGATACTTTCTATCCGCTGATGAATATCATTTTTAAATTTAAAAGACTCATGGTTGATCAGGTAATGCAGCGCTGTATAGTCGCTGATTTCCGGATAGATTTGTCGCAACTGCACAACGGCATCATCAGCCAATGCGCGGTTTGGAATAAAATCACGGACGGGTACCTGGTTCAGATGTAAAGCGCGCTGGGATAAAATTCTTTTCAATTGCAACATCCCCTTATTCTTCCTCGGGTTTACCGGTACAACAGGAACACCCAGTTCCCTCTCCAATCCGGGAACGTCAATTTCAATACCTTTTTTTCCTGCGAGATCCATCATCGTCAACGCAATAACAACAGGTATTTTAAGATCGATAATTTGTGAACAGAACAGGAGATTTCTGCGCAGGTTACTCGCGTCTACGAGCAGGATAACCATGTCCACTTTAACATCCTCATCCTGATTCAGTAAAACTTTGTAAGTCACCCATTCATCCGATCTTTTTGGATACAGGCTATAGGTTCCGGCAAGATATTTACAATATTCGCCAGGAGTCCGCCACCGAGATCGCTTGCACCGGTTTTTTTATCAATAGTAACGCCCGGAAAATTTCCAACTTTCTGATGGAGGCCGGTCAGTGCGTTAAATAGAGAACTTTTTCCGCTGTTTGGATTCCCTACGAGGCCAATATGTATTTGATGTTTGTTCAAACAAAAACCGGTATAAAGAACAGAAAATGAGTGCGTAAAGTTAGTGCTAAGGTTTTGGAATCACTTACGAAATGCGGTTTTTTAAGCGAGAGCCGGGTTAGCGTAATTAATTTGAGAATTTGGAAATTTGAAAAATTGGAAAATGTACGCAACCGCCAACTACCAACCGCCAACTATCAACTGCCAACTGCCAACTAAATCAACACACCCATTAATAAACAGATTCCCACGATAACCGGAGATGGGAGGCGTGTGTATTGAAGAAGAATAAAAGTCAAAATACCAACGCCAAAATCAAGTACCAAAATAGCATTTGTACTGGTTATAAAATCCTTCATCATATAAAAAGTGCTGGCGATCATAATACCAACCACAACGGCATTAATGCCTTCCAGCGCACGATAGACGGTCGCGTATTTTTTCAGATTGTTCCAGATGGGAAAAAGAAAAGTACAAGTAATGCACTAGGGAGA